>CAZFQS010000064.1:0-3614 GCA_964521285.1 uncultured Bacteroidales bacterium | reverse complement strand
ATGAATCTGTTATAAGAAATCATCAATCCTGCTTCCAGTTCATATCCTTCTTTTGTCCAGGTTTCCCACCGAAAATGCCACCATTGTCCGTATCCACCACCGACAAAAGCATATAAACCAAATTTGTCCTGCAAATAAACCGGAATTATTATACCCCCTGTTATAGAAAACAGGGTTGTTTTGGTAGTTGTTAAATCTGTTTCATTATGATATACATCTCCTCTCCCAAATCTTGTACCAATATATGCACCGATCTTGCATAAAAATCCAGCCCTCAATCCCAGCATTGTTTGCTTAACCCCAATATTTGCAGCCAGGAAATATTTATCTCCCCAGCCTCTGCAGTCGAAAAGATTGTAAGAATATTTTACCGAATCCTGACTTTTAATTTCCAATTCCTGAGAAAATCCGGAACTGCATACTAGCAAAAGTGATAAAAATAAGACTAGATTTTTCATAATAGTTAAGTATTTAGTAATTCTTCTGGCATTTACCTCTACCTCTTGTATATCTGTGCTTTTAATGCATTAAATGTACAAAAAGGGTTGCATATTTCAAATTTTTACCGGATTTTCTTACTTATTATCAAGAGTACAGCTAATATTAACGATTTTGCTGGCAGTCAATTCCTGGAATTCTTTTCAGTCTCCATTTTTGAAAACCAGTCTTTTGGCTTTGTCAATCTCCTGTTCAATTATGGTGTGTGGTCTGTCAGGGAAAATATCAAGTTTAACATTTGCCCCCATTTTTTTCATTTGAAACTGGGTTTCTAACGAACGGCTTTCTGGTATATGAGGATCATTGTCACTGTTGCTCAGGTATATATTTGTTCCATCAAAATGGCCTTTGTATTTCTCATTGTGCAGTTCGCTACCAATTAAACCTCCTGTGAAAGCAACAACACCACCGTACTTACGGGCAAAACGCGCTGCAACCTCTGTTGCGAGAGAAGCTCCCTGCGAAAATCCCATAAGGTAAATATTCTCTGAGGGAAGGGTGTTTAGTACATTTTGGAGAAGTTTATGTAAAATATCAATGGCACTACTTAGCCAGGGTTCATTTCGTTCAGTGGGAACCATAAAACTATAAGGGTACCATGTGTTATTGGTGGCTTGTGGAGCCGCTATGTACCATGTTTCATCCGCAAATATGTCAGCTAATGAAAGGATATCGTGTGCACCTGCTCCCCGTCCATGTACCTGTATCAACGAATTTTTTGCCTTGTGTAACTGACTACCTTTTTCAGTTATGTCATATGAATGCATTAATCTTTGAATTTTTCAATATTGAGTGAAATGGTTGCCAAGCCTTTTTCAATTTTAGTCCGGTTAACTTCTTCCCATGGGGGTAGTTTGAGCCCTTCGCCCAAATGTTGCGGTTCTTCATCAACAGCGAATCCGGGTGGCTTTGTATAGGGTATATTGAACTTATCTAATCTTTTCATCCAGTAGGAGAGTGAGTTGGCAGGAATAGAAAATGATGTAACTGTCAGTTGTCCTTTTCCTTTGCGCCCCTGGAAATTGTCCGGATAAATAAAAAAAGTCATTATGGTTCCAGGTGAACCATCTTCATTGCCATAATATAAATGATATATATCAGGAGCATCAAAATTAACAGTTTTCTTTACCATGCGCAGCCCCAGTATGCCTGCATAAAAATCAACATTTTTTTGTGCATCTGATGCTATTGCTGTTACATGATGTAATCCTGTTATTTTATTTGCCATATTCATATTATAGTCTCCTTTTGTTTGAAATATATTTTCTTTTACATATAACATGGCAGATTGTAATTTGTTTTGAATGGAGAATGTTAAAGACTGAAATAGCCGACCTGGCTTCCAATGGATAATGAAGTAATTACTTAATAAACATCATTTTCTTTACTTCTTCTAATAGTATACCTTTTTCAATCTCTACTTTAATATGACAAAAATATATTCCTGAAGAATTATTGCCTGCATTCCAATGAATGTTATAATATCCTGCAGCCTGTTCCTTTTCAATTAATGTTATTACTTCCTGGCCTAATTTATTGTAGACCTTTATAGTTACATAGCCATTTACAGGTAATTGATATCTATTACCCGCAAACCACAAAATCCATTTGCTATATAAGCATAATTGCCTCTTACTGTAACATCCCATACACCACCAGGAGTGAGTATATCTGAAAGTTCTACAGGATTTTCCGGATCTGAGATGTCAAGGATCTCTAAATATCCACCATTACCAAAATAAAGAATTGTATCTGCAACTGTGACACAATAGCATGGCCCGCATGCGTATCTGCCAATGTAGGTACAATTTTGGGCTTCATATTGAGCCCTAAGCTGAGATGTTGTTATTAACAAAAGAAATGAAAAGAATAGTTGCAAAACTGTCTGACTAACATAGGAGTATTGTATCATGACTGGCCTCCTTTAATTAAAATAAAGAAATAAGCTTATTCTTTTTTTCTCATCAAATAGCACTATTAAACTTGAAATTTAATAAAATTACCTTCTTAAGTGGTAAATAAATTAATTCTCCTCTTTTATCTCACCCTGGCGCATAACTTTTTGCATTGCTTTCTCAGCTTCTTTGGAATCGCCAAGATAGTAATGTGTTATGGGATTTAAATTATCATCCAGTTCATAAATCAGGGGAATGCCGGTTGGGATATTTAACTTAATAATTTCCTCATCCGTCATTTGATCAAGGTATTTCACCAATGCTCTCAGACTGTTGCCGTGTGCCACTATTAGTATCCGTTTCCCCTCTTTTATTGCTGGAACAATTTGGCTGTGCCAGAAAGGCAGAAACCTGTCTACAGTATCCTTTAGACTTTCACTAAGCGGAATATCTTTTTTTGAAAGATGTGAATATATTTCATCATGCCCCGGATAACGGCTGTCTGATTTGGTAAGTTGAGGCGGCCGCATATCATAGCTACGTCTCCATTGCAGTACCTGATCTTCGCCGTATTTTTCTGCTGTCTCAGATTTGTTTAATCCCTGAAGAGCACCATAATGACGCTCATTTAGACGCCATTCCCGGATGACAGGTAACCACATGAGATCAAGCTCATCCAGTACGATCCATAATGTGCGTATAGCCCGCTTTAAAACGGATGTATATGCAATGTCAAATGTATACCCTGCTTCCCGAAGCAGTTTTCCTGCCTGATGAGCCTCTCTTTTACCATTTTCGGTGAGATCGATGTCAGTCCAGCCGGTAAACCGGTTTTCCAAATTCCAGCTGCTTTCACCGTGTCGTAATAATGTTATTTTCATTACAAAAAATCCCTGTTAAATATTATTATAATTAAATGCCTCGTATTAGCTTATATCGTATTTTATAAAGCTACGTGTAAATTTAACAAAATAATAATTTGTAAAAGCATTAGATATTCTTCTGGTTTAATTGACATTAAATATTAAAAATAGTAATTTGCATTATCAAAAGTATTTAATAACACTTTATTGTATAAAAAGTTAAAAAGCCTTTTAAAATTTTACACTTTTAAAAACTAAAAAAAATGAAACTAAATGTAAAAGCGTTTGCCTTAACAGCTGCTATTGTTTGCGGATTAGGTTTATTCCTGCTAACCTGGTGGGTAATCCTGTTTGAGGG
>CAZFQS010000063.1:0-4585 GCA_964521285.1 uncultured Bacteroidales bacterium | reverse complement strand
TTATTTGCTAACATGAAGGATTATGATATGTTTATGTTTAAACTGAAATATATCTTTTAAGCACGAAAGGTATCAAGCGCCTTCCCATTGTTTAGTGTTATAGTATAAAATAAAATAATAATGATCTTGTTGAAGTGATATGCAGGAGTCACTTCGGGGTATTGCTCACGTAGCTCCAGCGCCAATTCCGGATCAAATTTCAGGGATATTCCCATGGAATCTTCAGACAGGTCAAGCAAAGCAAACATTTTATCCATGACTTTAAAAACCAAAGCGGTGTCATTAAATGGCAGACTCTCAGTAACGCCAGGTTTAGCCAGACAATATTCGCGGATTTCTTCGTTGTTCATTATCGCAAAGTTACATTCTGAAATTAATACTTAATTGATAATAAATTGATCCAGATATTCAATCAGGCTGCATACCCTAAGATTCTTAGATTTCATATAGGAATCAGAGTATGGGGTGATGATATAATTATCACGTGTTCCCAAATCTTCAATGGCAATATTAAAACCTTTCGGGATCCTCGGAGCAGAAGTATACTTAATCTCTATGGCTGAAATAGGCTGCAATCCTTTGACCAGTAACAGGTCACACTCCGCTCCGTTGTGTGTACGATAGTAATAGAGATTGATATCTGGCGGCACCAATTCCCGTATTTGCTCAATAACATAACCTTCCCAGGAATTACCGATCAATACCTTCCCCTGTAACTGTTCAAAGTCGGTAACTGAAGCAAGGTAATGCAATACTCCACTGTCACTGATATACACTTTTGGAGATTTTACCAGTCGTTTTTTGATGTTATGACTAAAAGGATTCAATTTGGTAACCAGGAAGGATTCTTCCAGAAAATCCAGGTACCTGTTTATCGTCGGGTAAGTTAATCCCATGGATTTCGCAAAATTAGTTGCATTCCAGATTCCTCCCTGGTAATTAGCCAACATGGTTAAAAACCTTCTGATGACCATAGGGGCAGCAGGCATTCCCAGTAAAGGCAGATCCTTGTCCGTATAAGTCTGAATGAAATTCCGTAACCAGTTTCTTGATGCCTGAATATCCTTTGATAATACAGAGTCAGGAAATCCACCTGAAAACCAATGTGTTTCCATACTATACTGCTCTCCCATTTCCATTATATTTAACGGATGTAATTGAGTATATGCAATTCGACCTGCAAGAGAATCGGAGCTTTTTCTTATCAGGCCGGGTGAAGCTGATCCTAAAATAATGAACCTTCCCGGAATCCTATACTGATCAATCATTCCCCGTATTACAGGGAATAATTCAGGCATATTTTGAATTTCATCCAGTATAATGCAATCTTCCCGATGTGTTTTAAAATAGAATTCAGCATTTTCAAGCTTTGTAAGGTCTTCCTGCAATTCCAGGTCCAAGTAATACACCTTTTTATCCAGCTTTGTTGATATCATTTTAGCCAGGGTTGTTTTGCCAACTTGCCTTGGTCCCACAATGCCAACTACAGGAAACTGCTGTAAGTCCCTTAATACTTGATTTTCTGCTAATCGGTCCAGGAATTTATCCATGAATTTTGTAAATGTTATTTATGTATTTCATGGTAAATATAGACATTTTAGATAAAAAATGGAACTAATACCCGCGAATTTTTATGATCATTTATCCTCTTCTCTTGTTGACTGCAAAAAATAGAAATGATAATCTGACTTTTTATTGAAATAATTGAAATTAACTTCAAAATTTCCTATAAATATTTGAAATGAACTTCAAGAATTTTGTAAATAAATATTTTAGGCGTAATTATAAAAGAGTTTGCCAGTTCATACCCGGAACATTCTTTTAAGTTGATTCCCCCGAATAATTTCAATCAATTTTTCTCCTAGTTTCAAGTAAGGATTCTTAGCTCATGAAATTTGGTAATTACAATTTCTTATCAATTTATTATTTATAATATTCTCTGTTCGAACCGCTGAGCAGTTTTATCCAACCCGGTAGTAAGTATCCCCATTTTTTTTAAAACAGACAATTTTCACATGTTAATACTCTATATCCTGGTAATAGCTTGACTTATAGACTTTAATTATGATGATTTTGGGGTATGTCCAAAATAAAAAGTACTTGATTTTTTGATTTGAATGTTGTAAATTGCTTTACTCACCAAAATCCATAAGTTATGAAAAGAATTGTGCATATTTCATTTTTATTTCTTTTAGTATCTATCGTTCAGGCTCAGGATTCTGAAAATAGAATTTTGCTCGGACTTTTTACTCCCCATTGGGATAATTTTGAATATTTAAACGGGAAAGTAATAGAAATTCATTATCAGTCATACCATATATCAGATAATGAAAGTGAAACAATTAAAGGAGAACCTTTTACACATGAAGAAGCAGAAGGTGTAGAAATACGTCGTGCATCGTCACTATATTTTGATCGAGAAGGCAATATGATCTATAAGAAACAGAAGATAAATGATGATAATATTATGAGTGCAGTAATTCATTCAGTGAATAATAGAATCGAGAACATTTACTGGATAAGAAATGACAGCTTGCTTTATACTATTGACGTAATTTATGACAAACAAGGGAACGTTGAAACTTATTGGAAAGCATCCCAGGATATCAAATTCAATAAAGGACGTCATTATGCCCTTGACAAGAATAGGTATGTGATAAAAGCAGACTTCTATTATCCGCCGGACACTATTTTTTACACCGTGGAATTTGCAAGGTATCCTGACGGGACGATAAAAGAGATGAAAGGAATAGACGCCGATGGGAAATTACAACATCATTATACAGGCTACAAGTATAATGATCACGGTTTATTTGAATACAATGATATAGAGCTGCTTAACTACAAAGATCCGGAATATCCAGATGTTGTTGCCAAGTATGAATATGACGATAATGACAATTGGATTAAAAGAATTCACCCGGGGTGGATGATGATTGAAAGAAAGATCGTTTACTATTAATAATCCGTTTTATTAAGAATACCCGAAGAATAATCTTGATTTGCCGGGTTGAAGTCCAGAGGTGGTAACTGAATGGATAAAGTAAAAAGGTAAAAAAACAGGAGGGCCTCAATCGTTGGATTGGGGCTTTTTAAATTGCATGAGATTATTAAAGCAGAGCGCCGGACCGCAAAAAACCGGATGCAGTTTAAAGCCAACCAGAATACGGCCAATTATGATATAAATACCACCGGTTGGAATGGACGTTGGATCCGGCTTCCAGTTCAATAACCATCGAAACAGGCATTTCAGATCTGCATAATATCGAAATTACATCCCTGAATGGTCAACTGATATACACCGGAGAGAGGAAAGAAACCACCCATCAACTCGACCTCTCCTCCTTCCAGAAAGTAGTCTATTTCATTACTATCAGGTCAAAAGATTATGTGACCACCAGGAAGATCATCAAACTATAATAGTATCATTTGACCTAAACATGTAATATGCAATCCTCCCCTGAATATATTTGGATTTCACCTTTACAGTATAATTAAAAGGTATAATGATCTTATTGAAATGCAATGCAGGAGTAACTTCAGGATATTGTTCCCTGA
Organism: uncultured Bacteroidales bacterium; assembly: GCA_964521285.1. Lineage (GTDB taxonomy): Bacteria > Bacteroidota > Bacteroidia > Bacteroidales > UBA10428. Next base: position 1,027 of record CAZFQS010000063.1, on the reverse strand, counting down.
GTTCAATGGCCAGCTCCGGGTCACATTTTAAACTTATTCCTCTGCTATCTTCAGATAAGTCGAGCAAAGCAAACATTTTATCCATTACCTTAAACACCAGTGCAGTATCATTAAATGGCAAACTCTCAGTAACACCAGGCTTAGAAAGGCAATATTCGCGGATTTCTTCGTTGTTCATATGCTCTATTTTAATGTAAATATTTCATTTTAAGTTAATAAGTCCGAAATATTTTTGAAGTTAACAAGTTGATGATTCATTATTTTCATCTCCTGTAGACCCGCATAGCAGAGATAAGTTTGCTTTGTTTTGTCCGGGAATATATTACGTATATAGTTTAAACCTTTTAACAATCCTATGTTAAAAGTTTCGCTCGATTTGATCTCAACTGCATCTATAGTTAATAAATTGTCAATTATCAAATCCACTTCATTTTGGTTGCTATCCCTATAAAAAAAGAAATTATTCATAAATCCCCTATTTTTTCTAGATTTAATTATATCAGCGACAACAAGGTTTTCAAATAGTGCACCACGTAAAGGATGGATGTCTAGTTGATCAGGCATTTGAATTCTCAATAAATTGCTTGCCAGTCCAACATCATAGAAATAAAGCTTATGTGATTTAATTAACCTCTTATTAATATTTGCATGAAATGGAGGAAGTTGAAAAATGATATATGAAGTTTCCAAAATAGAAATCCATGAGTTAATTGTATGAACCGATACCCCAATTTCATTAGCTAAGTGACTGGCAACAAATACCTGTCCAATCCTTCCAGCACATAACCTTATGAAGGTTCTGAATTTATCTAAATCCTTAATATTGACTATTTGCCTTAGATCTCGCTCAATATAAGATTCAATATAATCTGAGTATACTTTTGCAGGCAATACATCAGAACTCCAGATTCTCGGATAAAAACCTTTATATAAGGTCTGGTTTATGTTTGGTTCATTAAGTTTCCCTAGCTCAGACATGTTGAAAGGAAAAAGTTTAAAAATTGCTGTTCTTCCTGCTAACGACTGA
>CAZFQS010000062.1:0-4919 GCA_964521285.1 uncultured Bacteroidales bacterium | reverse complement strand
TATTACTTTCCGGAATACTAACCAGGAAGCCCAGGCTGTTGCACTGCGTGTCAATGGAGACAGACAAAGCTACTATGGATGCAAACTTTTGGGATTTCAGGATACTTACTATACTTATGGGACAGGCCGTATCTATATGAAACATTGTTACATAGAAGGTTCTGTGGACTTTATATTTGGCAGGTCAACTGTGGTATTTGACAGCTGCGAGATAAACGAAAACAGAAACGGCGGAAAGTTAACTGCTGCAAGTACAGAGTTTGAATCTAAATTTGGTTATGTATTTCTTGACTCTAAAATTACTGCTGATGAAATTGGTTATGAAGGAACACCCGTTAATTTGTTCGTTCTTGGAAGGCCCTGGCAGAAAGCGCCGCGTACTGTATTTATTAATTGTGAAGAGCCTGCGGCCTTTAGCGGAGCAGGCTGGGAAACATGGAATGTGCTGCCTGCCATATATGCCGAATACAAGTGTTTCGGACCTGGTTCCGATACCACATACAGGATTTCAATAAGCCGTCAGCTTACTGATGAGGAGGCGCTTGATTATACTGTTGAAAACATATTCTCAAGAGAAACACATCCTGGTTTTAGCTATGACTGGCTGCCGGACCGGTCTTTTAAAAGGCTTAACCAGGCTATAAGTTTCAGCGAGTTACCCGGGAAAAGGATAGGAGATCAGCCATTTGAACTTACTGCAAAGGCCAGCTCCGGTTTACCGGTATCATATACCAGCTCCAATACAAATGTAGCTGTTATCGAGGGAAATCTTGTTACTTTAACGGGTGAGGGTACTACAGATATTACAGCTTCACAGGAAGGAAATTTTCTTTATTATGCAGCTCCTGATGTTGTTCAGACACTCACCTTAAATATAGCTTCTGCTGCCGAAGAAATAGAATCACAGGGAATAATAATATATCCTAATCCTGAAAGCAGTTTAATTAAAATAAGTAGAACGGTAACTAACTCAGAAAATGTTGCTATTTATGACTTAACCGGACAAATAGTACTTAAAAAAACCCTGAATTCGGAAGATGAGAGTCTTGATATCACATTATTGCCACAAGGAGTATATATTTTAAAATTCCGGAATCTGTCATATAAACTTGTGGTTAATTAATTATACCAATCTCACTCAACCATTTTTCGCATAATATAGGCCAAAGATCAAGTGAACCGGGATTATCCCTGAGTTGAATAGAATGGCCTCCCCGGGGAAAAATATGCAGACTACATCCTGAGACATTATTATCAGTCAGAGCCCGGTAAAACAGAAGGCTGTTAAAAGAGCTTACTGATTTATCATTTGCAGCATGTACAATGAAACAGGGAGGTGTGTAAGAACTTACATGCAATTCACTTGAATATTTTTCAATTATTTCTTTTGCAGGATTGTCTCCAAGAAGGTTGTCCCGGCTTCCCTTATGGGTATATTTACCCATAGAAATAACAGGAGAAATAAGAATTAAGAAATCAGGATGATAGGATATTTTATCCAGCAAGTCACCTATAGATGAAACATCTTCAGAATGAGTTGCAAGAGTAGATGCCAGATGGCCTCCTGCCGAAGTTCCCATAATACCTATCCTGTCAGGTTGTATTTCCCATTTTACCGCATTAGCTCTAATTATACGCATAGCACGCTGTGCATCCTGTAATGGAGCCTTTTCCCTCTCAATAAGGTCAGGAGAATGAGGAAGCCTGTATTTTAATACAAAAGCAGCCATGCCCATGGTGTTAAACCATTTGGCCAGCTGAAATCCTCCGAGTATATATGTCAGGTGATGATATCCACCGGACGGGCAAATAATCACAGCACTTCCTGTATTTTCTTCTTTTGATGGAAAGAATGTATATATACCAGGCATATCTACCTGTAAAATCCTCTCATCTACTATAACTTCTTCCACATTTATTCCCCTGGAATTTGGAATATTATCCCCTGGCCACAGGGGCATAAAATCCTGGGTAATTGTTTTCTGAGAGTAAATTAACAGGAAATAGCACAATATTAGTAGCCGTATCATATATTCTGTTTTATTATTTAAGTGTAATATAATAATAATTTTAGTTTCTTTTATTACTGTTTATTATTAATGAACACATGTAATTTTGTTATTTAAGTGTAATCAGATACAATCCAACCATAATCCAAGATCAACAGTGAAAAGTGCTGTGAAAGAATCCAGGAAGCGGTACGGGAGTATTGAAGTGTAAAAATGGTCAATCACATTCGGTTTTTCAGGTTATAGAAATGATAATGTGTGAGTATTTGGAGTGACTTAACAGAAAAATCATCATTATGAACGGACATGTAGGAATTTAGCTGCAATCCGTCTCAACCTGTAAATTATTAAAATTATATTGGCGGAATCGAAATATTCATATAAGTTTTGTTTATTTCATTTAAATTTTGTTAAATTTTCTAGAAATTTTGTTTGTTATTTATTAAATTTAAAAAAGTAAATAAACGAAAATATAAACTGTTTAGCATATACAAAATAAAATTATAGTAGCAGCTATATTATCAAAACAGTAAAAGTAATATAATATATCTTTAATAGGATTCTCAGTACATAGACTTTCGTTTGATGGATTTTAGTTAATAATTATAAAAGGCTGCCTCAAAAGGGAAGCCTTTTATATCATGCAATCCATTGGAGTAAATTAAATGTACTACTATCTTAAGAAATTTTCTAATATGTATAAGTAAAATCAAAGTAAAATTAAAATATCGCATATATGCAATAAAAAATTCCATCTTAAGAACAGGTAGGAATTAATAGAGCATTTTATATATATTTATCAACAAATAAAAAATATAACTTAAATAAGAATGAAACAATATTACGTATTACTATTATCGATTATTTTTTTTAATCAATTCAATCAGGCTAAGTCTGAGGTTTCATATACAGCTCAAACTCATCGTGTTATAGTGTCAACTGATATTGGTGGTACTGATTTTGATGATTATCAATCAATGGTGCATTTGCTGGTGTATGCTGATACATTTGATGTTGAGGGAATAATTTCATCTCCTTTTGGTGATGGACGAAAAGAACATATCCTAGAAGCTATTGATGCATATGAAAAAGATTATCCTGGACTTAAAGCTTATTCAGATAAGTACCCTACTGCGGATTCCTTACGTAAGATTGTTAAGCAAGGGGCAATTGATACTCCTGGTCCAATTGGATACGGTGTACCAACAGAGGGTTCCAATTGGATCATTGAATGTGCAAGGAGGAATGATCCCCGGCCATTAAATATTCTAATATGGGGTGGGATTGAAGATCTTACACAGGCTTTACATGATGCGCCGGATATTCTTCCAAAACTGCATGTATATTTCATCGGGGGTCCTAATAAAAAATGGTCGGTAAACGCTTATCAGTATATTGTTGAAAATCATCCCAGCCTTTGGTTTATAGAATCCAATGCAACTTACCGGGGGTGGTTTGTTGGAGGTAACCAATCCGGTCAATGGAGTAATACAGGATTTGTTAGTACTTATATAAAAGGTTTTGGAGCTTTAGGTAATTATTTTTATTCAAAAGGCACTAAAATGAAAATGGGAGATACTCCATCACTTACGCGTTTGCTCTATGGGACTTCTGATGACCCCACTCAACCCAGCTGGGGCGGTCAGTTTGTTCGTGCATGGGAACGTCCGCATAAAGTATTTTATCGCACCACAACCGAACTAGACAGCATTGAACAATTTGGTGTTCTTGAACTACTTTTACCGTTTAAAGCAGATACAATTTCTAACCCGGTTGCAACATTGAATATTGACAGGCCTATTAAAGCACTATTGCAAAATGACACTGTAAGATTTCTTTTTTCTCCAAAAAATCCTTCAAATTATAATTATATAATAACCAGTAACATTCCATCAATAAATAATTTAGCGGGTAGTATTACATCGTACCGGCCACCGGCATCTAACAAATTAAATCCTTCTCCATTATATTCCAATTGGTGGACAGATGATCCTTCGCCGGAATATATTGAAGATGGTCATATTGGGGTTAAAACTGTTAATCGTTGGAGAGAGAATTTTCTTAAAGATTTTGCAGATCGAATGTATAGTTGTGCTTATTTTCCGAATACATATTATAAATTAAATATTGAGGCCAAAAATGGCTCTGTTACAAGAAGTATTGATGATTCAACCTATAAAGCAGGTTCAAAAATTACACTTACTGCTGTACCGGAAGATGGTTACAAATTTTTAAAATGGGAAGGCGATGTTAAGGGCGCTAATCCAATAATAACGGTAACAATGGATTCAGATAAAAACATAATTGCAACATTCACTGCAATTACTTCAATTCAAAAAAACGATCATGAGAAAGTCTCTGTTTTCCCAACTTATATAAAAGATTTTGTGACCGTATCAATCCCTAATCAAACTCAAGCACAAAAATGTATTGAACTATTCGATTTATCAGGTAAGCTGTTAAATGCGTTTAAGCTTGAACCAGAACAGAAAAACTTATTGATAAGTACCTATGCATTATTGCCAGGTATTTTTATTATTCGGATTAAATATGGTTCAGTAGTATTTAATAAAATCCTTGTCAAAGTTTAAAATATTTGTTGAATTTTAAAGGATTAACTTTATAGAATTTGTTTTATATTGTAAGTCCGGTCTTTCATGCAGGTGGTGTATATCATTTTGCAACAAGGATCGGTATAAGTGGCGACTACTTCCATGGTAATTTTGCAGTTCGCCTAAAACTAATCCTCAAAATTCTCTAATTACTTCTTTTCCATCAAGCCATGCAATCATATTCAATACCAGGTAATTCCAGTTTTGAAATCCTTTATTGAGGATAGGTTCTCCTGTCTCTGGTTCATAATATTCATTAAGGGCACCATTTTTTTCAAAATCTTTTCCAAACAGTTTG
>CAZFQS010000061.1:4579-6768 GCA_964521285.1 uncultured Bacteroidales bacterium | reverse complement strand
ATGGTTTACACTCCCGGTAAATCTGTCAGTGCAGTAATAGCAGCTGAGGTAATGAAAAATATACCTCTCTGGGAAACATATGGCAATTACCCGGAAAATACTTTATTTGGACCTTTCAGGGTAAGCTACGAAGAGAACCTGAGCGAAATGGTTACGGCAGATAAATTCATGTACTCCAATAGCACCGGGACAGATCATCCGCAACCTGACAGTCTTGTAAAAATTGTTGGTTACGGTTCATCACCCCTGGTAAGGTACGAAGGAAAAGGAATTTATTTTCTGGATAAAATCATGAATGGAATATGGAGGCTGGAAGTATATCCTGATGCTATGATTGTGAGTGATCCGTTTGAACGGCCAGGTAAGGATAAAGTAGTATCCAGACTTTTATACAGGGAATGGCCAATGGTAATAAAGCTTCCTGATCTGGGTGATGAATTTAAGGCATTCGGTATTAATAAAGGAAACACTTATTATACTGCTGCGGATAGTGGTAAATTTGATATATACCCGGGAGTTTATATTTTATATAAGGATAAACCTCCTAAGAAAACTGATTTGCCTGAATATTTGGGTAAAATCGGACTGGACGAATTCATTTGTAATGAAGCCGAAAAACTTCCTTTGCAGGTTAACCTGGTTGCTTACGACGAATACCTGGTTAATCAGCCTGTTGGAATAAAAGCAGAGATCATTGACAATAAACCCCCTGATGAAGTTATGCTGCATATACGTGGTAAAGGAAACAGGAACAGGTGGTTTCAGACTTTTAATATGGAACATAAAGAAGGATATACTTACAGCGTTTCAATTGATACCGGTAAATTGGGTGAAGGATGGTTTGAATACGCTATTACTGTAAAAACAAATGATTCACTTATAACCTTTCCGTCGGCTGTTAAAGGGAGTCCTGTTATTTATGGATTCACAGGAAGTAATTTTTGGAAAGCAAAGATTGTCAGCCTGCAAACACCTATGTCGTTGCTTGATCCTGAAAAGGATATAAATAAACTGGCATTTACACGTATAGGAGATGCAATTCGTTTTGGAATTTTTGAGATGAAATCATCGAATGTAAACGGACAGGCTGTCTACCGTTTATATTTACCGTTAAGCTTTGACAGGGAACTGGATGATTATACAATGTCCTTAACTGTTAAAGACAGGATAGACTCACGTAAGGCAGCTATTCGGAAAGCAAAATCCCTGAGGATAAGTGCCAGGGGAAGCACAAACCGGCTTGAGGCCTTTGTTACACTTGTTGAAGCAGACGGAACTTCCTGGAGTAAAAAAATCATCTTATCTAAAGACTGGAAAGATATTGTTGTTCCTGTTAATGAGCTTGGTTTAAGCAGAGGTGTGAAGCTGCCACAAGGTTTTCCGCAGAGATGGAATTACTGGATTGAACCGGCAGAAGGACGTGGGGGACCAGGTGACAGTGTACAAATGGATAAAGTGGAAAGGCTGCAAATATCATTACGCCCGGCTGGAAATATTGTACCTGAGACAAATCCGTGGATAGAGATTGGTGCAGTTGTTTTAATTTTTTAGTTAGCTCCTGTGATTATGAAAAGGATAAAACATATGATTTTTGTTCTGCAGTCAGTACTATTTTTAATTATAATAATCTCATGTTCTGAAGGGAGGAAGAGTATGCTTAAAGGAGATATTAATTTTAATTCTGACTGGGAGTTTGTTAAAGATGTAGATACAACTATCACATCTGGTTTGTATACACCGGGAAACAGTACTGATCTAACCTGGGAGAAGGTAAGCCTTCCACATACCGCAAGCATAGAACCCCTGGTAATAACCGGAAATCAATGGCAGGGTTACTGTTTTTACAGAAAGTTCTTCATGGTACCCAAAAATTATAGGAATAAGCATGTAGCAATAAAATTCGGAGCAGCCATGCACGAAGCTGAAGTATTTATAAACGGTGAGCATATTCTTACACACAAGGGCGGATATCTGCCGTTTTATGCAGATCTTAGTAACAAGATCAAAGCAGGAGAAGAAAATTGTATCCTGGTGCGACTGAATAATCTGCATAATCCCGAGATACCTCCCGGTAAGCTGCTGGCTGATCTGGACTTCAATTATTATAGCGGTATTTATCGCAATGTATATCTTATAGTAAAGGATAAAATTCATATCACTGATCCTCTATATGCTAACCGTACGGCAGC
>CAZFQS010000061.1:0-4479 GCA_964521285.1 uncultured Bacteroidales bacterium | reverse complement strand
ATGCGTGTGATGAGTTGGGAATAATGGTTATGAATGCCATCCCGGGATGGCAGTTTTTTGGAAATGAACAGTTCCAGAAGAACAGTATTCAGAATGTCCGGGACATGGTGAGGCGTGACCGTAACCATCCCTGCATTATCCTGTGGGAATCCTCACTTAACGAATCAGGGATGACCCGCACTTTTATGGAAAAAGCTCATAAGGCAACACATGAAGAGTTTCCGTCAGAAAATGTATATACTATCGGATGGATTGATGATGTTTATGATGTATATAGTCCTGCACGTCAGCATGCAAGACCACCTGATTACTGGCATAAATATGATAATAAACCACTTCTCATTGCAGAATATGGCGACTGGGAATATTATGCACAGAATGCAGGCTTTAACCAGAAAGCATTTGCAGATCTCTCGGAAGAAGAGCGTACATCCCGGCAGTTAAGGGGATACGGACAAAAACGTCTGGCCCAGCAGGCTCTGAATTTCCAGGAAGCCCTTAACTGTAATCTTAAAGGCAATGCCGCAGGAGATGCAAACTGGCTAATGTTTGATTATAACAGGGGATATGCTTCTGATATAGAAGCTTCGGGGATTATGGATATTTTCAGGTTACCAAAATTTGCAATGTACTTTTATCAGAGCCAGGCTGATCCAAATACTGAATCCAGATCAGGCTTTCACAAACCTATGATCTTTATTGCCAATTACTGGAACAATCCTGATAATACTGAAATTAAGGTATACAGCAATTGTGAAGAGGTGGAACTGCAGATCAACGAAGACATTATTGCCCGGCAGAAACCCGATAAAGATATTTATTCAACGAATCTTCCACACCCTCCTTTCACATTTTATACTGCTACGCTTGAGCCAGGCAGTTTGAAGGCAACAGGCTTTATCAAAGGGGAAAAGGTAGTTGAAGCAGAACGGAAAACACCTGAACAACCATCGAAAATCAGACTTGAAGTTGATTATAGTGGGAGAGAATTACAGGCAGGCAGAAACGATGTGGTTTTTGTTTATGCATCAATAACAGACAAATATGGTATAGTGATTCCGGATGATAATTGTTTGGTGGAATTTAAGGCAGATGGAGATTGTGAGCTTATAGGGTATAATCCCATTGAGGCGGAAGCTGGCATAGCATCGATTTTGCTAAAGGCTGGAGACAGTCCGGGCACAATAAAAATCACAGCCACTGCACAGGGAGTGCAGGAAGATAATATTGAAGTAATAACAACTAACTAATTCCCTTAAACACTTTTCTGAAATGATATCCGTAAATGCTATAAGTTACAGCTAATGGAAATGCCTGAGGTTTATTAAACAGACTCCAGAACAGAAGTCTCCAGTAATATTTCCGGTTTTTCTTCAGAATTCCAATATACAGGATAGATTTCAGTAAAGCTATCAGTTCGTTGAAATAAATTTTTCTTTTTTTCATAACAGGAGGGTTGTACTGTTTTAAAAACAGCAATACTCTTTCATAATATGACTTACTGGAGTATATGCCATGAATAATTTTCTGATATCCTTTTAGCAATTCCTCCTTATTCATCACTGGCATAAAATTCATTGAATAATCCGTATTATCTCCTGTAAAGGCATCAATTATCCTTCCTTCATTTTTTAATCGCTTATATAATTTTGACATTTTTGGTGCATTAAGTAATCCAACCATTGCAGTGATAATTCCACTATTTTGAATGAAGTCAACCTGACGCTGAAAGATATTTGAAGGGTCATTGTCAAATCCAACAATAAATCCGGCAGTAACTTCCATACCTGATTGTTGAATAGTATTTACGCACTTTATTAAATCACGTTTATTATTTTGTTTTTTATTACATTCTGTCAGACAGTTCTCTTCAGGTGTTTCAATACCTACAAAAATTTTATCAAAACCTGCCTTTACCATTAATTGCATCAGTTCCTTATCGTCTGACAGGTTTATTGACGCTTCCGTTATGAAAGAAAATGGATGTTTGTTTATTTGCATCCAGTTTATAATTGCCGGAAGTAGTTCGGTTTTTAATTTCTTTTTATTTCCGATAAAATTGTCATCGACAAAAAATACACTTCCTTTCCATCCTATTTTTAACAGCATATTCAATTCCCTTATAATTTGTGCAGAGGTTTTTGTGCGCACCCGCCGGCCGAATAAAGCTGTAATATCGCAAAATTCGCAATCAAAGGGACAACCCCTGGAATACTGAATTCCTGCTGATGAATATTTATTAAGTTTAAGGAGTGAATAATCGGGCATAGGAGTTTCCGTAATATCAGCAAACAAATCTGACTGATATATTTTTTTCGGTTCCCCGTATTTGAGGTCTTCAACAAATTGGGGTAACGTTATTTCAGCCTCGCTTAATACAAGGTGGTCAATGTCCGGGAATTTTTCATATTCTTCCGTAAACAAAGGGCCCCCAGCAACTATTTTCTTATTCATATGCTTACAGCGGGCAATAATTTGTTTTACCGAAGAAAGTTGAACTGACATGGCACTGATAAACACAAAATCAGCCCACATGACATCTTTATCTTTTAAATGAGAAACATTTAAGTCAGTAAATTTTTTATTCCACTCATCAGGCAGCAGCGAAGCAACTGTAATTATGCCTAAAGGTACATTAACGGCCTTTTTCGACACGAATTTCAGGGCATGCTTAAAGCTCCAGTATGTATCAGGATACCTGGGATATACAAGTAATATATTCATATTAAATTTCATTAAAAATTAAAACGTGGCAAAACTAGTCCAAAATTATGCTCATAAAAAAAATAAGGGATAAATACACAGAAAATAGTGGTATAGTGAAATAAAAAGTGGTCACTGGCAATACAGCCGGGTGAATGTCATTCGCCCCTAACGCTCTGATATTGATTCTCTCACCTTTAATAAATATTGACGTGAAACTGCAACTTGCTTATCATATCCTTTTATTGTTAACCAGTAATTATTAAGTTTCCGGTTCAGCTTTTCTATATAGTAAGTGCTTACTATATATGTTCTGTGGCAACGTACAAAACAGGAATATTGCCTGACCAGCAGTTCAATGTTCTTTAGTGTGTTTCTTATAAGCTTCTTCCTGAGATCATTGTCCTCCTTATAAACAATTTCTACATAGTTATCGGCAGATTTAATAAAGGCAACGTCAGTTACCAGAAGACTTAAATTCTCTGTTTTGCTATCTGAGACGAATTCTATTGTTTTGTTCAGGTTATCTTCCTCGTAAGTCACTATCTTATTTTGCAACAGTTTTTTTTCTTTGATAAGCAATTCGTTTTGTTGCCGTAATTCGCTGTATATATCATATAATCTTAATACTATTGGAGGGGCAAGACAAATCACTACTATTTTAAACATGACATAATAAGATATATGTTGTGAACCAACATACTTAAGATAGAAAGCAAAAGCAACCACACTGAATACAAAAATAAGAAAGCCGGTTATATAATAAGGGATTACTCCTTCATGTATGCTTTCGGGAACCTTTTGAATCAACCAGGGTAAAGTGATACGAAATAGAAACATAAATATAAAAACAATCACTCCCATACCAGCAACAAATAATAATCTGTTATTAAATTCCAGATTTTCAAGTTGGAATGGCTGAAAAAAGAGAACAAATAAAAATATACCAAGACTGATGCTTAGAAAAAGGTTAAGTTCTTTTCTAATGCTATGATATAACAGGTTTAATTTATTTAATATATTCAAGTTCAAATTCTAAGTTAAAGTTGAAAAATAAATAATTTACAAAGATAATCATAAAAAAGGGACTAATAATTTTCTACCAAATAATAAGTATTTGTCCCTTTATCAGGCATAGACATTTTACTACTTTAATTAAATTCGGGCGCTGTTCCCTGTTTAATCATTATCTTTTTACCTTTATTTTTGTATATTCACTATTAATAATATATTTGGATTTAATAAATAAATTCTGTAAAATGAAAACCGGCTATAAAATTTTTATAATTATTACAATTGTTTTCGCACTATCAGGACTGCTTACCCTCTTACCTGATGGCAATGCAAGCAAAAACAATATGCTGGGTTATATGTCCCATTGTTCATTTACTCCTGTAAGCACATTAATCTGTTTTATCTTAGCAGGTGTATCATGTATAATAAGGAGAGCAAGGTTTAAATAAACAAATATCTGTTGTTTCCTGTTTTTATATATTAGCAATTAAGCAATGATACCCCTGTACGATACGATACCTTCAAAACGTTTCCCGGTCATCAATTGGTTAATTATTTTATTAAATGCTATTGTTTTTATTTTTGAACTTACTCTTAATGATGCGGAAACTGTAACATTCTTATACAAATTCGGACTTGTTCCTGCACGGACAAGTTTTGTATCAGGGAATCAGTATACCTTCTTTACTAACATGTTTTTGCATGGTGGCTGGGGCCATTTTATAGCAAATATGTGGATACTTTATATTTTTGGTGATAATG
>CAZFQS010000060.1:0-6920 GCA_964521285.1 uncultured Bacteroidales bacterium | reverse complement strand
AAAAATGTAAAATGAGATTTTCTATTCATAAGCAAATGAAAAACAGAATAAAGTTAAAATACCTGGTTAACTTATTATCCGGATTTGTTATTATCCTTAGTTTTGGCGTAAATCTTACTTCCTGCGAGGATGACAGTTATGATATAGAATACCAGGAAGGCTACCCCAATTTTCTTGCAGGTAACTGGGATGCAATTGAATTCCAGAATGCAACAGTTGTCAATGGCCGGATAACATATGCAGATAATATTTCAGATTATTTTGACATGGTTTCAGCTTTGGATCCAAATAGTAATGACAGCCTGGTGATTGGCAATATTTATGATTCAAATATCAGGGTAAAAGTACATTATGAAAATGATAAATTTGAGGTAACAAAGGGAAATCAGCTGGAAGTGATAAATCACGGTATGTATGGTATTTATTACGTTTCAGTTGATGGCAATTATAATAATGAAGAGGAATCCGGAGAATATCTTACTATGCATATAGGTTTATATGATAAGTATACCGCATTGTTTGATACTATGTACGTGGTTGCGTTCAGAAAAACGGGATTCGAGGACACTGATTACCAGAGCCTGTTAAGTAACTGAAAAATTAAAAAAATGAAAAATTTAAAATATATAGTACCGGTATTAACTGCACTACTTGTGCTGACCACCATATATGTATCTTTTAGAGTGGTTACATATGGTTCAAAAAAGTATATCAGTACTGAAGAGCTGGGTTATGACAAGCCGGGAGAATTTTTTAAATATTACAAGTTAATAACAACGCCCATTGGTAAAAATGAATCCGGTTACTCAACCAATTACAGATTTCATGAATTTAATAAAGCAAAAAAAAGAACAAAAGAACTTAAAAGTACGCTTGCAAAATATCCGTGGGTTCAGCGTGGTCCCGGGAATGTCGGGGGAAGAACAAGGGGATTAATAGTTGATCCTGATGATAATACACATCAGACATGGTTTGCAGGTTCAGCAAGCGGAGGTATCTGGAAAACTACAAATGCCGGGTCTACATGGATTAACCTGACAGAGGATTTTCCAAACCTGGCAACTTCTACTATTACAATGGCAGAGTCAAATCATAATGTTATCTATGCAGGTACGGGTGAAGGCTTTTACGGATGGGGAATGGTTGCGGGTGATGGAATATTTAAGAGTACTGATAAAGGCAGCACATGGACTCATCTTAATTCAACGACTTCTAATAACGACTTCCAGTATGTAAATAAAATACTTGTTCATCCCGGTAATGAAAACACAGTAATTGCCGGAACTAATATGGGCATTTTTAAGTCTTTCGACGGAGGGCAAACATGGGACGAAGTTTATAATGAAGGTTATCAGGTTCAGGATCTCATTGCTAATCCGGATGATTTTAATACTCTTTATGCTGCTGTCAATTCACTGGGAATATTAAAGTCTGAAGATGCGGGAGATACATGGGCCCGCTCATTTAATGGCATAGGAGAAGGTTACAGATTTCATCTTGCAATATCACCGGTTAATCCTGATAAAATATATACAAGTGTTGAAGCCTTTGACTTGCAGGAGGCAGGTATGAGTATATATAAAACACATATATATGTTTCATTTGATAATGGTCAAAACTGGAGTAAGTATGTTTCTCCATACAATTTTCTGGGTGAACAGGGCTGGTTTAACAACATTATTGAAGTGCATCCATTTAATGATAATATAGTATATGTCGGAGGAGTTAATCTGGGTAAAATTGAATTTAAAAGTGGTTTAAGTACCGGTGAACCTCAGGTTATTCGTGTTGATACTATTGGCACAGCCGGATTTATGAGATTTGTGAACTTTGGTGGGGATTTCCTTGGCGGTGGAATGGCTACCGGCGATCAGGAAGATGGGAAGGAACTCCTGTCAAGTGACTGGGTATCTGTAGAAATTCGTTTTGGCCCGGGTAAAAAACAAAAAGCACACAGGTTTACTGTTCCTGAAGGTGAGGGGGCAGGTGTGCCTTACGAAGATTATTCTTACCGGGATTATATAGAGGTCCCCTTTGAGGTCTGGGATACTGAAAATAACAAACAACTCATGGTATCATTCCGGGATCAGGAAAGAGACGGGGAATTTAATCTTATTGAGAGAGATATTGATGATGACGTATCAGGGCGTGAGTATGTTTTTGTCAACGCTGTTGACTATAATGAAAATACACCACACCCGAAAATTAAATTAGATGGCGGGTATACATATAAACTGCTCTATTTCTTCTGGCCATATCTCCCAACTGATTCGACATGGAATCCGGAATCTTTGCCCGATTCAAAAATAACAGTACAATACGGAACTTTCTCACTAATGAATGAAGAAAGTACTGTTACAGTTCTTGCAGATGACAGGAAGAACAAAGACCTTCATGTTGACCACCATGAAATTATTATGATGGTAACAGATGAAGAAAATGAAAGATTTACAATTCTTGAAGCTAACGACGGAGGACTGGGTATCTCATACGATGAAGGCAAAACATGGGAGCAGATTAAAAACGGATACATTACTACACAATTTTATGGTGTTGCAAAAAAACCCGGTTCTCATGAGTATATTGGAGGTATGCAGGACAATGGCACATGGCAGTCACCCGGTGGAGCTGATGCTTCGGTAACCTCAGAATACGATGATAAAATAGGGGGTGATGGTTTTGAAGCACTGTGGCATCCTCTGTATCCACATAGAATAATAGGAAGTTCATATTATAACAGATTTTATGTAAGTAACGACGGCGGTGAAACATGGAGACGGGCCTACAACGGAATAAATGAGGACGGACCTTTCATCTCCAGGTTATCACACTCGCGGGCAAAACCTGATGTTATATTTGCTGTTGGCAGCAATGGTGTATACAGGCATAAAAATTTCGGCATGGGCAGATATGACTGGGAATTACTGGAAATAAGAGATGGATGGAGTGTAAATAATACGGTTACAAGCGCACATAATGTGAAAGTATCGCTTGCAACAGATACAATAGTCTGGGCCGGTGCCGGAATGTATGCAAAGCCTGATCTGCACATTTTTGTTTCAATAAACGGGGGTAACAGGTTCGATTCAGTACCAAATTATAAAGACGCAGAGCTGGGATATATCAGCGGAATTGCAACACATCCTGTTGACCCTCATACAGCTTATATATTTTTCTCTTATGAAGATAAGCCTAAAATATTACGGACAACCAATTTGGGAGAGGAATGGGAAGATATAAGCGGGTTTGGGGATAAAGACTCAAGTGATAACGGATTTCCTGATGTAATGGTCTATTCCTTGCTTGTAATGCCCTATAACACCAACATAATATGGGCAGGAACGGAAATAGGAATATTTGAATCCGTTGATAACGGAGCAACATGGTATTATGCAGACAATGGTCTGCCTGCTGTTTCAATATGGCAGATGTTTATCCAGGACAACAATATTATAGTTGCTACTCATGGAAGGGGTATATGGTCACTTGACCTTAATATGGTTGATATCAGAGATAAAATACTGGAAACCACTTCCGAAATCAAATTATACCCTAATCCTAACAATGGAGCATTTGATATCGTAATTGACAACAACTATTTCGGGGAACTGCAGTTTCATATATATGATATCAATGGACGCCAGGTTAAGAATATTAAAAGAATAAAGACAACAGAAAACTACAAGAGCTCACTTCAACTTGAAAATATAAAAACCGGAACCTATTTTATGCATACATTAATGGGAGATAAGACGGCAACTAATAAAATTCTTATTTACAGATAGATTGCTATATTGTTCTATTGCTATATTGCTGAATTCCTTATTCAATAATTCATCAAATTTCCAAATCGACAAATCACTTAATAATTCCTCCCGTATCAGTTTTAAATATTAGTCTTCCTTTTACCGCTAAATTATTATATTTGCAACTTCAAACAATTAAATAACAGCCAGGGAAATGGTTGAAGAAAACAGGGAAATATATCCGGTATTCGACTGGATTTTAATGAGAAAGAGTAAAGAAAAACTTTTAAATCAGCGTGCAAAGGTAATATGGATGTCAGGATTGTCATGTGCCGGGAAAAGTACAATAGCTGCAGAGCTTGAAAAAGAATTGTTTAAAAGGGGCTATGTGACCCAGATACTGGATGGGGACAATATACGTATGGGATTGAATAAAAACCTTGGTTTTACAGATGAGGACAGGGTTGAGAATCTGAGAAGGATAGCTGAACTTTCCAAACTTTTTATAAATTGCGGAATTATTACCATAAATTCATTTATCAGCCCCACAGAGGAATCACGTAAAAGCGCAAAATCAATAATCGGAGAAGATGATTTTATTGAAGTATATATTAATGCTCCGATAGAAGTGTGTGAACAAAGGGATACAAAAGGATTATATAAAAAGGCAAGGCAGGGGTTAATAAAAAATTTTACAGGCATAGATTCTTTATTTGAACCCCCGAAGAATCCTGATATTGAAATAAGAACTGATCTGTTAACAATAAAGGAAAGTATTGATAAATTAGTTAAGTTTATATTACCATTTGTTGTGTATAAAAAATTAAAATATGGACGGATATAATATAAACCATTTAAGAGAACTGGAATCAGAATCAATTTTTGTTATACGTGAAGTTGCCTCCCAGTTTGAACGCCCTGTTTTGCTATTTTCAGGAGGTAAAGACTCAATAGTTATGTATCATTTAGCCAGGAAAGCATTCTGGCCGGCTAAAGTACCCTTCCCTTTACTCCATATAGATACCGGCCATAATTTCACTGAAACACTGGTATTCAGAGATTATTTAATGAAAAGAACCGGGGGAAAGTGTCTTGTAAGGTTTGTCCAGGATACAATTGACCAGGGCAAGGTCGTTGAAGAAACAGGATATAATGCAAGCAGGAATGTTTTACAGACTGTAACACTACTCGATGCTATTGAAGAACTAAAAATCGATGCTGCATTAGGTGGAGGGAGAAGAGATGAAGAAAAAGCAAGGGCTAAAGAAAGATTTTTTTCCCATAGAGATGAATTTGGACAATGGGACCCGAAAAACCAGCGTCCAGAACTGTGGAACATATTTAACGGACAAAAAAGGATGGGTGAACATTTCAGGGTCTTTCCGTTAAGTAACTGGACTGAAATGGATATCTGGCAATACATTTATATGGACGATGTTGAAATTCCAAGTCTCTATTTTACTCATAAAAGGGAGGTATTTAATCGTGACGGTGTGTGGCTGGCTACTGCTCCGTTTATGAAACTCAAAAAAAATGAAAAAGCTAAGGTAAAAGATGTAAGATGCAGAACTATAGGTGATATTACATGCACCGGACTTACATTATCCAGGGCTAACACTCTGGAAGACATAATTAAGGAAACGGCTGCCACGCGCATAACCGAAAGAGGTGGAAGGTATGATGATAGAAGGTCTGATGCAGCAATGGAAGACAGAAAAAAAGAAGGATATTTTTAAAACGAATAATAATGACCAGTGCAAAGAAAGACTACCAGTCAGGTTACTTAAACATGGAATTGTTAAGGTTCACTACTGCAGGTAGTGTTGATGACGGAAAAAGTACGTTAATAGGGAGATTGCTATTTGACAGTAAAGCCATATTTGAGGACCAGCTGGAAGCTCTTGAGGTAGCCAGACTAAGAAAAGGTGAAGAACATGTTAACCTGGCCTTCCTCACCGATGGTTTGAGAGCAGAAAGAGAACAGGGCATAACAATAGATGTTGCTTACAGGTATTTCGCTACTCCTAAAAGAAAATTTATTATTGCTGATACCCCCGGTCATGTGCAATATACAAGAAACATGGTAACCGGAGCCTCTACAGCAAATGCTGCAGTTATACTTATTGATGCCAGGAACGGTGTTGTTGAACAAACAATCCGACATTGCTATATTGCTTCATTGCTGCAAATTCCGCACATAATTGTCTGTATAAATAAAATGGACCTTGTTAAATACGATGAAATTGTTTTTGATAAAATATTAAAAGATTTTAACAGTTTTTCCGATAAGCTAGATGTGAAAGATATTCGCTTTGTTCCAATAAGTGCCCTGAAAGGAGATAATGTAGTTGAGCGCTCGGGCAACATGAACTGGTATAATGGACCTACATTGATGTACCTGCTTGAACACTTGCATATTAGCAATGACCAGAACTACGTCGATGCGAGGTTTCCGGTGCAATATGTGATCCGTCCTCAATCTGACAAATATCATGACTACCGCGGATATGCAGGAAGAATTGCCGGTGGAGTTTTTAAACCTGGTGAAAAAGTAATGGTTCTGCATTCGGGACTCACTTCAACTATAAAGTCAATAGATACTATGACTGAAACTCTTAAAATGGCATTTCCCCCGCAATCAGTTACACTAACCCTTGAAGATGATCTTGATATAAGCCGGGGAGATATGATAGTTAAAGAGAAAAATACTCCGCAAATCGGACAGGATATAACAATGATGATTTGCTGGTTAAACGAGAAGCCAATGCAGCTGGGAGGAAAGTACGGTTTAAAGCATACTACCAGAGATACCCGGTGTATAATTAAAGAAGTAAACTATAAAGTAAATATCAATACACTGGCAAAAATATATAATGATGATGAAATTGGATTAAATGAGATAGGTCAGATAACAATCAGAACAACCCAGCCACTTTTATACGATTCGTACAGAAAAAACAGGATTACCGGCAGTCTGATTCTCTTTGATGAAGGAACGAACGTCACAGTCTGCGCCGGCATGATCATATAGTTTATAGGGCATTCAAAATCGGAGAATAGTTAAAAAAAATATAACTTTGAATAAGTGTATATAACTTCGGGATGTAGCTCAGCCAGGTTAGAGTACACGTCTGGGGGGCGTGGGGCCGCGAGTTCAAATCTCGCCATCCCGAC
>CAZFQS010000059.1:0-7747 GCA_964521285.1 uncultured Bacteroidales bacterium | reverse complement strand
GCCAGTGTTTCTTCCTCTGTAATCAGCGAATCGGATAAGCCAAAAGCATCGGGAGAACCAAGCCAGACACCTTCAAGTTTTATTGTTGCCAGAGGGAATCTCCGGATGAGGCTTAACGAAACATCATCAATAACTATGGGTGCGTTAATTGACTTACCTATCTTCCTGAGTGCAATACCAGCAATCTCATTTTCTTTAAGTTTTGCTATAACAAAGAGTAAAATGATCATCATGAGAAACGCTACAATGATGATACTAAATATTTTAAGTATTTTCTTCATGTAAAAAGCCTTTATCTTCTAACTCCTGGTTATTATAGTATGTAACACAATCGAGCCTGCTTTATATATTTAATGCAAAAAAGTTATTGTTCACTTCCTAAAGTTAACGATAATAAATATCCCAAAAAAAACTCCATTTCAAAATGGACAGGTTTAAGTGAACTAAGCTAAAAAATAAACCGGCATTCCTATACTGAGGCTTCGCGTAATAAAAAAACTTGACTGGCGAGTCCTGGCATTACCGGACTTTTCAATTATTTACAATGTTGAATATTGACTTGACTATAAATAATATTTAATTTTATGACTAATCAGATAAGATGGGAGATATTACTATAATCCAAATAATTAATAACCCTTGCAGCGAATTTGGAAATTCAACTGCCATTAAATATATAATTAAAACATAGCAAATTATGAAAAAAAACTGTTATCTCTTTTGTGAAAAAGTCCGGATGAGAAAGCGAAAACGATTGTTCATTATGAAAATAACAATTTTACTCTCTTTATTGTTCCTGTTCAGGCTTTCTGCTACCGGCTATTCCCCTCAAATATTTCTGAGTCTCTCCTTTAATGATAAAACTGTAAAGGAAGTCATTAGTTACCATGAAGAAAATAATGAAAATCAGCAAATAACTGTAAGGGGACTGGTTACTTCAGGAACAAATGACGAGCCGTTGCCCGGGGTTAATATTATTGAGAAGGGGACTCAGAACGGTACAACAACAAATGAAAATGGAGAGTATACAATTAATATTGCCAGTCCGGATGCTATACTGGTATTCTCTTTCATTGGATACCTGCAGGAAGAAATTAATGTCGCTGGTCAGACTACCCTGGATATTAAACTAATTGAAGATATCCAGCAATTAGATGAAGTAATTGTTATCGGATACGGGGTTCAGAAAAAAGATGATCTTACCGGTTCTGTAGCCGTTGTAAATGCAGAAGATATCCATAAGTCCGGTTTTACATCATTCGACAGGGCAATCCAGGGCAAAGCTGCTGGTGTCCACGTTACTAATGTATCGGGCTTACCAGGTGCAGGGGTTTCGGTAAAAGTAAGGGGCCTGGGCTCGATAACACGCAATTCTGAACCTTTGTATGTTATTGATGGCTTCCCTGTTGAAGCAAAACCGGGAGAAGCAAGTGCGTTGTCAATTATTGAACCTTCAGACATTGAATCAATTCAAATACTTAAAGACGCCTCGGCTACTGCTATATATGGAACACGGGGAGCCAATGGTGTTGTTATTATTACAACAAAAAAGGGTAATAGTAAAAAACCAAGGATTGAGTTCAGCACAAACATCGGGTTTTCAAATGTTGCGAAAACCTATGACGTGATGGATGCTAATGAGTATTCCGAATTTATGGGGCTTGTTTATGAAGCAGAAAATCTTCCGTATGAAAGGGATCCATATAAGCAATATTATTGTGATTCAGCCCGGATAGAAAATGATAACTATAATACAAATACTAACTTCCAGGATGCAATGACAAGGCAAGGTATGAAGCAAAATTATAATATAAGTATTGGGAATAGCAGCAACAGAAGCTCATATTATGCTTCAGGCAGCTATACTACCGAAGAAGGAATTATGGTAAATACAGGGATGGAAAGATTCACTCTTCGATTTAATTCAGATTGTCAACTATTTGATAGAATCAACATTGGCGAATCTTTTTCATTTGGACGGGCTTTTATTGATGAACCCAGCCACTTTACAAATTTCAACTCATGGCGCATAGCAACAATGTCATCTCCTTTAATGCCCCTGTATGATGAAAATGCAATTGGCGGGTACGGTGGATTAAGTACCAGATTCGTTGGTAATAATGAACGCACAAATCCTGTGGCCGAACAGATGCTGAATGATAATGAAAACACTAGAAATAACCTTATTTCGAGCGTATATACCAATGTCGAGTTTCTAAAGGGATTAACCCTGCAAGTCAGACTGGGATTAAATTATGAAAACAATAATGGCACAACCTGGAGTCCGGTTTATACCCTGGGTGATCCGGAAGATATCGACCATAACCTTGTCAGGGATAATCAGGTGAACGAACTGATGAAAAGCAATGAGGTTCGCCAGGGTATGGTTTTCAATACTAATCTTGAATATCTTAAAAGTATTGGAAATCACAATATTAATGCTATTATTGGTTTTGAAAGAACCAGAATTAAATGGGAAGATTTTAGCGTTTCGGCCCAGGATTTTGAATTCGAATATTTAAATGTGCTTAGCCAGGGTAATATACCCGGGGCCCCTACTGGTGAAAAAGGAGAACACAGGTTGGAATCATATCTTGGACGATTGATTTATGATTACAAGGGTAAATATCTGCTCACTGTAAGTTTGAGAATTGACGGCTCATCCAGATTCGGGCCTGAGACTGATAAATTTGGAAAATTCCCGTCGTTTTCCGCCGGATGGAAGCTTAATGAAGATTTGCTTAAAACTATCGATAAGATCAATATGTTAAAAATACGTGTTGGCTGGGGTCAAACAGGGAATGAAAACCTTGATGACTACATGTTTGCCCAGCTTCTGGAACCTAAAAGAAATGCCCGTTATACATATGGTATTGATCAGGCGGAATATACAGCTTATTCTGAATTATTCAGTGTAGGTAATCCGATGATTAAATGGGAAGCCACGGAAATGACCAATTTCGGAATTGATTTAATTGCCTTTAATAATAAAATTGAGTTTACCGCTGAATATTATATTAAAAATCAGGAAGATATGCTTGTGGAAAGAAGTATTTCTGCAATTCATGGAAAATACAATGATCCGCATGGCTGGGTACCAACAGAGGGGGCATGGGTAAACCTGGGCCATATACGTAATAGTGGTCTCGAACTTAACCTGATTTATAAAAACCACGAAGGCGCATTTCAATATGATTTAAGCGGAAACTTTTCAACACTTAAAAATAGGGTCATTGATCTTGATATTCCACCCATTACAACCGACTGGACAAAAACAATGGAAGGACACACAATATCAAGTATTTATGGATATATAGCTGAACGGATAATTCAGGAAGACGATTATTATATTGAAGAAGACGGGGATCCGGTATATAAATATGCTCAGCAATTTGCAGAACCCGGTGATATTAAATTTAAAGATTTGAACTATGACGGGAAAATAACAACCCTGGATATGACTATAATAGGAAAACCACTGCCTGATTTTATTTACGGGTTTAATTTTAATGCTACCTTTAAGAATTTCGACCTTGCCCTTTATTTACAAGGTGTTCAAAACGTGGATGTGTATAATGAAATTATGTCTTACATAGGAGTTGGGACCGACAGGGATAATAAAGACAACAATAAACTGGAAGAAGTTCTTACGGACTTGTGGACACCGGAGAATCCCTCCACAACAATGACCAGGGCCGCAAAAGGTGATCCTAATAATAATGCCAGGGTATCATCGTGGTTTGTTGAAGATGCTTCTTATTTAAAAATAAGAACCTTACAAATAGGATACACCTTACCTGATAATATTCTTGATGCTTTAGGACTTTCGGGATTCAGGGTATATGTCAATGCAAGTAATTTATTCAGCTTAACCAAATACAGCGGATACGATCCTGAAATCAGTAGCGTCAGCCGGACCGGTGACTTTAATCCGCTATATAATGGGATTGATTTAGGTGTGTATCCTACTCCGAGAATTTTTTCAACCGGACTTCAACTGTCATTTTAATTTGAAACCCAAATCTTAATTGAAAATGAAAAAGTTAATACAATATCTGTTAATTTCATCTTTACTTGGATTTATTTCATGTGAAGATTATCTTGATTTGACCAGTCCCAATAATCTTAATTCCGCCAATTTTTACTATGAAGAGGATCATGCTGTTCAGGCTGTTACATCTGCTTATGCACCATTTATTCATGAACTTGGTTTTTCATGCAAATATCATTTCTTTTTTGCTGCTTTATCCGACAGGGGCGTTCATGAAAACTCAAAATGGACTACGGGCACTTATACAGCAAGTGACGCTGAGGTTGCCGATGCTTATGTGTTATTTAACAGGGGTGTATACAGATCTAACCTTGCCCTGGAAGTAATACCCGGGATTGAAATGGACGAAGATTTAAAAACCAGGCTCCTTGCAGAGGCGCACTTCCTTCGTGCTTATTATCACTTTCTTTTGACTATTATTTATAATGAACCACCCTTGCTTCAGGAACGTGAACCCGATTTTAACAAGCCGGTTCCTAACGGAAAGAAAGAAGACATATACAATGCTATTAAATCGGATTTAAAATTCGCAATCGATATATTACCCGAAACATATCAGTCACAGGATGTTGGAAGGGCAACCAAAGGAGCGGCACTGGCTTTGCTTGGGAAGACTTACCTGTACCAGTCAAGTCACTTACCCGACAAACCAGGGTGGGACAGTGCAAAATTTTATCTGAATGAGGTTAAGAGAATGGCTGAGGAAAATGGCATATATGGCCTTATTGTACCAATTGGCAATGATTCACTTGATTATGTATATGCTTATATGTGCAATTTTACACCCGATGATTTGGTTACTCCCTCAGGCAGTTATCCAAGTGAAAATAATAAGGAATCAATTTTTGAGCTGCAATACAGCGTGCATGGATGGGGACAATGGGAACCCGGTTATCAAAGCAATGGGCAATGGCTGCCTCAGTATTTCGGACCATTCGGATATAAAAATCTTGCCCCTACCAGGACATATGCCAGAGATGTCTTTGAAAAATTATCTGATCATCCGGCCGGATTATACCATGATCCGCGCAGAACCGTCACAATTTTTGCTTCAGGCGATACAATCCACTGGTCATCTGTTGCCTTGCAATACAGGCAGGGTGACGATGCTCTCCCTTTGCCCTGGGTATCATCTAAACACACAAATGGATTGATATCTCAAGGTTATGGGTGGAAAAAATATCTTGAACCAGCTCATTATGGCCAATGGGAATATTTTGGCGATCCGAATAATATCAGGCTTATTCGTTATTCTGATGTCTTACTGATGCTTTGTGAAGCTGAATTCCACATAAATGGTGCATCCGGACTGGCATTGGATTGCATTAACCAGGTAAGGCAACGGGTAGGTTTAAATGGCTTAAGCGCAGTAGAATTAACAAAAGAAGCAATTATCCATGAAAGAGATGTTGAATTTGGATTTGAATGTCTTCGTTTTCACGACCTTGTCAGATGGAGCATGCTTCCTGAACCATGGGTTAATATTAATGAATATTTTCCATGGTTTATAAAAGACAAACATGAATATCTACCGATTCCTATTCGCGAAATTAATATCATGAATGGAGAATTAAAACAAAATCCGGGATGGTAAAAATGAATTTTTAAATATTAATAATTATGAAGACGATGAAATCAGTTGTATATTTTTCAGGTATATTATTATTAACTGCCATTGTTTCATGTGTAAAAGAACCTGCATCAGAACCAAGTTTGGAATTAAATATTGAGCCTTCAGCCACTATTCATGTTGGAGAAGAAGTTGTCTTTACTGTAACCGGTGAAGCAGAATTTATGACATTGTACACAGGCGATGAGGGCCATATTTACGATGAATCTTATGGCCAGAAAGGGACCGGATTAGACATGAACTCAGATGGAAAATATATATACGTTTACGAGTACGAAAGTGCAGGAGATTATACTATAACGGCCATTGCTTCAAGTTATGGAAACTGGGGCGATGAAGAAATAGTAAAGACAGTTAGCCAGTCAATTAGCGTAACAGATAATTGAACAGGTAAATTCCGGACAAGAAAAATATAATTTAAATAAAATACTTTGCTGCCCCGCTAGGGTTCGAACCTAGACTTTTCTGATCCAGAGTCAGATGTGTTGCCAATTACACCACGGGGCAAAATGTGATGCAAAAGTATAAAGTTTTGAAAATATTTCATAATACTATTTTTTATCTGCCCTGATAAATACCCTGTTCATTTCCACAGTTAATTGATCCGAATTTTTTATCTCAAAATATATTTCAAGGTATTTATTAATCAGCTGCCCGTATTGCTTTTCAGGCATTACTGAAAAAAAAGGAATTAATGCTGCAGACTTAAAAAAATCAATTAACTTCTTCAGGTTTCCATATTCAATTTTGTAAACATACGGTTCGACAACAATATTTTCAAATCTATTTTCTTTTAACACTTTCTTTGTTTCACCTTCACCAAGAAACCTCCATGGCAACCTTAAAGTCTTAAAATATTTTTTAAATTCAGGTTCATCCAGTAATTTATATGCTGCATCAATAACGGGATTATTCTCTTTTAAAGCTGTCTGAATCATTATTTTACCCCCGTTTTTTAATGCTTTATAAATTTTATTGTACATTTTTTCAAGATTATAAATCCAGTGAATGGCCGAATTGGAAAAAACCGCATCAAATTCATCGTTATAATTAATATCGAATGCATTACATTGTACAATATTTATGTTTGTAATCTTTCTTTCCTTAATATTCTCAAGAGCCTGCCTACACATATCTGATGAAATTTCAATAGCAGTTACTTCTCCTTCAGGTACATGCTTTGCTAACTCTATTGTAGTAACAGCATTGCCACAGCCAATATCAAGGATCTTACCGTTTTTCTCTGGCTGCAGTCTTTCAATAGCCATCAAGGCAAGTTCATATTGTAAATCAGAATTTTCCTGGTAAAGTTTCGCATCCCATTTAAGTTTCTTATCAGCCATTTTTTTTAATTTAGCTAAATATAGATAAATTGGATTATTGATAATCCATGTTTTCAAGGAAAATATTCATAAAATGAACATATTAATTGCTCCCGATTCTTTTAAAGACTGCCTGAGTTCCAAAAAAGTAGCACAGAACATAGAAAAAGGTATAAGGAGAATAATTCCTGAGGCAAATATTAAAATATTACCTGTGGCTGACGGAGGAGAAGGTACAGTTGAAGCTTTGGTTGATGCAACAGGAGGGAAGATTGTCAAAGTTAATGTGCACGATCCTTTAATGCGCAAAATAGAATCATTTTTTGGCATACTTGGAGACAAAAAAACAGCCGTGATTGAAATGGCAGCTGCATCGGGCATTGAGTTGTTGAAAGAAAATGAACGTAATCCATGGATAACAACAACCTACGGGACAGGTGAGCTAATCAGGCATGCACTGGATAAGGGATGTGAAAAATTTGTAATTGGTGTCGGGGGAAGCGCCACAAATGATGCGGGAGTGGGAATGGCACAAGCTCTGGGTGCAAAATTTCTCAATTCACAGGGAAAACAAATAGGTTATGGGGGAGGCACTCTTAATGAAATATCTGAAATTGACTTAACAAACCTGGACAATAGAATTAAAAGAAGCCAGATATTAGTCGCCTGTGATGTTGATAATCCTTTGTACGGACCTGAAGGTGCAGCATTTGTATATAGTCCTCAAAAAGGAGCAGATAAGCA
>CAZFQS010000058.1:0-8167 GCA_964521285.1 uncultured Bacteroidales bacterium | reverse complement strand
CCGCCTCCGCCATTGGTAATCCACAGGCTCCAGTACTGGTTATCCCAGGCTCTATCCGCAGCCAGGTCGGCTACGGGTTTATCCGGACTGCTAATTTCGCGGGTTCTGTTTCGCCACCAGGGAGTTTCGGGACCGCGTGACATAGAGCCGTGCCCGCCAACAAATTTTACATCGTTCATATATGACTCAGCCCCTGCCATCCATTTACAACCCACTGCACGGTAGTTATACGCGCCTGTATTAATACCAATGCCGGAGAGAATGTTTGTGCCCCCGGAGGGTGACTCGATCAATGGCTGGGGTGCACCAAATCCGCTAAAAGCCGGCGTGCTTTCAAGAAGTTTAATTTGGGTAGCAATGGGATGAAGTCCGATTAAACATGTATTTTGCTTGAGCTTTATAGGCTCCGAAATCACGTACCAGCCTTGCGGAACATAAATATTAGGGTAATTCTTAATAGCTTCCTGAAATATCTTTGTATTATCGGTTATTCCATCTCCTGTGGCACCCAATTCAACAATATTTACCCATGTACCGATAGCCGGCAATCCGGGGATATCTCCTGCAGGAGGTCCAGGTAATTGCTCCAGGGCTTCAAAACTAAGCTGTGTCCTGGTTTCCGGTTCAGCAGCCATACTATCGATATGAAGCCCGTGCGTATATTTTTTTATTTTATATACTTTAACTGCTACTGTAGTCTGTGTGTCACTTCTGCGGTACTTTACAAGAACGGGCACATCCTGGCAGTAAATATTACAAAGGCTGATCTGGTTGGGATGATTGTTTTCGTTACTGATAATTAAAGCCGGTCCGCTTACCTTATCAAAGGTGCAATCTTCCATAAAAATCCTGTCACTGAAATTTTCTTCAATTTCAATTACGGCAGGTACATCATAAGCTTTAAGGCGGACAATGGTAAGGCCTGCTTCCTTTGTCATTATTGCTGCTTTGCGTTGCCCTTCAAAATATGTATCAACCATCATCATCGGCCATGAGGGTGAAGTTTTTGTGGTATAAATCCCATAGTCACCGCCAAAAAACGCAACATTTTCCATTTCATTACCTACATCAAAAATGCCGGCTTTTCCATTTCCTATATAAATATTTACGTTGGAGATAAAGCTGTGTTGTGCAAAATGTGTACGCAGGGCAACTGCATATGG
This sequence comes from uncultured Bacteroidales bacterium, assembly GCA_964521285.1. Classification (GTDB taxonomy): domain Bacteria; phylum Bacteroidota; class Bacteroidia; order Bacteroidales; family UBA10428. The sequence goes on along the minus strand of CAZFQS010000058.1, from coordinate 7,004 downwards.
GTTACCATCCCCGATTTTAAGGTCTATATTCGAAAGGGCGCTGTAAAATGTTCCAGCTCCGGCATCCCTTGGTTCATCTCCTTCTTCAACCACCCTGCTTGTAAACCAGAACATATAATTTGCCTTTCCTTTATCTGACAGAACAGGAGACTGGTACCCGGGTGAATCTTTCCCCAGCACGATCAACGGGCGTTTTTCTCCATACCCGATTAGACGGATGGCCTTTGGAATATATATTGTTTTGGATATCCTGTATGTTCCTTCGGGTATAAAAATCACCCCGAAGTTTTTCTCATTTTTTAACTTATTAATTGCTGTTTGCAGTGCCACTGAAACATCAACCGAGCCATTGGCTTTAATATCAAATTTGTCAGGTGTAAAATACACGGCTTCCGGGTCTTCCAGACGCCGGGTATAAATTGAATTACTATTTGTTGCTGATACATTTAAGGTGATTAAAACAGTTAATATAAGGGTTGCAAAAATCAGAATAACAGTATTAGCGGTTTTCATAATAAAATATTTTTGTTATCTTGAAATCATTATTAGCGGCAGGTCTATATCATATTGCCAACCTTATGTATTTGTTAATTACTTATCAATATAGCACAATTTAAATAATTATGTTTACAAATCAAACATAGAAATTCAACTGCTGAAGAAAATTTTTTCACCCGAGGAAGCATGGCTATGCGGACAATTGACAATTGAGTTTGAGTTTGTCGACAATATTGCAAAGAGAATAGGACTTTCAGTTGAGGAGACTAAAAACAAAAAAGTCTTTTCATGTAATTGATTGTATTTGCCGGGTTCAACAAGAGCTTATTGGTGAGAGAAAATGTGATTTTCCGGTGCACGTATGCCTCAGTTTCACCTCCTTTGAACGTCCTCCATCTGAAGAATCTATTTCACTACAGGAAGCACTTGATCTTATTGATGAAACTGAAAAGGCCGGATTAGTCCACACGGTCAGTAACATTGCTGAGGGATTTTTCTATGTATGTAACTGTTGTGAGTGCTGTTGCGGGATTCTTAGGGGCATAACAGAATATGGAATTGAAAATTCGGTTGCAGCTTCTAATTACTATGCAGTAAGCGATCCTGAAAAATGCATGCGTTGCGGGACTTGTATAAGACGATGCCAGATGAAAGCTATCTCGGACTATGATGGACCATCAGTGGTTGATCGGGAGAAATGTATTGGGTGCGGACTTTGTGTTACTGGTTGTGAATTTGGAGTAATGAGACTGGAACGTAAACCTGATAATGAAATTATTGATCCGCCAAAGGATTTTGCAACATGGGAGCATCAGCGACTGGTGAATAGGGGTATAAAATCTTAATTAACATAAATACAAAAGTCACTCATTTTTTACCTGTCAATTTTTTAATTAAATCAACCTCTTCCTGTTTATAGGGAGAGCCATCCTTTCGGAAAATATCATGAAACCACAGTTCTGGCTCAGAACCATCAGGTATTGGTTCATCCCAGGCATATTTAGTATTTGTCTTTCCATCGACAAGGCCCCAATTAATCGCGCCAATATTTTGTTCTTTTAAAACAGGCATAATATTGCTAAACAGACTGTTGTTTCTGCGAGCCATATATTCTGTACATATCATTGGGCGGTTTAGTTTTATGAGAGAATCAATAGCTGCCTGATGATTTATTTCATCATTGTAATTGTGATAGGTTATTATATCCGAGTTTTCAATCTGAAATTTATTAAGATCAGATAAACTGTGATTCCATACTCCGGCAGATAATGGCTGTGTTGGGTTTATTTCTCTTGCCCATGCGAATACACTTTTTAAAAGAGGCATTGACTTGTTTCCATAACCTGAATTTCCCGGCTCATTATATAAATCCCATAAAACAATTCTTTTGTCATCCTTAAAAGTTGAAAGAATATCTTTGACATAGGTTTCAAGAGTAAGTAGTAAACTGTCTGAGGTGAATAAAAGATCACCCGGATCTCTGACCCATCCGGAATTATGGACCCCGGGCCGGGGATCAGGTTGTTTACCGGCCTTATAGGCAGGATTCCAACAATCATCAAAGAATACGAAAATAGTTACTATTCCATGCTTGTCTGCAATTGACAGATATTCTTTCATCCTGTTTTTGAATCCGGATTTATCTACCTCCCAGGCAACATGATGCAAATATACTCTCATACAGTTAAATCCAATACCCTCAGCCCATCCAAGTTCAAGATCAATAGTTAGCGGATCGAAAGTTTCTGCCTGCCAGGTCTCCAACTGGTTTATTGCCGTACTGGGAGTAAAATTTGAGCCCCTGAGCCATGGTTTATCTGCACACCAGGCATTTGCTCGTTCAACAGACCATCTGGCTGCAATTTTTTGTTCTGTTTTATTCTGAAATTTGCTTTTTGGACTGTTACAACTCATAAGTAACATTTGGAATATTATGAGTGTTAATATTTTGATGGTTATAATTCGTCCCATGGATTATAAGTTTGTATGCTGAATCCTTATTGAATATCAATCAATTCAACAACCTCATTTTCACCTTTTACAGCTACCTCTTTTATTACTCAGATTCCAGGTGCATAATATTTATTCTCCAGTACGTCAGGTTCCAAAGGATTCCATTCTTCTGTTTTAATGCAATTTGTAAATGTTCCGTAGTTGATTGTCACATTTAAACCAGTTTCAATTACTTTACCCCAGTCTTCAGCTTCATTAAAGTAATATTCCTGTCTGTAGGGTACACCAAGAATCGGAACAGCTGGCATGACAATACCGGCCTGGGCTCCATCAACTCCAGCCTCCCAGGATCCTCCTGTGCCAACAACTACCCCATTTTCAATTTCTTTACTATTTTCACCGAGATACCAGACATTTCCATAAATGTCCTGTGCAAACCAGTCATATGTATCTTCAATAGTATTACCTTCAAGGCTGACTACATCATGTACCACTATACAATCAATACCAAGAATTGTCTTTTTATCATTCGTGACAGTAACAACAATTGTTTCTGTACCTTCATCTGTTTGGCCTTCATAAGTATATACTTTCCCTGGTGTGAAAGGAAGATATATATTGGTTATACTGTCAATAAAATCATCAGGATTTAAAATGGGTAAATAGTACTCATCTTTAGTTCGCTTATCATCTTTTTCACATGAGATTAATTGACATCCCATAGCAATTAGTATAAATGCAAATAATGTGTTATTCATAATTTTAGTATTTAATTCAAATTCTAAATGTAATTCTTAATTCATAAAAATTAAAACTATTCGGCAATAGGACAATATGTCAATACAACAATTTACTACTTAATCCTTATTCCTTAATCCTGTCCATAATTTTACTGGTTGCTCCCTGATTTTTCAGTACATATTCCCTTGATATTCTGCCGGCTTCATTTTTTTTAATTTTTCCCAGCAGATTTTCAAATCGTATTTTCAGACTCTCGAAGTTATTAACCGGGAATGCTCCTCCTGACTCGACCAGATCAACTGCTTCCTGAAACTTGCCGTAGTGTGGTCCGAATACTAAAGGCAATCCAAATGTTGCAGCTTCCAGAATGTTATGTATTCCAACCCCGAAACCACCTCCTATATATGCAATATCAGCATACCTGTAAAGCGAGGATAACATCCCTATGTTGTCTATTATTAAAACCTGATAATCATTAATATTACCTGCATTGGCTGACGAAAACCTTATAACAGGTTTGTTTATACTTTTTATTATGCGCTGAATGTTGGATTCGTGAATTTCGTGAGGAGCAATGATATATTTTATTTTCAGGGAATATGTATTTATGAATTCCACCAAAATCTCCTCATCTTTGTCCCAGATACTCCCTCCAATAATTACCAGGCTGTCCTGCCTGAATTTTTCTGCTATTTCTATTTTTTTTGCTTGTCTGGCTATCTCGGCAACTCTGTCAAATCTTGTATCTCCCGAGATGGTTACATTGTTTAATCCAGCTTGTTTTAATAACTGTTCTGACCTATTGTTCTGAACAAAAATGTGGGTGAATTTATGTAGTATCTTTCTGAACCAGCCTCCGTACCATTTGAAAAAAACCTGATTCTGCCTGAAATTGGCAGATACAAGATAAACCGGGATGTTGTTTATTTGAAGTTGAGAAAGGTAATGATACCAGAATTCATATTTAATAAAGAAAGCTTTTGAGGGATTTGTTAATTTGACAAACTTATGTGCATTCTTTTTAGTGTCCGGGGGCAGGTAGAATATATAATCCGCTGTTTTATAATTTTTCCGGTTTTCATAACCTGAAGGAGAAAAGAAAGTAAGAAGAACTTTAATGGATTTATTTCTGTTTTTAAAAGCTTCAATTAATGGTCTGCCCTGTTCAAATTCTCCCAGAGATGAAGCATGAAACCATAATAAATTATTTTCAGGCTTTAACTGGTTTTTAATTTTATCAAATATTCCCTTTCTGCCTCTAATCCAGAGCCTGGCTTTCCTGTTAAATAATGATACCAGTAAAATTGCAAGATAGTAAAATTTTAAACCAAGTGAATAAAAGAAAACCATATGCTCAGTGTTTAATACAAAAGTAATTTTTTGCACCAAAAGAACAACAGATTAGTAATAACTAATATTTTATAAAAGGCTGTAATTAAAAAGAACGTATTACCGGATTACTTTTAATTGTTTAATTGAACAATTTATGACCTTGCCTGTTATTATTTATAATGATTCTAAGTAATATTAAATTTTTAACATAATAACAATAAATCATGGCTTTTGAATTACCAAAATTAGATTACGGTTATAAAGCATTAGAACCTTATATAGATGCTCAAACGATGGAGATTCATCATACAAAGCATCATGGGGGATATACTGCCAAGTTAAACGATGCAATTAAAGGTACAGAATTAGAAGGTAAATCGCTTGAAGATATATTTAAGAATATTTCTCACTATTCTGCTGCTGTAAGGAACAATGGAGGCGGTTTTTATAATCACAGTTTATTCTGGAAAATACTTTCACCAAAAGGAGGCGACGAGCCAAATGGGGATTTATTAGAGGCTATCAATAAATCATTTGGATCATTTGATAATTTCAGGAATGAATTTTCAAATGTAGCTGCAGGTATTTTCGGATCTGGCTGGGCCTGGTTAGTTAAAACAAATGGAGAGCTGAAGGTGACTTCAACACCAAACCAGGATAATCCGTTAATGGATTTAGCAGTTGTTAAGGGTACACCGGTATTGGGACTGGATGTCTGGGAGCACGCATATTATTTAAAATATCAAAACCGCAGACCGGAATATATATCTGCATTCTGGAATATTGTTTCGTGGGATGAAGTAGCTAAAAGATATTAAATATAGGTTTAGTTAGTGTTTCTATTTATTTAGGTTATTTAGAAAACCTGGCTGTCTCATTTGACTTTTGAGACAGCCTTTTTTATTTTTATTGAAAAAATTTGTAACTTCGAATTAACAGCAATTTCTATTATTCAATAATAATGTAAATCTGTTAATCATGAACTTTGAATTACCGAAATTACCTTATGCATTAGATGCATTATCTCCTCATATCGGAGCAAAAACATTAGAATTCCATTACGGGAAACATCACAATGCTTATGTTAATAATTTGAACAGCCTGGTTAAAGGTACAAGTTTTGAGAATGCAAGTCTGGAACTAATTATTAAAGAAGCAGAAGGGGGAATTTATAATAATGGGGCACAGGTCTGGAATCATACATTTTATTTTTTTGGATTTAGTTCTGAAGGCAGAAGAGAGCCTCTGGGCGAACTGGCAGGTGCAATAAACAAATCATTTGGATCATTTAATCAGTTTAAAGAAAAATTTTCAAATGCTGCTGCTACTCTTTTTGGTGCTGGTTGGGCATGGCTGGTAAAGAAAGATAATGGTTCACTGGACATAATCCAGGAAAGTAATGCTGGTAATCCTTTGAGAGCAGGGTTAAAGCCTATTCTAACCTGCGATGTATGGGAACATGCTTATTATCTTGATTATCAAAACCGAAGACCTGATTATATAAATGCATTCTGGAATATTGTGGATTGGGATGTTATTTCACGTCGTTATTAAGGCCCTGAATTTAAAATTTGCAATATTAATACAGTCTATATAATGTTTGTCTGAAAGTATCCGCGATTAACATAATATTAATCATGTGGGATGCACATCTTATATCAATCCCATCTTTCTGATTTTGTCCAGATCTTCAGGAGTATCAATTCCCAGGGAATTATGCCTGGTTATTTCAACTTTAATCTTATAACCATTTTCTATCCATCGCAATTGCTCAAGTGATTCAGCTATTTCAAGGGGACTGGGATTTAATTTTGTAATAGCCAGGAGAGTCTCTTTTCTATATGCATATAATCCGATATGTAAATAGAATTGATGTGAAGTGACCCATTCATTCCTCAGGTGGCCTTTTACAAAAGGGATCGGAGCGCGGCTGAAATATACAGCTTCTTTTCTGCTATTGATTATTACTTTTGTCTTATTCTCATCAAAAATATTTTCAGGCTCAGTAATAGGCTTAATTAATGTGGCAATCTGCGTCTCAGGTGTGTTAAAACATGATTTTAGAGTATCTAATTGTTCAGGTTGAAGAAATGGTTCATCTCCCTGTACATTTATAATTATTTTAAATTCTTTCCCTGTTTTCTCTTCAATTAATTTTACAGCTTCCGCACAGCGATCAGTACCGCTTTTATGGTGCGGTGATGTCATTACTGCCTTACCCTTAAAGTCATGTACAGCTTTTAATATTCTATCATCATCAGTAGCCACATAAGTGTCCTCAATAATTTTGGAGGCCTGTTCATAAACTCTCTGTATCATCGGCTTTCCTCCAATATCAACCAGTGGTTTACCGGGAAACCTTGATGAAGAAAATCGTGCAGGAATGATGGCTAAATAATCAGTTTGCATATAAATTTTAAATTTTATTAACACTTGCAAATTAGTAAATAACTTTTAATATTGTAATTTTGTCATATATT
>CAZFQS010000057.1:0-8399 GCA_964521285.1 uncultured Bacteroidales bacterium | reverse complement strand
TATGTTTCACAGTAATTCTTATTGGATATTCATCATATACTATTATAATTATTCGCGCTCTTTCTAATCCCCCTATGGATGAAAACAATCCTGAACATGTTTTTTCTTTATTGCCCTATCTTAACAGGGAACAATACGGTGACAGACCTCTGTTAAGAGGACAATATTTTAATGCGCCTCCAACAGGAACAAAAAAAGGCGAACCAACCTATACACAAATAAATGGGAAATATGAAATAACTAATTACAGAACAAAGTATACATATGATAAAGAATTCATAACATTATTCCCCAGAATGTATAGTCCCAGCAGTGACCATGTTGATATTTATATCAAATGGGGCGGCATTAAAGAGAGTGATTTATATGAATCCAGAAGGGACTCAAATGGTAATATAGTAAGAGATCGCAATGGTAATATTGTCTATAATAAAACAATACCTAAAGAACCTCCAACTTTTGGACAGAACCTTAAATTTTTTCTCAAATATCAGATTGGCCACATGTATATCAGATATTTTATGTGGAATTTTGCCGGAAGACAAAATGACACTCAGGGATTCGGGGATGTTTTAAACGGTAACTGGATTAGTGGAATTTCTTTCATAGACAAAGCAATAGTCGGCTCCTATAAGAATATGCCTGAAGATATTAAAAACAAGCCTTCCAGAAATAAATACTATTTCTTGCCTTTCCTTTTAGGTTTATTCGGATTAATATATCAGCTTCAGAAAGATGTAAAAAACTTTTGGGTAGTAACCCTACTATTTGTATTAACAGGAATTGCAATTGTTTTTTACCTTAACCAGACTCCAAATCAACCAAGAGAAAGAGATTATGCATATGCCGGCTCATTTTATGCATTTGCTATATGGATAGGCCTGGGAGTATTGGGAATAATAAATTCAGTAAATAAAAATTTTCGATTTAACATTATTAGCATTGCAGTAATTGCCGTATGCCTTCTTGTTGTACCGGGTATAATGGCCTCGCAAAACTGGGATGACCACGATCGCTCCAATAGGTATACTGCCAGAGATATTGCATACAATTATCTTAATTCCTGTGCCCCTAATGCCCTATTATTTACAAATGGAGACAATGATACCTTCCCTTTATGGTATGCGCAGGAAGTAGAGGGAATAAGGACAGATGTAAGGATCGTTAATCTAATGCTTCTGAATATGGACTGGTATATTGATCAAATGAAATTGAAAGCATATGAATCGGAACCTCTCCCAGTAACACTGCCAAGTGATAAATACAGAATGGGTACCCGCGATGTCGTTTATATAAACGATAGAATAAACGAATTCATAGATATAAAAAATATAATGCAATTTGTAGAAAGTGATTTAATTAAAACTAAGCTCCAAACAAGTTCAGGAGAAAGGTATGATTATATCCCGACCCGAAAATTCAGTTTGCCTGTTGATTCAGCTAAGGTTATTTCAAATGGTACAGTTAGTCCTGAAAATGCAGATAAAATTGAAAAATCGATTGACTGGACTATAAGTAACAGATACCTCGGAAAAAGTGAATTAATAGTATTGGATATTCTTGCAAATAATAACTGGGAACGTCCTATTTATTATGTTTCAACAGGACATGAGGGAATGCTTAATCTGGAAAACTATTTGCAGCTTGAAGGATTGGCTTACAGACTGGTTCCCATCAAGACGACCCCCGAGGACAGGATAAGCCTTGGCAGAATAGATGCAGAAATACTGTATGATAATTTAATGAACCGGTTTAAATGGACCGGTATAGATAATACTGATGTATATTTTGACAATTACCATGTAAGAACTTTTTCTATCATAAGATTAAGGCACCGGTTTACACGTCTGGCTAACGAACTAATCAAAGAAGGCAAAACAGATAAAGCTATTGAAGTTCTCGATAAATGTGTTGAACTCACCCCTCATGAAAATATTCCATACGACATGTTTATGATTGCTATTGCTGAAAGTTATTATAAATGTAAAGAATACGACAAGGCAAATCTCATAATTGAGAAATATTTACAGATATGTGATGATTACCTTACTTATTACCTGGGCCAGGATGATAATTATATACGTAATATCAGCAACGAGATTCAGTATAACCTACAGATTATGAGGAATTTAGTAATAACGTCGCAATTATATAAGCAAGATGAGATTGCTATAAAAGCAGAAAATATTTTTAACATTCATTACCAAAATTATTCATCACATATCGTTCGCTAGATTTTGTTAAAATAATACTTTGTTGTTATTATAATTTGGCTCCGGATACAATTTTACCTATTTTTTGCGCCCTACCAGCCTTTTTGTAAGATTCCTGAGTATAATCTTTCTTTTGTCCGGTATAGATATTTTATCGAGAGATTTTAATCCCAATTTGAAAAAATCATCGATCTTTGCTTCAGTTAATTCTTTTAATTTCAACTTATTAAAAATTTCAGTTATTTCCTTAATCTTTTCGTCTCTGTTAAAATCTATCTTTTCAATCCATTTCTTTAAAACTGGTATTATTTTTTTGTCTTTACTGTTTAAAGCACTTACCAACAGAAATGTTTTTTTATTGGACACAATATCTCCACCTCCCGATTTCCCAAACACAGCCGGGTCAGCATACACATCAAGCAAATCATCCTGTAATTGAAAAGCAATACCAATATTCCGCCCGAACTCATACATTAAATCAGTATCATATGACATTGATTGTCCTGCCAGCGCACCAAGTTTCAATGCCCCTGCTATAAGCGAAGCTGTTTTTAATTCAATCATATTTAAATATTCCGGAATTGACACATCCGTAGTTTTTTCATAATCTATATCATACTGTTGCCCCTCGCAGACTCTTATTGCAGCTTGATTGAAGATAGATAAGGCCTTATCTAAAATGTCTTCCTGGCATTTTGAAATGTATTCGTATGATTTAACTAACATTGCATCACCGGATAGAATAGCTATATTTTCCTCCCATTTCTTATGAACAGTAGGATAACTACGCCTGATTTCCGATTTATCCATTAAATCATCATGCATTAAAGTAAAATTGTGAAATATTTCGATCGCTAATGCAGGATATATTGCATTATCAATTATATCAGAAAATACATTACATCCCATCAGGGTTAATGACGGACGCAGCCTCTTACCCCCAATAGACAAAATATAACGAATTGGTTCATAGAGATTAACAGGAGAGTCTTTTAATGATATCTCTTCCAGCTCTTTATTTATGATATCCTGGCAATGTTCAAACGTATACATAACAAATTAAAATTTCTATAAAAATAATAGAATATAATATAATGAAGATGAAGAAAAGTTCTCAATAATCCAAGCAAATATAAATTAATCCTTTATATCACAAGGCTATATAACAAAAATATGAATGAATTATAATCAAAAATAAATTTTCAATGAATATTGGCTTTATAAAAATCTCTTTTAAAATGTCATTTAGCCTTTTAATTATATCATATTTATATCTAATTTTGGGCTTTTGAAAAATTTTGAAATCCTGTTCACATTAAAGAATTTTATCAATAGTCATTATGAAAATAATATTAAAATACGGCTTTTCATTTTTCTTAATCTTCGGTCTATTGTTTATTATCAAAGGACAGGGATATGAGATTAAATTAAGAATTAACGGCTTAAGTGATACTACTGTTATACTGGGCCATTATTTTGACAAATCAATGTATCCTGATGATACCGTCATGTTAAATAAAAAGGGAGTTGGAATCTTTAAAGGTCAAAATTCACTCCCCGGAGGAATGTATATTATTTTTCTTCCCAGTACAAAATTTTTTGAGATACTAATCAGTGACGATCAGAAATTTTCCATTGAAGATGATACCGTTAATTTCGTTGACAATATAAAAATTGAAGGATCTGATGAAAATTCAATTTTCCTTAATTTCCAGAAATATATGAAATCAATCAAGCTAAAGGCCGATTCTATTCAAAAATTGATCAATAATACAGATGATGAAAAGGAAAAAGCAATATATCATAAGCAATTACAGGAAATCAATACTAACAGGATTAAGCATACTAATAATATAGTTGAAGAAAATACTGGCTCATTTGTGTCAAAATTCTTAAAAGCTACTCTTGAGATAGTTGTCCCTGATCCTCCTAAAGATAAAGATGGAAATATTATTGATTCTACCTGGCAGTATTATTATTACAGGAATCATTATTTCGACAATTTTGATATTTCAGATGCCCGTCTGCTAAGGACCCCTATATATGAAGACAAGATCATGAATTATATGACAAAAGTAATTCCACAGATCCCTGATTCAATAATACATGAAATCGATATGCTAATAGGGAAATCCCGCGCTGATTCCATCTTATTCCGATATATGCTCATTACATTATTTAACTATTATGGCAAAAGTAAAATAATGGGGATGGATGCAGTTCAAGTTCATATTGCTGATAAATACTATATTAATGAATCCTGGTGGAGCGACCCCAAGTTCATTAAAGACTTAAAAGATAAGGTGGAAAAAATTAAACCTCTTTTAATTGGTGAAAAAGCTCTGGACATTGAGCTGGTAAATGTGCCTTCCCAGCATTTTATTGAAGCAAAAAATGATACATCTCTTAAAAGATTTCCGCATATAGGGATACATTTTAAATTGTATGATGTAAAAGCTGAATATATAATATTACTATTTTGGGAAGCTGATTGTGGCCATTGCAAGACTGTAGTCCCTGATATGTATAAAATATATCAAAACAGTTTAAAAAACTATAATGTGAAAGTTGTGGCTATCAGCACATTATTTGGCGAAGAAGGAAAAATTAAATGGGTTGATTTTGTAAATAAATATGGTTTGTACGATTGGATTAATGCATGGAATCCTTATTCGTATGATTTTAAGGTTAAATATAATATTATGTCTACTCCTCAAATATTTATATTGGATGCAGATAAAAAAATTATGGCAAAAAATATTAGCCCGGAGCAAACACTGGGTATTTTAAGTGTAATAAACAATAGAACCCAATTTTAATTAAGATTAATGAAGGAAAGTTTAAAGGTTAAGTTAATTTTAGAGGATGGTAGAGAATTTGAGGGTATTTCATTTGGCTATGAAAAAACTGTGTCAGGTGAAGTTGTATTCAATACTGCGATGACGGGTTATCCTGAAAGTATGACAGATCCATCGTACAAGGGCCAAATACTGGTCCTGACCTATCCAATTATTGGTAACTACGGAGTACCTTCCAAAGTCAAAGTAAATGATCTTTACAAATATTTTGAATCTTATTCATTGCATATTTCAGGATTGATTGTATGTGATTATACTGAAGCTTATAGCCACTGGAATGCTGATAAAAGTCTGGGTGAATGGCTTAAAGAATTCAAGGTACCGGGATTATATGGAATAGATACGCGGCAATTAACTAAAATATTAAGAGAGCAAGGGACTATGTTAGGCAAAGTTGTCTTTAACGAAGAAAAAATTGATTATTATGATCCTAATAAAGATAATCTGGTTGCACAAGTCAGTACTAAAGAAAGGAAAATATTTGGAAATGGTAAGCATAAAATACTATTAATAGATTGCGGAGTCAAATATAATATTATACGTAATTTGTTAAAACGCGATACAACAGTAATACTTGTGCCCTGGGACTGGGATATATCAAAGGAAGAATATGACGGTTTATTTATTTCAAACGGACCCGGCGATCCTAAAATGTGTGATAAAACTATTGTTAATATAAGAAAAGCACTGGATAAGAACATCCCTATATATGGAATTTGTCTGGGGAATCAGTTAATGGGACTGGCAGCCGGTGCTGAAACATATAAACTAAAATACGGACATCGCAGTCATAATCAGCCAGTCATTCAGGTTGGTACTAATAAAGCTTATATTACTTCGCAAAATCACGGTTTCGCTATTGATAATAATACCTTGCCTGATGACTGGACTCCTTTGTTTATAAATCTTAACGACAATACGAATGAAGGAATGAAGCACAAATCCATGCCATTCTTTTCAACACAATTTCATCCCGAAGCTTCCGGAGGACCTACTGATACTGAATTTTTATTCGATCATTTCATTGAGTCAGTCAGTAAATTAAAAGGATAATTAATTATTAGAAAGATTTCTTTATTGCAATCCATGTATTCCTGTTAATCTTTCCGCCAATATTTTCAATTACTTTCCCTGAAAGAAGAGCCCCAAGTTCACCGCTTTCCTTAAGAGATAATTTCCTTATCAATCCATATAAAAATCCTGCAGCATATAAATCTCCGGCGCCTGTTGTATCAACAGAATCTGCATCTATTATACCAATCTTATGAAATTCCTTACCTTTCTTAATAAAAGATCCCTTTTCTCCGGTTTTTACAACAGCAATTTCAGTAATTTCTGCCAGCTCTGTTAATGCCTCTTCCGGCCCTTTACCGGTAAAAGCTTTAGCCTCTTCCTCATTGGCAAAAATTATATCTACATAATCGGGAATAATTAATTTTAAAAATTCAATATTCTCTTCAACAACATTATAGCTTGCAAAATCTAAAGAGACTTTTATTTTTTTCTTCTTTGCGATTTTTAAAGCAGTTTCAATCAGTTCATGATTCTGTAGCAGATATCCCTCAATATGAAAATACTCATAATCCTGAAAAAGTTCACTGCTTATATCTTCTGGTGTTTGTTCCATAGCTGCGCCCAGATAAACTGCAAATGTGCGTTCCGAATCCGCGCTTATTAAAGTCACAGCTATTCCTGTATCAGACTTTCCGTAAAACAATATTGGCTCTATTCCAGCCTCTTCCAGGTCCTCTTTAAAAAATTTACCTAACATGTCATTCCCAACCTTCCCAATAAATCCAGTCTTAATGTTTAATTCTGCCAGGCCATGAATTGTATTGGCAGCTGAACCACCGGACGCTTTTACTGTCACTTTTTTACTTGCTTTCTCCTGCAGCTTTCTGGCAAAAGTTTGATCAACCAGCTGCATACTTCCTTTTGGTAAATTAAACTCCTTAAGCAGCTCATCATTCTCAAGCCTGATAAGAATATCTACCAGTGCATTTCCCATTCCCAGTACTCTTGGCATAACTTTGTTATTATTCAGAAACTTAATATTCTAATTAAGTAGGCAGTAGGGCTCACGCCCTACACCTCTCACACCACCGTACGTACGGTTCCGTATACGGCGGTTCCTAAAATTAATAATAAATCAGTACCTGACAATAAAATAAAGCATAGAAACCAGTCCCAACCTGTCAAAGTAATTCTTCGGGAAGCAAAATTGCATGTGTTGTGCACCGGAGTTTCACCACGCACCACGACCGTTATAGGCACATTTCATGGCATGAACATATTTGTATCCCATGGCTGTCAACCGTCTAAATCGGGTGCGGGGTTTCTTCCACTGCCTCCAGATGATTAATCGTAATCTGCGTCGTATCCATCCATCCAGTTCCTCTGCAAAGCCTTTAACATTACTGTGTTTATAGTAGTTTATCCAGCCCCTGATAAAGGGGTTGAGTATATCAGATATAAACTTTCGAATGTTCATCCCTCTTCCTTTTCTGAAAAGTTCCCTGGCTTTCATTCTGAACCGTTGACGAATGGACTTGGGTACAGTTAATCGTACATTCCTGTCAGAAGTGAAGCCGTAACCTAAAAAGATTAGCTGGTGTCCCCTGATAACCCGGCTCTTTGTGTGGTTGATTTTCAATTTCAACCGTTTTTCTATAACCCTTGTTATAGAGGTAAACACCCTTTCTGCCGATTTCCTGCTCCTGACAAGTATTACAAAATCATCTACGTACCTGCAAAAGCTGTGCCCACGTTTATCCAACTCCTTATCCAACTCATTTAGCAGTATGTTAGATAATAGTGGCGATAAGGGGCTGCCTTGTGGCGTCCCTTTTGAGCGTGGACTGGCTACTCCTCCTTGCATGATGCCTGTGCGAAGGTATTTGTCAATCAGCTTTAATAACCTGACATCCTTAACCTTACGCTTTATCAGCGACATCAGCACATCGTGGTTTACTTCATCGAAAAATTTACTCAAATCCACATCGATTACCCATCTCTTTCCCTCTTGCTGGTGTTTCTGTACCGCTCGTACAGCATCCGTTGTACTTCGGCCTTTCCGAAAACCAAAGCTAAAAGGTGAAAATTCCGGGTCAAAATATGGATTAAGAACCTGGTGGATCGCCTGCTGTATTAAGCGGTCTACTACCGTTGGTATACCCAGTATCCTCTTTCCGCCTCCCGGCTTCTCTATCTCCACCGCTCGTACCGGCTGAGGTTGGTAGCTCCCTTCCAGCAGACTGCTTTGAAGATTATCTAAGTTCCTCTGCAACCATGCGGGTAACCGCTCTGTTTTCATACCGTCTATCCCCGC
>CAZFQS010000056.1:2628-8711 GCA_964521285.1 uncultured Bacteroidales bacterium | reverse complement strand
CTGATCCCTGGCCCCAGGGAGTGCGGCAGGGTGTTGACACCCATGCAGGTTCCCAGAAAATGACACCTGTACCTCCAGCCTTCATTACACTTCTTGTATAATCAACCATATATTCAAGCTGTTTTTCAGGAATTACCGGCAGATATTCAGGATCAGGTGTAGTTATTATATTTGCCATTGCGTCAAAATTATCTGTGGTCCACAGGTATCCGCATTCAACCGGCATTACGTCATAGTCCGGGAAGTTAGACACCATATATTCAACCGTCTGACCAAGTTCTTCTATACTTCCTCCATGCCATGCATAGTAATATGAGAAACCTATTACATCAAAGTCAGTTACACCACGACTTATAATGTTGTTAAACCACCAGTCCATTCCAAGCCCTGCATAATGAAGTACAATTTTAGGCTTTATATCCGCAGTCTCACTCACGTCACGAACAGCCTGTATCCCTGCATTGAACAGCTGGGCATGCCTGTTCCAATCCGAGCTCACACTACCACCTGCCGAGTAATCAGGATTTAATACAGTATGCCTTAATATTCCGCTGTTAGTCTCATTCCCTATCTGTACCAATTCCGGCATGAGCGTATCTTCTTCAAGAGCAGTCAATGTATATGTAACGTAGTTGTATACCGAATCAGCAAGTGCGGAAACATCTGTGGCAACACCGAGCCACCTGGAGGGAATTATCTGACTTCCGGGATCCGCCCAGAAGTCCGACATATGAAAGTCCAGTAAAACCTGCATCCCTGCTGCTTTTGACCTGGCAATAGTCTCCTTTACATCTTCAAAATCACTATACTGACTTTTCACACCTTCGGGTTGTTCCAGTGAATTTTGCCAGGTTGGATCAACCCATAATCTTACCCTTACAAGGTTAGTTCCATGGTCTGCGAATATCTGGTATACATCCTTGGGTTGCATATTTTCTTTGAATACAGCACCGCAATCCTCCATCTGGTTTACGTACGAAAGATCATTGCCAAAGTAAAAGGTCTGGCAAAAAGAACTCAGAGTTATAGAAAAAATAAATAGTACTGACAGATATCTCATATATATATTTGGCTTATTAATTAAGAAATGTATATTATTGATCTTCCGATTAGATCAGAATGATCCCTGAATATAAGTAATCTTATTTTAAACAGAAAGCAAGAAAAATAGGAGATACCCTGGGGTATCTCCTATTGCGGGTCATTTAATAATTAATTTTCTTATTACTGAAAATTCATTATTATATACCTTTATGAAGTAGACACCTTCAGGAAGTTCACCTGTTAATAATCTGACTTCAGTCTTGCTCACAAAAGACTTATCAACATTCAGTACTTTACCTGATATATCAATTACGTTAATGGAAAGCAGATTCTGTGATTCGGGAACAATAAGTGTCACATCTCCTGCTGACGGATTAGGATAAAGTTTAATTTTTGCATTTCCTGATTCGAATTCTTCTATAGATGTCCCTTCTCCCCATGTCTCACAACTTCCCCATACATTTCTGATTACCGTATCCTGTGGAGGAACCACAAAGGCTCTGTCACCTTCCCAGCCTGCCAGTTCTGCCGAGTAATCACACTCTGCAGGCACTTCTTCCCTGAAGTCAAGATAATTATCCCAGCTGGGAGTAAGAAGAAAATAATAGACCAGTGAATCTCCGGGAGCCCATGTTGTATCCCAGGTAAAAATCATGTCTACTTCATGTGTCATTTGCCTGATATTCCAGTCACCGCCGCCTACTTCAGCCTGTGTTAAGTGTCCGGTTATATACACTCCCTGAGTGGTATCCTGGTCTGTCACATCAACTTTCAGGGTAATGTTGCCACAGAAAGCTTGCAATGACACTAAGATTAATAAAAGTGTAAAAAGTTTTTTCATGATTTTAAATTTTAAAAGTTAATAATTGAATAATTTATATGGTTTTAATTCTATTCAACATATCCCGGATTCTGTTCTATAATGCCTTCTCCTTCAATGATTACGGCACTAGGTATTGGAAACAGAACCTGGTGCGATTGTGCATTTGTAATACCACGATCTATGGCATATTGAATAAATTTGCCGTGACGGATAAGATCCTGCCTGCGAACACCTTCGGAGAATAGTTCCCTTCCGCGTTCATCCAGGATAGAATCCCTGAACTGCTCCTGTGTTAATCCGCTCCATTCGGGTACTTTTGCCCTTGCTCTCACCTGGTTTACATATTGATAGGCATCATCCGGACCGCGCTGTTCATTGATAGCTTCGGCAACTGAAAGCAATACCTCGGCATACCTGAAAACCACCCAGTCAATCGGATATTCGGGACCTGGTCCGACTATGCTCGTATATTTTAAAGGAATGGCACCTATAAAATCTTCACCACGGGTTATGGTATCATCATTTCTATCTAGATACTTAGCTATAATGGTAGATTTGCGGTCATCACCTTCAGAAAACTTATCGTAAAACTCCCAGGGCATTGAATACATGTACCAGCCTGCTCCCCTTTCAATTCTTACAGTATCATTGTTTGCATCAATGCAAAATCCTACCCTGATACCTGCGGGAAAAAGATGGTGCATATACCAGTTTGGTGATGCATCACTGCAAGGCACAGCATAAATAATCTCATTATTGGCTTTCGTTATAAAAATATCTGCATATTTAGGTTGGAGTGAATATCCCATATTCATAATATTCTTACCTGCAGCTTCAGCATCCGCCCATTGTTTGGTGTGCATATAGAGTCTTAACAGGAGCATTCTTGCCACACCTCGTGATACCCTGCCCCAGTTGTTTGCATCATTATTATATTTATCAGGCAGCTCAGTTTCATCCATTGCCAGTGCATCATTTAAATCCTGTTCAATAGCGTTACAGTATTCCTCGTCCGAAAGCCGCGGAATAGGTTCAGTATCACTCAGTGTTTCAGGATCAAGCTTTACATTCAGCGGCCCGAAGAAGTCATATAATATATACATCAACCATGCCCTTAAAATCTTTGCCTGGGCTATATATCTGTTTTTCACAATCTCATTTGCATCTGATTTTGATATTTTATCTATAACATCTGTTGCCCGGGCTACAAAACGTATTTTAGCATATGTTGACGACCAGACGTCATACGAGTATGTTGAAGGTCCCCACGTAAAATTCAGGAGATTCGCATCATCTTCACCATATAATTCATCTGTTGTGAGCTCGGAACGAAGTAAGTATGTACGGTTATTGGCATTATATAAAGCTGCATACCAGATGTTATCTCCCGGATCAGTATCGCCCCAGTGAGCAGTAAAGGGATTATAAAGGGCAATTAAAGCTGCATTAAAGTCACCTTCGGTTTTAAAAAAGTTGTCTACCGTAAGGTCCTGGTAAAACTTCGGCTCCAGTTCTTTCTCACAATTAGTTAATAGCAGTATACCTACCAGGATAATTATTAATCTTATATTGAAAATCTTATTATTCATAGTTTTATACTTTTAATTTTTTAAAATGTAACATCAATACCAAAAGTAGTTGACATAGCTTGCGGATAAGGATTTATGTCTGCATATTCAGGATCAAAACCTTCATATTCTGTAAATACGGCCAGATTTTCAAGGTTAACATATAAACGTGCAGAGGCAATTTGTTTAATGAACTTCCCTGTTGGTACACTATAACCTAATGAAATATTCTTTAACCGTATAAAACTGGCATCCCTTAAATAAAAGTCAGTACTTATAGCATAATAGTCGCCTGAATAGACATCAAACGCAGTATTCAAATGATTATTAGTTGCAGGATTATTGCCTGAATAGGGATTAGTTGCCACACCGGGATAAATGCCATCGGGATTATCAGTGCTCCATATATCTTTAACAGTTGTCCTAACATTACCTGGATTGGCTATGGAAATTTTGTTTGCCGTACTTCCTGTAGTAGCACTTGGTCCGCCAGGAGCATAACCAAATAATGCTTTTCGTTTAAGAAATCCGTATAAGTAAATATTAAGATCAAAACCTTTAAAGGTAAATGTATTTCCAAGACCGAAACTCCATTTCGGATCAAGATTTCCAAGTTTAACAACATCCTCGATATTCAGTATTGAATCATTATTCTGGTCAACATAAATAACATTCCCAAGGAAAGCATTAGGCATATAAACTGGTCTGTCTTCTTCACTTTTTATTATCCCGGCTGTTTCCCATCCGTAAATTGCCCTGATTTCATCGTCTTCGGCAATATAATCAGCCAGTTCAACTTCAGGATTCCTTTCGATCCAGTATGCTTTATAGGTAGAAATATTAAAATCTGTACTCCATGTAAATTCAGAACCGACAATATTTTTGGTAACGACTGTAAGTTCATATCCTATAGCTCTGGTAGATCCTACGTTAGCTGCAACACGGCCTACCGGGTTATTTCTGGGAAGTCTGTTAAAGTCAAGCAGGTCTTTTGCAGTCTTGTTATAAAATTCGAATGAAGCATTAAAACGGTTCTGCCATAATCCCAGATCCACTCCTAAATTCAAAGTATAATCAGTTTCCCATGATAGATCTTTGTTTTCAACCTGTGCAAGTGTTACCCCATTATAATAAGTAGGCCCGATTAAATACTGTAAGCCTGCGCTGTATAGTTGCAAAGAATTACCAACCAGTACACTCTCGTTACCTGACGATCCGTATCCGGCCCTGAGCTTAAGATTTGATATAAATGGAATGTTATCCATAAAATCTTCATGGCTAACCTTCCATGCACCTGAAATACCAGGGAAGAAACCATACTTTTTATTTTCAGCAAAAATGCTTGAGCCATCCCTTCTCCCGACAATAGATAATATGTATTTATCCATTAGAGAATAATTAACTCTGAAGAATTGTGAAATCTTTGTACGTTCACTTTTATATGAATCAATTCTACTGGTTTCTTTATTACTGGCTATCTGAACATTATTTTCTTCAAAGGCATCGGTGAAGAAATCCCTGCCTACGAGATAAAATCGGTCGTTTTGTGTTTTATAATACCCTGCACCGGCAACAATAGTTATATTACTATTGGAAAATGTTTTATTGTAAGTTAAATATGCCTCTGAAGACAGGTTGTCAATGCGGTTGGTACTTAACTGTGCCATGCCGTCGGGCATATTATACCTCTGTGCTTTAACAGGCAAATAAAAATTACGGTTTGAAGTCTGCCTGTCAAGTCCACCAACCAGATTAAGCCTCAAATCATTAAGTATCTTTATTTCCAGATTAGGGATTATGTCAATCCTGTTATTACGTATTTTATCTTTAACAATTAAGAAGGCAGCAGGATTCATTATTTGCCTGTCGTATGAATAGGTATAATTTCCTTCTTCATCATAAATACCAACTGTTGGTGTAAACTCATAGGCTGCCTGAAGCATATTATATTTTTCCAGTCCGCCTGAATTTGATCCAGTAGATACATTATTACTGTTAATCTGACTAAGATTTAAATTCAATTTAAAACTAATTCTTTCCGATACTTTTTGATCCAGGTTAACACGCCCGCTATATCTCACAAAATCAGATTTGTCAAGTATAGCTTTATTGTTATGATAATTAAAAGAGGCAAACACAACTGTATTTTCCGAACCACCTGATAATGAGATATTATGCTCCTGTATGCTACCATCCCTCATTAACAGGTCAAGCCAGTCGGTCCCTTCTCCAGCCGTATCTATTTCCTCCTGGGAAAAACGGGGAGTGAATACATCTGCGGGAGTAGATCCGTATGGAGCAATGCGATAATCGAATAAATGCTTTTCATAAGACAGCCGGTTGTGCTGCTCCATAAATTCAGTAGCATTAAGGTAGTCAAAGTATTCTTTCGGCGTTTGAATAGTATAACTACCCCGGTATTCAACACGGGCTTTCCCTGCTGTTCCTTTTTTGGTTGTAATCAATATTACTCCATTTGCTGCAGATGAACCGTAAATTGCTGTTGCACTGGCGTCTTTCAGAATATCAATTGATTCAATGTCTGACGGATTAATGCTATTTAACGGGCTGCGTTCAATTCCTCCATAATATCCCAGGTCATCATCAAAAATTTCCCTTTCAATTTTACTGTTATCAGTAAGAGGTAC
>CAZFQS010000056.1:0-2528 GCA_964521285.1 uncultured Bacteroidales bacterium | reverse complement strand
TAATGTCTATTGTTGTTTGGTTACCTACGGTAATCTCTTCTGTAAGGTAACCAAGATAAGAGAATTGCAGAATACTTTCTGCATCCGGCACGGTAATTCTGTAATTACCATCCACGTCCGTCGCTGTTCCTGTAGTTGTTCCTTTAATAACAACATTTACTCCCGGCATTCCCATATTATCTTCATCAAGGACTTTTCCGGAAATTTCAAGTGGCTGGGATAACAGATACGGAACGCTAAAAATTAAAATGAATATAAAAAAACATAAAATTTTTCTCATAGGTTTTTTTTTAAGTTAGATTTTTATGGCCATTACCTGTCTATTAATAGAATTACCAGTGAAAAAATAATGACCAGGATTATTAGCAATAAAAGAACAACTTCCTTTAAAAGAAAAGGAGACTTCTTAAGTTTCTTATCATAATGATTATGATTTGTAGTCTTAATGAGTTTCATAAGTTCATAGTAGATTTAGAATTTCAGAGCATAACATGATTTTTATCTGTAACAGTAATTGTTACATCGCTGGGTAATTTAGTAGAAACTGTCAAATAAAAAATCAGTAGTAAATGGGTGTAGATTTTTTCTCATATGGTTTTATTTTAGGTTAATAACTAATAATCACATGACGAAATTATCGTAATTATTTACCAGGATTGGAATGAAATCAATCACATTAAATAATAAATCTTACCTGTATAGCAATAAATATTACATGGAATAATATAAATCTTACATGGGGGATATTATTTAGCGTTTTGTTTTAGTAGAAATTCTTTTGGTGAGAATCCGAATTCTTCATGAAAACATTTTGCAAAATAAGAATGGTTTGAGAAGCCAACTTCATACATAACTTCAGAAATTGTAGCCTGTTTAGCTGATAAAAACTCTGCAGCCTTTTTTAATCTCACTTTACGTATTAATTCATTTGGGGATAAATCGGTTAATGATTTAATTTTCCTGTAGAGGTGAGTTGTACTAATACCTGCTTCATTACTAAGCGTTTCAACCTTTAAATCAGGCTCTGAAATGTTACTTTCAATATAATTCATAACCTTTTTCAAAAATTTCTCATCTATGGATGGAAGTCCTGTTGTATCAGGTTTATGATATAATTCTTTCTGAAAATGTATCTTAAGCTGTTTACGCTGTTCTATAAGTTTTTCAATACTTACTATCAGATGTTCAGGGTGAAATGGTTTTGAAATATATGAGTCAGCTCCTGTTGATAATCCTTTGATTCTATCCTCAATGGAAGTCAGAGCAGTTAAAAGAATTACGGGTATATGGCTTATCCTGATATCGGTTTTTATCTTCTGACATAATTCCAAACCACTCATTCCGGGCATCATGATATCCAGAATTATTAATTCAGGTTCCTCTTTTATTAATATTTCCAGACCTTTCTCACAGCTATTGGAAGTTAAAATTCTGTATTTATCTTCCAGAAGATTCCCCATATATTTTACCAGCTCGATGTCATCTTCAATAATGAGTATCACAGGTGCATTTGGGATCTCCGGTTCCTTAAATTCTACTGAAGACATATCCTCATCAATAAGAATCACTTCCGTTTCTTCTTCAATAAAGCCCGGGATAACTTGTTTTCCTTTGGTTGTTTCCTCATCATCAATAAATTCTTTTTTACTGAAAAATGATTCATGAACCGGTATTTTTACCGTAAAGTCTGTTCCCACTCCCTGTTCGCTTTCTACTGATATCTCACCATGATGTATTTGAACCAGATCTTTGCACAAGGCCAAACCGATTCCCGTTCCTCTTTTTTGCTCCTCTGACTTCCCTATTTGATAAAAACGTTTAAATAAGGTGTCCATCCTCTCTTTTGAAATACCAATGCCGGTATCAGAGACTTTCAGCTGCAAATATCTCTCATCCTTTTGGTTTGGAATTATTATATCCCCTTTATCATTCATAAACTTTAATGAAAGCCTTATCTTTCCATACTCCGGAGTAAATTTGAAGGCATTTGATAGTAAGTTATATACTATGGTTTCCACAACATTTTGATCAAACCATACAAAAGCTGATTTAACAGGGATTTTGAGTGAATATTTAATCTTGTTCTGAATAGATTTTGATTTAAATGAAAATGCAGTATCCTTTAATATTGGAATGATATCATTTTTAGATATTTTTAATTCAAGGTTTCCTGTTTCAACTTTTCTGAATTCCATTAGCTGGCTTACAAGCCTGAGTAATCTCTTGCTTCCGCTATGCATCAGTGATAACTGCTCTTTTATTTTACCGTCAAGTTTATCCAGAGACAGCAGCTTGTTTATTGGTCCGAGTATTAAAGTCAGCGGTGTTTTGAATTCATGGGAGATATTTGTAAAGAACTTCAGTTTCATATCATTATACTCTTCGGCCTTTTCCCTTTCAATTCTTTCTAACTGGATTCTATGCTTGTATTTTGCCCTTGCCAGAACCTGGCTCCTGAAATAATAAAGTAATAATAAAAGTACAATGCCATATACAAAGAATGCCCAGATAGTTTCCCAGTATGCAGG
>CAZFQS010000055.1:0-9362 GCA_964521285.1 uncultured Bacteroidales bacterium | reverse complement strand
TTTTTATCCATTTAACAAATCTAACTTTTTTTAGATTTGTTGCGCTAGGTTATTGAATTCATAATATGTTCCTTTAATTATGGCACAACGGTTAGTACCAGTTAATTTTTTTTATAATTATTAGGTTTTACTTTTACTGACAGTTAAGTATTATTTTTTATTCCTTTTGCTATAAACAAAGTCCATTTACTCAATTTTGTCATAAGATAAATAGGTCAAAACTCTACTACTACGGTTTTATTATCAAGCCATGCCGCCATATTAAGTACAAGAAAATTCCAATTTTGAAAACCTTTATTAAGCACAGGTTCTCCATTTTCAGGTAAGTAATATTCATGCAAAGCTCCAAAACGTTCAAAGTCTCTTCCTAATAGTAAAACTGTTTTCTCGGCCAGCTCTTTAGCCTCATTATAATACCCATAGTTGATAAGGCCTCTAAATACCAAATAATTAACATTAATCCAGATTGGTCCTAACCACGAAGAAGGATTACCACTTGCCCTAGTATCATACATTTTTTCCAATGGAGAAAGTGTACGGATACCTGCCGGAGCATTGAAGGATGAAGTATCATGAAAATGTTTTTCCACCATTATCTTGGCTTGTTGGGGGGTTGCAATATTTGCCCACATAGCCATAAATCCACTCCATACACTCAGACGCTGAATCAGACAATCATAGGTACGTGGCTGACCTATGTGTAAATATAATTTACCTGGTTGAAGAGATTTTATGTCCGGTTTCTCAATAGGACGCAAATTTAAGTCTACACTGTAATAAAATCCATCGCGTGGATCCCAACAATTCAACTTAATTTTTTCCAATAATTGATCAGCCTCTTGTCTATAGTATTTTGCTATATCGGGAAGATTTAGACAAGTAGCAAGATAATTTGTTGCTTGTAATTCTTTATACATAAGAGCATTAAGAAATATTGAACCTGAACTTCCATAAGGACGATAAAAGGTGGATGGGTCATTATCTACTCCAATTGCTTCGTCGGTTTCCCAATATAAAAGTCCCGTAGCCGGATGACGGTGAAAGTTGAGATATTTGTTGACAAAAGCCTGCAAGGCATAAAAATCGTCACGTAACCACTCTGCGTCGCCATTCATATTTTTAACAATAAAAGCAGCGTGCTGTGCCAAGGTTGGTTTATGCATATTGCTTTTCCAAGGATTACGTTCACTTAACATCTCTTCCCTGCTCGGAGCATCACGTTCAATCCAAATGGGAATCCACCCATCCATTCCACCATAACTTAGGGAATTCAATACACAACCCTTTTCATATTTAAGCGCCTCTTCGCAGTCCTTCTCATTGCCATTTTCTAATAATATTTGTCTCAATGCAATATTGCTTAACCATGAATCCCAATCCCAAAGCATATCAAGATACTGGTTGCTTCCTGGCGCTAGAAATGGATATTTCAGCGCTCCTCCTGATTCCCTGTACATACCTTTCATTTCTTTATAAATATACTCCCTGCAAATCATTTTATATTTTTCAATATTCTCAGAAGTCCGCTCGGGCATTTGGGCTATCGTGCTTAAAACAACTCTGATAAGAAATAAAACAATTAAAATCCTTTTCATTATAAAACATTATTTAATATTAAATCTTATATTGATTTATTTGGTTGTCCATAAAATTAATTGGTGCTAACTATTATATATGCCTGACTTGATTAAGTTTATTTCATTGATTTGTTAAATGGAACTGATGATTATTCTTGATTATTATTTTCAAAATTATTAAAATTTAATATAATCCAACGACTGCGAAAAAATACTGCCTATCTTAACTTGATTAGCAATATCATTTATTACTAAATAACACTCTTGGTATGTGAAAGAGCAGACTGTTGAGTTCAAATCACTTTTAAACCAGGCAAAACTATGAAAGGATTAAAATCCTTTGCATAACAGGTATTATGCTTATTTTTAATATTGTGTTGTGCTTCGTGTTAATCTGACTTATACAGACTATAAATCTCTTGATGTGTCAAAGCTCTGTTATATATTCTAAAGTCATCCATACGACCATATAGTGCCCCTTTTAATTGATTTCCCGTAAATGTATGAATACCAATATCTACATGGTCAATTGAAGTTGTAAAATCCCCGGTTTGCGTAAACAGTGTATCAGCTATTAATAATCCATCCAGATATACCTTCATCATTTTTTCAACATCAAGAACTGCTGCATAGTGATGCCATTTTTCATAACCCGGGGCTTGTGATTCGAGTGTTCCTGTTTCTGCCTGTTCGTTAATACTGGATCTTATTGTAAATTCAATTTGCCCGTCCTTGTCCTCTGATTCAAATACTATCGTTGAGCTGGCATTGTCTGAAGCATCATCATCTCTTTGCTGAAATATAACATTCCTTGGATAATCAACGCCCCCTCCCGGACCATACATCATTACCCAGACTGAAATAGTAAATGTATTTGATAAAATAACAGGCTGGTCATTATTTAAATTAATACTAACTCCTGAACCATCGAAAAAAGCAGCCTGATCTGGCTTTTCAAATCTATCATATGTTAAACTAATACCGTCTGCTGTAAACGGATAGCTATTTTCACTCTCCTCAGAAATATTACTATTAAATGGAAAATAAACTACAAGTCCTTTTTCAAGCGTATTTACAATTTTAAATGAAAAAGTAGCATATCCAAACTGAACAGGCTTACCAAGATTTGCAGGTATTACTTCAAGCTCCACATTTGTAATATTATCAGCTGAAATTTCAAATGCTACCGGTAAAGGATTTTCAACCAGGTCCTGAAAATCAGAATTTATTTTTGGAGTCAGATACAAAACTGAATCATTATCATCTACAACAAGAAAATCTTCAACTGTATAAATGCCTTCAGTCAGTTCAATATGTTCAGTAATATATTCGTCTCCCATCTTAATAAGTTTAATTCTTTTTGTATTAATTACAAGCTTTGAATCTGAATCTTTAATTGTAATATATATTGCCGCCGGCACACATGTTACAATATCTTCACCAGCCGTGGATTTTATCTCACTGCCTAAAGAGAAATTTAAACTCAATTCTCCTTTGGATAAATCGCTTTTGTCAATATCCTTCTTCGAACAGGATAATGTTAATGATAACATTAGAAAAGCTATCCAGCCCGGAACAGTTATTTTTTTCATGATTATATTATTTATTTTTTTTGTATGGAGCCTAACTTTTATAAATACTTAAACAAATTTAGCTTATTTTATAAAAATATAATATTCAAAAGCATTTAAGGCTATGGTACTATTCAACGTAACAGATGTGCCATTACCAGCATCCTGCCAGGTTGTATTCTGTATATTTAACGGAAATTCAAACGTTTTTGTTTCACTGCGTGTATTGACAAGGACCAGAACTTCATTGTCAGAAGATTTGCGTGTAAAAACAACAACATCATCGTTTGAGAATTCCTCTAATGCTCCGCTCCTTAATGCAATATTCGAATTGCGAAGACCCAGAATCCTCTTATATTCATGAAACATATCAGCATTTATAGACCAGTCAATTTGGGAGTTACTAAAAAATGGTAATTTAATCGGACAACCGACTTCCTGTCCGTTATATATCAATGGAACACCACCCATGTAAACTGTAATAGCAAAAGCGGCCATTGAGGCTTCTTTTCCTCCAAATAATACTAATGGTGTGTCCTCCCAGGCACATTTGTCATGGTTGGAAGTAAAACGTAGCTTATGCAGTCCATCCGGAATATTTCTATATTCGTTCTGGTGTGTCTGGTAAAAGCCCGTTGCTGATTGACCACTCTGAAACACATTGATATTCTTATTGTAAAAATCCCAGCTAAAAGTCATTTGAAAGCCGGCATTAAAATGATCAGCCCGGGCTCCTTCAGCTAACAAAATAATATTTCGATCAGGCATATTTTCCAGCGAATCAATTGCCTGACTCCAAAATGAATATGGTACAAAATCTGCAGCATCACACCGGTATCCATCAATATTTGCATTAAGTATCCAGTATTTCATGGCATTAATCATTTCCAGCCGCATTTGGGCATTGTCAAAATTGAGATCAGCTACATCCTCCCAGTTAGTTCCTGCCGGATGAATGATATTACCATCTGCATCCTGTGTATACCAGGATTTATTTTGAATCCAATTATTGTCCCACGATGTATGATTGGCTACCCAATCGAGTATTACTGCCATGTCTCTATTATGGGCTTCTCTCACCAGATTTTGCAGGTCTTCCATATCACCATACTCAGGATTAACATCTTTGTAATCTTTAATACAGTAAGGTGAGTTGACTGAATTTATCTCCCCAATGGGATGAATAGGCATAAGCCAGATCACATTTACACCCAAAGTCCTGATTGAATCCAGGCGTTCTGATATACCCGCAAAATCTCCGGATGCACTAAATGCCCTTTCATTGATTTCATACATAATAATATCAGAGGTATTTGGCACATCTGAAAAAGGGTCATCATAATGCGTTGTATCATTAGAACCAGAAGGCTTTGGTGTCGGGATAGTTTCTTCTTCCTTGCTGCAGCTTATTAATATTATCAGAAGATAAATAACATAAAAAAATATTGAGCAACGGATGATTTTTGATTTCATTTTAATTAAGTTCAAATTAACTTTTTATTTACTTGTCACTAATGGTTTTGAGATGTTAGTTGTCTGGTACTTTAAACTCCCATAAAATCAAATCACAAATATTCTAATTTAATACTCAAAGCAAATTTAGCAATTTCCTGCTAAATGACTTATTTCGTATGTTATTTGCCGTTAATTGTAATCGCAGCATTGTCCGGTTTTTGCGAAAAAATTTGCAAAACATCGCCTTTAAGATTTTCAGAAACAGCAATTAGTCGAATATTACCGCCTTTTTTGGTCGATTGGATTACAGCCAGTGCCAGCCCATTGAAGGTACTGCGCTGGTTATTTTTCATCGGAGTTTTATCCTGAGGATTGCCATTATCAGTGCCAGCCAATATACCTTCACCCTCAACTTTGAATTCTACCAGGTTACTTGCATCCGGAACGACCAATCCGTTCTCATCTATAATCTCTACTTTAACATGTACAATATCCTGTGCATCTGCAGTAATAACATTTTTGTCAGCCGTTAAACGGAGAGCAGCCGGACTTGATGTTGTACGAATTTCTTTTGTGCAGACAATTTTTCCACCTTTTTTACCTGTTGCTTTCAAGGTCCCCGGTTCATAAGGCACATCCCATGATAGATGCAAGTCCGATGTAGTTGCGTTAATAAATGGCTTGTCATATTTATTCCAGCTTCCTGAATTGCCCTGCTGCGGAAACACATAAGATTTAGTGCCAAAAGATTTGCCGTTAAGGAAAAGTTCAACACTATCACAATTAGTATATACAATTACAGGTATAACATGCCCTTCATAACCCTCCCAGTTCCAGTGAGGGAAAAGATGTATCATCGGTTTGCCGGTCCATTGGCTTTGATAAAAGTAATAACCATCCTTGGGAAAACCACAAATATCTATAACTCCTGAACTGGAATTTTTATTCGGCCAGCGTGCTTCCCCCAGATAATCAATACCGGTCCAAATAAAATTACCGATTATAAAATCATGTAATGAAGTGAATTTCCATAATCTCTCAGCGCGTAACATGCTTGTTCTGTAATCTCTTGAAAAGCCCGGCCACGAAGGTAATTTATCGTGCTCCAGGGAATATTTGCCACGGATACCCCGAATGGAAACATCTTCCGTACCTATCATTTTCCAGGCAGGATGATCATGCCTGTCAATGCTATAGGGAAGCTCCCTGCGTTCATGCCAGCGGTCAGCGTAATTATATCCGACAACATCCTGCATTTCAAGAAATGGAATTTTGGTTGCTCCGTCATCTGCAGCAATCTTATCATTTCCCACCGTTACCGGCCTTGTCGGATCCTCCTTATGAAAGATTTCCAGTAGCTCTCCCAGGACTTCCTGCCCCCTTTCTGTTACCTGTTCATGGACTTCATTGCCAGCACTCCATAATACAACAGACGGATGATTACGATCCCAGTGAATCATAGAAATCAAATCTGAATGTCCATATTCAGCAAAATATTCATGATACCCGTGTTCTATCTGGCCTTTTGGCTCTTCCCATTCATCAAATGCTTCATCTATTACCAGGAATCCCATTTCATCGCAAAGATCAAGAAATTCGGGGGCCATGGGATTATGCGATGTCCGTATGGCATTACAACCCATTTCTTTTAGCAGCTGCAAACGCCTTCTCCATGCCGGTTCCGGGACTGCGGCTCCAAGACATCCGGCATCGTGATGCAGGCAAACACCATTCATCTTTACATGCTTTCCGTTCAGAAGGAATCCTTTGTCTTTATCATATTCAATTTTACGAATACCAAATGGGGTAAAAAGATTATCATTTATTTTTGTTCCCTCTGATATTGATGAATGCACGGTATATATTGACGGTGTCTCTACCGACCACAGTGCAGGAGAAGCTATTTTTATTGTCTGCTCTATATCTGTCTTGCTTAATGATTCAAGTGAAACTGGTGTTTCAATAAATGCCACTTCCTTGCCAGATTCATTTTTAACAACCGACCGCAACATTATATTTTTTGCGGACGGGAGATTGTTTTCAATTGAAGTGCGGACACTGACTATTGCAGATGTTGAATCTACTTCAGGTGTTGTAATATATGTACCCCACTGAGCTATATGGACAGGTCCGGTAATATTTAACCACACATGGCGATAAATACCGGACCCCGAATACCAGCGACTGTTGGGCTGAATTGAGTTATCTACCCTGACTGCAATTATATTCTCCCCTTTTTTAATATAAGGGGTGAGATCGTAGTAAAAGCTTGTATAACCATAGGGATGTTTGCCCAGATGATGTCCGTTGGTCCAAACATCGCTGTTCATATACACACCATCAAATTCAATACGGAAATTTTGCTTTTCCAAAATTTCTGACAAGATGAAATGTTTACGATACCATCCTATACCAGCAGGAAGATAACCACCGCTTCCTCCTGTTGGGGCGTCGTCTTTAAATTCACCTTCAATACTCCAGTCATGTGGCAGATTAACTGTCTGCCACTGGCTATCGTTAAAATTCTGTTTTTCCGCATCTTTTACATCAGACAATATAAATTTCCAGTTGTAATCCATCAGCAAATGTTGCCGGACTGCCGGTTCCTCAGAGCAGACATTTACAGAATGTATGTGTATTAATATCAGGCTTAAAATAATTGAATATTTTTTCATAATTAATAATTTTAGACCTAATTTATAAATATTAATTGTAATCAGGAGAATTAAATCCGGAAAGCCAGCTTCGACCAAAATACCAGAATCACAATAATTAAAAATATGTTCATTATGATTTTTTAAATTTCGAGGATGAAAAATACGGGTATCCAAAGTAATATTAACAATAGTAATTTTATTTTTCAGACAATAAAATTCAACTTATTTAATACAAAAAGAACATTTGCTTCTATCAGTTCGCAAATATGTGCAGGATGGGCGATTTCATTTTAAGAAAAATTAATCAATATTTATTTGCCACATAGGAGAAATTCCTTCAACTTTTAATGAATCCATTCTCGCACCAAACTGTGATTTTAAATTTTCGATCAGCTTTTCAGATGCATGAAAAACATATATTTCAGAATAATCCTTATCGAATAACTTTTCTTCCATGTTTTCAATATCGGGAGAAGCATGCAGAATATCAATATTTTCTGAGTCGCATTCGATTAAAACAACCATAAAATCCACCATACCTATCCGGAATGAATAATCTGTTATTAGCAACGGTTTCTCAGCCTTTGATATAAGGAGTGCATCTTCGATATACACCTGCTGCCTACCAATGTACCAGTTCCTGGATTTTGAGATGGTCAAAATAGAAATTATTCCTATGACCACAAGACCCATATATATAGCTGAATAAAAAAGATTCCCTTGTTCTATCTTTTTGAATAATAAATGGGTCATTATAAGAAATATGCCTGCTGAAGTAAAAATAAAGTATCGCCACCACCAGGAAGTAATACCATTTCTTGTTATATCCAAAATATAAAATAATATGAGCCCCGGAAGGATAATCAGCAGCAAAAAATAATTCGTTTCTTTTTTTGATTTCCGGAAAAGATAAATAAATGAAATGATTAGTAAAGTCAACACCAGGAGGTTTAAAATAAAAGCGCTTAATAATCCGGGAGAAAGATCATCGGAAGGCTGATCAAATGCTTCAAAATAGTCAAGTTTAGATACAAAGATGCTGATCATATATAAAATCTGACCCATTAAAGGCATCCAGAAAGGTATACTGTGATCAATGGAATGCCACGACATAGATGAAATAATTTGACTACGGTGGATGGACATGGAATAGATCCATGGCAGATAGGCTACAAGAACAATTAGCAGATTGATATAATAGACCAGCCGGAGGTCTTTTTTAAAGAACCATATGTATATTAAATGTCCAAAAATAATTATGCCTGAAAATGGAGACGTATACATAGCAAAGACTGCTATGAGTGAATACGCTATCCACCACCTGATACTATTGTGTTGAATTAACTGTAAAAGCAGATAATGTAATACGATCAAATAAAAGGACCACAATATATAATACCTGGCCTCCTGTGTAAACAGATTAATATATGGAGATATGGCATACATACTCACTGCCACACATCCGGCCAGATTCGATTTAAAAAGTATTCTTGCCAACAGAAAGAAAAAAGGCAGGGTTAAAATAAAGATAAATACCCCAAATAACCGGTAATCAGAATAATCGTCTCCAACGATGCGGTACCAGATTATTAATAAAGAATAGTGCAAAGGTGTAAGTTGAGTTGATGAAAACAAACCTTTTAATTGTGCGCCTATTGTATAATTCTGTTTATTCAAATGGTACAGATCATTGTAGAAACTGATGTTTTTTATTTCATTTAATGGAATCAATCCGGGATATTCACTGTCAGGAATACCGGAAGTATGCTGAACTGTGCAAACCTCATCAAACCAAAATAATTTTTGATCTATGCGGTAAAATTTTAGAATTATCCCAATCAATACAATAAAAATATACAGGTAGGGACGAAGAAGGATTTGTTTGATTGTCTTCACGGTTTATATTTTAGGTTTTAAGTTTTTTGATATTATATTTTAGGTATTATTACAATTTAAAATAAACCGACTCAATTTGTCAAATCTTAAATAATCAACTCTCAGCAATAAACCAGCATAGCAATTGGTAATTTTATTCCAATAAATTACCGCTCCTGTTTTCGTCATTGGGACACCCTGAACAATATTAAAGAATTTTTTTGATT
>CAZFQS010000054.1:8193-9600 GCA_964521285.1 uncultured Bacteroidales bacterium | reverse complement strand
AATTGTAAGTTGATAAATGTCAAACAACATCTTTTTATAACTAAACAATAATCTTACTTTTGTATGGTTTTTAATTCTCACATATTTTTATCTCATATGCTTAAAATTATCTCTGTTGTTGGAGCACGTCCTAATTTTATAAAAATCGCACCTGTACATAAAATTTTTCAAAAACACTCCAAAAAGGTAAATCATTTAATATGTCATACCGGCCAGCATTTCGATTTAAACATGTCCAAAGTTTTTTTTGAGGATCTGGAAATACCAAAACCTGATTTTTACCTCGGAGTGAGTGAAGGATCTCATGCAGAACAGACTGCCAGAATAATGATTGAATTTGAAAAAACGATTAATGCTGAGAAGCCAGACCTTATTATCGTCTACGGTGATGTTAATTCAACATTGGCTTGCAGCCTGGTTGCTTCAAAGCTTGGGATTAAAATAGCCCATGTTGAATCAGGCCTTAGAAGCTTTGACAGGGAAATGCCTGAAGAAATAAACCGTATAATAACTGATATCCTGGCAGATTTTTTGCTTGTTTCTGAGCCAAGCGGATTAATAAACTTGAAAAACGAAGGCATATCAGAAAATAAAATATTTTTTGTCGGAAACGTGATGATTGACAGTCTGGTATATTATATGCCTAAAATTGAAAAATCAAAAATATTAAAATCATTAGGTCTTAACAAGAAAAATTATATTCTGGTAACTTTCCACAGGCCAAGAAATGTCGATACAAAAGAAAACATAAATAAACTTATAATTTTTTTAAATAATTTAGGAACAAAAAGAAAGGTAGTATTCCCTATTCATCCGCGCACCAAAAAAAACATTAAAGATTTTGGTTTATCAGATAAATTTATCAGTAATGTGCTTACCACTGATCCAATCGGATATATTGATTTTCTAGCATTATCAAAAAATGCTGAATTGGTAATTACGGACAGCGGAGGTATACAGGAAGAAACAACATTTATGGGAGTGCAATGCCTGACAGTAAGAAATAATACTGAAAGACCTGTTACTGTTACTCTTGGCACCAATCAAAAAATAGGAACAGACCTGTCAAAGGTTGAAATAGCAGCAACCACCATACTTAACGGGAAAATAAAAAAGGGCTCCATTCCTGAATTATGGGATGGCAACACTGCAGAAAGGATTGTTGAAATATTATTGAAGCATCTGACATGAGTTAGAAATTTTTAAGTATTGATAGAACTTTTTAACATTTAAATTGTTTTTATTTTCCATTATCATTCATATCTTTATGTTAAATAAAAATAATTCGTTGAAGGCAAAGTCACATATTTTTTTTCTTGCCGATATTATAATACTATTTGTTGCATTTCTCGCATGTATTTGGATAAAATCGGGAACCTACAATATATATCTTCCAAAATACATTGA
>CAZFQS010000054.1:0-8093 GCA_964521285.1 uncultured Bacteroidales bacterium | reverse complement strand
TCTGTTTATTTTGCATTTATCCATGCAAATATAAGTATAGATACAAACGGCCGTAAGAATAAGAGATTTAGAAACGGGATGAACTTACTCAACGGAACACTGAACAAATTTAAAACAAAGAAAAAAGAAAAGGAAAATTACACATACAAGGAGAGGGAAAAAGCTTTGCTTCTGGAAATAAGCAAAGAAGCTTATGATTTTATTTTCAGCTACGCTAAAATCGACTCTCCGGAAACATTGATTCTTAGTTCAACATCAAGGTTTAACATTGATACACAACTTCAACCACAGTTCGAATCAATTGTTAATATTCAACGCATCAATGATATAAGGTTTATTAATAAATTTTTTGAATCAGTAAATGCAAAGCTTCCTGAAGGAGGTTTATTTATTGATTTTGTGGAAACAAAAGATCTAAGGAAACACAGAATTCTTAATAAGTATCCGCCAATATTCAACTTTTTCTTTTATACACTGGATTATATCATAAAAAGAATTTTTCCAAAGTTCTGGCTTACCAAAGGTATTTATTTCATTCTTACAAGGGGAGAAAACCGGGTATTGACCAAAGCTGAAACTTATGGAAGACTTTACTCCTGCGGATTTGTAATAGTTGATGAAAAATTTATTGATAACTATTTGTATTTTGTTGCAAGAAAGGTTAGTAAGCCCCAGTTCCCTAAAGAGCCTAGTTACGGACCAGTTGTAAAGTTAAAAAGAATAGGAAAAGAAGGCAAAATGATTAAAGTCTATAAACTACGGACAATGCACCCATTTGCCGAATATATACAGGAATATATATATAATAAAAACGGACTTGAACCAGGAGGCAAATTTAAAAAAGACTTTCGTGTATCAACTCTTGGAAAATTTCTCAGGTCCCTGTGGCTTGACGAATTGCCTTCTCTTCTTAACTGGATAAAAGGAGACTTGAAATTATTTGGTGTAAGGCCGTTAAGTAAACAATACTACAATCTTTATACAAAAGAACTGCAGGAAAAAAGAATAAAATATAAACCGGGCTTAATCCCTCCTTTTTATGTTGATTGCCCAAAAACTTTAGAGGAAATCATGGATTCAGAAATGAAATATCTTAATGCTTATGAAAAGCATCCTTTTATCACTGACTTTAAATATTTCTTTATTGCTATCTTTAATATTATTTTCAGGAGGTACAGGAGTAAATAAGAAGTAATACTACATCAGTAATTTCTGTTGAGCGGTTTGATTAAGTTGTTAAATAGTAATTAATGAAATAGTATATTTGTACTAATACTATCTTAATTATTAAATGAATATCATAAATAATTCATAAATATAACCAATTATTATAGTTATGAAAATCACGGATTTTCCGGTGTACATATTCTGGAATTATAAAGAAAATGCAGATTTGCCTGAAAAAGTAGTTGCCAATAATGTATTCCTTTACGGAAATGTTAATGATATGATAAGAATAACAAAGGCCATTCCCAAAAATATTCTTGAAAAAGTTATAGATGATATTACATTAAAAAACAGATATAAAAAAAGAATTAATTTTATTAAAAAAATTATCCTTAGTGCATGAATCCTGAATTTCTACCTGGCAATACAAGAAAAGTTCTTGAAATATTTTCACGGCAAAAATTCATAAAAAATTATTCACTGGTCGGAGGCACAGCTTTATCGATGCAAATAGAGCACAGAAAATCACAGGATATTGATTTTATGTTCGATGGGGAAATATTAAATAAAACCAGCATTAAAAGAAATATACAAAAAATTTTCAGTGGTCAATATAAAATAATTAAAGAAGATGAAAATTATCAAATAGATTTTGTTATTAATGATGTTAAGGTTACTTTCTTTTCTGCAGGAGCAGTTCTTATACCATTTAATGTAAGAGAACGGTGCTTTAGCTATAAAAATATTAATATTGCTCCTGTTGATATTATATCAGTATTAAAAGTCTGTACACTTGGACAGCGGTCTACTTTGCGGGATTATTATGACATTTATTATATCTCCAGATACATAATCCCACTTAAGGATATTTTTATGAAATGCAAAGAATTGTTGCCTAACCTGTCCCCTGTTACATATTCAGAAACCATTATTTATGTCGATGATATTCCTGAATTTTCTATTGACAATTCATTGGAGCCAAAAGAGATAGTTAACAAAAATCAAATAAGTGAATATTTCACTGATGAGATAAAGAAAATTAAAAATATCCTGTAATTATTCTGCCTTGAAAAAATTTGTTAATATTAAAATAATTACGTACTTTACATTACGTAAAAAACGTAACGCAAAGTATGAAAAAAAATCCTTTTATAGTTAGCGGATATTTATCACCTGAATATTTTTGCGACAGAGAAGCAGAAATTCAAACCCTGAAAAAGGCGTTAGATAACCAGCGAAATACTACTCTTTTCTCGTTGCGAAGAATGGGAAAAACGGGCTTAATAAAACATTTTTTTTATGATATTATCCCCCGAAAAGACATTCGTACAGTGTATGTTGATATTATGCCTGCTACAAATCTGAATGAATTTTCAATAGCGTTCAGCAAGGCTGTATTATCAGCAATGGCACAAAACGAAAGCACTATAAAAAAAATATTAAAGCTTTTCTCGGCTCTCAGGCCGGTGATTTCATATAATGAACTGACCGGAAAACCTGAAATAAGCATTGATATTAAGAATATCGGAGCCGAATATTCATTGGAGAAAATATTTCATTTCATTGAAAACAATAAAATGTTCTTTTTAATTGCTATAGATGAGTTTCAACAAATTGTAAATTTTCCAGAGAAAAATTGTGAAGGAATTCTAAGATCGTATATTCAAAGATTAACCAATACCTGTTTTATATTTGCAGGCAGCCGCAGACATGTATTAGCCGATATATTTAACTCGCCTGAACGTGCATTTTATAAAAGCTCATCAGTTATGGAGCTTGATTGTATGCCGAAAAATGTATATTCGCATTTTATCAAAAAGCATTTTAACAATGCAGGCAAAAGCTTCTCGCCTGAAGCATTGGATGAAGTCTTATCTGTATCACAGTTACATACATTCTATACTCAATATTTATGCAACCGGTTGTATGGAAAATCAATAAAAAATGTTGAAATCAGACATGTGCATGAAACTCTGTACGAAATTATTTCAGAATATGACTCAATATTTATTAACTTCCTTAACATTCTTACAACTTTCCAGGTAAAACTTTTACGTGCCATTGCATATGAAAAATGGGCAGAAAACATTACCTCTGGCGCATTTATAACTACCCACGCCCTGGGTGCAGCTAGTTCTGTTGTAACTGCAATAGAGAGCCTGTTGGATAAAGAACTGATTATTAAAGTTAACAACAAATACAGGGTAAATGATATCTTTTTTGCCTATTGGCTTATCCGGGGGAAATTTTAAATTATATATATTTTAAATTTGCATTACAATGTTCTATAAATAAATTGCCTTGAAAAAACTACTTTTTTCTTGCATTATAGCAGCCCTTGCCTCCTTTACATATTCCCAGGAAGTATACCAGCATATATCTAATAAGAGCATATATGAATTTATTGATGAGCTGGCAAATCTTCATCTGGTTGAAATTAATTCCGTTATAAAACCTTATTCGCGGATAGATATTGCACAAAAACTTATAAAAGCCAGGGAAGATTCGGTTAATCTCAACAAGAGGCAGTTGGAAGAAATAGATTTCTATCTTAAAGACTATAATAAAGAACTTATATTATCAAAAAACTTCAAAAAAAGATTAGACCTTCTTTATTACAGGGATTCAAATTTTACATTATCAGTAAATCCTATACTCGGGTACCAGGTGTGGTCTAATAAAAACGGGAGTATATATCACAGGTGGAGCGGAGCTGAAGTTTTCGGATACTTAGGTGAGCACTGGGGATTCTATGCGAGCTTGAGAGATAATTATGAAAGCGAGATACTTGCAGATACGGGATACCTTACTCCCTACCAGGCCGGACCTTATAAAGGTGATGAATACAGCGATATGAGAGGAGGGATAACATATTCGTGGAACTGGGGAAATATTGCTCTGGTTAAAGATCACATTGAATGGGGTAATAATTATTTCGGCCCTAACATTATCTCAGCCAAAGCACCTTCTTTTGCAATGTTTAAACTTAATTTAAAGCCCGTTAAGTGGTTTGAATTTAATTATTTCCACGCATGGCTGGTTTCTGAAGTCGTTGATAGTGTCCGTAGTTATATCTATGCTTCTGCAAACAGGGAAGTATATCATCCTAAATATATGGCTGCTAATATGTTTACTTTTACTCCAGTAAAAAAATTGAATATATCTTTTGGCAACTCAATAATTTACAGCGATGTAGGAATACATCCTGCATACTTTATGCCTTTATTCTTTTATAAATCCGCAGATCATACTTATAACGGAATTACTGATAGGGCAGGCCAGAATGCCCAAATGTTTTTTGATATCAGCTCAAGGCAGATCCGTAAATTTCATTTTTATGGTACATGGTTTTTAGATGCTTTGACAATCAGGAAAGTATTTGATAAAGATGAACACTCAAATCACTGGAGCTATAAAATTGGAATCCGAGGCTCTGATTTGATAGATAATACTGTTATTACATTAGAATACACACGCACAAATCCACTTACCTATAAAAACGACTTAATTACAACAAGATATGAATCTAACTGGTATAATATGGGCCATTATTTAAGGGATAATGCAGATCAAATCTATGTAGATATAAAATATAAACCGCTGAAAAATTTAACAGTTAATCTTAACTATATCTATTCAAGGAAAGGCCCTGATATTCCTTATATTAGAGAAAGAGAAATTATTCTG
Source organism: uncultured Bacteroidales bacterium (assembly GCA_964521285.1). Classification (GTDB taxonomy): domain Bacteria; phylum Bacteroidota; class Bacteroidia; order Bacteroidales; family UBA10428. The sequence goes on along the minus strand of CAZFQS010000054.1, from coordinate 3,239 downwards.
GGCAGATCATTTATGGAATCGGTAGAGTGGGAAAACAGTAGTGTTAGTGTCAGAGCAGATTATCAGATAATCAATGATTTATTTTTATTCCTTGAATTGACTAACAGTAATATTACCGGTGATGTTCAAAGATACACACCTGAGTTTTTTCATGGAAATACGACTACCATTTCATTTGGTATAAATTTCGGATATTAAATAAACACAAATTCCTGCCCACTTTTAATAGAGCGGAATTAACTATAATATCATATTCCCCAAATTTGTTGATGAAGTCTTAATTCTTTACCTTCGCAAAACAGAATTAATAATATAAACTTAATAGCTATGTTTTCAGGAATTGTTGAGGAAGCAGCAAAAGTCATTGCCCTTGAAAAGGACCAGGAAAACCTTCATATTACCCTGGAATGTTCATTTGTTAAACAGCTGTCAATTGACCAGAGCATTTCCCATAATGGGGTGTGTCTGACTGTTGTAAAAAAAACAGATAAAAACTATACTGTCACTGCTATTAAAGAAACACTTATAAAATCAAATTTAGGATTGCTTAATATCGGGGATAAGGTAAATCTTGAAAGAAGCATGAAAATAAATGACAGGCTTGACGGACACATAGTACAGGGACATGTTGATCAGACTGCTGTATGTACGGAAGTGAGGGAAGCTGAGGGCAGCTGGTATTACAGGTTTGAATATGAGCCTGCCCGTGATGACTATATTACTGTTGAAAAAGGCTCTGTTTCAGTTAATGGAGTCAGTTTAACTGTAGTAAATTCCAAGGATAAGTCATTTGAAGTAGCTATAATCCCCTATACTTATGAAGTGACTAATTTTCACCAGATAAAACCAGGCATTGTTGTTAATCTTGAATTCGATATTATTGGTAAGTATATTGCCAGGATCATTAAACAAATGAAGAAGTAGAGTATATCATTCCTTTCTATCTGACTTTTCTTTAAGCTCTCTAAGTATCTCAAGAATTTCCATCTGGACAGGATTGCTGACCGATATATTTCTTTGTTCCTCACTTCTTATTCCCAGCTTTGAATCGAAATATCCAAGGATTAATGACACCCCGAGAAATAGAATCAGCAACAATGGAACGGAAATAAAGGAATACCTGACAAGGTATTTGCCATAAGTATTATCCCCAAGAGTGTTAATAAATACTGCGATAAGCATAAAAAACTGAATATAACTGGCATACATCCGTGCCCTGTCAAGATATATCTTCCAGCGAATTAAAGTTCTTTTATCAAGTTTCATTTTATAATATTTTATAATTTAACATTTTGATAATATCCGAAATAGTTGTTTGCAAATTTTGTAAACTATTGTCAATATTTTCTTACTAACTTTTCAGTCATAACTAAAAATAAATTAAATGAAAACTGCTACACCAAGACAAATGGCAATATTTATAGCATTTTTCTCTTCACTAATAGCAGGTATAGCAATGTTAATAACATTTTCGCTTGAAAACTTTAACTACCTGCTGACAATAATATTGTCCTTACTAGTAATATTTATTGTTATTTACATTTTTGTTTTTTATATCCTTAGTGCTTTCATTTTAAATAAAATAACCCCGATTTATAAAACCATATATGATAGAAATATTCCTGAAGATGAACTGAAAAACGAGCTCGATGAAGATGATATCGTAACAAGCACCCAAAAAGATGTATTAACATGGTCAAAACGCAAAACCAAAGAAATATTCCAGACAAAGCAGCTTGAGCAATACAGGCACGAATTTCTGGGAAATATGTACCATGAACTGAAAACCCCTATTTTCAATATCCAGGGCTATATATCAACGTTACTGGAAGGGGGACTCGAAGACCAGTCAGTTAACAGGCAATATCTTGAAAATACTGACAAAAACATTAACAGGCTGATCTCAATAGTTAATGACCTGGAGTCTATATCTGAGCTGGAATCGGGCGTCCAAAAACTTAATCTGAAAAAACTTAACATTAAAAAATTATTTGAAGAATCTTTTGAAATGAACGGTATTTTAGCAAAAAATAGCGGTATTAAACTAAAATTTGCCAAAAAGCAGGAAAAGCCAATAAATGTGATGGCAGACAAGAAAAGAATTCTCCAGGTAATAAATAACCTTATCATAAATTCTATTAAATACGGCAAAAAGAACGGCACTACAATGGTTGATTTTCTCGATATGGGTGATAACGTATTAGTTGAGGTCAGCGACAACGGGATAGGCATACCCAGAAAGGATTTATCAAGAATTTTTGAACGGTTCTACAGGGCCGATAAAAGCCATTCAGGCAAGCTGGGAGGGACCGGACTGGGATTATCAATAGTCAAGCATATTATTGAAGCCCACAACCAGAAAATAACTGTCAGCAGCAAACTTGATGAAGGAACTTCGTTTACGTTTACGTTGAAAAAAGCATAGTATGAGAAGTTACTATTGTTTTTTTGTAGTCATAAATCTATATTTGTGAACATTTTTCAGAGATCGATTATTGTTTAAACATTATTACCATAATGGCTTCAAAGTTTCCTGAATATAAAAGTTTTAACCTCCAGGATATCAACAGGGAGTTTCAGCATAAGTGGGAGAGGTATAAAACTTTTGAGAAGAGTATTGAAAAAAGAAAAAACAGTACCCCTTATATATTTTATGAAGGGCCTCCATCAGCTAATGGCATACCAGGCATACACCATGTTTTATCACGTGCAATAAAGGATATTATCTGCCGCTATAAAACTTTAAAGGGTTATCTGGTTGAAAGAAAAGCAGGATGGGATACCCATGGTTTACCTGTTGAACTCAGCGTTGAAACAACACTGGGCATAACCAAGGAAGATATAGGTAAAAAAATCAGTATTGTTGAATACAACAATATATGCAAAAAGGAAGTAATGAAGTATACCCGCGAGTGGGAAGATCTTACAAAAAAGATGGGATTCTGGATAAATATGGATGACCCTTATCTCACTTACAAAAACGAATATATTGAAACCCTGTGGCACCTTTTGAAAAAGTTCTATGATAAAGGATTGCTGTATAAAGGTTATTCCATTCAGCCTTACTCACCTGCTGCAGGTACAGGGCTCAGCACGCACGAACTGAACCAGCCCGGCTGCTATCGCGATGTTAAGGATACCACCATTGTTGCGCAGTTTAAAGTAATCCGTGATGCAAATTCGGAATTCCTGTTTGCAAATACCGACACCGACATATTCTTCCTGGCATGGACTACCAC
>CAZFQS010000053.1:0-11040 GCA_964521285.1 uncultured Bacteroidales bacterium | reverse complement strand
AGATCTTTAGTATCAATGTTTAATACAGCGATGGTTTTCAGGGTTTCTCCATTACTGGTTCCAGCCATTATGTACAACCAGGCCAGGATTACAACCAGTAAAATTTTAAATGTTTTTTTCTCTGGTAATAACCAGTGTTTTTTCTTTGTTTTCATGATTTTATAAATTTTTTACCTGCTCCGAATTACCATGAGCAGATAGAGTTAATTAAAAAAATACCAGATCAAAATTACAGGGTAAAAAAAAGATAGTGAAACGGATTTTTACTAAAGGGTCTATTAATAAAAGTAAATATTACTAAAATGGCCAGGTATGCCGAAATGTTTTGGGATGAATTATTGAATTTTGCAATTATCAGGTATTATTTTGCAATTATCACAAAATTTCCTTCCCGGAAACACATTGTTTTAGTATAATTTGCAAATTTTTCCTGTGTTAATTAAATATTATTCATTCATATATTAATTGCTTAAAAAGCTCAATTCTCTTGTTAATCTCTTCTGAACCTCAATCCCCAATAATAAATTTTCAGATACTGTATTTCCTTTCAATAAGCATGTTTTCCAGTTGTCCATCCAGCCTTTTTTAAGTATTTCTCTCCTGACTCAATAGCTCCCTCTTCGATTTCTGTCCCCATAGAATCGTTCCACCTGTTTAAGAATCCAAACAGTGCTATTACTCCTAAAATTTCAACTATTTCGCCATCATCCCAGTACTTTCTTAGATTTTCAGACATCTCATCATTAACTCTATTAGGAATAGTTGAGCTGGCAAGTGCAAAATCCAGTGCAGATCTCTCATTTTCGGTGAATGAAGGATGAGTTTTGTAATCACCTATGTTTTCCAGCTTTTCTTTTTCAGCTCCATATCTTTCGGCAGCTCTGATAGTATGAGCCTGGCAATATCTGCAGCCAGCAACATTGCTGCTTATGTAACCTATCATTCTTTTTAATTCACTTGTAACTCTTCCCTTATTTTCCATAACGGCTTTATTCATCTCAATAAAAGCATAAGCTATTCTTGGCCTTATATGCATTGTCTTTACACTGTTCGGACAAAATCCTAAGGTTTCATTGTAGAATTCAATAAGATTTTGCAGTTCTTTGTCATTTTCAGACGATTTTGGATAAACCAGAGGTCTCTTCATCTTTTTTGTATTTAATATCTTAATTTATTTTCATTTATTCATTATTATTTCTTTTTTTTTTAGATTTTTGCACTCTCACGAGTATAAATTCAATTTCATTCCTGTTGTAGTAATTAAGCATTAATACTATCTGTATTGGGGTGACAAATATTTAAGTATTAGGGGGAAAAATTAAATGTGCAGAGGAAGAACTAAGAGTTTGATTTTCATTATATTGTTATTGAGCAGCTTTTATTTTAACCTGGTTTCTCAAAGTATCGATACACTATATTTATCAGCAACCTATACCAGTACCCCTCTTACTGATTTCCTTTCAGATCTTGAAAAAAAATACCCTGTAACATTTTATTTTAAAAGTCAATGGTTCGCTGATGATACAATAAATCTCAGCTTTACTAACACATCTTTATCTGAAGCACTTGATAAGGTAGTTAAAGGCACTCCTTACCTTTATAAGGTTATTCAGGGCAATATGGTAGTATTTATGCTAAAAGAGGAAGTCGCTCTTATGATGGGGCAAATGGTTGATCTTAGCCTGGATATGCAGGATATGAGTATTGTAGTAATAGGAAATCCTGATGAAGCTGGCAAATATAAAAAAGTTACTCTAACAGGAACAATAAGTGACGGTAAAACGGGAGCTCCACTCTTCGGAGCAACCATTCATATCGAAAATACCACCAATGCAGTTATCAGCAAATTGAATGGTGCTTACTCACTTGATATTCATCCTGGAATATACACTTTGGTTGTTTCAAGCATAGGATTTGAAAAAGCAGTATATAAAGTAAAAATTATTAGTAATGGAAATTTTGATATCGAGCTATTTGAAAAATCACATGAAATAGACGAAGTTGCAATATATGGGCAAAGAATACATGATAATATCAGGGGAAATCAGATGAGTCTGATTGAGATGGATGCGAAAAATATTAAGAAGCTACCTGATATTGTAGGTGAAAAAGACATACTAAAAAGCCTTACAATGATGCCAGGTGTAAAATCATTTGGTGAGTTTGGTTCGGGAATAAATGTTAGGGGCGGCGGTGAAGATCAAAACCTCTATCTATTGGAAGGAGCCCCGGTTTTCAACACTTCACATGTCTTAGGGCTTTTATCCGTTATCAATCCTGATGCTGTAAATAACGTTACACTTTACAAGGGACATATACCGGCAGGATATGGTGAAAGAGTATCTTCTGTAATGGAAATACAGATTAAAAACAGCAATATCGATAAATTATATGCCAGGGGCGGAATAGGTTTATATAACAGCCGGCTCATGTTTGAAGGACCTGTTTATAAAGATATAATAACTTTCAATGTTGGCGGAAGGACCAGTTACTCTAACTGGCTCCTGGGTAGATTACCAGATTATTATTTGCAAAACAGTGCTGCTTCATTTTATGATATTAATGGATTGCTAAAATTTAACCTTAAAAAGCACATGATTACCTTATTTGGATATAAAAGTTATAACAAGTTCAGATATACTGATGAATTAAATTATGAATATGAAAATCTGCTGGGATCACTTAAGTGGAGTCAGTCAATCAGCTCCAATATAGGCTCATCCCTGATATTGTCTCTTAGCCAGTATAATGTGAAAAAAGACGATATAAAACCCGGGTATGAGCAAAGCAGATTTTCATCCAAAATAAACTATCTGAGTGGTAAATACAATGTCTTATATAGTGGATTCGCTGATCACAATATAGATTTAGGATTACAAGGTATAATGTACAGAATTCAGCCAGGAGAACTAATTCCATTAAATGATACCTCTTTAATCAATCCTGAATTCCTGGTGAATGAACAGGCATATGAAGGTTCAGTATATATTAATGATTTATATGAAATAAGCAATAATATTTCTATAAATGCAGGCATAAGATATTCGGGCTATTTTTTTACAGGTCCTCTTAACATACCTTTATATAGGGAAGGCGCATCTATTAGTGAAATTTCTGTCGTTGATTCCATCTATTACGGGAAGGGAGAAGTAATAAAGTCATATTATAATATAGAACCCCGCTTTTCACTTAAAGTACAATTAAGCGATAATAATTCTGTAAAATTAAGTTATAACAGAAACAGCCAGTATATTTCACTAATATCATATACATCCATACCTACTCCCGATGACGTATGGAAATTATCAGGAGCCTATATTAAACCATTAATAGCTAATCAGTTTGCTGTTGGTTATTACCGGAACTTTCTGGGAAAGAGTATAGAAACTTCAGTTGAATTATACTATAAAAAACTCGCAAACCTTGTCGAATATAAAAATAATGCCAGTTTAGAAATGAGGCAACACCTTGAGACAGAACTTATAAATGCTTCAGGTAAAAATTATGGTATTGAATTCCTCTTAAAGAAAAAAACCGGTAAACTGGACGGATGGATAAGCTATACTTTCTCAAGGACATTGAAAAAGACCAGTGGTAAATACAGTGATGAGATCATCAATAACAACAATTTCTATCCATCATCATATGACAAACCACACGATTTAACAATTTTTTTAAATTATAATATAAACAGGCGCTGGCGTGTTATGGGCAATTTCACATTCTCATCAGGAAGGTCTGTAACCTTGCCCGAATACCAGTATAACACCGGAGCAGAAAAAATAATATACTATTCCGACAGGAATAAATACAGGCTCCCTCCTTATCATCGTCTTGATGTATCAATTAGTCTGGATGAGAGTCTGAGATTAAAGAAAAAATGGAAAGGCAGCTGGACATTTTCAATATTAAATCTTTATGGCCGCAAAAATGCTTACTCGGTTTTTTACAAAAAAGAACAACCTGACCAGGATAATGATTATAAGAGGTTCAATCTTTTTAAATTATATATAATTGGAAGGCCACTCCCTACAATCACTTATAACTTCATTTTCTAATTAGTAAATTAATGACAGAAACTAAAATAATAACAACTATATATTTTATATTAATTATCCTCCTTGCAGCTTGCCAGGAAGTGTATTACCCGGATGATATTGATTCAACCCTTAAAATACCGGTAATTGAAGGGTATATTCATGACGGCCCCGGCCCCTATAAAGTAGAATTATTCTGGGCAACAGAATTTAATGAAAATAGTAATAACCCGATAAAAAATGCGAGGGTTACTATCTCTGATAATTTTGGTCACAGCGCAGTATTAACAGAAACTAATAATGGTATATATAAAAGTAATCAGGAAGATATTAGTGGAACACCTGGCAGAGTATATACCCTTCGCGTTGATCTGGAAGACGGTAGTATATATGAATCAATATCCACTCTTATGCAGGCTGCAGAGGAAATTGACTCTATATATGCAGAAATAGGAGAAAAAGAATCTTTCTCAAAGAATTATTATGGTGAACTTATTATCAAAAAAATGATTGGATTACATGTATATGTTAGTATGAATAGTGGCTCCGGTAATAAAAGGTTTTTTCGCTTCTATAACAAGCTCATATCACAAACCCATCATTATGTTTATCTGTTTCCTGAACCTGACACCTTATTTCCTGGCCGTGAAACGCAGCGTGAACCGGTTGATGTTTATTGTTGGGGTGTACGTAGTCTTGATGATATTGTAAATATAAAATCAACATTTAATAGTAACTCTGAACAAGTAATAAAAAGGCATAATCTGGGTTTTCTGCAATATGAATATAATTCTATCTGGCCGGATGATACTACCAGTCCGTCCATACCCAGAGGCTGGATTATTACAACAACAGCTTACTCCATATCAGAAAATGCCTACGAGTATTACAATTCAGTAGTAAAGCAACTTACTGCCAAAGAACGCATTTTTGATCCTATTCCTTCACAAATAAAAGGTAACCTGCATTGCTTAAGCGATACATCTCAAATTGTGTTAGGTTTGTTTGAAGTAGCATCAAGAACTGTCAAGCACACTGCATTTAACTGGTGGCCGGGAAGAAATACCTATGATATACTGAATTTACCGGAATACACTGGTCCGGCATACAGTTCATGCCAGGACTCAATTATGCCTGATTTTTGGATAACATTTTATTAACTCTATTTTATTACTTTATGGATTAAAAATTGATACAAAGTGAAAGAATCTCAGTTTTCAACAAAATATATATTTATTATTCTGTTAGCATTTATTCCCGGATTAATCCTGCCAGTACGTAGTCAGATACAGAATTTCAATATTCAGCAGGATAGTTGTTCTTTAATGAATGATGAGAAGGTATATGTGCAGCTTGAGAAAAATATTTATATCTCAGGTGAAGAGTTAAAATATAAAGCATATGTTGTAAATTCATATACATTAAAAAAAAGCCAGCAAAGCAAAGTTATATATTTCGAGATTTCAGGTAATGACACTCGCGTTTTTAGTTGGCGTAATAACTTAAATAAAGGATTGTGCCACGGCTCAGTTATTTTGCCTGATACTATATCAGGTGGTATGTATACTTTAAGAGCATATACTAACTGGATGAGAAACACTTCCCCGGATTTTTATTATTCAGCCCGAATTATTATTACCAGAATAAATGAAATCGATCTTAAGCAACTATGGGTTCCAATTTTCTCAACTGATAGAAGTATTAGCCATCAATCACCGGCATATCATCAAAAACCCAAAATTAATATAGATATTGATTTCATTCTATCTGATAAACTTATTATAAATATCAGTTCCAAATCTGATTACTCTCTTTATAATAAATCATTGCATCTGATTACATTTTTACGCGGACAGATAATTGATAATATCCCGGTTATATTAAATGACAGTGTTAAAAAAGTGGAAATATCAAAAAGCGATATGTATGCAGGTATACTTAACATCGTTTGTACGGACTCTTATTATCATCCTGTATGTGAAAAGCAGGTGTACATATATCCTGAAGACTATCCATTAATAGAAGTAAATACATCAAAAACAAAATACGCGAAGAAAGAAAAAGTCAGACTTGAATTAGACTTAAGTAATATTAATATCAACGATACAGCATGGTTTTCAATATCTGTAGCCGAAAAAACACCTTTTCATTCAATAATAAATAATCCGGGTATTTTATCATACCTGCTTCTTTATTCTGAGATTGCTGGTTATACTTATTTCCCTGATTCAATCCTGTTAACTCCGGAAACTTCAGCTGCAAGTATCCTGGAGACAGTAAATACTTATAAATATGCATCTGACCTGTGGTTAAATGATAATAAAGCCCCGTGTCCGTATATTATGGAGAACAAAGGATTTGTGTTTAAAGGAAAAGTCCTGTACCTAAACACTGAAAAACCTGTTAAAAATGAATTGGTTATGTTATCTTATGTGGATAGTATTACCTCTTTGAGATACTGTTATACTGATTCAGGTGGCAACTTCTATTTTTTATTAGACAAGTCATATGACAACAGGGATTTAATCCTTCAATTAATAAACCAAGATAATAACAATATCATATGGAAAATCGACAGTAAATACAGCTCTGCATTACCAGGTAAATACAAACCAATACCTGTTCCGGCCCGGGGAGAAGAGTATCTGGAATATGCCAGGCAGATCGCACTAGTCAGCAATACATACCGGCAAAACATAGAAATTAATAATTTGCCCGAAATAGCACCCATCAAAGTTGAGAGAAGAAACTTCTATGGCAGGTCTGTTTATGAAGTGTACCCTGCAGAATTTATTGAACTAATTGATTTCAGAGATATATCTGAAAATATTTTGCCTGGTGTGAAATTCAGAAAAAGGAGAAATATTTATTTCATCCAGATATACGATCCCAATAATGAAATTATAATGCCCCCTGAAACAACTGTTTTTTTAAATGGAGTGCCTTTTAAAAATCTTGATTATGTATCATCTTTAGGGTCAAATGATATAAAACAAATTGATATTTACAATACACAATTATTATACGGAGATCTGTCATTCTACGGATTACTTTCAATCAAAACATACGATAAAAATATACCGGATACATATCTTGAAAATTATGCGTATGTCTTTAATAACAAGGTGCAATCATCCTTTATATCTGATAGTTATATTATTAACAAGCAAATCGATAACAATACAGGTAATTATCCTGATTTCAGACACACGCTTTTCTGGGAACCTTCACTTTCTATTACCGGACAAAATAAGGTAATTATCGAGTTTTATACTTCTGAATTAAAAGCCGTGTATAACATTATAGTTCAAGGATTAACATCAAACGGAATTCCTCTGGAAGCTGTATCTGAAATCGAAGTTAAATAATTTAAGACTATATAAATGAAGAAATTGATATTATTAATAATACTGGTTATTACAACGGGCATAAAACTATTTAGCCAGAATTGTAATTGCGATAATGAATTTCATATAGCAGATTTTGAAAAAAAGCTTTCCGGCAAAATATTTATAAGTAAATTGAAAAGCCTTAAGATACAATATTTTTATAAATGGGCTGAAGGGGATATTATTATGTCTGACGGATATGTTATAAAGGATAAACTTATCCGTTATAATCAATACTATGACGAACTTATATGGTTAAGGAAAAAAGATTATAAGAGTGCATTACTTGATAAGGAAACTGTTTCAGAGTTTATAATATATGATGAAGAAAAAAATCCTTATGCTCATTTTAAAAAAGTAAGAATAAAAAACTGGTATAAAATTGATTCAACAGATGTTTATTTTCAGATCCTTACTGAAGGAAATGTATCTCTTTACGCTTTCCGCAGGACTATTCTTATCCCTAACAGAAATGAGTTATATGAGAAAAATGAATACTATTTGCTAAAAAACAATGATTATCTCAAAATTGAACCCCGTCGATTTTGTTTATTAAGAGCACTATCTGAAAATAAACCACAGCTGCTTCAGATATTAAGGAAAAACAGATTAAAAGTAAAACACGAATCCCAGTTAATTAAAGCAATTGTATTATTAAATGAAAGTCTAAAATTATGATTTTTCAGAAATAATTTTTCAGCCGATAAAATAATTATTAAAAATCATCAGCGCCTGATAAAAATAAAGTCCCCTCCCTCATCACCTGCATTTTTTATTATACCAAACTGGGGTACATTATCGCTGTTATTTAAAACTGCCGGCTTAAAGCTGAAAAACAACTGTTCAGAAGGCAAATACTTTTTCAAATTCTCTTCCAGGCGCTTTACAAAGTATTCAACAAAAACACTTTTATCAGGTACTTCCTGCAAAGTACCGCTGGTCATAGCCTTCCGGCTTGGTAAATCATAAAGTCTTTTAACTGCCATATCTGGCATGCTAAATGCCCTTCTTGTTTTAAAAATTCCTCCGCTGAAACAGGCATCAGCAACCAGTAAAGTATGCCTTGATTTTATACTGGCCATATATTCACTTATAGAGGTGTTCCTGATCCAGTTTACAGTGTTGGATCTGCTGGCGTCAGATGGCAGCCAGTATCCTTTATCAGACCTTTCATCCCAATAGCCATGTCCGGCAAAAAAAATAAAAAGGTTATCATTTTCAGTAATATTTTTCTCCAGTTCATCCATAGCACTAATAATATCGGCCCTTGTTGGATTTTTCAAATATGTTACATTTTCCTTCTCAAACGTATAAAAACGTGTAATAACGTTATACACCTTCTCAGCATCCCTCAGGGGTCTGTCCAAATCAGTAATATACTCATCGTCATATTCATTTACTCCCATAATTAGGGCAAAGTATCTACCTTCAAGGTCCAAAACATCATCGGCAGGTTTAATCATTTCAGGAGACTTTGGAACAAGATCAGCAACAAGAGTTGTATCATTCCCATATTTCATATGCTCCTCTGTAAGATTGACTTTTACCGGAATCGTATCTGTCTCATAACGACTCGTAGCAGTGAATATATACAAAAATTCCCGGGTATTGCCTGGTTCAAGCCTATCAATAAAGTATGTGTCTGTTTCACCCAGCATAACACAGTTATCGTTGGGTAATGTAAATTTTACTATCGTTTTTTCTGCTATTCCGGTTCCGAAATTCTTAACCCTTATACTTAACCTGATAGGGAAATTCTTTTGAAATAGCTCTCCTGCGTCCTCACCAAATATTGCACTTGCCACTCTCACTTCAGGCCTCAAACTACTACTCAGTTTTATTGTCAGGTCAGCAGTTGTTGATTTAAATCCATTCTCATCTATTGCATAAAGCTCTAACAGATAGTTTCTGTCAGTTATATCTGATTCAGCTTCAACAGGAATTCTTATTTCTTTATAACTATCCGCCATTATATCACCAACAAGAATATTTTTATCGATATTAATCCCGGCCTTTTCTGCATCAGCTGCAGAAACAGTAACAGAAACGCCATTAGCATTACCAGGTCCGTTGTTTTTTAACAGAAGCTTTATTTCACCTTCTTCACCTCCTTCAAGTACAGAATTGTTGTTACTGTCTGTAAAGCTTATATCAATAATCCTGAGTTCCGGCATTTCACTAATTACCTTTGATTCTGCATCTTTACTATAAATTATATACTTTTTCTTGCTTCTGTCCTTAATGGGTTGTGTCTCCTGGCAATATAAATAAGAGGGGAACATAAGGATAAGTAATGCTATTGACAGACTTTTCATATTCTTCATTTATTAAAATGAAATTCTTATTGTAAGCATATTACCGTTCAAATTAGGGTCGTAATTAATTCCAAATGAGGTTTTAGGCACTGACATAGCTGAAAGGCGTTTCTTATGCTTATTATGGTTTATTATAAGCAATGTAAGATCTGCTGCCCATATTACTCCTGCTGCTATCCCGCAGGCTACTGAAATCTGCTTCTCAGTATCTGCATCATTATAATAATCAAACCTTAAATCATAATCATCTCTTTCACTTAAGTAATTATCATAACTCGAAGCTGCCTTTTTATTAAACCAGTAGGATGAAGCCACCGAACCATAACCAATTATACCTATTATCCAGTAAGGTTTTCCGGTTATTCTGGTATTTCCTAATCCGGGCAAAACAAGGGATTGAACAAGTGGCCCTGCCAAACCTATAGATTTTTCAGACTTATCTTCCCTAGTTTCCTCAGCAACCAGCTCAGGAGAAGCAGTTATTTCTATATATATTGCTCCTTTCAGTTCTACCCTGTCCTTTTCCAAATCCCATATAATTGTCTTGTTTTTACCTCCTCTGACGTTCCCTTTTATATCTCCGCTTAATGATTTAGCCGGTATTCTTTCCCCGTTTTCATAAAAAATCTCTGCAGTAATATAGAATACCTCATTCCTGGCATAATTTTCAATATTATAGGTAATAACCAACTGGCTCCCTTTTAAATCAAAATCAGTATTCGAAATTCTGGCATCTGACTTATCCTGGCTATTTACACAGAGGCACGAAAAAGTAACTATCAGCGACAGGATACAAATACTACTGAAAATGATTTTCTTCATATATAAAAATTTATTAAATATAATCTACTCATTAAAACCCACAGGAGGAACATATACCCAAAAATCATTAAAGGATTCCCACCCGCTATACTCATATTCCAGAGTAAAATACCATGAATACAAATCTTCCTCCGGATTATTTCCTCCTGAAAACAAATATCCCAGGTTATTAATTGAAACAATTACCGGGTATAGCCTTTTTGCAAAAGCCGGGAAATCACTAACCGGCCTCCATTCATTTGAAACCGCATTATATTCATATAGCATATCGTAGTCAAGAACATATCCCCTGTACCCTAGTGAAAAAGAGGTTACATAGTAAGATTCAAATATTTCGACACCGGCCTTATCAGGCCAGATTCCATTATACGGATCATATTCATAAAAATCGGTTAACCTCACTGGCTCCGCTTCCATATTTTCTCTGGTATGCCCGCCTCCAAGAAAGTACCTGTCACCAATATTAAATCCGAATCC
>CAZFQS010000052.1:4503-11711 GCA_964521285.1 uncultured Bacteroidales bacterium | reverse complement strand
TCCTGGTAATTATTTCGGCATTTTTTACTGTTGCAGGCGGACTGAAGGCAGTGGCCTATACCAATGTATTCCAGATGATCTTACTGATTGTTGTATCGCTCATACTGACTATTGCAGGCATATTAAAAGCCGGGGGAATAATGGCCGTATATGAAAATACACCGGCTGATTACTGGAACCTTTTTCTTCCCCTGGATAACCAGCATTATCCATGGCTTGCTATAATTCTGGGATATCCTGTTATGGGCGTCTGGTTCTGGTGTACTGATCAGTCCATGGTACAGTCAGTTCTCGGAGCTAAAAACCTTAATCAGGGACAGCTTGGAGCAAATTTTACCGGATGGCTTAAAATCTTTGATGTAGCTATATTTATTATTCCCGGTATAGTATGTTATATACTTTATCCCGGACTGGAGGATTCCAAAAAAGCATATATGACGATGGTAACCGGCCTGTTTCCTGCCGGGATGACCGGCCTCATAATGGCAGTTCTTATTGCTGCACTTGTCAGCACTATTGATTCCGCATTGAATTCCCTCAGTACTGTTTTCACAATGGATATTTATGTAAAAAATTTTAAACCTGCATCACGCCAGAAAGAGATTATAAAAACAGGAAGAATAGTAACAGTAATAGGAGCTATAGCTGCTATTTTCTGCGCGCTGGCTATTAACAGTATTAAAGGTCTGAAATTCTTTGATGTCTTTCAGGCCATCCTGGGCTTTATTGCACCACCTATGTCTGTTGTATTCTTATTCGGCGTGTTATGGAAAAAAACAACAACAAGAGCTGCTAACCTTGCACTGTCAGCAGGAACGGTTTTCAGCCTGGGAACGGGCATAGTTTATCTGGGAGTACTTCCCTCAGAAAAATACGATTTCTGGCCACATTATCTCCTGTTGTCTTTTTTCATATTTGTGATTATAGCTATAATGACTTTCATGGTAACCTACTTTGATAAAAAAGCAGCAGGAAAAGACAAAAACACCCTTGACTTCAAAAATTTACCAGCCCCAAAGAATAAAGTATGGATTTTCTGGATTATGTTAATTGTAACAATGATTGGATTATATATATTTTTTAATGGTCATTAAATGGTAAATAACCACTCACGGTATTAATTTATCTTTAATATCTTCCTGGTAATAATTTTATTGTTATTACTTATTCTAACGAAATAAACACCCGGGGAAAAGCCTGAAAGATCAATTTCAGCGTTGTTAAATCCGTTGCTTAAGATCAACCCGTTAATTTTAGTCCCACTTACATCCAGAAGGTCGAAATATACTTTTTGTGTTATATCGGTCTGACTGCATATTTGTAAGAAGTCTTTAACAGGATTCGGATAAATATTTAGTCCCTGAAACAGGATATTTGTTTCAGGTACTGCAGATGGAGGGACTGATGATACGGTATCAATTTCGCTCAATGCAATAAATTCATACCCGAGTTTACCCGAATCTAAATTATGGGTAAGCAGGATGGCAAAATTGTTTTCATCACTGAATGTTTCTTTCATTCCTGAAGCCAGGAATTTTATACTGTCTTCAGGAGAATACATTATATTAATATCAGTTCTGTCGCCAGCCAGGCATAATACTTCAACACCATTATGTTTGGCTTTTTGCAGATTCGGATACACATCATCATAAAAATTAGTATTGCTCAGGTTTCTTGTACTTGCAGCCACCGAGTCCATAAGATGTGAAAGATCATCAACACCAACCATCCATAATATCCTGTGCTGAAGCAATACCAGGTAATCCGATGTTTCAATTGTATCAGCCACATTCTGAATTAACTCTAATTGATCACCTGTAATATCAGGTGTACTTATTTCAGTGTCAAGCACAAGGAAAGTAATATTGTTATTGCTGAATGCATGGAAACGCGGCTTTTTGGTAAATTCAAGCAGACTTGCAACATTGTCAAGATCATGGTTTCCTATTGCCAGATGTGTATTTTCATCACCCAGGTTAAATATACTGTCGCAATACTCCAGTGTACTCCATTCCCTGGATGTATTCCATGTAAGGTCTCCACCGAGAAGAATTAATTCATACTTTGAATAGTCAATTTTTTCCACTGTTTTTAATACATGCTGGAGTATTCTGTCATCATCCCTGGGATGGCCTATAAAAAGATACAAAGCAGTATCTTCCTGCGGGTAAGCTGACAGAAAATAACCAGCAATAAAGACCAGAAATAATATATTTTTCATTAATTGTCAGTTTGTGTTTGATTTTTATGATAAAATCCCTGTAATATATAAATAATAAAATTATTTATAAATTTATTTCTTAATGATCTAAATATAAATTCCAGCCCGGCCGGATTAGATTTGTTTAAAAACTAACCTTTTATTACATTAGCCACTAAAGGTGCACGCAAGCTATATTAAAAAAATTTAATATGTTACATAAAGAACGTTTTCTTGCCACCATACATAATGCACCGGTAGACCGTCCCGCATCATGGCTGGATTTGACTGTTCCTGCAGCAGAACCCGGGTTGAAGAAATATTTTCGGGTAAATTCAATACACAAATTGAAAGAACTCATTAATGATAATATCTATCCGGTAGAGGTTCCCCATAACTACCCTCCTTCAAACCATATTGCCTGCGCCTTTGATTTTGCCAAGAAAAAACATCTTGACAAACCCGATAACAGAATATAAAATATATTATATGACACGTTTGTTTATATTAAATCTGCTCCTGTTAATTTACTTGCAGGAAACAAGTACCCAGGATTTTATACCCTTATGGCCAGGGGATAATAAACCAAATTCCAGGGGAATAAATGTAGAAGAAGTTATTGTAGAGGAGAGGATTTTCCAGGTAGATATACCTGGTATATATACGTTCTTCCCGTCAAAAGAAGAAAATACAGGAAGTGCTGTAATTATTTGCCCGTCCGGTGGATATCATCACCTGACCTATATACTTGGAGGATTTCAACTGGCCAAATGGTTTAACACCATAGGCATGACCGCTTTTGTCCTAAAATACAGGCTCCCCCATTCGCCTGACCTCATTGAAAGGGAAAAGGCTCCGCTTCAGGATGCGCAGCGTGCCATGCGTATTATTAGAGCAAATGCGGAAAAATGGGGAATACAACCTGACAGGATAGGTATTATGGGAACTTCGGCAGGAGGCCATCTGGCATCTACTCTTGCAACTCATTCTGAAGATGTTTCATCTATAGGTGACTTGCTGGATAAAATATCCTATCATCCTGATTTCTTAATTCTTATTTCTCCTGTTATTTCTATGGGTAAATATACCCACAAAGGAAGCCGCGATAACCTTCTTGGTGAAAATCCTGCTAAGGAACTACTTGAAAAATATTCAAGTGAATTGCATGTAAGTGCTTCCACACCTCCCTGTTTCATTGTACATGCAGCAAATGATAAATCAGTCAGCCATTTTAACAGTCTTTTATTTTACCAGGCACTGACCGAAAATAATGTCTCAGGATGCAGTCTGCATATTTTTCCCCAGGGAGGACATTCTATTGCACTCAGGGATAATCCGGGTTCAGTTGATCTTTGGCCGGTCTTATGCCAAAAATGGTTGATTGAAATTGGGATAATTAATTAACCACCAGTTTATAAGACAAATTCCTGAATTTTAATATAAACTCCCTGAGGTAATGATGTGATATCAATACTCTCATCTTCCGAATTCAAGTTTATTTCAAGTACTTTTTGCCCCTTTAGATTATGAATAGCAACACTTTCGGGTGTATTTGCCATCCTTTTTATGTTAATTAAGCTGCTTCCCCAGCCTGTATAATCTCTCATTTGTGTATTACTGCCAAAAGACTCTTCCTCTGCTGCAATATTACCTGCTGTTGCAGCTGTCAATCCTGTTCCCCCGGTAGAAGGATTAGATAGTTCCCATATGGCTGATGCCAGGAAAGTTGTATCTGCCTGTGCATTTACACCGATCATATAAAGAACTAACCATGATGTGAAAATTATAGTTAATCCAGTCTTTTTCATAATAATAAAATCACTTGCATTCGACAAAAATAAACAGCCTTTAAATAAACCAAAATTATTATTATATTACAATTAATTAAAAAAATTAACAATTATGAAGTCAAAAAGAAATTATGTTCAGTCCCTTCATCTTTTGATGATATTTATATTTTTTGTTATAACACCTGTTCATTCAAACATAATTAAAGGTCAAACAAACCCTGAAGTAACTAATCTGAGAACAGAGTATAAAACAAATCCGATTGGTATTGATATTACCAGTCCCCGGTTAAGCTGGGAAATACTCTCCCGGAACCGGAATATCATTCAGACCGCGTACCATATTAAAGCAGCACTTTCAGAAGAAAATCTGGAATCTGAAAATAATTTGATCTGGAATACAGGAAAAGTTAGTTCGGAGCAATCCGTTCATGTAGAATATAAGGGACCGGAATTGCAATCGGGGCAGCGTATTTACTGGAAGGTAAAAGTCTGGGACAACAAAGGTCACGAATCTGATTGGAGCGAAGCAGCCTTTTGGGAAATGGGATTGCTTGGTAAATCTGACTGGCAAGCTTCCTGGATCGAACCCGTTATCCCTGAAGTTGACACCATATCAAATCCCTGCCCGTTCCTTAGAAAGGAGTTTAACTCAAGAGACAATATAAAAGAAGCAAAAGTCTATGTTTCAAGCCATGGACTTTATCAATTATTCATTAATGGTAAAAAAGTGGGTGATCAGCTTTTTACGCCGGGATGGACAAGCTATAATAAACGTTTACAATACCAGGTATATGATGTCACCAGTAAGTTAAACAATGGACCTAATGCAATTGGAGCAATTCTCGGTGATGGCTGGTACCGGGGTTTTCTGGCATGGGGCGGCAGGAAAGGTATATACGGGGACAAACTTGCACTTATTTTACAGCTTGAGGTTACCTATGAAGACGGATCAAAAGATATAATTAAAACGGACAGGAGCTGGAAGGCTTTAACCGGACCGATATTAAAATCTGATATATATAATGGAGAAACATATGATGCCCGTCTGGAAATGGACGGCTGGGATCAACCCGGATTTAAAGATAAAAACTGGAACAGCGTAATAGAAAAAAACCATAGCAAAGACATACTAATAGCATCCGAAGGTATCCCTGTACGCATTACACAAGCTATAAAGCCAGTCAGCAAGTTTACTACTCCCGAAGGCGATCTGGTCTTTGATTTAGGGCAAAACATTGTAGGCTGGGTTCAATTTAAATTACAGGGTAAAGCCGGAATAAAAATAACATTAAGACATGCTGAGGTATTGGACAAAGAAGGAAATTTTTATACTGACAATCTCCGGGCTGCCAGACAGGAAGTGCAATATATTTTTAAAGGCGACGCTGAAGAAATATTTGAACCCCATTTTACATTCCAGGGTTTCAGGTATGTTACTGTTAAAGATTATCCCGGCGAAGTTAACATTGATGATCTGACAGCTAAGGTTATTCATTCGGATATGACACCCAACGGGGACTTTGAATGTTCTGATACATTAATAAACAGGTTACAAAAAAATATCCAATGGGGTTTACGGGGTAACTTTCTTGATGTACCCACTGATTGTCCCCAGCGAGATGAAAGGCTGGGGTGGACAGGTGATGCCCAGGCTTTTGCACCTACAGCCTGCTTTAATATGGACGCTGCAGCCTTTTATACAAAATGGATGAAAGATTTTATTGCAGACCAGATGGAAAATGGCATAGTACCCTGGGTGATTCCCAATATCCTGAATGGTGGTGGTGCCACAGGCTGGGCTGATGCTGCCCTGATAATACCGTGGACAGTCTACCAGGTTTATGGCGATACCCGTATTCTGGAAGTCCAGTATGAATCCATGAAAGCCTGGGTAGAATATATGAGAAAACAGGCAGGAGGCGGTTACCTGTATAATACAGGATTTCATTTCGGGGACTGGCTGGCATTTGCAACTACCCGTTCCGATTATCCCGGTGCTACAACTGACAAGGATTTAATTGCCACCGTTTATTTTTACCATTCAACAAGCCTGCTTCAGAAGACTGCAGTTATTCTTGGCAAAGATCAGGATGCAAAAGATTATCGGGCATTAATGCAGAAGATTAAAAACGCTTTTCAGAAAGAGTTCGTAACTCCAAACGGACGCCTGTCTTCCAATACGCAGACGGCTTATGTTTTGGCACTGGCATTTGACCTGATTCCGGAAAACCTGAAAGAAATAGCTGCAAAACGCCTGGCCGAAGATGTAAAAAGATTCGGACATATTACAACAGGTTTCCTGGGGACACCCCTTATTTGTCATGTCCTTACAGATAATGGATATACCGATTTAGCCTATATGTTACTCTTCCGCAAAGAGTATCCTTCCTGGCTTTATCCGGTGACAATGGGAGCCACTACTATATGGGAAAGATGGGACGGTATCAAGCCTGACGGTACATTTCAGGATCCCTCGATGAATTCTTTTAACCATTATGCGTATGGTGCTGTCGGTAACTGGTTGTATAATAAAGTTGCAGGAATACAAACAGCCTCCGAAACACCAGGTTATAAAAAAATCATTATAAAACCACATATTACAGAAAAGCTAAGCTATGCAAAAGCAGAATACCATTCTGTATATGGCAAAATTTTATCACACTGGCAACTGGCAGGCGACAAACTAAAACTAAAAGTTATTATTCCAGCTAATACTACAGCACAAATCCATATCCCCGCAAAGGGGGTTGAACAAATACTGGAAAATAATACTCCTGTTTCAGGAGACCAGAACATAAAAGTGGCAGGTATTAAAGATGGATGGGTAGTTTTAGAGACCGGTTCCGGTGAATATAACTTTGAAGCATTCATTAATTAATAGATTCAGGTACCATATCAGTATAGGTATGAACAAGCCAACAGGCATAATAATTATTTCACTTATTCTTAATATATCATTACAGAATATAAAGACACAGCAAAGAAGTCTTGTTAACACTTCAGAAAGCAAGTATGCCATCCTTCGTAGTATTGATATGGATGATGTTAAATGGACAAGTGGTTTCTGGGCAGAACGCTTCGAAGTTTGTAAAGACTCGATGGTCCCGGGTATGTGGGAAAAGTTATCCGATACAGACGTCAGCCATTCATACAGAAACTTTGAGATAGCATCAGGAAAAGAAAAAGGCACCCACAAGGGGCCGCCATTCAGTGATGGC
>CAZFQS010000052.1:0-4493 GCA_964521285.1 uncultured Bacteroidales bacterium | reverse complement strand
CGGCGATTTTTATAAATGGTTTGAATCAGCAGCTAGTGTTTATGCAGTTACCAGAGATCAGGAACTGGACAGGCTTATGGATGATATTATAAGAGTAATTGCACAATCACAGCGTGAGGATGGTTATATTCATACCCCTGTAATCATCGAACAACTTAACAAAACATCCGGTAAGAAAGAATTCCGGGAAAGGCTCGATTTTGAGACATATAACATTGGACACTTAATGACAGCTGCATGTATCCATTACCGGGCTACAGGTAAAACTACACTGCTTGATGTGGCAAAAAAAGCAACGGATTTCCTGTATGACTTTTACAAAAGGTCATCACCTGAACTGGCCCGCAGTGCAATTTGTCCCTCACATTATATGGGTGTTGCTGAGATGTTCCGCACAACCGGAGACCCAAAATACCTTGAGTTGGCAGAAAATCTTATTGAAATCAGGAGTCTTGTTAAAAACGGAACCGACCACAACCAGGATCGTATTCCTTTCAGGCAGCAAACAAATGCTGTCGGACATGCAGTAAGGGCAAACTATCTCTATGCCGGTGTGGCCGATATACATGCCGAAACAGGTGATGATTCGCTGATGAATGCTCTTAATCTGATATGGGATGATGTCGTGTATAAAAAAATGTATATAACAGGAGCCTGCGGAGCTCTTTATGATGGAGTTTCTCCTGACGGTACTTCATATAATCCTGCAGAAATTCAGCAGGTACATCAGGCGTACGGGCGTGACTACCAGCTTCCCAATATTACTGCCCACAACGAATCCTGTGCCAATATAGGAAATATAATGTGGAACTGGCGTATGCTGCTAATCACCGGGGAGACCCGCTATGCAGATATTATGGAGCTAACTATGTATAATAGCCTTCTTGCAGGGGTCAGCCTTGACGGGAATGGTTATTTTTACACCAATCCGCTCTGTGTAACAGATGATATAACCTATACATTACGCTGGTCAAAAGAACGTGAAGAATATATAAGCTACTGCAACTGTTGTCCGCCAAATACAATACGTACCATAGCTGAAATACACAACTATGTTTACAGCATGTCAGATAAAGGTTTGTATTTGAATTTCTACGGAGCTAATATTCTTTCCACTACTCTAAAAGACGGATCAAAATTAAAACTGGAGCAGGTGACCGGCTACCCGTGGGATGGGAACATTAAGATATCATTTGAACAGGTACCGGAAAAAGAACTTTCTGTTTTTTTACGTATACCAGGCTGGTGTGATAAAGCTGAAATAAGGATTAACGGAATAAAAAGTGATTTGTCTCCTGTTCCCGGTGAGTATGCTGAAATAAGATGTAAATGGGCAGCCGGTGATGAAGTGGAACTTATCATTCCTATGACTGTAAAGCTTATAGAAGCAAATCCCCTTGTTGAAGAAACACGCAACCAGGTAGCAGTAAAACGCGGACCTGTTGTTTACTGTCTTGAATCTGTTGATATTCCGGAAATAAAAAAAATATTTGATATAGTTATCCCAGCAAAGGTTGATCTTATACCCAGAAAGATAAAGATTAAAAACAGTGAAATTGTATGCCTGGAGGGACAGGCTTTATTGATAAATAATTCCGGATGGAAAGGTCATCTTTACAGGGAATTGCCTGAAGATAATCCCCTTCCGGTAAATATAAAACTAATACCTTACTATGCATGGGGAAACAGGGGCCATTCCGAGATGACTGTATGGATGCCCCTGGGCAGGTGACTGGTTAGTTGCAAGTCCTTTAAAAATAATCGGATACTTAAGACTTGTATTAGCTTAATTCCATACTTAATTTTCAAGAATCCCACAGTAACTTATTGCTCTATCAAATAAATCAGGTTAAATATTTTTATTTTAAATAATGAATTAATAAATTGTAGCTTAAATTACTTTATTGCATTATACTATTAACCAAAAAATATTAGCTATGATAACTATTTACTTAAAATTCAGGCCCATAAGTTTGCTGATATCTGGCATTTTATTGCTTCATTTAAATGCTAACTCGCAGGAATGGACTGTCTGGGATTGCAGTACTATCCCCGAAGTAGCCGGATTTTCGGTAGGAGATAATGATCCACAGGGTGCTACTAACTTCTCAGTTGTTATTGATGATCCTGATATTGCAGGTAATAAACTCTGGAAATTCGATATGTATGCCGATGGAAATCCAGTCGCTAATACTACATATAATATGGAATGGAATGTAGCAAGTACTACAAAGTCGACTATGGTAGCCAGGATTAAAGGAATTGATGGATCCCTTTCTGATAAGGTTGCCGAAATTGATATCAGGAGTGTAAGTTATGGCAGTAAATTACAAATATATTACTATGACAGCCTGTTTCTTGCATATGTTGAGGAAGCTGCTATTAAGGTACCAAACCTAAGTGATTGGCACATATACAGGGTAACAATGGAAGGGGAAACGTTTACAGCCTATTTGGATGAAGATCCGGTTGCTGTACTATCCGGAGCTTCCAGCAAACAAAGGAGTGATAACTGGTTTAAAATTGGTGATGGAAGTGACGGAACAACCATTTCGGGTATTTTTGACTGGTTGATATGGGATGCCAGTGGAGCTTATGCTCCCGGAGAAGGAGCTGTTATACCCGATGAACTATACCTTGGACTTGAATCTGATATAACAAATAAATACATAGACAATTTAAAGGTTTATCCTGTCCCTGTTGATGATTATGTGTTCATTGATTTTCCTTTTAAAGTGGTAAATAGTGATCTGAAAGTCATCAGCATCCTGGGAGAAACAGTGCTAAATATAAAAGTTAATAAGCAAAAGATCAAACTTGATTTAAGTGAACTAAATGCCGGCATTTATTTCCTGAAAATGAACCATGACAATAGTACGTATATAAAGCAACTAATTGTGAAATAAAAACCTGTTAATTATATTTGAATAAAATCCGGTTCATTTGGAACCGGATTTTTTGTAAAAATGAATAAGGTTGAATATGAAGACTTGGTTATTACATATTTAGGTCATATGACCTTATTATTGGATTATCATCTTTTTTATAAAAGCAATATGGTTAGTTTTTATTTTATAAAAATAAATGCCAGGTTTAAAATCAGATATATTTAATTCTACTTTATTCCAGCCTGCAGCATAGTATTTGTTTCCGGTTGATTCGATTTCATTCCCCAATATGTCATGTATGGAAATCGTGGCTAATGAGTTTTGAGGCAGCTTAAAGGATATTGTTAATGTACTTTTTGCAGGATTCGGATAAACAAACAGTTCATAGCCATTCAGGCTGTATTTCTCACTCAAAGAGGCAGGGATATTCCTGATGTTAGGAGGAATTAATGCCGGAAGATCTTCAGTATTATCAACAAATGAATCGTAGGAATAAGGAACATTTAGCTGGCATGTTGGAGAATCCGAGTATGAGGTGTTCTCGAATATATTGTCAATCAATTCAACACTGCCGGGAATCGGACTGTAAAGCATACCGACACCGGTGCCGGTATTCAGAAAATAATTCTTCTCAACCCTTACACAGGCATTCATTCTTGTATTAACAGCTGTACCGCAATCCTCATAAAAATTATTAAATATATGGGCTTTCCCAAAACGAATACTGGGCAGACGTGAATTACAATTATAGAAATAATTATGATGGAAAGTGATACGCTGTACACTGTCCTGATAACTATCATCACCCGAGCTTATAAGAACACCTTTATTATGGTCATGCAGGTAACACCATGAAACAGTAATAAAGGATGATTCATTTTTTATATCCAGCAATCCGTCGTAATAATCCTCACTATCATCATGGTCACGGTCAGTAAATAATTCACAATGGTCAATCCACACATTTCTGGCACCCCCGTTTATTTCTATCTCATCTGCTCTTAACACTTTGGAAAAAGTCACATTTTTAATAATTACATTACGCGAACCATTTATTGCAACCTTTATTCCCTTAATATGGGCCATATCATTTGTTCCTATCAGTGTTTTATTTGAATTTATTTTTATTTCATTTATGCTTGCACCCTCTATATATTTGGAAAGCCTGACAATACGGGGATTTTCATCGCCCAGGTAAGTTACTAATTCGTCAAGTGATGTAGCTTCAACAGTGTCTCCCAGTGACCCTCCTGTTAAAAGGTAGGGTGTACCGTTATCATGCTGCACGGTAGCATAACCACATACCGCAGTATCCATGGTAGTCCCTATAGGATAGAATAAGGCAGTCATATTTGTATTCTCACTTATTGCAAAAGTATGGCTGGTATCTGTGCTGGCTGATTGTCCTGACCAGCTATGAAAAAAATACCCCTCATTAGTATTTGCATGAACGGTTATCTCA
Source organism: uncultured Bacteroidales bacterium (assembly GCA_964521285.1). Classification (GTDB taxonomy): domain Bacteria; phylum Bacteroidota; class Bacteroidia; order Bacteroidales; family UBA10428. The sequence goes on along the minus strand of CAZFQS010000052.1, from coordinate 143 downwards.
GTTCCCTGAGTATAATAAACCTGAACAGGCTCGTAGGATACACTCCCTGCATCCGGATTGTTAATTCCAATGCCAAATGTAAATGAAGGAGTACATTCAGTGGGTTTAATACCGCTGCCCTGAATCTGAAAATAATCAACATT
>CAZFQS010000051.1:0-12268 GCA_964521285.1 uncultured Bacteroidales bacterium | reverse complement strand
CCAGCTCTGCATCACCGCCTGTATTATCTAGCGTCTGTACTATATCTGTGCCTATCAACTGCCCGTTGCCTCCACTGTTGCTCTCCCCTGTTACATCAGGATTATCCACCACTGTCCATGTATAGCGTATTCCATTCGTAGTAACGTCATTGCTCGTTACTGTTATACTTGTGGCTGTATTATCACATATGGTATCATCTTCTGCACTTATTGTAATTAATGGTTCAATGATTACTTCTAATGTATCATATAGCCAGCTTTGCAATGAATCAATAGTATTGGTTAAAATTACCAGGGTATCGGTATCTAGTCCGTCCCAGTTAACATAAATAGCAGTATCTTCTTCAGTACTGGCAATACTCCCCCCAATTACTTCCCATGAATATGAATGTCCTGCACTATCATTCACATAATATTTTGCATTAATCTCATCATGACATACAATAGTGTCATCGCTTATTATTTCCTGAGGAGTTACTGATACGATATTAACAGAATATGTAATCGTAGCATCATCCAGAAAAGTAATATCATTTTCAACTTCAAGTTTAATATCGCCACTGCCTGCAGTACCCCATCGTACTATTGTTGAATCTTCATCAGCTGACTGATAAACGTTGCTGCCTCCGTTAATTGTCCATGTATATGTTCTGTCTGCTACTAAAGGTACAGCATATAATGTATAGCAGTTTTCACATACTTCAAAAGAAAATCTGGAGGCCTGCTCCTGGCTTTGCACATCATGGAAATCATCCGGGTATTTCTGGTTGGAATATTCTGTAGCAACCCATTCAGCGGATAGAGCTGTATCCAGAACCCTTGCTTCATCAATAATTCCATGAAAAAAGTTTTGCGGATTATTGTTGTAGTTACCAGCCCCGATTCCCAGTGCAATATCATTTTCATCGAAATCTCCTGAAATGCCCATATTACCGACAACATCTCCGGCTCCGTTAATATAAATATTTCTTTCGCTTCCATCATAGGTCGCGACAACATAAGTCCAGTTACCAGTTGGTATATTAATACTTCCTGTAACATATTGTGCATCATCTGTCTGTGATAAATTTAACCTTGCCCTCGGATTGCCAGCTACCATTTCAAACAGAATACCATACATTGAAAACGGCTCACCATAAACGACAAATGACTTATCCAGAACCCTTTCCCAATTTTCGATACTTACAGGATTTATCCATGCAGAAAGGGTAATTTTTGAAGTTATATCCAGAGATGGATCATCAGGTACCCTGATATAGTCACCTGTTCCGTCAAATGTGTATGCATCACCGATCTGGCCGCTGGCTGTTAAACTGGCATCATCAAATGCAGTCCCGTCATTATCATAAACAGTCTCATCATCGGTGTCTTCAAGGTGCCATACCCCCTTATAACGAAGATTCCAGGTACTATCTGTTGTATAATCATTACCGTCCTGGGGATTTCCGTATATCATACGTAAAGTATAATCAACACCGCTTGTCAGAGACGGGATCCTTACCCAGACTATTAAATCTCCGTCAGTTCCATCATATTTTTCAATCTCATAATATAATTTGTTATAATCCTCATCAGTAAAAACTATATCATCACCTGAATTATCATATACATTGCCTCCATTTGCCACTGTCCTTAAATCATTATCCGATGCAATATTAATCAGTATAGTAAAATCATTAAAGTCATCGTATATAGAATCGCCTTCAATTACTATTTCTTTCTGGTACAGATATCCCAGTACAGGTTTGGGATAAGCACCGCTCTGGGCACCAGCAGGAGATAAAGCGGATACCCATATTATTATAAAGGGAAGTATTGATTTTAGAATATTATGATAACAATTATATCGGAGGTAATTTCTTTTAATAGTTTTTAAATATGGTATAATATTACCAAATACAGAGAGAATGCCATTGAAATTAGCATCATCCTTTAAAGCAGACAGTTTTCTATTGAAAAAAAGCATTAATATAACCCAAACTGAATACCAGCTTATGTAAATTTTCTACGATAATTAGTACAAATAGTTACGTAAAAAACTAATAATTAATTTTTTACAAAAACTGGCACCTTATTTTATAATAAAAATATGAAAATATTGCTATTAAATACTGTTAAAACTATAATTTTGAATATAAGTATGTATAAAATTTTTTAATGATAATAATAAATTTGAAGTAAATTTATTATTAAATAAGTAAGATTGCTTTATTAACAGCAATAAATATTAAACAACAGGTTAATAACTGTGAATATCATTTATTTAAAGAATTTTGATAAAAATATAACATTTTGTATTTTGTGCTTTCTTTAAAAGCGCATACCAATTTATATTCTGATTGATAAAATACTCGTATGGTACATAATTCAGTTCTTATAGAGCACTTCTTAAATAAAGATGTTAATGCTATATCTTATCAATCACAGAATTATTACCCTTTATATATAAATATCAAAGTCAATGATAAAAATACAAAAATAAAAAGCAGGATTGATGATCATTTAAAAATTTATAAAAGTGCTTTAGATAAATATACAAAAGGCAATAAAAAGTTTCAGGAACTTATTAATACAGGTTATTTTTCAGAAAAGAACCTGGAGAGAATAAAAAATACCCATATATTTCCTGTTTACCAGCTACTTAACGATGAAATTTATGTAATCAGCAAATTGATCGACTTTAAAATTCCTAACAAAAAAAGGGATTTTAATCTTCAGAATCTTGATCGTGAATATGAAATATTTACACTTGAAATATCGGATGTCTTTGACAACTATATAAAAAATCAATATATAGAAGAAGTTAATTCAATTTTTTTACAATCAATTGATAAAGAAAAGGAAAAATCAATATTTAAGATTGCCAATTACATGATTCACTTTATCAACTGGGATAATTCTTTTTATAATTTTTATGATTCGACATTTGATGTATTTCCCAGTGCATTAAAAAAGATTGAAAACCGTATTTCCCCGGAGCTAAGAAGTAATATTAAAGCCTATATGGCATATTATAATAATATTAACCTGTTAAAGAGACATTTTGACAAGCGGGAATTGGGTAAAATATCTACCTTATCTTTGCTCGACTGGCAAACTGATATCAAGGAAATTCTGAGGAAACAATTTACAAAATTCTTTGGAAGGAGGAAAACAACTGAATACATAAATTGCCTTAACCGTATCATTAATAATACCATTACGGGTAATAATAAATAAAAAAGCTAAAATAGCTGATATAGAAAAATCGATTATAATATCCTACCAGTAATATATATTATATTTTTTTATTTCCTTATTCAATCCTTTAGCATTTCCGCTAATATTATCCAGCAAGTTCCAGAAGGCTTTTCCGTGGTTTTTGTGTACCGTGTGAGTCAACTCATGCAAGATTATATAGTCTATAAGATGGTCTGGTAACCTCATCAATTGAAGATTCAGATTAATATTATTTGCTGATGAACAACTACCCCATCTGGTCTTAGCGTTTTTTATAAATATATTATTAAACTTAAATCCGAACTCTGAGGCCAATTCATTAACTCTTTTGGACAGATACCTTTTTGCCTCAATTCTCCAGGTCTCAATAATTGCCCTTCTTATGGCTTTTTGAACTCTCTCATTTTTTACATCAGCATAAGAAGGGTAAAAAGCATATATGGACGTATCTCTGACTATCAGTTTTATAGTATTCTTATTATGAGGAATGATTTTTAGCCTGTGTTCTCTTGTTGAATATTCTGTATTATTATCAAATGTCGGATAATGATCTTCAATACGCTGGATTTTATTCAGATTTTTTTTTATCCATGATCTCTTCTCAAAAATAAATTTTTCAGCATTTTCAAAACTTATATTATATGGCACATTAACCCTCACTCCTGAAAATGGCCTTACAGCAATGGCCAGTCTCTTTATCCTGTTATTTCTTGTCAGTTTTATTTCACCAATACCTTCCAGTTTAATAGTCTTATTCATTTTGTATACACAATAATATTATCTAATTCCCTTAAAATAAATATTTTAATTAAATCTCACATTCTGATTTTTTATATGTTAATATTAATAATACATTAACCTTCTTTCAATTATATAATTATATGAGATTATGTGACAAATTAATAAATTAATAACCATAGTAATCGTTTTATTATCTATTGTATTTTCCAATATTTATTAACAGCAAGATCATGCCCTGCATTAATGAAAAAAATGACCTTTTCATAAAAGAAAAACCAAAATGGAGACACAACAATCAAAATATAATTATATTTTTAAAACAAAAATCTTCGTTATCTAATAACATAATCTCTTAACACAATAATTATTAACATTTGATAATAAGAAAATGAATTCAAAAAAGCTTTTAAGATACTTATTAATTAGTGCTGTTTTGTTAATAATATTTGCCGTTATTGGTAAAAAAGCCGGATGGTTCGGAAAATCTAATGTTTATGATGTCGCAACAGAAAAGGTAATAAAGAGGAATATCACGGAATTTATAACCGCCAACGGTAAAATTAAACCTGAAACAGAAGTGAAAATTTCTCCTGATGTATCAGGAGAAATTGTTGAATTATATGTAAAGGACGGGGATAAAGTCAGGGATGGCCAATTATTACTAAAGATAAAACCTGATACTTATATATCAATCAGAGACAGATCTGCAGCGGCTGTTGATGCTGCAAAAGCAAATCTGGCTAACTCAAGAGCCCAGTTAGAACAGGTAAAGGTCCAATTTGAACAGGCCCGTCTGACATTTAACCGGAATAAAAAGCTCTGGGAGGAAGGTGTAATTTCAGAAGCTGAATGGGAAACTGCCAAATCAAACTATGAAATTGCCGACGCTAACGTTACTGCAGCAGAACAAAACGTGTTATCTGCTGAGTATTCAATAAAAAGTGCAGAAGCTTCCCTTAAAGAAGCAAATGAAAATCTTATTAAAACCTCGGTTTATGCCCCTATGAGTGGTACAATATCAATGCTAAACATTGAAAAAGGTGAAAGGGTTGTTGGTACGGAATTGATGACAGGAACTGAAATGCTAAGGATTGCTGATTTAAGCAAAATGGAAGTATTGGTAGAAGTAAACGAAAATGATATTGTACGTGTACGTGAATCAGATACTGCAATTATTGAGTTGGATGCTTATATGGATAAAAAATTCAAGGGAATTGTCACAGAAATTGCCAATTCAGCAAAAATCGCAGGTACTTCAGCTGATCAGGTAACCTCCTTTGAGGTAAAAATACTTTTATTGGAAGATTCATACAAAGATTTAATTGAAAAAGGAAATAATATTCCATTTCGCCCGGGAATGTCTGCCTCAGCAGATATACAGACAGAAATAAAATTTGATGTATTGTCTCTTCCAATTCAGGCAATAACTACAAAAATTGATACAATAAACAAAAATGATACTGTAGCCCTTGAGGGTAAAAATAAAGAACCTGAAGAAGTCGCTTTTGTTTATGAGGGTGGTAAAGTAAAGCAAACAAAAGTTATCACTGGCATACAAGATAATAACTTCATTGAAATATTAGAAGGGCTTAAAGAAAATGATGAGGTTGTAATTGCACCTTACAATATTATTAATAAAAAACTAAAAGACGGTTCAGCAGTTAATGTTGTTGATAAAAACGAGCTTTATAAAAAGAAAAAATAATTATCCCGGACATTAGTAATCCGTGAATTAAATGGGTTTAATTCTAAATATTGAAACAGCAACAAACGTATGCTCAGTAGCTCTAGCGAATAATGGAAATCTACTTTCTTTCAAAGAAAGTTTGAAGGATAAATCGCATTCAACACTGTTAAGTGTATTTATTGAAGAGATTTTAAAAGAAAATAAAATATCCGTATCACAGCTTGATGCTGTTGCGGTTAGTAAAGGGCCCGGCTCATACACCGGTTTGCGAATAGGAGTATCAACAGCTAAAGGTCTGTGTTATGGCGGTAATATACCTCTCATTTCTCTGAATACTCTAAAAATAATGGCCTTTGGAATTATAAATAATCGCATACTGGACAAAATGAAATTTACCTCAATAAATAATACTCTTCTTTGCCCTATGATAGATGCCAGACGATTAGAAGTTTTTACAGCTATTTATGATCATCTAAATCAAACAATTGAAGATACCCAGGCAAGAATAATCAGCTCCTCCTCATTTGATAAATACCTGGACAATAAGAAACTGATTTTTTTCGGAACAGGAGCAAATAAATGCTCCAAAATAATAAAGAGTAAGAACGCCTTATTTATTGAAAAATTTAATACATCAGCGCGTTATATGATCATGCTATCAGAAGATGCTTATATAAAAGAGAAATTCGAAAACGTGGCATACTTCGAACCATATTACTTAAAAGACTTTATAGCCACAGTTCCGAAAAAAAGTAATTCATAAAAATATTAAATATCAATTGATTAAAATTGACAAGTTCTATGAACATAAAATTAGTTTTTATTCGTTAAATTTAATTACATATCGCATTTATGAAATTTATTATTACCGGCATATTACATTGCATGTCATTTTTAGTTGTTTCCGGCCAGTATGAAATGGTCCCCGGGAAAATTAATCCCTTTAAACCAGGTGAATCATTAGTATATTCAATAAGATACGGACCTATTCATGGTGGAGAGGCAACTGTTAAACTTAAATTAGTAAAGTATGAAGGTAATGCTGTATATAATGCAAAAGTATTAGCAAGGACAGTAGGTATAGCTGACAAACTGTTTAAAGTCAGGGAACACTATGAAAGCTTTTTTGATCCTGAAAGCATTAAGCCGGTTAAAGCTATCAGAAATGTTAGAGAAGGAAATTATACAGCGTATAATGAGGTTTATTTTAGTCTTGAAGACTGTACTTTGTATAGTCTGAAATCAGATTCAGTTCTTAAAGTTCCACCTCATATCCTTGATATGGTTACAGCATTATATTTTATCAGAGCACTTGATTATAAAAACCTGAATCCAGGGGATTCTTTAAATATTATTACATTTTTCGACAATGAGATATTTCCTTTCCCTTTAAGATATAAAGGTAAGGAACTACTAAAAACCAAATTAGGTAAGTTTCAATGTCTGCGTTTCGATCCTGTAGTTGGAACTGGCAGAATATTTGAGTCTGAAGACGATATGACAATCTGGATCTCAGATGACAAAAATCTTATTCCTTTACGTGCCAGATTTGATTTGACAGTTGGCTCAATTAAATGTGACCTTTCGGGATACTCAGGTTTAAAATATGAATTTGAGCCTATAGAAGACTAGTGCTATTTTTTATTCCCAAATCAGTAATAAAAGGAAATTAATGCTTATATATTTAGCAAAATTGCACTAATTTTGCTTTTTTTGCATCGGTCAATATGTATTTCGTTCAATTACAATATTTTTGTATTTTATAATTTTTAACTGTTTTATGGCTACAACTGCAGATTTTAGAAATGGATTATGTATTGAATTTAATAATGATTTATATACTATTGTACAATTTCAGCATGTAAAACCAGGCAAGGGGCCGGCTTTTGTGCGGACAAAACTTAAAAGCCTTACAACTGGTAAAATAATAGATAATACTTTTGGGGCAGGAGTTAAAATAGAAACAGCCAGGATTGAAAGGCGTCCTTATCAGTTCTTGTATAATGATGAAATAGGTTATAATTTTATGCATAGCGAAACATTTGAACAGGTTTCTATCGATAAAAGTCTGATTGAATCCCCCGAGTTTCTAAAAGAAGGGCAGGAGGTTGAAATTATCTATCATGCCAACACAGAGACACCAATTTCATGCGAATTGCCTCCCTTCGTAATACATGAAATTACTTATAGCGAACCAGGAATAAAGGGTGATACATCTTCGACAACTGCCATGAAACCGGCAATGACTGAAACAGGAGCAAAGATAAATGTCCCACTTTTTGTCAATAAAGGGGATAAAATAAAAATAGATACCCGTACAAAATCATATGTGGAGAGAATTAAAGAATAATTAAATTCAAATCCATAACTTGTGAATAAAAATAGCAAATCCTCGATAAAAAGATTAGAACTAACAACCTTCAAATTAAGGTCACTGCTTAATATTACTCAGGCTATTAACGAAAATTTAACACAGGAGCAATTACTTAGCAGATATGAAGAGCTATTAACCAAAGATTTAAATATTGGTAAAGTACTTATTTTTAAATATGAAGATTCATGGAAGTGTATTTTAAAATCAGGTGAGGTTGGTGCAACAGATGAGAATATTGATGTAGAAAAGGATTTACTTCCAATAGATGAAATCTCATTTGTTACATCCAGTACTAGCACTGCCCTTAACGACTTTGACATAGTTATACCAGTAATCAATAAAGGCACTCCTATAGCATTTGTAATTATTGGAGATATTAAGGAAGGTGAGGGTATAAGCCCGACCATAAAGCACTTAAATTTTATTCAGACTCTCTCTAATATTATTATTGTTGCAATAGAAAATATCAGACTCTTTAAAGAAAGTCTAAGACAGGAAGCCTTAAGAAAAGAGCTGGAACTTGCATCAAAAATGCAGAATATGCTGATCCCTGACCAGTCAATACTTCCCAAAAATAAAAGAATCCATATTACAGCATTTTACTACCCTCATTCTGAAGTTGGAGGTGATTATTACGACTATCTGGAGCTCAGCAAAGATGAAATTGGTTTTTGTATTTCAGATGTTTCAGGTAAAGGAATGTCGGCTGCATTATTAATGTCAAATTTTCAGGCAAATTTGAGGGCACTTTTTACGCACGAGATATCTTTGTCCGCTTTGGTCGAAAAACTAAATGAGAGAGTTATGCATGCTGCAAACGGAGAAAAATTCATTACCCTGTTTCTCGGTAAATTTAATTTTAAAACCAGGGAACTTGAATATATTAATGCAGGACACAATCCGCCTCTACTATATCAGAAGGTTAAAAAAAATATAATCCATTTAAGTAAGGGTTGTGTCGGAATTGGGATGCTTGATGAAATACCAATGATTAGAAAGGGCTCTATTACAATAGAAGAATGTACAAAGATTCTGTGCTACACAGACGGATTAATAGAACTTCTTGATGGTAAAGGAATAACTTATGGAACAAAAGAAATTGAAGATTGCCTTACCAACACTAAAGAAATTGAAAATAATATTCAGGAGATCATTAAAAAACAAGGTATAATTGAAAAAAGCGCAGCCATATTTGATGATATCTCGATATTAGGAATAGAGATTTATTAATCTTTGTTATTATTACCTATCTTCACACTTTCATATGATATGTCCACAGCAACCAGCATCGCTGTGAAACCCCAGAACAAAGCCGAGGCCTTATCTGTATCCAGGAAATTATTCATTATGCCATGTACAAAGTAAGTTAGAAGTCCGAGTATTAACGAAAGGACAAGAATCTTCATATGTTTTGTCTTTACTTTCCTATAAACACTGAAACCTGTTATTAATGTCATTATTACTATAGCAAGAAAACTAAGAGACCCTATGAATCCTGATTCTGATAAAGGCCCGAGATATTCACTATGTGCATTGCCTCTGTCTCCTTCCTCAGTGCTAATTGGTGTTTTCTGATAGCTAATCTGATATGGTGCATATTTAAACATGTAGGTTCCCGGGCCCCATCCGAATAAGGGTCTTTCTCCAAACATTCTTATTGCACAATTCCACCTGTTAAGTCTTTCTACATTTGAATAATCATTAGTAATATTTGATATAGATTGTAAATGTTCAGCAAGTCTTGCAGATGAATCCTGTGTATTTCGTCCCATTCTGAAGACAATTTCCGTAAGATTGCTAAAAGCTAAATAAAACACAGCGAGAGCTATTAACATAACCATCCATAATCTTATTCTTAAAATTACTATAATAAATATCCCTCCGGCAAAAATCAAACTCACCCACGCAGCCCTTGAAAAGGACAGAATAAATGCGACAATATAAATTGTTAGTATAATAAGCGAAAGGAACCTTATGCCCTGTTTGCTGGTTCTATCAATAGTAAATCCTGCTATAACCGGAATAACCATAGCCAGAATAGCCCCATATGATGTATGATCATTAAAGAAAGGGCCCATAACATAATGCGCAGCGTCCTGGTTAAATAATCCAATAGATGTATGTCTGATTATGGTATAAAAAATGACAATCATTAAAGGTATTATATAAGCCCACAAGTACTTTTTTATAAAATTATAATTCTTGCATAATTCAGCAGTTAAAAAATAAAAGACTACAAGAAACCAGAATCGTGACAAAAAAAACTTGATAGAGACTACCGGCATTGAACTGGTAAGGGCCGTAATAAAAATCCAGGCTAAGTTTATATAAATCGCTATAGAAACCGGATGTTTAAAGATCTTATAATCAATTCGCTCAGATTTGATTATTTTAATTAAAAATATAAGGAATGCTATAATAATAAGTGGTTCAGAGGGTAAAAATAAATTTACGTCCAAATCACTGAAAAATGAATACAAGGGTATGGAAAGAGGTACTAAGAAAACAATTAATAATAAAAAGTTATCTAACCGGACAAAAGCAATAAATAATGCAAGTAATAAAAGGGGAAGAAATATTAAGTATTGTATTCCTTCTCTAAGCAAAAGGATACCATGTAATAAAATAAATAGTACTGCAACAACGTAAACAATCGATTTTGTAATGATCCTGGACAAAGTACCTGGGTTTTTATTTGTTTTTTCTTATAGTATCAATAATTAAGAGGATAATAAAAGCTAAGATAACTGATGTAATTGTGGAAGTAAGGACAATAATAGATTTTTTTGGGTATGTTTTCTTGTCTGCCGGAAATGCATAATCAACAACAAACTTATGAGGTAAAATTTGTTCTGCTTCAACCTTAGCCTCAATATACTTTGAGTTTAACAAATATAGTTGTTGCTTATAATGAATAAGCTGATCCCTGATTGAAACATAGGCAGAACCATATTTTGATAAATTTGCCAGTTGTTTCTCCAGTCTTTTTGCTCCATCCATATTACCATCCTTTAAAGCATAAGCATATGCTTCAACAAGCCTTTCTGATTGAGCCTCATAATGATTAATTCCTAACTTGTTTAAAATTGTTAATGAATCCTCATAAACCCTGATCTGCTTGTGTAAATCCTTAAGCTGTTCATCTACCAGCCGAAATCCTATCAATGCTCTTTCCAGGATTATATTATTCATAATTGTGTCAACAAGATTGGCTATATCATTTGCTATATTTGCTGCAATATTAGGATCTTTATCCAACACACTTATTACTACTGATAAATATTTTGTTCTTCTGAAACTCACATTTCCATCATATGCTTTATACAATAATGTACGTTTATACTTGTGGTTCGGATCTATATCATAATGAGTCATCAAGTCATATTTTTCGATAATTCTATTCCTAATCTGATTCGAGTTTAATACCTGCAGGAGTTGTTCAGTTTCTTCCTCTTCCCCAAATGATAACATTCCTTTACGACCAGTATATGTATATGAAAATAGATACTTTGACACAAAAGCTTCTGGCTCGGCAAACATAACCACTTCTGATTTATACAGGGGTGTTATCTGATATGAGATAATAATGGAACCGATTGCTGCGATAATAAATACAATTATTAAAGGTATCTTTTTTCCCCAGGCGAATATTATCAAGTCTAATGAGCTTAAATTAAAACTAAATTTCTTTTCCTGATCCATTTTTTTGATTATTATAGTTTATAAACTTATTAATATGTAATAGTCTTTTTTCCCTTTCTGAATAAGCAAATATTTATTATTTAGTAAATTCTCATCTGATACAATAAATTCGGGATCTTTAATCCTTTCTTTATTCAGACTTAACCCCCCTCCTGCAATTATTCTTCTTAGCTCTCCTTTGGAAGAAAAGACAGGAGATTTTTCAACTAATAGTTCTGCCAGATTAATTCTCTCCTTGAATACACGGGCATTAATTTCATATATCGGAACTCCTTCAAATATACTTAAAAATGTATTCTCATCAAGGTTTTTCAGAGATTCGGTTGTCACCTTACCAAATAATATACTTGAGGCCTCAACAGCTTTGTTATATTCTTCCTTTGAATGAACCATGGTTGTTATTTCTTTTGCTAATTCCTTTTGAAGCAACCTGAGATGTGGAGATCCGCGGTGTTCGCCGATTAAATTTTCTATTTCCTTATTCTTAAGCAATGTAAATATTTTAATATACTTTTCAGCATCTTCATCTGAAGAATTAAGCCAGA
>CAZFQS010000050.1:10229-13351 GCA_964521285.1 uncultured Bacteroidales bacterium | reverse complement strand
AATGTAAATATTTTAATATACTTTTCAGCATCTTCATCTGAAGAATTAAGCCAGAACTGGTAGAATTTATAGGGAGAGGTATATTTCGGATCAAGCCATATATTACCTGTCTCTGATTTTCCAAATTTGCTCCCATCAGCTTTTTCTATCAAAGGCCATGTTAATGCATAAGCTTCTCCTCCGTCTTTTCTTCTTATTAACTCATTCCCTGTGGTTATATTGCCCCACTGGTCTGATCCTCCCATTTGTAATTTGCAGTTTTTATTCCTGTACAAATAAAGAAAATCATAACCCTGAACCAGTTGATAGGTAAATTCGGTGAAAGACATGCCGGCTTTTGAATTTTCGTCTATTCTTTTCTTTACACTGTCTTTTGCCATCATGTAATTAACAGTAATATGCTTGCCTATATCACGTATAAATTCAAGAAAAGAGAATTCCTGCATCCAGTCATAATTATTTACCAGTTCAGCAGAATTTGGGGCACTTGATTCAAAATCAAGAAATTTTGATAACTGCTTTTTTATGCCCTGCTGGTTTTTTCTTAAAGTATCTTCATCCAAAAGATTCCTCTCTGTAGATCTGCCTGATGGATCACCAATCATGCCAGTTGCGCCACCAATTAATGCAATGGGTTTATGCCCTGCTAACTGAAAATGTTTCAGCATCATTACACCAACCAAATGCCCGATATGAAGGGAATCTCCTGTTGGATCAATACCAACATATCCGGCAGTCATTTCTTTTGCAAGCTGCTCTTCTGTTCCGGGCATGATATCACTTATCATCCCACGCCATTTAAGCTCTTCTACGAAATTCATTACGAAAATTTTTGCAAATATAACATTTGGTGATAATTAATCAGTGTAATTTAAGACTTTAAACTACAATTTTATCATTAGATTGTATATCTCTTCTCATTTTTTCGTATTCAAGTCTGAAATAGGGAAATAGCATTGGCGCGAGGGAAGATAATGGTTTGTATAATAATGATTTATTTACTTTATCCCTTGGCAAAAAAGGTGTTTTATGATCAATTATATTAATAATAACCAAGATTACACTAATTATAAATGCAATTTTTATTGTGCTGAAAAGTAATCCAAGAATCCTGTTTACAAAGTCAAGGGCCACAGCTTTAACAAATTTTTCTGTAAGCCTTGCTATTATATGGACTGCTATTACTATAATTACAAAAGTTATTGCGAATGCTGTTAATTGTAAATATTCTCCTGTTACATTAAATTTCTTCGTAAGCACAAATGCAGTGTATCCCGAAAATTTAATTGCTCCTATAATCCCAAGCAGTAACGCGGCAAGTGATGCTGCCTGAATTATCAATCCTTTTGAAAATCCCTTATATGCAAACCATATAAAAATAACCAGAAATACTAAGTCAAAAATATTCATATTTACAGTTACTAAAATATTACTCCAATTAAAGAAAATAATTTCAAATGTTCAATTAAAACTTGTTAACAATCGATTGATATACCGATTATAAAAACAATTATTTGTTTGCTAAATCATTTTCCATAATTTTGTGGCGCCAAGCTATAAAATAAGGCCCCGTAGTTCAACGGATAGAATAGCGGTTTCCTAAACCGTAGATACAGGTTCGACTCCCGTCGGGGCTACATTTTTAAATCTGATTTAATTCTATATTGAGTGATTAGGAAAATCTTTGTACTTGTTCCGAGACAGATTACATACTATCGGTTTCTGTCAATGTCTTTGCAAAACCTGTCTTTAAAGTTCTCTATTGTGTAGGCTTTCGATACACTTTATCGAGGCTTACAGTCCACTATCATTTGACTGAGTTCTCGATAAAGTCTTGATTATAGTTCGCTAATTCATTTTACTCCCTGTGAAATATTCCTTCGGAATTTCATGGTAAAAATAAAACAATATGCCTTTGCACCCTGAACCAGCTTCTGTGCACACCTAATCCTTCACGCAACGAATCGAAAAACCACTTCTCTCATCGTTGAGCTCACGGTAAATATCGCTCACATCAGAGTCCAATACCCGGCGCCAGGCAGTACCGGTAACGTCCTCCGTAGAACTCCACCAGAGACCACGGCTCCCAACGCTGGCGAACGTACCATTGCGGCTACGGCTGCCACCTGGAAGAGCTGTAAAGCCACTTTCGTTGGTGGCTCCTGTATTTGGACTTGACCAATGTGTTGTGCTTTTTAGTTTACCTCCTGCAACACTTTCGCCACCTAAATAATCTGTTAATGTTGTCCATTCGGCATCTGTTGCCATGTGCCAGCCTGTTGGGCAAAGATTGCCTGTATTTACAACATACCAGTTGTATAACGCACCATAGGGATTTTTATAACTTGCTGCATCATTATCGTACCAGCAATACCCTGGTGTGGCTAAATCTCCCCATGCGTTATCGTCTGTAACTAATGGAATGTTTGTCCCATTCTTGTATTTAGTGGTTTTAAGGTTTTCTAGCATCCAGCATTGACTTCCTATTTGTACAGTGTGGTAAACATTACCATCAACATCACTTAAAGTTGGCATCCCAGGGCATGGAATATTCATTATTAGTTCTACAGTAACAAAATTATCTTTAGTTTCATAATCGGAACCATAACTGTTGGTTGCTGTTAAAGTCACATTATAGGTTCCTTCCGTGTTATATTGGTATGAAGGATTTTGTTCTGTTGAAGTTCCCCCGTCTCCAAAGGTCCATGACCAGCTTGTTGGATCATTTGTGGATTGATCTGTGAAATTTACTGTTTCCCCTTCAGTGATTGATGTTTTGTCAGCTGTAAAATCTGCGACTGGAGCACTACCACTGGCACCTACTGTAATATAATTATTTTTTGTTTCATCGTCTGAACCGAAGCTATTGGTCGCAGTTAGAGTAACATTATATGTTCCTTCCGTGTTATATTGGTATGAAGGATTTTTTTCTGTTGAAGTTCCCCCGTCTCCAAAGGTCCATGACCAGCTTGTTGGGTCATTTGATGACTGGTCAGTAAAGTTTACTGTTTCCCCCTCAGTGATTGTAGTCTTATCAGCTGTAAAATTTGCAACCGGAGCAACTCCGCTGGCACCTACTGTAATATAATTATTTTTTGTTTCATCGTCTGAACCGAAGCTAT
>CAZFQS010000050.1:0-10129 GCA_964521285.1 uncultured Bacteroidales bacterium | reverse complement strand
TGGTTGCAGTTAGAGTGACATTATATGTTCCTTCCGTGTTGTATTGGTATGAAGGATTTTGTTCTGTTGAAGTTCCCCCGTCACCAAAGGTCCATGACCAGCTTGTTGGGTTATTTGTGGATTGATCTGTGAAATTTACTGTTTCCCCCTCAGTGATTGATGTTTTGTCAGCAGCAAAGTTTGCAACCGGAGCAGCTCCGCTGGCACTTACTGTAATATAATTATTTTTTGTTTCAGCATCAGAACCAAAACTATTGGTCGCAGTTAGAATAACATTATATGTTCCTTCCGTGTTGTATGGATGTGATGGATTTTGAGATGAGGATGTCCCACCATCACCAAAGATCCATGACCAGCTCGTTGGACCATTTGTGGATTGATCTGTGAAATTTACTGTTTCTCCCTCAGTGATTGATGTTTTATCAGCAGTAAAATTCGCAACCGGAGCAGCTCCGCTGGCACTTACTGTAATATAATTATTTTTTGTTTCATCGTCTGAACCATAACTATTACTCACTGTTAATTTTACTGTATAAGTTCCCTGTGTATTATATTGATTTGTAGGATTTTGTTCTGTGGACGTTCCTCCGTCACCAAAGGTCCATGACCAGGCGGTCGGAACATTTATGGACTGGTCTGTAAAGCTTACACTCTCTCCTTCAATGATTGATGTCTTGTTGGCTGTGAAACCTGCAACTGGAGCAGAACCACTGGTACTTACTATAATATAGTTATTTTTAGTCTCAGAGTCTGAACTATTAGCATTACTAACAGTTAAGGTAACCGAATAACTTCCTTGAACATTGTATGTATGTAATGGATTTTGAGAAGTTGATGTATTTTCATCTCCAAAATTCCAGGACCAGGAGGTTATACTACCCGTGGACATATCAGTGAATTGAACGCTTAAAGGTAAGTAGCCTGATCTTGGATTAGCATTAAATTCGGCTTTAATCTGTTCACGGGTTTTAAATGAAACAGTATCTCCGTAAATAGGTATACCATTAGATATGGCATAAGCTATTACATAATAAGTATTGCCTGATAGAAGACCATTCAATTCGCTGTTAAAACTGCCAATAGTATATCTGGTTCCTAGAACAGTCTTAGTTGTGACATTTATATTAGGATTCTTAGTTGTAGACCAGCAGTGCCCATACTGTGTAATACCATTTTCACCAACATCCAGAATATTCCCACTTATTGAGGCAAAATCTGCAGTAATATTATGAACTTCCCCAGTTTCTATTTTAACCACCCTTTCAATTTCCAGTTTTTTACAAGATTGAATTAGTGTAAATAGAATATAAAACAGAATGATAATAATTAATAAAAATTTAAGCCTTATCATCATTAATGGATTGTTGCATTGAATCTTTGTGCAGTAATTTAATATCTGTTAATTAGTCCTTTTTAATGAAAATGAAATCGCCTCCTTGGTCACCGACATTTCTTATTTCCCCATACTGCGGAATCACATCACTGTTATTTATTACAGCAATTCTGAAACTTGAGAAAAGCTGTTCTGAAGAAGTGTACTTATCATCATTGGATGCTAACCGCTCAATTAAATATTTAATAAATGTGCTTCTATCAGGAACTTCAGTTAATGTACCACTTGTCATTGCTTTGCGGCTTGGTAAGTCATAAAGCATCTGGATTGCTTTTGGCGCTTCCATGGATACACTTCTTGTCTTGAATATTGCTCCTCCAAAACATGCATCTGCTATTAATAGTGTATGTTTTGAGTTAATCTCTTTAAGATAATCACACAATGTACTGTTGCGAAACCATTCTGCTTTTCTTGATATTTTTGCATCACATGGCAGCCAATAACCAATATTAGCTTTTTCATCCCACCAGCCATGTCCGGCATAAAATATCAGGAGGTTATCCTTTTTTGTAAGTTTTTCAGCCATTACATCAAGAGTGTTTGTTATATCTGCTCTCTTTGCGTTTTTTATTAGAAACATGTTTTCTTCTTCAAAATAATAGTCTGAAAGTAGGAGGTTGTATAAAGTCTCGGCATCCCTGACTGGATTATCTAGATCCATAAGATTTGGATCATCATATTTATTAATACCAATAAGTAAGGCATAATATTTACCTTCAACATTCAACTGAGAAGTGATAATATCAGATTTCGGCTTGTATTCAACTATAAGTCTCATTCTTGAATAATTATCCTCATTGTCTATAGCTATAATACTAACTTTATTTTCACCGTTTTCCAGGTGTATATCCTGTGCAAAAAGGCCATCTTGTGTAAGTTTATATTTTTCAGAATTTATAAAAATTCTGTTTATTCCACTTTCACTGTCTGTAATTTTCCCGATAAAAGTTATTTCAGGTTTATCAGTATTAATCTTATCTCCTTCTAACAAAGGTTCGATTATTTTAATCAAAGGAGGAGTTGTGTCGGTAATATCCTTTTCTTCAATTTTCAGATTATTAATGAGAATAGTAGATTTCCCGCTTCTTATTTCCTGAGAATGTAAAAAAGAAAAGAAATGGAATAAAAATAATATGCATATAGATATTCTGGTTGCTATTTTAATATTTCTCTGTGATTTAAACGAATTCATAACTAAAAGTTAAAGTGCAATGATAACATTGGTATCTCTGTGTTTAAATTAATACCAGAACTAATTGAAATATCATTTAATCTGTTCCTTCTATAAGATTTATTCATGCTAGTTGCTTTAATATTTACTATTGCCAAATCAGTAACCCATATTGCAACAGCTGTTAATGCAAAAGCTTTAGAAATATTATCCTGTGTTTTTGCATTGTTAAAGTAAGTATCAATTTTTTCTTCATCATATGAATCCAGATATTTATTATAATTTAAATACGCCTGATTGTTAAAGTAAATGGATGAAGCTATACATCCAGCTCCGGCTACTCCAATAAGCCAGTAAGGTTTGCCCTTGCTAAGCTTTGTTAAGCCCCATCCCGGGAGAATTGCAGACTGTAATAAATGTTTTCCGACTTTCACTTTTGGAGCAGTTACTATTGGTTCTTCAATAACTTTACGGATTTCCTTTTTTTCTTCAATATTTTCCTTCTTACTTAGATCAGATGGTATTTCAGACAAATGCACTTCTTCTGAACCAATTTCGGGTACGACTATCTTTTTAGCAATAATTTCAACATTAATGTTATTGTTAAGTATAATATTGTCAGCTGATAAGTCCCAAATAATCTCCTTATTTAAACCTCCTTTTACACTATCTCCGATATCACCTGTAAAAGTAAAAGCATTTATTTTTACTCCAGTATCGTCAGTAATTTCCAGCCAGATATTAAACTTATCTTTCGGGGTTGCATCCAAGATATTATACTTAATAATCAGACTGTCATTAATTAGTGCCAGCTGTGGCTGTGAAATTTTAGCGGTCAACTGCCCTGTAGTATTGAAAAATACACTATAAAGCAAGATATTCAAAAGGAATTTTCTGATGGAATTTAATATGTTAAGATTGATAGTGTAGACAACTAAAATTTTGGGTATAATGTTCATACAGGAGAAATTATTTATTTAATAATCAATTACTTATTTGTTCGAAATTTACAAAAATTTTGCTATTAAATCAAGACATACAATAATTTAATTGAATTTCAGCGCTGCAACCTGGCTCTATGCTAAAATGCTCCAGCGGAGCATTTCTTAACACCCGGCCCCGATAATTTATTAAATAGCAATACTTAATTTTTACAAAATTTACTAATAAGATCCCTGACAATCAGTTGTATAATTCTATTGCATTACGTCATATCGAAACAGGACAGGTATGCAGGATTATTCCGGAAAGATTCTTTCTCAGCTTCCGAGAAGTTTATAAACTTTATGATAATATCTACTTCAACCCGTTTGACAAATTTACTAAATAGTCCATGATAACCGAGCTTATCAATAGTTTTGAGAAGCGGACTGTCAGTATCCAGCCAGATTAAAGCGAAATGTGTTTTTGTCAGGGCACAAATTGACTCAAATAAAGGAATAAGATAGCTTTCATAGCCCTCTTTGTAGTAGATTCCCTCTATAGCTGCAAAACGGAAATTCTGTGGATCAAAAATCTTCGTTACACCGGGAATGCGCGGCATAATATCCAACAATATTTTCCCCTTAAATCCAGGTATTTTCTTAATTTCCCATATCTCCTGGTTGGCCTGAACTGCTGATACTATTTCATTATTAAGTTTTAACAGGTAATAATTGTTTTCATAAAACAGGTACTGTTCAGTATACATATTAAATCCTCTGTAAAATCCTCTCAGTAGTTTAAGCATATCAGTTTTTCCCTCTTCCTTTATCCTTTGTACCCCGGGATGAATCTTTGGATTAACCCTGCTAAATAAAATAGTAGTGAAGCTGCGAACTGTCTGAAAATCCATCTGATCACTAAATATTTTTGATCTTATGTTCCCACGCTCAATATAAGCATAGATGTATGTTTTTTGATTCGGATCTGACATTTTACCCAACAACCGATTGGGTTCATAAAAATAGTCTTTGATAGAATCTTTAATTATATTATCCCCTGATGAGAGTTTATTTTCATAGTCTTCCTTTTTATGAATTTTAGTACGTAATGGTGCCCTGATGGAAAAATACCGCATATACCATGAGCTATATGAATTTTCTTTGCTGTAAGTGGTACGGCGGACAAATCCCATCGTCCCAATCAATCTGCTTAACTTTCTTAATACCAAAAAATAACATGTTCCCAGTGATTTGATCTTTTTCTCAATACCTGTAAGTCTATATAATAAACGGCCCGGAGTACCAATAACAGTATTTTTTAAATGATTAATAATATCCTGACTAGGCTCCTGTTCAACTTGAACCTGTAGCTTATGGTATTTGGCTATTTCTCTTTGCTTCACCTTCATATTGTTTTCCCTTTATTTACAAACCGGGCCACAATAGGCCGGTAATTCTGCCCTTTTATAAATCATATCAATAATTTAAATCTATTTTATCCATTATTTCAATATCCAGGCTACTGCCAAACCCAAATAATTGCCTACGGCATTACCAACCAGACCCATAGTTATTCCTGAAACAATAACCTCCCTGTTATTAATTCCTTTTGCTACCGGTCCGATAAAAGCCGGGCCAAAAATAGCAGCTGTTGATGTTATAATAACAGTATCTGTATCTATTCGAAAAATTGCAGCCAACAGGTAATGAAGGACAACAGAACAAATTACTACCACTCCGCAGAAATAAAAGATTTCTGAACTTGCTTTAATCAGTTCTGAAAAGTCAGCCATTCCACCCATAGCTACTGCAAATACTAGCAGTAAATATTCAGCTGATTCATATGCTCCTTTAAGCTTCTGGACTTTGCTGTTAAATGAGAATGCAATTCCAAGTGTTGTTATCACAAGTATAACAATTGGTGCAACTATATCTTTTTTTATTATCCATGAAATACAGACTGCGATTACCACTATGAAAACAGCAAGTAAAAATGATATCAGGATTAATTTTATTTTTTTTGCCAGGGATAACCGTCTAAAAACCAGTTCGTTTACATTATCATCAACTATTACTCCTTCCACACTTTTATATTCAGGGAGAAACATTAGTAGAAACCTTTGAGCCACTGTAATAAGAAAAATAAAATAAATTCCGCTAAAAAAAATATCGGCACTATTAAGAAGAATAAATAATTCTTTTTTGACCTCTAATGCTATACCTATGGCACTCATATTAAATGTTCCGCCTGTATAAACTCCGATCATCATTGCCGATGCCTGGCGGGATTCTTCAATTTGGGTTCTGAATAAAAAATAGGCCAGGATTGCACTGATAATAACTCCTGTTACACCCAGAAAAAAGGAAAGTATTGCTTTTTTCGCCTGCTTCAGCCATTTGATAAAATTGGACGAAAATAATAAGAGCGGTATAACCAGGCTAATGCTTACCTCTGTGATTAATGAAAGCATCTTCTTGTCCAGTGTAATAAAAGGAATATTTGCAGATATAATACCCACAATATAGCATAGTAATATCGGGCTTAAAAGTTTAAAGATTTTATAATGTTTCTCTAAATAAATTGTGAGTGCAGGAAACAGTATAATGAAAGTTAATTGCAGCAGCTTACTAATCATCTTTCCTTACTATTAATTAATATATAAAGCTATTAATTCTAACTGATTTTTTTTCGTCTATACCCAGTAAAAGAATTTACTATTAATAAACTCTAATTACTGTTACTACTTATATGCCATGCTGTGCATAGTAATTATTAGCGTAAAAGGTTAAAAATAGAAGTTCATTGAACCTGAAACATAAGTCATATTTAAGTTTAAATCCTCGTCATATGAATAATTGCTGTATTCAGATTCATACTTATCCTTATAAAAGGCTAGTCTAAATCCAAATTCTCCACCAATACTGAAATGTTCATTAAAAAAATATTCTGAACAAAATCCAATTTCTCCTCCCCATATTTTTAAGTTCTTCAAGTCTTCCTTGTACGATTCATCTTCTTCACCATCGTTTATCTCCTTCCCGGATATAACAGGTTTAAAAACTGTCGCGACAATTGATCCTTTCAATGGGTCCTTGTCAAATAAATATGCTTTAAATCCCAGATAAGGCATATAAATATGTGTTTTTATTTTCCTGTCTTCAGGCTCATATTCATCATTATCCTTATACTTACTATTAATATTTAAGAATTGTATTCCAAAGTATGGTGAAAATTTTTCAGATTTGACACCAATATTAGCACTATTAAGATTTAATCCTGGCTTGACTGTAAACGTCATTTGTGAACGAATTAACCCTGACATAGCGAAGGTTAATAATCCTATAACAATAATTTTTTTCATTTTTTTAATAATTTAATTGGTTAAAAATTGTCTTTAAAAATTACTATGCACAAGCATTTTAGCATATAAGTAATGGCGGGTTTCGGAGCCGCGAACCAGGTCAAGTGAAAACGACCATATTATTTTGCACCAACGCGAAATTTTCCCTGTCACCCGCCATATTAGCAATTTTCTGTTACGTAAGACTGTTGTATACTTAATTCTGTTAATCATCCAGATATAGTTTTTGAAAATAAACCATATTATTTCACAGGTATATTCCACCAGATATTTATTCCGAATTTATCGTACTCTTGAGGCTCATCATATGTAGGATCATAAAATCTAGCAGGAAAAAAAGCATAATATCCTTCAAGAGTTAATTGATTCTTAAAAAGACTTATTGAAGGTTGGATGAAAAAACCATAGGGGTTCATTAACTCCAAAACAGAGGGATACCTCGATTGTAAGCCTGCCCGTAAAATAAAATCATCTGATCCAAATCCCGAACCCAATTCATATTTAATAGGGATCCTGCCAGTTAACCCGGGAAACTGTTCTCCTAATTTTCCTGAAATATAAAAATACTCTGGAGGACCAACGCGAAGCTCTAACTGTGGGCAAAAGCTATATGAATGATCAAACTGATAAGACCCTACATGAATCCCTAAACCAAAACCAAGATATTTATCTCCGTATGTTAATCTTGGATTTAATCCGTAAATATTAGAAGTTTTATCGGTAATAACCACTCTTTCATTATTTGAATTAGATATTGAATCTCTTTCATACTGAGTGCCATATGAAAAATTCACTCCGAAAAGTAATGCTCTTCCCTTTTCGGTAAAATGCGTATTTGAGAATCCGGCACCATAAACATTATAATGCGCCTTGCAATTGTGATATTCAACCGGACCGTTACAGCAGTCACCACTTGGGCAATGAGAGTAGCTATAATCATACTTACCCCCTATATATCCTATTCCAATGGATATGAAATCCTTTTTATCATTTTCAGTGCTGAGTGTATCATTCTCTGCCCAACTGACTAAAAATAGAGATAACGGCATTAATAAAATCATTGACCATTGCCATTTACCTGCCGTTAACTTCTTAAAGCCATGTGCCAGGGAGAATCCTCCTAATGCTAATGACACTGAGAAAATATGTATATGCTCTATAGACGGAAGCCACTTCCAGATAGATAAAATCAAAACAAATAATATAAAGAAAAACAGGGCATTTCTCTTTTCAGAATTTCTTACCTGGTATTGAACAACTTTGTACTTTCCTCTCTTTTCACGGACTAGAACAAATATGCATAATCCAATTGCTATTACTATCAAAATCCATTGAACTATTTTTAGTCCGAATACTATATTTCCGGCATAACCATTACTGGAAGCATCTCTGAAAAATTCGGTAATAACCCGGGAAATCAAATAAAGTGTTATGGAGACAAGAAACAGGTTTCCTGCAACGCGTATCCGTTTTCGAAAAATATAGTAAAGGAGGATCAATATTATAATACAGGCAAGGATTTGATAAAGCGGGTTAGGGTGGACAGGTAATGAATATGGGGAATAATAATCAAGAAGCCCGCTGTTTACATGAGCTGCGTGAGCGTGAGTATACCGGGGATAAACTACCGCCCATGGAACATTTGAAGGTGTACCAAAACAACAACCAACAAATAAACAACCCACTCTTTGTATAGCCATTGCAACAGGGAAAACATAGGAAAAGATATCCAGTACGTCATTCTTAAATCCAAACCAGAGGCGTGAAATAAATAATCCCACCATGCATCCGGCAATACCCCCAAGAATTGTCCTTCCTGTGTGAGCAGGAATTTTACCGTTTTGAAGAAACTCACTCCATTGCCCGGGAGATAAGGTAAAGATTTTAGTCCCAAGAATTAAAAACAATAGAATCATTAAAAGAGAGAGCATCCACGGAATCATCGGATAATTACGCTTCTTACCTGCAATAATCAAAGCAATTAGAGAAAACATTATGGCGAGAACATAAAACAAATCATAATACTGACCACCATGTAATGTCGATATTTTTATGAATAAAAGCATTGTGTTTGATTTAAAAGCCTGTTGATAAAATCAGAGAGCCCAAAGAGCTAGTCTTTACTAGAAAGAAAAAACATCTTTTAAGGATACTTATGTCCAAAATGTCACTGATTAAGGAATAAAACAGTCCTTAAATTTCTAATCTTGTAATCTTCTTGTTCTACTGACATTAAAGCCAATGGAAAGTCCAATATACCATCCTTCTTTATCAGGACTTACATAGACATTAACAGGTATATTCAGATAACCTGATTTAAAGGTTCTGCCAACAGCCCATATCCAACCGGCACGAAGAGCTATGTCTCCCCTTCTATCTAATTGTTCTTCAATCTCATAGGGATTTGTATTTTCATCCTCGGAGGTTTCAGTCCATTTTTCTTCCAGGTACCATTCACCATTTTCACCTCCCATAAGCCCGCCTTTATCGTAGAATCCCTTTGCGGCTTGTCTCAAACTAAGGGAAGGACCAAATGCTATTTCCCATCCACTTTTACCAACCCTAAATCCATTCATAAAGACAATATTAGGATTGAAAAATTGCTGGTCTAAACCGCTAAGCACTACTAAAAATTCAACAAGAGCCTGAAAATTACCTGCACTTAAATACTGAACTTCATATTGATATCCAATCTGGCTTAAATATGGATAACCATCATAACCTCCCTGACTTTTTGGGGCCATGATCCTCTCAGCTTTGTCACCTGTTATATAAGCAACACCCATCCTGGGACCATTTAATCTTAGATTAGTTCTTGTACTAACAATAGGGTCTTCATAATTCACTAAAAGATTAACCAGATTAGGATCAATTTCCAAACCTAAAAGCTTTTTGACCGAAATCTCAACCATTATCTGAATTTCTTCCGGGATGTTTTGATATTCAGTTACATCCGATTTTTCCATCAAAGATGATTCGATATCAATTAACCTTAAGTTAATGATAATCTTATCTCCAAAGCGTTCTGCATATCCGGTTAATATTTTATCTACTTTCAGGGATTCAGCTATTTCCAGAAGGCAGCTTTTCCCATAGCAATTACTAATGTCCAATCCTTCTTTTTCTACAATGTATGCAACTTCATATTTGTCCATAACATTGTTAACCTTGGTCTTTTCCAGTTCAAGACGCA
Organism: uncultured Bacteroidales bacterium; assembly: GCA_964521285.1. Taxonomy (GTDB): domain Bacteria; phylum Bacteroidota; class Bacteroidia; order Bacteroidales; family UBA10428. The sequence continues at coordinate 87 of CAZFQS010000050.1, read as the reverse complement.
CTAAATTACCCATAGCGACCGGATCAAGAGATAGATCTTTAGTATCAATGTTTAATACAGCGATGGTTTTCAGGGTTTCTCCATTAC
>CAZFQS010000049.1:0-13741 GCA_964521285.1 uncultured Bacteroidales bacterium | reverse complement strand
AAAATATTGATATACAGGTATGTTTCCCATCAATGATATATTCCACCTCTCTTTTATAGTATAATTTATCTGCGGCATGATAAGTAGTGAATAGCCTCCGGTAGATTCAACAATCCGGTCATTTATATTATCCTTTCCCCTGAATTCATTTCTTAGCTGTAAAATGGTTGTCCAGTCACCCTTTATCCAGTTATACATCAAATGTTTTGAGAGGTAAGCAGAAACTGATAAAAAATTTCCATACTTATATCCGGCCTTATTTTTATAATTATACTCACCGCGTGCAACTAAAAAATATCTAATTCCCTTAAAAGAATTTTCTTTGACAATAAAAGCTTGTACTACATAACCCATAGCATGGGTTGAGGGCTGCAGTTCGTGAGGCACCTCAACACCATCAACTTTTTGCAATTCTCTGGAAAATGGTATTTTTATACCTGTGCTTCCTGACATAAAAAATCTTTTATCATAATTAGTAATTAAACTGAACTTGGGGGAAACAATAAAATTATTAAATCCATATCCTGTATTTGTGCTACTTTCCAGTTTATAGGTTTTATTTAAAAAATAACCTGTTTCAGCTTCCAAAGTAATTTTATTAAAAACTCCATATGCTATAATAGTACCTGCGTAATTATAGTCAGCCCTTTTTATAAGTGAATAATCTGATTTTTTATGGCCTTCAAAATATTCGTTACTGATGCCATAGTTATAAGATACAATAAGTCTGAGTGTATTCTTTTCCAGAACCAGCAAATTAGATATCCCGCCAACAGGATTAAGTGACGAAAAACATTGTGCCGTAAGATTATCATGAAATACGGAAATCAGGACTAAAAATATATAGCAATATCTCATTTCAGATTACTAGAATTATTACGGTCATAGATTCTGAATTATCACATTCATCTATTACCTTGCAAGTAACTTCAATTTCCCCGATAGCACATGGTGTAGCAATATATGTCACCTGGGAGCCTGAACCTTCTATTACTCCAAGTGTTTTTGTCCATTCGTATATTAGTCCGTCACCTTCGGCTTCAGCCGTTATTCCGGTTTCAGATCCTGATTCTATAGTATCATTCTCTGCCTCAAGACTAATAAAATTTATTGGAATACAATTATCTGGGGTTTTTGATTCTTTTTCGCAGGAAGCAAGCAAAACAAATAAAACAGAAAATTGTATCAACAACCCGGCTAACAATCTCATAATTATCAGTCATTTTTAATACACCTTACTGAAAAACCATATGTTTTTGGAAAAGTATTCCATCTGCCTACCCTGGAATCTAATCCATTCAGGCAGCGGCGCCATGCATTATCACCATACTCAGTTGAAGTCCACACATATTCATAGCGATCAAGCAACATATAAGATCCACTCGATGTTCGCCTTCCGGAAAGTCTGGCTTCATAACCGGAAGCTCCTCCTTCAATAAGTGATGTTCCAACCCCTTCCCCTCTCCAGATATTCACCATATCGGCTTCTTCCCGTGTCATACCCAGATATATCTCAAGTGTTTTCCATTCCTCGTCAGACGGTATGTGCCATCCATCCGGACAAATTCCCTGTGCCATTTCAATAACAGAACCATTCATCGCTACATCCCAGGTATACAGCCTGCCGTATTTATCTTCCAACTGGGGATTATCATCATAGCAATAACTATTTACAGGGGTACCTTCAGGATCTTTTGTTACCCTTAGATTTTTACCCATCCATTTTTGGCTACCTATCCTGACAATAGGATAGTTGTTGCCTTCAATATCAGTTACAGTATTGGGAGGGTCCGGCTGATTAACCATAATACTATCAGTGGCTGACGAGTCAATTGCATCGGTTACAGTAACCTTATATATTCCTGCAGTCAGACTGTCAATATCTTCTTCAATAGAACCATTGGACCAGTCATACTGATAAGGCAGAACTCCTCCCGATACCATTAAATCAATTGAGCCGTCGTTCTTACCATATGCTGAAACATCCTTTACCGTATAATCAAGCATTAGCAATTCAGGATCTGTATTCTTTTTTTCACAGTGTGTTAATAAAAGACTGCCAAAAACCAGAATATATATTCCCGATTTATAAATTGCAGACACAGGATTGAGAGTTTGTTTTCCTTTTAAGTTATTTATAGCTTGTAGTATACAAAAATAAAGAAAATCTTTAGCATATTGAACACAAGTTCGTTATTTTTGATGTTAATGTATTTAATAAGTCCCTGTAAAATATTCATTAATAAACAGATACAGAGATGCTCAAATAGTTATTCCAGGGCATGGTAATTACGGGGGAACAGAGCTCCTGACTCATACCTTAAATTTGATTAAACAATATACAGGTAATAAATAATTTCTTCCGGAAAGACTTTTAACGAATATTTCAATATAGAAACAAGAACCTCTTTTATAAGGGAAATTCAGTATCAAGAATAGCTTTGATTTGATCTTTTGTTTGAATACTGCTGGTAGCTTCAACAATTTTACCCTTTTTGTAATATAGTGTAAAAGGCAATCCCATAAAGCCTTTACATGCCGGTGACATAGTTATAATATAGGCATCAGGATTGTCAAAGTCCATGTCGGCAAATTTAACATGCAAATATTTTTTCTCAAGTATTTCCATAATCTTATATACAGGGGTACACATGGGGCCATTCGTCCACAGCATATCATTACATTACTGTTTTCTTTAATGAACTTCTCATATTCACTGACTGATTCTATATGTTTAAGATTTGTAAGCAGCATATTTATAAAGACTTTATGAAAGTTTTGAATATTACATAAAAAATATAAATGTTAGCTCTTACTTTTTAGCTTGCTGGCTGATTTCTTCAAATTGTCAAAATATATTGCAAAGGGTCTGTAAGCAAGGTGCGACCATTTTGAGAATGGCACTTCTATCATTAACATTGGTACAACAATCATTAAGTGAACTACATACATATAATATGTTAGTAGTACCGGTAATTGGCTAACCCTGAATATATGCATCAGGATTCCTGAAACAGCTGTCATTAATAATAGTGCCACAAAAGTCCAGTCAGTTATATGAGAATATTTAGTGTTTTCTCTGTCTTTTTTATACCGACGAATTATAAAATAAATAGTCCCAAAGATCAATCCGAAAGTGGCATAATAGCCTAATAATCTCTGGGGATGCCACCATGGATGAATTTTATCTGTCTGAAACCATCCCAAAAAACCAACTATCATTATAAATAATACCACATAACCGGACATAAGGAGCCAGTGCATTATCCAGTAGTTGTATTTCCCTTTAAGAATATTCTTCCAGAATACATTAACTTTTGTTTCGCAATCAGAGAACCTCCATTGAGAAGAAAAATGAAAAATAAGTGCCCAAAATTCAGTAAAATACAGTTTTAATGGTATTTTAATATTTTTGTCTTTTATAATGACTTTCAGATACATATTGAATATAAAGGAAATGAGTAATCCGGCGAGTAAAGCAGCCATTGTCCAGTCACCTATTTCAACTATCTGCCATGGTGCCAGTTCATTAAGCAAAACTTTATCAGTACTCGTAGGAATGCCATTCAATAATGCAAAAAGAAAAAATACAAGTCCTGCCAGCAAAAAGATCGCCCCGAATTCCCAGATTTTAGAAGTATAGAACTTTTTTGAAAGTCCGGTCCAGTCATATTTTGAAATAAGATAACGCCTCAATGACATCATTAGTTCTCCCGGATTTGCTTCACGCGGACATGTTGTACTGCATTCTCCGCAGTAATAACATAACCACGGATCTACGGAGATTTTTATTTTATCTTCCAGTCCCAATACACTTGCCCTTACCATTTTTCTCGGAAATGAATTGTCTTCGTCTGAAAGAGGGCATATTGCCGTGCAATTCCCACAATTATAACATGCATTAATATCGACCGCCCCAAATTTTGATAACTCTGTTGAAAATTCCGGATTTAGTTTGAACATTACTTATTATTTTAAATTATAAAAATAATACTCATCCTTATCGTCCATTTCACCGGGATTGATATACCCGTATTTTACCAGGGTCATGAGATTGTAAGTAACCACAGGTAAAGGAAGATTTAAATCTTTGGCAATCTGAGGTATATTTTTTTGTTCTGTTTCAAGTGTTTTTAAAATACTTTTCCAGACTTCTGGTAATTCTTTCATTTTCTCATCGGATTTTTCTGTGATAGCCTCTTCACCTGATGGTTGGGCCTCTTCTTCCTTCTTTTCTTTCATAACTATCTCTTTAGTCATCATATCAATCATTGATTCTATTTCTTTATTTGTGTAACACGCGAGATCAATAGCATCAACAGGACAAACCGACACACACATACCACCACCTTTACATACAACCTGGTTTACAGTTGCTATCGTTTTCCCTTTATATTCTGTCTTAACAATGGCATCATAGTCACATACCTCTGAGCACTTGTTGCACCATTCACAGACATTTTCATTAATTTTTGCGACTATAGGTTCAAGTTCTATTTCTCCTTTACTTAATAAAGAATGAGCTTTAGCAGATGCTGAAAGAGAAGATTTTACTGATTCGGTTATATTTTTCGGACCCTGGCAGGTCCCGGCAATATATATTCCATCAATAACAGTTTCAACAGGTCTCAGCTTCGGATGTACTTCATTAAAAAAATTATCACGTCCAATAGGTGCCTTTACAATACTTGCAATCTTTTCATTATCTTTTCCAGGGACCATACCCGTAACAAGTACAATTAAGTCAGTATCCATCTCAATCTCTTCCCTTTCAGAAAGTATGTCTTTGATTTTTACAGTAGTATATTCACCGTTTCTTTCAACAATTGGCGGTTCTTCTGCATCAAATTTAAGGAATATATCACCTTGTTTGGATGCTTCATCATATAACTCTTCCTGTTTACCATATGTTCTAATATCTCTGAATAAATGAAAACTTTTTATATCCTGATATTTCTTATTAATAATAAGGGATGTATGAATAGCGGCTGTGCAACAAAAACGTGAACAGTATTTATTATCTCCATTAACCTGCCGGCTTCCCACACAATATATAAAAGCAATATTCTTTATATCCTTTCCATTATATACTAACTTATTGTTATTGTTTAATTCCACAATTCTTTTAAACTGTTGGAGTGTTATTACATTATCAATTTGTTTGTATCCATATTCATCTTCTCTGGGTTCATAAGGATCAAAACCTGTACAGAGAATTACTGCTCCTATATCAAGATTGAGAATTTCGGTTTTCTGGTTAAGAGCAATACAGTCTTTGTAGGTTTTAAGAAAGTCTTCACCCGGACTAAATGACTTTTTATCAATTACATGGATATCAGGAAGTGCTTCTTCATAATTCTTATATATGGCTTTTCTTTTTGTCAGATTAAAATTAAATTCATCAGGAATTTCATCAGCACATTTGTTAATTGCATCTTTTAATTTATTCTTATCACAGCCTGGTATAATATATCTTGGACTCAGTTTTATTTTTACCTGAAGATTACCGACACTGCCTGATATAGATTCCAATTCTCCTCCAGTAAAAAGCGTAATCTTTTCTCTTTTCTTAATCTCATTATAGAGCTTACTGATTATTTCTTTCCCTTTTTCATTAGTAGAAAACAAGTCACCTATTTGAGCTGCCCTGCCACCAACAAAATGGCTTTTTTCAATCAGAAATACTTCAGTTCCCATATCTGCAAGTTCAATAGCTGCCCTCATCCCTGAAACTCCTGCTCCTATTATTAATACTGAATTTAGTGCTGAAATTTTAATGGAAGCAATAGCTTCAGAATACCTAACTTTTCCTATAGCTGCTCTTAATAATCGTATAGCTTTCTCTGTGCCTTCTTCAGGTTTATCACTGTGTGCCCATGAACATTGTTCACGTATGTTACATTGGACATAATTATATGGATTTAGCCCTGATCTTTCAGCGACATTTCTGAAAGTATATAAATGAAGTTTTGGTGAACAGGAGGCCACAACAATGGCATCAAGATTTTTTAATCTTATATCTTCACTCATTTCTTTTTGTGCAGAATCAGAACATGTAAACATCAAGGTTTTAGTAATAATTACTCCTGGTTCATCCTTTACTGCTTCTCTTACCTGATCAACATCAACATAATCTGATATGTTACCACCGCAGTGGCAGATATATACTCCTATTTTCTCTTTTTGCATAGTAAGTATTATTGTTTATTTTCTTCTTATATAACTTGCTGCCTCAGCAGAAGCATTTCCTGCCGATAGTATTGAATCGGGAATATCCATTGGACCTGAGGCACCACCGGCAATAAATACACCTTCAATACTCGTTTTTGCAGGACTTAATAATTCATCTATTTGTTTTATATAATTAAATTTATCAAGTTCTAATTTCTGGTTTTTAAATAATGAAGCCACTTTATTATTCGGAAGTATTCCGACTGATAAAACTACAAGGTCATGTTCCGTTTCCTTTACTGTACCACTTTCAATATCTTCATATCTGAGTATAAGATTTCCACTTTCATCTCCCTTTTCAGTAATCTTTGCAATTTTCCCTTTAACAAACTGTACGCCCATGCCTTTAGCCTGTTCGTAGAATTCATCAAATCCCTTACCAAAAGCTCTTATATCTATATAATAGATGGTTATATCAACTAAAGGCAAAGCACCCATCAGCAATTGTGCCTGCTTAATTGAGTACATACAACATATCTGGGAACAAACAGGATTATTTAACGACTTGTCTCTTGAACCAGTACATAATACATAACCAATATTATCAGGTTTTTTGCCATCCAGGGGTCTCAGAACATCATGAAATGGTCTTGTAGGTGCAAGGAGCCGTTCCATTTCCATGGAATGTATCACATTCTTATACCTATTATAACCATATTCTTCTTTACGTCCTGCCGGAAAAAGCTCAAATCCGGGAGTAAGAATTACAGATTTAACCTTAGCAGATAGTTCTTCTTTTCTCTGAGTAAAATCTATTGCATCTGCAGGGCAGGCTTCAATGCATTGGTGGCATTCACGGCAATTACCGCAATCCAGGCACCTTGAAGCACTATATAGGACTTCTTCTTCAGTAAGTGTTAATTCAACTTCAGTAAAATCTTTTATTCTCTCTTCTACAGGTCTTTCTTTTTTGTTGACAGGTGGTTTAACACTGGTATTCTCAGTTCTCTTTAGAACTTCTTCCTTATTTACAGCAGGCAACCTGGTATCAAAATCTACGCCCCCCAGCTCCTCTCCCTGCAAAAACCTGTCAATATAAAAAGCTCCCCTTTTGCCCTGACCTACTGCGTCAATTATTGTTGAAGGACCTATTGCAACGTCTCCGCCGGCAAATATATAAGGTACCGATGTTTGTAAGGTTTCATTATTAACTTTTATTGTTCCATCCTTATTGACCTCAAGTTCATCTTTGAATTGGGATGTTGTTGGGTATAAACCAATAGATTCAACAACAATATCAACATTAACTTCATGTTCAGAACCTTCAACTGGTACAGGTTTTCGCCTGCCACTCTCATCAGGTTCTCCAAGTTTCATTTTAATACATACAGCTTTTGTTATCTTCCCGTCTTTTCCAATAAATTTTACAGGATTTTTTAAAAACTGAAATTCAACCCCCTCTCTTTCCGCTTCTTCGATCTCCCAGTCAAAAGACGGCATTTCTTTTCTGCTTCTACGATAAACTATCATCACCTTCTTAGCTCCACATCTGATCGCGGCCCTTGCTGTATCGACTGCTGTATTCCCTCCGCCACATATCATAACGGTCTTTCCTTTCATATCAATTTCCTTGCCTAAATTCACATCTCTAAGGAAGTCCAGGCAGCCGATTATGCCCTCCAGATCACTACCTTCAACTTTAAATTTTCTTGCTTCATGAGTTCCGGCAGAAACAAAAACAGCATCAAATCCCTCATTTTTTAACCTTCTTAATTTATCTATTGTTTTGTTTGTTTCGTATTCTACTCCTAATGCTGTAACATTTTTAATGTCCCTGTCAACAATTTCTTTTGGAAGTCTGAATAGAGGAATTGTTATTTTTAACATACCACCTAATTCGGGTGCAGCTTCAAAAATTTTTACTTTATATCCTTTTTTTGCAAGAAAATAAGCTGCAGTGAGCCCTGCAGGACCAGAACCTACTATTGCAATACTTTTACCCAGTGATTTTTCAACAGGCCCGAATTCCGGCTCAGGATATTTTTTATAATAGTAATCAGTGAAAAATCTTTTTATTCTTCTTATTGACACCTGATTGTCTATTTCTTTTCTTGTACATTCATCTTCGCAAGGCGCAAAGCAAGCTCTTCCAAGACTGCCTGGAATTGGTGCATCTTCAAGATGCAGCCTCATTGCTTCTTCATATAATCCGGCCCTGGCAAGAGATACAAATCCATAACATTTGACTCCTCCCGGACATTTGTTAATACAAGGAGCAGATACAGTTTTTCTTTCAATTAAAGCTATTCTTGGGCTTGCTAAATTGAACGGAATATAAGCTGCTTTCCTTGCCGCCAGTCCATAATTATATTGATCTTCAATAATTACCGGACACGCGTATTCACACTCCTGACATCCTGTACAGGCATCTTCTTTGATATACCTCGGATTTTTCAGCACTTTAATATTAAAGCTTTTCTCATTTTTTTCTATTTCAAGTACCTCGCTGTAAGTCATTATTTTTATGTTAGGATGGCGTGCTGTTTCTGACATTTTTGGAGTAGTAATACATGCGGCACAGTCAAGAGTAGGAAAAACCTTGCTTAATTGAACCATTTTTCCGCCAATAGACATATCCTTCTCAACGAGCAATACTTTGAAATTCATGTTTGCGAGGTTAAGAGCTGCTTCCTGACCAGCTACTCCTGCTCCTATTACAAGAACATCATAATCCATATTCATTATTTAATCTAAATTTCATCCTGATCATTGACTTGATCTTATTTATAAAAAGCTTATTAGGGACCTTAATGACAGATACTATCAAAATCCTTGTTTGACCGGAAAATAATTACTTAAATTATCAGGCCTTTATACTGCCCAATCCAACCAGTGCCTCATGAAAATTTTTCATGTGATTTGAAAAGGATTCAGCACAGACTGAACATATAGCCGCCATTTTAAGCCTTGCAGGATCAATTCCCTTTTCTTTTAGTAATTCCTGCGTTCTGGCAACTAATTCCCCTGTCCTTTGAGGACAGGAAGGACTGTAAGGACAATCTGTTCCGTCAGCGGCAATAAATACTCCATCAAAACCTTTTTCAAAAGCTCTCAAAATCCACCTTGATTTAACTGATGACGAACATGGTAAACATATCGCATATACATTTGGCGGATAATGAATCCTTAATAACCCGGCAAGGTCTATCCCCGGATCAGATATTTTATCAGTTGAAAATACAAGTATTTTTGGAGTAAAGTTTTTGCTCTCTTTGATTTCACTCATTTCTTCTTCAAGAATATTCTGAAATAACCTGACTCTTCAACTGTACCAAGATATTCATGTCCCATCTTATTACACCATTTGGGAATATCTCTTTTTGTCCCGACATCCGTAGACTGAACTTCCATTACTTGATCTGGTCCAACTTCAGCTATTTTCTGTTTTGCTGCAAGAAGCGGACCCGGACATGCAGTTCCTCTTGCATCTACTACCTTATCAGCAGTTAAGTTTTTTAATGCATCATCGGATAACATTTTTATTCCTCCTTTTTTTATTTTTAATATAAAATTAGAATACTATTAAATGAACAGGTGTAAATCAGCACTGGCTGCAGAATCAACATATTCACCCACACCGCAAATATCGTCAACAAGATCAATAAAATCATCAGTTTTTTCGCCTCCCCAGATTTTACCGGCGAGTCCGCAAATAAGAATTTTTACATTTGTTAATTCTTTTACATCCTTAAGAAATTGATACCACTTTTTTACCTGATTTTTTTCCAATCCTGCAAGAAATTGATTTTTAAGGTGCGGCGTTTCAGAAAGCTCATCAATAGTTGCTGCATTTTCTTTTTTAAATGCTCTTGCTCCCATTAGCAGAACATAAATTTCAATGTCCATATCAAGAGCCGCTGCTCCGCTAGAAACAACACCAGCAGCTGTTAATCTGTCAATACTGCCTGAAAAAAGCCCTATTACCATTTTTGCCATTTTATTATCCTCCTTTAATTATTTGCATTAAAAAATAAGATAAATTACAATCTTAGATATTAATTTTAAATATTGTTGGATTTGAAATGTGATTTATATACTTTTATTTTGTGATTTTTGTCACATTTTATTAACTTTTATAACTTCAATATTCAATGATGTCAAAAATAAAGAAACTTATGAGCGATTGTAAATGTATAGACTGTGATAATAGATTTTGCGCCTTCGCTGTCCTGAATGATTCTGAAATAAAGCTGTTGTGCAATAATCATGCTGAAGTAAAATTTAAAAAAAAGGAAATTATTATTAAACAGGGGGCTCTTACAACCAATGTAGTATATATAAAATCGGGGTTGGTAAAAGAACACATTACAGGTCCAAACAAAAAAGAAGAGATATTACAAATCGTGAAATCTCCTTTTTTTCTGGGAATACATGCCATGTTTAGTGACAGAATAAATCAATACTCATTGACTGCTATTGAAGACACTACAGTGTGTTTTATTAATAGTGAAATTTTAAAAATATTATTAAGAAAAAATAGCGAATTTACGTATCAGATACTTATGCATGTATGTAAAGACCAGATAAATAATTTTCATCAGTGTGTTAATAAAGTACAAAAGCATTTGCATGGCTGTGTTGCTGATGCTATATTGTATCTTGCCGATAATATCTATGAAAGCGACCATTTTAAGTTATCTATTACAAGAAGTGACATAGCAGGTTTAATCGGCACCTCCAGGGAATGTGTTTCGCGTGCATTGGCAAAATTTTCACATGAAGGTATTATTGATTTAAATAATAAAACTGTAAAGATTCTGAATAAATCTTTACTGCAAAAAATAAGTGAGGTAGGATAATACTAATTGTCTTTCTTCCTTGCAGGGAAATAGCATTTAATTCCAGGGGGATCAGGAAATCCGTTCCTTTTTTCGGGAAATATAAAAAACAGCAGGGATTGCAAAAATTGCAAGAAGAGTACAAATATCAAATGTAGCTTCAAGTCCGATCCAATCACTGAGTACACCTACGATCATTATATCTCCTGATCCTGTCAGAAATGATATTGAAATATAAATTCCGTTTAAAAAAGCCATACGATCAGTAGGTATTTCATTAATAAAAGCAAGTAGCACCGGTCCGGATCCTATCGTTACTATTCCAAGTCCAACCAGCAATATAAAGCTTAAAGGAGATACCGGAATATGTACAAAAAGTAACATAAGAACGGGAGATAAAACTGCCATAATTAGTAGTGTCCTCATCCTGCCAATTTTATCTGAAAACGTACCGCTTATTAATGAACCTCCTGCCCCGGCTATCTGAAAGACAGATAATGCAACTCCACCTGTCCACAGGTTTTCGCCCTGAATATTTAAATAAGTGGGAAGGTAAAATCTTAAAGTCTGCCGTATAAATGTATTGAAGAACAGGAATATAGTTATGGGAATAAGAAAGGGCAGAAAAGACTTAAAAGACTTCCATTTTCTTTGCACTTTCTTTCTATTTTCAAACTTACTGTATACTTTTATTTTCCTGAGTTTAAGAAACAAAATAAAAGAACCTGCCAGTGAAAATGGAATCAAACGCCAGGTTCCTTCAAAAGTCCATAAAGATATCGCCCCAACAATGATCAATGGGCCGATTGTACGTGCAATCTCACCGCCAAGCATATAAAAACTCATTCCCATCCCTTTGCGATCTCCGGCTACATTACTGATCATTACAGGTGCAGGGACATGAAATAAAGAAGAACTTATACCCATTACAAATAATAAAATCACAATGACAATATAGTTTGGGGCAACTCCAAGCAGGCTCATTACTATTCCTGTTATGGATGGAGAAATAATAACAATATACCTCAGACTAACTCTATCTGCCATAAGTCCTACAAAAGGACTTATTACCGAAGGTAATCTCTGAAGTACATTTAAAAGACTGGCAAAAGAATATGATATATTGAATTTGCCTATCAGCAAAGGTAAAACGGGTGAAAGAAAAGAAGAATAGATATCATGAAGCATATGTGCCAATGACACAGTTATCAAATGACTGAATTTATAACTATTCTTTTTACTTTTTAAACCCATGTAATTTTAAAGTATAAGATAATAACGTCAACATCCCATGGCCATTTTAAACAATTAACTGGCAAGCAAAACTGAGAAAGAAATTAATACTTCATATAACAGCACATTGAATTACATTTATTATTTTAAGGTTGAAATTTATTCGTGCTGTCGACAAGTACGATAGTTGATTCTATTGGTTTATCAGAAAGCTCAAACCCGGCAATAATTACCTTATGCCCTTTTTTTATTTTCCGGGCTGCTGCGCCATTCATAACAATTTCACCTGAATTCCTTTCTCCTTCGATAATATACGTCTCTAAACGCTCACCATTAGTAATATCCCATACAGCTACTTTTTCACCATTATCAAAACCTGCTTTTTCAACTAATACCTTGTCTATAGTAATACTACCCAAATAATTAATATTGGCTTCTGTAACTGTTGCATTATGTATTTTACTTCTTAAATAATATCTCATTTTAATAGTTTTTATTATTAAATATTAAGTATCATCCCGCTTTTTACCTGTTGAGTTTTAAATTCATTATAAAACATAGCTAATGCCGGTAATTCAGTACAATGCGAAGGATAAATCTGCTCAATCTTTTGTCGTTTGAAATATTTAATTGTCTTTCGTGTTTGTAAATCATTATGTTTTAAATGAAAACCTCCAATTACTGTTTTTATCTTTTCTAATCCGGTTACTTTCTTTGCATACTCTGAAATATTGCAAATACCTGAATGAGCACAACCGGAAATAATAATCAGCTCATTATTATTAATAATTGCCAAAGCTGAATCATCCGGCACAAAATCATCATTACCTTTTTCATCAATAAAGGTTGTGGTTTGGGCTTCATAATCGTTTTCACGAGGTATTTCACCCAGGTAAATAATATTGGAAGAAATTTTATAAGGTTTACTTGATGTTATTAATTTAAATCTCTTTTCGATTTCTGCCTTACTCCAGGCTAAGCCAATATTTGAATCATCATTTTTCCTAAATCGCCTTATAAAAGAAACCGGATGTGTAATTAATGTTTTATTTTCTAAATAGCCTAAACCATCGCCATGGTCCCAGTGACCATGACTTAATACTACGGTATTTATATCCCTGGAAATATCAATTCCCATCATTCTGGCATTTTTCAAAAAAACATCACTATGACCGGTATCGAACAAAATGGTTTGTTCCTCATGTTCAATAAGGTAAGATAAGCCATGCTCAGCAAGGAATTTATCTCCTGCCATGTTTTCGGTTAATACAAATAATTTCATAATTGAACTGCCGTGAATTTAATTTTAAAAGCTCCTTCAATTTGGTAATCGGCAAAAGACATGTAACTGCAAATCTCTTTATTCTTAATAATTCTATTAATATAAACTAGCTATTATAGGCCCATCTAAGGTATATTGATCCCCATGTGTACCCCCCTCCAAAAGCAGAAAGAATAAGTTTATCTCCTTTTTTTAGTTGTTTCTCTTTTTCCCACAA
>CAZFQS010000048.1:0-13932 GCA_964521285.1 uncultured Bacteroidales bacterium | reverse complement strand
AAACTTCTGTTAATCAGTAATAAAGTAATATAATTCTTTTATTTGTATTTAAATAGAAGATCAACCTGACATAACATATTAAGTATATTAAAGAATTTTCAGACAGCTTTTAACAAAAATACAGGCTAAATTGTTCTTGTTGTATAAAATTGAATTTCATAACTTTACTATAACTTGACCAGCTCATAATCAAAAGAAGTTATAGGATCAAAGAACTGTAACCATGAATGAATACAAAAGCCTGAAAAACAAAACAGCACTTATAACAGGCGGCAGCAAAGGTATAGGTTTTGCTATTGCTAAAAAATTTTCCGAATACGGAATAAAAGTTGCAATTATTGGCAGGCAGGAGGAGATGCTGAAAGAAGCGTGTGCCGGACTGGGAGAAAATTGCTTCTTCTATACCAGGGATATAACACATCTTGATGAGGTGCCTGAGATAATAGATGATATAGAAAACAAGGCCGGTAGTATTGAAATTCTGGTTAATAATGCAGGCATCAACCTGAAGAAAGATGCTGTTGATATAACAGATGAAGAATTTCAGAAGATCGTTATGACTAACCAGAATGCTGTATTTTCATTTTCCAGGGAAGTTGCAAAAAAAATGCAAAAACGTAAATCAGGAAGTATTCTTATGATTAGTTCCATGTCTGCCCATTACGGACTGCCCAGGGTAATAGCATATACAGCATCCAAATCAGCAGTTGAAGGCATGACAAGAGCCCTGGCGGTGGAACTGTCGCCTTTGGGAATCAGGGTCAATTGTATCGCTCCGGGATTTATAAAATCGGATATGACTGATAAAGCATTTAAAAGTGACCCGGCACGACTGGAAAGAGTACTTTCACGCACACCTCTGAACAGGCTTGGGGTGCCCGAAGATATTGCCAATGCCGCACTATTCCTGGTTTCTGATGCTGCAAATTTTATTACAGGTATAGTTATGCCTGTTGACGGTGGAAATTCAATAGGATTTTAATTTTTAAAGTAATTTATAAAAAATGAAAATAACCAGGGGTGATGTAATAGTCTGTTCTCCCGGCAGAAACTTCGTAACCCTGAAATTATATACCGATGAAGGGGTGAACGGACTGGGAGATGCAACGCTGAATGGCAGGGAAAAAGCTGTCGTCAGCTATCTTAAGGATTATTGTATACCATGTCTTACAGGTAAAGATCCGTCGAATATTGAAGATATTTGGCAGTATTTTTACAGGGGCGCATACTGGAGAAGAGGTCCGGTTACAATGACAGCCATTGGCGCCATAGATACTGCCTTGTGGGATATAAAAGGAAAAGCGCTTGATACACCGGTTTATAATCTTATAGGAGGCAAAAGCCGTGATAAGGTACTGGTATATTCGCATGCCAGCGGAGCAGACATAGAAGAAACAGTTGATGAAACTGGCAAACAGATAGAACAGGGATTTAAAGCAATAAGAGTACAGTCAGGTATACCGGGCATAGCAGGCACCTATGGAGTGAGTGATAGTAAAAAGCCTTACGAACCGGCAACCGGGAGCCTTCCAAAGGAAACTTTATGGTCAACTTCAAAATACCTGAACTTTATACCCAAGTTGTTTGAGAAGGTCAGAAGTGTTTATGGTGATGATATCGAACTCTTGCATGATGTTCATCATCGCTGTACCCCGATTGAAGCAGCACGACTGGCAAAAGAACTTGAGCCCTGGCATTTATTCTGGATTGAAGATCCAGTGCCCGGAGAACTGCAGGAAGGATTGAGGTTAATAAGAAAACATTCTGTTACTCCTGTAGCTATGGGGGAAATTCTTAATACTATATATGATTATACAACCTTCTTTACAGAACAGCTTATTGACTTTTTCAGAACACCTGTCAGCCATGGCGGAGGAATAACACACCTGTTAAAAATAGCATCTTTTGCTTCGGTTTACCATATAAAAAGCGGTTTTCACGGAGCCACCGACCTTTCACCCGTAAATATGTCCGCTGCCCTGCATTTTGATATGGCAATAAATAATTTCGGTATCCAGGAATATATGCCCCATCAGCCTATAGTTAGCGAAGTTTTCAAAACAGGTTATCATTTTGAGAAGGGTTATCTTCATATCAAAAATACTCCGGGTTTAGGCGTGGATATAGATGAAAAAGCTGCAAAAAAGTATCCCTATAAAAAAGCATATCTTCCGGTAAACAGAAAAACCGACGGAACAATGTTTAACTGGTAACCGGCGCCCGGCACGCAGCAACAATTCCCCAAATCATAAAATCCCCGGATAATTTGCCAGCAGTCATTTAGCAAATGTCCAAATAAATAAAGACGCCGGGCCTGACTGCCTTCGGCAGGTAAACCTCCGGCAGGTAAACCTCCGGCAGGTAAACCGGACGGGCAGGTAATCAAATATCCAAACACGCCTGCCGGACGGGCGGGTAAACAAATAATCAAATAAACAAATAATAATGGGTAACCTTTTCATGTCTTATGTAATTAACATGAAAATGGAATAAAATCATCATAATTCAATATCAATAAATATATAGAGTTATATAAATAAAATAAACTAAAAAGAGAATCATCTATATCTTTTCATTATACAACTTAACCCTGTTACTTGAGACATATTAATTAAACCCTGAGAGCTGACGACTTAATAAGGAGTCAATAATTAATTAATAATAATATATAAGTAATAATAACATATAACCTTTTATAGCCGGTTAAATTAAATTAATGGCTTAACAAAGAAATTATGTTTTCTAACACATTCTATATATTAAATATATCAGGTTATATGTTTGATTAAAAATGAATTAAACTAAAATAAAGTCAGGCTATGAAAAATAATCTCAATTTTGACGAATTCATCGAGAGATATCTCGATGGAGAAATGGGTACACATGAAAAGATCTGGTTTGAGAAGGAACTGGATTCTAACCCTGGACTCCAAAAAGAACTGGAACTGCGAAAGAACATAAACAGTGCCATACATGAAAAAGATGTTATGGAACTTCGCGGCCAGCTCGAAGAAGTCTACTTATCTCCTGAGCATCAGGAAACTGTTGTAAAAAGAAGTACTTCAATATTTAACAGGAAAATGCTTGTTCTTGTGTCAGCTATTTCAATATTTATAGTTGGCAGCTTGTTGATTCTGCTCTTGAAGAGCAACTCTTATACCAAAGAAGAGATATATGCTATGTATTACCGACCTTATGAGGCCACTCTTAATTTCCGGTCAGCAGATACCGATATTAACCGGGATCTTAGGACTGCTATGCAATATTATGAAAACAGAGACTTCAGGAATGCCCTGGTTCTGTTTGAGAAAATATTGTCAGAGGATGATTCAAGGATTGGCCTAAACCTCTACTCCGGAATATCACATATGGAAATAAATGAATTCGATGATGCTCACAGTAAGTTTCAGAAAATTATCGATCATAAGTATAACTTATATATCGAACAAGCTGAGTGGTATCTGGCATTCTGTTATTTGATGACAGATAATACTGAGAAAGCTAATGTGCAATTCAAAGAAATTGCTGAAAAAGATGGCTATTATTCACCTAAAGCCATAGAAATCTTAAATAAATTGAAATAACATATTCATTTAAGATTTATACTATAATTACCTGGTTATAACGAAAAAATATTATTTATCAGCTCAGGGTTAATATTTTGCTTATAATAAATTACAGGGTTTAATTAATATGTTCAAGACAGAAGCTTATGCTATATTATAGCTTTCTGTTTTGGTATTAGGTTTAGTTCAATTTTTAATGTAAGATTATGATGATTAAGAAATTCCTTAATTGGTCTATGAGCTATCTTTCTCAGACTCAGGACAAAAATAAACCCCATTTAAAATACCTGAAAGAAGCTCACAACAGTATATCTGAATCATATGAGGAATTGCTGGAAAAGGTTAAGAGGTTAGAGCTGGTTTTGGAAGAAAAAACAAAAATAGCTGATGAATTAAAATCTGCATTTTTAA
Organism: uncultured Bacteroidales bacterium; assembly: GCA_964521285.1. Lineage (GTDB taxonomy): Bacteria > Bacteroidota > Bacteroidia > Bacteroidales > UBA10428. The sequence continues at coordinate 9,955 of CAZFQS010000048.1, read as the reverse complement.
GAAATGTTTACCATGAGATAAGAACACCGATGAATTCAATTGTTGGATTCACCAGTCTTTTAGATCATGGGGATATAAATGATGATCAAAAAAGTAAATTTGCGGAAAATATTAAGAAAAGCAGCCAGCAGTTCTTAAAACTGATCGATGACCTTGTCGAAGCTTCTCTTCTTGATTCAGGGTACACCAAAATAACCGAAGGAGAATGTGATTTAAGCCTTTTGATGGAAGAATTGCATTCCCATTATACTGATCAAAATATCTATTCGGTAAAATCTGATATTGCACTCAGACAAAATTCTGATACAGAACACAAGGAACTTAAGATTTGTTCTGACAAAAAAATGTTATTCGATATTATGTCGAATTTATTGTCAAATGCACTTAAGTTTACTGAAAGAGGAAGTGTTGAGTACGGATATAAAATACTGAACGATGATAAAATAATGTTCTATGTTAAGGATTCAGGAATTGGAGGAATTGATAGATATGATAATTCAATTTTTAAATGCTTTACCAAGTCAGAGCACTGTTTGTCAGAAACGAATAAAGGACTGGGACTGGGCTTAAATATTGCTCACGGTAAGGTAAAATTGTTGGGTGGCGATATCTGGGTCGAACCAAATGATATGAAAGGCACAACTTTCAAATTTACTGTGCCCCTTGAAAAGTTTTACACAGCAACGAGTAGTAAAAAATCAGAAAATTTAAAAAATAAACAATTATCTAAAGTTGGTTAATAACAGCTGTGTTTGTAATAGTAATTTTTAATATTCTGAATATAAAGAGTTTTTATATTATCATATACTAATGAAGGAGTTGAATAATTCTTGTGATTTCTGTTCTGGATAAAAGGGATTTTTGAAGTTATATATTTAAATTTTTAATATCCGGAACAGATCACGCTAAACTTCTTTAAATCCTTTTATAATATTCGTATTTCTTGAATTTTATTTGAATTCCCTGGCCGGTATCTTGTGTCTTGCTCTTTGTAACTCGTTACTTATATTTTGCCTTTTGCATCTTGCCGTACCTCCCAGGCTACTTATCACATCCCTCCCTACTTGTCTCTATCCCTCTGCCTCAAGCCTTTTGTGTCATACTTATTATACCTTGCCTCCCGCTTCTTGTCTCCTGCCTCTAACCTAAGATGAGACAAATCAATTAAGGCAAAATAGTTGAGAATCGTTTTGCGAGCATTGGTTTCCATCCTGCCATATTCAGCCTAATGAACCTTGACATCTAATTAAAAAAATCTTATCTTGGGTGCAAATTAGTAACTAATTTAGTACGAGGTTCGATGGAATATACCAACCAGTATCCATGATTGATCCTTTATTTTACATATATTAACTTAAACCTTTAAATATGAAAAAGTCTACTAATTTATTTCGTAATGTTTTAAGAATCCTGGGAACAGTTGCAGCTCTTGGCTATATTCTATTCTTTGTTGGTGAAGGTGTTCCACATTTTAAGGAAGCAACTTTTGCAGATATATCTGTATTCTTATTATTTGCCGTATTTGTTTTGGGCTACTACTTCCTGTGGAAGAATGAAATAATTTCAGGTATACTTTTCATTGCATGGCATGGATTACAATGGTGCCTTGTAGTTTGGATTTGGCTGGATGGGGGAATGACAATAATCTTAGGAATACCGATAGGTATATTCGGTATTATTGTATTAATTTATGGAATTAGAAAAAAGGTTTCTTCAAAGACAAAAAGGAAATATCTTGTTTTATCTTTAATTAGCCTGATAATATTATACTTATTATTTTTGGTTTATATGTCTTTTCAACTTGATTTATGGAATTAGTGAAAATGATAAAAGTAATATGATTATTAACTTAATTATGATTAATTTAGATTAATTGTATATGCAATCTGTTATGTTCAACCTAAATCCAAAGCCATGAAAAATATTAATAAAACTTTAGGTATAATTTCAATTGTTGTACTTTTTATTGGTACCATCTTCAAAACGTTACACTGGCCCGGTGCCGGTATAATTCTATCAATAGGAAGTTTAGCTGTTGTTGTCTTTTTTATTACATATTTATTTATTGGAACCAAATCATTGTCAACAGGTATTGAAAAATCATCTGGCATTTCAGGTAGTATTGCAATGTGTTTAACTATAATCGCTTTTTTATTTAAAGTGCAGCACTGGCCAGGTACAGGTATACTAATTATCATTTCCCTAATTGGATTGTTAGTGACCGGCATTTTACTAATAATCGATGCTATCAAAGACACAGATCAAACGAAACAAAGTATAAAGACATTATTTGCATTTAGCTTGACTGCAATAGTAGTCATGTTAATTATGATAACAAGAATATTTACAGAAATATTAAAGTAACTTTGAATTATTCCTAGGTGTATGTGGCCCATATGTGGGAGATAAACACGGATTTACGTTACATAAAATAGTTAATTCAATTGATTTTTCTGATAATAGCGAAGGGTATATTGTAGGAGATTCCGGAACAATTCTGAAAACACTAAATATAGGGGAAACCTGGAATCTGGAAAGATTTAAGAATGCTAATAATTTGGTATATGTTAGATATTTCAATGGTGGAATTTGTTATATAAATGATGCAAAAGGCTTTTTATATAGCAAGATTGATTATATTGATACACTTGATATAGATACACTTGCAAATCAAGTGTTTAAGTACAAAATATAGCCTAGTCCAGCAAATAACAAAATTTTATTTGAAGTCTCCAGTGATATTTCTGATTATGAAATTGCAATTTACAATATTACTTGGTGTAATTCTTATGCAATCAAGAAATATAAAAGAATATTATATTGGGAACCAAGCTAAAGGAATTTATCTGGTAGAAGTGAAAATAGACAAACGTATTTATCTTGAGAAGATCATTAAATTATAACTGATTGTAAAACAGTGTAGTTGCAATAAGGAGGGAAATGCTTCGCAAAGGTTATTATTCGTTTCAAAGTTGCTGTTCTCAAGATATGAAAGAAAATGAAATTTCTTAATGCTGCTTCACTTGACCGTTAATAAAGTAATTAATAATTTCGCAATTAAATTAAAATAGTCGAGAATCTTCTGACGATCATTGTTTTTCCTGGCGGACCAATCATTATAATGTTATATTTAGTTTATTTTATGAATAATTTTTATTCAATTCCTCAATTCTTTTATTACTACTATAAAAAAATTATAACTATTAGCTAAACAATGATACTCAAAATCGCTATTTTTCTGTCTTACAAAGGCTGCCTCATTCTCATTACTTCGAGAATCGTTCGCCTGAATTCCGGTAACTCATCCAGAAAGAGTACCCCGTTATGAGCAAGTGAAATTTCTCTGGGTTGGGGACAGAGCCTCCTCCAACAAGTGCTATGTCACTAATTAAGTGCTGAGGAATAAAAGAAGTTGTCGAAGGCACTTTGGGCGAAACTTATTATCTGCTGCTATTCGATAGTACGAGGGAAGGGACATATTAATCACTTTACCCCGATTTTGGTATTCCTATCCATTTTGGAGTTCTATTCATGTATTCACGATAAGCATCACCATATTGGCTGATTAGGTAACTTTCTTCTGTCGGTAGAACAATATTGAAGAAAACTAACCATAAAATAGCACAGAGTATCATAATCCAAGAAGCACAGGCAATGCCTATGCTAAGGTTAACTAAGAAGCCGCTAAAGTATATAGGGTGTCTTGAAATCCGATAAATCCCATTGGTAACGGGTTTGTCAACTGGGGTAGTAGCAAAGCTTATGGTGGTCATGAGACTCATAACCAAAGCTAAAATAAAGATAACAAGACCTATATAGAACCAAGCAGTACCTATTTTCAGTGGCAAGAAAATAGAGTAAATAATTGAAAAAGGCATTATTACCATATGTGTTGAAAGTGCTAAAATCTTCTCCATTTTTTTATTGAAAGGTACAAATTGAGCTGCTTTTTTAGTTCTTATTTTTGCTTCTTTACTCATAAAAAAATCAGGAATAACCATTGATACAAGCATTAGTCCCCAAAGTATCCAAGCATTCCATAAACCTATTTCAAAAGCTGGTGTAATTGACATTTTTTTCTTTTTTTAATCACTTTGGCGAATCAAGACATGGTTCATTAACCTTATCCCAATTTATATCAATAAAAAATCAAAGTCAAGTACATCTGACAAATTTTAATGACTATTATTAAAGCAAAAGTATTTACAGCACTTTAAAATGTTGAATTTGAGACGATGTCTTTATGAAAAAAAACAAATTCAATTCACCACATTTTAACTAATAGCTACATTTGATGAATAATGAGGAGGTTAAAATCTGTTATTTAACAGTAAATTAATGCATTAGATTAATTTAATTCGATAGAATCTATAACAATTTCATTTCAGGATTCGACTTTCGACAACAATTTGTTCAATAAAAATGCCCTGAAATATTAAATCTCAGGACATTATTTTATTCTGTCACATGTACAAGCAAACTATTCGACTTTTATAAATTTTAATTCTGATGTTTTTACTCCATCTGTATTAAATTGGGTCATAGTCCATTCTTTGGGATTAACAAATACATTTTCAAATTTTGCCCAAGTTATTTCAGGATTTAAATCTTGAACCATATCTCCAGAAAACTTTTTTTCAGAAGTGAATAAGCCAATCCATGTTGAATAATCTCCATTGTGCCAAAGCATGAAACCTTTGAACTTGCCCTCCTTTGAATCAAAACCAATATTATTAATATATAAAGGAGTTTTCTGACCCTTAATAACTTGATTTACATTTATTACAAATGCTTTTCCATATTGTTGGAACTCCCAGACTTCAACAGTGTCCTTACCAGCATTTGCTTGCCAAGTACCAAGATACTGTTGGAATAATTTAAGCTGGTCAAGATTGTTAGTTACGGTCTGTGCCTGTATCCCGTTAGAAAAAATCAATAGGAACACAGCAGTTGTCATGGTTAAACAAATTTTTTTCATGATTTTGGTTTTTGGTAAGTGGATTGAAATAATTATTTGTAACAAGTTACGAAGTTACGACAATTAAAAGCCAATGCCAAGGCAATTTTGACGAATAGAAATAATAAGCATTGAAAAACAGATATTTATAGCACTACGATTTGCTGTATGCCGTATGGAGTCTTAACTCAAATGAACGAAACTCAATTCACCACATTTTAACTAATAGCATCATCTGTCGAACTTTGATGTGGTAATAATTACTTAAATAGCGGATTATTAGCCTATTAAGTAATATTGTTATAAAAAGCCTAAGTCAAGTATATTTTGACTAAAAAAGGCAACAAATTGGTCACCTAACTATCAATTTGTCAATAACACCCTGTGAATAGCCTCAGGATTTTTATTAAAGGTTTACACAAATGAGGGTTCATTAAACAAATGAAGAAATTTAATCATAGAATAAACTCCTTTTTGTTGTGTGCGGTATTAATACTGTCTAAAACGCACTGGAAGGTCTGATTTCACCTCCCCCCTAATAAAAATAAGACCCGGTGATGAGCCGGATCTTAGTGATTCAGACAGATATTTCATGACATAGTTCCAGGGCTAGGATCAATCATCATCATTATTCTTATTTTCTTTAATTGTTGTCATATCTCCTAAAAGCAGCCACTTGCCATCTTCTTTGATATAAAACTCGACATTCTGTCCATACTCCTCTATTAGTTCCTTTTCTTCTCCCCGTGTGTATGTTGCTTCATACCAGTAATAATAGTCAACAACAGCGGCATTTTCTGTTATGACAATTCTCGCAGGATTTAAACTAAAGTAGTCAATCTTAAATTTATCCTTCATTTCCAGAGATCGTTGTAACGCCTTTTCTTTGGTTATAGGCAAAGGCGATTGATCATTCCAACCCTGGTACTTTTCATGTAAATAGGCTATACTGCCTTGAATATCTCCGGCTTTCCACTTCGCCCAGCCATCTTCGACAATCTGCCAGACTTCTTTTTGTGCTTTTGTCCATTCCTGGGTAAAAGCAGTTGTTGTTGCGATAAAAGCAGTAAACGCAACTACTGCGCATTTAAAGAAAGTTCTCATATGATTAAGATTTAGTTAATGAATAAAAATAAAATAACTGAAAGTCAATTATTTTGTCCTAATTTACGACAATATAACGCCAAAGTCAAGTGAATTTTGACTAATGAAAATGGTTTGAATTGAAAACGAATTATTTACGGCACTTTTGTATGTTGCAGGCAATATGGAATTTTAATTTAAGTATAAAATTAAATCACCACATAATATCTTGTTACTACTTCTGACGAATAATGATGAGGTAAAATATCAATTAAACAGCAGTAAATTAATATATTAAACCAAAATATCCAATGCAATAAATCACGAATCTATTTGACTATATTTTAATTTTAATTGGATTCTTATCATTATATTTATGCGTTATTTTAATAAGTAGTTATCAAACCCAAATCCCTATAACAAGAAAAAGAAAATAGGATATTTCTTTTTTAAGATTTGTGGGAGTTCATGTTTTAATGCATAGCAGATAAAATAAAAAATAACCCTAAATCTAAAATTATGAAAATCCTAATTTTATCGATGTTGGTGCTTACAATGACATTTATTTCTAATGCTCAGAATGTCAACATACCCGATGCAAATTTTAAAAATGCCCTGATATCAGCAGGAGTTGATACAAGTGGTGATGGTGAAATCAGTTACTATGAAGCTGAAGCGATAAAAAAATTAGATGTTGAGGGAAAAAGTATTTCAGATATGACAGGCATTGAAGCATTTGTTAATTTGGATACACTTAATTGTCATGAAAACCAATTAACCAGTCTGGATGTTTCTGATAATACAGGTCTAATTATATTGGCTTGTGGTAGTAACCAGTTAACTAATCTGGATGTTTCAGGTTGTAAAGCGTTAACGGGATTATTTTGCTTTGATAACCAATTAACCAGTCTGGATGTTTCCGGTTGTACTGCTTTAAAATATTTAGTTTGTTTCTTTAATCAATTGACCTATCTGGATGTTTCAGGTAGTATTGCTTTAACACAATTGGATTGCCATGATAACCAATTAACCAGTCTGGATGTTTCCGGTTGCATTGCTTTAGCAGAATTGATTTGCTTTTGGAATCTATTAACCAATCTGGATGTTTCTAATAATACTGCTGTAACAGTATTGGATTGCTCTGTAAATCAATTAACCAGTCTGGACATTTCTAATAATACAAATTTATTGAACCTGAATTTGTCCTTTATGCCGACTTTGTATGAAGTCTGTGTATGGGAAATGCCCTTCCCTCCTGATGATAAAGTTGATCTGGTTGATACCACTGGCAGTCCAAATGTATATTTTACAACGGATTGTTCAGTAAGTAATTTAAATGCAAATGAAGAAAATGGCTACATAGATATTTATCCAAACCCTTCTGATAATATACTAAACATAGAGATTGAAAATCCAGATAATGCAACATTAGAGATTTATAATGTCAATGGTAAGCTGATATTCAGTAAAGCACTTAATTCAAAGTTTGAAAAAATTGATATATCAGGTTTGTCAAGGGGATTGTACATGGTAAAAGTGGAACAGGATAGTGCTGTAAGTGTTGGGAAGGTAGTTGTGAGGTAGATATATCAAGTAAATCTTAATAAATTGTAATGGTAACCGTTGAAGAATAATATCTGCGGCATCATAACATGTTGCAGTATATGCGGCATTTTTAAAAAGGGCAAAAGGTACTTCACCACATTTTAACTTATGACTATATCTGACGAATAGTGATGAGGCAAAAATTAATTAATTATCTGTATATTAATACATTAGACTAAATCATTCGATAGCATCAATGACAATTCCATCTGACGTAGCATTTACAGTAACCATAATTCTTTTTATTCATTGTACTAATTGGTCACGGGATTATCAGAAATGGCAGTTCTTCTCCCTTTCCGTGCGCCTACTATTGAAGTAATTATTGATAGTACCAATCCACCACACAAAGGAATCCACATCGATGTGCTTATCCAAAAACTCGGCTCTACAATAGCGGCAATAATTCCAATCAAATTGCAAATGATGGGAACATACCAAATGCTGCTGGGATTTTTTTTAACTATGAAGTAGCAACAAACGGCAACTACTATACCATATAGAATATAGGGTATGGCATCTCCTATATCTCCCTTGATTTTTATGTACGGACCTAATCCTTCAGCAATACCAAACATTAGAATAGTTGCTCCAAATAGCGTGAGCAAAGCTAATGCCCAACTTGGGATTCCTGCTAAATTGGTCAAGGGTTTGTCAGAAGTGGCAGTTCTTCTCCCTTTCCGTGCTCCTATTATTGAAGTAATTATTGATAGTACCAATCCACCACACATAGGAATCCACATCGATGTGTTTATCCAAAAATTAGGTACAATAGCGGAAATAATTAAGAAAGCATTGCATATCAGCAGAACATACCAGAAACTTTTAGGATTTTTTTTAACTATGAAGTAGCAACAAACGGCAATTATTATACCAAATAGACTATAGGATATTGCCTCTGCTATATTTTCGTTTATTTTTAGGACTAATACTTCATCAATAACTTTCAATACAATAGTTGCTCCAAAAAGCGTGAAAACCGCTAATGCCCAACTTGGGATTCCCGCTAAAAATGACTTTTTTCCATCGGGTTTCATTGTGTAGATAATTTAAATTAAGACTGATGAAAGTTACACCAATAAAGAACCAAAGTCAAATAAATCTAATTCGCCACATTTTAACTTATAGCAACATCTGATGAAATTTGATGCGGTAATATGAGGTTTAATTATTTGTATATTAGTACTATAAAACTAAAATGCCCCAAAATGCTAAATCCTGGGGCATTCCGATTCAAAAAAGAAATCCAAAGAATTTAAAACAAAAAATGAATATTACTCTACTGCCTCATTAAGTTTTGGTATATCCTCATTTTTAGGAATAAGACTACAACTAAAGAAATCAATCATCCAATTATTATTTGTTTTTACCAAATGATATACGTTGCGCCAAGGTATTTTTGGAGTTATACTGGGCAGCATATACTGTTCCACTACCGTTGCTGAATTACCATCAGCGGCAACTTTTACCACTCGTTTACTAATATAATTAATTTCAGGAGTAGAATCTGCAAGGACTTGTGTCCATAATTCTGTGATTTGTTGCTTATTCCAAAATTCTGATGGGTCAGTTCCGCAACTTAATGCATCTTCAGTTAAGAATGTTGCCAAGGCTGCAGCATCATTTGCACTAAATGCCGCGTTAAATTTGTCAAATAAAGCAGAAACAGCAGCTTTTTCAGCATCAATATCAACAGGTGCAGGTTTAGGGGTCGGTTTGCAGGCAGTTATTATCATAACTGGCAGAATTAAAGCATACAAAATTTTTTTCATTGCTTTGGTTTTTAATGAAGGTATATATTTATATATCAGGCTATTAATTAACAAATGTAAATTAATTTTATTCAAATGTCAAGTAATCAAGGAGAATATTTAACTGATTTAAAGCTATATTAGTGATATGCATATAACGTCAGACTGTCTAAAAACCTTTGTTTTTTATTCATAACTGATTATATTTATTTTTCACCAGGATTGTAGTTATTTGTAACTTATAGCATGAAGTATATACAAGGTCAAAACAGAACTCAGACTTACCTTTTTCCTGTTACCCTTGAAGACTCCATTAACCGGGATAATGAAGTACGCCTGATCGATGTGTTTGTAAATAGTTTAGCTTTAAAGGATTATGGATTTAAGGTAAGGTTTGTAGAAAATGGCAGGCCTGCCTATCACCCTGCCGACCTGCTTAAGTTGTACATTTATGGCTACCTGAACAAGGTTCGTTCCTCACGTGATTTAGAGAAAGAATGTAATCGAAACATAGAGGTTATGTGGCTACTGAACAATTTAAAGCCTGATCATAACACGA
>CAZFQS010000047.1:0-14462 GCA_964521285.1 uncultured Bacteroidales bacterium | reverse complement strand
TTTCATTACTCAACATCCATCCAAGCGCTGCAGAAGGGAAGAAATCAAACCGGTAACCCGGGCCAAATTTTTCAGAGCCATTGTATGCCCCGTTAAATTCAACAAAATATCTTTCATCATAATTATAGGTTGTCCTGAAAACCCAGTCTTCGCGATAAAGTGGGAATATGCTGCCTCTTACCTTTTTGTCGCGGCTAAAAAGCCCCATTGCAGTTATGCTATGCCTGTTTATTTTGGTCGTATAGTTAACCTGAAACTGGTAGAAAGTCTTTCTTACTGTTGAATCGTTTTGCATTGAATCACTACGCACCGACCATTCCTCAACAATATAATCATACTTGTTATTGGTATTATAAATTTGATTATAAGTTACGTCCCCCTCAGGGGAAATCCACTTCTCAATAAGTGAGCCCCAACCAGGCCAAACACCCCCATCAGATAAAAAAGTATTGTCCATGGAGAAAGTACCTTTTACATTCAGCCCTTTCAAAATCATACTCAGGTCTTGTGTAATTGTAAAGTCTGTATTTATAATAGAAGACTTAAGATTTCTTATCCCCCGGCTTGATACAACTCTAACAGAATTCATTACATCAACTTCATTTGCAGGCCAAAATCCCCAGGTTCCATCGCTGTACTGGGGCGGGAAAGCATCCGGTGGATTCGAATAGGCGGCTTGCCACATCCTATATTCAAATCCTGACCAGGTTTCCTTTTTCAGGGCATGATAACCTGAAAGATTTGTTGAGAGGGTTGTAGTATTGGTTATATTAAAGTCGAGATTACTTCGAAAATTCAACCTGTCATATCCATATCCCGCTGTATATCCCTCTCCGTTATCACGGACATTCATAAGGTCTCCTTCGTGCAGATAATCCATTGATGTAAAATATCTAACAAATGATGATCCGCCGGAAATGCTTATATTATTACTGAATGACATAGCATAATCCTTGAACGTCTCTTCCTGCCAGTCGATGTTGGGATATCTTTCAGCCTCTTCCAGGTCTGCAGGATTACGGTATTTGTCCAGCTCTGGGATCGGGGTGTATGCCTGAAATAGAGCAGGGGTTATGTTAACCTCCCGCTCTATGGCTTTATTTCGTACTTTAAGCGCGTCATACGCGTCATACTTTCCGGGTATCTTTGAAGGTATTTTCATGGTCATGTCTGAGGATACCCTTATGCTTGCTTTACCTTCAGCTCCGCGCTTGGTGGTAATAAGTATAACACCGTTTGCACCTTTAACCCCGAAAACAGCGGTTGCCGATGCATCTTTCAATACCGATATGCTTTCCACGGATTTAAAGTCAATCTCGTTCATTGAACGCTCAATCCCATCGACTAAAACAAGAGGGTTACTAAAGTTCCATGTGCCCTGACCCCTGATATATATAATGGGATCCTCGTCACCGGGTTCCCCCGTACCTTGTAAGGTAATCAAACCCGGAATATTCCCGGTTAAAGCTGCGCCTATATTAGACACACCTCCTGTTCTTTCCAGCACTTCACCGCTTGTTTGCGATATAGCACCTACTACACTCTCTTTTTGTTGTTTTCCGTAACCTACTACAACAACTTCACTCAGTTCTTCGAGGCTTTCAATAAGTATCATATTCAATGCCGGTTGATTGCCTGCCTGCATTTCTTCAGTAAGGTATCCGACATAAGAAAATACCAGTACCGATTCAGAAGATGAAACAGTGATCGAATATTTGCCATCCTGATCAGTAGTGGTACCGTTCATCGTCTCCTTTTCAATAATGTTCACACCTGGAAGCGCTTTCCCTTCTGAATCGGTTACTTTACCTGATACTACTACCTGCTGAACATTAGCCTCTGGGATTATAACAACTTGTTTGCCATCGGGAATGCTTAAAGAGAATTCACCGTTTGCATTGGTAATAGTACCCAAAGAATAATACTCTTTAAGTACTTCTGCAGCCCCAATGATTGGATTTTGTGTCTCATCAAATATTACTCCTCTGACAGTATGATCAGTCTTTGCAAACACTGATGAACTACATAGAGCTATTAATAAGAACAAAAATCCTGTCAGCCACGATTTCCTTCTTATATTATATAGTAAGGAAATAGTTGGATACTGTTTTTTGATTTTTTTCTCCATCATATATTCCAATTAAACTGTTTTAATTTACTCTAGATTATTAATAAAAATAGTGAAAAAAAAAGAAACAAGCTTACACAGAATATTTCTTAATGAATTCTTCTGCATTAAATTATCTGCACATTACATTAAATACTAATGTGCTCACGGGTCATTAATCCCAATCATAAGTTTCGATTTTAGGTTAGTCAATTTGTCTTTTTATAAATTTTATCATTATTAAGTTTATCAACTGGTATACCAGTAAATGGTATAAGGCCAATACCCGAAGAATTTGTAATATTACCGGGATCATATAAAAAAGATATCCATTTTAATTTAAAAAGCCGTCCTGCATCAGCACCTTTAAATCTAAGATATATATCGTGTCTGCCCTGGACAATAGCAACCGGTGCAGTGAAAGTTTCAAATTTATTCCAGTCTCCGGTATTTGAAATTTCATATTCGGCAACTTTTGTGCCTGTATTTATAGAATCGAGCCAGACTTCAACTATGCCTCCGTTACCGGCGCTTGAGGCAGTTATCTCAATAGCTTTCGGAGCTTTTAAATATTCGCTGTTGCCAAATTCCACACCTGCATATAATGCCCAGTCATTGTTATGGATACTGTCTAATAAATAAATTCTCTGCGATAAAGTAGTTCTTGCAGTTCTATATTGGTTCGCAGGGCATTCTGCCAAAATTGGTGAATATGCATCACGGTATATGTAAAAATCAAAGAAAGCATCATTACTACCCTGAACAAAGAGACCCTGCCTTGTACCGGTAAAGGAAAAAAAATCTGAATAGGAATCAATTTCCGACACATCAAAGCTTTTTCCTACCTGTATCCAGTCAGTACCATTACTGCTATAAAATCCATTTATAATATGGTTAACCCTTATAATTTTCAGCCACAATGTATTGCCAATTTTATTTTCTGCTTCATATTTTTTTGCAGCGAAACTAAATCTTATGACTTTATTGCCAGCTTTATCTTTTCTACTTGCAAGTTTTACAAACTTCTTTTCATCTCCCCGCAATATGATTAACCCGGCTTCATCAGATGTTGATTCTGGATCGAATTCCAGACGGGTGATCAGTGAATAATTATGTTCGCCATCATTCTTGGTAACTGTATTCATTTTATTGCTTTTTGGTGAGAGGCGCAACCAGCTGGGACGGTTAGTAAGAGAGTACTTGTCGTCCGGAGTATAGCCAAGCAAAGACCATTCGGGATTCAATTTTTCACTGTTAAAGAAATCCGATTTGGGGACCATCCACGGAATGCCGCTGCTTGGCAGTGTGGGAGCGATAAAGTGTCTGTTGACAGGATAATGTGCCGTGGGTTTATTGTTCGCATTGTAGATAACCTGATTAAACAATCCTTGTCTTCCCTGTCCTTTCCATTCACCCTTTGCATAAAGAGGATGAATAATCCAGTGAGTACTATCATCAAGCATAATAACTGGTGAGGCATGGTTGGGACCTGTAAAAAGTGAACCCGGTTTCAGAGGATCGCTTTCATTGAAAAAATCTCCCAGCATTTCCCATGAAGCCTGATCAGCATTAATCGCCCGGGTTCTCATAACTTTCTGACCTCCGGAGAGATCCCGTGCAAATGAATAATAGTAATAACCTTTATATTTCCACATAACCGGACCCTCTGCCCAGCTATATGGATGGTAAGGTGCCGGATTTAACCAGTCGAGATTATATACTACACCCGTAGGTTGTCCGTCATTTCCCAGTTCAACAATGCCATTGTTTGGCCTCCCGTTTTTAACTACCAGGTACCACTTCCCATCATCATCAATAAAAATAGAATTATCATATCCTAAACCATATGGCAGACTCGAAGGATTATTCACTCTTACAGGTTCTGACCACGGGCCTGCCGGATCGTCTGCTGTTACAAAATACATGGTATTAGCACGTGAAAAGAAATGCCAATATTTATTATTGTAATGAACCATTTGGCCTCCCCAACACCCCCCTCCGGGTTTGTCACCGTAATTTGACCAGGATGCTTTCACCGGCTGGGAAATTGCTTTCCAGTGAACCAGATCGGTTGAATGGTAGATTACCGGTGTTACATTAAAAGACGAACCGGTTGTATAAAAATCATTCCCAATACGGGTTAAGGTGGCATCGGGATGGTCGCCCGGAATTACAGGATTTGTGTATGTTTCAAATGACGGTGATTGCGCAATCGCTGTATCTAATAAAATTTTAATTCCAAAAAAAAATGCTGTTAAAATCAGGTGATATGTTCTCAAGTTATTCATATATATTATCCACCAACTACCAACCTGAATATTGCTTTAAAACCCCGCCACTAAGCGATACTTCATTAGCCGGTAAAGGCATGAAGTCATTTTTCGGCGATTCAAATACTATAGGGAAACCCCCGGCTGTTGTAGATCCGTCAATATATTGTTTAGCAAGATTCCAGCGTACGAGGTCAAAGAAACGGTGCCCCTCGCATGAAAGTTCCACTCTGCGCTCGTTGACAAGCTGCTCGAATGTAACATTTCCCGTTAGATCAGTTGGTACACCGGTATTTCCGCAATTTCGGGCACGTGTACGAACTGTATTTATATAATTTAGTGCTTTTGCATTATCATTTAACATGAAGGCCGCTTCGGCTGCATTAAGGTATACTTCGCCAAGACGTATAAGTTTGATATTGTATGGTGAGTTATGCCATCCCCTGAGTAAGTCCTGAAATTGACTGCCTGCCAATTCATATTTTCTTTGATAATATCCAGTTGGACAATGATAATTATCAAAATATATCGGGTAACGCTCTCCTTCAGAAACTTCAATGGAATCGCCTTCAGTTGCGATTGCAACTTTAAACCTGGGATCCCCTGTTTCAAAGGAGCTTGCCAGACTTTCGGTCGGCCAACCCAATCCCCAGTAAGGTGTACGTGATGGTTCCGTTCCTTTCAGGCACCACCTGGCTGATGTCCACTGAACTAGCGAACCTGCCCTGGTATAACCATATCCCAGTAGATCCTGAATATATTGAATTTCAAATATCGATTCCAGGCAGTTATCTCCCTCTACCGTAAAAATATACCGATAGCCATTTGTATTTGGACCCCACCAGGTATTAAACGTATCACCCTCAATACCCACTAAATTGTATTCTCCGGAATTAATAACCTGTTCGCTATAATCCAGCGCCTCATCCCATCTTTCCCTTAAACCCTCAAATCTTGAATCGCCCGGATAATTTCTTGCATAAGATGATTCAAATAAATACATTCTTGCAAGTAAAGCTTTTGCAGCTCCCTTAGTAGCCCTTCCAACGTCAGCTCCTAGTCTAAGCTTTCTTGTTTCATCAATACTGACAGATGGCCACCTTTCAGGAAGCACTGAAATAGCAGACTTAAGATCACTCTCTATCAGATCAAAAAGAGCACGGAAAGCTGACCTTGGCTGATTATATTCTTCCGCTCCAAGAACATGGTCTACAAAAGGTACTTCTCCGTATATATGAGTAAGATAAAGATAATTCAGAGCCCTCAAAAATTTTAATTCCCCCAATCTTTTTTCAATTAATCCGGCATCTGCATTAGGATCGGTATTAACAACATTGGATATTTTCTCCATTGCTAGGTTTGAAAAGTATACGCCCCTGAATAACACACCGTAAACATCTCTTAGAGAATTATTTGAGGGTAAATGTGTCATACGGTTAAATTCTTCAAAATTAGGAACTTCATTTTCAAAATCACCGCCTGATTCGCAGTCATCTGAAGGCACATCGCCAAAGATCATTACTACATCCCTGTCCCAATTGGCAATATGAGCTAATGTGGAATAAGCAGCAGTAACAGCCTGCTCGGCCTGGCTCATAGTAAGGTAAAATGAGGAACTATTCTCAGCAGCTATTGGTTGAAAATCAAGAATATCATCGCTGCATGAATCAAAAATAAAACCAAGTAATACAATACCTGTGATTTTTTTTATAATTGAATATTTCATTTTCTTATAGATTAATGAGGGAATTAAAAATTCAAGTTTACACCAATTAAATACATACGGGTAACCGGGTAAACCCCGATATCAATTCCCATATCTAGATTCTGATCTTCGCTTGTATAACCTGCTTCGGGATTATACCCCTGGTATTTAGTTATTGTAAACAGGTTTTTTATGCCTACATATACTCTAAATTTTTGTATATTTATTTTACTAGTTAAAGCAGCCGGAATTGTATATCCAAGATTTAAAATTTTCAGCCTCAGATACGAACCGTCTTCCACATAAAAATCTGTTGGCCTGGAATAATTTTTGGAATCATCACGGAATACAGTTGTATTATGGTTAGCCGGAACCGCAATAAATCTTTCTCCTGTAACAGGATCATATTTATAAATATCGTTCTCAACGTACCTGTTAGCAAAGTCGGCCGCGTGATTGGTAAAATCCTGACGATAGTAAAGGTATTGTTTTATACCATTTAATATTTTATTTCCATAGGCTCCGTTAAAGAAAGCTGAGAAGTCAAAATTTTTATATTCTAGGTTAATTGAAAAGCCGAATATAAATTTTGGGAGAGGACTCCCCAATGAAACCTTGTCTTGATCCGTAAGCACCCTTCCATCGCCGTTTACATCTTTAAACCTTGCATCACCAGGTCGTGCATCCCTCTGTGCATAAACGGTATCGCCTTGATCGGTAATCCGGAAGGCTTGATTGGTAATTATTTTTCTATCGTTCACAATGATGAAAGGATCCGATTCTGTAAAAATGCCATCTGTCTCCCACCCCCAGAATTCAGAAACTGATCCGCCTATGCGTGTAAGGTTTATAGGGTTAAGCCAATGAATACTACCTCTTGTAAGTGAATCGGCAGCTAAATCCAGAACTTTATTTTTCAGGGTAGAGAAATTTAAATCAAATGAACCTTTTAAATTACCCACCATTTTCTTATAACCCAGGTTAAATTCAAAGCCTGAATTCCGGATACTTCCAACATTCACTTCAGGATAGGTGGTAGAACCGTCAAAATCAGCTCCCATAGAGTAAGTTCCAGTGATATAAGGAGTTTCCATATCCATAATCATATCTTCATTTACCTTGTTATAATATTCGGCGCTCACACTTAGACGATTTTGAAAAAAGGCAAGGTCAATACCCACATTTGTCATGCGTACAGTCTCCCATTTAATATCAGGGTTCTCAATCTGAATGACAGCAGCGCCTACAGAAGAAACATCGGAATTGTCGAAAGAATAACCTAAAGTACTGGGTGTACGGACTAAACTTAAATATGGATAATCCGTCCGGGGGAATGCCCCCATTTCACCGTAACCAATCCTTATTTTACCAAAACTAATAAGTCCCTGTGATTGCATAAATTCTTCTTCAGAAAATTTCCAGCCACCTGAAATTGAGGGAAAATACCCTATCCTCTGTCTGGGATGTAAATTATGCACTCCGTCACGCCTTAAATTTGCGGTTAACAGCCATTTTCCTTTATAATCATAATTTAACCTTGTGAAATAAGATAATTTACGTCCTTCTTCTCCACCTCCCTGGATAATTTGTGATGGTGCTTCCCTGTCATACGAAGTAGAAAAAAACTGCATTGCAGGCAAGGGGCTCGGAAGAGAATCTCTTTCACCGGAGATATAATAACTCCTGTTGCGACTATATTCCATCCCGGCCAGTAATGTAATATTATGATTATTTAAAAGGCTAAAATTATAGCTTAACAGTTGCTGGGCAGTATAATCCAGTGACCGGTCAATCCTGCCCAGAAGTTTGTTTTTATCCCTTCTGTCGGTTGTAGTGTTATAATACACATCCTGAAACTCTTTCGTATCGTCGAATCCCATGTTTCCGAAAAACCGGCTTTTAAATATTAAACCTTTCAGAATTTCTATATCCACACTTATGTTTGTACTTATATCGTTCGTTTTTGCTTTTCGGTTAATCATATCCATCATAGCCAACGGATTACTATTCCCGGATAAATCGGAATTGGCCCAGGTACCATCCTCATTATAATCCGGGACCATCGGCGGCATCAGCAATGCAGGTATTATCGGACTATTGTAATATTCATGGAACTGCCAGTCGAATCCGTCAGTGTTTGTATTTACATAATAACTGTTCTGACTGAATTTAATTCGCTTTAATAGCTTGTGATCTGATTTTATTCTGAGTGTGTACCGCTGATAATCGCTGTTACGTATTATCCCGTCCTGTTTAAAATAATTTGCACTTATTAGAAATGTTGAATTTTCCGAACCTCCGCTCATAGTCAGATCATAATTCTGTGTATGGGATGGCTCAAAAACAAAACCTTGCCAGTCGTAAGTAGGAAGTGTATCAATACGTCCCGTAGTGGCAATAGTATCTCTGTTTCTCGGACTTGATCCCTCCCATTGTGTCTCTTCGAACCACTGCATTAACTGCTGTGAATTCATAAGGTCGAGTTTACGGGTGCTATTTTCAATGCCTGTATAAAAATTAAAATTAGTTTTTAATTTTCCTTGTTGTCCTTTTTTAGTTGTAACGATAATGACCCCGTTACCCCCCGAAACCCCGTAAATTGCAGCAGAGGAAGCATCTTTCAAAATTTCTATGGATTCGATGTCGTTCGCGTTTATGCCGGCTAAACTACCACCTGGAATATCATCAACAATTAAGAGCGGTGATCCTGCATTTATGGATGTAATACCACGAATTTGGATTGTTGCATCTTCACCTGGCCGGCCGGATTTGGTAATAATATTTACCCCGGATGCACGACCCTGCAAAGCATGATCAATTCCCGATACAGGTACTTCGGTTATTTTTTCACTGCTCACCGATGCAATTGATCCTGTAACATCACTCTTCTTCTGAATCCCGTAGCCCACAACAACAATCTCTTCGAGTCCAATGATATCGGGAACAAGCTTAACTGATAATTCAGTTTCATCTCTAATAGTGAACTCTTCTTTCAAATAACCAATGCAACTAAATTGAAGTGATGCACCATACGGAACATTAATGGAATACTTACCATTCATATCAGTAACAGTTCCAACAGAAGTACCTTTCACTATAATAGAAACACCAGGTAGCGGTTCATTTGAGTTAGCATCTGCTACTAAACCACTAATTGGTATTTCATCTTGTTGTCCGGGTGCTCCTGACACACTAATAAAATTACTATTGGCTATAATTAGAAAGAACAACAGCCAGATTGTGGCTGTGCACTTTTGGATCCTGTTTAAAAATTTCATAAATGAATAATAGGTTTATAGGTTTATAAGTTTATATCAATAAAGTTATTTACGCTTAAAATATATGTATATAAAATTTCAGCCAATAACTTTGAAATTTGATGCGAGTTTTGCTTATTAACCGAGATATATGAAAATAGTATTGGTCTAAATTATATGATATAGCTATTCGTAATTATACAGTTCAAATCTAAGAATAGAATAATCATTTAAAAATATCCTTATATGTCTTCCCTGGTGTGTCTGGTCTCCATTCAGATGTCTTATGACTTTCCAGTGTCCATCTTCGAACCTTCCTTCATCGGTTTTCAATATTCCGACATTTAGCATGGGATTACTTAAATTTTTGAATGTTGCTACAATCCCGGACCCTGCAACAAAAAAGTCGTTTTCGTCAGTTTGAACGATTATGGCGCCTGCCATATCCCAGGTATCATTTCCGGAATTAGCCTCATATCCTAAAGCATAGCTGTGCCGTAAGGTAAATTCGTAATTTCCCAGTTGGAAAACGCTTTCCTGATTTTCTTTGTCAAAAAGGACTCCTTCAATTTTATCCTTACCATGATGGTCTGTTATGATAGGTGTCAGCTGACTTATTATATTGTAGATTCTTCCTAATGGTTCGTTTTCCGGATCGTTTGCATTTTCTATAGAAAAAGGGGAAAATCCAATGCCCTCATAATGTCCGATAGCATATGCTGCTTTGGCTGCAACAGTATTATCAAAACGATGTTCGGGAATGAATAAAGGATTTTCCTGTCGTGTATACAGATCACACCAGTGCTTTAAATTAGGGAAATAAAGATCGGGTGATAAAAAATCAATAGTTGGCCCTCCTGCTTTCCATACATCCATTAAATGAGGCAAGGGCCCAGCGCTTGGATAACCTGACCCGGGTTTTCGTCCAGGTCTAATTAAAGCTGCATTCACAAACATTGGCAAAGGATAAATTTCTTTGCCTGCCTCTATAATTGTATCGGCAAATTTTGCATAGTACCAGGCCATAAAGATTTCATCAGTATGCAAACCTTTCCCGAAAATTTCCTCCCAGGTTCCTGATTCTTTATATCCATTTTCTGCCCATATTTCCTTAAACTCAGGTACTAAATTATCCTTATTATTTTTTAAATATTGTATAAATTCCTGCGGTACATTTTCCTGAAATTTTTTATTGGCCAATGGGTGATAATCCCTTGCTGAAGGTAGCATTCCAATCTCATTTTCAGGTTGAATCATTATTATGGTGTGTTCCCTGCTATCAATTTCCTTTATATGCTTCATTAATGCCTTAAATGCATTTAAATCTGCCTGCAAATTGTTATTACTAAAAGGAGTTAATATCTCGTGACTATTACCTTTGTCATCTTTTATCCTTGGAAATCTTTCCTGATTTTTTTTAACCCAGGATGGAGCATGGCTTGACGTACTGTTTTTCCAGGAGGCAAACCACAGAAAGACAAGTCTTAAATCATGGTTGCGGGCTTCATAAATCAGTTGATCAAGCAATTTAAAATCAAATGTTCCTTCAACCGGTTCAATCAGTTCCCAATAGACAGGAGCTAAAACTGTATTCAGATTCATCTTATTTAATTTGGACCATATTGGCTCCATATATTCCAGGCTGGTGAAAGACGAATTACCCAGTTCTCCGCCTAGAACCAGAAATGGCCTTTCGTCAACGATTAATTGTGTTGTTTTACCCTGTTTCTTCAAATAAGGAATCTGAGATGATTTTTGAGTTTGCTTTAATTCTGCCCTATGTCCTTCTTTGTGACATCCGGATATCAGTAATATAAATATTCCGATAAATAATGTAACCTTAATTATTATTTTCATAATGTTTTATTTTGTGGTTCCTTTTTCGTTTATCAATATAATTTGGTTTATGCTCCAAATAAAGTCTTTTGTTTTCTTATTTGTAAAATAAAAAAATTATTTCATCAGTCATAATTCATGTTATCTCGAAGTTAATCAGGATAGATATTCAGAGGGAGGCTTACCATACTGATCTTTAAAACTTTTTGTAAAGTAAGAAGGTGAAGTGAAACCCGTTTGATAAGCAATCTCAGCCAGTGTATACTTTTTAGCTTCCATAAGCTTTATTGCATGCTTCAGGCGGATAATCCTGATAAATTCAATAATCGTCATACCCGTAAGCGCCTTTATTTTCCTGTAAACATTACTTCGGCTCAGGTTCATTTCAACTGCCAATCCTTCTACATTAAGCGTATTATCATTAATATTCATGACAATATAATCGATAGTCTTCTGTAAAAACATCTGATCCAGTTCGTTATCAGCCATTTTATTTGGTATAATGTAGACATCCTGACTGAAATGGGCATATAATTTTCTTCTGGATTGGATTAGCTGATTAATCTTTGCCACCAGGAATTGCATGTTAAAGGGTTTAGTGATATAGGCATCAGCTCCGACTTCAACTCCCTCAATCTGGTCACTAATGGTAGTTTTGGCAGTTAGCAATATGATTGGAATGTGACAGGTTCTGATATCTGCTTTAAGCACATTACATAATTCTATCCCACTGCATTGCGGCATTAAAATATCACTGACAATTAAATCAGGTATTACATTAAAGGCAAGTTCAATTCCGGATTTCCCGTTATCTGACTGAACGATAGCATACTTTTCGCCCAGTTCCCTGGCCAGAAAAGTCCTGAGCTCGTAATTATCTTCAACAACTAAAACATCCGCTTTTTCTTCGTCCTGGTCTGTACCTGACAGTTCTTTCCCATGCTTTTTTAAACTTGATTCTTCATGCTCACTCAATATAGTTCTGCTAAGTACGCTTGTTGGTTCATCGACAATTTCATCTTCATGGAAGGACCTATGGTCGATAGGCAGAACAAATGAAAAATTTGTCTCATGGTTTGGATTACTTCTTGCTTTTATACGTCCATGATTCAATTCAACTAATCCTTTTGTTAGTGCCAGACCAATCCCCATTCCTGAATTTTTCTTCTTCCTGGTAGAATCTGACTGGTAAAATTTCTCAAATACGAAAGGAAGATCTTCAGAGGAGATTCCTGAACCGTCGTCAATAATCCCAATTTCTATGTACCGGGAAGCCGGTTGCATTTCTTCTGACGAAATATTATATTTTTCTTTGACATTCTTTGATTTCAGGGAATTTACTACAACTTGTATGTTCCCGCCATCAGGGGTGTACTTAGATGCATTTGATAGCAAATTAAGCATTATGGTTTCCAGCTTTTCCGGATCAAACCACCCTTGAATTGCGGCATCGCTTGTATTTATGGTAAAATTAATATGCCGTCTTTTGAAATTCACATTGAAATATGATGACACTTCTCTGATAAAGCTGACAATTTCTCCATATTTTACCCTGAGACTTGTTCTTCCTTCTTCAAGTTTTCTGAAATCCATCAGATTGTTTGTCAAATGAAGCAACCGTTGTGCATTATGGTAAATTACAACTAATTGTTCTTTTATTCTGGATTGGGCTGAAAGGATAAGACCCTCAAGAGGGGCTATTATTAGACTCAGGGGCGTGCGGAATTCATGTGAGATGTCCGTAAAAAATTGAATGTTCTTTTCATTTAATTCATGTTCTTTTTCTCTGCCTAATTGTTCCAGTTTCAACTGATTTCTTATTTTGATTCTTTCATTCCATATTTTCAGAGAAACAGCAATTAAGACAGAAATCAATAAAATATATATGAGTATAGCCCACCAGGTTTTCCAAAATGGCGGTTCAATATTTATCAGTAAGCGAGTGGGTGTATCATTCCATATACCGTCATTATTTGAACCTTTTACCATAAAGACATACTTGCCCGGTTTAATATTGGTATAACTGGCATTTTTATTATTACCTGCATCATTCCACTCACTGTCAAATCCTTCCAGCTTATATGAAAACTGATTTCTTGCAGAACGCGTATAATTCAGCGCAACAAATTCTATTGTAAAGGAAGATTGTTTATAGCTCAGCGTAATTTCAGTTGTCTCCCCAATATGCTTTTTAAGAGGTGAGTTTCCAGCTCCGATTTCTGCCGCAATATTGTTTATTTTAAGATTTGAAAGGTATACAGGAGGAATGAAGTTATTGTTCTTAATATTTTTTGGATAGAATACATTAAAACCATTTTCTCCTCCTATATATAACTCTCCTTTTTTTGTTCGTAAACAGGACCGTGCATAAAACTCGTTGGAATTAAGCCCGTCTTCCCTTGTATAATTAGTAAAATCCAGTGAATCATAATTAAATCTGGAAACTCCCTTATTGGTCATGATCCATAAAAATCCTGCATCATCCTCCAATATTCCCAGAATAGAATTGCCTGGCAAACCATCCTTTTTCTGGAAAACAATGAAGGTACTGTCCTGTTTATTAAATAAATTCAAACCGTTATCCGTGGTACCAAACCATAATCTTTTCTCTCTGTCCTCAAAAATAACCTCAATCGCATTACTACTTAAACCGGGGTTATTATCTCCACGGGAAAAATTGATACATGAAAATTTCTGGTCCGGACTTCTCTTCAGAATTACCATACCATATAGCGTACCTATCCAAAAGGAACCTTCAGAATCTTCAAGCATTGCAGTGACATAGGCTGCTTTCGTAAGTATTCCTGATTGGTTGCTGCAGTCTACCTGATTAAATGTATTTGTGGCAGTATTATATTTAAATAATCCGCTTCCTGCTGTACCTGCCCATATGTTTCCTTTTGAATCTTCATACAGACTTAATATATTATTGTTACCACCACCCTCTTCACTTTCTATATTATAGTTTTTAATTTTCACCCCGTTTTTATTCAAACGGTCTACCCCGCCGGCCCAGGTACCAATCCATATATTTTCCTTTGAATCATATAAAATGGCCTTTATAGCATTATTAACAAGATAATTATGACCTGCAGTATTAACAATAATCTTGTTAAACTTACGGGTTTCAGGTTCAAATCTGCATATTCCTCCTCCATCTGTTGCTATCCAGACATTTCCCCTGCTATCTTCAGTAAATCCTGTTGCATCGTTATCGGTCAGACCATTATTGTTAACCGGATTTTTTTGGAAAGATTCAAATTTGCTGAAGTTTTCGTCAATGACAT
>CAZFQS010000046.1:6176-16950 GCA_964521285.1 uncultured Bacteroidales bacterium | reverse complement strand
GTGCAACATTGGCTTCATGTTTGGCTTTCAGCCACACGAAGCCTTAGTTATTGGCTGCAGTAATTATTGCTTAATTATTTTCCCTATAATCATATTGCTATTTTGATATATTTTTAAAATCATGATTCCATTTTTAAAATTACTCATATCAATCGAAACTACGTTATTGCATACCTCTTTAGTAACACTCTTAAGAATATTTCCTTGAATATTTACAAGGTCTATTTTTACTTCATCCTCTATCATACTGCTAAATTCTAAATTCAACAATTCGGACGTCGGATTAGGAGATACTTTAATATTAGAATTACTTTTTAACTGAACGACAGATGTTAAGATGTCTATTTTCTGAAAATCAGTATTATCAAAGCGATACACTCCACCTCCCCACGTAGCAATCCATTTGTTTCCATATTTGTCAATAACGAGGTCTTGGATATAATTATTTGTTAATATTGAATTGCTGGTGTTATATGTAATTTCCCAATCAACTATGCTTCTTTTTAAACCAGAAGAAGTCCCTGCCCAAATATTTCCGTTAGAAGCCTCATATTTAACAACCAAAGTTTTTTCAGAAAATTCAGTGTTCCAAACATAACCATTAAAGGTTGCTAATCCTTCCATTGTGCCTATATACTTACTCTGTCCAATTATTTCTGTCGTGTAAACAATATTATGGGGTAATCCCGAATTCTCACGTGTGTATTGATGCCAAGTTCCATTATATTTAGACAAACCACCGTTAGCACTAATCCAAATCACTGAATCTCCTTCATTTGCTGTGGAATACACAAGGTCGTATGTTAATGAAGAATTTTCTTTATTATATAGTCCCCAGTCCTGAGAATTATAAGTAATTACTCCTTTGTCAGAAGCTAACCAAAGAATAGAATCTTGTACTATTTCAACATCGAAGATATTATTTGATGCAATAGATGAATTTGTTTTATTATATATTGTCCATGCGCCGTTTTTTAGATTTGCTAATCCTCCTCCATAAGTTCCAATCCAGAGTGAATTATCAGTTCCTAATTTTAAAGCGTATACATAATTATTTGGTAACTGAGAATTTTCTGTATTATATAAAATTTTCGTACCCGTAATTATATCATATTTATATAATCCGACTTTTGTCCCAATCCACAAGGTATCTTCGTTAATAGCTAGGGAGTACACACATTCACAAGAATTATCAATACATTGAGAGAATGAATTTGAAATAAAACAACAAATAATTATTGTCAATAGTAACAATCGTTTCATTACTTGATTATTTTATAAAATTACTTCATTTTCGGTCGCACCATTATTGCAGCCAAACGGACACGTGTATGCCGTCGTGCCGCTCTTATTTATTGTTTAATAACTATATCAATTTAGTACAAGTTATATAATTCTTAAAACTTATCAAATAGAGACCTGCGGTATGCGGTATACACCGTGTTATAGGGCGTTTGACTTTTTTCACCATGATACTCTGTCAAAAGCTACCAAATTATTTATCGTATCGAAAGCAACATTAAAATAGTAAGTGTAACTTTCTGTCAAGTTCCAATAATAGTTCATGTTAAATTTATTTGGATTAAAGTCTATTGTTTGGTCTCTAATTTCACTACCAAAATTAAAGGAAATTGTATCCCTTTTAAAGTTATCATTTGCGTTAATACCTATAATTAATTTTTCAATAGTTACTTTGTCTACTTTAAAAACAGCAGATGAAGAATAATCACCATGAATATCAGGGTAGGATGCACCTTTAACAATAATTTTTGCATTCTTTGGGAATTTAATATCTGTGTTGTCAGTAAACTCATTTTTATAGAAACTGTCATTAGGATAGAATGCTATATATGTAGAATATGCTGAAAATAGAATAATCATAGAAGCTAGGATGTACTTTAATTTTTTGTCTGTTAGCCAACCATTGTCAGACTTGTTAATTTTTTTTCTTAGATACCTAATGAAGTAAAAGATAGGAATAGTCACTAAAAATGTTACAGCAGCGATTATTGCAAATAGAAAAACAACATATAGTATCCAAATTATATAATTCATTTTTCTGTCTTCTAAAATGCCCTATAAACGAGAGCGTAAACGCAGTTCCGCTTCGTAGGGCGATCCCGTGCAAACTTGTTTGCACCGGGAGTAAAGCCCGAGAAGTGGGACCAAATTGCGTTTCACGCAGTGTTCTGTGCCGGTTTCACTCGATGTGCCGCTAAAGCGGATCAATTTATACATAAAGATAAGCAATTTGGTTTACGCTCTCGTTCTGTGCCATTTCTTTTAGACCGGGAGTCCCGATATATCGGGACGAAGGGATAAAAGTCCGCTTTAGCGGAATGGCACAGAACGTTTGGGTATATGGTTTGTTGGTGATTTCAAGGCACATACTTATCCAGTTACAAGTAAAGCTTTATAAAAGTACAAAACATTCGCAAATCACCGACTCCCCAATGAACTATATACCGTGTTATGTGCTGCCCTGATTTTTTTCTACTTCTTGATTAGGACGACACAATTTACAGAACCGTATGACAATAAAGATAAAAGATACAGATTTATGTTTTAGAGCCTTTCCGAAATTTCTGCATTCAAAGAAAAATTGTTCTGAATCAGTAGTTATTTATTTGGCTTCTTTATATCAGTGTTGTTTCTTAAGTAATAAATACCATATTACAATAATTAAGAGCTGATCCTTAAAAGGTATATCTTATTCCAATATTAGCCTTCTTCCTAATCTCATCCTCCTATTATAAAGGTATAACTATATTTAAGCATAATTGTCCGAATGCTGGAGAGAGGTAGTTCAGGAATTTCACGATCCCTGTATGTATTAAGTCCTTCATCATACACAATGTAGAGGTCATGGCCTTCCCGTGGATTGTACCTGAACCTGATGTTAGTGATGATTTTATCAATAGCACTATTGTATTGAGCTAATGAAACCAGGGAAAGCTTGTTATTCAAAAATGCCGATATTTTTAATCGCCCTATATGCCCTGTAAATTGCTGATTTCTGTCGGGGAATTCAACTCGGTTTATCTGATACATCCCTTCTAATTGCAAATGAGCAGATATATTAGCGACAGGTGTTAAACTCATAGAAATACGCCATCCATCATAAAAGGAACCAGCGTCAATTATTGTTCCTATTGTATAAGGACTTCCCTGAAGCAGGTTGTATGTAAGCCCAATACCATAAAACGTATATTTTCCTATCGGAACATTAGCATCATCTGAAATTGAAAATAATTCCGTAACATCTTCTTTGAATTGCTCGATAGCGATTGAACCAGTTGAGTTTGACTTAGTACTGAAGAGCCATCCAATACCTATTTGAGAAGACTCAACTTCCCAATCATTATTACGCAAAAATGTAAAACCCTCAATAAAAACCTGGTGGTTTTGCAATCTGGACGTTTCACCTGGAAACCATGAATATTGCACTCTGTCACCAAAACGAGTATAATTATCCCGCCGTTGATATCCTATACCAGGATTGAAATCATCGCCAGACCTTGAGTAAGTAAGATTGTAACCAAGTCCTTTACTTCTTCGACGATTCCAGTTTACATATATCTTAGAGGGTTCAAACGAAGCAATTTGGTTTTTCACACCATCTTCAAAACTCTGCGCCCATTTTAGGGTTAAATATTCATCTCCAAATAAACGAAAAATCCCATCAATCCCGTAAGTTGTGTTCCAGCTATCCCTGTTTCCTATTCTGGAAGTGACCATACCTCCAATATAAGAATATGGATTAATGATCTGCCTGCGCAGTCGTACCACATTGAGATTTTCTGATGGAAGATCCTCAAACTTTTCAGTCTGCATGTTGAGAAATCCTATATCCCATCGACCTGCTCTGCCCACTACCCTCGCCCCGCCATATATGCGTACCTGGTTTCCTTCGTGCAATCCGATGCGCCGGCTGTAAAAGAGACGATCATCATCTGCAAATCTGAATTCAAAGTTTCCCTGGCGCTCCTGAAAAAAAAGTCTTTTTTCAGGAAAAAACAGGGAATATCGAGTAAGGTTTATCGTTTGATCATCAGCCTCTACCTGTGCAAAATCAGGATTTATTGTAACATCCAAGGTAAGGTTGTTAGTAATTCCGTACTTGACATCCAAACCTGCTTCACGGGCAAACTTGTTATGCATCCCATATGCTGTTTCATATTCATTGAGTACGTTTGATTGACCCACCCCCCCCAATAAATAAGGAGTAATATAGACTGGGTTATGTCTTTTAATACCTTCAAAAATAATTTCCTGTCCCTGTGAGGGCGCAATGGAATTTTTCTTTTCCGGAATGAAAGGGAAATTACTTGATTCAAATTTCCGGGGGATTAATCGATAAGCTATAAAACCCATCACCGTTTGGCCATCTTTTTCTTCAAACCTGAGACTTGAGAAAGGAATTCTCATTTCTGCGAACCACCCATCACCACTACTCACGGCAGCTACATCCCAGAATGTGTTCCAGCTGGGATTTGCATACTGATCTGGTGGACCTTCCCCGTCATTTTTTATACTATAATCTGTTCGAGTTCCAACTGGTGTAGTAACAAATAGCACAGCATTTTCATTGTCATTGAATGTGTCGAAAATGACGCCCAAATGATCTGTAGACCAATTCCATCCGCCATCACGTTTAAAAGATGTTGATTGTATTTTTGAAGGCTCGCTATCATATAATCGTCCGGCAATGTAAATGTAGTCGTCATCATAGCCCATTAAAATCTCTGTTTTCTCTGACGGTTCATTACCAAAATTCGGAGTCCTCATAAGCATCTGGAATGATTCTTTTCCTTCCCACGCAAGTTCATTGCTTAAACCGTCAAGTTCGACCGGCGATTTAATGCGCTGGATTTTAATAGGCTCATTAATTTTGGATTCTAAGTCCTGTGCAGAACTTGTTAACGGTAAAATTATCGTAACAGTCCATAGAACTAATGTCTTGGTCAAAGTTGAAAAAGAACACATACTCGTTCCCCCAATTTTTTCTTAATTTTTCGTAAGTACCCTTAATAATTGCTTATTATTTATTCATAAGCACTGAGAAGTTGTACTAAGCCTGTTATTTAATATATTACCATAGTCCGCACAATATCAAAATTAAACCATATTATACAGATTGTCAATTGCATATATTAAAATAATAATTTGCCAATATTTTATATGTATGACTATTCCTAAATGAAAAGATGTAAGTTTTTTGATAATTTTAAAAAAGTAATCCACGCTGTCATTTAAAGTACATCTGAGAATAATGCTATTTCTATTCGACATATTGGTTGTCAGATTTAGTCTTGGGTTGCACAGAAACGGTACGTATATGATTCGTTGCCTGTGCCATAGCGCTAACTTATCTGGTTACATGAAAGATATGCAAAAGCAACAACATTAGCAAACGCACTAACAGGCAATGAATTATATACGATGTTGTGTGCTGCCATTTTTTTATTTTAATTCAACAGAATACAGAAAATTACGAATTGCGTTTGTTACCTGTTCTGGTTGGTCAATAATGTTATAATGTCCGGAATTCTCAATTATGACAACTTTAGAATTTTTAGCTAATTTTTGAAATTTGTAAATCGTCTCAGGTCTCACTTCATCAAAACAACCTGCAATAAAAAGTATTGGTTGTTTTATTTTATGCAAATCGTTTGTCCTATCAAAATTTTTCAGCGTACCTGATATATTAAATTCAGTAGGACCCCACATATAATTATAAACTTGTTCATTAAAACCTAAAACACTGTCACATTCAGAAGGTGGAACTTCGGGCCATTGTTTTATTGAAAGAAATCGATTGTAAAATGAATCTGTTGCTGCAAGATATGAGGCTGAGTTAAATTCTTTTAATATTTCATATTTGTTTATGGTATCCTGAAGATTAATGGGAAGTTGAGACAAAAGAATTTTTGCATCATTCATCCAAGTGAGAGAACTTAAATAAGGTCCAGAGAAAATAACTGATTTTACTCCTTTTGGCTTCTTTGTATGCATGTACTCAATTAAAACAGCTGCACCCCACGAGTGTCCCAAAATATGAAGTTCCTTTAAATCAAGTGCATTGCGTAATTTTTCAATTTCGTCCACAAAGCGTGGAAGTTGCCAAAGTATTGTGTCAGAAGGTCTATCAGAATTACCAGAACCAAGCTGGTCATAAAAAATTATAGGTCTTTCATCTCCCAATAGTGAGTAGCCAGGAATAAAATTACAACTTCTGCTGCCTGGTCCTCCATGTATAATTAAAAGAGGTATACCATCACCATTACCAACTATCTTATACCATATGCGACCACCTTCTACATTTACAAAACCTTCTCCTTGCTGTGGATTTTGACAGGTTACTATATTACTCAGGCTTAAAAAGATTAAAAGGGCTAGTAAATATTTCATAGTTTATTATAATAATGGTTTAGACTTTTAGGATTACTAAGATTCTTAAATTCTCAAGGTACATTCAAATACCTAACGCAATGGTTGCACACAAACATGTCAATATATATAATTAAATATATAACTATTTTATAACGTGCTTGTTTATGGTTTGTAAATAGCCAATTTAACTAAAATATATATGGATTGTATATATATGGTTATTTTCATATTGCATTTAACTTTAGTCAAATTTAAATTTATTTTTGTCTATTTCCAAATAATCAAATGGACTTTTTAACTTGTGCAGGGCTATGCTGGTAATGTGTGTATACCGCTGTGTCGTCTTTAAATCAACGTGCCCCAGTAATTCCTGAACATACCGTATGTCCATCCCATGCTCCAGCGAATGAGTGGCAAATGAATGCCTTAACATGTGAAGGTGTACCCTCCGATATATACCCGCTTTTTTTGCGGCCGCTTTTAATATATTGTTCATACTCGAAAAACTGTATCTTTTACCCGGCTTATCACCTTCAAACAAATATACTTTTGGCTTGAATTCTCTGATATATTCATTCATCAATTCTTTTATCCCGACAGGAACAATTGTTACCCGGTCTTTTTTACCCTTTGCCGAACGTATAAAAAGTAAGTTCGATCTTACGTTTATATCTTTTATCTTTAGTTCCTGTACTTCACTCCTTCTTAAACCTGCTGAATATATTAACATGATCAACAACCTGTGCTTTTTATTTTCCAGACAACGATATAGGGCAATAAGCTCTTCCTTTTCAAAAATATCGGGAAGATGTTTTCCCGGGCGTGGCCTTACCAGAAAATGCCCTGAAATATCCCTGTTATAAACGGCCTTATAAAAAACCCTGATGGCACTGATCATATTATTCTGATATGCCTCGCTCTTCTGACTACACAATAAAAGAAACTCCTTTATTTCCCTGTCCCCAATCAATGTGGGATGCATGTAATCAAAAGACCTTAAAAAATACATGAACGCACTTAAATAATTCCTTCTTGTCTGTTCGAAATAATTTGTACCCTCAAGTGCTGTTTTTAACTGGTAAACATAAATTTCCGTCAGTTTGTAATGTGAAAGTAATCCGTATACTTTTTCTCTGATCTGTGCTCCATTTAAAGGTAACTTCCCTGCCTTAAAAAAATGTTCGGCGTTTTGTGCTGCTTTTAAAAATTCCGAAATCAACTTTTTAAGGTAATCGCTGCATGTAGGATTATTCTTAACATGATGATGTCTGTATAAATTTCCATGTTCTGTTGTCTTCAGTGCTGATATCTCCAGGGGCGTAAGGTTTAGATGATATGCCAGAAATAATAAAAACCTGTCCGGCGGTGACTTTATCTTTTCAAGAATTTCTATAATCTTGTAAAATGGTATATGAACATGAGCCATGACAGGCTTTATCTGCTTACCTAAATTAAAATACATTCTGTCTCTATTCAATACCTGCTCATAATAAAACTTTACAGACGCAATCATTTGCTTGCGCCTTGTATAACCCAGAGTCTGCGCTCTTTCCTTTATATATCCGTAAATGCTTTTATAATCATGCTCATCAATATCCGTATCACTGAAATGATCTAAAAATTGCCTGAAAAATTCAGTATATACCTTTTGAGTCAACGGACTTAGACGCTTTAAAAGCATTGTATCAGTATATGCTTTTAAGAAATTTTTGTCCTTGCTGTTTGCACTTGGATTCAATTCACTATCAATTCTCCCGGACTCATTCTTGTCACTGACCCCCTCCCTTTCAAACATATCAATGTTACACTGGCCGTATAATGCCTCTTTTAAATACTTTAAATAATCATCCCGATAAGATATATGCCAGCACCTCATGGTCTGACTCCATTTGGAATCCGGTAATTTCCTTATTTTCTCAATCAGCTCCCTGCTATATTTAAACATTAATTTTATCCTCCGCTGTCCCTTGTGCTGAACTTCTTTTATAAATACTGTTTCCACTTTGTCAAATTTTGACACACTAAAAAATATAAAAATGATTCCATTTAAACCGTTTATAAGCGTTTATTAACCGTTTATTTTTTTTTAAATATATATAAACGTCTAAATGATTTGAAACAGATATTTTTATAATATAAAATCATTTCATATAATATTAATTCTTATAAGGATACGATTAATTATTATATGATCAATTCTTATAAAATCAATTAGTGTGAATACAAATAAGTATTGCCTGACCTGCAATAAAATACTTACCGGAAGAAAGGATAAGAAATTCTGTGATTCATATTGCAGAACCCATTACCATAATACCAAAAACAGACAATCAATAGATTACATAAAAAATATTAATAGTATTTTGAGAAAAAACAGAAATATTTTGGCTGAACTTAATCCTGTTAATAATATTGTTGTTACTAAACAATCACTGGTTGCTAAAGGATTTAATTTTAAATATTCTACAAATATCTATGTGACAAAGAAAAATAACATTTATAAGCTTTGTTATGACCAGGGTTACAGAGATATAGATAATGATAAGTATTTGTTAGTCAAGCAAAATATGACTGTATATAAATCCTGATTAATGTTAAATATTGAATGTTGAAAGTTTAATATAATTGTTGAATTTTAAATATAAATGTTGGATGTTAAATCTCTTCCCTTAAAACTTCGTAAAACCTGTCTCTTGCCAGCTTTTCAAGCCAGGGTTCATGCCCGCAGTTATTTAATAAAACTAACCTGAAGTCTTTGACAATCCGCGATAAAGGCTTTTCAACTCCTTTATAAGGATGGGGATCGTAATCCCCGTGTATTGCAACTAAAGGACAACGAATTTGTTTCCCGAACCTGAGCAGCTTTCCGCTATTTCTGAGTTCGCTTGCTTCCTCCCACACACTTTGATAGACATCATAACGAGCCATTAATTCCTTGCTTTTATGAGGTATGGGATTAAATGAATCTGTCATAGATATCAACTCTCCAAGGTTCCTAAAAATCTCATCTTTATCTTTAACACCGGGATCATTTAAAGCGTCCTGAAGGGTGCATAATTTTACTTTCTCTTCCTCAATTAAACGGTTTAAGCGGGTTTTCGTTATTTCTGAAGCATATTTTCCCTCAAAAGGTCCGCTCCCCACCAGTATTACTTTCTTTATCATTTCCGGATAGCGGGCAGCAAAAATATATACAAGCCATGCGCCCCATGAATGACCTGTAAGGATAACAGGAATATCTGCCTGCTCTTTTAAAATAACCTCCAGTTCCTGCAACTGGCCATTTACTGATTGAGATGTCAGTAAAGGCTCCAGGATACCTGAAACTGCAGACAACTCTGTTGCTACCGGGGTCATACTCCCAACTGCTCCCGGCCCGCCATGAACAACTGCTACTTTATAAGGAGCATTTCCGTATTTCTTAAAGTTTTTCAAGCTTTAAATTTGATAACTCTTATTTTGAAATTTTTATAAAAGTAGCCCTTAGCCTTTACAATAAAAATTCCATGGCTTTCAAAAAATTTGGAGAATAAATCTTTGTGAAGGATCGTAGTGAAAAATCTATATTACAAATCAACCTCCACGAAAATCTTTTCTATGCCTGGATCCCTTTCAAATATCTGACTGCTCAACTCCCGGTTAATGGTGGAACCTTTTATTTCATGTTGCTTCCCGTCAGAATAAAATATATTTATGTTATTGTTTTCTGAAATTTTATAAATCACAGGAACCTGGCAGAAAGTAAAAGCCAGGGATTTCTTAGGCAACTCAATTACTTCTAACTCACCACTGACATTATAATATTCAAATTTCTGCGGAGCAGATAAGAACTCTGCCTTTTTAAGCAATAAGGGATGGAATGAAATCTCACCATCCTCAACCCTTACCCCCAGCTCACCAAACCTTGTTATAATATCTTCCTTTACCTGACCTGTCATACCCGGCTGCTGTGCCCCGGCATGACACGGAGTATGTGAGTAGGGATCTGTCGGAAATGCACCGTACAAAGCCGGGGTCTTCTTTACTCCTATCCCTGCCTGAATATCATAAAAATGACCTGCCAGCCTGCCTAAAGTCTCTTTACCGGCTTTTGAGTAATATGCTTTATGAAAATTTTCTTCAACCACCAGCAACAGTTTTGAAATCATATGCCAGTAAATACATCCCAAACCTTCATATTTGTAAAAGGTACCTGAACGCCCGGTAAATGACTGGTGATCAAAGATTTTTTCAAATATGTCAAGTATCAATTGATAATCCTTCTCAACAAGTTCCTGATAACTGGTTTTAAGTTTATCCATACTGTCCCTTAACATTGCAGCATTGCGAAATACCCCGTTAAAATGCAGATTTCCGTTTATATCTTTTAATACAATACTCT
>CAZFQS010000046.1:0-6076 GCA_964521285.1 uncultured Bacteroidales bacterium | reverse complement strand
CGAAATACCCCGTTAAAATGCAGATTTCCGTTTATATCTTTTAATACAATACTCTCGTTATTATCCTCAACAAGCTTTTTAATTAACTCCGATTTCTTAGCCAGTTCGGCAGGAATATTATTTTTTTCAGTAAACCTGGCAAGCTGACGATCAGGATACAAGGTATAGCTGTTTTGATCCTTGCGGTACATCCTACTTTTTCGCAGTGCATCAATCAGGTCTGCTGCTTCACTGGCATTTAAGAATCCGGAGCTAAGCATGGCAACCTGTCCTTCCAGCATCTCATACAGATACCTTATACTTATACCTCCATTACTCTCAACTTTCATCAGGTTATATGCATGATACAATCCATCATCCCGCTTATTTGCCTTTATGGAATGGTTAATATAATCAAGTGTAATTTTGAAGAATACCAGTAATTCGTCTGCCGGGAAATCCCTTTTCATTCCACTGAAACCTTTGCTGTATATCTTTCCCCTGTAATCGCTTCCTGCCTTTCCCAGGAGATCAAGGATATCTTTCCTTGCTTTATCGGATATTTTACCGTTAAGTAATTTTTTATTATTAATGAATACAGCTGTAATATCATTCAATAAGCCTGCAATCTCCTCTGATAACGAAATGGTACTTGATCCACCTTGGATTAAATCATCTAATCTGTGTGGTTCAAACATATCAAGGCAATATGCTACAAGGCGGCGCATGTAATAAAGAGTAACCATGGAAACTCCGGAACCAACCAGTGCATTATTCGCGTCGTTCCATTCCGGTCGCTGGGTGTTCATCCAGATGCCTGCTTCAGGAATAAAATTGCTTAATTTTGCCAGCAGGGAAACAAGAAGTTTCTCAGTGAGGTTAACTTTATAAATTTCACCCTTCTTTGTCAATAATAATTTACCATCGGCCCCTGTTTCATTTACTCTCTTGTTAATTAATTCATTAAGATCTTCATCAAAATCGATGGTGTTTTGAGGATCTTTCAGTAATGAGTCATACGCTTTTATACGATATGGTACATTGGCATAAACAAACATATCCCTCTCAAGGAAGTCTGCCAGTTTTCCGGGATGATATTTTTCAGAAATTTCAAGAAGTTTAATCAGATAAATAACCTGGTGATCTCCCCAGTAACCTATGTTAGACCAAGGATCAGAAGGATCAATTACCTCCCAGTCTATTCCTTCCCGTGTAATCCTGTAAGGATTATACCCATCTGCTGTTGATGCATTCACAAACCTGCAAATCATACTCTCGACAAAACCCGGGAAAGATAAAGCAAGAGCTTCCCAGTTTTGAAAAATATCACGCCAGTTTCCCTGATAGTATAATGACTTTGTACCATCTTCATTTTTAGTTTCTATGGAAAATAAATTCCAGGGGCGGCTGGGATCACCATGCCGCCGGCTGAAAGTCAGAGGTAAATATTCGTAACAAATACGTAACAGGTCAGTATTCAGCGAATTTTCAGTATTTTTGATCGAGTCACTATTCCCGGAATTTTCAGTTTTTTTGGTTGAGTCACTGTTCACGGAGTTTCCAGCTTTCTTAATCAAATCACTATTCGCCGAATTTTCAGCTTTCGCAATCAAGTCACGGTAATTGAAAGTCGAATCAAGCCCGGTTAACAAAGATTCGCAATTCCTGGCTAACTTCCTGTTTATATCATTTATATATCTTAAAAAATCTTTTTTATCTATACTGTAATTATTATCAAAGATACCACCTCTCATAACATTAAACAGAACGTTTGAGAAATGCCTTGATGATACCAGCTTATCACCGGTCATTTGCAATCCGTCCGCATTTGCAACAATTTTTACCAGGTTTTCCGTACCTTTTCTAATATCTTTTTCCAGGCGATGCTCAATATTCTGATCTGATCTCAATGGCTCCTGTAAAAGATTCTCGGTATCCCGTTCAGTTTTCAATAGCTCTTCCAGTATTTTAATATCATTAATATCCTGGTTAATCTCCGCAACTATATACCATTGCCTTGAAGTCTCAGGGGTCAATATAAAAGTAGTATTTACAAAATAGCTCCCCCGTAATGCCCTGATGTCTGTTTCCTCTGTAATATCTTTACCTTTCCTGAAATTATCCAGCTGGCTTGAAGACAGTAACCGCTTTGCCGATTTAAATCCGGCTGACCATACGGTGCTTGCCTTTAGTCCCTCACTTGGCTCAGCCTTATCGGTAGGAATAGAACTCAGGTAATATATACCTATGCCTGAGATTGATAATAACTCGTTTTTCTTATATGCATCAACAAGTGTACTGTATTCATTTTGCAGTACGCGGGTGATCCCGTAAGGCAGAATATTTTGTATGCCATCAAGAATTTCTGCTTCAACTTCTTCGCCTGAATTGTTGATTATTTTCGATTTCTTTATAAATCCGTATTTGTCGGAATTATACCAGCCATATAAAAAAGTGATTCCCAGATCTGTATTCTCCTCTTCAAAAATTAATTTGTTATTATAAACATTCTTATATAGGTTTCTTTTAATATCATACTGGTTTCCAAATTTGGCAGAGAAAGGTTCCCATAAATAGGTCCTGTTGTTTTTGTTTATGAATATTATGGTTTTACTGCCTGTAATCTCAGGGGAATCGGTTATCTTATCATCGGTGTAGTATGGGAAAAGGGCATTGTCTGGATTTTTTCTTCCTGCTGAAAGTGCCCCGTTACTTGAAATGAACATCCAGTGATCAGAGTCACTGACAATGCTCATAAAAAATGGAGGCATATTGTTGTAGTTCTCAATCCTGTAATATTGTTCCCCGTCAAATTCAATATAGTTGCCCTTAACTGCTGACTCATTTTGTTTTAGTTCGCTTTTGCCCGAAAATATTTGTTTCTTTTGCATTAGTCTTTTTTTGCTGGCCTGTTATTTCAATGGTACCCAGAATTCAAAATTTACTTTAAAAATAATAAATTTTTCTCCATGAGTTTTCCGGGATCTCCCCCTGCAAACAAGGTAAAATATCCTTTTTCAGTTATCCACTTATTATCTGCACTGACAAAGGCCAAATCTGACTCCGATATAACAAACTCAACAGTCTTTGTTACTCCGGGTTCAAGGTTAATCTTTTTAAAACGGATAAGTTTCTTTACATCAGGGGAGACTGAGCTGACCATATCTTTAATATAAAGCTCAGTAATCTCTTTACCAGCAACTTTTCCTGTATTGGACACATCTATGCTGATATTTAAACTGTCTCCGGCAAATAAAGTATCTGTGGATAATTCCAGGTTACTGTATTCAAATGATGTATAACTTAATCCGTATCCAAATTCGTACTGAGGATAGAATCCTTTATATCCCCATGTCCTGTCTCTTATATCGGCTTTTTTATGCAAATATGTCAGCGCATTGCCGGTATATTTCGGGTATGTAAAGGTCAGCTTTCCGCTTGGATTTACATCTCCGAAAATAATATCGCTAAGGGCCCTGCCCCCTTCATCTCCGGGCAGGTATGCCAGTATTATACCCTGCACAAGAGGTTCAATATCCCTGATGATTCTCGGGCGTCCCTCAACCAGAATAAGAATAACCGGTTTCCCTGTCCCTGCCAGTGCTCTGACTAGATTTTGCTGTGCCATGGGAAAGGGAAGCTCATCTATGTCAGCTGGTTTTTCTGCTGCCGGAAACTCACCGAGGCAGGCAATAATATAATCTGCACTAATCGCTGCTCTTACAGCTGCATTAGTATTAATATCATTCTCGTAACCTGTTCCCTTTATAAATTTTACATTGTCTCTTCCAATTTTATTTATTAATGCTTCAAGAATAGTCAGCTTTGCCGGATCGTTAAATGCGCTATCCTGACCCTGAAAAGTCCTTGACCAGCCTCCGTTAAGATAATTCATTGAGTTTGATGCCACCCCGGTAACAAGGACTCTACTACCTTTGGGAAGGGGCAGGATACTCTCATTTTTCAGCAGTGTAATACATTCGGATGCTGCCTCATAATTATCTTCCATAAATTTACGGGAAGCAAAATCTTGATATGAATCCGGATCGCTATATGGATTTTCAAATAATCCGGTTTTTATTTTAATCCTAAGTATCCTTCTCACTGCATCATTGATCCTGCTCATCGGAATCTCACCTTCATTTACAAGCTGAATGAGAATATCCGAAACATCAGCATTATAAGGATTCATAATCATATCCAGTCCGGCCAGTATTGCCTGTTTTGTTGCCTCCTTCTTATCATGAGCCACCTGGTGGGCCTCAACCAGAAAATCTATATCGCTGAAATCCGAAACCACAAATCCCTGAAAGTCCATTTCCTCCTTTAAAATATCTGTCATATAATACTTGTTAATATGGCAGGGTATTCCATTAACAGAGTTTGAGCTTAACATTATAGTTAATGCGCCCGAGTTTATTGCTTCAGTAAATGGCGGTAAATAGTACTGGCGCAGGTAATTTTCAGGAATAAGGGCACTTGCCCTGTCTTTGCCATTAATGCCGGCACCATATCCGATGAAGTGCTTTAAGCAGACCGTAACTTTTGTTGTATCTGATATATCATTTCCCTGGGAGCCCTTAACATAAGCATTTGACATCTGAGATATTAGGTAAGGATCCTCACCAAAACTTTCATACATTCTTCCCCACAGGGATTGTGAAGCTACATCAACAACAGGTGCATAGTTCCATGGTATTGAAGCGGCTCTTAGTTCATAAGCAGTGATCTCCCCTGCCCGTAGGGCCAGATCAGTGTTCCAGGAAGCAGCCAGGGCAATTTGATGGGGCAGCATTGTTGAACGGTTAATGAAATTAGCACCGTGTACCCCGTCTATTCCATAAATAACAGGTATGCCAAGCCTTGTGCGGTTAACTGCATAGTCCTGAATCTGTTTTATGAGCCTGTGCCATTCATCTTTGTCCGGCGGATAACCAGGAGTGTTATGTACCGAACCCACGCCATATTTGCCAATATAGTCAGCAAGTTTTGCCGTGTCAATAACAGCAGTATCCCTTGGCGCATAATATATGTCACCCTCAAGTATAGCAGGTAATCCGATGTTAATCATCTGACCTACTTTCTCTTCAAGGGTCATTTCCGATAATAATTCCTCAACCCGCTTTTCAGTATCATTAATTTCTTTATTCCCCTGGCTGCAGGATATAAGAAAAGATATAATAAAAGGGATTATCAATACTTTAATAAAAAGTATTTGTTTTGTTTGCAATAAATTCATCTTAAAAACTTTTTACAGATAATAAACTTCGTATTCTCTCACCCAGCTCATCGATTTTCCGGGGGGCAGATCAATTTTAACAAAAATTTCGGGACTGACGACATGAATGTTTCCCCAGAGATTTATTTTCTCAGGAATAAAATTCCCTGATTCTTTTATGCCAACACCTAAATCTGAATTTTCCAGCGACCATGTTGCTCTTACCTTTTTACCACTTTCCAGTGAACTCAAAAAAAACTGATCCTTAAGTTCTGATTTCCAGCTTATATAGTTATTATTAAATTGTAAAACATCATCAGGATCTACTATTTCCTTGATCTTTTCCTTTTCTATACTGAAAGGAAAATGTAATTTATATTCGCCATTAATAATTCTCCGGTTAATAGCCAGAAAGTTATGGCAATACTCATCTGTTTTTACGGGTTTTTCCCCTGTATTTTTCAGATTATAATAGACTGTAAAAGAATTATCATTTATAGAAATATTCTTTGTTAGTTCAACTGCATATCCATTACATAGGGTTGGATACGAAATGAATATCACATATTGTTTATCGGATTTGTATAATGACTTGAATGGGGTAACCTTATAACTCTTAAAAAAATCATAGGGCTGTTCATCGTCTTTTTTAATCAATCCCACTCCTATTTTCGAAAATTTTTCTCCTGCCTTGCAGTCTTCGTAACCCAATGCCTCGTTTATTCCAAACTCATTATAAAGGCCTCTGCCTTTCAAGTTAACTAATTTAGGATCAAGGGTCTCTTCGGTGCAGAATGTATATTTATTATCAAAAGTAATCTGGATTATTTTACCTGTCCAGTCAAAGCGGGAATCCCGGTAGTTCTGACCGGGTTTATC
>CAZFQS010000045.1:0-17482 GCA_964521285.1 uncultured Bacteroidales bacterium | reverse complement strand
GTGCTGGGAACTTTCTTTAACATTACAATATCTTTTTAAATTTCAGTCTAAAGTAATAATTTAGGGATAATTGATGTTAAATATTTTGAATCGGATAAAAAATAATTGGATTTTTAATGAATTTTTAGTTTTTTTTGCCAAAATAGTGGTTTTGACGAATTAAATAATAAATTTGATAAATAAAACTTTTTGTGTTATAAAACACAAAAAATTTGTTATTTTATCTTTTATAACTGTCATATTGATAACTAATTAGCGAGCTTTTAGTATAATTATTAGTCTAAATTTCATATTTATACACTGTATTAACTTAATTATTAAATACTTAAAAACATATCACTATATTTTATTTTTTAAGATTTTTTTATAGATTTGAGCCCTCATAGTATAACAAACATTGTGACAGTAATTTTTTATTATTAATGTTAGCCTATTAAAAACCTTAAATTATTATCTATGAAAAAAATTGGAAGTTTAATTGTATGCCTGGTATTTGTTGGCTTTAATGTCATATTTGCCCAGGACATACAAATCTCTGGAAATATCACCAGTGCTGATGATGGCATAGCTCTGCCAGGTGTTTCTGTGGTTGTTAAGGGTACATCTACTGGTACGGCTACCGACATCAACGGTGATTATTCACTGACAGTTCCTCCGGATGCAACACTTGTGTTTAGTTCTGTAGGGATGAGAACGCAGGAAGTACAGGTTGCAGGACAGACTGTCATCGATGTAATTTTAGAAACAGAGGTTCTTGGATTGGAAGAGGTTGTTGTTACGGCTATTGGTATTTCAAGAGCAGAAAGGTCTCTTGGATATTCGGTAGCCAGTATATCATCTGACGAAACCCTCCAGAAATCCGAACCTGATTTATTAAAATCACTCGAGGGCAAGATACCGGGAGTAGACATCAGAAGTACCAGTGGTGCACCTGGTGTAGCTTCCAGAATTACCATAAGAGGTAATTCATCTTTCCTGGGTGATAACCAGCCACTGTTTGTTGTTGATGGTATCCCTTATAGTAATGACCAGTATAATACAACAGATCAGAGCGCTGGTGGAGGAGCTTATGGCAGTAGTATTTCAACACTTGATCCGAATGATATTGCTTCAGTATCGGTACTAAAAGGAGCCGCAGCTGCTGCTTTATACGGTTCAAGGGCAAAAAACGGAGTAGTTGTTGTTACTACCAAATCAAAGAACATAGCTCCTTCCAGGAAAGGACTTGAGGTTACGGTATCAAGCTCAGTTAACTGGGAAAATATTGCAAACTTACCGGAATATCAAAACACTTACGGAAACGGGGTTGATTTCTTATACGCTAATGCTAATGGTTCCTGGGGTCCAAGGTTTGATGCCCGTGATTCCATTGAAACATGGCCTTTAATGCTGGAAGCTTTTCCTGAACTGGGTGATAGTGTACCGTGGGTCCCTGATCCTGATAACGTTGAAGGTCTTTTTAAAACAGGAATGGTCTATGAAAACGCGGTAAATATTACCGGAGGAGATGAAAAATCCGGTTTTAATTTAACTGCATCAACCTTAAATAATGACGGTTATGTTCCCCATTCCAGCTTTGACAGGTATGGTCTTAGTTTAGGCGGAACCACAATGTTATCAAATAAGTTCAGGGCTGGTGGTACTTTCAGCTATACAACCAGTAAGCAGCAAGGTGGTATTTTCGGTAACAACCAGGCTGATGATGACAATGCTGCCTCTTCATTTGCACGTGCCTTATGGTTAGGCAGAGCATGGGACTACAGCCTTGGATATACACATCCTGTCACAGGTGAACCACTACAACATAATGGTAGAGGCCAATTTGATAATCCGCTCTGGTCATGGGAACACAATAAGGTTATTACAAATATGGACAGAATAGTGGGTTCAGCAAACCTGTCTTATAATCTAACGGACTGGTTAAACGCAAGCTATCAGATAGGAATAAATACTTTTATTCAAAGAAGGCAACAGGTAATAGACAGGTTGTCAAGGGGATACCAGGGACTGGGAGCCATTATAGATGATGATGTATGGCAACAGGAAATAGAATCAAACTTCCTGTTAACCTTTAGCAGGCAACTTGGTTCAGGTATTGATTTCAAAGCTATTTTAGGTCACAATGTTAATCAGCGAACAACTGACCAGCAGGCAGTCAGAGGCATAGAAATAGTGTCTCCGGGTATCTACGATATTGACAATACAAACAGCGTAATTCCATTTGGCGGTGCATATGAACGCAGGAGAATAATTGGAGCCTTTGCAGATGTGACTGTGGGTTATAAAAATTACTTATATTTGAACTTAACCGGAAGAAACGACTGGTCTTCAACATTACCTGTTGATAAAAGATCATACTTTTACCCGGCTGCTTCACTTTCATTCCTGTTTTCAGAACTGCTTGAACTGGACAATAATATAATTAGCCTGGGTAAAGTAAGAGTCAGCTGGGGTAAGGTTGGTATGGATGCAGATCCTTACAGTACTTCTACTACATTTATTAGCAAAGCTACAGAATTTACAGGTGATAAATCTGTTTATAAATACGCTGCTTTTCCGTTCCTTGGACAAGCTGCCATGACGACACCGGATGAAGGTAATGACCCTGAACTTAATCCTGAGTTTAAAACAGAGTTTGAAGTTGGGACCGATCTGGGCTTCATTAATAACAGGATTGGAATAGACTTTACCTATTATTCAAATAAATCCACAGACATGATATAC
The DNA here is from genome assembly GCA_964521285.1 of uncultured Bacteroidales bacterium. Classification (GTDB taxonomy): domain Bacteria; phylum Bacteroidota; class Bacteroidia; order Bacteroidales; family UBA10428. Next base: position 14,758 of record CAZFQS010000045.1, on the reverse strand, counting down.
TCTGTTAGTGTACCCGCTTCATCAGGATTTAGGTCACAGTGGACAAATGTGGGGGAAATGACAAACAAGGGAGTTGAAATCGGACTTGATTTGACACCTGTTAAAATGGCCAATGGTTTTACATGGAACATTTTTGGAACATTTACACAAAATGTTAATGAAGTTGTTGATGTATTTGAAGGAGAACCTGAGGAAGGTGAAGTGGAAAGAACAATATTATACGGTCTGTTTGGAGACCCGAGTATTGTTGCACAGGTTGGTCAGCCTTATGGTGTGTTCCTGGGTGAAGTTGATGTAAGGGATGATGAAGGTAACCTGCTTATAAATCCGGGAACCGGACTACTTATCGAACAAAGGGAAAATCAAATTTACGGAGATCCTAATCCCGATTTCAAACTTGGTGTTATTAATACTTTCTCATTCAGGGGACTTTCAATACGTGCCCTTGTTGATTATACCCAGGGAGGTGACGTTTTGTGTAATTCGATTGTATTATTGCTGGGTAGAGGTGTGACCAAAGATACTGAAGACAGGGAGCATAGCTTTGTGATTCCGGGATATTACGGGGATCCGAACACTGAAGAACCCCTTCTGGATGCCAATGGTAATAAGATACCCAATATAACTCAGGTTAGTATGAACGACCTTTACTTTGGTGAATCTTTTGCTATTAATTCTGCCGGTGAATGGAATGTATATGATGCTACAGTAGTCAGATTACGCGAAATAGCAGTAGGTTACGAGCTGCCAAGGAAACTTTTAGGTAAAACACCTTTTGGTTCAATAAGTATCAGCCTGACAGGTAGAAATCTATGGTACTTTGCTCCGAATATTCCTGAGTACACAAACTTCGACCCTGAAGTTAACGGTTACGGATCTGATAATACTCAAGGTATAGAATATTCTATTGCACCCTCGGTCAAAAGATACGGTGTTAATCTTAAGTTTACTTTCTAATTATAACGATTAAATATTACAGCTATGAAAAAAATAAAAATCTTTCTGTTAGCAACAATAGTATTATTAGCAGGGTGTGAAGATTTTCTCGATATAAACAGAAGTCCTAACGACGCTACAGAACCTGATATCGATAAATTACTCCCCGGTATAATGTATGACATTGGAGACGATTTCTCAATTGGATACGCTAAACTGGGCTATGCATGTGCAGTATATTCGCATCAAATGGTAACAAGGCAGCCTGAATATGATGATTACAATATTAATGGTTACTCATATGCTGTTGACACTTACTGGGAAGACTTGTATGCAGGACCTGCGGAAGATCTTAAGTTATTAATCCGGATGGGAGAAACAGAAATAGACGGGGAACCGGGTAATCTTATATATGCCGGAATTGGTAAAATACTGAAAGCATATTTGTTCAGTATGATGGTTGATTTATGGGCAGATATTCCCTATACAGAAGCAAATACTGAAGGTATAACAAAACCTGTTTTTGATGATGGTGAACAAATATATGCAGCATTATTTACTTTAATTGATGAAGGTATAGCCAATATACAAAATACCGACGCTGAGAATATACGTGTTCCCGGAGACGACGATTTAATATATGGCGGTGATACGGAACAATGGGTAAGACTGGCAAATACACTGAAGCTAAAGATGTATAACCAGGTGAGACTGGTATCCATGTACAGCCAGGGCGCAGTAGATCAGTTACTGGCCGATCCGGATAATAATTTGATTGGTCCCGGTGATGATTTCATGCTACCGTTCGGTACTTCAGTCGCCCCTGAAAACCGTCATCCTGCATTTGTTTCAGAATACGGAGGTTCGCAGATAAGTAATTACATAAGTCCGTGGTTCTTTGAAATATTGAGCGGTTATAATGCTAATATACATACGGGAATTACAGATCCGAGAATACCATATTACTGGTGTAATCAGCTGGACGGAGGCGATCCTGAAAATCCGCCGGAATATAAGGACGGTGACTTCAATACAATCATGTTTGGCTCAGTAGGTCCTAACCGTGACCATGCAGGCCGCTCAAGTTTTACAATGATGGGTATTTACCCTTGCGGTGGCACATTTGATGATGGAGTTCAGGTAGGGCCTCTTGGTTCACTTGATGGAACCGGTGCTGCTCCGCAAAGGTTCATAACTTATGCTGACAGATTATATATCGAAGCCGAAATGATGCAGGTAGGAAGAGTTGCAGGTGATGCAAGAGCAAAACTGGAAGAAGCAATATATGCATCATTTGAACAGGTAGATATGGTTGTTGATATGGTAGGACCTAACCAGGATGTTCCTGTTCTTGCAGGATCGGGTATGGATACTGCCTATGTAACTGCTGTACTTGCCGAATATGATGCAGGAGATGCTGAAAAAAAGCTCGAGATTGTTTTGACACAAAAGTGGATTTCACAATGGGGTAACTCAATGGATCAGTATACTGACTACAGAAGGACAGGATACCCGGTAAGGTTTGATGCAAATTCAAACGGAGGAAGTCAATATCAGGGGCCGGATGGTACTGCTCCTATTCCAACCCAGGAAACCAGAGCTTTTCCGTTGTCATTTCCATATGATAAGGATGAAGTTATCCTCAATAATAACTGTACTCAGAAAATCGTATCTCAGTCTCCTGTATTCTGGGACGAATAATATTATGTATTAAAAAATAAATTTTAAAAATATGAAGAAACTAATATATATTATAATTACTCTGGTCATCGGGACAATCTTAAATTCCTGTGATAAAGAACCTGATATCAGAATGCCGGAATTGCAGGATGCTGTTGCTCCTTATATGAAGTTAACAGATAACTCTTCCATCTATATAGATTTGTACGATTTAGCCGGTTTTAACCTTGAGGCTGTAGTCAATATTTTATTCGACGATCCCTTTCAAAAACTGACTGTAGTTGTTGTATTTGATGGTGATTTTGAAAACCAGTATGTGCTGACAGATAACATTACATCTGTTCCTCAAACAGTATCATATTCACTTGATGATATTATCGCTGCCATTCCGGCTTTAAATGCTGCAAGTGAAATAGTCGAAGGTAATCAATTTAATTTCTTTGTCAATGCTACAATGGAAGACGGATCTAAATTGCATGGCTATACTGATAATGGTGATCTGGCCTATAGTTCATCTATGGTTAATACACTGGCCGGACTTAAAGGTGGTGCTACATTTGATATCTCAGTTCCTGTACCATGTCCTGCCAGTATAAATGATTGGCCTGGAACATATGACTGCTTTGATCTTGATTATGCATCGGAAAATACCACAGCCGAAATATTTCTTGATACTGAAGTTGAAAACGGACTAAAAGTTTATGGTATGTATTCAAATTACTCCGAACCTGACACATTTAGGATTGTCCTGAATCCAGCTAACTTTACAGTTAGTTTTGAATCGCAAACAATCTCACAGGATTTGTGGGGATATGGTCCGGCTACTGCTGATGCCGGTGGCGGTACATATAACACATGTGATTTTTCAATTACCTATGGTCTAGATGTTTGTGTCAGTCTGGGATGTTTTTCAACATTTCATGTTTATCTTGTGAAACAATAATAAACTTAACAATAACTTAAAAAGCGAACCTAACGGTTCGCTTTTTAAGTATTTGAGCTTTTACAATTCAACATTATATCTTGTAGTTATCTGCGATGTACCGGGTAGTACTGACAACCTTATTATTCATTATTCATACTGGCATACAGAATTTAACCGGACAGTTAAGTGAATCAATTGAATCGTACCTGCCACCGGTTAAGGTTATTGAGTCAAACGGACCTGAACCCGGTTATTTTTTTATCTCTTCAAGAGTACTAAATACCGATACTGCACTACATTTTGCCGCAATTGTTGATAATTACGGCACACCTGTATATTACAGAAGGCTTTATCTGGGAAACGGCGGCTTTCGTCTGCAGAAAAACGGTTATCTTACATACCGTCCTAATTGGACGGGCTTTGGTTATTTTGTTATTGACAGTTCGTATAACCGGATTGATACGTTATACATGTTAGACTGTGATGCCAATCAACATGATTTTAAAATATCTGAAGACGGCCATGCATTATTTATAGGAAATTACTATAGAAATGTCGATATGAGCCAGATTGTCGAGGGTGGAAATCCTGATGCCAGTGTATTGGAACTGGTTATCCAGGAATTTGACAATATGGAAAACCTGGTTTTTGAATGGAAAAGCTGGGAGCATTTTGATATCCTTGATGCCAATGATGCTGCCGTAAACCTCACCTCTTCAATTATTGATTATGTTCACCCGAATGGTATCGAATTTGACTCCGATACAAGCATACTTATTTCTTCACGCCATCTTGACGAGATAACCAAAATTGACAGGAGAACAGGGGACATAATATGGAGGCTCGGGGGTAAGAAAAATCAGTTTGGTTTCATAAACGATACAATCGGCTTTTCTCAACAGCATAGCATAACAAAACTTGATAACGGTAATATACTGCTTTTTGATAATGGTAATTATAATACTCCCCGGTTTTCCAGTGCAGTTGAATATATTATTAATGAAGATTCAATGAGTGCAACTCTGGTTAAGAGGTATCATCCTTATTTTGATGTGTATGCCTTTTTCGGATGTAATACCCAAAAGTTGCCGGGTGGTAATATTTTGCTCGGACTGGGGGAAACAACACCATCCCTGATTGAGCTCCGCCCGGATAATTCGATCGCCTTAATAATGGACTTTTCAGATTATGCATCATCCCTCCTTATAACCAAGCATCCCTGGAAAACAAATTTGTTTACTACAAATACAGATACAATAATATTCCCGAAATACGAGTATATGACATATTACTACCAGCTTAGATTATCCAACAACTCTGATAAGCCTGTAAATATTACAGGATATTCAACACATACATCATCTTTTTATATTGATGAAAATTTTCCAATTGCTATTCCTGCAAATAGTGATACAATTATTAATGTAGCATTTAATCCGGTTACAGAAGGTTATATTACAGACATTCTTACAATCAATTCAGACATAGTAAGCGATACACTAATACAGCGGATTGCACAACAGGTATATCTTGCAGGTACAAGCGACGATTTCAATCCCCCGGTTATAAATATCTCACCTTCCGATGAAACCTGTGTTCCCTTAGATACAAAAATTTATTTTGAATTTAATGAACCGGTACGGTATGTTGATGATTCCGAGATTGACTATTCAAATATTAAGACTGTGCTGACTTTTAAAGAGACCGACGCTCAGGGTGAGGATGTGGACTATATTGTTACTGTAAGCACCGACAAAAAATTAATTACCCTAATGCCCAAAGCAAAGCTTGAAGAGGAACAGCTATATTATGTTTCTGTGGCAAGTGGACTAGAGGATTACTCTGACAATCAGGCTGATGCATTAAGTACCAGTTTTACCACAGGGGAATTACAACCTCCTCAGATACAGTTTGATCCTGAGGACGGATCCATAGACGTTCCAACAATACTGCAGGCTACTGTTAATTTCAACGAACCGGTAAGGTTAATTGACAACCGGGAAATTGATGATACAAATGCTGACTCTTTAATTATTTTTAGAGAATCCTCAGGTCAAAGGAACCATATACCTTTCGGGGCAACGATAAATACCGGAAAGACTGAAATTAAGATATTGCCTGAATCAGAATTACAACCTTATACAGGCTATGTGATAATAATCAGAAATATTGAAGATTACAGTAATAATACTCTAAGTGGCAATTCTGCCAGGTCATATTTTACAACCGGAGCATCCCCGTATACAAAGGTGAGACCATTAAAATCGGGATTCACTTATTTAATATACCCTAATCCGTGTAATGGGAAATTTGCTATTGATTTTGGCAGTGCTGAAACAAGAATACTAAATATATATAATTCTTACGGGAATATAATTTACCATGACATATCCGACAGCATGTTGCAGATGATTGATTTGTACGGGCTACCCCCGGGCATCTATATTGTTGAAATAATTCAGACCGGGCCCATGGGAAAGATATTCCTAAAAATCATTAATAAATAAAGTATTTTAACTGAAATTTACACTATTATGGATTATATTATTTCAGTTATACTTCAAACGTGATATGATTACGAAATATAATATCAATTTGTTTTTCAAAGCTCCCCGGTATTTATTTCGCAAATTAAATTATATTCACAGTTTACTGGTTTTAACATTGTTAATCATTTCTGTTACTACAATTAAAATCTCCGGTCAGATACCTTCTGATAATACCCTGCTTCAATATACAAGTCCGCTTAACGGATCGGCTTACATTACAAGGGAAAGCTCCATAATAATAAGATACATCAGTAAAGTGCTTAAAGAATCGGTTTCTGATTCACTCATAAGAGTTACAGGTTCTATAAGAGGCCGCTATCACGGTATATTAAGATTATGCAGGGATGAGAAAACTTTAATTTTCGAGCATGCCGAACCTTTTGAATTTTCCGAAAGAATAACAGTAACCGTGCTAGATGGCCTTTATACAGCCGGAAGGGAAATGATCCACGGATTTGATTTTTTCTTCTATGTTACAAATAATAAAAAAAATGAGCTCTCCAGCTATGCCGGAAATATAGATAACGCTGATAATGAAATCCCGGGAAAAACGGATTTATGTGAATGGCAGGTTGAATCCTGCAACGGCAGTTTAAAATCAACATATAATGACTTCCCCTCGGTTTACTCCCTGAGAAATGATAATCCTTCAGTCGGATATCATTTCCTTGAAAAAAATTATGTAGGTTATTGCTATTTAATGATTATAGACAACTATGGAACTCCGGTATTTTACAGGATACTGGAGCACAACGCCCATAACTTTTCTCTTCAGCCTGCCGGATATCTGTCCTATTATATTGAAAACCAAAGACGTTATGCCATTCTGGATAGTCTGTATAATTTTACCGGCATATACATGATGAAAAACGGATATGATGCTGACAGCCATGATTTCATCTTGCTGGAAAACGGGCATTCATTTATGATTGCATACGATCGCCAGCTGATTGGAATGGATACCGTCATAGACGGAGGCAATGCGAATGCAACGGTAGTCGGACTGGTAATACAGGAGCTGGATGAAGATCAGAATCTTGTTTTTCAATGGAGAAGCTGGGATCATTTCAGCATCCTGGATACTGACGAATCTGTCGTTGACTTGACCTCTCAATATGTCGATTATGTGCACGGGAATTCAATTGATATTGATTCCGACACGTCACTATTGATATGTTCAAGGAATCTGAACGAAGTAACAAAAATTAACCGGAAGACAGGAGAAATTATATGGCGCCTGGGAGGTAAAAATAACCAGTTCACCTTTATTAATGATGACAGGGGATTTGCTATGCAGCACTCGGCAAAAAAGCTGGAAAACGGCAATTTAATCCTTTTTGACAATGGCAAATTAGAAGAAACTGATTATTCAAGGGGAGTTGAATATAAACTGGACGAGACCTATTATACTGCCCATCTCGTAAACGAATTTAACCATGATTCAAGTGTTTTCTCGATAGTGTCAGGTCATATGCAAAGATTATCAAACGGAAATACTCTCATAAGCTGGGGTAAGAACCTGGGAAAATATGTAAGTACCGAGTTTAAACCCGATGGTACAATAACCAATGACTTATATACAGATGATAACGTACAAAGCTACCGTGTATATAAATTTGACTGGAAATCAAAAGCAATAAAGCTAAACAAAGAAATTCTTCTGTTCAAGACCATTAAACCATATAATACAGATACTAAAGAAATAAAAATAACCAACCGTTCTTACAAAACTTTGGTTCTGGATGGATATTCAAAGGGAAATACTCCATTTTATGTACTTACTGATTTTCCGATAACAATTCCGAAAGATAGTACCCGGATTCTTCAAATTAAATTTATTCCTTTTAATACTGGCGAGTTCAACGATATATTTACGGTTTACTCTGAGGATTTATCAGATAATAGTGAAATACAAAGAATAGGAGCCCAGTTTGTTATTATTGGTGTTTCTTCTGTCACGCCAGTAAAAGATGCATTATCTGATCAAAACAATGAATTACTGGTATATCCCAATCCTGTTTCAAATTACCTGACATTAGCCACCACTGATAATATTATATCCATAGAAGTAAGAAATATAGAGGGGAAACTGATCAACCTGAAAGAAATTCAGGATAACAACATAACTATAATAGATTGCTCAACACTTCCTTCAGGAGTATATTTACTGAATATAACAGATAATTCCGGGGTCAGCTATTCAACAAAATTCATTAAGAAATAAACACTGAATTTATCAATGAATTATAATATTCAATAATTTGTTTAAGATCAGATAACCTGTTTATTTTGAGTTTATTTGTCTTAACAAAAGACATGATGTTTGAGGAATAATTATTGAAAAACTTCATAAATTTTTTCCTGTTCCCGTTAACCTGTAATATTTTTTCTCCTTCCATCAAATAAAGATCTTCACGTATATAATTATGGTCTATTACTGAATAAGCCCCATATTTTACATCATTTTCAGGTTTAGGTATATATTCATAGGACTTTATCAATATTGCCTTTCCTTCCAATAATACCTGTGCAATTCCATACAGCTTTGTATTCTTTGCCTTTATATTAAGGTTAATAAATCTTTGATCTCTACCTGCATTGTCAGTCCACGAAAATTCTTTTATTCTGTATACTTCCAGGATCTTAATCTCGTCAGAAAGTTTTATCTCAAGTATATTATTTTTCAGATCATACTTTATAGGGTAGTTTTCAAAAACATGACCTGATGTGAGTAAAAATTTACCCTTATGCCATTCTTCTTCTATATAAAATGAATTAACTTCTTCAGCTGGCCTGGTTTTAAAATTTATAATTATGTCCGCGTCCGTTGCTAATATGGGGACATCAAGGGGAGACCACTGTGATAACAGGCAGCTTGTAGAAAAAGCGGACAATATAAAAAATATAACATATTTCTTCATGATAAACTGTATTTATTAATATTTGTTATTGATTCCCAGCTTAGTATTGTTATTTCTCTATTACTGCTTAATACAATAGCCGGAAATTTCTCTTAAAATTAGTAAGATTTTTAGAATTTTTAAAATTTAATGTTTCTATTGTTCTATTGTTAAATAATTCAATAATCAAATAATTATGCAAATTGTAGATAATTTAACAACCCGATTAAAAATATTTTGTCGATTTTTAATAGTTTTGAATAATAATAAATTAGATATTATGTTTTCAGTATTATGAAGAAGCTTTTATTGTGCACATATACTCTTATTCTTTTATCGACACAGTTATTACTTTCTCAAACCCGTATTGTTACCGGTAAGGTAACCACTATAGAAGACAGTCTTGGTTTTCCCGGTGTTACAGTAGTAGTTAAAGGCACTCAGATTGGTACTATAACAAACATTGATGGTTTTTATTCTCTTGAAATACCTGTTGAAAGCGATTCTCTCATATTTAGTTTCGTGGGGATGCAATCACAGACATTGCCGGTATTAAACAAAGATATGATAAACGTTGCACTCAGGCCACAACTATATGAAGTGAATGAGGTAGTTGTTACTGCACTTGGTATAAGGCGTGCAAGCAAAGCTCTGGGATATTCTGCCACGAGCGTCTCAAGTGAAGATTTAATTGAAGGAAGAGATCGGAGTATGTTAAATTCGCTTCAGGGAAAGGTTGCGGGTGTAAATGTTAGTTCTGCTTCAGGAGCTCCGGGTGCTTCATCAAGGATACTGCTCCGCGGTGTATCATCACTGGGAGGTTCCAATCAGCCACTTTTTGTTATCGACGGTGTGCCTGTAAACAACGGTTTCACTGGCAGCACATCAATAAATGGCGGTACTGATTTTGGCAACAAGATAAATGACCTTAACCCGGATGATGTGGAAAATATATCAATACTTAAAGGGGCCTCAGGTTCAGCACTCTACGGATCAAGAGCTGCAAACGGGGTAATTATTATCACCACTAAAAAAGGCGAAAATATCAAAGAAAGGAAGAAGGCTGAAATTACAGTCTCCAGTTCAGTTAGTTTTGAGGAACCACTAAGAATTATAAAATACCAGAATGAGTTCGGGCAAGGTATATATGGCGATGCTGTAAATTATGAAAATATGAGCTGGGGCCCTAAGTTTGACAGTAAACTGCACTACTGGGGATATGAAGTTGATAATACCCTGAGGGTAAAACCATACATCGGTTTAACAAACAACGTAAGAGAATTTTTTGATAGAGGAGAAAATTACAATAATTCCATTTCAATTTCAGGAGGTAATGAACAGACTACTTACTATCTTTCTTATTCGAATGTAATGCACGACGGTATTTTTCCTACCAACTCCGATAGTTATAACAGGCATACTATTTCAGCCAGGGGAACCCATATTACATCGTCCAGGTTAAGCAGCTCCTATTCAATAAATTATATAAAAAAGAATAACAAATCAGTTCCAACCGGACAGGGAGAAAACTCAGTATACAACCAGGTAATGCAAACACCACGTGACATTAGTTTACTGGAGATGGAAGATATTGACAGCAAGTGGAATAACCTGGATAATTATTACTCCTTATATACGGTAAATCCTTATTTTATTCTTAAAAAGAACGGAAATACCAATAACGAGGACAGAATATACGGGAGCATTGATCTTGATTATAAATTTGCAGATCCTCTTTCATTTAAAATTCGTGTAGGCGGAGATGTTTCCAATGAGCAGTTAAAACAATGGCGTGCTGTAATTGAGCCGGGAGGGAATAATGAATTTGCAGCAGTATTTGAACCAGGGAGCGTTGCCGAGTCATCAGGCTATGTTATGCAGCTGAATAGTGACTTATTACTTAATTATAATAAGGAATTCGGAGATTTCAGCATAGATGCTATAATCGGACATAATCTTAATCAAAGAGCAGCTAAAAGCATTTCAGCTTCAGTAAATGATCTTACTATTCCCGGGTTCTTTCAATTGAAAAACTCTTCTGAAACCCCTTTTGCAGGTGAGAGCCTCGTGAAGCGCAGGCTGGTTGGTGTTTTCAGCAGTCTGGATATGTCTTATAAAAGCACAGTGTTTATTACAATGACTGCCAGAAATGACTGGAGTTCTACCCTGCCTGTTAAAAATAATTCCTTCTTTTATCCGGGAATTAATGCTTCATTAATATTCACAGAACTGGTCCCGGGTGTCAAAAAATTCTTCCCTTATGGAAAGATCAGGGCTGCGTTGACAAGAGTAGGCAATGATGCTCCTGCCTATAGTGTCCATTCTGTATTTGTTAAAGGAGGACATTCAGACGGGTATGGTTTTCTGAGATACCCGTTACCAAACGGCGTTAACTCTTATGAAGTAAGTAATCTTATTGGTAATGAAGAGCTTAAGCCAGAGATTACTACCGAATTCGAGATCGGCGCAGACCTGAGATTCTTTAATAACCGGCTGGGCATAGATTTTTCATATTATGATAAAAATACAACCAACCTGATTTGGCCGGCTCCTCTGCCAACCTCATCAGGTTACAGCTCCAAAACTATCAACCTTGGCAAAATGACCAATAAAGGCGTGGAAGCCCTTTTAAACATTACGCCTGTCCAGGGGGCACGATTCCGGTGGGATGTCTCTCTTAATTTCACAAAAAATAAAAATATGCTTGTTGAGTTGACAGAAGGGCTTGAAAGGATTGAGATAACCGGACTAAGTGTTGAGGGAGGCCAGCAGATTAATTTTATTGCCAAGCCTCGCAGAACAGTAGGTATTTTTGAAGCCCGTGAAGTTATGCGTGATCCTCAGGGCCGAATTGTAGTGGATAATACAGGGTTGCCAAAAGCTGCCGAAGACCTCGTTGAATACGGAGACAGGGAATATGATTATGTTGCCGGTATTAACACCAGGTTAGCATGGAAAGGTGTATCAATATCAGGCACACTTGATATAAGACAGGGAGGTATAATGTATTCGAGGACCAAAGATATCTCAGTATGGGCAGGAACAGTCCCTGTTACATTATATAATATGAGAGAACCCTTTATTATTCCAAATTCAGTATATGAGACAGGAAGAGATGAAAATAATGAACCGATTTATACAGAAAATACCATCCCCATTGATGCCGTTCATATAATTGATTACTGGGGGAACGGGGGTACGGAATTAGATGGTATTTCCTTTATTGACAAATCATACATAAAACTAAGAGAAGTTATTCTGTCATATTCGGTTCCGCAAAAGCTATTAAGCGAGTTGCCAATAGGGACTATCCAGCTCAGCGTAATAGGGAGAAATTTATTATTGTGGACACCTGAAGATCAGCATTATATAGATCCTGAACTTACAACTTTTGGAAATGATCTGGAGGCTGACTTTGGAGAATACGGTGCACAGCCAACAGTGCGAAGTGTCACTTTCAGTCTCAGATTTTCTTTATGATTTTGATCGGTATGATAATATCTTAAGACAATATGAAAATATATTACAAAATATTAATAATAAGTTACCTTCTCCTGCTTGCTATATTTCTTTTTGTATCATGTGAAGACTGGCTCGATATTAATAAAGACCCCAATAACCCTGATGAAGCCAATGAAGAGCTGACTTTTGCTGCAGGTATTTCATCCATAGCATATGTATACGGAGGGAAATACCAGGTTCTTGGTGCGCTGTGGTCGCAACACTGGACTCAATCCCTGGGTGCATCCCAATATTCCGGGCTGGATTCCTATGATATTAACAGCAGTACATATGATAACAGGCAGTTTGGAGAATTATATTCAGGAGCACTCGCTAACCTTGAATATATAAAAGAGATGGCATATCAAAAGGGCAACTGGAATTATTACCTGGCAGCCACTGTGCTTCAGGCATATACATATCAAATCCTGGTAGATTTATACGATCAGATACCATTTTCTGAAGCTTTGAGAGGAGATGAAGGAATTACTACACCTCACTATGAAAACGGACAGGATGTTTATGACAGTCTTATTAGCAGAATTGATTTCGCCCTTTCAAAAGACTATGAAAACGATGAACTGGAAGAAATAGGATCCGAAGATATATTATTTGAAGGCGATATGGGTAAATGGTTTGAATTTGCAAATACATTAAAACTTAAAATATATTTAAGGCAGTTATATGCCCGCCCGGATTTTGCCAGGGAGGGTATTGAAGACCTATACGATGATCCGGATGTAAAATTTCTTACTGCGGATGTTGCCATGACCCAGTTTACGAATGAAACAGGTCGGAGAAATCCTCTGTATGAAACTGAAATAATGTTCCTGGGAAATAATCCGAACCTTATATTAAGTGAAACATTCTTAAGTTTTATGAATGATAAAGGCGACCTTGAAAGGCTTGATATGCTGTTCGATTTTCCGGAGAATGGTGGTGGCCATAAAGGACTTGTACAGGGAAATTATAACGACCCTGATGAACCAACAGGGACTAACAGTGCAAGTTATTCCAAACCTTACTTTTCACCTTTTGCACCGGTTTATCTGATGTCTTCATCAGAGGCATATCTCCTACAGGCAGAAGCAATAGTCCGTTTTGCGGTGAAACCATACACCGATGCTCTGGATATGTATGAAAATGCAATAGAAGCTTCTTTTCAAAGAATGGGTTTAACTAACGGTGAAGAATATTACGGACCCGGAGATGTTTATGAATTTCCTGCTGAAGGAAGTCCCCTTGAGACTATTATTGAGTCAATAATCGTTCAGAAATGGATAGCTCTGGCTAACATTCAGAGCCTTGAAACCTTTTTTGAGCATAACAGGACTCATTACCCAAAAGTTAGTCCGGTTCCCGCAGATGATGGTGATTATGTTTCCGGTGAATTTACAGTATCTGTTAATAATGTAACAAGCGGCCGTTTCCCGAAAAGACTGATTTTTCCTGAATCAGAATACTCAGGAAATCCTAATACTCCTCCAAAGAAGGAAGTTTATGAAAAAGTATGGTGGGATAAAAAAGCCGAAGATGAATAAAAAATTTGACTTATGAAATGGAGTGTTTATAAATACATATTAATTATTGCAGGAGTCCTACTTTATAATTGTGACAAATGGGATGAAACTGCTGACATTTCACATGTTTCGCATTTACCGGAATTTAACATGATTGGAGGAGAATTTGTATCTTTTACTAAGAATGATACCGGGAAATTTGAAGATCCCGGTGTAGAAGCAACAGTGGAGGGTAAACAAGTCAACTGGTATTATTTATATATTCCTGATATAGATTTAAAAACACCCGGCGTCTATATAATTTTATACTACGCTGAAAATAATGAGGGATTTTCAAGCACAGCAGAAAGGATAGTTGCAGTAACATATGAAGATATAAGTGATAACGATCTGTCAGGGACATATGAAGGAACAATATGGACGCCACTTGTTGAATCAAAAGTCAGGAAAATAAATGAAAATGGTTTATACAAATGTGAAGAAGTACTTGGTTTCCCCGGATATTCTATGCCGGGTGAATTTGTTGATCTTGGAGATAATAACCTTATACTATTGCCTGGTGAGGGCTATTTTGGAGAATATGATGCATCGGAAGGCAGTTACTCAAACCGTATATTAAGCTGGTCAGTTATATTTCTTGATAGTCCTTATAAGGGATTGGAAATACCTGTAACATGGAGAAAAAAAGAATAAAAAATGTAAAATGAGATTTTCTATTCATAAGCAAATGAAAAACAGAATAAAGTT
>CAZFQS010000044.1:12915-17614 GCA_964521285.1 uncultured Bacteroidales bacterium | reverse complement strand
AAATATATTAATTCAGTTATGAACAAAAAACAAAGGTTTTTAGACAGTCTGACGGTATCGGCATATGAAGCGTTGGGGCTTCAGTGCTCATAATTATCAATTTTGGTTCTCCATTTATTAGAAGTACAAATTTTCAGTTAACCAACAATACTCCAATGCTTTATTATGCCGTGTTGTGCCGCCGTGTTTTAGTCTATATCAATAATAATCATTATATTCTCCTTGACCAACTCAACCAGATCATTTGGTAAATCACCAACTTTTTTAATTAATCTCTTATTGTCAATTGCCCTGATCTGATCAATCATAATATCACAAGCTTGGCGAAGATTAGCAATTCCTTTTTTAACATGAACTCTTAATATCTCAGAATCTTTTTTGACATTAGTTGTTAAGGGACAAATGATGGTTGAGGGATGTGAAGTTTTATTTAGCAAATTAGTTTGTACTACTAAAACAGGCCTTGTCTTGCCGGACTCAGTTCCAACCTGAGGATTCAAATCAGCTATCCAGATTTCGTATTGTTTAATCGACATAATCAATCTCCTCGAAATCTTTAAGTACAGACATGGAATCCTTCTTTACTAAATCAGACTCTCTTTTCAATTTTTTTTCAAGCATCAACCTCCTTTGAAGTCTGTTATAATAATCAATCGCCTCGTTAATATATCTGTTACGTGGTTTCTTAATTCTGGAAAGAATTTTTTCGGTCTCCCCAAAGATTGAATCGTCTATTTTCAATGATACTGTTTTCATGATATATTATATTTATATCACAAATGTATATCTTTATAGTATATAAAACAAGTATATTTTAATATTTTTTTAAATAATGGCATGCGGCACAACTAGTAAATAAACCTAACTTAATTCAGCTTATCTCATTGCTTAATAACCTTTACAAGTGCACCACCCGGAACTTCTTTTAATATTCGCGCATCACCCTCAGTCTTTCCGAATATGTTAACTGGACTGGCGGCACGTGGCTTTTCATCTTTACTCACAGGTGTGGGGCCAAAGAAAATACAGAAAGCTGTGCCAACAGGCCAGTAACCTAATTCACCAACTTCAACTTCAGCCCGTGCATCAGGTCTTTCCGTAAGCTTAACCGGAATATTAAAATAAATTTCATCACCCCATACATTTGCTATACCTTCAAAAGGTAATGCCTCATATATTTTTTCTGCCGTCAGAGAATTATTTAATGTCGCTTTTAATCTTATATCTTCTATTATTATCTCTATCTTCTTCATTTCTAATTTTTTTTAATGGCGCCGATTTTAAATTAACAATTTCAATGTCTGGCTGACTATCATTTTTTGCAATCCCTGAGAATCACCTTTTAATCAAAATCATCATCTCTTCTTCTTCTGTCTTTTTTCTTAAAAATACGTTTTATCAGGTCAATAATTTTCTCATCACGTTCGCGCATATATTCCCATATTGAGTCATATTTATCATCTCTGTAATCAGGACAGCCAAATTGTGCTATAGCATCATAGGAAATATCAAAACCTGCATTTTTAGATAACCCGTACAATGGATTTGCATAAATCCTCTTCATAAATCCTGCCCATATTGGCAATGCTGTATATGCACCCTGTCCGTACCCTAGTGAGCGAAAACGAATGACAGGATTGTCACCTCCTACCCATGCACCTGCTATAAGATCAGGGGTGAACCCGATAAACCATCCGTCAGTATGCTTTTGAGTAGTGCCTGTCTTACCAGCTATATCGTTATCAAAACCATAGACAGTTCGCAATGTCGAGGCTGTGCCATTATTAACTACATTCCTTAACATCTGTATCATTATTTCAGCGTTCTCCTGCGAAATAATCTGTTTTTCAGAAATTTGTCGTTTTGATTCATATAAAACAGTTCCGTTTTTATCTTCTATCCTTCTCAAAAACACAGTTTCTACCAGTCTGCCCTTATTAATAAAAACATTGTAGGCTTTTATCAAATCAAAAAGTGACATTTCACCTGTACCCAGCGCTAAAGAAGGTACTTCAGGCAAATTACCCGTTATTCCCATTTCATGTGCCAGCCGAATAACTTCTTTAATTCCTGTTTTCATCAGAAGATTTACACTTACCGTATTTACTGAATATGTCAGACCCCCGTTTAATGAATAATAGCCACCATAAGATCTGTCAGCATTCCTGGGCGTCCAGTTATTATAATCCTTGTATACTACCGAGTCGTTAGGTATATAGTCACACGGCTTATGACCATTTTCAAGAGCAGCAACATAAACAAAAGGTTTAAATGTTGAACCGACTTGTCTTCGTGAATTAACATGATCATATTGAAAATACCTGTGGTTTATTCCTCCTACCCACGCCCGAATATAACCTGTCTTTGACTCCATAGCAATGAAACCTGCATGAAGGAATTTGAAGTAATGTTTAACTGAATCCAGGGGTGTCATTGTTCTTTCTGAAATCCCGTTCCAGGTAAAAATCTGCATACTGACAGGTGTATTAAAGACCTTCATTATGTCATCATGACTCATTCCTTTGTTATTCAGGCTATTGTATCTTGCTGATTTCTTTATCTGATTCATTAATATTGCTTCATTTTTCCCCCATGGTTCCCTGTTTTTCCAATGCTGATCAAATTCTCTCTGAACCTTTGACATATGATTCTTAACAGCCTCCTCGGCATAAGCCTGTAAATCAGAATTAAGGGTAGTATAAATCTTTAATCCGTCAGTATAAATATTATAGCTGGTTCCATCTTCCTGAGGATGGTTTTTAAAGAAATCCAGCAATTGCAGCCTTAAAAACTCCCTGAAATATGGAGCAAGACCCTCATTATGAGTAATCTTTTTGTAATTGAGCCTTAAAGGGAGCTTTTTTAATGAGTCTGCACTTTCTGTCTCCAGATAATCATATTTCACCATCTGGCTTAAAACAATATTACGTCTGTGCAAAGCTTTTACTGTCTGATTCTTGGGATTATAAATATGTGTACCCTTAAGCATACCTATTAATAATGCTGCCTCTTCAATTCTTAAATTTGCAGGGTGTTTATTAAAAAATCTATTTGAAGCTGTTTCTATACCATATGTATTTTCACCAAATGAGACCGTGTTAAGATAAAGCTCAAGAATATCCTTTTTCTCATATGCCTTTTCCAGCCTCACAGCTATAATCATTTCCCTGAATTTATTTACCGGTGTTGTCAGGATTGAAAATTTTTTCCTGCTGTAAAGGTTTTTGGCCAGCTGCTGAGTAATTGTACTGCCTCCACCCGAACTTTCCTTTTGAAGTAAAATAGTCTTTAACAGTACCCTTAAAATACTCCTCTTGTCAATCCCATTATGCCTGTAAAACCTGACATCTTCAGTAGAAATAAGAGCATCAATCAGGTATTGCGGAATATCTTCATAGTTTACATTAGTGCGATTTTGTATATAATATTTTCCAAGAAGTACATTATCAGCGGAATAAATCTCCGACGCAAGGTAATTTTGTATGTTTTTTAACTCTTTATTAGAAGGAATACGGCCAAAAACTCCTATATAAACAAATGAAAACAAGATAAATATAAAAGCTGCAATACCTGTTATTCCGTATATTAAGTATAGACGAATTTTATTTTTTAATAATGCATGTTTTGATTTTTTTCTTCTTATAGGCATTACCTGAAGTTTATAATTCCGTTAATTAAAGTCCGGATAATATTTTTGTACAAATATCAAATAATTTTTTAGTATGACTGAAAACAAATCTATAATTAACTTTAAAAATTGATCAAAACCAGGAAAATATTTTTTAACTTTAATTAAGAAAGACATTCTTTTTAACAGAATTCGCATGTAAATAATTATATTTAATATTTCATCCGGCATGAAAATTAAGTTAATTTTTTCGGTGATAATTATCACTTTAAGTCAGGCAGGTTTTTCAAATAACTTAAACCTGAACTTCTCTCATTTAACCACTGCAGACGGATTGTCTAACAACACCGTTCACTGTGTTTTCCAGGACAGTAAGGGATTTTTATGGTTCGGCACAGATGACGGATTAAATATGTTTGATGGATATGACTTCAAGATATTTTTCAATAATATAAATGACACTTTAAGTTTAGCTGGCAATTCCGTATTTAAAGTAAAGGAAGATTCCAGGGGACAGCTATGGATTGCAACTGACAATGGTATAGATATTTTCAAACGTGATTTATTGTATTTTGAACATGTTCCTTTCATACAGGAAGACAATACCGTTTTGTACCAGGACTATGTACGTGACATAGTAGAGGATGATAAAGGAAATATTCTGATAGTTACCGCTGCAGACATTTTTATTTATGATACTCTTATCAGCGGATTCACAAATTATTTAAACAACATTGATGAATACAGCAGATTTCAGAAAGAAGGTATCAGGACTTACCTTAAAGACAGAAATAACAGGATCTGGATAGGTTCGATTACATTCGGACTATTTGCATATGATTTAAGTAATGAAAAACTTATTGCAAGTCCTGTTTCAAAGGGGTCGATTAAAATAACAGACAAGATATTCACAATTGTCGAACTTGACGATGGTAATATATGGATTGGGACAGATAACGGAATCTATATTATAAAATCAGATTTGTCTGAAGTAAATTTTATCAGAGCAGATGGAAACAAGCAATGGATCAACTCCAATAACATAATTTGTATTTATACAGACTGTAAACA
>CAZFQS010000044.1:0-12815 GCA_964521285.1 uncultured Bacteroidales bacterium | reverse complement strand
GGTAAACCAAATTCGATAAATGGAAATTCTGTTTTAACAATTGCAGAGGATAAAAATGGTAAAATCTGGATAGGAGGTTATTTGCATGGAATAAATGTTATTGACCGGAAAACCGGTAAAATAAAAAGTTATAAACACGAACCCGCAAATCCGGCGAGCCTGAGTGACAATGATGTCAGAGATATCTGTATAGATAAAAATGATAATATATGGATAGCTACTAACGGAGGAGGATTAAACAGATTTGATCCTGAGACTAACTCATTTATACATTACAAGCAGGGAGGCCCAAATTCTCTTGTCAGAAACTGGTGTTTAAAAATTTTCGAAGACAGTTACGGATATTTATGGATAGGAACCTATGGGGGACTAAGCATATTTGATCCGGAAAATAATACTTTCCGTAATTATGTCAGGAATAATAATCCGGGGAGCTTAAGTAATAACTGGATTTATTCTTTTGCTGAAGACAGCCTGAAAAATATCTGGGTTGGTACAGCAAAAGGTTTAAATTACTTTGACAGAAACACGCAGAGCTTTACAGTTTTTACAATTGCAGACGGACTGCCAAATGATGTTTTCAACGGAATATTAATAGATAATAAGAATAATCTATGGTTAAGCACAAACAAGGGAATTACAAGGTTTAATCATGTTTCCAAAACCATTAAAAATTTGGACTTGTTGGATGGATTACAGGGAAATCAATTTATTCACGGATCATATTTCATGAGCAGCTCCGGGAAAATGTACTTTGGGGGATTAAATGGATATAACTCCTTTTATCCTGATGACATCCAGGATAACAAATTTGAACCTCCCGTATATATTACCGACTTGTTAATATACTT
Source organism: uncultured Bacteroidales bacterium (assembly GCA_964521285.1). Taxonomy (GTDB): domain Bacteria; phylum Bacteroidota; class Bacteroidia; order Bacteroidales; family UBA10428. The sequence continues at coordinate 11,964 of CAZFQS010000044.1, read as the reverse complement.
TAAAGAAGTGCAAATCAATGAAGAGGGTTCACCATTAACCAAATCAATTACTGAAACCGACAAAATTGTTCTTACCCACAAACAGTCTGTAATTACATTCAGGTATACGGCATTAAATTATTTAAATTCAGAAAAGAATCAATATGCCTATCAACTGGAAGGATTTGATAAGGAATGGAATCATGTTGGTTCAAGAAGGGAAGTAACATTTACAAATCTGGATCCGGGATCTTATCTTTTCAGGGTTAAAGCTTCCAATAATGACGGCATCTGGAATGAAGAGGGAAGATCTATTGCAATTACTATTCGCCCGCCATGGTGGCAAACCCTGGTATTTAAAATAGCTGCTTTATTATTTGTCCTGGCATTGCTTGCCGGATTTTACTTTTACCGTGTCAGCCAGCTTAATAAACAAAAAATAGATCTTGAAAAACTGGTTAAAGAAAGAACCGGGGAAATCGAAGAAAAAAACAGAATGCTTACTAAACAGGCTGCCGAATTAAATGAAACAAATACTCTTCTGGAGGAACGACAACTGAAAATTGAAGAGCAAACCGAAGAGTTAATGACTCAGAAAGAAAACCTCGAAGAAGTAAACGCCCACTTAAAAGAACTTAATTCTACAAAAGATAAATTCTTTTCAATCATTGCACACGACCTTAAAAATCCTTTCAATACCATTCTTGGTTTTTCGGAATTATTAAATATGAAGTATAATAGACTGTCAGAAGAAAAAAAGCTCAGGTATCTGGAAGTTATTTTCAGTTCTTCAAAAAACATTTATAATTTGTTGGAAAACCTCCTGCAATGGGCAAGGACACAAACGGATAAAATAGCATTTGAACCGATAGTTTTTAGCCTGAAACAATTAGTGGAACAGAACCTAAACCTGTTAAAAGAAAATATTACAACTAAAAAAATAAATATAGAACATAAGATTGAAGATTCCTGTGATGTTTATGCAGACCGTAATATGATTAACACTGTTATCCGGAACCTCCTTACCAATGCTATAAAATTCACACATAGTGGAGGTGATATTGCCATTAACAGCCTGAGAAAAGACGGTCATATTGAAATTAGTATTAAGGATAGCGGTATTGGTATGTCGGCGGAAGAAATAAAAAATATATTCAGGGTAGATGCTAACTTTTCCAGAAGTGGTACTGACGGAGAAACAGGTACAGGATTAGGATTGATATTATGTAAAGAATTTATAGTAAAAAACGGGGGGACAATATGGGTAGAAAGTACACCCGGCCAAGGAAGCATATTTTCGTTTACGATACCGGCCTCCCGTTAATTCTTATAACTTCATATTATACTTAATTATAAGTAATCTGAATATTATTTTTAATACATATATATTCAATTTGGAAGTTAGTGAAAAATTATTTAAAGTGACCTAAAATTTGCGGGAATTCCAGCAATTAGTTTAATAGTAAAAATTGTAACCTTCTAATAATGCATCATTGAATAAAAGCTTTGTACGTAAAATGTCTGCAGCATAATAACCATTTATTATAGTATTATTTAGCATAAAAAAAAATAATTATTAACTTTAATAGAAAATGAACAAAACACTAAAAATCACAATGTAGAAATTTATGTGTATTTAATAGATTATGAACTTCCCCTCATTCTTAACGTACAATATTAACATTACTGGCAATTACAATAAATATATTTAAGTAGACAGTCATTAAAAAATGAGCAAATCATACCCGAAAGTATTATTAATTTTTTCCGTCCTTACTATTTTAAACTTTATATTTAAAATTTACAGTCAGCCTGTATATCTTAGCTTCAAGCATATGACACCTGACGACGGGCTTTCTTCATCAGTAGTAACTAGTATCTTACAGGATCATAAAGGATTTATGTGGATAGGCACATATAATGGTTTAAACCGCTATGATGGTCATAATTTTATAATATATAAAAATGTATCATCTGACTTATCAAGTCTTGCCCATAATAGGGTATGGTTTATCTTTGAAGATCATCAAAATAATCTTCTTGTTGGCACATCCGGGGGCTTGTGTTTATATGACTGGGGAACAGATCAATTTGTCAATTATATGTCTGTCAGTGCTTCACCTCTTTTAGGCATGGCATCTGCAGTAATATGTATCGAAGAAGATTCAATTGGAAATCTCTGGCTGGCAACAGATAATGGATTAATTTATTTTGACCGGATAAATAACAGTGCTATTCAATATACAACTGAACCTGATAAACCTGAGAGCCTCAGTAATAATAATATTGAACATGTATTAATAGACAGCAGGGGGAAATTATGGATTAGTACATGGAACGGCCTTAATATGTTTCAGGCTGAAACACAGACCTTCAGGCGTTTTTTGTATAACCCGGGAGCCGGTAATGCTTTGCAAAACTTTTCATTTCTGGATATTGTTGAAGATAAAAAAGGGAATCTATGGTTTGCAACTTATGGTGAGGGCTTGTATAGCCTGAATTTAAATGAAATGCCCGATGCCAGGTTTAAACACTACCGTCACAATCCCAAAAACAGTCAGAGCCTTTCAGGGGACCGTATTCTATATCTCTATTCGGATGACCAGGACAATTTATGGATTGGGACTGAAAATCACGGTTTAAACCTGTTTGAAAGGGAAAAGGAAATCTTTCATCATTTTCATTCTAATGCTTTTGATCCTAACAGTTTGTATAACGAATCGATAAATTCAATCTATAAGGATAATAGTGGTAATATGTGGATTGGTACATGGGCAGGCGGTATTAATTTTTCCAGGAAAAATGCTGATGCTATTCTGTATTACAGTCATATCCCCGGCTTGCCTTCCAGCCTGAGTCATAACTCCGTAACGAGTTTCCAGGTTGATCATCTCGATAGAATCTGGATAGGTACTGATGGAGGAGGATTGAATCTTTTTAATATACAAACAGGGGAATTTGTCTCTTTTAATTCGAGTAATTCAAATCTAGTCAGTGATGCAATTCTATCTATTGTTGAAGATTCCGAAAATCAAATATGGCTTGGAACATGGGCAGGAGGATTAAGTCGCTTTGACCCGGATAATAAGTCATTTAAATCATATACAAAAATGAATAGTGGCATTCAGGATGATAATATTTTTTGTGTCTACAATAGTAAGGATGGTCATCTTTGGCTGGGAAGTTTTCAAAACGGGTTAATAAATTATGATAAAATAAATAACACATTCGAAAAATATTCAGCTGAAAACAGTAATTTAAGTAGTAATACGGTCACCGACATCAAAAGATATTCTGATTCAAGATTACTAATAGGTACCAATGACGGTTTTAATATTTTTAATACTGATAACCGTCAGTTCTTAACCTATCTGCATGATCCCGGTGATACTAATAGTCTGAGCAATAATAATATCAACACTATCCTGACAGAAAATGACTCTGTTGTATGGATAGGAACACAATACGGGCTGAGCCGGTTTAATCCGAAAGATGAATCCTTTATCTGTTATTACGATAAGGACGGGCTGGCAGATAATGATATCAAAGGTCTGGCTTTTCATAAAGCAGGTAATCTTTGGATTAGCACAAATAAAGGAATTAGCCGGTTCGATTTTAAGCAGGGTAAAGTAAAGAATTTAACAAAGGAAGATGGTTTACAAAGCACTGAGTTCAATAGAAATAGTGCCTTAAGCATTAAAAATAACATAATTTTAATGGGTGGTATAAAAGGTTTTAATGTTATTTATCCTGAGAAGATTATGGAAAATAAAAATCCTCCTGATGTTGTATTTACCGACTTTCGTATTTTTAATAAACATGTTGGAATAGGAGTAAGTGGTTCCCCTCTTAAAAGACATATATCAGAAACAGAGGAACTGATATTATCTTATGATCAGTCGGTTATTACTTTTGGTTTTGCCGCTATGGATTTTACAATACCCGGGAAAAATCAGTACGCCTATAAGATGGAAGGTTTCGAAGAAGAATGGAATTATGTTGGAAACAAAAGAGAAGGAACTTACACAAATTTAAATCCGGGAAAGTACACTTTCATAGTAAAGGCCTCAAATAATGATGGTATCTGGAATGAAGAGGGGACATCTGTTAAAATAATTATTCTTCCCCCATGGTGGAAAACATGGCTGTTCAGAATAACTGCTATATTACTAATTATAACCTCAGCAGTTGTATTTTATTTCTACAGGATTAACAGGCTTAAAAAACAAAAAATATATCTTGAAAAGGTTGTTAAGGAGAGAACCTGGGAAATTGAAGAAAAAAATAAAATCCTTGTAAATCAGACAAATGAATTAAATGAAACAAATGCCCTGCTGGAAGAAAGACAACAGCAAATAGAAGAACAGGCCGAAGAATTAAGAGTAAGGAAGGAAGAACTTGAAACTGCAATTTTAAATTTGAATGAGATAAATACTTTGCTGGAAGAAAGATCAAATCAAATTGAAGAACAGGCCGAGATATTACAGGCTCAAAAAAAAGAACTTGAAGAAGCTAATGCCCATTTAGAAGAGCTTAATTCAACAAAGGATAAATTCTTTTCAATCATTGCACACGACCTTAAAAATCCTTTTAATACAATTCTGGGTTTTTCAGAATTATTAAACATAAAGTATAATACACTATCAGAAGCAAAAAAGATCAAGTATACGGAAATTATTTACGATTCTTCAAAAAATATTTACAGTCTGTTGGAAAACTTACTGCAGTGGGCAAGGACACAAACGGATAAAATTGAGTTTGAACCGATAAATTTTAAATTAAAAGACCTGGTGGAGCAAAATATTATCTTATTAAAAAAAAACCTGACAAATAAAAAAATAACCCTTAGGCAAAAAATAACAAATTCTTGTAATGTATATGCAGACCGCAACATGATTAATGCTGTGTTACGCAACTTACTAACCAACGCAATAAAATTTACAAATATAGGAGGCGATATTGTCATAAGCAGCACTGAAAAGGACGGGTATATTGAAGTCAGTATTAAAGATACCGGCATAGGCATGTCAAAAGGGGAAATATCGCAGCTATTCAGGGTAGATGCCAACTTTTCAAGAAGTGGGACGGACGGAGAAACAGGAACAGGACTGGGATTAATATTATGCAAGGAATTCATAGTAAAAAACGGGGGAAATATATGGGTAGAAAGTACTCCCGGTAAAGGAAGCAGGTTTTTATTTACCTTACCGGCCGCTAAATAATTTTATAAAATTTGCGTAATGAAAAGCATAATATGCAGGGAGCCCGGTAAATTAGAGATCAATGAAATAGATAAACCAAAGATAGCTGAAGGAAGGGCAATCATTAAAATCAGGCGAATTGGAATATGTGGTACCGATCTGCACGCATATAAAGGGACTCAACCGTTCTTCTCTTACCCCAGAATATTAGGACATGAATTATCAGGCGAGATAGTTGAATTAGGGAACAAACTACAGGATTTTGATATTGGTGATCGTGTAACGTTTATTCCTTATTACCCTTGTGGCAAATGTATTGCCTGCAGAAAAGGTAAAGCTAACTGTTGTGTAAACATTAAGGGTGCAGGAGTTCATATAGACGGAGGCATGGTTGAATATATGTCAGTTCCCCTGGAATCACTTATCCAGGGAAAAGACTTGAGTTTTGAGGAACTGGCCCTTGTTGAACCGCTCGCTATAGGCGCTCATGCAGTCAGGTTAGCAGCTGTTGAACCAGGTGAATTTGTACTAGTCACAGGCAGCGGACCTATAGGAATGGGAATAATGGAAATGTCAAAAATTGCAGGTGCCAGGGTCATAGCTATGGATATCAGAAAAGAAAGACTGGATTTTTGCAGCAATATTTTAGATATTGATTACATTATAAACGCCTCTGAAGAGCCAGCCGTCAAATTAAAAGAAATAACAAAAGGAGACTTCCCTATAAAAATTTTTGATGCTACAGGAAATGCACATGCCATCATGAAAGGATTTGAATACCTGGCACATGGGGGGAGGTATGTATTAGTTGGTATTCAGAAAGGGGATATTTGTTTTAGCCACCCTTCATTTCACAAAAGAGAAACAACACTTATGAGCAGCAGGAATGCAACACGTGAAGATTTTGAACATGTTGTGGATTCGATGAAGAAAGGATTGATAAAAGCTCAAGCATATATAACGCATAAGATCCCTTTCAATAAAGTAGTTACAACTTTTGAATCGTTGACCAGAACTGACAGCGAAGTTATTAAGGCTATGATAGAGGTGTAAATTAATAATCATAAACCATGAAAAAAATAGACTCGCACCAGCACTTCTGGATTTATAATGAAAAGGAATATAGCTGGATAGATAATACCATGGATATTCTGCAAAGGGATTTTTTACCTGAACATCTGCGGGAGGAGCAGAAAAAAACCGGCTTTGACGGGTCCGTTGCTGTACAGGCCAGGCAGACAATAAAGGAAACAGAATGGTTGCTTGAACTGGCCTGGAAACATGACAGGATTAAAGGAGTAGTCGGATGGGTTGACCTCTGCTCTGATAAAATAGAGGAACAACTAAAGGAATATTCATCCAACACTAAACTTGTGGGTGTAAGGCATGTGCTGCAGGACGAGCCCGACAATAATTTTATGCTGCAAAATAATTTCCGGCGTGGAATAAGTCTTCTAAATAAATATAACCTGGCTTATGATATACTAATTTATCCGAGGCATATCCCTGTGGCGGTGAATCTTGTTGAAGAATTTCCAGACCAGCGATTTGTTGTTGATCATATTGCCAAACCTCTTATTAAAGATCGGGTTTTTTCTCCATGGAAAAAGGATATATGGACTCTCGCACAATTCCCGAACGTATACTGCAAAATATCAGGAATGGTGACTGAAGCTGACTGGAATAAGTGGAAACCTGAAGATATTTACCCTTACATTGATATCGTTTATGAAGCATTTGGTGATGACAGGCTAATGATAGGAAGTGACTGGCCTGTATGTAATCTTGCAGGTAGCTATGAAAAGATAATGAATGTAACCATTAATTATTTTAAAGACTTCAGGGAAAATATCAAATCAAAAATACTCGGTGAAAATTGTTCTCTGTTTTACAATATTTGAATCCTGAAAATATAAATAATAAATATCTCATAACACACCACAAACGAATCCTGATGGAAAAATTATACGAAAAAAAGCAACTGGGTAAAACTGAAATAGCTATCCCTCCGGTTATTTTCGGGACCAGCTGTTTAGGTAACCTCTACCAGGCATTATCAGACGATATGAAGCTTGATATTATGCGTCAATGGTTCGAATGTGTAGATACTCCGGTTGTTATTGATACAGCGGGTAAATATGGCGCAGGGCTTGCCCTTGAAGTAATCGGAGATGGTTTGAGAAAACTCGGTATTCAACCCGGACAAATAATTATAAGTAACAAATTAGGATGGTTCCGCACCGAATTAAAAACTCCTGAACCTCTCTTTGAACCAGGAGTCTGGAAAGATTTGAGACATAACGCTGTTCAGAAGATCAATTATAAGGGGATACTTGAATGCTGGGAACAGGGTTGCGAACTCCTGGGGGGTCATTATAAAACGAACATTGTTTCAGTGCATGATCCGGACGAGTACCTTGCTCAGGCTGACAGTAAGAGGGAACGTAACAAACGTTTTACAGACATTATTGATGCCTATAACGCGCTGTTCGAGCTGAAATAAAAAAGAGAAGTTGCAGCAATAGGTGTAGGTTCAAAAGACTGGAAAATAATAAAGGAGCTGACAGATCAAATTCAACTGGACTGGGTTATGCTGGCAGTAAGCCTTACTATAATGAACCATCCGCAAGAATTGCTGGAACTTGTAGAAATCCTGAATGATAAAAATGTCGGTATCATAAATTCTGCAGTCTTCCACGCAGGATTCCTCACCGGAGGCGATTTTTTTGACTACAGAAAAGTTGATCCTCTCTCAGATAAGGATAAGAAACTATTTGAATGGAGAGATAAGTTTTTCAGGATTTGTAAAAGTTTCAGTGTTAAGCCGGCTCAGGCATGTGTCATTTTCGCAATGTCACCTCCGGGTGTTGTTAGTATTGCACTTAATACCAGTAAACCTGACAGAGTGAGAGAGAATGTTGAGCTTGTACGCACAAAAATACCGGGAGAATTCTGGGTTGCTATGAAAAAAGAAAATTTAATAGATAAGAATTATCCGTTTGCTGGTTGAAATTAGGTTCTGGGAAAAAGCATTTTTGACTACTGTTTTGAGCTTTGTTTAAATTTATGTGTTTTATTGTCTTTTTGTTAATAACATATATAAACCTTAAGGAAATATTTTCGTAATATTGATTATTATTCAAACTACGATCCGTGCTTCACGTTATAAACAATAAATACTATCTGATATTTATACTAATATCTTATTATTCAATAATTAGCGGTCAGGGCCAGGAATACAAAATTGAACAAATTACCCCTGAGCAAGGATTATCTCAGAGTACAGTAAACTGCATTCTTCAGGACAAGCACGGATTTATGTGGTTTGGAACACAGAACGGGTTAAATAAATATAATGGTTATGATTTTACAGTATACAAACCCCAAATGCATGATTCCGGAAGTATAAGTAATAATGTTATAAGGATAATTTACGAGGACAGCTATGGTTATTTATGGGCAGGCACTGAAAACGGATTTAACAGATATGATCACGAGACAGAAAAATTTACACATTATTGGAATAAAACTAAAGACACGACTTCCATCGGCAGCAATGTAGTTCTGTCTATTGTTGAAGACAGCAGAAAGCAATTGTGGGTTGGCACAAAAGGAGGGGGATTGTGTAAATATGACAGGGAAGAAAATAAATTCATCAGGTTTCATAATGAATACTCACCTGAGAGCAACAATATCTATGTCATAATTGAGGATAATCTGAATAATGACTTTATATTGATAGGTACAACACAAGGCTTGTATAAATTTGACAAAGCAAATGAAATATTTGTTCCTTATGCTCAGGAAACTGACTCTAAAAATCAAATTGTCACGAATATAAGAGCCCTTAGTCAGGATAAAGATGGTAATATTTATATAGGTAGCTGGGGCGAAGGACTTTTTAAATACAACTACCGTTCCAATGAACTCACCAGATATTTTGGCTCCCTGAATTATCGGTTTCTAAAATATAACTATGTTATGTCACTGTTTATGGATGTGCAGGATATGCTATGGATTGGCACAAGAGATGGAGGGCTTGTAAAATTGAACACCGCAAATGATCAGTTTTCATTTCCCGATGATTATTCATCTTTCAGTTCCTTAAGGAACCAGGTAATAATGTCATTATATAAAAGTAATTCAGGTATCATTTGGGTAGGCACCAAATATTATGGCATTTACAAAGTTGTCCCGAATTATAAAAAATTCAGGCTACATAAAATTGCAGGCAAAGGTATTGAATATACTGATAACAATGTAATAACTTCAGTTCTTGTCGATTCGGATGATATATTGTGGCTGGGTACTCTTAATAAAGGTCTCGGCAAATACGATAAGGCTGCTGATAAATTTAGAATTTATAAACATAATCCCTTCAATATAAATAGTATAAGCAGCAATAACATTTTAACAATAATTGAGTCATCTGAAAATAACAGAAAATACTTCTGGATAGGAACGGACGGTGGCGGATTATGCAAATTCATTCAGGGTTCAGGTATGTTTATTAATTACCGAAGTATTGAAACCAGGCCGAATACTCTGTGTAATAACCATGTTTATACATTACTCGAATATGATTCTGAACATTTGCTGATAGGTACGCGAGGATCAGCCCATTGTGGAGGCCTTGATCTATTTAACTATAAAACGAAAAAATTTGTGGATATTAAAAATATCCATGATTCAAAAGACAGCTTTAGTTCTAATCTGGTATATAAAATATTTAAAGACAGATTTGGTATAATATGGATAGGTACAAAAGGCAGGGGCCTTAACAAGTTTACCGTAAAGAATATTAACGCGGAAAAATCAGAAGAAATAGGAGAATTCAAAAGGTATATGTTCGATCCTGACAATCCGGAAAGTATAAATAATAATGATGTATTATCTATATATGAAGATAAAGCAGGTGTTCTCTGGATTGGCACTGGTGGAGGAGGTTTAAACAGGTTCGACAGAAATAAAGATTCATTCACACATTTTACTGAAGAAGACGGGCTGGCTAATAATATTGTTTACGGAATCCTCGAAGATGGCAGGAATAATCTTTGGATTAGTACTGGCAACGGACTTTCAAAATTTAATCCTAAAACAAAAGAATTTGTTAATTATGATATAAAAGATGGTTTACAGGATAATGTATTTAATCTGGGAGCATACTGTAAATCAAAATCAGGGGAACTTTATTTCGGCGGGGTAAATGGCTGTAATTCTTTCTATCCTGACAGCATAAAAGAAAACCTGCACATCCCGGAAATAATAATAACTAAATTCCTGTTACATAAAAAGGATACCGTTATTGATGCCCGGTCATATACAAACAAATCGTTAAGAACATTAAAAGAAATTAAGCTACCTTACAATATTAATGATATCTCATTTGAATTTGCCGCACTTGAATATTCTTCACCCCTGAAAAATAAATATAAATATCAGCTTGAAGGTTATAATTCTGACTGGATCAAAACTGATGCCAGTCGCCGTTTTGCTAATTATACTAATCTTAAACATGGAAGGTATTTGTTTAAAGTTATAGCTTCTAATGAAGATGGTAACTGGAACGAAGAGGGAACAAGCATCTCAATTATCATTGAACGTCCTTTCTGGAAAAGCATATGGTTTATATTATTATTAGTTGTTATAGCAACGGGTATACTTGCCTTTGTAATGATAAGCTGGTTAAAAAAGTACAAACTTGAAAAATATGAACTTGAAAAAAAGGTTGAGGAATCAATATTTGATGAAAGGAACCAGCTCAGAACATTAATGGATAACATGCCTGATCTTATATACATAAAGGACCGCCAGAGCAGATTCATTTTAGGCAATAAGAAAGTAGCTGCTGTTATGGGAACAATTCCAAAAAATCTTATAGGCAAAACGGATTTTGATTTCTATACCTACGAACTTGCAAGCCGTTTTTATAATGATGAACAAACACTGATAAAAACCGGCAAACCAAAAATTAACTATGAAGAACCTGGCTTGGACGAGCATGGGAACAGGATTATTCTTTCCACCACAAAAATACCACTGAAAAATAAACAGGGAGAAGTTGTCGGACTGGTAGGTATTGGTCGCGATATAACAAGACTGAAGAACATAGAAAAAGAACTTAGGGAAAATACCCAGGATTTGCTGAATACAAACCAGTTGCTGGAAGAGCGACAGGAAGAAATTCAGCAGCAGTCCGAGGAGCTGGCTACTCAAACTGAAAATTTAAGACATGCTAATATTGAGCTGGAAAGGCTAAATAGAACAAAGGATAAATTCTTTTCTATTATTGCTCACGATCTTAAAAATCCTTTCCACGCCATTATTGGATTCTCGGAATTATTAAGGAAAGATTTTCACCAGATGGATGATGAACAAAAAATAGGATTGCTTGAATTAATTAATATATCCTCAGAATCAGCATTTAGCCTGCTGGAAAATCTTCTTCAATGGGCAAGGACACAAACTGATAAAATTAAATTTTCACCGGAAAATATTGATATTCACGATATAGTGGCCTCAACTGTCGATTTTCACAGGATAAGTGCTGAAAAGAAAAAAATTGAAATTAAGTCTCATGTAAAAAAGAATTATTTTGCATATGCCGATAAGAACATGATTACTACCGTAATCAGAAATCTTATTAGTAATGCAATAAAATTTACCGAATCAAAAGGCAAAATCGAAATTGCCTGCAATGGCGATGAAAACTTCGTTGAAATTACAATAAGTGATAACGGTATAGGTATAAATAAGGATAATTTAGATAATCTGTTCAGGATTG
>CAZFQS010000043.1:0-17939 GCA_964521285.1 uncultured Bacteroidales bacterium | reverse complement strand
TGAAACAATATATATGCTTACTATCCCAACTGACTCAACAGACATTTTAAACAATGGATATCTTGTAATGGAAGACTGGGCTCATAATGTATCATTTGAAAATGATGAAATAGACAAGGAACGCGGTGTTATTATAGAGGAATGGAGACTGGGAAGAGGGCCGTGGCAAAGAATGCGGGACAAATATCTTCCTGTGCTTTTTAAAGATTCAAGGTACGCTGAAAGACTTCCTATAGGTGAAAAGGAAATAATAGAAAATTCAGATTACGAAACACTTAAAAGGTTTTACCATGAATGGTACAGGCCCGACTTGATGGCTTTCATTGTTGTTGGGGACATAGATGTTGATGAAACTGAAGAAAAAATCAAAGAACACTTCAGTAATATTAAACCTTTGGAGAGCCCCAGGCCCAGACTTTTATATGATGTCCCTGAACATAAAGAAACATTGGTTTCCGTTGCAACGGATAAAGAAGCACCGGTCACCCTAGTTCAGCTTTTTTATAAGTCCGATCCAGAAAAGTTTGAAACCTATGAGGATTACAGGAGAATGCTTATTTATAATTTGTTGACAGGAATGCTCAATCAAAGACTGGACGAACTGAAGGAAAAGCCCGAACCTCCATTTATAAATGCAGATACTTATTACGGAAGTTTATGGGCGAGAACAAAATATGCATTCCAGGCCAGGGCCCTGGTAGCTGAAAATGGTTTACAAAAGGGACTGCAGGCTCTGCTCGAAGAAAACTTACGTGCCAGAAATCACGGATTTACTGAAGGCGAGCTGGAAAGATATAAGAGTAATATGCTTAGATTTTATGAAAGAGCCTATAGTGAGAGGGATAAAACAGAATCATATACATATGCATCTGAATATATACGCAACTATCTTGAGGATGAACCAATCCCTGGCATCGAGTTTGAGTATGGATTTGCTGTTAGGAACATTCCCGGTATTACTCTGGAGGAAGTTAATTCAGCAGCAAAAAGACTGATAAAAGAAAATAACAGGGTAATTGTAGTCAATACTCCTGATAAAGAAAATATTATTATCCCGTCTGATAATGAATTGCTTGCATTTGTTGAAGAGGTTGAACAATCGGATATTAGTCCGTATGCGGACAAGCTGATAACAGCAGAATTAATGGAAAACATTCCACAGAAAGGAAAAATAATTGAAGAAAAGAATATCGAAGAAATAGATGTTACAGAGCTAAAATTATCAAACGGGATCAGGGTAGTACTGAAATCCACAGATTTCAAAAACGACGAGATACTGATGTCTGCATTCAGTCCGGGCGGACATTCATTATACCCGGATGAAGATCACCAGTCTGCTATTAATGCAGATGGAATTATTGAAGAAAGCGGAATCAGTGAATTTACTGTTTCAGATCTGACAAAAATGCTTGCCGGAAAAACAGTAAGCGTTCGTCCAACTATTAACTATTACTTTGAAGGGCTTGGAGGAAATAGTTCACCCAAGGATTTAGAAGCTATGTTTAAACTTATATATCTCTACTTTACTGATCCGCGTGAAGATACCTCTTCATTTCAGTCTTTTATCAATAAACAAAAAGGACTTTATAAAAACCTTTTGTCAGATCCCGTGCAGTTTTATTTTGACCAGTACAGAATAATAAAAAACAATCACCACCCAAGAGCACCTAAATTGCCATCTGAAGAAGATTTTGAAAAAATTGACTTTGACAGGACTATTGATATTTACAAAGACAGGTTTGCCGATGCGAGTGATTTTACATTTTTATTTGTAGGTGCATTTAATACCGATTCCATTAAACCCCTGATTGAAACTTACCTGGCCAGCCTGCCTGATATTGGCAGAAAAGAAATATGGAAAGATTTGAATATAAGACCCCCTGAAGGAAAAGTGGAAGAGGTAATAAAAAAAGGAGTGGATCCCAAGAGTTTTGTTGCAATCTATTTTGATAAAGAAGTTGAATGGAATGAAAAGGACGAGCATTTGTTATGGACTATAGGTAGAATATTAAACAGAAAATATATTGAAATTTTACGAGAAGAGATGAGCGGCATCTATGGCATCAATACAAGTGCAGGAATCAATAAAATCCCATATAGTCATGCATATTTGCAGATATTATTTCCATGCTCGCCCTCAAATATTGACAGCCTGACAAATGCAGCTCTGGCCGAAATAAAAAAGATTCAGCAACAAGGGGTTCCTGATGAGGACCTTAAGAAGGCTAAAGAAATACAAAGGCGTGAAATTGAAAAGAATTTAAAGGAAAACAGATACTGGTTAAATAACTTGCAGGAATGTTATTTATATGGCATTCCATTTTCAAGATTTACAGATTATAATGAAATAATTGATGATTTATCATCTGATGAGCTAAAGAGGGTTGCAAATGAATATATAGAACTGGGTGAATATGTGAAAGTAGTATTAGTACCTGAGGGAGAAGGCTGATCTGTATCTTTATGTTTTATGAAATTTGTTCAGTTGACTGGGAAGCTAAGATAAGAATATCAAGTCCCTCATGAGTAATTATTTTACCGTTATATAAGGATTCCAGTTGCCTGCTTTTTTCGTATTTAAGAAAATCTCTCCAGAGCGAAGGATTTGTCTTTTCAAAAATGACATGCTCCACAATCTTACTATTAGTAAGATCTTTCACTTTTAGCCTCCGATACTTTTTGCCGTTATCAGCAGTAAGGATATCACCGTAGTCAATTATCCGCAAATTATTTATGCACATTAATATCCTTTTTTAGTAAGTATAAAAACATTAATTCTTTGTATATGTTAATCTTCCATGATGATACCATGGATCTTTAACCTTTTATACTACTCAACAATAAACCTCCTGTAAAAATAATTATTATTATTTATAAACTCTAAAATATATATTCCTTTTGAAATATTATCCGGTCTGATTATTGTTTCAGATTTCAACTGCGATGGTTTTATGTGTTCCTCGAACAACATATTACCCTGCATATTATATATTCTTATAGTGACTTTTGATAAATCCTGCAATAAATAATCAACTGTAAACATTCCATCATTAGGATTCGGATAAATATTGATATAAGCATTTTGATATCCGGAAATATCTTTATCAAGGGAGCTAAGCCGGTAATTAACAATATCTACTGAAAATATTCCTGACACACCTCCGTATGATCCGTCAACCTGAAGCCAATAGGTATTACCAGGAACAAGATTTGTCATTTCCTGTATACGTGCAGAATAATCAGTTTTTCCCGGGTAATCGTCGTTTGCTGCAATAAGCGTATAATTGCCCGTTAACAGATCATTGCATGTTCCGGCTTCATATACTGCTATCTGATTATCAAATCCGTTTGTCTCAATTGAAACAACATCATAGTCAGGAGCAACAAACTTAAACCATACGCTATTATGGATAACCGTTTCTCCGCCACACCAGCCATCCTGGGCCTCGCAACCATATAAGCCTGTTGAACCTTCAGGTGGTACCGGTTCATTATCCTCTTTTGTGGCACACACGTTGGTGAAATAACCATTTGATCCTTCGTTTAGCGTAAAAGCATCACATATGTTATCGTTTGTTGCAACTAAAACCTGCACTGACTGCTCAGTTATGCATGAACCGCTGGTGGCTGTAACAGCATATGTTTTATTCTCAATCGGACTGGCAATAACATAGTTACCAGTTGTCCGGTCCAAGCCATCTGCCGGTGCCCATTCAAAATTATGATTACCCGAGGCAAACAGGTAGGCCTGACCTCCCTGGCATACAGAAGTTATAGAGGGATAAGCACCAAAATCTATATAATTTAGGACCTTAATAATGTCTGTTTTTACCTCCGTATATTCTACCCCGCCTTTATATACTTTCAGAGTGACGGTTTTACTGCCGAGAGAACTGTAGCTAACATTATGAGGGCCTATAGTCTTTGCTCTTGAAGGTGAGGCATCCTCTCCAAAATTCCAGCTCAGGCTGTCAGCTCCCACTGAACCATAATAAGTAAATCTTGCTTCACCGTTTATACATATTTCAATATTGCCGGCAATAAAGTCAGCATATGTTGCTGATGACCCGGGATGCAAGATTGTCTCCCATAAACCTCTCCCATAAGTTCCTGCCCGAAGTTTTCCTGTGGCATAATGTATCGCCAGGTCATTTACTATGACATTAGGTAAATTATCTGAATAATCAGCCCACTCTGACATTGTAGCATCCCTGTAGTAGACACCGATATCTGTACCAACATACAGAGCTTTGTTCGTATTTTTCTGATATACAATGCAATTAGCCGGCACATTTGGCAAACCATCCGAAAAATTTTCCCATGACTGACCGCCGTTTGACGAATAATATATTTTATTTCCGCTGGAATAGCCTGAAAGCGTTATCCATAATTTATCAGGGTCTGTCTCAGCCACAGAAATATAGGTAATATAATTGTCCGGTATACCATCAGAAATGTCAATCCATGTTTCTCCCCCATTAACTGTTTTCCAGATTTTGTTCTGTGCAGAGGCATAAATATAATTATCATTTGCATCAGCCACGGCCAATGCATTTAGATTAATCCCTCCCGTTAAATGGTCAGATATCCTGGTCCATGATTCTCCCTGGTCAATACTTTTATATACATCCTTGTATCCTGCATATAAAATACCGGGTATAACAGGATGCATAATAAACGGAGTAATCCATGCCCCATCTTCATCAACACCGGGTGTAATTGTTGAAAAGCTGGAACCCCCGTCTGCAGATTTTAATAAATTACCTCTCTGCCATGAAACATACATTATATCTTCGTTTGTATAATCAATAAAGCATTCCATTCCGTCACCTCCATAGATCTCATACCAGCCTGAAGCATTTCTTAATATTGTACCATTATCCTGATTACCGGTAATATTTATGTTCGGATCTGTCCTGGAATTAGTAATTCTGTATATCTGCAGAATTTGTAATCCGTCACTAATATCAGTCCACGATGCGCCTCTATCATAGCTCTTATATATTCCTCCATCATTGCCGGAAAAGAGAACATCAGTATAAGGATTGAATATCACTGTGTGATGATCAGCATGCACATAATCTGCCTCATAGCCATGATACCACATGCTTATGGGTTTCCATGCGTAGCCGCCGTTTTGAGACTTCCAGACATTAATTCCCCCCACAAATATTTCATTAGCTCTAACAGGTGATGCCGCAAGTGTAAGATCATACCACCCCTGCCCTCCCTCGTCTGATCCATCAGCATCCCAGCCCAGCAAATTAATGTTACTGCCAGAATATACCAGTGACCAGCTAACACCATTATTTATTGATTTAAATAATCCGTAAAAACCTCCGTCATCAGCATTACTGCATAGTGCATACACAAAAGATGTATTTGCCCTGGTAACGGCAAGTTCTATTCTTTCCACATTGCCATCAAAATTCAGCCCTGTCATGGCTTCATTAAATGAATCCCCTGTGTTTGTTGATTTATAAATCTTGGCATTACCGTCAAAGTCATAGGAGGCTGCATATATTATACCCGGGTCAGAAGGCTTAAACTCCAAATCTTTAAAATGGCCTGATTTAACCAGTTTATAAGTATTCCATCCGTCAGTTGTTTTATAAATACCTTTTGCTGATGCCGCAATCATAATATCAGGATCATCAGGATGAATGAGAATTCTTCTGAAATGATTTAAATTATTAACAGCTTCTGAAAAAACTGTTGGGTTCCATGAAAGACCTCCATTAGTTGATTTTAAAATGCCTATGCTATATGTATCTCTACCATCACCATCGCCTGTGGCCAGGTAAATTATGTTTGGATTCTGACGGACAATTGCAATATCCGATATTCCTATTGCTGCGAGCTGATCTGTACTTGTTGTCCATGACTGCCCCCCGTTTGTGGTTTTCCACAATCCGCCTGAGGGTGCACCTACATATATTATATTTGAATCAAAAGGATGAAACGCTATACAGTTTATCCTTCCTGAGCCACCCCTGAGGCCCTGGTAATTAAAATCACGGGGTGTGTCATCAGGTCCCAGAAAAGACCAGCTTGCCGAAGCTTCCAGTTCGGCTTTTTCTTCTGATTCCTTTTTCTGAATTTCATCCCAGATTATTGTATTAGGTATTCTTCCTGAAGGATAGACTCTGGGCTCCATGAAATATAACCATCTTTTAAATGGGTTATATCCCTTACTTCTTTCAATAGGCCTGTTTTTCCAGTATTCATTGAAAGCTCTTTGAATATCATAAAAATTCGGATCTTCTGTTGACTTTAGCCTTTCTCCCCTCATCCATGGCTGGCTATGAATATAACTATTAAAAAATGCAAAAAGTAAAATATATGTAACTAAAAGTAACTTTTTCATGAAGTTATGTTGATTGTGACTTATTTCTACAATATCATATTTTTGAAAAACAATAAAGTTAACCAAAAGTTGTTTTTCTGTAAACTTTTGTTCACAAAAAAAGAAATTCAAGTTATCTGTTGGTTACTAAAATTCACTAATTTACACTATCTTTGACATTTAATTTTTTGCATTTTTGATGTATAAAGACTATGGGTGTATTAACAAGCATATTAAGTAAAATATTTGGCAACAAATATGAAAGGGATCTTCAGGAAGTCGATCCTTTTGTTGAAATGATAAAGGAGCAATATGCAGGGATTGAATCAATATCAAATGATGAATTAAGAGCAAAAACTATTGCTTTAAAAAAGCAAATAAAGGATCATATAAAACCTGAACAGGAAGAGATTAATAAACTTAAAGAAAAAATTGAAAAAGAGAAACCTGAAATAGATGAGATTGAAAGAATATATAATCAAATAGATAATATCGAAAAGGACATTGACAGGAAACTAAAAGATATACTTGACGAGGTACTGCCCTTAACATTTGCAATAGTAAAGCTAACAGCAAAAAGATTTAATGATAATGAATATGTTGAAGCTACTGCTACGGAATTTGACAGAGATCTTGCTGCTACAAAGCCACACGTTCAGATCACCGGTGATAAAGTCAGATACAACAATAAATGGATCGCCGGGGGAAATGAGATTACCTGGGATATGGTTCATTATGATGTACAGTTAATAGGAGGTGTAGTTCTGCATCAGGGGAAAATTGCTGAAATGGCTACCGGAGAAGGTAAAACTTTAGCAGCTACCTTGCCTGTATTTCTTAATGCACTTACAGGGCGGGGTGTACATGTAGTTACGGTTAATGATTACCTGGCTAAGCGTGATGCCGAGTGGATGGGACCTATTTATGAATTTCACGGACTATCAATTGACTGTATTGATAAATATCAACCTAATTCTGAAGGAAGGCGCAAGGCATACGAAGCAGATATCACATACGGTACAAATAATGAATTTGGATTTGATTACCTGAGAGATAATATGGCAATCAGTATACTTGATCTGGTTCAGCGAAAACATAATTATGCTATTGTTGATGAGGTAGATTCTGTTCTGATTGATGATGCCAGAACACCTCTGATTATTTCCGGTCCCGTACCTCGTGGAGATAATCAGGAATTTGATGAATTAAAACCAAAGGTCGAAAAACTTGTTAATGCCCAGAAAAAGCTCGTTAATGAATTTCTGGCAGAGGCAAAGAGACTTATTTCAGATGGCAATAATGAAAATGGTGGATTTAAGCTTCTCCAGTCATTTAAAGGATTACCAAAAAACAAGGCTCTGATAAAATTTCTTAGTGAACTTGGTAATAAGACACTGTTACTTAAAACAGAAAACTTTTATATGCAGGAGAACAATAAAAATATGCATAAAGTTACTGATGATCTTTATTTTATTATCGATGAAAAACTTAATTCAATAGAGCTTACTGAAAAGGGGATTGATTTAATTACAACATCTGCTGAAGAAACGGATTTCTTTATTCTTCCTGATATCGGATCTGAAATTGCCGAGCTTGAAAAATCAAATATCCCACCAACTGAAATATTACAGAAAAAAGATAAAATGCTCCAGGATTATGCTATCAAATCTGAGCGGGTACACACGGTAAACCAGTTACTTAAAGCATATTCACTATTTGAAAAAGATGTTGAGTACGTGGTCATTGATAATAAAGTAAAAATTGTTGACGAGCAGACAGGACGTATTATGGAGGGAAGACGCTATTCAGACGGACTGCATCAGGCTATTGAGGCAAAAGAAAGAGTTCAGGTTGAAGCTGCCACACAAACCTTTGCAACAATAACACTCCAGAATTATTTCAGGATGTACCAGAAACTTGCAGGCATGACCGGTACTGCAGAAACTGAAGCAGGCGAGCTATGGAATATTTATAAACTTGATGTTGTCGTTATTCCAACAAACGAGCCTGTCATTAGAGATGATCACGAAGATCTTGTCTATAAAACCAAACGTGAAAAATATAATGCCGCAATAGACGAAATAGTCCATCTTATTGATAACGGACGGCCTTCTCTTGTTGGTACGACATCTGTCGAAATATCCGAGTTATTAAGCCGCATGCTTAAAATGAAAGGCATTAAGCATAATGTACTAAATGCAAAATTACATCAGCGGGAGGCTGAAATTGTTGCTGATGCTGGTAAAAGAGGGACAGTTACCATAGCTACCAATATGGCTGGTAGAGGCACAGATATTAAGTTAACAGAAGAGGTCAGAAAGGCCGGGGGATTAGCAATTATTGGTACAGAAAGGCATGAATCAAGAAGAGTTGACAGACAGCTCAGAGGCCGGTCTGGACGACAGGGAGATCCCGGATCATCACAGTTTTACGTGTCGCTGGAAGATGACCTCATGCGGTTATTCGGTTCTGACAGAATAGCCTCATTAATGGACAGGATGGGATTAAAGGAAGGTGAAGTGATACAGCATAGTATGATAACACGTTCAATTGAACGGGCACAGAAAAAGGTAGAAGAAAATAACTTCGGAATAAGAAAAAGACTTCTTGAATATGACGATGTAATGAATTCGCAACGCGAAGTAATATATACAAAAAGAAAACATGCTCTCTTTGGTGAAAGGATTCAGATTGATGTAGCAAACATGATGTTTGATGTTTGTGAGAGTCTCGTTAATGAATATCATGGAAAAGCTGAATTTGAGGAATTTAAATTTGAAGTATTAAGGATTTTATCTATTGATACACCGGTAGACGAATCTAATTATCTGAAGTTAAATGCTGAAGAAATTATTGAGAGTTTATATGCTGCAATAAGAGAATCATATCAGAGGAAACAGGACGTTATTGCAAAACAGGCCTATCCTGTAATAAAAGATGTTTATGAAAAACAATCAAAAATATATGAAAATATCGTAGTTCCAATTACAGACGGAACAAGGACATATCACATTTTAACAAATCTTGAGAAGGCTTACAATACACAGGGGGAGGAACTTGTGAGGTCTTACGAAAAGTCCATTGTTCTGGCTACTATTGACGAGGCATGGAAGGAGAATCTTCGTGAGCTTGATGAACTGAAACAAGCTGTTCAGGCTGCTACTTATGAACAAAAAGACCCGCTTTTAATATACAAATTTGAATCTTATGAGTTATTCAGGGCAATGATCGATAAAATCAACAAGGATGTTGTAGGTGTATTAATGAGAGGGCACATACCTATTCGCGATTCAAGCGAAGTAAAAAACGCTCCTAGCCCCCGCAAGCTTGATCTTAGTGAACTTGAAACAAAGAAAAGTGAATACCAGCCGTCATATGCCAATGATGGATCTCCAGAGCAACAGGAACAACAAAGAGTTCAGCCTGTAAGGGTTGAGAAAAAAATCGGGAGAAATGAATTATGCCCCTGTGGCAGTGGTAAAAAATATAAATATTGCCACGGAAGATCAGGCATAGGAGCCCGGGCTTAATTTAAAATAATTGATCTATTGATTTGATGATTTAATGATTGGCTATTAGCAATAGAACAATAAAGCAATAGAACGATAGAACAATTAAACCTCTTCTTCTCCGTTATGTTTCCAACCTTTATACTTATTGAATTTTGAAAATTTGAATGTCAGGGAAATTCTGACTTCGTTCAGAGCCGGCCCTTCGCCTTCCTTGAAAAACGGTGTTATCATATAAGTAAATCCCATCCCTATGCCACTTCTTTCATGCATGAGCACAGCATTTACTCCAAGCTTAGTTTTATTCAAATTAAAATCACTGAACTCATTATTACGAATAACTACCTTTTCTTTGCTTCCATCAACCTTAAACTTGCGCTTATGTCTCCCGCTTATATACTGGTCAATTAAAGCTCCGCATGAAAAGTATATATCACCTAATGAAATATTCAAATTAACAGGAAAATAAAAAGAATCATATACCAGTTTACTTTTACCATAACCAAAAAAGGTATTTATATAATCATGTGTCGGATCATCGTCAAGTGGGTAATTAACAATATTATTTTCTTTTGAAAATATTATATTTTCTTTAAAACGGTATTTTGATGTTGCAAATCCTGCACCAATGCTTAAATTAATGTTATCAAATCCGAAGGTAAATACATCGACAGAATAACGTCCTGTAAACATATCAAAAATAAATCCGGAACCAAAGCCATTAATGCTTGTAGTAAAATCATCATCATCATCTCCAACAAAAAAGTTGTAAGAGATACCTGCGTCACTTCTGAAATCTTTTAATATTCTGACATCAAATTGTGCGGGCGATTCAAAAGAAGATAAAAGTCCCCACACTATTAACATCAGTATAAAACAATGTTTTAGTTTATAATTTTTCATAACAGTATTTATTATTTGATTTTCTTAATAATGTCACTGATTTTTTTATAATGTACATCACTTACCTGCAAAAGTGGTAATCTCAGGTTATTGGGGCATATTTTTAGTATGTCCAGTAATGCTTTTATACCTGAGGGGTTCCCCTCTTCGAAAAGTGCTTCAATTAAATCCAGTAATTTGTAATGAATCTCATTTGCCTTTACCATATCATTCTTTAATGCATAGTTCACCATATCAGATATTTCTCTGGGATATGCATTAGCAGCTACTGAAATAACTCCTGCACCTCCAACTGCAATCATTGGCAATGTTAATATGTCATCACCTGAAATAACCAGAAAATTTTTGGGCTTATTCTTCACTATATTCATGATCTGGCATAAATTTCCTGATGCTTCTTTAGTAGCGATGATTCCTTTTACATCCCTGGCCAGTTTTACTGTTGTTTCTGCAGATATATTTGAACTGGTCCTTCCCGGCACATTGTATATAATAACGGGGACTGGACTGGCATCAGCAATTGATTTAAAATGTTCATATAATCCTGCTTGTGAGGGCTTATTATAATAAGGTGCCACTGACAGAATAGCATCAATACTTTTAAAGCTGTTTGATTTTATGCTATTTACAATTTCCTCAGTATTATTACCTCCCATGCCAACTACCAGTGGGATCCTGTTATTAATAACCTCAATAACATGACTTACAACCGCGTTCTTTTCATCTTTGGATAATGTAGCTGATTCACCCGTTGTACCCAGTGCAACTATATAGTCAATCCTGTTGCCAATTAAATGCTCAATCAGCTTTTCAAGTGATTTAAAATCAATACTCCTGTCTTTCCTGAATGGAGTAATTATTGCAACACCGGTGCCGGTAAATTTTTTTTGAGTCATAACTTATTTGCTTTTAATTATTGATAAATAATGCATTAATTGGCTTATAAGAAAATCCAGTTGAAATTCAATATCCACTTTTTCCTCTATTGATTCTTCTATTTCCCTGTCAGTTTTATCTGCTTTCGTATCGTCCTTTACTTCGCTTTTTATATCCTTCATTACTTTCTTTTCCTTTTCAATATCAATCATTAAATCCAGGTAATTGGGCTCGTCGAAATATTTGCCTACCTTAAACGTTGAGATGGAAAGTGCAACAACATATTGAATCGGATAATATTCTTCAAGACATAAATTAATAAGAATATCAAATGGTACATTAATAAATTCCTCAACAGTATCTGTTACAGGTTTGTCAAACCAGTTTAAATTACTTTTTGTAAAAAAATTAAACCCTTTTCTGTACAGATAATGATCAATTAACTTCTTACTATTTACATAACCAAGAGCAGTGACACTTATCTTTTTTTGAGACAATTCCTTGACAAAATTTCTTATTATTTCAAAACTAATCAGATGAGTCGCATTAAAAATAATACCAATTTTTTTCGCATCATTAATATTGCACACCGTTATTGTTCTGATCCTGTCTCTCAGTTTCCTTTCCAGAACCTTTTGCCCAATATATGTCTTTGTATTATTTAAAAACTTTACCATTAACCTTAAATTTCATTTCATGCTGCAATTTTATAAAATTTCCCCGGATATAACCAAATTATTTTTTGAAGACTGAGACCCAATTCAGGTATTTATCATATCAAGAAAATCATCTTCGGAAATTATCTTAATATTTAGCTTTCTAGCCTTCTCAAGTTTTGAAGGACCTGTTTTATCTCCGGCTATCAGGTAATCTGTTCTGGCAGAAACAGAACTTACATTTTTACCTCCATTTTTCTCAATTAGTTCTTTTATCTCTTCACGTGAATATTTTTTGAAAACACCTGAAATTATCATTGATTTACCTGCTAATATATATGACAACCTTTCTGCTGATTCTTTTTTTATGCTAAGCTGCACTCCAGCTTCACGCAGCCTATTGATTATTCTGATGTTTCTTTCATTACTAAAATAATGAATGATACTTTCAGCTATTTTATCTCCTATTTCTTCAACATTAATGAGATCTTCTTCCCTGGCTTTTGCCAGGCTATCAAGAGATTTAAAGTGGTTTGCAAGTTTTTTGGCAACAGTCTCACCTGCATATCTGATGCCTAATGCATAGAGAACTCTGTCAAAAAGGACTTTCTTCGAATTATTAATACTGCTTATAAGATTTTCAGCCGATTTATCTGCAAAACGTTCAAGATTTAACAGCTGGTCTTTGGTAATTGAGTACAAATCTGCTATATTTTTCACGAGTCCGCTTTCATATAATTGTGAGATGGTTGCTTCGGCCAGACCAATATCCATTGCCTTCCGGCTTACAAAATGTTCAATTTTCCCTTTTATTTGGGGAGGACATCCTTCCTCATTGGGACAATAGTGTTTTGCTTCTCCCTCTTTACGAATAAGCTTTGTGCCACATTCAGGACAGTATTTTATATACTCAACAGGTTTTGAATCACTGTTCCTGCTGCTTTTTTCAACACCAACAACCTTGGGAATGATCTCACCACCCTTTTCTATATTGACAATATCATTTATCCTTACATCCAGCAGCAGCATCTGATCGGCATTATGCAGTGAGGCACGTTTTACCTTTGTTCCAGCCAATGTCACAGGTTCAAGATTAGCCACAGGAGTAATTGCCCCTGTTCTGCCAACCTGAAAATCAATTGATATCAGACGCGTAGCAGCCTGTTCGGCCTTATACTTATATGCTATCGCCCACCGGGGTGATTTTGCCGTAAAACCAAGAGTATTTTGCTGGCTGAAGGAATCTATTTTAATCACAATTCCATCAATATCATAAGGTAGATTCTTGCGCCTGTCCTCCCAGTAATCAATGAATTCAAAAACCTCTTTCAGTGTTAAACACTTTTTTATATGTTCCGATATTTTAAATCCCCATTCTTTTGCTTTTTTTAAATTCTCAAAATGTGAGTCTGATGGCAGGTTTTCGCCTAAGAGGTAATATAAAAAACAATCCAGTTTTCTTTTTGCCACAAGAGAGGAATTCTGAATTTTAAGCGTTCCGGAAGCCGCATTGCGAGGGTTTGCAAACGGCACTTCCCCGGTTTCTTCCCTCTCCCTGTTCATCTGTTCAAATCCCGCATGAGGAATAAATATTTCTCCTCTCATCTCAAAAAGGGCAGGATAATCATCAACTGTTAATTCCAGAGGAATACTCTTAATGGTTTTTACATTTGAAATAACATTATCACCGGATACTCCATCTCCTCTGGTAACAGCCTGCAAAAGTTTTCCATTCTCGTAAGTAAGGCTTATTGAGGCTCCGTCATATTTTAACTCGCATACATATTCATAATTACTCAGCTCAATTTTTTTTATTCGATTCTCAAATTCAATAATCTCATCTTTTGAATAAGTATTGCTTAATGAAAGTACCGGATATTTATGTACTACCTGCTCAAATTCACGGGTCCGGTCATCTCCGATACGCTGCGAAGGAGAATTGGAATCAGCATATTCAGGATGTGCCAATTCCAAATCAATTAGCTTTTTCATTAGCTGATCATACTCGAAATCACTTATTGACGGTTGATTTAGTACATAATATTTGTAGTTATGCTCATTTAAGACTTTTCTAAGTTGTTTTATTCTTTGTTCAATATTGGAATAGAGATCCATGGCAATAGTTGGAGGTATGTATCTTTGACTTTTAATTTATGAAGTTAGATAAATTATAAATATAAAAAACCAATGTTTTAATTTTTATATATTTTTATCTAACAATTTCCATCAATTGATTACTGAAATATCAGAACCATATTTTGAAATAAATGTGACCGGGGGTGAATGAAATTTAACATTATAATAACCTGTTGAAAAATAAGCCCGGATAATTTTTGCTATTCACTGATTTTATTATTTATATTTGTAATGTTTATGGTTTCTGTTCTTTGTGTCCAGAGTACAGGATAATAGGGAATCAGGTAACCTGCCTGGCGAGTGCAGGGAATCCTGAACAGTACCCGCTGCTGTGATCTCCGTTATCTTTTTGAGTATCCCGGGCCACTGTTCGCAAAATAATGGATGGGAAGGCGCTCAAAAAGGGAGTAAGTCAGAAGACCTGCCATAATTATACCATTTTCTGGGCTTTCGGGATAAAGGCTGGGATATACTAGCAAATACTCCTTCTTAACTCCTGGTGAGCTTATGAATAATGGTTGTTAATCAGTTAACAGATGATGTTTAACAACTAAAGTTATTTAATTATGAAAAAAGCGCCATCAACAATTTATGCCTTGTTAATCTGTCTGTCATTTAGTACGATAGTATTATCACAGGAACCGGACTCTGTTAAAAATTATCCCATTGATGAGGTTATTATTTCAGCAAAACGTATTGAAATGAATCCTATAGATGTTGGAAGAAGTGTTAGTATCTTTAAAGAAGAGGAAATAAAAAATTTACCATATAATAATATAGGCGAATTACTAACTATTCAGGAAGGAATAAATGTTATCGGAAGTTATCAGAATCCGGGAGCGTTGCAGAGGATTTATATGAGAGGGACCAGCTCAAATCATACCCTTATCTTAGTCGATGGAATACGGATTACTGACCCGGCTTCAGTAGAGAATGCTTTTGATTTATCAGAGCTATCACTCTCAAACATTAACCGTATTGAAATAGTAAGGGGTTCGCATGGCACATATTACGGGAGCTCTGCAATAGGAGGAGTTATAAATGTTTACACCCGCAAAAAAGCAAAACCTGGCTTTAATGTTGACGCCGGATTAAAAACAGGAGCCTTTGGAAAAGGAACATCAGAATTTAATCAGGATATTTTTATAAATTATACATTAAATAATGGATTATATTTCAACAGTGGATTATTCAATTCAACTGTAAACGGACTGGACGCTGTTATAGATACTTCTAATAGTCTGTCAGAATTTAACAAAGACAGGGATGACTTTCAAAAAACAGATATAAATAGTAAGATCGGATTCAAGAACTCAAGGTGGGATACGTATTTCTCTTATAAAAATACCAGTCAAATAGCAGATCTGGACGACGGGGCATTTAGAAATGACAATAATTATATCCATACATTAAATCGAAATTCGATAAGTTATGGCCTAGTCTATAGTATGAATGAGAATATAAATATAAACTTTTATGGAGGTTATAATTATATAACAAGAACCGCGGAAGACGATTCATCAGTAATTGATCAGGTAAAAGTTGCAGATAATGCACCAATAGATATTTATGATCAAACATATGTATGGAATAATTATAAGGGCAGCATTAATAATAATGAATTACAGGTTAATTATAAGGGCAGGTTTATAAATGCATTTATTGGCGGAAGTATTTATAAGGAGACGATGTCTGACACTTTTTACCTTTATTCAAACTCTTTATGGGGAATTTATGAATCAGGAGAAAATTTAGATGCTCTGAACCTGAATTATATCAATAAAAGCATATTTGCTCATATAGGCATTAATGGAGAACTTGTTAACAGGAATTTTAAAAATTTTTCACTGGCCATGGGAAGCAGGTTTAATAATCATGATTCATATGGAAATAATTTTAGTTATGAGATAAATCCTTCCTATAAGATTAATAACAATTCCATTATTTATATTTCTTTTGCCACTGGTTTTAATTCGCCTTCACTTTACAGATTGTATTATCCATATAAATACTATGCATCAAACATCTCCAGAGGGAATCCGGGCCTGAAACCAGAAACATCAGAATCATTGGAAATTGGCTTAAAACAAAAAATTGCTGGCAATATGATTTTTTGTATATCATATTTTAATACCAGAATAAAAAATTCTATTGAATATGTTTATCTGTGGGATGGTAACATTCCTGTTGACTCACTTGGTAACGATTTTATGAGGGACGACCACAGAGGTGATACATACCTGAATTTAGGTACCCAAATTATAAAGGGAATGGAATTAAGCTACAGAACAAAACTTAGTGAAAAATTCTCTCTAACAGCTAACTTTACAATATTTAGTGGTATATTGAAGTATGATCCGTCAGAAATTGATACATCTCATACCAAAGGCAACCATGTGCAATTATTTAACAGTGGTGAATTTGTTAATAATAAGCTGGAAAATTCAAGTATGGTAAGAAGATCAAATACAGCAAATATAACTGTTAGTTATCATCCTGCGAAAAGTATAACAATGTCTGCTTTATTAAGATATGTCGGGCCCAGAATTGATTTGTATTATGACTCCAATCTTGGTCCATGGGGAGCTCAGGGTATGGTTAATATTGATGATTATACTTTAGTAGACCTGAATATAAGAATACAACTGACCGATAACTTTAACCTGCTTGTGAATATGGAAAATGTATTTGACACAAGATACTCGGAAATATCAGGTTATACAACAAGAGGAAGAGGAGTATCATTAACTGTAAGATACGCTTATTAATTTTTTCTTATTACTATGCAACCTTAATTATTTTTAGTTGTCATTAGGTTTAGAAAAATTAAACCAATAAACTCATGAAAACATCAATATTAAATCTTGTTATCGGACTTTTTATTGTTTTGTGCTTATCCTGTGAAAGACCGCCAAGGGACGATTGCCCCGGTGGCGACTGTCCGGATAGACCACCTTGCAAAGACTGTCCAAGACCCAGCAGAATAACGGGTACGGGTGATGTTATTTCACAGACCTTTACTGTAGAGCCTTTCCACAGTGTTGAAAATATCGGCATTGCCGATATTTACATCACAAAGGGTGAAAATCAGGAAATAACAATTAATGCACAATCCAACATTATTAATTTAATAACATATGAAGTACGGGACGGAGAGCTAATTCTTAGTATTGAAGAAAACGTTACTATAGTTAGCTCAAGGGGAATATCTATTGATATTATTACACCGGTGATACATAAAGTTACCTCAATGGGTACAGCTTTTATTAAGCTAAGCGGACCCGGTCAGGGTAAACTGTATTTAAATAATACCGGAACAGGAAGTATCAATGCTTTTAATCTTGAAGTTGATACATGTTATATCAACTTAACAGGAACAGGCAGTTGCAAAGTAACAGTCAATGAACTGCTTGATGCAGTTATCACGGGTACACGGTGTGTTTACAACAGGGGATACCCAGAGATAATATCACATATAACAGGATTAGGGAGGATGATAAGTTCAAACTGAAA
>CAZFQS010000042.1:0-18416 GCA_964521285.1 uncultured Bacteroidales bacterium | reverse complement strand
CAATAACCTAGCGCAACAAATCTAAAAAAAGTTAGATTTGTTAAATGGATAAAAAGAACTACAAACGATTAAGTTTACGAGAACGAATAATCATAGAAACATTATTAAAATTAGATATCATGAAACGAAGTATAATTTTATATTTGTTGGTCGTTGTATTTTGTAAAACAGCGACGACTCAGTTAAATACAAACAATGAGCTTTATAACATAAATTTCAGTATACAATCTCGTTCCATTTCATTTGAGAATACAACGGGCGAACCCGGGGAAGGAGGCAAAGCTGCAAGTGAAATAGGAGTCGGGCGTAAAGGTGCCCCAAACAAAAAAATCAACCCGGGTGAAACGGTAATATTATGTGATATAAACCAATCAGGTACCATCAGGCATATCTGGATGACAGGTGAATGGACAGATTTTTCATGGTTAGAAGCTACAGGACGGACTCAATTATTGCGCACTACTATTATTCGTGCATACTGGGACGGACAGGAACATCCGAGTATTGAATGCCCCCTTGGCGACTTTATGGGACTGGCACACGCAAAAGTGACATCATATCAGTCAGCAGTGCATTCTGTTGGCGAAAATGCTGCTTTTAATATCTGGTTGCCCATGCCTTTCACTAAAAAAGCTAAAATCACACTAACAAATGAGTCCGATATAGCTTTTTACTTATATTATCAAATTGATTATACAATTAACGACAGGCATGATGAAGATGTAGGGAGATTACATGTTTGTTTTCGAAGAGAAAATCCTACTTTGCAAAAAAAGGATTTCGAAGTATTACCTAAAAGGGTAGGCAAGGGGAGGTTTATTGGAGCTGTTTTGGGGATACGCACTCTATATCCCGGATGGTGGGGAGAGGGTGAAATTAAGTTTTATATGGACGGTGACACTGATTTTCCTACAATTTGTGGAACCGGCAGTGAAGATTATGTGGGACTTTCTTATGGAATCCAGCAAACCACTTTCCTAAACCACGGCTGTAATCTAATTTATAAATCAGATTCCACTTTTCAGGTTCCTGATTATAATACTAACGAACCAAAAGATATGAGCCATGAATACATCTCAATGTATCGCTGGCATCTACCTGATCCGATTTACTGGAAAAAGGATTGCAGAGTTACCATTCAACAAATAGGTTGTTGTCTTTATGAGCGCTCCGATGACTTGTCGGTTGCAACATTCTGGTATGAACCTGTACCAAGTGAACCTTTACCAGAACTGCCCTCTGCAGAACAAAGGATTATGAATTTGGAAGAGCTTTTTAGTAATTAAGTACAGAAAACATGTACGATGAAGAGCACATTGAAAACTCAATATACTATGATGTGTTTTCTGAAGATTTTGAAAATTGGGTAAGTAAATTAAATAAAGACAAAGTATACTTATTATATTGTACAATAGGCCATATAAGCGGCATAGCATTGGATAAAATGAAACAAATGGATTTTAAAAATCTCTATCACCTTTATTGACCTCCCATAATATCTGGTGTTTCATTAATGCAAATTAAATACATTCATATTCTGTAAATACCAAATCATAGAAATCATGATAAATTGGTTACATTTACAGCCAAAATAATATTTAACAAATTAGACATTAAAATATGTACCGCATTGATAAAATTTTATTTGGTATTGCTTTAATTACTACTGGAATATCTTGCTATTCTCAAACCCTTGATTTTCCGTATGAAGTTGGAACATGGCATGGTTTCAGGCAAACAGCTATTAATTATACTTTTGATGATGGAACCTCTAATCAGTTCGCTAAAGCCATACCGATGTTTAATGAATTTGATTTTGACCTTACCTTATTTACAGTTACAAGTTGGTCACCTAACTGGACAACGTTACAAAGTGCAGCTTCAGAAGGCCATGAAGTGGTAAGTCACACTGTTTCACATGCTAATTTTGGAGATATTAACACTGACTAGCAAATAACAGAATTGAAAGTTTCCAAAGAAACCATTGAAAACAATATATCCGGGCAACAATGTATTACGATAGCATATCCTTATTGCGTTAGAGGTATCGACTCAATTTGTAGCAAGTATTATATTGCTGCAAGAGGTTGCCAGGGATTTATTGAGCCTAGTACACCAGGAACATTTATGAATGTAAGTTCAATAATCTGTGGTAGTCAGGGTTCAGTAAAAACACTTCAGGACTTCAAAACAAAATTCGAAAGTGCGGCAACGTCAAATGGATGGTGTGTATTCTTACTCCATGGTATTGACAATGATGGTGGTTATTCTCCTCTGTCTTCAGACATTCTTAGAAGTAGTATTGAGTTCTTAAGTGTCCGTAAGAGTAAATTTTGGGTGACAACATTTAAAAATACAGCTCTTTATATTAAAGAAAGAAATGCAGTTACAGTTACTGAAACATCTAATGAAGACACAATAATGACTTTACAGGTTACAGATAATTTAGCTGATTCAATTTATAACTATCCTTTAACTTTGCGCCGGCCTCTTCCTTTTGAATGGCCATCTGCTGATGTTTTGCAGAATAATGATTCAGTACCTGCACGTATTGTTATGGTTGATTCAAATGTCTATCTTATGTTTGATGTAATACCTGATAACGGAGAGGTAAAAATTTTAAAAAATAATAATTATGTAATCCCTGAAATAGATTCAATACCACCTGATGATGATACTATTCCAGCCACTTTTATAAAGAATAAGGGAGTGAATGGTGAATTAAGAGTAGAAAACATAAGGTTTTCAATAATCGATAACAACCTTATACTCATAATGCCGGCTTTATCAGATTTAGAACTATTGTTTAGCCTTTATGACGTTAAAGGCACATGTTTATTATCTCAAAAGGTGAATACTGGAATAGAAGGTAAGACCAGTATTAATTTGCCGGATCATTTTATCAAATCAGGAATGTATATTGTAAGACTGACTGACGGAAAAGCTTCATGGGCAAAAAAAGTCTATGTTAATTTTTAATCCGAAATAATTCGGCAATCCCTCTTATAACAGAACCGTTAGTATGCAAAAATTATAGAATTATGCAGTTCGGGGCAGTAACATACAATGATTTAGAAGAAATAAGGAATTTACAGCCAGAAGGTTGGCCGGATATAGTACCGGCATTTGAATCATATATCAATCAAGATTTTTGTCATCCAATCAAGACAAGATTAGATAATAGAATTGTTGGAATTGGAACCTCAATAATTTTTGGTAAAACGAGTTGGATAGCTCATATAATTGTAGATAAGGATTATAGAAATAAAGGTATAGGCTACCAGCTTGTTGAGACTTTACTTAAAAGCATTAAAAAGCAGGGGATTAAGACATGCCTGCTTATATCAACTGAACTTGGGATGCCAGTTTACATAAAGGCAGGATTTAAGATTGTAACAGAGTACCTTTTTTTGAAAAGAGAAAAATCCTGGGCTGAATTCCCGGTTTGCGAAAATGTTGTTCCGTTTAAAGATGAATATTACCCGATGATAATAAGGTTAGACAAATTAATATCGGGTGAGCAAAGAGAGCAGCTAATAAAAGAATATCTGGATAATTCAATGATTTATGTTGAAAATAAAGAGGTTAAAGGATACTATTTACCTGATTTAGGCGAAGGATTGATATTTGCAGTTACTGATAATGCCGGACTGGAATTAATGAAAATAAAATATTCCATGATTGATAAAGCTGTCCTTCCATCTGATAATGTCGCAGGAACAGATTTTTTAAAGCATAATGGTTTTATTGAGACTGATACAAAAGGAACCAGGATGATTCTTGGAAAAAATATTGATTGGAAACCGGAAAAAATTTTCAGCAGAATTGGAGGAAATTACGGGTAAAAAATATCTGCTTATAACAGCAAGTGAAATAGGATGTTGTCTTTATGAGCGCACTGATGGCTGGTCGACTGCAACATTCTGGTATGAACCTGTACCAAGTGATCCTTTGCCAAAGTTACCCTCTCTAAAGCAAAGAATTATAGATCTGGAAGAGCTTTTTAGTAATTAAGGCCTGAAAACTTATTTTTGTCAATATTTAAATGCACGCTAGTAATGTCCAGGCATTGTCCATAAATAGCAAATAGTGTACATAGAAAGCCAAATAAATTATTTTTTCTTATATTGGTATTAAATATCGGTTAGCAAATAAACTATAATGTAATTTGTAATAATGCTAAAATTCCCGTTTTATAAGCAATTCGATTTAATGGACTGTGGTCCGAGTTGTATCAGAATGATTGCTAAATACTATGGCAGGAATTATTCGCTGGAGTTTTTGCGTGAGAAGTGTTTCATATCACGTGAAGGAGTCTCATTACTTGGAATAAGCGAAGCGGCAGAGTTTATAGGAATGCATACAATCGGCGTAAAAATTACTTACGAGCAGCTTATGAACGACGCTGTTCTCCCCTGTATAGTCCACTGGCAGCAGAATCATTTTGTTGTGGTCTATAAAATTAAAAAAGACAGGGTTTATATTGCTGACCCTGCAACAGGTTTGGTAAAGCTTAACAGGGATGAATTTCTTAAAGGGTGGATAGGTACAGTTAAGGAGGGCGAAGGTATGGGCATATGTTTATTGATGGAAACCACACCTGACTTTTACAGGCAGCGTGATGATCTTATAAATAAAAGCAGGTTCAGCTTTTTATTTTCATATTTAAGGCCTTATAGAACTTTAATTTACCAGCTTATAACAGGAATACTACTTAGCGGTCTTCTCCAGCTTATTTTCCCTTTCCTGTTCCAGTCACTTATAGATAAAGGTGTCGTTCTTGAAGATATATCTTTTATACGCGTTGTATTAATAACATGGATTGTCCTCATCGTAGGCAGGGTAGGGGTCGATTTTATACGCAACTGGATACTTCTTCATCTCGGTACACGGATAAATATTTTTCTGATATCTGATTTCCTTATTAAGCTTATGAGACTCCCTGTTTCATTCTTTGATACAAAAATGATAGGTGATCTCGTACAAAGAATAGGTGATCATAAACGCATAGAGACCTTTCTTACCATTACAGTCCTGAACCTCTTTTTTGCTTTTGTGAGCATCATAATACTGAGTGTTGTGCTTGCAATTTTCAGTATAAAGATATTTTTCATTTTTCTTGTCGGCAGCCTGCTGTATTTCGGCTGGGTTATTTTATTTATGAAGAAAAGAAGAGACCTCGATAATAAGAGGTTTACCCAGCTGTCAAGTAACCAGAGTACTATTTTCCAGCTTATTACAGGTATGCAGGAGATAAAGCTTAATAACTGTGAAAAACAAAAAAGGTGGGAATGGGAAAACATACAGGCAGGCATATTCAGGATAAACATTAAAAGCCTCACCCTTAATCAGTACCAGCAGGTCGGAGCATTATTTTTTAATGAGATCAAAAATGTACTTATTCTCGTTTTTGCTGCTTTCCAGGTTATACATGGCAATTTAACACTTGGAACACTGGTTGCCATATCCTATATACTTGGACAGCTAAGCGGTCCCCTGGAACAAATGATTGAATTTTTCCATACAACACAGGATGCCAAGCTCAGTCTCGAACGCCTGGGAGAAATTCATAACAAAAAGGATGAAGAACCTGTTGAAGGAACATTTATAAGTGAGCTACCTGAAAAAAAGGATATTAAGGTTTCTGATCTTTCATTCCAGTATGAAGGGCCAAATTCACCCTTTGCACTCAAGGATATAAACCTTAGCATACAGCAAAATAAAATTATAGCTATAGTAGGAACAAGCGGAAGCGGAAAAACAACACTTATTAAGCTTTTGCTGGGCTTTTATCCACCGACAGAAGGGAATATAAAAATAGGGGATCTTAACCTGAGAAATTTCAGCCACAGGCACTGGAGGCAAAACTGCGGTGTAGTGATGCAGGACGGATTTATTTTTTCAGATACAATAGCAAGGAATATAGCCGTATCAGATGAAAAGATCGACAAAGAGAAATTGCTTTATGCAGTGAAAATGGGGAATATTCAGGATGATATTGAATCTATGCCTCTGAGTTATAATACAAAAATAGGTGCTGATGGTATTCAGCTTAGCCAGGGACAGCAACAGCGCGTACTTATTGCCCGTGCCATATACAAGAATCCTGATTATATCTTCCTTGACGAAGCAACCAATGCACTTGATGCAAATAATGAAAAACTAATAATGGAAAACCTGGAAGGATTTTTTAAAGGACGCACAGTGGTCATTGTTGCCCATAGACTAAGTACAGTAAGGGATGCCGACAATATAGTTGTACTTGAAAAGGGTAGAATTATTGAGCAGGGTAAGCACGCAGAACTTACGAGGAAGAAAGGGGCATATTATAACCTTGTAAAGAACCAGCTTGAGCTGGGAGTATAAAAGGTCAAAAACCCAAAACAAACATTGAAGATGTTAACTAAAAAGGAACAACAGGAAGCAGAAAAGATAGAGATCAGAAGCGATGAAGTCAAGGAGATCCTCGGACAGGTACCAAAATGGATTGTCAGATGGGGGACTACCTTAATTTTTGTGGTGACCTTTATACTTATTGCCGGAAGCGGATTATTTAAATATCCTGATATTCAGCCGGCAACAATAATTCTCACTACCGAAAATCCGCCTGCCAATTTGATTGCCAAAACAAACGGGAAAATTGTTGAGCTTTTTGTTGAAGACAAGCAGAAGGTCAGCATGAACGACTATATTGCTCTTCTTGAATCAGCAGCTGTATTTGAACATGTTATTGAAGTTGAGAAATTATTAAAGGGATTTAAAACAAACATCGAAAACGGAAAGCTTGTCGATATTAATAAAAGTTACAGCCTGGGCGAGATCCAGACTTACTTTGCAACCTTCCTTAAAAATTACCAGGACTTCAGCAAGTTCATTAATTTAAATTATCATCAGAAAAAAATAAAGGGAATAAGAACTGAACTGTCAAAGTATGATGTTTATTATTCTCAGCTAAGTGAAGAATCTGTAGTACTGAATAAAGAGCTGGCACTTGCAAAGAAGCAGTTTGAAAGAGACTCTTTGCTTTATAAGCAGGGCGTTTTATCTGCATCAGAGTATGAAAAATCTCAGGCTGCCCTGCTGAGAAAGGAATTCGCATATAAGGAAACACTAACCGGACTGGCAACGGCAAAAATACAAATAGGAGAACTTAACCAGAAAATTCTGGATCTTGAGCTTGATGAAGCAAACAACAGCGGCGAGATACAGAATAGACTATTTGAGGCATATGATAAGCTTGTAGCTGAGATAGATATATGGAAACAAAAATATTTGTTAAGTGCCCCCGTAGGAGGGATTGTTACTTTTAACAAGTTCTGGAGTGAAAACCAGAATGTTGTTGAGGGCGAGGTAGTGTTTACAATTTTGCCTGAAGTTCCCGGAGAAATAGTGGGTAAGATTGATTTATCGGTAAAGGGTGCAGGAAAAGTAAAGACAGGCCAGAAAGTGAATATTAAGTTTGCTAATTATCCGCATATGGAATTTGGTATGGTGAGGGGAGAGGTAACTTCCATTTCTCTTGTACCTACTAAAGATTTTTATACCGTTAAGGTGAAATTAACAAACGGACTGGTAACAAATTACGGATACGATATAAAATTTCAGCAGGAGATGCCGGGCACGGCAGAAATCATTACCGAGAACATGAGCCTTCTGAAAAGAATTTTCAATCCTGCAAAATCAGTTATAAAGAGACAGAAACTCGGGGATTGAAAGATTTGTATTCGAGCTTACAAAAGATGAGTTTAGCAACTTGAGGTCACAATTTGTGACCTCAAGTTGGGGTAGCTGTAAAACCTTACCTTTTGTTTTACAAACAAAAAAGCACCCGCTAAGGGCGCTTTTTTGTTAGATTCTATCGATTTGCTGATACAGAAAGATCTAAATATACTGATTGATTATTGCTTCATACAGCTCCTGCTTGCCGCTTATTTGTTTAGGTTCCCCATTCTTAACAGCCAGCTCCCTTAATTTCTCGAAGCTTAATTTGCCTTGTTCAAATGCTTTGCCATCACCACTGTCATATGAAGCATAACGTTGCTTTCTCAGCTTTTTATAATCCGATTTTTCCAGAATATCATAGGAAATAAGCAGTGTCCTTGCAAAAGAATCAATGCCCGCGATATGAGCTAAAACTATATCTTCCAGGTCAGTTGAGTTACGCCTTGTTTTAGCATCAAAGTTAACACCTCCGGTAGTAAATCCACCTGCATCAATAATAACAAGCATAGTCTCAACCAGCTCGTAAATATTTATCGGAAACTGGTCAGTGTCCCAGCCATTTTGGTAGTCGCCGCGATTAGCATCAATGCTTCCCAGAAGGCCGGCATCTGCAGCACACTGAAGTTCGTGTTGGAAAGTATGGCCAGCAAGTGTGGCATGGTTCACTTCAATATTTAACTTAAAATCACCCGCCAGTCCGTAGTTCTTTAGGAATCCTATTACAGTTTCGGTATCAAAGTCATATTGGTGCTTTGTGGGTTCCATAGGCTTTGGCTCAATAAGGAAGGTTCCCTTAAAACCATTCTTCCTTCCGTAATCCCTTGCCATTGATAAGAACATTGCAAGATGCTCTTTTTCTCTTTTCATATTAGTATTGAGCAAAGACATATAACCCTCACGGCCGCCCCAGAAAACATAATTTTCACCGCCCAGTGTAATAGTCGCATCTATTGCATTCTTTACCTGTGTTGCTGCATAACAGACAACATTAAAATCAGGATTTGTCGATGCCCCGTTCATATACCTTTTATGTGAAAAGACATTGGCAGTGCCCCATAGTAATTTTACGCCCGAAGCTTTCTGCTTTTCTTTTGCATAGTCAACCATTGTCTGCAACCTCTTTTCAGATTCTGCTATTGTGCTGCCTTCATCTACCAAATCGAAATCGTGGAAGCAGTAAAATGGAATGCCCATCTTTGTCATAAATTCAAAAGCAGCATCCATCTTGTCTTTTGCCTTTTCAATAACATCCGACTTTTCATTCCATGGAAAATCTTTAGTGCCTGGACCAAATGGATCACTACCTTCCCCGCATAATGTATGCCAGTATGCCATGGCGAACCTGAAAAATTCTTTCATTGTTTTGCCTGCTACTTTCTTATTCTCATCATAAAACCTGTATGCCAAAGGATTTTTCGATTCCTTCCCTTCATACTTGATCTTCCCAATACCTGGGAATAACTCTCTTTTGCCAATTAAGTACTCCATAGTTATTTGTTTATTTGATTATTGAATTATTTTGTTATTTGTCTGCTCGTCTGCTTATCTTATATTTAGAAACGGTAAAAATATGAATAAAATCATAATATAAAAAGAAAACGTAAAAAATACGTTAACTTTTTTTCATTGCTGATTAAAATCATGAAAACAGGGGAGGAGAGAGAAAAACATTTCAGGGCGCTGGCCCCTTTTAAAAGGGCGCTGTCACCTTTCAAAAGGGCGCTGTCACCTTTCAAAAGGGCGCTGTCACCTTTCAAAAGGGCGCTGCCCCCTTTCAAAGTCCCCTTATACTCTCCTTTTTAATTCTGTCAGCCAGTTATTATAAGCGTCGGAATAAAGCTGGTGGTTTTTAAGGTCGGGTTCAACCTCTTTGATCTTCTTAAGATTGCTGAATGCCTCTTCATAGGATTTGTACAATTTTGAACCTATACCTGCACCCCTTGCAGCTCCTATTGAACCATCCGTATCATAAAGCTCGATTGCTGCTCCTGTTAAACCTGAAAGGGTATCCCTGAAGATTTCACTCAGGAACATGTTTGAGTGCCCTGCCCTGATTATTATGGGCTTAATACCAATGTTTTCCATGATCTCCAGTCCGTATTTCAGGGAAAAAACAATTCCTTCCTGGGCAGCACGCAGAAGGTGGGCTTTTGTATGAATATTAAAATTTATATTGGCGAATGAACATCCTATATCTTTGTTTAACAGTACACGTTCGGCACCATTTCCAAAAGGAAGTATATATAAATTATCACTTCCTACAGGTATTTCTGCTGCCAGCCGGTTCATCTCATCATAATCCTTTCCTTCCATAACATTATGTTTGAGCCATGAATTAAGGATACCTGTCCCATTTATACACAGGAGCACTCCCAGTCTGGTATTGCCTGCTTCATGATTAACATGTGCAAAGGTATTTACCCTGGATTGTGGCTCGTATTTAATCTCATTACTGATACCGTACACTACCCCTGAAGTACCAGCTGTTGCAGCAATTTCTCCGGGATTAAGAACATTTAATGAAAATGCATTGTTAGGCTGATCCCCGGCACGGTAACTGACTGTTATTTTCTCAGACAGACCCAGCTCCCTTGCAGCTTCCCTTGTTATATTTCCCTGTTCAGAGAAAGTCGTTACTATATCGGGAATAATATCCTGATCAAAGCCGAAATAGTCAAATAAAAAATCTGCAGGCTTATTGTTTTTAAAATCCCAGAATATTCCTTCGGATAAACCTGACACAGTCATTTTAATTTCACCGGTGAGGCGGGCGGCAATATAATCGCCGGGAAGCATGATTTTGTAAATTTTACTATAAATCTCAGGCTCGTTGTCTTTGACCCATTTAAGTTTAGAGGCTGTAAAGTTTCCAGGGGAGTTTAAAAGATTCTCAAGGCATTTTTTATGCCCCAGCTCATTAAACGCTTTGTTTCCTGCTTCTACGGCCCGGCTGTCGCACCATATTATCGAGGGTCTTAAAACCTTCATGTTCTTGTCAACTATTACAAGCCCGTGCATCTGGTATGAAATACCTATACTTTTGATATCACCGGTATTTACCTTTGATTCCTTTAATACATCAGTCAATGCCAGTTTAAGGTTTTCCCACCACATCTGGGGGTCCTGTTCAGCCCACCCGGATTGCCTGGCGATCATTTTCATCTCTTTCTTTGGCTGAAATGAAGTGCCGATACATTTACCGGTTTCAGCTTCAATTAAGCTAGCTTTTATTGATGAGCTGCCAACATCAAATCCTAATAGATACATGGTTAATTATTATTTTAAAGTACTAATTCATATTTTATCCGTTAAATTTATACAATAAATCCGGTATGGTCTTTTTTCAAATCATCGTACTTTTCTCTGTCAAATATATATAACCTGGCTGGTTTATGGGTTACCCCCGTTTGTCTCTCGTTTAAAGGGATAATATACTCAAGTCTGTTTACCTTTTTCCTGAAATTCCTGTTATCAAGTTCAAATCCCAGTATTACTTCATATAGTTTCTGCAGCTGGTTTAGTGTAAATTTTGTTGGTAGAAGCTCGAAACACAAAGGATCAGTTAAAAAGCCCTTCCTTAAATTCAGAAGTCCTGATTCCAGGATTTCGTTATGGTCAAATATAAGTTCAGGAATGTTTTCAACAGGATACCATCTTGCATCATATACAATTGACAGTTCTGTCCTCCGGCTCATGTCAAGATTAATAAGAGAGTAATAGGCAATTGTGACTACCCTGTAAATATCTGTAAAACCTGATTTCTTTCTCAGCCAGTTCAGGTTTTCTTCGTTGCTTAACCTTTCCGGATTATCAAACACACTATACTGCTTGAGGTAAATATTTTCAAGTCCCGTATATTCTTTTAAAATTCTTTGTGCCGACTCATTCAGGGGTTCTCCCTTAATTATTAAATCACCGGGCAGTTTAAGCCTGTTTCCTGTTTTGATGCCAGAGTTTTGCTTGTCCCTGTTAATAAGCAATACCT
Organism: uncultured Bacteroidales bacterium; assembly: GCA_964521285.1. Lineage (GTDB taxonomy): Bacteria > Bacteroidota > Bacteroidia > Bacteroidales > UBA10428. The sequence continues at coordinate 6,709 of CAZFQS010000042.1, read as the reverse complement.
GTAATTTTTCACCATCAAAACCGAAAATTACACAGTCAACCGATATATATGGATTTAATGTTCTGTCCATAATAAAAAGTTTGCCTCTAAAATATAAATAAGAATTTTTGAAAACAAACTTGAAGCATAATCACTGTAAAAAAGGGTAAAAAAAATGGGGTTAGCGCTCTGAAATCGCAAATCGTTAATCCTCAATCATAAATCAAATAAGAGCGCTGTCCCTTCTTCATTATTCAATAGTACTGGGTACTATACGTACATTGTCGATACAAATCTTTACCGGATAATAGGGTGCAGCAGTAGGCCCAAAGATCATCATTGTTAAGTTAGTCAGAACAGAAAGATCAGCAATTGGCCGGGAACCCTGCTCATTATCCTCAGGGTCGTCCTTGTTAAACATAAAATCAGACAACGGGATAGACACAGTAATCCATCCGTCGGTTGTATAGGGACCATCTTTCCACGGCATCCACCGTGCATGAGAGGGGAGAGGGCTATCCTCATCCCGGCCATGGCCCGATGAATTGTCATAAGTTGACATATAAATTTCCATACGTACGGCATGCCATTCTATTGGGACGTTGGTTTCAAAGCGGAAAACAAGATCGTTTATAAGACCAGTGGCCAAAGGAGTTTCTTCCAAACCAGCATTTTTTGGCCAGTATAATATCATTAAATTGTTTTCCCAGTCATAACTACGAACATCATCAGAAATAATTGTCGCATAGTTACCTGAACATACCTCCGGATCGGGTGCCGAGTCAGCATAGACTACAGGAGCTGTCCACGTTTCGTGAAGATAAGTATCAAAATCGAAAATTGTATTCCTGTTATCACGGAAGAGAAAATCTGATTCAGCCTCGCCAAATTTGGTTTTAATTTTAATAGTTCCGGTAGTGGAGCCCTCAGGGACTATGACTTCCAGTCCGGTCTTTGTCATTGCGGATATTTGCGCTTCAAGGTTATCAGGAAAAATTACCGTTGTCGGATCAAAGAAGTAATCACCTGTCAGAACCGCGATCTCCCCGTCAGGTACGTATTCACATTTTATGGAGTATAGCTCAGGCCCGGGGATGTCTATAGTAAAATCATATAACAATTCGTAACCATCTGCAAAGACTATTTTCATCTTATTGTTCATCTCATCCGGAACACTGCTGGGTACAGTTACAAGAATGGTTTCGTCAGTTATATAAGTCGGAGTCAGGTAAGCTTCCTGGTCATTGAACCATATTTCTCTTGCACCTCCCAGGTTTTCTCCGACAATGACAATCAAATCTCCCATATAGGCGGCAGTCAAAAAAGAATCTGCTTTTTCAGGATCGGTAATTCTTACGTAATGTATTACCGGCGTTCCGCCATCATCCTTTTTTTCACAGGATATTAATATAAGTCCAATAAAGAAAACCGGAATTATTAAGAGAAAAATATATTTTATGAATGTTTTCATTTTTTTATATTTTATAGCATTAGACAATATTAATCAAATTCATAATCAACGGCTGCTTCCGATAACATCGGATTGACAAGCACCTCTGAGGCCGGAATAGGCAGGAACATCTGTGATTCATAAAGAACGTACGAATTAGGCGTCTCTTCCAATTCAAAGCTTTCCCATAAATTCGGATCGTTGTTGCTGGATATTCTATTGTAAGTATACTCTCTTTCCTGTGCATTAAGGTAATCGATAGCAGCTTGCGAATCACGGTAAAAGTATCGCTTGATATCGAACCAGAACATACTTTCAAGGCAAAACTCAACCCTGCGTTCAATTAATATGTCCACTAAAGAGATGCTCGATAAAGAATCCAGTCCGGCCCGTGTACGTATTGCATTGAAATATCCCAGTGCTGTTTCATCGCTTGTTGAAGCGGATGTTCCCAGTACTGCCTCGGCATAGATGAGGTATACATCAGCAAGCCGCAGGATATACTGGTTAATACCTGCGTCCTGATCGGTGCCAACCTGACCGCCAGTATCATCAGAACTTCCAACAACGAATTTTTTGAGATGATTTAGAACTGAATTATATGACTCAAGTGGATTATCAGGGTTGTCAGGATTTTCTGTCTCAAAATTGTAAGTATATCCGCCATTTGCTTTATTTATTTCGGGGTAGTAGTCACCAAGTGTCATATAAATTGCACTTTGGCGTTCATCCCCTGTTTCAACATCCTGCATGAAATCGTAAGTAACACCTTTACCGCCGCCCCACTGCTGATCTGCAATCAAACTGCTGCGGGTCCAGTTGGCGTTGCGGCTGTTACCTATGGCATATCTTCCTTTCATCCACTGAAGGGCAAAAAGTGATTCCTCATTGTTATTATTTTCAATAAGGAAAAGATCACTATAGTTCTCCATAAGGGTAAGCCCGCTATTGGTGATTACATCTTCTGCGTATTCTTTTGCTTTTGTAAAGTACGAAGCTGAATTTGGATCAGTTAAATTCTGAGCCATAGTAACGTACAGCTTTGCCAGCATGCCTTTTGCTGACCATTGTGTTACACGGCCAGGCTCGTCTGTAGCTTTCAGATTTTGTGCCGCAAACTCAAGGTCTCTCTTAATAAATTCATAAACACTCGAACGTGTATTTTTAGTCAGTATCATCTGATTGCTGGTTACCAGCTCAGTCGAATTTTCAACAATGGGCACCTCTCCCCAGTATTCAGCAAGTATAAAATAAGCTGCAGCCCTGATGAAACGTGCCTCACCAAGGGCGGCGTCGATAACATCCTGAGTAACGTTTTCACCAGCAATGCGGGGCATATCATTTATCAGCGAATTTGCATATGATATAACACGGAACAGACCCCTCCATCCTGCAGAGAGGTGGGAATTTCCTTCATTAAAAGAAAAGTAGAAGAACTGGCCTTCCTGATCATAGGTATAATATATATTTCCTGACATACAGTCACCTGCAAGCCAGGAGAATTTGTCATCGAAACTGAACCAGGGGAATCCATACAAAGAAGCAGTTCCTGCCCTTACTTCGTCTTCGTTTCTGTAGTAGTCGTCAGCCGTTAGTCGGTCCTGTGGCGTTAGCTCCAGGAAATCCTTGCCACATGAACCTATTAACAGTACTATGGCCAATGTTATAATATATTTTATATTGTGTTTCATAAGAATAAATTTTTGCTGTTTATTAAATAATTGCATTTTGTATCACAATTTAAAAATCTACATCAATACCAAATATAAACATTCTGGGTGTAGGGTAACGTCCCATATCGACATTCTGCATTCTTGCATTCTGGTTAAAGGCTCCTATTTCGGGATCATAACCCGAGTAATTTGTGAAGGTATAAAGGTTCTGGGCGTTAACGTATACCCTCAGCCTCTGGATCCTCACTTTCTGAGTCAAGCTTGATGGTAAAGTGTAAGCCAGGCTTACATTTTGTATACGAAGGTATGAACCGTCCTCAATAAAACGATCGGACATACGGTTGTTCCTGTTGACATCGTTGGTTGCAAAGCGTGGTATGTCGGTACCCGGATTGGCAAGGACAACATTTTCGGGATCAGTTGTTTCACCCTCAGGGTCAAGAAGTAAATACCTGGCACGGTTGTCAACAGTAGCTGCCTGGTTGCTGTAAGGGCTGGTCTGTCCCTCTATTCTTACCCTTGAATAGTTAAGGATATCAGCACCATAGGACCCCTGCAGATAGATTGACATATCAAAAGGTCCGATTGTGACAGTATTGTTAAAACCAAAAGTAAAGTCAGGGTTAGGATCACCAATAATTGTCTGGTCGTCAGTATTAATTATACTGTCTCCGTTCAGATCCTTAAATCTTATGTCACCTATCCATACCCCTGTAGTTTTATCAACAAGGTTTGTCCCGTTAGGATTCTCTTCTGTGACTGACTCCGGATCCAGAACTTGTACTGCATGTTCAAGTATTTGCTGGGAATTTTCAAATATGCCGTCTGTTTCATATCCATAAAAAACCCCAATAGGTTCTCCTGCCTTTGTCATTGTAGCTGTCTGGAATTCACTGTACCAGTATAAATTCTGCCAGTATATTTTACTCGTATCATCCAGCTCTTTTACCAGGTTCCTGTTCAGTGTAAAAGTAAACGTTGTGGTCCATGACATATTTCCCTGTCTAAGGTTATGAGTGGTTAGTGTAAGGTCAACTCCCTTGTTTTCCATCTTTCCTACGTTGGCATAGGGAGCCTGGATGTCATCCCAGCCTGTTCCCCCAAGGTAACTGGGAACAGACAACTGCAGCAGCATATCTTCAGTTTGTTTATTGTATATATCAGCAGTAAGGTCGATACGGCCGTCAAATAATGCCATGTCAACACCAACATTATATTGGGCTGTTGCCTCCCATTTGAGGTTCGGATTTGAAATCTTTTCCATCCTGTAGGTTGTACCAAAAGGTGAGTCCATGGTAACCATTGAAGATCCATACAGGTAATTACCGATGGCCTGGTTACCTACAAGTCCGTAACCAACGCGCAGCTTGAGGTTTCTGACAAAGGAAACATCCTGCATAAAATTTTCATTGCTTATACGCCATGCTACCGAACCTGACGGGAACCAGCCCCATTTATTTTCAGGGCCGAACTTGGATGATCCGTCAGCACGCAGAGTAAATGTTGCCAGGTAACGCTCATCAAAGTTATAATTAAAACGTCCGAAATAGGAAGCCATGGAAGAAGCATCTTTCCATCCGTTCGTCCTTGATGTAACATTATCACCCTGACTAAAAACATGGATATCGTTCGATGTAAAATCCTCCTTGGTGACATCCGTCCCCTGCCAGCTTGATTTCTGAGCTTCCGCACCTAACATTGCGGTAATATTATGACGGTCAGCTAAAGTTGTATTATAGGTCATATAGTTTTTCCATATCCAGAAAAAGTTGTTTTCGTCGCGCTGGCGCATTTTATTTGTATTGTTTATTATAGCTCCGAACTGATATGTTGGATGGAATGATACATTAATAGAGTTTCTGTTGTCTAATGCCAGTTCACTTCTGAAATTCAATCCTTTTAACAAATCGGCACTTGCATAAACACTTGCCATGATACGTTCCCTGTCCAATTCGTTGTTTCTCAGCAGTGCCAGTGCAACTGGATTATAGTTAGAACCCGCATACGTGACATCCGGACCGGCGTACTCTCCGTCCATGTTCTTTACAGGTATGTCGGGCTGCATAAGTAATGCATTCATTATTACACCGTCACCCCCGTCATTGAGTGTTATTTTTTCGTGTGTTTTGGCATATGCCAGGTTACCACCTATTTGTATCCATTCTTTTACCTGGTTGTCCAGATTTATACGGCCCGTAAAACGATTGAATCCTGAACCTATAATAATTCCGTCCTGGTCGAAATAACCACCGGTAATTGCATACTGTGTTTTTTCGTTACCGCCGGTCAGAGATAATTGATGGCTTTTGGTCCAAGCCGGATCAAATACTTCATCCTGCCAGTCAGTTCCCTGCCCCAGTATACTGGGATCAAGGTATTTCTCATTTGGCTCCCAGTCCAGCTCTTCAGAGATCTGGGTTTGATAATCAGCAAATTCGGGCAGGTCCATCATATCCAGTTCCTTTGGTAATGTCTGCAGGGCATAATACATATTGTATGTTATTTTCGATTCGCCCTGTTTTCCCCGCTTGGTCGTAATAAGAACAACTCCATTGGCAGCCTGTGACCCATATATGGCCGATGCTGAGGCATCTTTTAATATTTCTATGTTTATTATATCATTGGGATTAATTGTTGAAAGAGGATTAACCCTGTTCTGGCCATTGGCACCCCCGGCCCAGTCAAAGCCGGCTACTGTTGCTCCGTCACCCTGGAAGGGTATCCCGTCAACTACATACAGGGGCTCGCTTGAACCGGTAATGGAATTTGCCCCGCGAATACGGACAGATGTGGCGCCACCGGGCTGTCCCGAATTTTGTGTTACCTGAACACCGGCAACACGACCCTGAAGAGCCTGGTCAATATTAGTTGCAAAAGTACTTCTAAGAGTTTTTTCATTAACAGATACAACAGCACCTGTCAGGTCACTTCTTTTCTGACTACCATATCCAATTACCACAACTTCATCCAGCTTCTGGATATCTTCAATTAGTGACATGTCAACAGTAGTCCGACCCCCGACTTCCATTTCTTCTGTCAGGTAACCGATAAAAGAAAATACTAATACAGCATCTTCAGAAGAAAGTCTTAATGTATATGTTCCGTCTACATTTGTTACGGTACCGTTTTGAGTCCCCTTCTCAATAATATTTACTCCGGGCAGGGATTCACCTGTTGCTCCCGAAGTTACCGTCCCTGTTATAACTATTTGCTGTTGTTTATTTTCAGGTGCTGTCTGTGAATAACTCTCTGCAGTTACCAGCATTATGCCAAGTATAAGAAACAAGCTTGTGAGTTTCACAGTTAGCAGGGTTTTATTTGCGCATTTTTTAAAGATTCCAATACGCTTTTTAATTGGGGTTTTCATATAATTATATGATTTTAAGATTAATAAAATTCAGTTTTTTAATAGTTATTTATCCCGGGAAAAGACTGTGATATTTTCCCGCTTCCGATTATGTAAATTCAGGTCATTGGTATAGGATATTAAGATTACTTTACTAAGTTATTTATTTATTCTTTTTTTAGAAGTAATAATATTTATTTTAACTTAAAAATTGTGTAATATAATAAAAAAAGTAATTCGCAATTATACGGTGGTTATGTT
>CAZFQS010000041.1:0-18480 GCA_964521285.1 uncultured Bacteroidales bacterium | reverse complement strand
ACGGTACACTGACCAACGGTACTACATTAACACCCACATATACTTCCGATGCTGCCGATGCAGGAAGCATTGTTACATTGACACTCACTGCCAATGGTAATGCTGACTGCACACCTGCAACTGACCAGATGCAGATTACTGTTGAGGCTGAGGTTATTGCCAATGCAGGCAGTGATGCAAGCATATGTGAAAACTCTGCCTATACTGTAAGTGATGCTGCGGTAACTAATGGCAACGGTACTTATAACTGGGCCCATGATGGCAACGGTGTACTGACCAACGGTACTACATTAACACCTACATATACTGCCGATGCTGCCGATGCAGGAAGCATTGTTACATTGACACTCACTGCCAATAGTGGAGGGGCTTGTCCTCCGGGAAACGATAATATGGAACTCACAATAAATCCTTTACCATCAACATCAAATTTAACCGGTAACACAACTCCTAATTGCCTTGCTCAGGGAGAGATTTATTCAGTTGTATTAACGCCGGGTTCAAAATACTACTGGTCAGTACCCGGATCTGCTGTTATAACTACTGACACATCCGGTATTGAGCAAAATTCTATAGAAGTTAATTTTGGTACAATAAGTGGCAATGTACGTGTCTATGAAATTAATCAGTACGGATGCCATGGCGAGGAGATATCACTTCTTATTGATCTGCAAGGATGTAATTTAGATGCGGAATTTACTGTTAATGATGATGATATTTGTATTGAAGAGACAATTACTTTTACAAATACTTCGGGGGGCACAAGTGAAAGTACATTATACAGCTGGAATTTTGGAGATGGAGCTGTTCCTCAAACTGCAAATACTATTGGTCCGCATGATGTATATTATTCAACATCAGGTAACAAGACTATAAGCCTTACGATAACACAAGGGATTTCAGATATTGAAACAAAACCGGATTTTATAACAGTTAATCCATCTCCTGTTGCTACTATTGACCCTGCTGAAAGGTGTGGGGAGGGTGAAATAACTTTAAATGCATATAGCAGTGACGGTAATATAATAGACTTCTCACTGGACGGTGGTACAAGCGTGGATCTTACTGATGATACATCACCCTATCAATTTACAACCAGTATTCCTGAAAATAGCACAATTGATGTATGGGTAAGGGGCAGAAGCAGTACTACTCAATGCACTGGTGACTGGATTAATAGTGCAACAGCTTACTCCTATCCTATCCCGGTTACAGGAGAAATCATTCCGGATGATCCCGTTGATGATGAGAATTATATTGATATTGTTTGCTCAGGTGATGATAATGCAGGTTATTCTGTAACTGAAATTACAGGATCAACATTTAACTGGGCCATACCGGCATTGAATTTTACAGCTGAAAATTCATTATATGTTACTGTAGACTGGGATATACCGGGTGGAGAATATATTATCAGTGCCCAGGAAATATCTGAACATGGTTGTGAAGGCGTGGTTCGTGAAGAAACAGTTCTTGTTTCTGAACCAAATACAAGTCTTGGAGGTGACAAAGAGATATGTGAGGGAGAGTCAATGACAGTTACACCAACAATGGAATTTAGCAGTTACTTGTGGCATAATGGAAGTACATCAGCAGAAATCACAGTTAGTGACGAAGGATTAATAAGTGTAATTACCTGGAATGAATTCGATTGTACATCCGGAGATTCTGTATATGTTTATGTATATGATTTACCGGTTGTCGATTTAGGTAATGACACGGTTATTTGCGGAGACAATTCTGTCCTGCTCGATGCTGGTGATTATGTAAGCTATATATGGTCTACGGGACAGACAATTAATCCGATTATTGTATATGAAGGTGAAAAGACAGTATCAGTTACGGTAACAGATGAACATGGTTGCAGTGCAAGTGACGCAATTAATATAAATGCCTGTGTTATCAAAGAATTATTTGGAGACATAACTAATGCTTTCACCCCAAATGATGATGGAGTGCATGATGTATGGATTATTAATAATATTTCTTTATATCCTGATGCCAGGATTGAGGTATTTGACAGATGGGGAAGATTAGTCTTCAGTAAAGACGGTGGATATGAGAATGATTGGGATGGCACCTATAATGAAAAAGACCTGCCTATGGATACTTATTATTACGTTATTGATCTTAAGACAGGTACTGAACCATTAAAGGGAACGATTACAATAGTCAGGTAAACAAATACTTCTCAATCATATTTTGTATGATATTAGTGATTTAAATTTATATTATTACTCATAAATATGGGGCATTCTATGGAAAACTGATTATGTAATTACAACTATAGATAATATAAAACGTACCAGATATCAATAAATATTTTATTTTAGCTAATTAGAGTAAATAAATAAACCCTTATGTTAAGATTAATATTAATAATATGTATTGCTGTTCTTCAGTTTTCAACATTATTGGCACAACAATTACCAACTTACAGTCAGTACACATTCAATAAATTTCTTTTAAATCCGGCAATAGCTGGAAGTGAAGGATATACTTCAGTTAATCTGATTGCCCGTGAACAATGGGTTGGTTTTAAAGGCACTCCCAAAACACATGCTATTACTGCAGAATCAAGAATTTTAAGAAACAGCTTTATTTTTAAAAATGTATCGGTCAGGAGGAAAAGAAAAATGAGTTCAAGATCCGGAAGAGTGGGGTTGGGAGCGCATATATTCAATGATAAAAACGGTCCTATTGATCGTACTGGTTTAAAAGGAACATATTCTTACCATATTGATTTAGAAGAATACAGGCTTTCTTTTGGTCTGTCTTTAATGTTATTTCAATTCAGACTGAAATCAGGTGAATTAATATTCTCTGATGATCTGAACGATGATTTAATTAGCGGGAACAAACAATCATTATATATTCCGGATAGTGATTTCGGAGTCTATTTGGCATCAAAAAACTTTTATGGGGGTATATCAGTAATGCAGATAATGCAATCTGCGATTAAATTTGGTAATAAGTATGATAGTAAGTACGGATTAAAAAGACATTATAATTTCCTGGGAGGATATATATATGATATTAATGATAATATTTCTATTGAGCCTTCTTTTCTGCTAAAGGTATCATCGCCTTTCAGACCTCAACTTGACTTAAGTACAACGGTAGTATATAAATATGATTATTGGGGAGGGATTTCTTTCAGGACAGGATCTGCCCTTGTAATATTTGCAGGTACCAAGATTAATAAATATTATATTGGTTATGCATTCGATTATAACTTTAACTCATTAATGAGCCATACTGTAGGTTCACATGAGTTAATGTTTTCTGTCAAATTTGGCGATAGTGCAAGAAGATACAAATGGTTAAATATTTACTAATTTTTATTTACCTTTGTTAAATAAAAGCATAAAATTAAAGAGCATTACAGATAAAATTAGAAAGCTGGATTTGAAAGAATAAAATATTATTAATTATTTTGTTTAAAAATCTAATGCATAATAATCATCCACTACCAAAATTATCTTAATTTCATGAAAAACAGGACAGAAAAAACAATACTTGTAGTAGAAGATGATATGGCAAGTTGTGAGCTTTTTAAAAATTTTCTAAAATCTAAGGGTATTCATACAATTATTGCAGAGAATGGTTACGAAGCAATTGAAATTGCAAAGAATAATCCGGATATTGATTTAGTATTAATGGATATAAAGCTCCCCGAGTTAGATGGTTCCAGTGCGATGATTGAAATCAAAAAAATAAGAAAGGACCTTCCTATAATTGCTGAAACAGCTTATGCTCTGAGAGGAGATAAAAGAAAATTCCTCAGTCTGGGTTTCGATGATTATATTCCCAAGCCTATAAAACCAGATAAGCTACACGCAATAATCTCAAAGTATATTTAAAAATACAATTTACAACCTGTACAGAATATTAACTCTTATATATATTTCCTATAACTTTACCCTTGTTTTCGGTAAGCAATCAGGATACTTTTTCTGTAAAAATTCTATTAATTTTTCCCTGACATGTACACGTAAATTCCATGCTGTAGGAGAATCAACAGCACTCATAAGTGCTCTTATTTCAATAGTCTTTTCTGTTGCATTTGTAACCTGCAATACACTTACATTTCCATCCCAGTAATCACTATTCTCCAATATTCTTTTTAATTCTTTTCTTAATTCATTTACAGGAGCCTGATAATCAGTATATATATATACCGTACCCAGGATGTCTGCAGAAACGCGTGTCCAATTCTGAAAAGGGTTCTCTATAAAATAAGTAGTTGGGACTATAAGTCTCCTTTTATCCCATATTTTTACAACTACATATGTTAAGGTAATTTCCTCTATCCATCCCCATTCATTTTCTATGATAACGACATCATCAATTCTAATAGGTTGAGTAATTGCGATCTGAAAACCGGCAAGAACCGACGCTATTACTCTTTGGGCTGCCAGTCCGATTATAATTCCTGCAACTCCCGCTGATGCAAATAAACTAATCCCAATGTTTCGTATCTTATCAAAAGTCATTAAAACTATCGACAAAGTGACCAGAATAATTATAAAGATTATTATTCGTTCAAAGATCCTGAATTGAGTGTATACTTTTCTGGCTTTTAAATTATCTTTTTGCTGTATATCATAACTACTTAAAATTATAAATTTTAATGCGGTTACGGCTCTTATTGAAAACCAGGATATACATATTATAAGTACAATTGATAAAAAATGCCTAAGAGATTGAAGGTTTAAATTTTCAAAGCCTACTATTGAAAATCCTAGAATAACTGACAATAAAATAATCAGTACAAGAGTTGGTAATTTTAGCTTTTCCCTTAGTTTTTTAAGAATAACAGATTGAGATTTCTTCTCGACTTTATAAAGAATAAAATTTAATATCAAATAACCTATGATACTAATAGCAACCAAAATTAAAATTATGAATATTTCTGACTGAAAATTATTCAAATACGGAAATATTTCAGATAAAAACTTATCCGTCATAACCAGAAGATTTATAATCATTATTTCCCTTTATTACTTTTCTTATTTTTTTCCTTTGAAAACATGCGTATCAAACCGCTTCTCTGAATGGCCTCACTGGCTTCGGTCGCCTCCATTATGCCTTTATTTAACCTCTGAATGGTCAATTCTAAAGAATCCGCAAATGTTGAATCAGATATCAATTTATTGAAAACACTTCTGCTGTAATTCATCTTCTCAACAATTTCTGAAAGGTTCCTGGTTGTCATTTCCAGGTTTATGCTGGTATTATACAAATTGTAAGTTATTGAAGTATCGGCAAATAACCTTCCGAATAAACCTTCTCCTCTGTTGATTTTGGCAGATATATCTTTAATATTTTCAGAAATAGCATTCAGATTTTTCCCGGCTGTTTCCAGTTCTTCTGTAAAGACTGTATCTGTAAGCATTTTACCAATAATACCATAACCCTTGTTTACCTTATCAGAAATTTCCTTAATACTCTGAGTTATTGTCATAACATTCTCCCCTGCCCTGTCAATATTATTTGTTAAAGGATTGTCGGTAAACAATTTTCCCAAAATTCCCTCACCCCGATTTATTTTGTCTGTTATATCAATCAGATTGTCTGAAACCTGCGATATTTTTTCACTCGATGCCTTAATTTCAATCATTATATCATCTATTTCTATCGGTTCAATAGAAATAAGATTATCACCTGACTCAACATGTGGTTTATCAGGAGTTCCGGGAAGTATAAGCACTATTTTATTTCCCATTAATCCTTCTGTTCCAATTGTTGCCACTGAATTCTTCTTTATAAAGCGAATTACACTTTTTTCTATTGATAATTCAACGTAAACAGATGTATCTGATAAAATATTCATGTTTAATACATTACCAATATCAATCCCTGAATAACGCACATTATCTCCTATTCTGAGACCTTTAACATTCTCAAAAACTGTTGATATTTTAATTGTCGGTTTAAAAAGATTTCGTTTCCTTCCAACAATATAAATAGCCATAATAAGCAATCCGATAGCCAGGGTTATGAAAATACCCAGCTTAATTCTATCTGTTGTTTTATTTTGCATTTTTATTATATTATCAGATTTAATATATTACTAACAATCATAATACTACTTTCTTATAATGCAGCATAGTATATAAAAATAAATGATTTTCTAGATCATCCATTTAGTGCTTTTCAAATCATTATAATTTCCTTCTGAGATAAATTTTCCGTGTTCCATTACAAGTATCCTGTCTGCTGTTTTTTTTGCACATTTCATATCATGAGTAACGATAATTGACGAATTATTGAACTTCTCTTTTATACTGACTATCAATTCGCTGATATCTTCAGAAGTAAAAGGATCCAAACCTGATGTAGGCTCATCGTAAAGAATAATTTCAGGTTTTAGTACAAGAGTTCGTGCCAGACCTGCACGTTTTTTCATTCCTCCTGAGAGTTCTGACGGTACTTTGTCCTTTACATCCAAAAGACCGACACTTTCAAGAACTTCATCTACTAAATTATCATATTCACTCTCCGGATAATTTTTCATACCTCTTTTTAACGGGAACAATAAATTTTCCTTTAAAGTCATAGAGTCATATAAGGCTCCGCCCTGGAACAGATACCCGATTTTCCTTCTTATTTTATTTAATTCGTATTCAACAACTTCAAGTATATTTATTCCAAATACCTTAATTATTCCTGAATCCGGCCAGTTTAACCTGACGATACATCTTATAAGTACTGATTTCCCTGCCCCTGATTTTCCCAGAACAACAAGATTCTCCCCTTTCCTAAGTGAAAAATTTATATCATTTAAAACTCTATTATCACCAAATGATTTATATAAGTGTTCAACATCAATTACTGTTTCATCTGTATTATACTCATTCATACAATAAGATCAGTTATTTGTACCACAATAAGATCTATAATAAAAATTACCAGTGATGAAATGACAACAGCTGAATTTGCTGCAATACCTACACCTTCGGTTCCCTTATTAAGAAAATATCCTTTATAACAACTCACAATTCCAATACCAAAACCAAAGAAGAATGTTTTTATAACAGCCGGGATAATATCAATAAAATCAATGTCAGAAAATGCCTGATTGAAGAAACTGATAAAAGAAATATTACTTCTTAAGGTAAAACCAATATAAGAACCAAATAGTGCTATAAAATCTGCATAAATAACTAATATAGGTAACATCAGCGTGGTTGCAAGAACGCGTGTAGAAACCAAATATTTAATTGGATAAGTACCGGACACTTCCATAGCATCTATTTGTTCAGTAACTCTCATCGAATTAATTTCGGCGCCAATACCAGATCCAACCTTACCTGCAAAAATCAAAGCAGTTATAACCGGCCCCATCTCCCTGATAACTGATATAAACACCATCCCGGGAAGCCAGGCTTCAGCACCTAACTTTACTAAAACGGGTCTGGTTTGAATAGTTAGCACAAGTCCCATAATCAACGCTGTTATAGTAATTAGAGGGAGTGTTTTATAACCTGATCTGTAAGATTGTTTAATAAACTCTTCCAGCTCAAAGGGTCTTTTAAAAAGATTAGCAATAGTCTGAATTGTAAAATGTGTTATCTTAGCAACTTCTATAAAAAAATTATTAATACTATCTTGCAGCATGATCTCTCATTATTTTTCAAATAATTTATATTCAAATTTACGACATTTTCCGTATTTGCTTTCAAACTAATTTTGATACTGCCCTTCTGATATTAAAAATCTGTTTTTTTCAATAAAATTCAATATTAATAAAACCTATTTGGCTGATTTAGATAAATATTCATAAAAATTTTTAAATTTGCACCTTCAAAATTTTATACTTCCATGAAAATATGTGTAAATATTGGGATATATTACCAGACACCTATTAATTGGAGAGAAATTAAATAAAACTTAATGAAAAATATTATAAGAAGGTTTTACATTTTACCAAAAAGGGGCTCAGGATTTAGTGAACAATTAGATGAATGTCTCAATGAAATAAAAAGCTATATTGAAAACTCTTCTGATTATCAAATAATTCATCAGTTGTTTTTTGTTAAATCAGAATCCAATGACGAATATGTCAGACAGAAAGAGGAAATTTTTAGTTCATTAAAAAATATTTACAATCATATACCATCTACCAGTGTTATCGCCCAGCTTCCGGACAACGGATTTCTAATTACAGTAGAATTAATGGTATTATTGAACAGAACAGATAACATAAAGATTAATTACAGGGATAAAAAAGGAATATACTATACGTTAATAAGTACTGAAGATTACATTCAAATATTTGCAGGTGGTATAACAATTTATGAACCGGGCAGGGATTATTCATTTCAGGCAAATGGTGCTTACAGCCTGATGAAGGAAATACTGGACGGAGAACAGATGTCTTTTTCAGATGTTGTGAGGCAATGGAACTATGTTGAGGACATATTAGGTATTAAAACCCTGACAGAGAAAAAATATCAGAACTACCAGGTTTTAAATGATGTAAGGGCACAATACTATGCTGAAGAAAAATTTAAAAACGGATATCCTGCATCCACAGGTATAGGAATGAACGCCGGAGGAATAATCCTGGAATTTATTTCTATAAAACCTGAAAACGGAGTTAATATTGTCCCATTAAAAAATCCCGGACAAACAGATGCATATAATTACTCACAGGGTGTACTGGTTGGGAATTCCTTAGATCATCAGAATAAAAAATCTTCTCCAAAATTTGAACGGGCAAAATATATTTCGATCAACGAAAAGAAAACAATTTATGTATCGGGGACTGCCTCAATCAGGGATGAAAAAACCATAGGTGAGAATGATGTTAAGAAACAAACTCAGGTTACTATTGAAAATATTGATAATTTAATTTCGGAAACTAATCTTGAAAGAGCAGGTATTAGTAATAATTATGAAAAAATGTCATTCTCATTTATAAGGGTTTATGTAAAGAATAAATCAGAAATTAAAGCAGTTAAAGAGATTTGTGATTCTTATTATAAAAATGTTCCTATTAATTATCTTGTGGCTGATATTTGCAGAGATAATTTACTGGTAGAAATTGAAGGGATTGTAGAAATTACATAAGACTATTGATTTTCTTTTTTTATTCTCGTCACACCAGACAACGCGTCAATATCTACCTCTGGATCAAAGTTTACATTTTGAATTGTACTATAGGCAGCTTTTGTCAGTTCTCTGGAGCTTAGTCTGACTTTTTCCTTTATAAATACCGGCCTGTTAAAATTATATATAAACGTACTATAAAATGTGGGATCCCTTTGTGGCAACAAAACAGGTTTATAAACATTACCCTCTTCATCAATATAACTGAAATAAATTCTGCTGTTAAGCCCGTCAATCCTCTTACTGCTGAACAAAAACCATCTGCTGTTTGAAGACCACGAATGGAAGCTCTCAACATATTCACTGTTAATATCTAATTTTTTATATTCAAATGACTTTAAATCCATAAGATAAAGGTCACTGCTTGGTGA
Organism: uncultured Bacteroidales bacterium; assembly: GCA_964521285.1. Taxonomy (GTDB): domain Bacteria; phylum Bacteroidota; class Bacteroidia; order Bacteroidales; family UBA10428. The sequence goes on along the minus strand of CAZFQS010000041.1, from coordinate 8,992 downwards.
ATAGATACTGAAATATCCATAATCAGTCATACAAAAAAGCAAATACTTCCCATCAGGTGAAACTTCAGGAAATGTAATACTCTTACCAGTATCTTCAGACAATAATACGGTATCAACCTCTCCCCATTCGTTGGTATTAATATCATAAGAGATTCTCATAAGGTCATATCTGATTAATGTATCAGGAACATTCTCATCATATTTTGGCCCGCTGATAAAATACAGGTATTTCCCATCCGGCGACCAGTTTGGTAAATTTTCCAGTCTCCCTGTCGATACTTTAGGGGAGGTCGTTATCATGTTCTTCTTAATATCATACAATACAAGATCAGAAGCGCGATCAATAACTGTCTGTGATTTATTCCCTGAGGAATGAAATTTTTGCTTTATTTTATTGACTGAAAAGGCAATAATATCCCCATGTGGATGCCATGAAGGATATACGCATGATGACATCGTAAACTGTGTGCCTGTATTTAGCATTTGTAAGGTTCCATTATTATATAATATTGTACCGCTCGGCTTGCTGCGTAAGTGTAATATCATTTTATCCGGACTATTTGAGCAGAAAGTATGGCAGTTCATGCAATTCTTTTCTGTAGTACGATTAAGCAAAACAGGTTTCATGGAATAACTTTCAATATCTCTCTGGTAAATTCCCATCTTTTCCCATAAGATATAAGCCGGGTTTATTAATCTGAAAGCAACATAACTGTCTATCTCATCCGCAGCAATTTTGTTAATTATTGTACTGAATTTTCCCCACTTGTTAGCTGTATTTTTTGTATATACGTCAATATAAACAGATTTGCCACGGTTACTGTCCAAGAGTTTCTTCCACTTTCTTTTAGGAATGACTATTTTCCCACTCTTTGATAAGATTTTTATTCCCCTGCTGTTATCCGAATATATCGTAACATAGTATTTCTTGCCTTTATCTTCAACACTGAAGTTTAATGGAGCTATGTTAGGAGGTATCACTACAGAGGTATAATCAGGAAAAATATCAGGAGTCCTCTTATTATCAATATACTTACCAATGCCAGGTTTTTTGTAAAAACCAATAAATAAAAAAATAATTAATATCAGAAATACTAAAACAGCTATTAAGTATTTTATTTTTATCATTCGTAACTCCTTTCTTTAATTTCCCTTTTGGTTGTAATAGGACTTACATAATGCAAATAGTACCAGAATGTGTTTCCAAAATATTTAGACAAATCATATCGGGCAGCTCTTAAATTATTTTTATGTTTGTTATAAAGTATATTATTATACCTTCTAAAACGCTCTGTTGTCATGTTACTTATTTGATAAGGTTTTAGCTGAATATCTTCCCCCTTTTGAAATATTATATAAAGTAAAATTGCCTCTTCAATATGTTTTGGAATTTCAGGGTAATTTAATTCTGATAAGTAATGTAAATTTCTAATTACATTGCCTATATCATGCCTTAATAGAGAATTTGCAATCAGGTATTCAAATGCCATCTTATTTTTTGGATTATCTTCAAGAAGATTAACTAAATTGACTTCAGGTTCATTATTATTTGCATAATAATCATGTTTTGGCATTAAATCTCTCTTTTCCTGAATAACAGGATCTGATTCTATTAGCTCCTCATTATTAATATAATTTAAATATTTATTTGCCCATTTTTTATGAATTACTGATTTTGAGAGAATAGTTAAAAACTTCTTGGAAATTTTATATTCACCAAGTATCAGATTTGATAATGCAATTCGTTTAAGTACAATAGGTTCCAGTTCATATTTAGTAAGTGCTTCATAAGCCCAGTGCCTCGATTCTTTTATATATCCCAGATCGAAATAATAATCACTTATTGGCATTAATATTTTACTATTGTAGTACCGTGTTAATATCAGGCCGTCCTGACCCCACAACTGGTTATAATTAAATAAATCGTCCATGAGCCTGTCTGAATGATATAAAGCCCTGTTAAGCTGAAACAAAACAAACCGGTTCTCAGGCGGCAGCATTTCACCTGCCTTTAAAACAGCTTGCCAGTCTTCTTTTTCAGCATAGTAGACTAATTCAATTAATGCTTTATCGTATTTATTATAGGAAAATTTTAAAGTAATCAACAAAAAAAGAATTGGTGTAGCTGTTTGAATTATTCCAGTAATAAGCATTTTCCCCCTGTTTGTATCAGTAATTAAACTACTAACAGGGCCTTTCCTGAATAATATTACGCCAGATAATATAATTACCGGATAAAACAGAAAAAGAGCATATAAAGTTACGCCAGGGCTGTAATCCTTTTCAGAAATTAATATATCAAAAAAGACTTTTTCGGTATTCATATATGGAGTATATAATCCTACCAGTAAAGGAAAAAGAAATACAATAACAACATATGTTATAATTACCGGGATAAATTCTTTATTTTTCTTTTTAATTTCAAGAAGAATAACTAAAAGAGAGAATATTATCAGTGATATACCCCCGAAAAGTAATACCAGAAAAGCAGCACAAGCAATAAATAAAGATATTTTAAATAGATTTCTCTTACTAATAAAATAATTATACACTAATGATAAGGATACAGATATAATGACAATAATATCAGGTTTTAGTGTATAGGAATATTGGCTGTGCAAATGAATTAAAAAGAATACGGGTAAAAACTGGAGTACAAATACATAATCTGCCAGAAAAAATATGGATAATAATTTCCTGGTTAAAAGTATTATCAAATAAAAAACCAGTATAAATATAATAGTTCCAGGTATTGTGAAATGAAAAAACTGGGAAATAAATAGTGACAAATATTCAGCCAATCCGCCTGGTAAAACAAGATAATCCTTTAAAAACTTGAAGTCGAAAAGAAAAACAGGCTGTTGTTTAAAATCGATCAGTGCAGGATCAATCCATTTCCAGAAATAAACAAACAGAGAAATTATTATAACATAAAATATTGAAAGGTTCAGAACTTTTTTGATACTGTAATTCATATTAAACAGATTCATAAAATATCTTAAGATTTTCAGGAGCAAACATATAATTTTTTTTATCAATTGTATTGGAAATACACAACAAAGTATGGATATTTTCTATAGACCCTGGATAATATCTATTAAAGGTTATTGTTAGCGCTTAATGAGTATCAAAATTCAGACTGTCAATAAAATTTTTTATTCTATCATAATGTGATCCTTCCCAGTATATTTTCTTACATCTGCTACACATGAAAAATTTGTCATAATGCTTTTTGGTCAGAGATTTTAATTGTCCCATTACAAAATCCTTTGAGACACTTACTATTTCCCCGTTACATAAAGAGCAAACAGTAAACGGTTTAATTAGCGATTCTAAATTAAACCTTCTGATTACTTCATTAATCTGTTCTTTTGGTTTTTGGCTTCTAATATAATAACCATGTGTCACATTATTATTTTTTAATATACCCTTATCGCGGGTTAATATTATTCTGTTATCATTTAACGAAATCTTAATAATCTCATGATCTTCGAAATCGTTATTGTAAATAGTATCAAATCCCAATAGTCTTAAGTACCTGGCCAACTTACCAAGATGGGTGTCAAGTACAAATTTTGGGCTTCTTAATCCATTATCTCTCAGGATGGTAATATCTGAAATATCAAGACTCTCAAAAACAGGATAAACAGAGATATAGTCTTTGTCTTTTAACCTGTACGAAAATTCAACAGGTTTACTATTTACCAAAATCAGATCAACTTCCGTATGAGGGACACCAAGTGCCTCAATAGTATCTTTTACAGATGGATTCCCGTTAAGTGTAATTGTAAAAGGCTGACTTTTTTTCCCCTTTGGCAAAAAATCCTTTAATTCTTCATAAAATCGAAAAGTTACGTTTACAGGCATATTTATTTAATATGCTAACAATAGCATTGAATAAATGACTTATACAATTGATTGTTATTAGTTATGAAAACTAAATAAGCTCGATACTTCGTTTTACAAATTTATTTAAATCTTCTCCTTTTAACATATTATTCGCCAATAAAGCCAGATCAGTCAGTTGTTTTACAAGCTTATTTTTATTTCCGTAATCTGTAAGCAACTTATCCTGCTTTTCTTTACCCTTCTTTATTTTATTTTCAAAATCTTCAATTTTATCTCTATCTTCCTGCTTAATCTCTTCTTCCTTTTTATCTTTATTAGCTTTTTCCAGTTCTGCTTTACTATCTTCCTGTGGTTTAATATCCTCTTTCAGTTTATTGATTTTTTCACCAACCTTTTTATCCATGTCTTCTGCGATTCTAATTATAAGCGGATGATTAGAATTTATAACCAGATTATAACTATCGGGCATATCTCCATAAAAGCTCATAGTCCCTCCCAGCTTGGACATATCTTTCATTCTTCTCATAAATTCCGATTGAGTAATAATAACAGGATTATCAGTCTCACTCAGGCTTTCAAAAATAACTGTGTAATTGTCTTTATTAGCTAACTGACCATTAAATGCAGGAGCAAGATTTTCTTTTTGAGCAGCATTGAGTTTTGATTCTTTGCTCTCTTCTTTTTGGATGAGTTTGTCAATTACATCGGAATCGACCCTCAGGAATCTTGAATCTTTAAATTTTTGTTCAATATGATTTATAAAATGAGTATCAATCTGGCCATCCATAAGCAAAACATCATAACCTTTGGACTTTGCTGCTTCAATAAAGCTATATTGCTCATCAGCTTTGGTAGCATATAAATATATAAGAGTTTTATTTCTGTCAGTCTGGTTATCTTTTATAAGTTTTTGATATTCATCAAAAGTGAAATATTTGCCATCAGTATTTTTTAATAATGCAAATTTTTCGCCCTTTTCATGAAATTTTTCTTCGGTCATCATACCGTATTCAATAAACAGTTTAATATCATCCCATTTTTTTTCAAACTCATTGCGATCATTTTTAAAAATATCATTTAACTTATCTGCTACCTTTTTGGTAATATGACTTGATATTTTCCTGACATTCTGGTCATTTTGCAGAAAGCTTCTGGATACATTCAAAGGGATGTCCGGTGAATCCAGTACTCCGTGAAGAAGTGTTAAAAATTCCGGTACTATTCCTTCAACCGAATCTGTCACATATACCTGATTGCAGTATAGTTGTATCTTATTCTTCTGTATCTCAATATTATTTCTGATTTTCGGGAAATAAAGTATACCGGTAAGATTAAACGGATAATCTACATTTATATGTATATTAAACAACGGTTCCTCAGCAATGGGATATAAATCACGATAGAATTTTTTATAGTCTTCATCCTTTACATCAGCTGGTTTTTGTGTCCAGAGAGGTTTTGTATCATTTATGATTTTATCTTTATCAAGTTCAACCTCTTTGCCATCCTTCCATTCTTTCTCTTTACCAAAGGCGATTTCAAATGGAAGAAATCTGCAATATTTTTTTAATAACTCATTTATTCTGTTTTCTTCAAGAAATTCTTTGGAATCTTTATCAAGATAAAGAATTACCTCTGTTCCCCTTTCCTTTCTGTCAATATCTTCCAGCGTATATTCAGGTGTTCCGCTGCAGGTCCATTTAACTGCTTTTGCATTTTTTCTGTAAGATTTTGTATATATTTCCGCCTTATCAGAAACCATGAAAGATGAATAAAATCCTAATCCAAAATGCCCGATAATAGCATCTTCCTGATTTTTATATTTTTCCAGGAACTCTTCAGCACTTGAAAAGGCAACTTGATTTATATACTTTTCTATTTCATCTGCAGTCATCCCAATACCCTGATCAGTAACTGACAGGGTTCTGTTCTTTTTATCAACCTTTACCCTGATTGTTAAATCACCAAGTTCACCTTTAAAATCACCAACATTTGAAATTGCCTTTAATTTTTTAGTAGCATCTATTGCATTGGAAATAAGTTCCCTTAAAAATATTTCGTGATCCGAGTATAAAAACTTTTTAATAATTGGAAAGATATTTTCAGTGGTTACTCCTATTTTACCTGTTTGCATATTCTGGAATTTTTAGGTTTTATAAATTTTTCTGAAAAATCTTTATTTTCAAAGTGTATGCCAATAACAAAATTACTGCCAATAAGTCATAAGTAAGTAATAATAAGTAATTATTGTCAGAATAAAAATTTAATTCTAAATATTAGTAAGAAGGATTTCTAACATCAACATCACGTATTTCGTACCAGATCCCATCTTTAAATTCCAGGCCGTCATATGAAAAATCAGGGCCGTAATACATAAAATGACCTTCGTAAGAGGGCTTTGAAGGAGAAAGATGATCAAAAATTATCATATTCAAATCTTCATTGTATTTCAGGCTCATGCTGACCTTTGAAGAGTATTCAAAAATAATCCTGTTACAAAGTTTATTCCTGTAATTAAATACTGGCTTCCCAAAAACCGGCACCTTATCATCTGTAAAATAAAGTACTTCAATAATTTTTTTTGCAGTCATCAAGTTGTTAAAATCAAAGCCCAAAAGAGTATAATATGTATCTCCATCATATTTTTTCTCAATTATTTCATAATATAGAGCCCCAAGCCAGCTTGTGTCAGTAAGTATAAGATTTTCAGATGATTTATAATCATCACTGTAATCTATTAATTTATAGAGCAGAAAACTCTTTTGCCTTGGCGGATAATACTGTATAAAACCAAAATATTTATGTGTACCGTTAATATATGGCAGATTCCATGTATATATTCTCAGTTTATTATCTTTTGAGACAATTTTCCCTATATGTCTGAGTGAATCAAAAGGATAAGAAAAGGTTCCTTCAATGCTAAGTAACTGTTCAAATTTCTTAATTATCTTATTATTTATTTTTTCCTTCTCAATATCATTATTATATTTTGACATATCATTAAATAATTCGCTCAGTTTCTGCTCATACTCTTGAATTGATGTTGTATCTGTATTTTGAGAAAACAAACCAGGCGCAGGTATCCAGAACAAGATGAGAATAACAATATTTTTATACTTATCCATAAAATATGTCTATTATATTAACATTAGTAATATAACATGGTAAAATTAATAACATTTAAATATTAAGGTATTTTGAGGTAAGTGTAGTATCAAATAATAAAACAGGAATTTATTTCACAATAAGATTAATGTCTCCCATTAATTTGTCCTTGTATGATTTTCCTATTGGGATTGATTTACTTCCGTCATGTGTTTTTATAATAACTGAATTGTCTTCAATTACATTTATGCTGCTTGTATTAACAATGTATGAGCGGTGAACCCGGGTAAATCTGTTGGAAGGTAACTTCTGCTCAATGGCTTTCATCGTAAAGTGAATAGTATATTTCTCGCCAAAAGTATTAAAGATTACGTAATTCTCAAGTGCTTCAACCCAGAGGATCTCTTCATATTTCAGCCGCACAAGGGCTGAATTCTTCTTAATAAATATTTCATTTTCCTTGGTATCAACCTTATTTTTAAATCTGACATTTGCCTTGTTAACTGCCTTGAAAAACCTGCTATATGATATTGGTTTTAATAAGTAATCAGTAACATCATAGTTGAAGGCCTCAAGGGCATATTTGTCTTTGGATGAAATAATTATTATCTGAGGCGGATTTACTAATGTTTCCATAAAATCAATACCACTCATTTCCGGCATTTCAATATCAAGAAATATCAGGTCAATATCTTCTTCGCTGCCGAAGGCATTAATTGCATCTACTGCATTTTCATATGAACTAAGATGGTGTAACTGATCTGTCCGGTTCACGAATTCTTCAATTATTCTTCTTGACATTAAATCATCATCGATAATTATACAATTCATATTAGATAATTTTCGTCAAATATAAAAATAAAATAGATGCGTTAATATTTTAATCAAATATAACAAAAAAAATAAATCAAAAAGTAAAAAAACATATAAACATAGCACCAAAAATATCTAACTATTTAGCCTGCAAATAAATGAGTTTTCTATAATATCAGATTTCTTAATACTTTCCTTTAGCCACTTAATCTTAATATCCTGTTTTTCCTGTTCTGTAAAGTGCCAGCTAATTTTTGAACTTCTTAATTTTGACATGAGATGATGTAGAATTATCGCTGCAGAAACTGAAATGTTGAAGCTTCTGGTAAATCCAAACATGGGTATATTTAAAACCTCATCTGATAAGTTTAATATTTCATCTGATAATCCGGTTAATTCGGTACCAAGAAGTATTGCAACTTTCCCTTTTTCCAAATTAAAATCTTCCAGGGGATTGTTATTTTTATCCGGAGTAGTAACTACTATCCTGTAGCCATTAGATTTAAGGGAGTCTACAGCTGTTTTAATAATTTTATCTTTTCCCCTGTATTTTATTAGGGTAAGCCATTTATTAGCGCCCAGTGTTACATCCGGATTTATTTCATACCTGTTTTTATTTTCAATTATGTGGACATCCTGAATTCCAAAACATTCACATGTGCGCAATACTGCACTTGCATTTTGGGACTGGTATATATCTTCCAGAACAACAGTTATGTATCTGGTGCGGTACTCAAGTATCTCATTTATTAAATCCTTTCTATGCTGAGTTACAAATTTTTCAAGATATTTTGCAAGCTTTCTTTTCATTTAATGTATAGAATCAGGTCCTCAAAATAATTAAGTAGGCAGTAGGGCTCACGCCCTACACCTCTCACACCACCGTACGTACGGTTCCGTATACGGCGGTTCCTAAAATTAATAATAAATCAGTACCTGACAATAAAATAAAGCATAGAAACCAGTCCCAACCTGTCAAAGTAATTCTTCGGGAAGCAAAATTGCATGTGTTGTGCACCGGAGTTTCACCACGCACCACGACCGTTATAGGCACATTTCATGGCATGAACATATTTGTATCCCATGGCTGTCAACCGTCTAAATCGGGTGCGGGGTTTCTTCCACTGCCTCCAGATGATTAATCGTAATCTGCGTCGTATCCATCCATCCAGTTCCTCTGCAACCATGCGGGTAACCGCTCTGTTTTCATACCGTCTATCCCCGC
>CAZFQS010000040.1:0-18637 GCA_964521285.1 uncultured Bacteroidales bacterium | reverse complement strand
CCTGATTGAATATCTGGATCAATTTATTATCAAATAAGTATTAATTTCAGCATGTAACTTTGCCATAATGAACAACGAAGAAATCCGTGAATATTGCCTGTCTAAGCCCGGCATATCAGCAGTATCGAAAAAGTTGACCCCATCTCGAAGGCTTTTCGGATGGCCCTTTTTGATTCATCATCATTTACTTTGCCCCAGCCAAGGGGTATTCCCTTCATTTGCATGGGCCCGCCGATTGCCCAGCATCCCATACCCAATGCGCTTATTTGAATGCCGGACCGACCCAGCATCCTTTGGTATCTGTGGATCATGTTCAGTTGTCTCTTACTTATTTTGGCCAGACAACTCTATTATAGTTTTATAATCTTCCTATTGGCTATTAAGTCTTTTGATCGGATAGTGATGACATAGATTCCTTTCCGGAAGGAAGAGAGGTCGATTTGGTGGGTAGGACCTTCTATTACCCTGCTGAATATAATTTGCCCGTTTAAGGGTCTAATTTCAATTTGATACGGGCCGTACAACCTTGTATTGATGTTCAGAATTGTATTGGATGGATTCGGGAATATTTTGATATCCTCATTCTCGTTGCTTTCAATTCCACGACCTGTGTTAGGGAATGCTTCTGGCTCGGATCTTTTCATGATGAGTTGATCTCCATTGTTGAGATAATAGATGAAGGTATCCTTCTCCACCTTGATATCAACGCTCCATGTATTTCCGATATCCTCCACGTTTGTAAATGCGTTAACTGTGTAGGATAGTCTGTCTTTCTCTTCTCCTTCTTCTATTGTATAGGTTGCGATACCTCCAACTCCGTGGTCAAAACTATCTTTTAATTCTTCAGGTGAGTTTGAAAACTCATCCAGGGGCTTTGGGTAGAGCCATAAATTCACAAAGAGTAGCGTACCGTCAGAATAGTAATGCTCCGTGGCAACCAGGTTAATCACTTCGCTTCCATCGGGAAGAATGGTCTTCACATATTCCCATTTACCAACGATTGGATGGTCTATTTCGGTTCTTTCTTCAGAATCGGATTCCCTTACTTTCTCTGGGAAGACATTTTCAGAAGAATAGGAAGAAAGAACCATGAATGATAACAAAGAAAGAAATACAAGTTTTCTCATGATCATAGGTTTTTAGAATGGTGAATTGATATGAAGTAAAGGTCCGGCTTTAACTTAGGAGGGCCAAAAAACTATGTCGCTTATGAATTAAAGTTTGTCCCGGCATATGAAAATATGTCCCAGGATCTTAAGTGGATTATCAGTCCTTATTGAAGTCCAATGCATACTCCACCGCCTTCTCAAACCCCATTTTGATACCTTCCTCCTGGCATTGCATGGTGCGTTCTTTACCTATTTCCTTCTTGGCACCTTCGATATAGGTTTCGATCCATTTGTCCCAGAATCCGAACATTCCATCTACCTCAATGCCCAGTTTTTTTAATTGTTCCCGGGCTGCAGCATCAAGCCGGATCGCCTTGGCATATCTTCCCAGGCCCGAAAGAGCAAAAGCAACTCCCTGAGTATCATAAGCTGCCAACCAAAGAGTTCCATGCTTAAATGACGTTTCGACACCCTTTGCGTACTGTATTTCTCCTTCTATAAAATCTTCCGTTCCCACACCGCAATCACCCAGGTAATGGTAGGCACACTCTATTCCCCAGATATTTTCCAGTTTTTTCGATGAAAGAAGCAACTCTTCAACCAGGGGTTTACCCTTGTCATACTGCTTTGTATGGATAAGCATAGTGCAGAAATAGATCAGGCAGTAATTGATCAGGCCGGGATTTCCCAATTCTCTTGCTATTTCAAGGGCTTCTTCACTAAAATTAAAACTGGCATCACGCTCACCACTGTGCAGAAGTGGTTCAGTGATTTCACAAAGAGCAATGGCTAGTTCCCTTGGGTTATCCAGTTTTCTCCAATTCTCAATGCTTGTGCGCATAATATGTATCCCACTCTCTCTATCTCCTGTCATCTGGGTAAGAAGCCCCAGTCCTAGTAAAGCGCGGGCATGAATTTCAGGTAAATCAATATTTTTTGCTACTGCTCTTTCTAAATAGGCTTTTCCCATCGTCACATCTGACCTTAGCCTCCAGTACCCATACAAAAAACCTGCAAGTTCAACGAAGTATTCCGGGGAATTGGATTCCGCCCAATTCAGGGAAGACAACATATTATCCCTTTCTTTCTCCAACCAATCTGCCCATTTGGATTGGGCTTCAAACTGTTCTTCGTAGGCATTCTCCGCCATCCTGGTGAAGTATTCCAAATGTCTTTTTCGGGTCTCTTCCACCTCTCCCTTTTCTGATAGCAAATTGGATGCGTACCTCTGCAGGGTTTCCAGTAATTTATACCTCATTTTCCGACCCGGCCGGTAGACTGTCTGGATCATGGACTTCTCCACCAATTGAGACAATAGATCCAGGATCCTTTCTCTTATAATGGGTTCATTTGCACAAACTTCTTCCACAGCCACAAGATCAAATCCCCCTGAAAATACGCACAGTCGCCTGAACAGGACTTTTTCGTCTGCTGAGAGTAAATTGTAGCTCCATTCAATGGCAGCCTCAATGGTTTTATGTCTTTCGATAATTCCTGGATCCAGAGAGGGTAACTTCTCGAACCTTTCGGATAAGCGGTCCAGCATGGTAATGGTATCCATATGCCTAGTGCGGCTGGCCACCAGTTCGATGGCAAGGGGAATGCCATCTACATAATTACATATGGTCGATACAGCTGAGGCGTTCTCCACGACAAGTTCGAATCCAGGATTATTCAATCTGGCGCGGTCCGTAAACAGCCTCACCGCCTCGGACGATTCAGCTTGTTCAACACTATAAACAGCTGCTGCATCAACCAGTGTGAGTGAAGGTATTATCCATACGTGTTCCCCCTTAATATTCAGGGCTTCCCGGCTGGTAAAGAGCAGTGATAATTTCGGAACGGACTCAATTAACCTTCTTGCTATCTCAGCACAGGTAATGAGGAGGTGCTCACAATTATCAAAAAGGATTAAAAGTTTTTTGTCCCTGATACTTTCTTCCACGGTTTTCATTAAATCTACGCCGAGTATCTCAGAGAGTCCAAGCGTATTCATCAACTGCTTGGCTACAAGGTCAACTGTCTTCACTGGTGCCAGGTCTACAAACCAGGTGCCATCCGGGTAATCCTCAACCAATTGTGCAACCACCTCACAGGCCAGCCTGGTTTTGCCACATCCTCCCGTTCCGGTAAGCGTTACGATCCGGTTTTTCCGGATCAGATCATAAATGATTTTTATCTCCTTTTCGCGGCCAATGAAAGAGGTGGTTTGGATGGGGAAGTTATACATCCGGCTACTGTTTTCTTCTCTGGCGTCACCCTCATTTTGGTCTTCCAGATCTGCTCCATCAAAGGTTCGCTTTGTAACTTCAAAGGGAGGGAAACCGAAATAGTCCCGGAAGCATTTGCTAAAATAGGTAGCACTCCCAAATCCTGTCATATATGCTGCCTCCGCAACGGTCAGGGATTCATTCTTTAAAAGCTCCAGTGCCTTGTTCAACCTTGAATTTCTTATGAACTGGCTGACTGATTTACCTGTCAAGGATTTGATCCTCCGGTACAGGGTTTTCCGGCTCATGTTCATCTTGCCGGCCAGTTCGGAGACTCCGAACCTTTCATCTTTCATATTAGCCGTAATTATTTCATTAGCATGCTCAATGAAAGATTCATCTCTTTTATTGCGGATTACCATAGGAGCAGTAGCTTCTGTAATGGATAGGGTTGTTCAAGCAAATTACGAAATATGAATTAATAACACAAGCATCTTTCAGACAGTGCGTTGAGTTTATCTTTCCAGCTGCTAGACTGTCAATAGATTTATAGTGCACATAACTTACGTCAACAGTATAAAGCAAGCTGTCATTTCTAATCCAGTAAATGTTCTCGATTCTATTATTCACTGAATGAATTACTGCACTCATAATATTATCATCATTTATCTTCTGTTTCTTATAGATCATATTGCCTTCTCGATCAAAATATAGTGACGATGCACGACGTATTTCTACACCTTCTGCTTCTTCATGTGTAAAAGGTTCTCCTTTAATTGTTTCACTTTCATTATCTGATATATGGTATGACTGATAATGAATTTCTATTACTTTCCCGTTTAAATATTCAAAATTATCCCAATGGGGAGTAAAAAGTCCGAGCAAAATTCTATTTTCAGAATCCTGAGCCTGAACGATAGATACTAAAAGAAATAAAAATGAAATATGCACAATTCTTTTCATAACTTATGGATTTTGGTGAGTAAAGCAATTTACAACACTCAAATCAAAAAGTCAAGTACTTTTTAATTTTACATACCCCAAAATCCCGAGTAATTAAGGCTGAATTTCGCTATTCATAGTATTTAGGGCAGATTTACAAGTGATATACCCGTAAAATTTAAAAATGGGGATACTTACTACCGGGTTGGATAAAACTGCTAAGCGGTTCATACAGGAAGCTATTTATAGTATTATGGCCTAACAATCAGTAATGCTAACCGAGATAGGAAGACAGATATTTCCAATTTAAGATTTTCAAACATTGCGACGCTACACCTTAAGCAAAAGGATATGACTTTTGGTTTATGGTTTTGTAATATATGCATGCTCAAGAAAAATTAAGAATCTTTTATATTTGTATTTACTAAAAAATGTCAAATGAACAACGAAGAAATCCGTGAATATTGCCTGTCTAAGCCCGGTGTTACTGAGAGTTTGCCATTTAATGATACAGCTTTGGTTTTTAAAGTCATGGATAAAATGTTTGCCCTGCTTGATTTATCGGAGGAGAGTAGGGGAATAACCCTGAAGTGTGACCCGGAACTTGCCGTAGAACTCAGGGAACAGTATCCTCAAGTAACTCCTGCATATCATTTTAACAAGATCATTATCTTTTAATTATATACTGTAATGACAAGTGACATGGCTTATGATATCAGCGAAGGAGCAAATGGGAATATTCAGTGTTGAAGATGAATTTTATCATCTACGATCGCTTTCCTCGGGTTATCCGACACTTATATTTTAGGCAGATTTAGCTTTTTCACAAAATCACTATGCCGGGGATCACTATGGAGCGGTTTCCATATAGGCATAACAGCAATCCATGGTATCCAGACATGGTGTGGTTCATAACCAATCCATTTAAAGGCTTCATCGAACATGCCTAATGCTCCATACAACACCGCAAGGCCCAATGCGTTCCAACCACTCAACTCAGTATTTTCCAGTTGATTCAGAATTTTCACTGCTTCATCCCGGTGTCCGGTTAATGCATATGTATATCCCAGTACCCATCCCCATGGTGGAGCAAACTCTGCAAGTTTCTTATGTGATTCTATGGCTTCATCTATTCTGTCCATGGCCAGATAGGTCTCACCAAGAACAAAATAACCAACAGGATAATCCTTTAGAATGTTAAATGACTTATGAGCTTGCAGAATAGCATCTTCATGCCTGCCAAGGTATGATAATAATGCTCCAAAGAAGGCAGTAATTCCAGGATTAAAAGGATCACACTTCCAGGCAAGTTCATGCTCAACAATCGCTTCTTCGTTTCGACCGAATAGAAAAAGTGCCCACGCATAATGATAATGTGCGAGGCATAAGTTTGGATTTAGCTCAAGTGCCCGCTTAAAATACTTCTCAGCATCATGAAAGTCCCAGTTAACATACATGCATATTTCGGCCTGGGCTAATTGGGCCTCTGCCAGATTTGGATCAAGTTTTATTGCCTGTCGCCCTGCTGATTCAGCTTTCACATAGGCATCCCCGGCATTAAAAGGCCCATGGGCAATATCCAGGTAACCGAGTGCCAGTCCGGCATAGGCCAGAGGTTCGGCCGGATCAATCCGGACTGCCTCATGAAGATATTCCAACCCCTTTTTTATTCCTTCTGGTGTTTGCTGGTACAAATTGTACTTACCGCGAAGATAAGCCTTATAGGAATTGGGATTTACCTCTCTTATTTCATCTAGCTGTGTTTGTTGCTCGGGAGAAAGGGTATATTGAATTTCACTGGCTACTTTCCTGATCACCTGGCCATATAAGTTCAGGATATTGCCCATGTCCACATCAAAGGTTTGTGCCCAGAGCTGTTGTTCTTCAGGAAAGGCATTGAATAATTTAAGCTGAATTCTTATTTTTCCCTCCACAATCATTACCGATGCCTCAATAATTGCATCCACCCCTAATTCAGTAGCTATCTCTTTGATGGTCTTTTCTGAATTGGTATATGCCAATACAGATGTTTTTGATACCACCCTGATGGCTCCCAATTGACCCAGTTCACCAATCAGGGCATCATGCATTCCAAAAACCAGGAATGATTGACTGTCATCTCCCGTATAATTGTCAAAAGGAAGCACAGCAAGGGATTTTATGTGGTTTTCAGGTATTTCAAAATGATCTGTTTTTTCGTCTCTGTCGGGTTCTGATACATATTTTTTCCTGACCTCTCCGGGTGGGTAGCCATAATAATCGTGGAAACATTTGGAAAAATAAGTGGTGCTGCCAAAACCAACCCCGTAACCTACTTCTGCAACTGTACCCGCTTGTAGTTGAAGTAATTCCCTGGCACGTTTCAACCTTGTCTCACGAATAAACTGGCTGATGGATTGTCTGGCAATTGCTTTTAATTTCCTGTGAAGCCCGGAGTGGCTTATGCCCATTTCCTCAGCAAGTTCAGCTACCCCGAAATTATTATTGGTGAAATTTTCTTCAACAATTTGGGTAAGTTTGTCGATGTACTGTTGCTCGGAGGGGAGATACACTGTCATGATGTCGGGTTTAATTATTGACTTTGTTCCTTAATTGTGAACAAGATACAAAAAAAAAGGAAAAGGAAGTAATCCCTCTTCCTGAAAAGTGTCATTCAATAATCAAATCCTACAAAGAACCAGGTATAAGCAAAAGGAAATCAATCACTTATTTAATATACCCTTCGGTTGAATAGAAGAATCCGACTTGAGAGTCAAATATGTACTTCCATTTAGCAGTCAAACCCTTCACTTCACCTTCTTTGCCTGTGCCAACGGCATCAACATCAATGGTAAAATGACCAGGGACTTCCGAAAGGGTGAAGTAACCATGCCAGGTTATCTCCCATCTTCCATCGTTTTCCTCAGCGTTGCCCCCCACAAAAATCTCTGCCTTTCCCCACACTTTTCCGGGTGAGGCAAAAGGCTCTGCATCCCAAATTATGTTTTCATACCAAATGGATGTTCCGGTAACCCGCGGGTCGCTAGCCTGATCGTACCATTCTGCAACAACCCCCATCACATGGGTCTTACCATTAGGTAAGATTTTTATTGTACCGGGATCAATAGGATTTATAACTGGTATCGACGTGCCGGTGAATGCTGTTTTAACTTTCGTAGCTTTCAAAGAAGCCATTCCCAGATCTGGCTGGTCAGGCTCAGGAAGTTCAGGGTCCATTTTTTCGCAACCAAAAAAGATAATGGCTGCTCCAATTACCAAAAGCATTAATTTTGAACGTTTCATGGTTTTTTGTTTTTTAATTAGTTAAACATGTTGATTTCGATAAGGTAAAGTTCGCACATAAGAGGAAGCTGAACCAAGAAGCTATATTTCAAAAAGATTAAAAGATCAGGCGGGGTTTAAACTATATGGCAAAAAGTTTAAATTATATTGAAACATACATTTTGAGATCTTTTTCGTAAAAGAAACGGAGAGATATACCTGTAGGCATGGGGTCCTTTATCAACCCCGGTCACTAAAATTTGAACGGTTCTGGAAATCCTCCGGAAGCAGCAGTAACTTATCCTCTATGGTTTTTTTATGTACATAACCTGAATCTGTTACCGTAAAATTAACATTTAAATATAGGGGAATATATTCTGGTGATATTTCCATTCTGAGTTGATCAGAATTAACAATTGTATTATCTTGCTGATGAAAATCAGCCGATATGAACATCGAAAAGATCCGTGAATATTGCAACAGTAAACCAGGCGTAACTGAAGGTTTCCCCTTTAATGACACTGCTCTGGTATTCAAAGTGAGGGGAAAGATGTTTGCACTGCTTGACCTGTCCGTGAATAGCAGGGGAATAAGCCTGAAGTGCGACCCGGAACTGGCACTAGAGCTACGTGAACAATACCCCGAAGTAACTCCTGCATACCACTTCAACAAGGAGCACTGGAATACGGTTGTGATTGACGGGACAATTAGGGATAAACTTATTTTTAGCTGGATTGATAATTCCTATGATCTGGTTGTTCAAAAGCTACCTAAAATAAAGTTAGAAGAACTGAAATCATTATAGAATATTGTTTGTTTTTATATCAAAGACGATAATTTCACATGTAATTATTTAACTAAAATCCAAATATATGAAAAGGCTAGTCAGATATTTTTTACAGGGGTTACTGTATCTTGCTCCGACAGCAGTAACCATATATATTGTTTATTTGGTTTTCAGATTTGTGGACGGACCGATAAGACAATATGTTGTTGATATTTTTAAAATTAATATTCCCGGCATAGGAATATTAGTTATAGTTGTTGGTATAACTTTCCTTGGATTCATAGGGCAGACTATTTTGTTCAGGCCAGTACGGCTGCTGATAGACAGAATAATGAAAAATGCACCTTTAATTAAGGTTATATATTCATCCTTAAAGGATTTGTTGTCAGCATTTGTAGGGAAAGAGAAGAAATTTAACCAGCCGGTATTAGTTAAGGTGAATTTAATTTCTGATCTTGAAAAAATGGGGTTTTTAACTCAGTCCGATCTTTCCAAGCTTGGAATCAAAGATAAGGTGACGGTATATTTTCCGCACTCTTATAACTTTTCGGGAGAAATGTTTATAGTACCCAGTAAACATATAACAAAGCTGGATATACCGGCCGCCGAAGCTATGAAATTTATTGTTTCGGGCGGCGTTACAATAGTATAAGAGCTAACGGATGATTTAAATATTATAAAATATAAACATTAAAACAGCCCTTCAATTGACAGGTATCTTTCCCCTGTATCATAATTAAAGCCCAGGATAACTGAGTTTTCAGGTATGTCCGGAAGCTTTTTTGCAATGGCCGCCAGAGTAGCGCCTGAGGAAATCCCGGCAAATAATCCTTCCTCTTGTGCAGCTCTCTGAGTAAATTCAAATGCTTCTTCTTTTGAGACCTTAATTACTCCGTCAAGAAGTTCTTTGTGAAGGTTTTTTGGGATAAATCCAGCTCCTATACCTTGAATAGGGTGAGGCCCGGGTGAACCACCGCTTATTACAGGGGATAACTCAGGTTCTACTGCAAAAGCTTTCATTTTTGGGAATGATTTTTTTAGTATTTCTGTAACGCCTGTAATATGACCTCCTGTACCCACACCAGTAATAAGGAAGTCAATTCCTCCGGGGAAATCATTTAATATCTCCTGAGCAGTGGCCGTTTTGTGAATATTAATATTAGCCTCATTATCAAATTGTGAAGGAATCCATACTTTTGAATTTTCAGACGCAATTTGCCTGGCTTTTTCAATAGCTCCTTTCATCCCTGTCTCTCTGGGGGTAAGTTCAATTTCTGCTCCATATGCAGTCATTATTTTTCTTCTTTCAACAGACATTGAATCAGGCATAACCAGTATTAGTTTGTATTTTTTCACTGCAGCCACCATTGCCAGTCCGATTCCGGTATTCCCTGACGTCGGCTCAACAATAACGGAGTCTTTTTTTAATATACCTTTCTTTTCGGCATCTTCGACCATAGCAAGTGCTATACGGTCTTTAATACTACCCCCCGGATTATTACGTTCCAGTTTTATCCAGATTTCATAATTGCCCGGATAAAGTTTATTAATTCTCACGTGCGGGGTATTTCCTATTGTATCAAGAATATTATTGACTTTCATAATAGATGGGAATGATAATATACATATCGATCAATAAATCAGATAACAAAATTAATTGGTTAAGGCAGTTTTTTACTATCCCGAATAACAGTTTTACTTTCATGATAAACAACTGAATATGAGGGGACACTTTTGGTTAACCATACATTACCGCCTATTACCGTATCGTGACCAACTACCGTATCACCTCCCAGTATTGTACTGCCTGAATAAATAATAACATTGTCCTCTATTGTCGGATGTCTTTTCTTGCCTTTCATACTTTTTTTTACATACATTGCCCCTAAAGTTACACCCTGGTATATTTTAACATTATTGCCAATATTTGTAGTTTCTCCAATAACTACACCTGTCCCATGGTCAATAAAAAAATTACTCCCTATCTCTGCACCCGGATGAATATCAATACCTGTTTTGCTATGTGCATATTCAGATATTATCCTGGGTAGAAAAGGGATTTTAAGTTTATAAAAAACATGGGAAACCCGGTATATGGAAATACTGTAAAATCCCGGGTAATAAAGAATTACACTTTCAACTGATCGGGCTGCAGGATCTGACTCCAGAAAAGTATTGGCATCCTGAATCAGACTTTCATAGATGTCCGGTAATTGTGTAAAAAATTTTTCAGTAATAGTATTTATGGGCTCGTCAAGAATTTTTTCCATCGGGCCTATCAGATCTTTAAAATCAATTTGCAGTTGAGCCATATTAAGGTCAATTTGAGGGAGAGTGCATTCTTTCTCCCTTTTTATCGGGAAAAGGGAATTAATGATATTATCGGCAAAAGCATGAGCTTTCAACATTGAAGGCACCTCTTTCCGAAAGCTATTGTACTGTTTAAACAGATAGTCAGGAAATTTATCAAGAGTAATCATGGCTAGTTAATTTTATTTATTAAAGCTATTATAAAATCAAGGATAAGGATACAACCAACAGGTCGGTAGTCCCTAAGTATTATTAGTCTGAAGTTTTTCAAGTTTATTATAGGATGTTATTAATCCTTTTATTAATGCAGAGCTAAATCCCTGATGTTCCATTTCATTTAAGCCTGAGATAGTAATACCCTGAGGAGTTGTTACTTTATCAATCTCTCTTTCGGGATGATTCCCGCTATCAATTATAAGCCTGGCAGCTCCTTTTAATGTCTGGGCAGTTATTAATTGAGAAACTTCAGCACTAAAACCTATTTCTATGCCGCCCTGACTTGCAGCTCTCATATATCTCAAGGCAAATGCAATTCCGCATGCTCCCAGGACAGTAGCCGCACCCATTAATTCTTCAAGTATAACAATAGTCTTACCAAGTTTTTCAAACAAAGATATAATTGATTTAACTACTTTTTTATCAGCATTTTTATATGATATACAGGTCATCGATTCTCTGATCTCAATTGCAGTATTTGGCATTAACCGGAATATTGGTAAAACTCCCAGTTTTTTTTCAACATCACTTATAGCCAATCCTGATACAGTATAAGCTATTATATGTTTATCCTTATTAATTAAACCGCTGATTTCATCCAACAGAGTATTTACCTGCTGAGGTTTAACAGCAATGATTATGAGTTCAGCTTCAGATACTGCCGTTTTGTTATTATCGGTAACCCGGAAACCCAATTCATTCAAATATTGTCTTCTTCTCTCCCTGATTTCTGAAATAATAATATTTTCATTTTTATAGTCTCCGGTATTTAGTAAACCTTTAGTTAATGAAGCCCCCAGGTTTCCTCCGCCAATAATGGCTATTCTGTTGAATTTCATGTTTAGATATTTTATATAAAATTTAGAATTTATTATCCTCTTATAGCTTTTATTCCCGGCAGTTCTTTTCCTTCCATATATTCAAGCATTGCCCCTCCACCAGTAGATACATAGCTTACCTTATCACCAAGTTTATTTTTATTAATAGCAGCTACTGAATCTCCTCCGCCAATTAAGCTATAAGCTCCTTTAGCAGTAGCTTCTGCTATTGCTTTTGCTATGGCAGAAGTACCTTTTGCGAACTTATCCATTTCAAACACTCCCATTGGACCATTCCACAGAATAGTACTGGAGCTATGAATCAGCTCAGTATAACCTTTAATTGTTTCCGGTCCGATATCAAGTCCCATCCAGCCTTCGGGAGTCTCATCAATTTTCGACAGGGAAGTATTTGCATCAGCTTCAAACTTATCAGCATTAACAGCATCTATGGGTAAATAGACTTTAACATTATTAGTTTTTGCTTTTTCAAGTACAGTTAAAGCTAAATCGAGCTTATCTTCTTCGCAAAGGGAATTTCCTATTTTTCCTCCCTGTGCTTTAATAAAAGTATAGGTCATTCCTCCGCCAATAAGAAGTATATCAATTTTTGGCAATAGTCTTTCCATAACAAGAATTTTGTCCGATACCTTTGCTCCCCCCATTATTGCCGTAAACGGTTTTTCAGCTTCATTAATGATTTTATCCATGCTTTCCAGTTCACTATTGATAAGATAACCAAACATTTTATGCTCATCAGGGAAGAAGTTTGCAATAATGGTTGTTGAGGCATGCGCCCTGTGGGCGGTCCCAAATGCATCATTTACATATACATCCATATCTTCTGCAAGTTGTTTTGAAAATTCTTCATCACCTTTTGTTTCACCTGCATAAAAACGGAGATTTTCAAGTAAAAGAATTTCTCCGGGTTTCAGGTCCCTTTTTAATTCAAGTGTTTTGTCACCTATACACTGCTCTGCAAATTTAACTACTGTTCCCGGCAGATGTTCCTTTAGTTTTGGGATAACATGTTTTAAAGAAAATTTTTCTTCCGGTCCTTCCTTTGGCCTTCCCAGATGTGACATTAAAACAGCCGACCCTCCATCACCAAGGATTTTTTTTATTGTGGGTAATGCTCCCCTGATTCGGGTATCATCTGTTACTTCAAAAGTCGTTTTATCCAAAGGGACATTAAAATCAACTCTTACTATTGCTTTTTTACCCGAAAAGTTATAATTATCAATTGTCTGCATATCGGATTAGTTTGTAGATTAATAATTCGGCAAATTTAAGAAACTATTTTTATCTCACATAAAAATGTCCTGAATGTTGAGGAAGAATTGAGAGTATATGAAAACTGACTGTATAATGTCATTATGTCATATGTTATAAAAAAAACAAATTGGTAAGAAATTTGTTGCCAGGAAATCAGTAATTTTGTTTTTGAACTATAAATCATAAGATATGTTTGGTTATGCCTATATGATAGATCCGGGTTATTTGATGATATTTATAGTATTTCTGATTATAAGTTCCTTAATAGGGAACCAGTTAAAATCAAAATTCAGAAGATACTCAAAAATTCCGGTTAATTATGGAATGACCGGAAAGGAGGTTGCGGAAAAAATGCTTCACGAAAACGGCATACATGATGTAAAGGTGACTTCTGTGCAGGGTCAACTGACCGATCATTACAATCCGGCAGCAAAGACGGTAAATCTCAGCCCTGATGTTTATCATGGCAGCAGCGTTGCATCAGCCGCAATAGCAGCACATGAGTGTGGACATGCAGTGCAGCATGCCAGAGCTTATGCCTTCTTACAGTTCAGGACCGCATTGGTCCCTTTACAAAATATTAGCGCAAAAATCATGAACATTATTTTTGCAATTATGTTTTTTGGATTTTTATTTCTGCCGGGAGTAATATCTTTCGAATCTGCACTTTATATAATAATTGCCTGTTATGCAATATTTTCATTATTTGCATTAGTTACTTTACCTGTTGAAATTGATGCCAGCAGACGGGCGCTTGCCTGGTTAAACCGCAGCAGAATTACAAGTTATGAAACACATGATAAAGCAAAGGATGCTTTAAAATGGGCCAGCTATACTTACCTTGTCGCTGCAATATCCTCACTGGCCATGCTGTTTTATTTCATTATGCTGCTAGGGGGAAGAAGAAATTGATATCGCCATAATATTAAAAATGAAATTAGCACTTAACATTCTTCTGGCTGTCTGTTTGATAACAAATGTTAGCAGTACCGGGAACTTTAGCACAAAAAGCAATAATATAAAAGATAATTATAACAAGTATGAATACAGAATCCCAATGCGGGATGGAGTTACTCTATTTACAGCAATCTATATACCAAAAGACACAACAGAAAAATACCCTTTTCTTTTAATGAGGACGCCTTATAGGATTATACCTTATGGTACTGACAGTTTCCCCGAATATCTCGGACCTTCAGAGTATTTTACTGAAGAAAAATATATATTTGTTTATCAGGATGTCAGGGGTAGATTTATGTCAGAAGGCACTTTTTTGAATATGACTCCGCATATCAGGAATAAGAAAAATTTAGAAGATGTTGATAATAGCACAGACACTTATGATACTGTAGAATGGCTTATAAAGAATATCAGAAATCACAATGGCAGAGTTGGTCTATGGGGAATATCATATCCTGGCTTTTACGTATCATCCGGAATAATTGATACTCATCCGGCCATAAAGTGTGCAAGTCCCCAAGCTCCTATAGCAAACTGGTTTATCGGTGAAGATATGCATCATAAAGGTGCTTTTGCACTTCTGGCAGGGTTTAATTTCTTTGAAATCTTCGGACCTGTTAGATCGGGACTGTCAAAACAATTACCTGAGCTTAGGATATATCCTGTAAACGATGCATATAACTTCTTTTTGAATTCCGGGCCTGTAAATGAGATAGATGAAAGGTATTTTAATGCTGAAGTCCCGTTTTGGGATAGTCTAATGATACACGGGACTTATGACAAATTCTGGAGAAGAAGGAATATATTGCCAAATTTATGTAATATAAATTGTGCAGTAATGACTGTATGCGGCTGGTTTGATGCGGAAAATCTTTACGGGAGCATAAATACTTACCAGTCAATTGAAGCCGCTAATCCGGAGATATACAATATATTTATCGCAGGTCCATGGATTCATGGAGGATGGGCACGCACCCCCGGAAATGAACTGGGCGATATTGATTTCGGAGCTTATACTTCACATTATTACCAGCAGGAAAT
This sequence comes from uncultured Bacteroidales bacterium, assembly GCA_964521285.1. Classification (GTDB taxonomy): domain Bacteria; phylum Bacteroidota; class Bacteroidia; order Bacteroidales; family UBA10428. Next base: position 3,708 of record CAZFQS010000040.1, on the reverse strand, counting down.
AGAATTGAAGTTTTTTAACTACTTTCTGAAGGATAAAGGAGAGTTAAACCTGCCTGAAGCACTGGTTTTTGAGACCGGTGCCAATATCTGGAAAAAGTATGATAAATGGCCTCCGGAAAATTCCCATTATGAGAGCCTTTACTTTCATGAGGATAACGGACTGAAATTTAACATGCCTGAAAGTACAGGTTTTCAATTCGACGAATATACCAGTGACCCTGATAATCCGGTACCATATACTTCTCTATACCATAATGCAAAGGTCTTTTATAATAAAGAATTTATGATTGAAGATCAAAGGTTTGCAGCTTCAAGGCCTGATGTAATATACTATCAGACTGACATACTGGAAGAGAATATTACTGTTTGTGGTCCTGTACAGGCAGAGCTTTATATTTCAACAACCGGTACTGATGCAGACTGGATTGTAAAGATCATAGATGTTTTTCCTGATCAGGTGGCGTCACAGGAGTATCCCAGGCCTGAGGAAACAACAATGGGCGGATTCCAGATGCTTGTCCGGGGAGAAATATTAAGAGGTAAGTTCAGAAACAGCTATGAAAAACCTGAGCCGCATATACCAGGGAAGGTAGAAAGAATAACATGTGAATTGCAGGATATAAACCACACATTTAAGAAGGGACATAGAATTATGGTGCAGGTGCAGAGCACCTGGTTCCCTGTATTTGACAGGAATCCACAAAAGTTTTGCGATATTTATAAGGCTGAGAAAAAGGATTATCAAAAGGCCACGCAGCGAATTTACCGGTCGAAGAATTATCCGTCAAATGTTATACTTAATATTTTTGATTGATAATTAACTTATTGGTGACACCGGAATATTTTAATGACATAATTTTGTTATTGGTCCCTGGCGCTAGATTTTAGCAGGTATAGTAAAATAGAAAGTACTGCCTTTGCCAACTTCACTCTCAACAAATATTTCACCTTTATTAATTTCAATTAATTCTTTGCATAAGATTAGTCCGAGTCCCGAACCTCTTAATTCATTGTTTTTTATTGTGTTATTAGCATCAATTTTAAAGAGTTTTGTCAGATCTTCCTGCTGAATTCCAATACCTGTATCTGTTATTCCTACCCTGACAAATTCATTTTCCTTATTAATGTTAATATTTATTTTACCTTTTGAGGGAGTGAATTTTAAAGCGTTTGTAATGAGGTTGCGAATAACGGTTTTTATCATATTCTTATCAGCATATACTGCAGGATTTGGTTTTTCATTTATTAATATTTCTATTTCTTTTTTACTGGCAATTTCATCTAATAATGAAACATTATCCCTGACAATGTTGAGAATGTGGAATTTTTCCGGATTAGCTTCAAGCCTGCCAGTCTGTATTTTAGCCCATTCCAGTAAATTTTCCAGAAGCTCAAAGGTTTTTTTTGATGACTGCATTATATAATCAGCATATTCAGCTATGTTTTCATAATTTTTATTTTGCAACTCAGATAATATCAACTCAGATAATCCCTGTATATTATTAAAAGGATTTCGTAAATCGTGAGCTATAAGTGAAAAAAATTTGTCTTTGGTAGCATTTAACTGAGATAATACCAGTGCCTGCTTTTTGACCTCAATCTCAACTTTTTCTCTTTTTTTTATATGAATTATAAGACTGCAAAGGGTAAAAAAAAGTAAAATTATTGCAATCGAATAGCCAACGATCATAGTGACTGTAATTTCCTTTGCCCTTTTTTTGGTTTGTATGCGAAATGCTTCCAGTCTGTCTTCAAGTATTGTTTCCATACCTGATGCAATGTCTTTGGTTTTAAAGTAGGTTAATTTTGCACGGGTGTATAAATTCTGTTTTAGAAACAGGGATTTATTATCATTAAATACGTTTATGGTAGAATCAAGTATATTTACATCTTTTCTAACTAAGAAATTTAGGGAATCAATATTATTTTTTAAAATATAGTTATCATATTTCAGGTTGTAAAGGTTTTCAAGTTGCTTAATAAGTGATGTTTTATAACTTTCATATTGATAATAATACAGACTGTCCTTGGTTTGAATAAAGTCACGTTGTGATATATTTACAGATCTAAGCTTTATTCTTATTTCTTCTACTGTTTCATAGAGTTTTGTAACATCTGATATTTCAGTGTTAGCTTTAATTAAACGTGAAGTGACATCAATTACTACGACAGCAGTTATAATAAAAATAAGAATTGCAATTATAAAATATATTAAAGCCCTCTTTTTCATTTCCCTACTTAAAAAGTCATATTTTAACCATGTATTATTTTTAAAGTCTTTTTCGCATATTTTCAATATTCCTTCTTATACCTGGTGCAAAATAAGCTAATAAAGAAAGTATAACTATAACGAAAAGAAAAAGCAGCCTTTTATCATTGAATACAGTATTGCCCCGGTTTTTGAGCCTTTTAAAGGTTGAAGGCTGAATAATTATTAAAGTTATAATACTTAGTATAAGAAGAATGATTAAAATTCTTAAATACATAAGGCTAAAGTGTTTTATTTATTATTGATACTTACAATTGTTAATGGCAACTACATTATGACAGAAATTTCATAATATGTAACGCTGTTTTTTAATATTTTTTTAAAGGTTAATAGAAAAAATTAGCTTCATATTAAAATGAAATTAAAACATATTAAAATTTTAAGCGGCACTCCTGAAGTACTCATTAAACTCGGAATAAGTAAAATTTTTATATTTATGCGTACCGTTGAATATCTTGTATACAGGAGGATATTTAAATGATGTGGGGATTGCCATATATTCGTATAACTCATTTATTTTAAAATTAACACGACCGTCGTTGTAATTTTTAATACATCTGCATTTCATAATCTATCATTTATTTTAAATTAAACAAACAAGTTTATACCCTTAAATATTTTATAATAAAGGTATTAAGTAGTATAAATTTACCTGTAAGGTGAAATTGTCCGGTAAAAGTTATTAAGTCCTAATAAAAAAGTCAGTGAATCTTTTAGCAGAAGTAAACAGCTAAATATTCTTTACAAAAATTATGCCGATACAGCTTATACTGACAGAATTGTATCAGCCAGATTAATTTCTGCTGTTCAGATTAAATAAAGGCTGAATATATTTTTATGCTACTATATAATGTACTGCAACTACTAAACAGAGAAAAGGTCTTTTTGTTAAATATTAAATCTTTTAGTTAACAGAATTAATCTGAAAGTTCTTTCTGCGGCGTTTTGAATTAAAACATCAGCATTTTTCATTGCATATTCCATATCCATAGGTTTGTCAATAACCGGAATTATATAGTCGAAGCCTTTGGCATATAATTCTTCGACCCTTTCACCTAAAGATCCGGCTATTGCTATTAAAGGTTTATTAAATTTATTGGCAAGCTGTGCAATTCCATAAGGCATTTTGCCAAATTGCGTCTGGTAGTCTATTCTTCCTTCTCCTGTAATAACAATATCGGCCTTATCAATTTCCTTTTCAAGCTTTACAATCTCTTTGATTATTTCAAATCCTGGTCTTAATTTTGCTTTAAGAAAAACCATCAGTCCGGCTCCCAGTCCGCCTGCTGCACCAGATCCTTTAATATTCCGGACGTTAATATTTAAAACTTCCTTTATTACATTAGCAAAATGACGCAGATTTTCATCAAGTTTAATTACCATTTGCTTATCTGCTCCTTTTTGAGGACTATATACAAATGCTGCACCTTCAGGTCCGT
>CAZFQS010000039.1:0-18767 GCA_964521285.1 uncultured Bacteroidales bacterium | reverse complement strand
CCATATTGATACTCGATGAATTTGACCGGATGCTTGACATGGGATTTGTTGATGATGTTATGCATATTACAAATTCGATGCATAGCCGAAAACAAACACTATTATTCTCAGCAACAGAAGACAAGTCTCAACAATCCTTAATTAGTAAATTGCTGTATAATCCTGAAGAGGTAAAAGTGAGTAGCAGAGGAACATCAGGATGCTATATTGAGCAAAAGATTTTACGGGTGAATAACAATGAAGAAAAGTTCAGGATTCTTCTTGGTATGATTCAGCAGGAGGATTTCGAAAAAGTGCTTGTATTTGCTGAAACCAGGAGACTGGTAAATACTGTATATATGAAACTTAAGAAATCAGGTATTCGTGTTGATCAAATACATGGGGATAAATCCCAAAATAAAAGGCAAACCGCATTGAATAATTTTAAAAAGGGAAATATAAAGGTATTGGTAGCTACAGATGTTGCAGCCAGGGGAATAGATGTTAGTGATATAACACATGTTATTAATTACCAGCTCCCAAAAACTATTGAAAATTATATTCACCGTATTGGCCGTACAGGCCGCGCAGGTAAAAGTGGAAAAGCTTTTACCTTTGTAAATTAGTATTCACAAATTAAACCTAAATTCATGCAAAGATCACAACATAGTTACCAAAAGAGAAAAAAGGAATTAGCGAAGAAAAAAAAGCAGGAAGAAAAAAGAAAGCGCAAAGAGGCAAGGAATATTAAAAAGTCTGAGAAAAACCAGGATGATGCCGGTGAAGGGGCAGGAGAAAAAGATTAAGAAGATAAAATTTAAACAACTGCTTTTATTTGTGTATAAAAGTATGTGTAAATAAATGACCATACAATTTGTCCAAATATCAGCCAGGTAATATTAATTTTCTTACTTCCGTAATATTTCAATACAAGAAAAGAGCCAACCGGTATAGACAGCAGCAAGGGGGTTAATATAACTATTCCGGCTAATCCGTATTTTACTTTTATTTTAACTAAAATCCTTTTCCCTTTTGTAAATACTCTTTTCGGTTTCCTGTGATACTTGAATTTTTTCGGAAGATATTTATTCCAGATTTTAATGAGGATATCTGAAAAAAAAGTAAAAATTATAGCGCCTAATGCACCTCCGATATTTGTATAAACAATAGTCTTGAAAAATGACATTTTCATTGCAAAGATTGCTATAGGAAACATTGCCGCAAATTTCCAGGTACAAAATAATATAATAATCAATTCGTTCATATGTTACCAAAAATACAAATATCGGGCTGTTTTTCAAGAAGTATAATTTTTTTTTAATTATAAATAATTGGAAAATTATGTAATATCAGGGATGCGATTTGGTATCTTTACGCCTATGATTATAAAATGCAAATTTGAACAGTACAAGCAATTCATATCAAAAAGCAGAAGATTTCTGGCTTCCATTAGATAATGCCGCCAAAATTTATCCTGCAATCCAATCAAAAGAGCTAACTTCTGTTTTTAGAATATCGGCTGTATTAAAGGAAAGGATAAAAATTGGAAACCTGCTGAAAGCTATTCATTCTATTGAAGAAAGATTCCCATATTATAAAGTAAGACTAAGAAAAGGATTTTTCTGGTATTATCTTGAATACCTTAATATTCCGATATCACTTGAAGTTGAAAATCAGAGACCCTGCAGGGAATTTAATAAAAGAGACAAGAACAAGTTAATGTTCAGAATTCTGGCAATAGAAACCAGGATTAGTATAGAATTCTCTCATATTTTAACTGATGGTTCCGGTGGATTTGAATTTTTTAAATCTCTTCTGACAATGTATTTCAAACAGAGAGGAACTGCTATACCAGAAGATTTTGACTATATCCGTCCCGATACAATTATCTCAAAAGAGGAATTTGAAGATTCACATAATAAATATTTTAAGGAAAACATACCACCCGAGTTAAAACAGCCCAAAGCTTTTCATTTACCTTTTTCTCTGAATCCTTTACCGCGCTTTGATGTATTACTTGCAATTCTGTCTGTAAACGAAATTAAAAACAGGGCCGAAAAAAAAGGCGTTAATATGACCGTTTATCTGATAGCTTTATACCTGTTCGTGCTTCAGGATATTTATGAAAATCTGAATGCATTTAGCCGCCATAAAAAGAATAAAAGACTTCGGATTCAGGTGCCTGTTAACCTGAGAAACATTTATCCATCCAAATCCATGAGGAATTTTTCCTTATTTGTTATGCCTGAAATTGATTTACGTTTAGGCCATTACACTTTCGAAGAAATAATTAAAACCGTATATCACCGTATGCAACTTGAAACTGATGAAAAGCTGATAAATAAAATAATTGCCAGAAACGTTGGTAGTGAAAAAAAACTGTTTGTCAGGGGAATACCCCTATTTATCAAGAGCATGATCCTCTATTTTAAGTATTACTCGTTGGGAGCGAGTCAATATAGCGGTGTTTTGACTAACATGGGAAAAGTAAAATTTCCACCTGAAGTAAGTAAATCAATTGAATATTTTGTAGTAACTCCTCCTCCGCCAAATAAAATATTAAAAATAAACTGCGGAGTAATCGGATTTAATGATAAATTAGTTTTGAGTTTCGGGAATATTACAAAATCAAAAGAGTTTGAAAAAAAATTCTTAAAGTTTCTTGTTCAGCAGGGAATAAAAGTAAAATTAACCAAATACTAAAATGATATTATCATGATTTACTGCAAAAACTGTGGTGTTGAACTGGAAGAGAATATGAATTTTTGTCCGTTATGTGGACAATCCGCCGATGAAAAAGCTGTTAAAAGAGAACATTTGAAATCTGCACAACCCCAGCCTGAGGAAAAACTATTTTCTGATTATGAAAGTTTAACTCAAAAACAGAGACGTAAATTATTCTGGGAAGTATCAGGTATTATTCTTATTTCAGGAATTATTGTAACACTTATTATCGATCTTATCATAAATAAAAGCACTACATGGTCAAAGTATAGCGTTACTGTTTCTCTGGTTATATTTGTAAATACTACCTTAATTACATTCTGGCGGCATAAGATCTTATTGCTTTTTGTGGGCAGCTTCGTGTCAACTTCAGTTCTGCTGATACTTCTTGATATGTATAATTTAAATATCGGGTGGGGAGTTAAACTTGGAATACCATTTCTTTTTTCTTTCTATTTTGTTATTCTGATCCTGGCAATTCTTATGCGTATATCCAGGCAACGAGGATTTAATATTTTAGCCTGTTTTTTTATTGCTGCCGGGTTACTTACAATTTGTATTGAAGGAATTTTATCATTATATACAAAAAATATTCTTTACCTGCACTGGAGTATAATCGTAACTGCATCTATGATACCTATTTCAGCTTTATTGTTTTTTATTCATTATCGTCTGAAAAAAGGCATTGACTTGAAACGATTTTTTCACATTTAAATGGATAAATTAATATGGTTCTATGAAGTAAAAAACAATAGATTAAAACCATACAAATAATTCAGTCCACAAATCTCTTTCCAGAACAAAAAATAATAAGAAAGTAGCTATCCATCCGTGAACCAGGCCCAATGACCATAAATTGCGCCATTTTAAATAAACTGATATAAAAATTAATTCAAGAAAAAAAGTGAAGATCATTAGAAAAAAATTCGGGTAGTGCACTAAACTGAAGATTAACGAAGTTAATATGACTATCTGGTAATTTTTAAACCTGATTTTTTCAATTGCTATTAAATTCCCTGCAATTAACCCAACCATTATAAATTGTTGAATTAACCCCCACACAGGATATAATAAAAAAGTCAGTATTATATGCCAGTTCAGAATAACCGTATTATTTAATAAGCCATATATTACAATAACGGTTATACTAACAATGGCTACAGGAAAAAGAAAAATGAATGACTGTCTGAAATTATTGCTTTGAAATCCCCAACGCTTTAAAACTGTATGATCACTCTTATATCTCACAACTGCATATATTAGCCAGAATAAACACGCTCCGCAAATATAAAGAGCTCTCATATTAAGCCAGTCTATAAAAACAAATTTCAGCAATCCTGTAATCAGTAAAGCTCTTACTTCAAACCATATATACCGGTCCGATTTAACAATATGTCCTTTGGAATAGTCTGTCATATTTTTCAGTCAAAGTGGGGAATAGTTATTAACTATCTTTCTTTGACTTTTCACGTTTGGCTTTTTTATCTGCTCTTTTTTCTTTCAGGCTTTTTGCTGCGACCTTCTTTACGTTTGACTTTGAGGTACTTTTTTCCTTTTTCATGGCTTTATTTTTTAAAATGAAAAGTTTTTCTATAAATAGGAAAGTTAACAAAATAATTTGTATTAAATCATAATGCAGTATTAGTAAATAATTCGAATAAAATTAATTGTTAAAAAAATCATGTCTGGAAAAAGAACGAAGAATTACCTGCCTGATTTTTAATAAAAATGTAAATTATTTAGGTATGCTAATTATATATGGAATTACTTTACAAGTCTTTTTTCAAGCTCTTCAAGTGAAATGTTCTTGGTTTCAGGCATCAGTTTGAATACAAACAATAATTGAAGAAACATCATTACTGCAAAAAATACAAATATAGGAGCAACTCCTATTAAATTCACAAAATAGGGAAATATATTTGCTATGATAGCTGCAAGTATCCAGTGAGTAAAGCTTCCTGCAGACTGACCTGAAGCTCTGACCTGGTTAGGAAAAATTTCAGAAATAAATACCCAGATAACAGCACCCTGCGAAATTGCGAAGAATGCTATATACAAGAATAAAAATATTTCTACGCCATTAAAAATTCCTGTATTGAATGCACGTGCAACTAACAGCAAATTTATAATTAGTCCGATAGAGCCAATAAACATTAATATTTTTCTTCCAATCCTGTCTATTAAAAATATTCCTATAATGGTAAAAATCATATTTGTAAGACCTATTCCTGCTGTTGACAGGAAGGCTGTACTGGTTTCAAGTCCGGTCATCTTAAATATCCGGGGTGCATAATATATTATTGCATTAATACCGGCAAACTGGTTAAAAAAAGCAAACAGCAAAGCCAGTATTAAAGGGAACCTGAATTTTTTTGACAACAAAGATTCCTGTTTTCCTGATTTTTCGATTAAAATTGAGTTTTTAATTGCTGAAATTGAGTCTTTTATTTCACTTTTATTCAGTTTAAACCCGGCAAAAACAGATTCTGCCTGTTTGATATTGTTTTTCTTGACAATTAACCAGCGCGGACTTTCACTAACAAATATTACGGATGTGCTAAAAATTAAGGCAGGAAAGGCTTCAACACCTAACATCCACCTCCACGATTGTTCTCCCAAACCCTGGATCAAATAATTTGAAACATAAGCAATTAATATTCCTATGACAATATTTAACTGGAACATTGCAACAAGTTTTCCTCTTGAAGAAGCAGGAGCAATCTCAGATATATACATAGGAGCTGTTACTGATGATGCCCCAACAGCCAAACCTCCCAAAAACCGAAAAATCATAAAAGTAATTTTATCAGACGCCAATGCTGATCCGATTGCTGAAATAAAATAGGCAACTCCAATCCAGAATAATGTCTTTTTTCTCCCAAATTTATCTGATGGAATGCCACCAAATAAAGCCCCTACAACAGTCCCGTATAAGGCAACTGCAACTGTAAAACCATGCAAAACATCATTTAAATCCCATAACTTCTGAATAGACTCCTCAGCTCCTGAAATTACAGCAGTATCAAAGCCAAATAAAAATCCGCCAAGTGCAACAGATAATGAATAAAAAAGTAATTTTCTGGTATTCATTTTTTTACTAAGAAACTTTGAAGATAATAAATAATGTGAAGTTGAAACTCATGGTGATAAGAAAGTAATTGCCATTGAACTGGCAATCATATTATAAGCTGTTTTTATATATAATTAGATATACAAAATATTTTTATTTAACGTATTAGGTGCTAATTTTGCATTTGTTTTGTTAAATTCATCTTAAATGAGAAATTCTGTGACCATATTTATGTGCTTGCTATTTACACAAGCCATATACTCCCAAAATAATAATACAGGGGTCAATGATGCGAATACCGGATACCTGTCCGAATCCTCACGATCTAAGACAACTGAAGCCTTTACTGAAAGCAACCTCCCTCTAATATTAATAAATACTCAGGGAAAAACCATTCCTGATGAACCAAAAATAACCTCCCTGATGAAGGTTATCAATAACCCGGATAAGGTTAATTCTATTTATGATAAAACATTTGAATACGACGGATACATCGGTATAGAAACACGGGGAAACACCGCGCAAATATTCTTCGAAAAATTGAGTTACACCCTGGAAACCAGGACCGATTCCGGAACAAACCTGAATGTCTCGTTACTTGGATTGCCGCAGGAAAATGACTGGGTATTGCATGGGCCGTATTCAGATAAATCTTTAATTAGGAATGCACTGGCTTATCATCTGGGTAATGCACAGGGCTGGTGGTCACCGCACACAAGGTTCTGTGAGGTGTTTATTAATGATGAATACCGGGGGGTGTTTGTATTAACAGAAAAAATTAAAAGGGACAGAAACAGGGTGGACATAGCTACATTGTTACCGGAAGATGATACAGGAGATGAACTTACTGGCGGGTATATTTTAAGAATTGACCGCCACAGGGAGGGATGCTGGATTTCACCTTTTATGGGAAGGACAGGCAGTTTTGAGATGCCTATCAGTTATTATGATCCCAAATATGATGAACTTACCGAACAGCAGCGGACATATATAAAAAATTACGTAACAGATTTTGAATATGTGCTTGCCGGAGATGACTTTAAAAATCAGGAAACTGGTTTCAGGGCATATATTAATGTGCTTTCATTTATCGATTATTTCCTTATTACCGAATTAAGCCGCGACCTGGATGGATACCGCTGCAGTGTATATTTTTATAAGGATAAAGACAGCAATGGAGGTAAACTGAATACGAGTCCTTTATGGGATTATAACCTGGGTTTTGGCAACGGTAATTTTATGGATGCCGAAAAAACAGCAGGCTGGACAGCCGATGGAATTGGGAATGGTGATCCGTATGAATGCGTATTCTGGTGGGAGAGGCTTATGGCAGATCCTTATTTTAAAGCCAGAATTAAATCCAGATGGAACGAACTTCGGGCTGGTAAATTCAGTAATGCAAACATTTTAGCATTTATTGACTCATGTGTAAATGTCCTGTCTGAAGCACAGGTAAGAAATTTCCAGAAATTTAATATCCTGAACAAATACGTTTGGCCAAATGCTTATATTGGAGGAAGTTATGCCAATGAAATTAGTTATCTGCAAAACTGGATAGTTCAACGCGCCAGCTGGCTGGATTCTCAGATTAATTTATTTGTAAATGAAGAAGTAACTGAATCTTTGGCAAACGGTTATCACTTATCAGTTTACCCCAATCCATTTACCGAAAATGTTACTTTGCATTTTAACCTTCCGGGATATGCTAAAGTTGATATTGTAATCAGGAATGTTCTGGGAGAATTGGTTTTGCATCAGGCAAAAGTATGCAGCCAGGGCGATAATGAATTTATTCTGGAAGGTGAAGAATTTAATCAAAGCGGGAACCTCTTTTTTTATACCCTTATTGTTGACGGGGAAATTGTTCAGTCCGGAAAGATGATAAAACATTAGTTCTTTGCCCAGGTCCGGAAATCAAGAATCTATAACGAAAAATTGCCAGTCTGATATACCATTGGCAGGTAAACCGGCAAGCAGGCTTTAAAATAACTTACAATTGGGAGGAGTTATTATGTTAAATGTTCCTGTCCGTAGCTTAAAAACTGACAGACAGGAGTATTTGTTCAGCTAAACTTTTTTCAAGGATATATTAGTGGAAGAGGAGTATCATAAACAAAGCTTCCATATTCTTACCTCAGATCGAAATATTTATCCGCCGGTCAGACGGACTCTTTTTGCGGAGTGAACCTGAGCAAATTGTATGTAGAGTATATATACCTATTCTATGTAATTAATTTATAATTAAGCTTTTGTTTTGCATAAAATAAATTATAAATTTGATAAACATACAGGTACTTGCGTTATTTGGAAATATGAAGTTATAGGTAAGTATATTTATTTATTGATAACATACTGACAAGTTTTAATGAAAATTAGATATTACATAGGAAATAGAGTTACTAATTAATAAAAATAAATTGTATTGGTTGTAACTTTCGTATTATGAATAAGCACTTACTTCATTATATCTTTTATTATTTGACTTTAGTTATTATTGTTTTATTTTCATTTTTTCATCATTCTTCTCTTTATTCTCCCTTTTTGAATACCGACGATGCTGTTGTTGCATTGATGATCCATGATTTTAATTTGCCACAGGATTTATATTACTGGAACTCAAATCGGTTTGGATCTTTGATCCCAATGGCAGGACAATTTTTTTATCAAATCCTCCATTTTTCTCCAATCCAGTCAGAATCGCTTACTCATTATTTATTGCTTATTGCCGGATTCCTTGGTTTTGCTAGTCTGTTCAAATCAAATATCATTAAACTTATATTCGCAGTGGTATGGTTTTTACCTCCTCTAAGAATGATTGATATATTAAAGTTAAGCCAGGGGGAACAATATGCACTAATAGGTATTTCAGTTTTTATCATAAACAAGTTATACTCATATCAATTTGAAAGGTATCGTTTTAAAGAACATGTTTTACTGATCCTAACTACGTTTATATTTATTGCTTCTTTATGGGTTTCAGATTTAGCAATTGTTACAATTGGATTAATAGTTATTGTTAGTGCTGTCCTTTATATTAAGCATATAAAGGTCAATACATATACTACAATCTTAAAGAAACCAGAATTGTATTATATCATTTTTGGATTTATTGCCGGAGCAATATTTATTTATTATGCAAAAGTGAATGCAGTTAGAACGGAGAATTACTATGATTTTTTTAACCCGAAGACAATCATTGAGTCTTTAAAAGTATTTATAGGCACAATGCGCGATCTGTTCCTATTCAGAATAAGGGAACCATTTACAAGCCTGTACATATATTTACTTTTATGTGGAGCATTTTTTATTATACTGAACTACCGAAAAATAAAACTTACTAAAAATATTTCCAAATGGGTAATTATTTTTATGATTGATTTTATACTCGTATTTATACTTATAATTTCATCTAAATGGGTAAACTTAAATGAGGTGTCTCGCAGATATTTTGTATGTAATTATATCTCTTTTTGGATAGTATTTCTCCTGACTATAGATAATATTAAAGAAATTAAATTTAGATGGTTTTTAAATGTCTTTATTGCAATAACTGTTTTGTCGGGGGGACTAGGTACGATCTACAATTATAAGTACATTTCTCCAGGGAGATTAAAGCCAACAATCGAGATAGCTAGCGAATTTAAAAGCTTGGGTAAAATCGGAATTATTTCAGAATACTGGAATTCCTATATTAATTCGGCTCCTGATCCGGATAATATTAAAGTCACTCCGCATGATAGAAGCCTGGTTCGAAAACAAAGTCTTGTTGATTCGGTTTTTTCTCAACCTCAATTATACGTAATCCGTGATATGTGGATGGATTTTTTCCCGGATACATTGGAACAATTTGGCTATGTTCTGTTAAAAGATGGAAGCGAGTTCAGATTAAGTAATTGCCAGATATGCAAGTATAAAAAAATAAAAGTTAATAAAATCTTTGATTTGGAAAAACTAAAATACGGTGTCTCCAAAGTAATGATAGATAAAGAATTGAATAAAAAAGTATTATATGTCCCGGCCAAATGTGATTTATGTAAAGATAAATATATTGTTTTCGGACCATGTACTCGTATTGGTATTGGCGATTTTAGAGCACAGTTTTGTTTAAAAACAGTACCAAAAAATGATGATGCAATCGCATTACTTGATGTATCAGCAGAGAGGGGACAGATTCAATTAGCTACAAAAAAAATATCAAAAAATGATTTTATATCTATTGGAAAATATGAATATATTGAATTAGAATTTAAAACAACTAAAAGGTATAGTAATATTGAATTTCGAATTTATTATTATGGAAATGCTGATTTATTTTTTGATCATATAAAATTGATGGAAAAATAAATTAAAAAATATGCTGACTACAACTTTATATGTACTAAAATTGTAGGAATTCTTTCTTCTCAAGTGAAGCCTTAATTTGCTTATGATTATCCCAGTATCTCTCATGTAGTAACAAATTTACCCTACTTCCTGCATTATATCCAATCAAGTCGAATCTTTATTAAGTGTTTCAATTAAAAGTCCTTTTGTCTGCCGGAGATCTCTGTTTTTTGCAAACAGGATGTATGCTTTTGCATATTCTGAATACAAATTTTCCGGGTTATATTCCAATGACTTGTTAATTATTCTCCAAAGATTGATTATTCTTTAATTAATATTAAATTTGTTTGTCTAGCCTATAAATCAGGCAAATTAAAAAATCTAAAAATTTTGATATGAAAAAAACAATTGTACTAATTTCAATTCTTTCATTATTATTTGCCGGTTGTAAATTCGATTCTTCCGGTCAGTACGCATACCGGCCGCCTGAGAATATTAATGATGGATTGGATGTCGGTACTTTAAATGAAGTGAAGATCAAGCCAGGATTGATTGTGAAGGCAGTGAATAAAATATACGAGGGTAAATATATAGAAGTACATTCAATGCTTATCTACAAGGATAACAAATTAGTATTTGAAGAGTACTTCCAGGGGCATGAATACAAATGGGATGCTCCTTACCATCACGGTGAATGGGTGACCTGGGACAGGGATATGTTGCATAATAATATGTCCGCTACCAAAAGTATTGTATCGGCCTGTATTGGCATTGCAATAGATCATGGTTTTATCGAAAGTGTTCATCAGTCCATATTTGATTATTTACCGGAGCATCAGCACCTCAAAACAGGAGGGAGAGATAAAATTACCATTGAACATTTGCTAACCATGACTACCGGATTAGAATGGAAAGAATGGAGTGCCCCTTATAGCAGTACTGATAATCCTTGCATCGGAATTTGGTTTCAGGATAAAGACCCAATTACTTATATTTTAGAAAAACCACTGATCAATGAACCCGGGACAAGCTTCAATTATTCAACTGGAAATATGCATGTTTTGGGTGAAATTATCAGGAATACTTCAAATATGACAATTAATGAGTTTTCCAAAAAATATCTGTTTGACCCTTTGGGGATTGATACTGCTGACTGGTACTTAAAATTTAAAAATGGCATGTATAATGTCAACAGTTTAAAAATTAAACCGAGAGCTATGATGAAATTTGGTGTGACATTTCTGAATAACGGGGTTTGGAACGGGAAACAAATTATTTCCGGGCAGTGGGTCATTTAAATACAGTAGTTATTTTCACTGGTGGCAATTACCTCACTAAAAGACCTCCATTTAAGATTCTTGAAAAATATGTTATACCTGCTATTGATTAATAAACCTAGAAAAATGAATACAAACAAAAAAACCGGAAGAATTGTAGGAGCATTATTTCTAACCGTAATGGTTACATGGTTTATAGGTTATATTTTAATTGATTCTATAATATCTGCTCCGGATTATCTATTTCATGTTTATCCAAATAAAACCAGGGTGACAGTAGGCGTGCTTTTTGAGTTAATTGAGATCGCTGGAGTTATTGGCATTGCAGTTATGCTCTTTCCAGTCTTAAAGAAGTATAATGAAAATATAGCTTGCGGGTACTTTGGTTTCAGGATTCTTGAGAGCACAATGCTTATTGTTGCTGCATTCAGCCCTCTATTACTAATAACATTAAGTCAGGAATATTTAAAAGCAGGAGCTCCGGATGCTTCCTCTT
Organism: uncultured Bacteroidales bacterium; assembly: GCA_964521285.1. Lineage (GTDB taxonomy): Bacteria > Bacteroidota > Bacteroidia > Bacteroidales > UBA10428. Next base: position 6,898 of record CAZFQS010000039.1, on the reverse strand, counting down.
TTCAATCTTTAGGCTCTTTATTTATGGCAGCGCGCACAGAATGGTCTCAACTGGTACTTTCGGTATTTTATAGCTTAGCCGCTATGATGTTTTATTATGTAATGTATCAGACAAAACTCATTTCGCGATTTATATCAGTCTGGGGTCTCCTTGCAGTTGCATTTGTGTTAACAGGGACCTTGTTAGAATTATTCGTTCATGTTAAATTAATAATAGGGATTTTATATGGCGTTCCAATGGGCTTGAATGAACTATTTCTGGGAGTATGGCTTATAGTTAAAGGATTCAAATCATCTGCAATTGCTTCCGGGTCTGCCTAAACAAACATAAACGAGATAAAATAAGCACATTTAAAATGAGCACATTTAAAGTGTAAAATACCTAATTTATTATCTAAAAATTAAAACTAAAAAAATGAATTCAACTAAAACTACCGCAAGAAGCGCTGATGCATCGCTGCAGAAAGCTGCAAGAGTCGCAGGTCTCATGTATGTGATTATCATAATAACCTCTCTGCTCTCTATGATTTTTGGCCCCTCCAAGCTTATTGTGAAAGGAAATATTGCTGAAACATTCAATAACATTATGGCTAATGAGGTACTATTTCGTATCGGTACTGCCTACGACTTAATCATGTATGCGAGTGTTGTAATACTGTCCCTGGCTCTTTATGTAGTACTTAAAACGGTAAACAAGAATCTTGCTTTGCTTGCGCTGTTATGGAGGTTGGGAGAAGCCATTCTGGGGTGTCTCTCAGTGCTTAGTAGTTTAATTGTTTTGCTGCTTTTAAAAGGCGAAAATTATTTGGCAGTATTTAATACAGAACAGTTACAGGCTTTTATTGGGGTGTTTCTTAACGTAAGTTCTGCTGCAATATCAATTGTCTTTGTATTTTTAAGCCTGGGAACGATTATCTTTTGTTATCTATTCTACAAGTCTAAGTACATCCCCAGAATATTGGCTGCCTTTGGGATATTCTCATTTTTGCTAATGCTAATATGCGCTTTAGTGAATATTATTTTACCCATCAAAGCATTGATGGCATTCGGTGCACCGGCAATTCTTTTTGAAATAATAATTGGCTTCTGGCTATTGATTAAGGGTGTAAAGGTTCAATCATAAGATGACGTTTTCGGACAATTTTTAAAATTATTATCATAAAAGGAGGAATACCCAAATGAAAGCTGTTGTATACACAAAATACGGACCACCGGATGTTCTTGAATTAAAAGAAGTAGAAAAACCTGTTCCCGGGGACAATGAAGTACTTGTAAAAGTCTATGCGGCATCCGTAAATCCGCTTGACTGGCATAGCCTGAGAGGTGAACCTTTTTTGGCTCGCCTGGCGGCCGGACTTCTAAAACCAAAACACAAGATACTCGGAGCTGACGTAGCGGGGCGGATTGAAGAGGTTGGCAGAAACGTAAAGAAGTTTCAGCCAGGTGATGAGGTATTCGGGGATATATTCCCTAATGGTTTAGGCGCTTTTGCCGAGTATGTATGTATTCCTGAAAATGCAGCATTAGTACTGAAACCAACCAGTACAACATTTGAGGAAGCAGCGGCCGTACCTTGTGCGGCAGTCACCGCTCTGCAAGGTCTTCGGGATAAAGGACAGGTTAAACCAGGACAAAGTGTTTTGATCAATGGTGCGTCTGGGGGTGTGGGTACCTTTGCGGTGCAGATTGCCAAATCTTTCGGGGCTGAAGTTACTGGTTGTGCAGCACGAGGAATTTGGACATGGTGCGCTCGATTGGGGCAGGCCAGGTTATTGATTACACTCAGGAAGATTTCACCCGGACTGGGCAGGGATATGACCTGATTATTGATAATGTGGGAAATCGTTCGGTTTCAGATTATAAGCGTGCATTAAGTCCCGGGGGGAATTGTGTCATAATCGGATATTCTTCAATGGTTCTTTTGTTCCAGCATATGTTTCTGGGACCATTGGTATCAATGACCGGAAACCTGCCTGGCCGGCAGGCAGGTAAGAAAATAGGTCTCATGGGGACGGCGAAAGCAAACATAAAAGATTTGCTTTTTATGAAAAAGCTTCTTGAAGCGGGCAAAGTAAAACCTGTTATAGATAGACGTTATAAATTAAACGAGGTGCCTGAAGCTATCCGGTATCTTGAAGAAGGACACGCCCGGGGAAAAGTAGTAATAACTGTGGAACATAATAACAAAACCTAACAAGATAACTTTACAGTATAATTTAAAGAATACAAAGAGATGGGAGAAAAAATGAATACAAATAAGAATACGATCAGGCTCTTAGGAGCAGCATTTTTACTTGTTTTTGTTGGCAGCGTGCTCAATGATTTCCTGCGCAGTTCGGCAATTGGATCTGATAGTATATCCGATATCCTCGTGAATATTTCAGATAACATTACCCTGATGCGGATCTACATTCTGGTTGTACTGGTTACAAGTACTGGAATTATTGTCCTGGCAGTCCTGCTTTATATCGTCTTTAACAACCAGAATAAAATCATCGCACTTGTGGCCCTGGGATTATGGTTGTCAGAAGCAATAACTCTGTCTGTGAGTCAGATAGGGGCTTATGCTCTGATACCTTTAAGCCAGGAATTCGTTGAGGCGGGAACCCCGGAACCGTCCTGCTTTCAAACCCTGGGTGATTTTTTGTATTTTGGCATTGATAGAACAGGATACGATATACATATGTTGTTCTTCTGTCTGGGCGGAATACTGTGGTATTACCTGTTCTACAAATCAAGGTATATTCCACGGGTATTATCTGTCTGGGGCCTTGCATCAATCTGTCTGCTATCAATAAATGTATTTTGGGCACTTTATGATCGTGGTATTGGGAAAATAATCATATTAGGGGTTCCATACTTTGTGTTTGAAGCGCTTATCGGGCCATGGCTAATGGTCAAGGGCATAAGGGATGGCTCAGAAACAAAATAATACTACCTGCCTGCCTTGTGATTTTCAATTGCAAGTTTCAAATTGAAAAATTGAAATGCGGAGAATAATTCTGTTAATTAACGCATTTTTTGCGGAGAATAATTTTGTAATTAATAAAATGTTGTAATAAATCTTTGATTTTAATAAAAATTTTTTATATTTGCCAAATATATATTATAATATGTGTTATAATATTAAATATCTGTTTATACATATAAATATATGTATTACACTATAATCAATAATTCTAAAGAGTGATATTTATTATATATATACAAAGTGAGTCTCATATAAACTTAAAATAATAAATAGAATATGAATTGGAAAAGAATGACAGATCGGACTATTATAAAGGAAATTGGCAACAGGATTAAAAAGCAAAGGCTCTTAAAAAATTATTCTCAAAATGAATTAGCTGAAAAAGCAGGAATCGGCATAAGTACTTTGCAAAAACTGGAGTATGGAACACCCTCATCAATTAAAACATTAATACAGGTTTTAAGAGCACTGAAAGAAATAGAACATTTGAATAATTTTATACCTGAGCCAGGACCAAGTCCAATAGAGCTTCAAAAGCTTAAAGGAAAAATCAGAAAAAGAGCATCGCGAAAACCTGTTTCCAAAAGCTAATTTTCGGCAATTAAGGAATAACTATAAAATATGATTCTTCTAAATGTTAAAATATGGGATTTAAATGTAGGCGCTATTTATTGGAATGCAGATAAAAATTATTCCACATTCGAAATATCAAAAGATTTTATTCGTCATGGATTCGATCTGGCTCCATTAACAATGCCATTGAAAGACATAATGAGAGGACAATATATTTTTGAGTTTCCAGAACTGAGTTATAGAACATACAATGGATTACCTGGTCTTTTATCTGATTCACTGCCCGATTCATATGGAAACAGGTTAATATTATCATGGCTGGAAAGGCAGGGCAGAGATGAAAAATCATTCTCGCCTGTCGAAAAGCTAAGTTACATAGGTACACGAGGAATGGGAGCCCTTGAATATGAACCGGCCATTAAACCTTTTGAAGAATCATCATCTAAAATAGAACTTAATGAATTGCTGAATTTGGCAGAAAAGGTGTTAGCTGAAAGAAAAAAAATAGAACTGAACTTAAGTGAAGATGAAGAAAAAGTTTTGTCAGAGTTGATAAAAATCGGAACTTCAGCCGGAGGACAAAGACCAAAGGCTATCATTGCTTATAACAAGAAAACAGGGGAAATAAGATCAGGACAAATAAATACCCCTGAAGGATTTAAACACTGTATTATAAAATTTGATGGAATAAAAAGCGGAAGTCTTGGAGATCCCGAAGGATTTGGCAAAATTGAATTTGTATACCATAAGATGGCAACAGCATGTGGTATTAAAATGATGCCATGTGATTTATTTTTTGAGCATAACAGAACTCATTTCCTTACTGAAAGATTTGACAGAGCAGGGAACGAAAAAATTCATTTACAAACCCTTTGCGCTATTGCTCACTACGATTATATGTTACCCGGAGCTTATTCATATGAAGGAGCACTAGCTGAAATGAGAGAAATGGAACTTCCTTATGAAGACATTGATCAGCTTTATAAAAGGATGGTATTTAATGTAATTGCCAGAAATCAGGATGATCATTCAAAGAATATTTCCTTTATACTGAAAAAAGGAGGGGAATGGAGATTAGCACCTGCCTATGATGTTTGCTGGGCCTTTAATCCCTCCGGAGAATGGACTGATCAACACCAGATGACAATAAACAGCAAAAGAGATGATTTTATAAAAAAGGACCTTTTGGATTTTGCTGCTCAGCAAGGAATAAATAAAGCAAATGAAATCATTGAGAGTACAAAAGATGCAGTTGCTGGTTGGACTAAACTTGCAAGACAGTATGATATTAATAATGAGGTAATTAAATATATTGAAAAAACTCACCGGTTAAATTTGTAATATATTCAACTAGTTATAAAATATATACAAAGAATAACCTCAATTATATATGTTAAGATAGCTTTGGAAAAAAGTTTTACATTCCGCTTCTGCGGAAAGGCATAACTTTTCAAGGTTATACTAGTGGGAGAGAGGCACTACAACTATATCTTCCTTGTTCTTACTTCAGAGCGGAATATTCTATTATTGCCCGAGGGCAAAACATTTAACCGCCAGTCAGGCGGACTCTTTTTGCGTGGAGTAATTTTCTTTTGGAAGTTTCAAATTAAAATGCTGAGAATAATACTGTTAATTTACGCATTTTTTGCGGAGAATAATTTTGTAATACGGAGAAAAATAAGTATATTTACCGCAAATTTTGCGGAGAAAATACATGTACATACATCAGTCCTTAGATTGGCCTAACTTTAATTGGGATATCAAAGTATTACTTACTTCTTTAGTTAAGGTTAGAAATTTACAGGGTAAACTAATTGGGAAAATGGAAGCTATAGGTTTTTCCTTAAGGGAGGAAGCAATGCTTGATACAATGACTATTGATGTAATAAAATCCAACGAAATAGAAGGTGAAATATTGGATACTAAACAGGTCCGTTCATCTATTGCAAGAAAACTTGGTATGGATATATCAGGTTTAATCCCCTCAAATCGTAATGTAGATGGAGTTGTTGAAATGATTTTAGATGCAACTCAAAACTATAATGTGCCATTAACAAAAGAACGAATATGCAGCTGGCATGCTGAACTGTTTCCGTCAGGAAGAAGTGGCATACATAGAATTACCACAGCTGATTGGCGAAAAGATGAAAAAGGTCCGATGCAGGTTGTTTCCGGTCCTATAGGGAAGGAAAAGGTTCATTTCCAGGCTCCACCAGCTAAAATTATTGATAATGAAATGACTGACTTCATTGATTGGTATAATAATGATAATGATACAGAGCTGGTCATCAAATCCGGAATTGCCCACTTCTGGTTTATTACAATACATCCCTTTAATGATGGTAACGGAAGAATTGCCAGGGCAATTGAAGATATGCAAATTGCCAGAACAGACAAAACTAATCAACGATTTTACAGTATATCTGCACAAATTGAACGTCAAAAAAAAGAATATTATGAGATCCTGGAGAAAACACAAAAGGGATCATTGGATATTACCAACTGGCTTGAATGGTATTTAAAATGTTTAATTGGCGCATTGGAAGCAACAGAAGTGATATTGGCAAAGGTTCTGACAAAAGCTAAATTCTGGGAAACTCATGCCTTAACCATAATTAATAAACGCCAAAAAGTAATGATTAAAAAATTACTCGATGATTTCTATGGCAAACTGTCAACGTCAAAATGGGCTAAAATAACAAAGTGTTCTCAAGATACAGCACTTAGGGATATTCAGGATTTAATTGACAAAGAAATATTAATTAAAGAACCTGGTGGAGGTAGAAGTACCAGTTATAAGTTAAACCTTTTTTAAAGCATAAAAAAGAGGGGAGGAGAAAGGAATTATTTTCTCTTATTGCAATGACACCCTCACTAATTATCAATTCTTAACCAGAGTTTAATCCAATACAAATTCTTCAAATACTACATTTCTGTTACGAACAACCAATGTATCGTTAACAACATGGGTTTCGTTATTTGCCAGGTCTGTGTAACTATACTCCAGGAACAAGGCATCGTGTTCCTCACCTCCCCAGAAACCGCCATTTTCAACAAATTTCCCTGTTCCGGAAACGTTATAAGGATCATTCTCAAAACTCCGTATGGAGCAATTATCATTATCATCGAACAAGAGTTCAATATTGACCGATCCGGGACTTGATGCAGAACCCCGGCGAATGATATTCGATAATTCCACGCTGGTATTCCCGGTTGTAGTAACCATTACCAGTTCATCTCTTTCAACATATTCAGCATGATAAGAGCTTAATACTGTCGTTCCGCCGGCAGTAGTCATAGCATCAACACCTCTACGCAAGTACATTGCATGATACTTATTAATGAATTTAATTCC
>CAZFQS010000038.1:0-21509 GCA_964521285.1 uncultured Bacteroidales bacterium | reverse complement strand
GCTATAGGAACCATATATTTGCTTGTTTCTTCCTTACCTTTCATGTTAAATGTATAGTAAGGATCAACACCAATGGACTTCAGGTCTTTTCTGAGTTTTGCCGTTTCAAATCGTCTGGAGTTTTCAACTGTAAAAACCTGCTGATTATATACGCTTATTCTCGCCTTACGTAATTTTTGGACAGCATCCATCGACTCGGGGGTTATCTCGTAAGAGTGTTCATAGTGCGTTACTAATGCAATTTCGAGTTTCGGAGGCTGGTGATACTGTGAAATCAATTTTATCAAATCATCTGTAAAACGCATTGGCAGTACAACCGGTGTTCTGGTACCAATCCTGATTCTGTAAATGTGACTTTTAGTGGCAAGACCTTCAAGTATTTTCTGGATTTGGGTATCTTTCATTACAAGCGGATCCCCCCCTGTAACAAGAACGTCACCAATACTTTTATGTTTGTCAAACCAGGTAAAGGCCTCACTTACTTGTTTTCTTGTAGCCAAGGCTGTTGGCTCGAGAACCCTTTCAATTTCCCAGTTACGCTGGCAGTAAACGCAAATTTGTGAACAGGTATTAAAGGGTTTAATAATAGCAATCATTGGATATCGCCGTGTAATAAGATCAACAGGTGAAGTATCATGTTCACCCATAAAATCGAATGAGATAGCACGATCGCCCCTCTCTTCAATCATTTTGTCCACATATTCTCCTGAAGGAATAACCTGGGCCCTGACTGCATGATCATATCCTATTGAACTCCTTGTATCTATCAGGCTTAAATAATATGGAGTAATGCCAAAAGCTATTTTATTCTTAACAGCTTTATTCACTGCTTCCTTTTGTTCATTTGAAAGCTCAATAAGTTCTAACAGAGGCCTTGCATCCTTAATAACATTTTTAAGATGCCATTTGTAATCATTCCAGTCATTCTTTGAAGCTTTAAAATAGCGTAAAATCTTTGTCCGGTTTTCTGAACGCCAGCCAACTACTTCCTGTTCGAGCCCTGAAGGATATTTCTTAAAATATTTTTGAATCATGATTCCCAAATCATCCAGTATTTCCATTCTTACTGATGCGGCTTTTTTCCCTTTCATCTTTAAGAACTCAGGAATCCCTTTTTTTACCTGTACATTTTCAAGATATATATTTGATTTGCCTGTTACTCCACGGAAAAGATTTATAAATTCAAGAATAAAACCTACTGATATGTTACTTTTTAGCTTGCTTCTCTTATTTTTCGCCAGTTGCCAGAGACTATCCAGGGCTGAAAACTCTGTACGAAATTCATTAATCGGACCTATAAGACTTCTGAATACTCGAATACACTCCCTAACTGTTGACTTTTCAAGAATATGAAGATCATTGTCAACTGCAAAAACTTTCCTTTCTGCCCGTTCGAGATAGTCGTATAAACCTTCACGTGCCTTCTCAAGTTCGGTTGCATGTCTGAGGATCTCATAAATTTCAGGATTTGAATCCCATAACCTTTGAAGATATGCTTCATAATCAACTTTAAAATGAGGCTTAAAAAGACTGACTTCATCAGTAAAAACATCATCAAGTAATCTGGTGCTTATCCATTTTAACTTGGGGGAGGGTGGAGGCGCTTTTTTACCGGATGTCTTACTTTTTCCTTTCTTTTTTGTTGATCGAGCCATATTTATTATATTGAATTTTTAATGCAGATTAATCATATAACTTAAAATGTTATATTTCAGTACCTGGAAAATAAATACTTCTGCTATTTTCGTTATTGTTTGCTTACTTTTGATTATACCTGTTATAAACTCAATCTTTACTAAAGATAATAAATATAGAGCTTAAAATCAAACTTGTGAAGGTTTCATGTATAACGTACGCGGACTAATTGTATAGTCTGCGTTTATACTAAAGGTCCGTATTGTCCTATTCATAAGGGTTGGAAGGCAGTTTGCTTATTAATATACCTCTGGTACAAAAGTCTGATCTGTTATCGGTGGTCTTACATACCCTTCCCTTTCCTGACGGGGAGGAAGTTTCATAGGCTTGGGAGTGAGGTCTTTATAGGGTATAAGACTCAGAAGGTGGCTGATACAGTTTAGCCGGGCACGTTTCTTATTGTCTGCAGGTACAACATACCAAGGCGCTTGTTTAATGTCAGTATATTTGAACATTTCGTCTTTTGCCTCGGAGTATTGGACCCACTTTTCCCGTGATGCCATATCCATAGGACTTAGCTTCCACCTCTTTGTCCGGTCGTCGATCCTGGCTTTAAAACGTCTTTCCTGCTCCTCATCTGATACAGAGAACCAGTATTTAATCAGAATTATTCCTGAACGTATAAGCATGCGCTCAAATTCAGGGCATGTACGAAGAAACTCTTGGTATTCATTGTCAGTACAGAATCCCATAACATGTTCAACCCCGGCCCGGTTATACCAGCTGCGATCGAATAATACCATTTCCCCGCTTGCAGGCAGGTGCGGAATATAGCGCTGAAAATACCACTGTGTCTTTTCCCTCTCTGTTGGTGTTCCAAGGGCCACAACACGGCATATTCGCGGATTTAACCTCTGATTAATACGCTTAATTACACCTCCCTTGCCGGCAGCATCCCTGCCTTCAAAGATTACTACAACTTTCAGCCTTTTTGTCTTGATCCATTCCTGAAGCTTTACCAGTTCAATCTGAAGTTTAACCAGCTCCTTATTGTAAAATTTATTGCTTATTGTTCTCTGATCTTTTTCTTCAGGTTCTATATGTTTAAACTCGTTGTCTATATCTGACTTTTCTTTTATGCTCCTGTTCTCCTTTTTCGTTTTTTTGGGATTTTTTTTCTTTTTCATAAAGTTGGCTTTTAAGAATAGTCCAGGGTTTAAATACGAATATTGCCTTTTTATTTAAATAAATATATGTAAAGAAATGTATATCAATAAAAATCAGTTAAACAAATATAGTTAATACAAATTAATATTAAAATATGATATTCTATAATGCGAAACGGTAAGAAAGTTTAATCAGAAAGATATCATAAGGGGAGGTTTTGAAAAGATCCTTTGCATCACTCCAGAATGCAAAACTGCCATCAGACCTGCTGTCGTTTCTTCTTTGAGACCATACCAGGTATAATGTTGAACCGGGTAAATATTCCCAGCGCACGACAAGGTTCGAATTAAAATCAAAAACATTAAAGTTTGGATTATCAAATGAATAATCAGTAATACCATTGATATCTTCATCAATTTCGTAAATATTGTCGTCGCTGTTAAATGTTACCTGGTTTTCGGTGTACTGTATATAACGATCATTAATATCATCTGCCTTCGAGTCGTTTATGAATTTAAAGTCACGGTATTTACCAGCTGATATAAAAGGCATTCCATAATACTGAACAGTAAAATCAGGAGTTATATTATAATTTAATCTTATAGTCAGGCTTGTCTCTGTCTGGTTAATTTTCCCTCTTACATATTTTATATCATCCAGGTAATCAATATTGTCTACATAGGCAATATTATCGGTTCTTTTCATAACATAAGGTCCGATTGAAAGGCGAAAAGCATCTGATAGCTGTATATTTGCCCCAAAATAATAGTATTGACCAGCCGACGTTTTATGATCAAGTATGTATGATGAGTATTCAAAATATAACTGAACTTTCTTATGGTAATCGGTATTAATATATGACCATATGTTAATACTTCCGTCATTCAATAATGATGGTCCGCCTCTGAGTGTTTCAGTTGAAATAGATTTTGCATCCCTGGAAAGGCCGCCACCCATATTCCAAAAATTCTTGAATGTCCAGTGAGCATTAACATTACCTCCAAGATATCTTTTTTCCGCGCCAAAGGTAAAACCGGAATATTGATTAAGATTCAGACTAAAACTTCTGAATATGCTGAATGGCTCCCTCTGTCTGAATCCGACCCATATAATCTGTTGTATTTCATCGTTTCGCCTGAGATAACCTATATCATTGACATTTAAACCAGGTGACCGCCAGGTTATCCATGTAGTATACAACCATTTGCTATTACCTGCTCTTCCGTATTCAATGGTACCTCCAATACCGCTTAAACTCGTTAGAGTGGAATCAGCTTTCAAATGAGGGGCATCATCCCTTTGAAAGAAATGCGGAGCAGATGTCTGGGTTTCATATATAGCTTTTTCACTGCCACGAATATGACTGAATACTGTTGAAAAATTGAAATAGTATGTTTTGTCTTTCCATTGATGATTGAAATTAACACCTCCTGTATAAACTGACCGGTGCATGGTATTTTCCAGCTTAATATCCGAAAGATCGCGGTTTGTGGCAGTAAACATGGCGCCAATCCTGGTATTTGTATTATTCATATCTTTCTGAATCCTGCCTGCAAAATAACTGGTTAAAGGTTCTATTTCTTCTTTTCTTCGCTGCCCTTCCATATCCACTTCAGCTTTTTCCCTGTCGGTCACACTTTCCATAACACCTATTGACCAACCCTTGGGTGTTTTCCCGGTGAGCTTAAAAGCCCCTAAAATGGTAGTATTTTCAGGTGTGTTTGCATATTCACCATCTTCAAGTTCCAACTCCCTTTCCGGGAGTTTTCCTATTCTCCTTGAATAGAACAGATTATCATTTGCTAAGGGGCCGTCTCCGCCTGTTAGTCTGAGGCTAAGTATATTATTTCCTTCAATAAAAAAGGGTCGCTTTTCCTGAAATTTTGTTTCAAAGGTAGTGAGGTTAACCTCTGAAGGATCTGCTTCAACCTGTCCGAAATCGGGATTAACACTAAAATCAAGTGTCAGGTTATTGGTTACACCTATCTTACCGTCTACTCCCAAGGTGCCAAATAAATCTTTTCCCTCGGCAAAAGGATTACCGTCTTCTTTTTCATAATGTTCGTAACGTCCGACTATATAAGGAACAATATCTTTTTGTTTTTGGGGCTTAATGTTTTTTATGCCGTGTAATTCACCAAAGTGATGTACCCAGCCTGTTGCATTGGGTGAAATGAACACCCAGCTTGACATTTCTTCTTCCCTGTATAATCTCCTGTTAACCTGAAAACCCCATACATATTCATCCTGCTTGCTGAAGCGCAGCTGGGTCAAAGGAATGCGTATTTCGGCAGTCCACCCCAGGTCATCAATACCTGTTTTAACATACCACACAGGATCCCAGCTTGAATCCCAGTCGTTATCACTGGTTATTGCTTCATCACCCTTAACTCCTGCTGCAGTTACGGTAAATGAAAAGGCGGTCCGTAAATCATGGTAGCTGTCAATATTAACTTCTACCCAGTCGCCGTCAAATCCATCACGCCTGGACATACGTTTTACAATACTGTCAGGTGATGTGTCAAAACACCTGATAGCTATGTACAGGTTTTCATCGTCATATAATATTTTAAATTGTGTCTGCTGGGTTGGGGGCTTATTCTCGTAAGGTATTCTCTGGATAAAGTCTCCGCTCCATTCAACAGTATCCCATACCTTTTCATTAAAGATCCCGTCTACATGCGGAGGTTCGGTGGTAATTTTAGTAGTATTGTATGTACGTTTCTGGCTATATATCCCGGATAATACAGTAAGCGAAAAAATTAATGATATAAGGAGTCTGGCCATTAAAAACAAATACTCTAAATACTAAACTTAAAAACCAAAGATTTATTTCATGAAAATAGGTAAAAAAAGAAGACAGGCACTGAAATAAATCTTAAATTATGTTAATGCATGTTTTGAGGGGCTATTGATCAAATATTAAGAATCAGACAATCGGCATATCTTTACTTGCTGATAGATTCTTTAAAGTTATTTGATATATAGCGCTTTCTTAATAATATTATACCTGTCAGTCTCCAGACGTATAATATATAAGCCGCTGGCGAGCCCGTTGGGAGTCCAGCAGGTTTCATATGTTCCTGCAGACTTAAACGTGTTTTCAATATTCTCAATTTCATTTCCGTAAGCATCATATACTTTTAAGTTTATTTGTGATCCGGCAGCCAGATTATAGCGAATTACAGTTGAGTTATAAAACGGATTCGGAAAATTCTGAAGGAGATATAACTGCTCATAATCTTCCAGGGCAGGTAAGCTGGAAACCGTATCATCACAAATACCTGAGAATAAACCGCAAATCCAGTAATAGGTGGCATCTCCGTATTGAAGTGTCGGCACACCGGCAAATCCCTCGGTATAACCATTCCATGTGTTAAATGTTATTGACTCCCTTTCCAGGTTGTTGATTAACTGGCTCAATCCATCCCTCCAATCGTTATTATTTCCGTAAACCGGGGATCCGGGAAAGACTATGTGAGCGTCGTACCCGGGTGATATATCCTGGATAAAAGGGATTCCCGTATTAATCCACTCTGATGAAAACTGGTATTTCCAGCTAATAAGAGAATCTTCATCGCTCACTCCTGTCCATATTTCCGGGATAAAACACTGGACTGCAAGAATTGATGACTTATTAGCAAGCACCGGACCTGTTTTTGAAGCTGAGGGCTTAAAAAATCCAGGGGCATATGTCCCTGTTGGAGGTAATGCATCTATGGCAAATCCGATAAGAACACCAGTATCGTCAAAAACCTTTTCGGCAACATTATCAAAACCCTGGGCAAAAACCTGGTGAGTCATTGCATCCTGGTTAGAGGCAACATGGATAATGGAAATCAGATATCTTTTTTCACCTGACTGATCATATATCTGTGCCCATTTATCAGGCCATGCAGCATTTTCAGGATTTACAAGATACCTGTCTATCAGGTCTTCTATAAGTGCAATAAGTTCAGGGGCCGGATCCTGCGTTGTGCCGGGAAAACAATCCATAAACGAAAATCCGGGCGAACTGTCTGTTGCAGCATAGGATTCAATATAGGGTGCAATGAGAATATTTTTATTTACGGCAATATCAAAAAGTTCATTATGCGAATAGGCTGAAGTTTGCATTGGAGCCCAGTATGCCCAGTTATCTGTTCCGGGAGGCCCCCAGTATGACATATTAATTACATTAACTCCCGCAAGTACTAAAGTGTTAACAGCGAATTCCCGGTTTGCGACACTCTCGGACCATCCCAGGTGCCGGGCATCAGAAGGGTGAATAGTATACAGCCCCGTATTGGGTATACCGTCAAACTCATAAAACTTTACACCATTTTTCCAGTTTCCTGTAAAAAAGTATGCACTTTTAACCGGTTCATTTTCAAATCCCGGATTGGCAAGTCTTCCCCATATAGGTTGGCCATTGGAAGGAAGGTTAAAATAAATTAATATAAATAATATTCCAATTGATGATAATTTATTCATAGTACAGGATTTTTAAAATCTTCTTACTTTAACATCAGCATTTTCCGGCTTTGTGTAAACTGATTATTATCATTGTTAATATCTATCTTATAAAAATAAATACCGTCTGCCATTTTTTCCCCATTGTCATTCAGACCATTCCATTGAAAAATATATTCACCGGATTTCTGATTTTCATTCACTATTGTTTGAATTTTTTCCCCTTTTAAATCATAAATATTTACGGTTACATGAGCACACTACAAATTTTCTCAAATAACCTGTCATTTTAATTTTACTACTTAATTACAACACACCTCGTTAATATAACATCCAGCAGTATACCTGCGCAAATACCTTTAACAGTAACAGTATCTCCAGCTTTAAGTTCTTTAATATTATCGTCAGATTCCCGGTCCATTGAGCAATTTATACCAGAGAATGCCATGTCATCTCTTAGTATCAGGGTATACTTTCCGTCTTCTTCCTTAATAACTTCCGCTAAATGACCTGAAACCCGGATTATTTTATCAATATACAGAGAGTCTGATTCTATTTCATTTGTTTCGTAATAATTATATAATTCAGTTGCTTCAAAAACAAAATCAGGCTTGCTGTTTACCAGGCTTTTATGCGACTTGAAAATGGTACTTATAAATTTTTCTCTGAATCCGGTGCTTGTGAAAAAAACAGATATAAAGACTATTATTCCTGTCAGCAATATTCCGGTTATAATTAAAATAGTTTTCTTTTTCATTATCTGTTATTATTTAATAACCGATAATATAATTACCAAAAAGAGAATCAATTTCTTCTTCATTAAGAACGCGGTTATAAATTATTATGTCATCTATTTTACCATCAAAATATGAAGCCTGTGTAAACGTATCGCTAAAAGCCCGTCCGATATAAATCAGACTGCTAATTAAGTTTAAAGACTGCTTTTCTTCAAGCATTCCCTCCAGCATACCATCTATATACATTCTGGGACTTATCGTATCACTCCCCGAATCAATATACAGGTGATGCCAGGCCATACTATTGCTAAAAGCCATTTTAGGACTGCGCATTTCAATTAGATTAGTATCATTAATATAACAATACGTTTTTGTTGCACCGGATGTCATATCCACTTCACTTCTAAAAGCATTTTCTCCATAATCAAAAATCACATAGGCTTTGCCGATTTCATTATTTCTATGCGCAAACCATAATGATATTGCTATTGGATCATGATTTCCTATTTCAGCTGATATAAAATCATCTACACCGTCAAAATGAAGAGCACTGTTAGGATTATTATACCGGTCACTTGTTATTTCAGGATTGCCGTAAAGTGAGCCATCTATACCATTCACACTTGTGTCACGGGCATTTCCGTCAAGCATATAATGTGCAATAATATCCCCGATAATACTGTCGTTATCGGAGCAATCCGGACAGAGTTCTTTATCATTTTCCTTCTGGCAACCAAGAATAAAAAATAGAGGGAAAATAATACCTAATATCTTTTTCATGAATAAAGAGGTTATATGTAATTAAACAAAAGTAAATGAATTATTTGAACAAATCCTCGTCTCTTATAAGCATAAGTATTGCTGAATGCGGCACTATAACATACTTTTCCTTATTGAATTCTATTTCCCATCCGCTTTTTTGCATATATATTGCAAGATCACCTTCTTTAGGTTGCAGGGGGACATATTTTACTTCATCGCTTTTATTTTTCCAGGGTTCATCAACTTCAATAATTGCAGGAATAGGATATCCGGGACCTACTTTAAGCACAAAACCACTGTATATTTTCTCATTTTCCTGTACTCCGGGGGGCAGATAAAGCCCTGTCTTAGTCCTGTCCTGCGGTGATTTTGGTTTTATCAGAACCCTGTCTCCTACCAGGATGAATTTATCCAGGCTGTGTTCTCCTATTTCAAGAGTCATATTATTCTATTTGTAATGTATACAAATATACGAATTGGATAGCTAAATAAGGACGCTGTACCCTTTATTATAAAGAATAAATTTATAATTTGGTAATTGAAACAGTAGAATTAATATATTTTGAAAACGGTTGCTATTATAGGTTCAGCCGGAATACCTGCAAGGTATGGAGGGTTTGAGACATTGGCACAAAATCTTGTACTCAATTTATATTCGAGATTCAGGTTTGTAGTCTATTGTTCCAAAAGACTATATAGTAAACATGAGCGGATGAAAACTTATAATTATGCTGAATTAGTATATATTCCCGCAAATTCTAACGGGTTCCAAAGCATAATATATGATATAATAGCTATGATACATGCTGCCAGAAAGGCTGATATACTTTTAATTCTTGGCGTCTCAGGCTGTTTGTTCCTCCCTTTTATTAAATTATTTTCCGGGAAAAAGATTATAACTCATGTTGATGGCATGGAATGGAAACGTGATAAATGGGATCCTTTTACACGGTTATTTCTGAAATTATCTGAATTGATGGCAATAAAATTTTCCGATGAGATTATAGCTGATAACAAAGCAATAAAAGAATATATTAACAATAAACATGGTTACAGGCCGCAGCTAATTGAATATGGAGGGGATCATTCACTAGTATTATCAGACAGCACTGACCTTAAGACCTGTTTTAAAGATTTAAGTTATCCTTATTCACTTACTGTATCAAGGATTGAACCTGAAAATAATATACATACTATTTTATATGCCTTTTCCAATGTTCCGTCAAAGTGTATTGTTATTGTAGGTAACTGGAATAATAATAGATACAGTCGCAGGCTCTATAAAAAATATATCCATTATCCCAATATCTTACTATATGACCCGATTTATGAACCGGGTTTGCTTAACCTGTTACGTTCGGGCTGTGAAGTATATGTTCACGGAAACAGTGCAGGAGGTACTAATCCATCTCTTGTTGAAGCTATGTATGCCGGGAAACCAGTAATAGCATATGATATAATATATAACAGAATAACAACAATGGATAAAGCTATTTATTTTAAAGGTCAGGAAGAGCTGGTTAAAATATTAAAAGAGGTTAACAAACCAGCATTAGATGAAAACAGAATAAATATGGAAAAGATAGCCAGAACCCGATATAACTGGATAAAGGTGTCTGAAAAATATGCAGGTTTGTTTATATAAAAATTTATCTTTGCTAATAGCGAAAGGGAACAAGCCTGCTTGGAAAATAAATATAACAGGTAAATTAAAGACAGAATAAATCAATTAATAATATTTTTATACTGAAACACTTTGGCTATTAAGAGACTGATGGATAGATTAAGACTTATTTTGATATTATTATTGTTATATATTCCATATCTTAATTCACAGATTCAATACAAGGGAAAACCTTTAAAATTATTCTATCCCGGTTCAAAAACTGTTCCTGTAATTGATTTAACAGTTAGTGAATCATATAAGGTAACAATACCTGATAAAGGGAGTCAGCTTTCAAGGTTAAAACCCGATGAATTTGCACAAATCTTCGAGGTGAATTATGATTTTCAGAATTACGGGGTATGGGATACACTTGAGAATGATATGAAGATATGGAGGTTAGGAATTCATTCAAAAGGTGCGCATTCAATAAATGTTATTTTTAACGAGTTTGAGTTGCTTAATGGTGTTAAGGTTTTTATTTATGATTATAAACAGGAATATATACTCGGGGCCCTGACTTATAAGAATAATAAACCCGGCCGGATTCTTCCCACTACCCCTGTCCCTGGTGATATTATTTATATTGAGATGCAGGTCCCTTCATTCATAAATAATCCGGGACTTTTGAAAATTGCCAGGGTTGGAATAGGCTATGAAGATTTTATGAAGGAGTCCAGACTCAAAGATGAATGGTATGGAGCATCAGAATCATGTAACGTGGATATAAATTGTATAAAGAATTCGGAAATTCAGAAGTCAAAGTATTCGGTCTGTCGCATAATTTACCTGGGAAATGAAAGATGTACCGGCGTTTTGATAAATAATACCAATAATAATGGCCGCCCGCTTGTTTTAACTGCTCAGCACTGCTTAAGTACCAATTTTGTTGCAGAAACAGCTATTTTTTATTTTGATTATGAAAGCCCATACTGTAACGGACCTGATGGAAGTGCTCTGAAATCCCTGTCAGGTAGCAGGCTTATCGCTACAACTGATAATAAACTTGATTTCTCTCTTGTTGAATTAACGATTGAGCCGCCCTTTAATTACAGGCCTTTTTTTGCCGGATGGAACAGCTCAAACATAGCACCTGAAAATTCATACTCCATTCATCATCCAAAGGGTGATGTAAAAAAGATAGCTGTCGATTATGATGAGGCGACAACTGCCGATTATGGTGAAGGATACGATGTTAATACACACTGGCTTATAAGTGACTGGGAAATGGGTACAACCGAGAAAGGTTCTTCAGGAGGCCCTTTATTCAATCAGAACGGAGAAATTATAGGTACATTAACCGGCGGTGATGCTAATTGCCAGTTGTCCGTGAATGATTATTATCAAAAGTTATATCATTCATGGGATGATTATCAGGATAAATCTCAACAATTAAAATACTGGCTTGATCCATCAAATTCAGGTGACTTAAATATTGATGGATTTGATCCTTTTGAATCAATATGGGAGACAGGTGATACAATATCAAATATAAATGAAGGCGATAATTTAGTATTAATGGAAGGTAACCTGGAATGGGGATATCTGTCAGGTCACAACTCCGATTCAATTCAGCTTTTTGCAGAAAAATTTAATATATCAGGAAGAAAAAATCTGTTTGGATTATTTTTAAACATAGCAAAGCTCCGCTATTCTGCCAGCACCTCCAAAATTATTATCAACCTGTGGAATGGTGATACCGAACCTGATCAGGCAGTTTTTAAAAAAGAAGTATTATGTGTGGATTTAGTGCAGGGTGAAATGAATTTCATTGAATTTGATTCGGTTGTAATTGTTAATAATACGTTCTATCTCGGGTATCAGATAGAATATAATAATCCTCTGGATACTTTTGCATTGTATATGTGTGAAAATAATACTGAAAATAATACGGCGCTGATATATACAGATAATAAGTGGGAATCAATTTATGATTATTCTTCAGGTAATATTTCAACATCATTTGATATTCGGCCATTAATATTTGATTCAATTTCAGATCCTTCTAAATACGATACAACCTTATCAACAGGTGAAATTAAAATTACACCTGTTATGGCGAGAAATGTTGTAAGAATAGAACTATATGAATGGCCTGAAGAAAAAGTGATTGTAAATATTTATTCTTTGAACGGACAGTTAGTCGCATCTGAATTATTTAGTTATCCTGACAAAATAATTGAATATAATCTGAGTAAAATAAGAAATGGGATATATGTGATTCAGATTCTATATAAACGGTTTGTAATCTCTGAGAAGTTACCTGTTATAAGATAATGATAACTTATACATTAATTTGTTGTTATAACAAATGGAAATATCGTAAATTAGTTATAAAGAAAAAAATCAGCTATGAAGGTATTCAGACAGTCTAACAACACCATTATTATTATACTTTCAATATTTATATTCAATCTGGCTTTATTACATAAAATCTATTCCCAGGATGCTGAGAGATATCTGGAGATCAATGGTACTGCCGAATTAAATTTAAAACCTGTTTCAAATGCTGAGATAACACTATATGAAGAAAAGTCAAAGATAAAATCAGTTAAAACAGGTTCCAGTGGCCGTTTTAGCTTTAAACTTGATATGAATAAAGATTATACTATAGAAGTTTCAAAAGAAGGGTATGTATCTAAAAAGATAAGATTCATTACAAAGATACCCGATGAAGTGACAGGTATCTGGGTAAGAGAATTTGCTGTCGGCCTTGTAAAGTATTGTGAAGGAGTTAATTATTCGGTTTTAAATGATCCGGTTGATGTAATAAAGTACAGTGTAAGAAGACAGGATTTCGATTCTGATAAAACCTTTGTATATAAGGTTAAGCCGAGACTGGAAAATTTGTATATAGATGTTGATCAATGCCTTATAGAAAATTATAATAATACATTAAATGAAGCGGACAAGCTCATGGATGATAAAAAGTATGATGAGGCAAGGGAAAAATATGAACAGGCTATGGAAATGTTTCCTGATGAAGAATATCCGGAGGAGCAGATAGGCAAAATAAATGACTTTATTTCCAGGGATAAGAATATTGAAAATTTATATAATAGAACAGTAAGTGAAGCAGATGCTTTATATGCCCAGAAAAGATATGATGAAGCCTTATTAAAATATAAAGGAGCTTTGAAGCTAAAGCCCCAGGAAACTTATTTAAAACAGAAAATAAGTGAGACAGAATCATTGAAAGCAGAACAGGATGCCGAACAGCAGGCAAAAAGTGAAGCAGATGCAAAGTACAACCTTCTGATTTCAGAAGGAAATACTGCTTTTGCAATGAAAAATTTCGAAATGGCCAAACAGTATTTCTCACAGGCTCTGGAAATTAAGCCCGATAATTATTATCCTTCAAACAAGTTACAGGAACTTGAGGTGTTAATATCTCAAAAAGCACAAACTGAAGCTAAAAAGCAGGAAATAGTTAAAGAATATAATAATGCTGTGAGCCGGGCCGATCAGCTATTTGTGGCAAAAAACTACGAAGAAGCAAAGGCATCCTATGAGAAGGCGTTGCTGGTTAATCCACAGGAATCTTATCCAAGAGAAAAAATAGCTGAAATTGAAAATATGATAAAGGAAAAGCAGGAAGCACAAGTCAAATCTAAAAGAGCTGAAATGGAAAGAGAATATGATGCTGCTTTGGCTGAAGGAGACAATTATTATAAGTTAAAAGACTACGAGGCTGCAAAAGTGGCATATAGCAAGGCTGCATCAATAAAACCAGATGAGTTTTATCCAAAACAGAAAATAGAAAGAATCGATAATTTACTGGCAGCTGAACAGGCAAGAGAACAACAGGCACGTGAAAAAAGCTATAGTGATGCTATTGCTGCAGGTGAAAACTTTATTGATATAAAACAGTACGAAAAGGCCAGACAGGAATTTAATAAGGCTCTTAGCTATAAACCGGATGATATATATGCCAGAAACAAGATATCTGAAATAGACAGGTTAATAGAAATTCAAAAGCAGAGACTTACAGAGGAAAGAACCAGGGACGAACAATACCAGGCAGTAATTACCAAAGCTGACGGATTTTTTCAGATGAGGGAATTTGATGCTGCAAAGATCGCCTATCAGGATGCTCTGAGTATCAAGCCGGAAGAGCAATACCCGCGCACACAGATCCAGGAAATTGACCGCTTGCTGGCTATCGTGGAAGCTGAGAAACAAAGAGAAACAGAAGCCGGTTATAAAAGTGCAATTCTTTCAGGAAACAGACTGTTTTCAGGTAATCAATATGCACTGGCAAAGAGTGAATTTGAGAAAGCCCTTAATTATAAGCCGGGGGATACTTATGCCAGCAGCAGAATCTCGGAAATCAACAAACTTATATCACAGGAAGAACAGAGGGCAGCAGCAGACCAGGCAAGAAAAAAGCAATATGATGAGTTAATATCCAGGGCTGATGGATTAAAGAATCTAAAAGAGTATGTAAATGCTAAAGCTGAATATAACAGAGCCTTGCAAATAATGCCTGAAGAGACCTATCCGCAACAGCAGATTGCTGAAATTGATCGAATTATTGCAGAACAGGAAAGAGTTTTGGCCGAGAAAAAAGCCAGAGAAAATAACTATGCGATGGCAATTGGTAAAGCTGATGGCTTTTTCAGATTGCAGGAATATGAAAATGCAAAAGCTGAATATAATAATGCTCTCACAATCATGCCGGATGAGATTTATCCAAAGAATAAAATTAACGAGATAGATAATATTATTGCTGCACAATTAAAAGCCCAGGCTGATGCGAAGGCTTTAAACGATGCATATGACAATGCTGTTAGACAGGCTGATAATTTATTCAACCAGAAAAAGTATACGGAAGCAAAGTCCGCTTACACTTCAGCTTTAAATTATAAGCCCGGTTCTGTTTATCCTAAGGACCAGATTTCCAAAATTGATATTATACTGGCTCAGCAGGAAAGAATAAGACAGGAAGAGCTGGCAAAAGATAAAGAATATGAATCTCTGATATTAATCGCAGACAGGCTTTATGATCAGGCTGATTATAATAATGCAAAAGAAAATTACCAGAAGGCACTGGAAGTAAAACCTGATGAACTTTATCCGAAGCAAAAAATAATGAAAATTGACGAGATAATTAAACTGCTGGCAAAACAGCAATCAGCCAAATCATCTCAGTCACAAACACAGTCTCAAACGGCAGCACAAACAGGTCCAAAACCTAAACTGGCTGATCTGGTATTTAAAGATGACAGGGAGAGAGACAGATATCTGGATGATCTGAAGAAAAAGTATCCTGAAGGAGTTACCCTTGAAACTTATAAAGAGAGGGTTAAGACTACCAGGAGATATATAATAATAAGGAATAATGAAGCACACGAATTTCGTATGGTGCACTTTACTAACTGGGGCGGTAAAGAATATTCAGTTGACGGAAAACCTATAACCGGGCAATATTTTGAATCGCAAATTTCTCCGAGATCAGGTGAGTATTACAAAGAATTTGAGTTTTAATGTACAGGAGTTTTTATCTTATCCTAATATTCCTAATTATATTAGGCTGTAAAAACAAGTCCGCTCATATTCATGATAATCATCTTCCAACTCCCGCTATTAGGAATTTACCTGTAAAATACGCTTCGGGATTTGATATAGGATATTATAATAAACATACCCTGCTGACTGTTAGAAATCCATGGCAACATGCCAGCAATGTTAAGTTTAAATATGCCCTTATCAGTAAATCGGACAGTTTGAATCCTAAGCTTGCAGGATACGAGATTATAAGGATTCCCGCAGAACGGGTGATATGCTTATCCACTACACATATTGGATTTATAGATTTCCTGGGATTAAAGGAGTCTATTGTCGGTATATCAGGGAAGAAATATATGACAGATGATTTTATTATTAAGAAGTTAAGAACAGGTGAAATAAAAGATATAGGTTATGATGAAAATTTGAATTATGAATTAATTCTTGAGCTAAAACCTGACATAATTTTTGCATATGGTGTTACAGGAGCAATAGCATCATATATAAATAAATTAAAAGAACTTGATATTAATACTGTTCTTGTAGGGGAATATCTTGAAGAGACTCCGCTGGCAAAAATGGAGTGGGTAAAATTTATTGCTGCATTTTTTGAAATGGAAGACAAAGCATTTGCCAGGTTTGATTCGGTTTCAAATAATTATAACCATTTAGTGTCTTTAGCGAAAAATGTTTCTGTAAAGCCCAGGGTTCTTTTGGGATTGCCCTGGAGGGGGACATGGTATATTTCAGGGTCCAACAGTTATATTGCCAGGCTCATTAAAGATGCCGGAGGAGATTATTTGTGGAGTGATCTGGATTACAAAGACAGCCAGCCTCTGAATCTTGAGTCTGTATTTGAAAAGGCCTTTATGGCGGACTTCTGGATGAACACAGGTGACGTAAATAATATAAGGGATATTATGAAAGTTGATGAAAGATTCAAAGAATTACCCCCTTTAAAGAAAGGAAAAGTGTTTAATAATAATAATAAAATTAATAAGTTTGGAGGTAATGCATATTATAGTACCGGCGTTGTTGAACCTGATATTGTTCTTTCAGATATTATTTATATTTTGCATCCCGAAATATTACCTGATCATGATTTAGAATATTATAAACAAATTAAATAAAATATATTTTTGCTAATCTTAAAAAAAAGTAATGGAAATCTATTTTATAAATCATCTGATATGGCAAATATTAAGAGACTTAAAAAAGAAGTAAAGGAGGTAACACAGGAATTAATAAATGAATGCCTGGCATTTCAGCATTTTCATCCTGATGTTAAACCGGAAAAAATTAATGCTGTACTTAAGGATATTATAAATATGAGTAGTGATATCATTAATAGAATAAACCGGGTAAAAAAGGAAAAAGATGATGTTAAGCCAAAAAAATACTTCAGTGACATCATCAGGGATATTAACCAGAAGCTTATACCGACTCTTGACAAATTAGGCGAAATTGAAAAAAATAAGACTGCATAATTCTGTTATATAAATTTCAATATTTAAATTTGGATACAAGGTTTAACAAGAAAATATTACTGATTCTAATAAGTCTTTCTGCTCTGCTTATATTAGTCTTTATTGTTGATCTTTTCCTGGGTTCTGTTAAAATACCTTTTAAAGAAATTCTTAAAATTCTTGTATCAGGAGAAAGTGAAAATCAGATATGGTTAACAATTATTTATGATTTCAGGTTACCAAAAGCAATAACTGCTGTTCTTGCAGGTGCCGCCCTGTCAGTTAGCGGCCTTCAGATGCAGACTATTTTCCGTAATCCTCTTGCAGGCCCCTATGTGCTGGGGATTAGCTCAGGCGCAAGCCTGGGTGTGGCAATCCTTGTTTTAGGATATACTTCCCATTTTACAAATCAGGCAGTCCACTATTTTGGAAACTGGGCCCAGGTAATTTCTGCTTGGATAGGGGCGGGACTGGTACTTTTTTTAATATTGGCGGTATCGATGAGAGTTCAGGATATAATGACTATACTTATACTGGGTATTTTATTTGGAAGTGCAACATCAGCGATAGTCAGTATATTTCAATATTTCAGCCACCAGTCTATGTTAAAGGCATTTGTTATCTGGTCAATGGGGAGTCTGGGTAATCTGTCCAAATCACAACTAAATATACTGATGCCATGTATTATAGCTGGTCTTATCTTGTCGTTGTTGTTTTCAAAGATTTTAAATGTACTTTTACTGGGAGAGACCTATGCCAGAAGTCTTGGAGTAAATATAAAATTTTCAAGAATAATGCTTTTTATTTCAACAAGTATACTTGCCGGCAGCATAACAGCATTTTGCGGACCTATAGGTTTTATAGGTATTGCAGTGCCGCACATTGTAAGAATTATTACAAAATCTGTCAACCATTACTATTTAATACCCGGCTCTATTTTATCAGGTGCTATTGTACTTTTAATTTCTGATATCATTGCTCTTTTGCCGGGATCTGACAGCACTCTCCCGGTTAATTCAGTAACTGCACTGTTGGGTATACCTATAGTAATATGGATTATAATAAAGAATAAGAAGATTGCAAGCCTTGGTTAATAATGTATTTTTCAGATAACATATTATCAATAGAGAATCTTAGTATTGGATATGGAAGTGCTGATAACATCAGTAAGATGGTTTTTTCAGACATTATATTGCAGGCTAAAAAAGGTGAAAATATTGCTATTATTGGAAGAAACGGTATTGGTAAAAGTACCCTTTTAAGGACAATTGGCAGATTGCAAAAGCCATTAAAAGGAAATATACTTGTAAAAGGTAAAGATATAAGCCACTATACAAAGCAGGAATTTGCCAGGCTGGTGAGTTTTGTTTCAACTGAAATAATAAGGATTAGCAATTTCAGGTTATTTGACCTTGTTGCACTTGGAAGATTTCCCTATACCGGCTGGATCGGAAAACTGGGTAAAGATGATTATAACATTGTTAATGAGTCTATTTATCAGGTGGGAATAGATGATTTGAAATACAAATTAATAAATGAAGTCAGCGATGGAGAAAGACAAAGGGCAATGATTGCAAGAGCCCTGGCTCAGGATACTGAAATTATAATTCTTGATGAACCTACAGCCTTTCTTGATTTACCAAGTAAATACGAGATTATAAGATTACTTAATGAGCTGACCGTTAATAAAGGCAAAACAATAGTTTTTTCATCTCATGATTTGAGTATTACTTTACAGGAGGCAGATAAAATATGGCTTATGGAAACCAATAAAATTGCCGAGGGCGCCCCCGAAGATTTAATATTAAATAAGGATATTTATAATTTATTTGATAATTCAAGGATGACCTTTAACATTGAAAGTGGTGATTTCAGGCTTGCCCGTAATAAACCGGGTAAAATAAGTATAACCGGAAAAGGAATTGTAAAATACTGGACCCGGAGAGCCCTTGAGAGAATAGGCTATGAAATAAGCGATGAAGTTAAGGAAGATCTGAGTGTTCAGGTAGATGATAATAAAAAATCTCCAGAATGGATTATAATGAGAAAGGGAAATAAAATTAAATGTAATTCAATATATAAATTAACTTTGCATCTTAGAGGTATTAATTAATATTACTAATCTAATATTTTTAGTCATGGATAAGTCAGTAAAAAAAGTTGTTTCTTACATCTTAATTGCCCTGGTACTCCTTTTTACTGTTATTGCAGTATTAGGTGTATGGGAGATCATTGATTTAAGTAATGTCATTCAGAAAATAATGTCGTCCCTGCTAATTATTTTTGCTGCCTCAGCAGTTGTATTATTTATCTTTGCCGTCCTGATTAAAGAAAATGGGGCACCTAAATAGACCTGACAGTCATTAATAATCCATCTCTGCAGATATTGGATATTCATATTTCTGTGAATATTAAATACTTTTTGGCATTTCATACAATAATAAACCTGTAAAACCGTTAAATAATTTTTATAAGGTAGCAAACCCACTTATTTTAATATGCTTTCAATATTGATTCCGGTTTATAATTTTGATGTTACTGAGCTGGTAGAAAATTTAAATTCACAGGCAAAACAAGCTAAAATTGATTTTGAACTTATTGTTATTGATGATGCTTCTGAAGAGAGATATAAAATCAGGAACAGAATAATCAGTAATATACCGAATGTTAAATATTTTGAGGAGGAGGAAAATCTTGGCCGGTCCCGGATCAGGAATAAACTGGCAGATCTTTCTTCATACCAGTGCCTGCTTTTTACAGATTGTGATTCTAAAGTGCAGAATGATGATTATATTCAGAAATACCTGAAATACTGTAAAAACGATGTTGTTGTATGTGGAGGCAGAACTTATATGTCCAGCAAACCTGACAACCACAAATACTATTTACGATGGGTCCACGGTGTCAGGCGTGAGCAGTTTTCCCCTGAGGTCAGGACCCTGGAACCCAACAAATCATTTATGACTAATAATTTCTTAATTTCCAAGCCTATATTTAACCAGGTTCGGTTTGACGAAAGTATTACAAATTATGGCCACGAGGATACCCTGTTTGGTTTTGAGTTAAAGAAAAAGAATATAATCATTGAACATATAGATAATCCTCTTATTCATATCGGACTTGAAACAAATGAAGAGTTTATAAAGAAAACAAGAGAAGGGATCGAGAACCTTAAACAAATAATGAGGCAGAATCATAATGAAAAAGTTTTTATCAGAGATATAACATTACTTAACTATTTTAAATTCTTTCAAAAAATTGGGCTTAACAGGATTTTTAAATTTTTATTTAAAAAATCAGAAAAAAGACTATATAATTATCTTGTTAATAACAAACCAGATTTATTATTTTTTGATCTTTATAAATTAGGCTATTTGTGTTCTATTAATTAATCCCGGCATTAAATAATTATCAGCTTGAAGTTTATTATTCCACTCGCTTTTAAAATTGATTATCATTTCCTTTAGATTTCATTTTTCAAATATTATTTTTGTGACCAAACAATGGCGTTAGAAAGGTAAAAAAAATGAATATTCATAATATTCTTATTGATACACTTATAAAAGGTATAAAAGCACTCTACGGACAAATCCCTGACAGGAAATTTATCCAGCTTCAGAAGACAAGGAAAGAATTTGAAGGTGATATTACACTGGTAGTATTCCCTTTAATAAAAATATCAGGAAAGAAACCTGAACATACTGCAAAGGAGTTAGGAGAATATTTATTGTCAAATTTGACAGAGATAAAAAAATATAATGTTATCAAGGGATTTTTAAATCTGACTATAAGTGACAGCTTTTATCTTGAATATCTTATTTTCTGCAATTCACAAACAGACTATGGATTTAATAAGGATAAGGAAGATTATGAGACCTATATGATAGAATATTCATCTCCAAATACAAACAAGCCTTTACATCTGGGACATATACGTAATAATCTTATTGGTTACTCCATTGCCAATATATTAAAAGCTAACGGGAAGCAGGTGATCAAGACGAATCTTGTCAATGACCGGGGAATTCATATTTGTAAGTCGATGTTAGCCTGGCAAAAGTGGAGTGGGGGGGAAACACCGGAGTCCTCAGGCAAAAAGGGAGATCATCTTGTTGGTGA
>CAZFQS010000037.1:0-24444 GCA_964521285.1 uncultured Bacteroidales bacterium | reverse complement strand
CCATTGCCGTAATTATTATTTCATC
Organism: uncultured Bacteroidales bacterium; assembly: GCA_964521285.1. Classification (GTDB taxonomy): domain Bacteria; phylum Bacteroidota; class Bacteroidia; order Bacteroidales; family UBA10428. Next base: position 24,419 of record CAZFQS010000037.1, on the reverse strand, counting down.
GCCCTCATGAAAATATTTTTCTCCAAAAGATAATGCCAGTCCGTTTATTGATCCGGTTGTACCACTCGTAAAAATAATTTCGTGTGGAAATTTAGCATTTATAAATTCTTTTACAGTCTTTCTTGCATTCTCATAAGATTCTGTTGCCTGTTCACTCAAATAATGAAGGCCCCTGTGAATACTGCTGTTACGATTCAAATAGAAATTATTTATACAATTAATTACGCAAAATGGTTTTTGAGTTGTAGCTCCATTATCTAAATAAACCAGAGGCTTATTGTATACTTTCCGGGATAGAATAGGGAAATCTTCTCTGATTTTAGAAACATCAAAATTCACAATAGAGAGTTTTATATTTCACATTAGCCGCATTTGATATTACAATTATTACACCTGCTTAATTCGCCTCTAAGTCGCTTGTCAACCAGATTAATGATACGCTCTTTAAGATATTCGACATTTATTTTGCTGATAATCTCATTTGCAAATGCATACATCAATAAAAATTTTGCTTCTTTTTGGCTTATACCTCTGGATCTAATGTAAAATAATGCTTCATTATCAAGCTGTCCTACAGTTGCACCATGGCTGCATTTTACATCATCAGCATAGATTTCCAAATGGGGTTTGGTATTCATTCTGGCATCAGCCGATAATAAAATATTGTTATTTCTTTGATAAGCTTCTGTCTTTTGAGCATCAATATTTACATAAATCTTTCCGTTAAAGGCGCCCGTTGCTTTACCATCGAGGATCCCCTTAAATAACTGATTACTTCTGCAATATGGTTTTTTATGCCTGATATATGTATAGTTTGCAACATGTTGCTGCTGATCACACAGGAAAAGTCCGTATGTATTATTCTCGGATCCTTCGCCGTTAAGATTTACAAATATGTTATTTCTTATCAGCCCTCCATGCAGTGTAATTGTATTTGTAGTAAGATTACTGCTTTTCTGCTGATTTACGAAAGTATTGGAAATTTGTGTTGACAGACTATTTTCGTTTTGAATTTTTGAGTAATCAATGAATGAATTATCATTTGCAAATATTTCGGTCAGAGAATTTGTCAGGTAACTCCTGTTGCAAAGTGTATGATCACATACTATAATGTTTGCTTTAGTATTTTCTTCAGCCACAATTAAATTGCGACGGAATATTCTCAGATTTTTAAACGAATAGCAAATGTTAATAATCTGAAGGGGTTTTTCAAGCACTGTGTTCTTGGGAATATAAACAAATATACCATCCTGGGCAAACAGGGTATTTAATGCTACTAATCCGTCAACCGAAGTACTGGCATTTTGCGAGTAATACTTTTCGAATATTTCAGGATATCTTATTGAAGCTTCTGCAAAACTACATACTGTTATGTTTTCAGGTAGTATTTGCATTCCGTTGCCCTGGTAATAAAATCCATTTAACAAAAGCACTACATAAGTATCCAGCTCAGGAACATCACATCTGAATATCTCCTTTAAGTTTATTTTAAAAAAAGTATCATGTGAAAATTCCGATATATAATCTCCCTTAAAAAAGGGCTCCATATTGGTATATCTATAAGCTTCGTTTTTCCTGTCAGGGATACCGGCTACATTAAAATCTGACAGTGCCTTCTCTCTAAAACTGTTGACCTGAAGTCCTACATTACTGTTAATCTGGCCTGAGTTATAATTATAAAGCTCAATCAACTCCTTTTTAATATCGGTAAGTATATTTACATCACTCATATGGCAGCGGTTAAATAACCATTTAAAATTAATATTTACTCTTCACTAAGCCATTCATAACCCTTTTCTTCCAGCTCTCTGGCCAATTCTTTACCACTTGACTTCACTATCCTGCCCTTATAAAGTATATGCACAAAGTCAGGTATAATATAATCAAGAAGTCTTTGATAATGCGTTATAACTATTGTAGCATTATCCTTACTTTTAAGTTTATTTACTCCATTTGCTACTATTTTCAGAGCATCAATATCCAACCCTGAATCAGTCTCATCAAGAATTGCCAGTTTTGGCTCCAGCAAAGCCATTTGAAAAATTTCGTTTTTCTTCTTCTCTCCTCCTGAAAATCCTTCGTTAACTGATCTGTCAGTAAGCTTGGATTGGAGACCAACCAATTCCTGTTTTTCCCGCATAAGTTTGAGAAAGTCAGCTGAAGACAATGGTTCAAGGTTCTTAAACCTCCTCTGTTCATTTATAGCAGTTCTTAAAAAGTTTACCATTGTAACACCAGGTATTTCAACCGGATACTGGAACCCGAGAAATATTCCCTTTCTGGCTCTTTCTTCAGGGGATAATTCCAACAAGTTTTCTCCCATATATGTAATAGAACCTTTCACAATCTTAACAATGTCTCTTCCAACCAGCGCTGATGCTAAAGTACTTTTACCGGAACCGTTTGGTCCCATAATGGCATGCACTTCCCCAGTGTTAACTTTAAGGTTAATCTCTTTTAATATTTCTTTTCCGTCAATTGAGACTTTTAGATCTTTAATATCCAGCATTTTTTAATAAAATATTTAAATAAATCATATAAAATCAAGTATAATTAACCCACACTTCCTTCAAGACTAATTTGCAATAATTTCTGGGCTTCAACTGCAAATTCCATAGGAAGCTTATTTAATACTTCTCTTGCATAGCCATTAACAATTAGTCCAATAGCACTCTCCATATCAATTCCTCTCTGGTTACAATAAAATATCTGATCCTCATTAATCTTTGATGTTGTTGCCTCATGTTCAATTATGGCAGTATCATTATCCACCTCTAAATAAGGGAAAGTATGCGCCCCGCATTTATCGCTCAATAATAATGAATCACATTGAGAAAAATTCCTTACATTTTTTGCATTCTTTGCAACTTTAACCAGACCGCGGTAACTGTTCTGGCTGTGGCCCGCGGAAATACCTTTTGAGACTATTACACTACTGGAATTCTCGCCTATATGAATCATTTTTGTGCCGGTATCAGCTTGCTGATAATTATTAGTAACAGCAACTGAATAAAATTCACCAACAGTATTATTCCCTTTAAGAATACAACTCGGATACTTCCATGTTATAGCAGAACCCGTTTCAACCTGGGTCCATGATATTTTAGAATTATCCCCTTTACAAATGCCCCTCTTGGTTACAAAGTTATAAATCCCTCCTTTACCCTCTTTATCTCCGGGATACCAGTTTTGTACCGTCGAATATTTAACTTCGGCATTTTCCATTGCTATTATCTCAACAATAGCAGCATGTAACTGGTTCTTATCCCTTATCGGAGCAGTACACCCTTCAAGATAACTGAGGTAGCTGTCTTCTTCAGCTATTACTAACGTTCGTTCAAATTGCCCGGTATTAGCTGCATTAATTCTAAAGTAGGTTGAAAGTTCCATCGGGCATCTCACACCTTTCGGTATATAACAAAATGAACCGTCACTAAACACTGCTGAATTGAGAGCTGCAAAATAATTATCAGTATATGGAACAACTGTTCCCATATATTTTTTTATTAAATCAGGATGCTCCTTCACTGCTTCGCCAAAAGAACAGAATATTATTCCGAGTTCGGCAAGCGTTTCCTGAAATGTGGTCTTCACAGAAATACTATCCATTACAGCGTCAACTGCAACTCCGGTTAGTCTTTTTTGCTCATCTAAAGGTATTCCAAGCCTGTCAAATGTTCTCAGCAACTCCGGGTCAACCCCATCAAGTGTTTCAGGCCCTGCTTTTTGTTTGGGTGCAGCATAATAAATCATATCCTGATAATCAATTTCCGGTAATTTAATATTTGCCCACCGCGGCATCTTCATCTTTAACCAGTGCCTGTATGCTTTTAAACGAAACTCTAATAAAAATTCAGGTTCTTTTTTTATTGAAGAAATCTTACGTATAATCTTCTCATTTAATCCTTTTGGGAAAGTCTCTGTTTCAATATCAGTAACAAATCCATATTTGTACTCACTTTCTGTAACCTCTGATAATATTTTGTCCTGTTCGTTTTCCATAGTCCTGCAAAAATAATAAATATTAAAGCTTTTAGGATTCTATTTGTTTTTATTTAGATTTATTCTAAATAATACAAATATACAAAAAGTATTTCAATTAATATTGATATTTGCTGATGAATAAAGTACAATTGATGGCAGAATTATGGCCGATGATCCTAAGAATAATGAAAATATTTCCAGACTCGGAGAATTTCCATTGATAAAGCATCTTACCGGAAAAATCATCCTGAAAAATAAGAGTTCCCTGTTCGGAGTAGGAGATGATGCGGCAGTTCTTGATTATGGTCAGAAACAGGTAATAGTAACAACTGACTTACTAACCGAAGGTATTCATTTTAATTTAATGTATACACCTTTAAAGCATTTAGGATATAAAGCAGCAATTGTTAATTTCTCAGATATATATGCGATGAATGCTTATCCTAAACAGATTATTATTGCAATAGCGGTTTCACGTAAGTTCACCACCGAAATGATTGATGAGATATATTCTGGTATTTATCTGGCCTGTGATAATTATGGAGTAGATGTTGTAGGCGGGGATACTTCTTCATCTTTAACAGGATTAACAATAACCATAACTGCTGTTGGCGAAGCCAGCTCCGGGGATATTACATACAGACATGGGGCAAAAGAAAATGATCTTATATGCGTATCAGGTGATTTGGGAGGTTCATATATGGGATTACAATTACTGGAAAGAGAGAAATCAATATTTGAGAAAGATACGAGTATTCAACCTGACCTGAAGGGGTATGAGTATATTCTGGAAAGACAACTCAAACCTGAGGCAAGGAAAGATATTATTCAGCTCCTGGAGATAAATAAAATTAAACCTACATCTATGATTGATATTTCAGATGGTCTTTCTTCAGAGTTGTTCCATATATGTTATGAATCAAAAGTAGGATGTAAAATATTTTCTGATAAAATTCCGATAAACTCAGAAACAAGAAAAATGGCTCAGGAATTTAATATAGAACCATTAGTAGCAGCCCTGAATGGAGGGGAAGATTATGAGTTATTATTTACAGTTCCCTTAAATAAGTTTGAGGATACAGCCAAAAATCCGGAAATATCAATTATTGGACACATTACAAATTCAGGTGAAGGGAAAAACCTAATAACCGGTGATGGAAAATTAATTGAACTCAAATCGCAAGGATGGGACGGGCTGAAATGATAATTTGGAATTTAGAATTGAAATTAAACTGATTGTAGTTAATAACTGACGGTGTTTCAAAATAAATACCTGTAACATTCTAGCCGAAGAGATTTTCTCCTTGCCGTGCTTTTATAATTCCCCTTTTTGAGGTTTCAAAAAACTTAATTATCTCGTCTCTTTCTTCAAAGGGTTGATAATTATTTTGAAGGTATTCAATAGCTTGTGAATTATTCATCCCTTTATTGTATATTACTCTGTAAATTTCCTGTATCTCATTAATTCTATCATTTGTAAAATTCCTTCTGCGTAATCCAACAGCATTAATTCCTATGTATGCTACTGGTATTCCTGCAGCCTTAATATATGGAGGCACATCAATAAGGACTCCGCTTTTACCGCTAACAAATACATGCTTCCCTACCCTGGAGAATTGATGAGCCACTGACATTCCTCCTATATATGCCCAGTCATCTATTTCAACCTCTCCTGCAATTTGAACGCAATTGGAAAGAATAACATTATTTGCGATAATACAATCATGGGCAATATGAACATAAGCCATAAGCAAACAGTTATTGCCAATTACTGTTTCTCCTTTTGTAACTGTTCCGCGGTTAATAGTTACACATTCACGTATTGTAGTATTATCTCCAACTGTTACAGTAGTTTTCTCACCTTTAAATTTTAAATCCTGGGGAATGGCTGAAATTACGGCACAAGGAAAAATTTTACAATTTTTCCCAATCCTGGCGCCGTCCATTATTGTTACATTAGGACCAATCCATGTTCCTTCACCAATTTCAACATCTTCGCTTACAGTTACGAATGATTCTATTTTTACATTTTTTCCAATTTTTGCCTTGGGGTGTATATTTGACAATGGCTTATTCATAAGTTCATAAGTTAAATTCAAAAGCCAGTAAAACCGGCATATTTAATTTTCAGAATACTTATTTATCCAGTAAAACGCATAAAGTTAATTATTTTTAAGGCTTTCTTACCATCTGGGCCATAAAATCAGCTTCAATTGCTAATTTATTCCCGACGAATCCCTGTCCGTAAGTAAGTGCAATGCCTCGTCTCACAGGTCCTTTTAAGGTCATTCTAATAAGCAGTGTATCACCAGGTTCAACTTTTTGTTTGAACTTAACATTCTCAATTTTTAAAAAGTATAATGAATATTTTTTCGGATCCGGAACAAAGCTCATTAACAAAATACCCCCGACCTGTGCCATTGCTTCAAGCTGTAAAACACCTGGCATAATTGGTTCATCAGGAAAATGCCCGCTAAAAAAAGACTCATTCATTGTTAAATTTTTGACTCCACAGATCGTCCACTTATCCATATATGTAATTTTATCTACCAGTAAGAATGGCGGTCGATGAGGTAATTTTTGCATAACCTGGTTGATATCATATAGCGGTGGTTTATTAGGATCGTATGGTGGGGGAGTCGGTGTAGACAACTCCTTTTTAAATTCCTTTCTCAGTATTTTTACAAACTCCGTATTAATATAATGTCCCGGTTTTTTAGCAATTATTCTTCCCTTTATTTGAGCCCCGAGTAATGCCAAATCACCCACTAAATCTAGCAGTTTATGTCTTGCCGGTTCATTACTAAAATATAGTTCAACATTATTTAGTATTCCTTCAGACTTAACTTTAACTTTAGGTTTATTGAATAACACGGCCAGTCTGTCCAGCTCTTCCTGTGTTACTTTTCGATCCATAATAACTATCGCATTATCAAAATCACCTCCCTTAATTAAGTTATTTTTCTGAAGATACTCTAACTCATGTAAGAATACAAAGGTTCTGCACTGGGCTATTTCACTTTTAAAATCGTTAATATTTTTTAATGAAGCATATTGATTCCCAAGTATTTTAGAATTATAATCGATATGCACATCCATGCTAAAATTGTCATCAGGATATGCAACAATTTCGAATCCATTTTTTTCGTCTTTATAAAAAACCTTTTCTTTTAATATAAAATATTTACGTTCAGAATCCTGTTCTTTTATTCCTGCATCAAGAATTGTTTGTATGAAATATTTTGAACTTCCGTCCAAAATAGGTACTTCCGGGCCATTTAATTCAAGTAATGCGTTATCTATACCCAGTCCATATAATGATGCAAGTATGTGTTCAACGGTTATTATCTGAACATTCATCTCTTTCAGGGAGGTCCCTCTTTCAGTTGCATCAACATTCTCAGCTACAGCTCTGACCAATGGCTGTCCTTCAAGATCCAGACGCTTAAATACATATCCATGATTTATTGGGGCGGGTTTAATTGTTAATTCAACATTTATTCCTGTATGCAGACCACTTCCACTGATTGTAGCAGACTTTAAAATCGTTCTTTGCTTTTCCGCCATTTATAATAGAAATATTATTATAACATATTAATTCGCAAATATTAATTGCGAAATATATAAAAAAATATGAAATCAGGATAAAAAGAAAATTCTATTTTTCTTTTTCACGCAGTTTTTTAATTTCTCTTTCGAGATTATTAATCTTTCTAAGTAATTCCGGCAAATTTCTATATATAACGACAGCTCGTCTTTTGTTGTGTATGTTAAGGGCAGGAGATCCTAAAACTACCTCTCCCTCCTTATAAATATTGTTTGTGACTCCGGATTGGGCCCCTATTTTTACGTTATCAGCTATTTTAAGATGCCCTACAATACCAACTTGCGCAGCTATCATACAATCCTTTCCAATCTTTGTTGATCCTGCTATACCTGATTGTGCAGCTATTACAGTGTTCTCTCCTATTTCTACATTATGTGCTATCTGAATGAAATTGTCTAATTTCACGCCTTTCCTTATAATGGTGGATCCCATCGTTGCCCTGTCTACTGCACTATTAGCTCCTATTTCAACATCATCTTCGATGATAACATTACCCAGTTGAGGAATCTTTTTATAATTATCGTCTTTTACAGGTACAAAACCAAAACCATCACTGCCAATAACAACACCTGAATGAATAACACAGCCAGCACCAATTATACAGTCATGGTATACATTAACTCCCGGATTAATAGTTGTATTATTTTTTATAACTACATTGTCACCAATATATACATTAGGATATATTTTTACGTTATCGCCGATTATTACATTATCGCCAATAAATACAAAAGCCCCGATATAAACCTCTTTACCTATTTTGGCAGTTTTGCTTAATGCTGCCATCTCATGAATTCCTTTCTTTTTGGGCAATGCCTGAGCATATAAATCCAAAAGGGAGGCAAATGCCTTATAAGCATCATCAACCCTGATTAAAGTAGTTTTTACCTCTTTTGCGAGTTTTAAATCTTTGTTAATCAGGACTACGGATGACTGTGTTGTATATAAGTATTTTTCATACTTTGGATTTGCCAGAAATGACAAAGTCCCTGTTTTACCTTCTTCAATTCTTGAAATATCAGATACTTTTACTTCCGTATTACCATCAACTTCTCCGTTTAAAATTTCGGCTATTGTTTTTGCTGTGAATTCCATAAGTAAAAGTTTGCGCACAAAACTAATCAATATATGCCAAACTCAAACATAAATATTGAAATTTATTACTGTAACTTATAATAAAGAGTTCTGATTTAACTAAGATCCATTATATCAGGTTATTTATATTGATGTACTTCCCTTACATTACAAAATCAGGAAAGCATAAAAAATACTTCTTTACAATCTTTGATAAAACAGAAACATTAAAAATATCCGATGCATCAACAATATCTTTAGTTTCCCCTGTATTATACAATATCTTAATTTTATCATCAAGTTCACTGTATGCTTTGTTAGATATACTACCAGTAAATATATAATAATCAACATCTTCAATATGCCAGTTATGAATTTTTGCTGATCGTTTGATTAGGTTATCCAGATAATTTTTCTTAAAAGGCTGATCCTGAATAATAATTTTAGGAAGCTTTCTGTTAATCAAATTACCGGAGAGAGTAGAGAGTACTTTATCAGGATGGTTATGCCACACTTTAACTGATGTAATTATATCATTATCATCCAAATTCACAAAATTGCTTATTATCTCATTTTTACCCCGGGATAGATTCTCCCGGGTAATACTATTTTTAAAAAAGTATTTAAGGCCGTTCACAGCAAATAGATCACTATCATGGGAGGCAACATATTTTGCCCGCTGCAATACTTTAACTACAAGATTCTCGGCTGCTAACACTGTTTTATGCAAATAAACCTGCCAGAACATGAGTCTTCTGGCTATCAGGAAATTCTCTATGGAATAAATACCTTTTGCCTCAACAACAAGGTTATCATCGACAACATTTAGCATTTTAATAATTCTGTCAGAACCTATCACACCTTCAGAAACTCCTGTATAAAAACTGTCTCTCTTAAGATAGTCCAGTCTGTCCATATCAAGCTGACTCGATACCAGTTGATGCAGAAACTTTTTATGGTATTTATTATTAAATATTCTGAGCGCCAAATCCAGCTTTCCCCCAAACTCTTCATTCAGTTTATCCATTAATAATGCAGAAATATCTTCATGAGTAAAGTTCTCAATAATACTTTGCTCTAAGGCATGAGAGAAAGGGCCGTGACCTATATCATGCAATAAAATAGCTATAGTAGCTGCCTCGGCTTCTTCTTCAGTTATCTCTAATCCTTTTAAGCGTATATTTTGAATGGCCATGCCCATTAAATGAGCTGCGCCTAAAGCGTGCTGGAAACGGGTATGAGTAGCTCCGGGATATACATAGCTTGTCAGTCCCAATTGTTTTATTCTTCTTAAGCGCTGAAAAAAAGGATGTTCAATAATATCATAGATAAGAGCCGAAGGTATCTTAATAAATCCGTGTACCGGATCGTTAATGATTTTTCTTTTATTGGCAGGTGAATATTTCACGATTTGTTTGTTTATAATAATTGACCTTAAAAATAAGTACAAAAATCACAAATTCTTTCAAAACATTAAATTATGAACAAGTTATTTTGTCAATTGAACTATTATTGTTAGCTTTGCATAGGAATATGAAGGATTTGATTTATAGGGGACAAGAGTCCCCTATTTTGTTGTAATTAATTTTAATGATAAGCGAAGGGTATATAAAAAGCATAATCAATAACGAAATAAAGAACAGAAATTTATTTCTTGTTGATTTAAAAATAAGTTCTTCTAATAAGATAAATGTTTTTATTGACAGCATGAAAGGAGTAACTATAGAAGAATGTGCAAAATTGAGTTTTATGATTAAAGAGAAATTGAACAAACATATTGATGATTATGTTTTGGAAGTATCTTCACCAGGGTTGAATAAATCTTTAATATTGCCTTTGCAGTATGAAAAAAATCTGGGAAGATACCTGGATATAATTACAAAAGATGGTATTAGAAAAACTGGCAGATTAACGAAGGTATTTAGAAATGGTATTCAAATAAAATCAGAAGTTACAGTAAAGAATAAACAGGGCAGGAAAAGAGAGCATGTAGCAAAGGATTACGTATTTGATTTTACTGATATCAAATCAGCTAAAATTATTGTGTCATTTAATTAAAATTTTTGGGATATGGAAAATATTGATCTAATTGATACCTTTTCGGAATTCAAGGAACTTAAAAATATTGACAGGGCAACTATGATGAGCGTGCTTGAAGATGTTTTCAGAAGTATGCTGATGAGGATGTATGGGACCTCAGATAATTTTGATATAATTATTAATATAGACAAGGGTGATTTTGAAATCTGGAGAAACAGGGAAGTTGTTGAAGATGATAAGGTAGAAGATACTAATTTGCAGATTGCCTTGTCAGAGGCAAAAAAAATTGATAAAGATTATGAGATTGGTGAAGATGTTACGGATGAAGTCAAGTTAGCTCATTTTGGCAGAAGAGCGATCCTGGCACTCAGGCAGAATCTTACATCTCGCATACTTGACCTTGAAAAGAATAATGTTTACGAAAAATACAGGAATAAAATAGGAGATATTGTTACCGGCGAAGTTTATCAGGTCTGGAAGAAAGAAATTCTGGTTCTTGATGAAGAAGGAAATGAACTTATACTTCCAAAGACTGAGCAAATACCATCTGATTATTTTAGGAAAGGTGACACTATCAGGGGTGTTGTTATTAAGGTTGAAATGAATAATAATCCTTTAATAATTTTATCCAGAACATCACCTGTTTTTCTGGAAAGGCTTTTTGAACTTGAAGTTCCTGAAATATTTGACGGACTTATTACGATTAAAAAGATTGTACGTATACCGGGTGAAAGAGCAAAAATAGCTGTTGAATCATATGATGAAAGAATTGACCCCGTGGGAGCCTGTGTTGGCATGAAAGGCTCAAGAATACATGGTATTGTCAGAGAGCTAAAGAATGAGAATATAGATGTAATAAACTTTACAACAAACATTCAATTATATATAACAAGGGCTCTTAACCCTGCAAAAATATCTTCAATTAAAATTGATGATGAAAAAAAACAGGCTGAAGTTTATTTAAAACCTAATGAGGTTTCTCTTGCAATTGGCAAAGGCGGTCTGAATATCAAGTTAGCAAGTCAGCTCACAGGTTATGAAATTGATGTTTATAGAGAAATTGAAATTGAAGACGATGAAGATGTCAATTTAGAAGAATTTGCCGATGAGATTGAGGGATGGATTATTGATGAATTAAAGGCTATTGGCTGTGATACAGCTAAAAGTGTACTGGATTTAAGCGTTGAAGATCTTGTGAAAAGAACAGATTTAGAAGAAGAAACCATCAAAGAAGTAATTAATATTTTAAAGGCTGAATTTGAATAATTTGTTGTAATAGTTATAATTTAGCTAAATTCTCAAATTGCAGCTTAAATATAAAATTATTTTAACTAAGTATGACAGATATCAAAATTACAAGACTTAGTAAAATAGCCAGGGAGTTCAACGTAGGAATTTCAACAATTGTTGAATTTTTACATAATAAAGGGATTAAAATTCAGTCTGATCCTAACACAAAAGTTACGCCCGAGCAGTATGAGATGTTGTTGAAGGAATATAGTTCTGATCTTGATATAAAAAAGGAATCGGAAAGAGTTACTCTTAGGCATTTGAGGGAAAGACAAGAATCTGTTTCAATAAATGACATACAGGTTGAACAGGATAAAGATACTCAGGAAGAAATGGACGAGGTTTTTATCAAAGATACCAGTTCATCCTCAGCATCATATGAAACTGATACAGAAAAATTAATTGAAAAGGACAAACGAATTAATATAAATATTGTAGGAAAAATAGATGTCGATGAACAGGTTAAAGAGAAGAAATCTGCCGCTGAAAAAGCAGAGGAAAAAGAACTGGATAAATCCGTAAAGAAAAAAGCACCTGCAGTACCCGAACAACCCGAAAAAACTAAGGGTGATACCGGAATAGAAGAAAGTAAACCAGAAGCTCATGAGGTTGAAGAAGACATAATATTAAGACCTGAGAAAAAAGAAGTTGAGGTAAAAGTACTGGGTAAGATTGACCTGGAATCTATGAATCAAAGGACAAGGCCTCCCAAGAAAACAAAAGAGCAAAAAGATGCAGAACGAAGAGAAAGACTGGCACAAAAACAATTATCTGCAAAAAAAGCTAAAGAAGAAAAAGAGGTACCGGAAGAAATTACAAAGGATGAAAAGCTATATATAAAGAAAGAAGATGAAAAAAGAGATATAAGTCTTGATTATATTTCATCAGAAGATTTAGATACTGCTATTAAAGAAGACAAGGTTATATATCCCGAAGATTCGCTGATGATTGAAAAAAAGAAAAAGAGAAAAAGAATAAAAAAAGAAAAGGAACTTATAATATTTGAAAAAGATAAAGAAGAGAGGGAGATTGAAGATATTCAAAAAGGTAAACAAAAGAAGAAGAAAAAGAAACCGATATTTAAACACGAAATTAGCGAGGAGGATGTTCAGAAACAAATTAAAGATACACTTGCCAGGTTAACTACCAAAGGAAAATCAAAGGGAGCAAAATATCGCCGCGAAAAAAGAGAAGCCATTAGCCAGAAAATGCAGGAAGAAATAGAAAAACAGGAACAAAAAAAGAATATAATCAAAGTAACAGAATTTATCACTGTAAATGAACTGGCAAAAATGATGAATGTTCCTGCAAATGATGTTATTTCAACCTGTATGAGCCTTGGTTTGTTTGTTTCAATAAATCAAAGGCTTGATGCTGAAACAATGTCATTAGTCGCTGATGAGTTTAATTATAAGTTTGAATTTACTACTATCGATATACAGGAAGCAATACGTGAGGAAGGCAGTGATAAAAAGGAAGATTTGCAGCCAAGGCCTCCTATTGTGACAGTAATGGGGCATGTTGACCACGGAAAAACCAAGCTCCTTGATTATATAAGAAATACAAATGTTATTGGTGGTGAGGCAGGTGGTATTACCCAGCATATTGGAGCATATAGTGTGGAACTTAATGATGGAAGACAAATAACTTTCCTTGATACACCAGGGCATGAGGCATTTACTGCTATGCGGGCACGTGGTGCACAAATTACCGATGTGGCTATTATTGTTATCGCAGCAGACGACGGTGTTAAACCACAGACAGTAGAAGCTATAAATCACGCTCAGGCTGCCGGCGTACCTATGATATTTGCAATAAACAAAATCGACAAACCATCAGCTAATTCTGAAAAAATTAAAGAAGAATTAGCCAATATGAAAATTCTGGTTGAAGACTGGGGAGGAAAATATCAATCACAAGAGATTTCAGCAAAAAACGGTATTAATATTGATGAATTGCTGGAAAAAGTTTTGCTGGAGGCAGAAATGCTGGAGCTTGTTGCAAATCCTAATAAAAGAGCTGTTGGAACTGTAATTGAATCCTCACTTGATAAAGGCAGGGGTTATATTGCTACTGTCCTCGTACAGGGAGGAACACTGAAAGTCGGAGATATGGTACTTGCCGGTACTCATTCCGGAAGAGTTAAATCGATGTATAATGAACGAGGGAAACAAGTGCGTGAAACAGGCCCTGCTACACCTGCCCTTATTCTTGGTCTGGATGGAGCACCTCAGGCAGGAGATAAATTTAATGTGATGAAAAGCGAGAGAGAGGTAAAGGAAATTGCAAACAAAAGGGAACAATTGCAAAGAGAACAGGAATTAAGAACTCAAAAACATATAACTCTCGATGAAATTGGCAGAAGAATAGCAATTGGAAATTTCCAGGAGCTTAATATCATAGTCAAGGGAGATGTAGACGGTTCTGTTGAGGCCCTTTCTGACTCATTAATTAATTTATCAACTGAAGAAATACAGTTAAATATTATTCATAAAGCTGTAGGCCAAATCTCAGAAGGAGATATTCTGTTAGCTGCAGCTTCAAATGCTATAATTGTCGGATTCCAGGTTCGTCCTTCAATGCAGGCCCGCAAGCTGGCAGAAAAAGAACAGATTGATGTCAGATTATATTCAATCATTTATGATGCTATAAATGAAATTAAGGCTGCTATGGAAGGCATGTTATCTCCCGAAATAAGAGAAGAAATTTTTGCTACTCTTGAAATATCGGAGGTTTTTAAAATTTCAAAAATTGGTACAGTAGCAGGTTGTAAAGTAAAAGAAGGTAAAATAAAAAGAGATACTAAAGTGCGTGTTATTCGGGAAGGTATTGTTGTTCATACTGGTAAGCTGGGTTCATTAAGACGATTTAAGGAAGATGCTAGCGAAGTAGTAAGTGGTCTTGAATGCGGACTTAATATTGAAAATTACAATGACCTGAAAGTCGGTGACATAATTGAAGGATATGAAGTAACTGAAATAAAGAAAAAACTTTAGCATCTTTCTTAAAATTTATAAATTCACACTTATCTCTGCTTATAAATCCTTAACATACCCTGATTTTTCATTCCGAATTTATTGAAATGGTATCAAAGCAAAAACTTTCAGAAATGATCAAATCTGAAACAAAGCAACTTGGCTTTGATGCTTGCGGTATAGCCAAGGCTGAATATCTTGAAGAAGAAGCCAGGCATCTTAAACATTGGCTGGACTCAAAAATGCATGGTGATATGAAGTATATGGAGAACTATTTTTATAAAAGAGTTGATCCGGCAAACCTTGTTAAAGACGCAAAATCAGTAATCGTGGTTTTATTAAACTACTATACTGATAAATCACAAAAAGACAAAAATGCCCCGGTAATTTCAAGATATGCTTATGGTAAAGATTATCATTTAGTCATAAAAGGGAAATTATATCAATTATTGAAATTCATTAACAGTAAAACAAATAATATTAAGGGACGGGTTTTTGTGGATTCTGCTCCTGTGTTGGAGCGCGCATGGGCAGTTAAAGCAGGGCTGGGATGGACAGGAAAAAATTCAAATTTGATTTCCCCTGTTCATGGCTCATTTGTATTTATAGGAATGCTTATTATAGATTCGGAACTTCATTATGATAACCAGATCAACGAATCGTGCGATACGTGTACCAAGTGCGTAACAGCTTGTCCTACCAGTGCAATAATAAGTCCGAAAGTTATTGATGCCCGAAAATGCATTTCTTATCTGACTATCGAATACAAAGGTACTATCCCGGAAAAATATAAGAAAAAATTTAATAATCAAATATATGGCTGCGATATTTGCCAGGATATTTGTCCATATAACGAAAATGCCGAAAATCATAAGGTCCCGGAATTCGAGCCTGTACCGGAATTACTGGAAATGACAAAACAGAACTGGTATGATCTTAGCGAAAATAATTACAATAAGATATTTAAAAACTCAATCGTTGAAAGAATAAAATATTCAGGGCTGAAGAGGAATATTGATTTTGTTAAGAAATTATAGCTGCAGGATTTGCGTTCCATAATAAATCACTGTGCAGGGATGTTCAATAAACTTGTTTTTTTATAATATTTTTTTTTGTATCTTAAAATCTAAATAAAAAGCAAGGTGGCTATGAAAAAAATATCCTTTTTATTAGTCGTTATTTCCATTAGTCAATTCTGTTTATTTGGCCAGGAACAGTTAAAACATGAAAAAAGAATTTATATATCTCCTGAAGGCAGAATGTTTATACATAAATCACTACCTATTTATCTGAGGATGGCCAATTCCCCGGCTGAAAATTCAGAGAGCTATTTATTAAAAAGTGAAGTGACAAAAAAATTTTCAAATCCTCTATACCTGGATACTGAAGGGTATAATACTTTTCGCTCCCCATGGATTGTGGACACTGCAACACTTAAACCTGTATACCCCAGAGAGGATATAATATTTGAGATATATGCCGATAGTAAACCTCCTGTTACCTCTATTGATTACGGTGAAGTTTCAATTTACAAAACACGCGAAACAATATTTATAAGCACCAAAGGTGAAATAACTCTTAAAGCTGCTGATAAGATGTCAGGAGTTGAAAATATATATTATTCCACTAATGGAGAAAATTTTCAGGTTTATAATTCACCAATTGTTATTGATCAGGAAAAAGAGTACATGTTAAAATACTATGCTGCAGATAATGTAGGTAATGCTGAAACAGTGCAATCAGTAAATATTATGCTGGATAAAACAAGCCCAAAAACAACAATGCAAATTTCACAGGATAAATATGAAAATATTATTTCCGGCAAATCACTGATAATACTTACAGCTGATGATAAAGGCATTGGTATTAAAGCGATCTATTATAAGCTCGATGACGGACCTGTTAAAGAATATGCAAGTCCGTTAAGAGCTGCCTTATTAACGCAGGGGGACCATAAATTAACTTACTATTCAGCAGATAAGGTTAACAATACGGAAGCTGAAAATGTATTTGATTTTTACATTGACAAAACACCGCCAACAATTGTTCAGGAAATTATCGGGAAAAGTTTTTTTGCCGGCGGCAGGGAATATTCTTCGGGAAGAAGCCAGCTTAAGTTAACTACATTTGATAACAAGGCTGGGGTTAAAGAAGTATTTTATTCCATCAACAATAGTGAATTTCAAAAGTATGAAAAACCTTTTTTTCTGTCCAATGTTACGGGAAACCTGATAGTTAAAGCATATGCCCTTGATAATGTAAACAATAAAACCGAATCACTGGAAAAAGGGAGCAAAACCACTATTCCTTATGTTGATTTATCAGGCCCCTCTATTTCATATGGTTTTTATGGCCCGACCTTCGTGATGAAAGATACAGTATACATTAATAACAAAACAACAGTATATCTTAAAGCCAATGATACTGAGTCCGGAGTAAATAAAATTGAATATGTTGTGGATGATGATGAAACAAAAATATTTGATGAACCTTTCTCTATAAATGAAGAAGGCCATCATATTATTAAAGTTACAGCCTACGATAATGTAGATAATACTAATATATCGGATTTTACGGTTATCCTGGATAAAACAGGACCTGAGTTATATTCACGTTTCAGCACATTACCTGGTGAGAAAAAAGATATAAACGGAATAATCCTGAACAGTTATCCGAATCATGTTGTTCTGTTTCTCTCCTCCACTGATAATGTCGTCGGGTTTAATGAAATGTATTATTCAATCAATGATAGTCCGGAAAAGAAGTATGCTGGTTTAATTAGAGATTTTACTTCCGAGGGAATGTACACCGTTAAAATCAGGGCGCAGGATAAATTGGGAAATGAATCCACAGAAGTGATTGATTTTGTAATATATTAATAGTCTTTAAACTAAAACTTAATTCTTAATTATATGAAAGCTGTTAAACAATGCTTTCCTATGCCTTCTATGGCCAGGTGCATTATCTTCAGTTTTTTAATCCTTATATTAGGTTGCGGACGCTCACAACCACAGATTGACAGGTTTAAGGAATTGCGTGAGAATATGGTAACAACGCAGATTATTTCCAGGGGAATTTCAGATAAAAAAGTTATTGGAGCCATGAGAAAAGTAGAACGTCATTTATTTGTACCTGAGAACCATATTCAACATGCTTACGGAGATTATCCCTTACCAATCGGTTACGGACAGACCATCTCCCAGCCCTATATAGTTGCATTTATGACTGAGATATTAAATCTTGACGAAAGCTCAAAAGTTCTGGAAGTAGGTACCGGTTCAGGCTATCAGGCTGCAATACTGGCTGAGATCTGCGATTCAGTTTATACTATTGAAATAGTTGAAGAACTTGGAACCAGGGCCGCTCAACTATTTAAGAAATTAGGATATTCAAATATTAAAGTTAAGATTGGCGATGGTTACGAAGGATGGTCTGAATACAGTCCATTTGATGCAATAATTGTTACATGCGCCCCCACCCATATCCCTGATCCGCTTAAGGATCAATTAAAAGAAGGCGGTAGAATGATCATCCCGGTAGGAGAAAGATATGTTCAGGAGTTAGTATTATTAACCAAGAAAAAAGGAGCATTAAAACAGACATCAGTCCTGCCTGTGAGATTTGTTCCAATGGTAGATGAAGATGACAGGATTTACTGATATTTAAATAAAAAATCCCCTTTCAACAAAATTGAAAGGGGATCTTAAATTTATTTCTTCAATTTATTACATCATACCTCCCATTCCTGGTCCTCCACCTGGCATAGGTTGCTGTTTCTCGTCTTCAGGTTTTTCAGCAACAACACATTCAGTAGTCAGGAATATACCTGCTATTGAAGCAGCATTTTCCAGAGCTATTCTTGCTACTTTGGTGGGATCGATAACTCCTGCCTGTAAGAGATTCTCATATTTATTAGTCTGCGCATTATATCCAAAATCGTCCTTGCCCTCCTTAATCTTCTGCACTACTACGGAGCCTTCAAGACCGGCATTTTCAACTATCTGACGAAGAGGTTCTTCAAGTGCCCTTCTCACAATAGCAATACCAGTATTCTGATCTTCATTATCTGCTTTCATCTTATTAAGCTTGTTAATTGCACGGATATAACCTACTCCTCCTCCGGGAATTATCCCTTCCTCAACAGCAGCCCTTGTGGCACTTAATGCATCTTCGACACGTGCTTTCTTTTCTTTCATTTCAGCCTCTGATGCAGCACCTACATAAAGAACTGCAACTCCTCCTGCCAGTTTAGCCAGTCTTTCCTGAAGCTTTTCTTTATCATAATCAGAAGTTGTTGTTTCTATCTGGGCTTTAATTTGTTTTACCCTGCCATCAATGTTGGCTTTATCACCAGCCCCGTTCACAATAGTAGTATTCTCCTTGTCTATGACTATCTTTTCTGCTGTTCCGAGCATATCAAGTTTTGCTCCTTCGAGAGTCAGCCCCTTTTCTTCAGCAATAACGACTCCACCGGTTAATATTGCAATATCTTCCAGCATTTCTTTCCTTCTGTCTCCAAATCCGGGAGCCTTAACTGCAGCAATTTTTAATGACCCTCTTAATTTATTTACTACCAATGTTGCTAATGCTTCTCCATCAACATCTTCAGCAATAATTAACATGGGGTGACCTGATTGGGCAACAGGTTCTAATATAGGAAGCAGATCCTTCATGGTTGATATTTTCTTATCAGACAGAAGTACATATGGATTTTCCAGAACAGCTTCCATCTTATCGGTATCAGTTATAAAGTACGGAGATATATATCCCCTGTCAAACTGCATTCCCTCAACAACTTCAACGCTCGTTTCAGCAGTTTTGGCTTCTTCAACAGTTATCACACCCTCTTTTTTTACTTTTTCCATTGCACTGGCAACTAATTTACCTATCTCCGCATCATTATTAGCAGAAATTGCGGCAACCTGCTCAATCTTTTCGATATCTTCACCTATAGACTGTGACTGCCTTTTCAATTCTTCAACTACTACCTTTACTGCTTTATCAATACCTCTTTTTAAATCCATCGGGTTTGCCCCTGCTGTAACATTCTTTAATCCGACTGTTACTATAGACTGTGCCAAGACGGTAGCAGTTGTTGTGCCATCACCTGCATCATCATTAGTCTTTGATGCTACATCCTTAACTAATTGTGCTCCAACATTTTCAAAGTGACCTTCAAGTTCAATTTCCTTGGCTACCGTAACACCATCTTTAGTTACTGTTGGAGATCCGAACTTTTTTTCTAAAATAACATTACGCCCTTTAGGACCCAGGGTAATTTTTACTGCATCTGTCAGCTCATCAACACCTTTTTTAAGCAGGTCACGAGCTTCAATATTAAATTTTAATTCTTTTGCCATTTTTATTAATTTTTTTGCTTATTATATCCTTTTAGGTTAGAAACTAATTTTTTTTATATTTTATAACTTATATTATAGCCAGAATATCGGATTGTTTCATTATCAGATAATCCTTGCCATCGAAATTTAGTTCTGTTCCGGAATATTTACCATATAAAACAGAATCTCCGACTTTTACTTCCATTTTTTCGTCTTTTGTGCCAGGTCCGGCAGCTATAACAGTTCCCCGTTGTGGTTTTTCCTTTGCAGAATCAGGAATAATAATACCACTGGCGGTTTTATCTTCTGCTTCCTCAGGTTTAATTAGTACCCTGTCAGCCAAAGGTTTAATTTTTACTTCAGACATTTTAATATTAATTTTTAGTTAAACATTATATTTTTCAATTTTCGAATTGTTCCCTAACATATTCTATGCCAAATAAAATAAGTATATATTTTAGAGTTTTTAATTGTCATATTTTCAGTATAAAATCTATAATATTATAAACGATATAAAGATAATTCTTCCGAAATTGCCGATAATCTGGCATTTTAACCAAAAATCCTTATAACAAATAAGTGTCAGTAAATATGACATACTGACACCTGAAATCAGATAAAGTTTTATATAATCAAGAAAATATTAACCCTCACTTACTCATTTAAGTTATCTTCCTGTGAACCTGGTTTTTCAGGCACCGTTGTAGGAAAACCGGAAAGTCTATCAGGATCAATAGCGTTATCCACCTGATTTTCTATTCTGGATCTGGCCGCTTCATCTCTTTGTCTTGGAACAGCTACGCTTGCTAACAGACTTAACAGTAATAAAGAACTGGCTAATGTCCAGGTTGCTTTTTCAAGGAAATCTGCAGTTTTTCTTACACCCATTATCTGGCTTGAGGCTGAAAAATTAGCTACTAAACCCCCGCCTTTCGAGCTTTGAACGAGAACGACTAAAACCAACAAAATACAAGCAATCACTATTAACACAGCTATCAACCCATACATATCCTTAAATAATTATAAATTGTTAATAATCTTCTTTATTTCATTTATTTGACCCGCAAAGTAACTACTTTTTTCCGGATATTTCAAAATTAATTTTTCATAAGCAAAGATAGCCTTGGAATAATAACCTTGCTTCACATATATTTTTGCGAGTGTATCAGTTATATATCCCTCATTTTCTTTGATACTTTCATCTGATATATCATTGCTACTCACTTTTTCTTTATCAGGTATTATTTTTGGCTCACCTCTGATAAATCTGTCAATTAATTCACCGTTAGTGATTTCTTTTTCTTCCTTACTGTGCCTTATCAAACTGAAGGTTTCTTCATCAATTGAAACAAACTTACCAACTGTCGCAGGCTCCTTTTTTTCTCCCTTTTCTTTCCTCTCTTCATCGACAATCTCAAATTTTGCTCCCCCATAATCAGTTAATTTATCATTCTCAGTTGATTCTTCCCAGGAATCTTGTAAAACCCCTGCATAAATATCCTTACTATCAAAATCTTCTGCATTCTCATCCATTTCTAACAGGCCGCTGTCATCTTTTACAGTGAGATCTTCAGAATAGTCTTCCTCAATTTCTATATCCAAATCTTCACTCTTCTCAACTTTAGGTTCTATTTCCAATATTTCAGAACTATCTAAACCAAAGACGATATCATCAAGTTCAATTCCTTCACCATATTCTTTCCTGACATCAATTGATATTTCAGGAACCAGCTCCATTTCTCTATGACTATGTTTCTTTATTTCAATGAGTTGTGAAGATATAGTATCATCAATATTTTCCTTTAGTGTACCTTTATATTTTTTACCTGTCCTTCCTGTTTCTTTAATATCCCTGTCTAAAAAACTATCTTCACTTAAATCAAGTGGATGAATTAGTTCATAAAGTATTCGTCGATCGGTAATATATGCAGCAGCCAGATTTAATTTTGAGATAAAATCTTCGCTATTTATCAGATACAAATTTTTTACAGTTAATAAATGGGCTGTCTGGAAATACGGATATTGATCTGTAAGCTTAGTTATAAAATTAACAGTCTCATTATCAAGATTCTCAGGATTATTTAAATATTTTATTAAATTCTCTCTTTCCATTAATGCAAGAATTCTAATGCCCAAATCTAAATTACCAGTTTACAAATGCCCTGTTAAATATATCTTCAATTATTAAATCAACTATATCTTTGGAATAATTATTCTGAGCATCTTCAAATGTCATGCTGCTTGAATAATTTTCATATCTGGAGAAGTTCGATTCAAAGTCCAGTTCAGAATTTACTGTATTAGTATATTTTATTTTAACAGCGATAGTAAATCTATTCTGTGCTGCTATATCATCTGCTGTTATGGAAACGGGTCTTTGATCAAAGGTAATAATCTCGCCTTCAAAATCAGCATCTCCTATACCATTTATTAATATCAGATTGGTATTGGACTGTATATAATCTTTCAGAGCATCTGTAAATTCCTGGCTGAATCCGGGTTGAACAATGCCCCCATTGTTTTCCAAAACACGATTTTCAACATATTGTACCGACACAGTTTTTAAACCAGTTGTGGTAGCTCCCTTCATAGAATAACCTAAAGATAAAGAGCCCAGCCTGAATGTACATGCACAAAATGATATGAGACTAATTATTAAAATGAAAAATATCTTATGTCTGCTGAACATGACTGAATATTTAATGCTAAAAATCCTTTTTATTGAATATCATATTCTTTTATTTTTCTATATAGAGTTCGTTCCGAGATACCAAGCTCCCCGGCTGCATATTTTCTTTTACCGTTATGCTTGCTTAATGCTTTTTTAATTAATTCTTTTTCTTTTTCTTCCAATGACAATGATTCTTCAATTATCTCTTCTGTATCCTGTATAATATCATCTTTTGGCCTGCCTATTTCGAATTTCTTATCTGGTTTCTCTTCCTGAGTTGCCGGCTCAACGCTTTGATAAAGCTTCTCAATAATTTGAGCATTATCCTGTTGAATTTCGGCATTTTCTGATCCTTTTTGCATTATTTCAAGTACAAGCTTTTTTAAGTCATTTACGTCATTTTTCATATCAAAAAGTATGCTGTACAAAATCTCACGCTCAGAAGCAAATGTCTTTTTATCAACTGCATCGTAAACAACAGGAAGTTTTGACTCAAAATAATCCGGCAGGTATTTGCGCAATATTTGATCATCTATTTCACGATTTTGTTCAATAACGGAAATTTGTTCGGTAATATTTTTTAACTGCCTGATATTTCCGGGCCACCTGTAATTCTGTAACATAATACGTGCATCTTCACTGAGAGTTATGGCAGGCATACGGTTTCTTTCTGCAAAATCCGATGCAAATTTTCTGAACAACAGCAGGATGTCTTCTTTTCTGCTTCTTAATGGAGGTATTTCAAACGGCACAGTATTTAGCCTGTAATATAAATCTTCACGAAACTTACCGTGCTGAATTGCTGCGAGAATATCAATATTTGTCGCAGCAATAACTCTTACATTGGTTTTAATAACTTTTGACGATCCTACTTTTAAAAATTCACCTGTTTCAAGAACACGCAGTAATCTGACTTGAGTAGAAAGCGGGAGTTCGGCAACTTCATCCAGAAATATTGTTCCTCCGTTGGCAACTTCGAAATATCCTTTTCTGCTATCAATTGCTCCTGTAAAGGAACCTCTTTCGTGACCAAATAATTCTGAGTCTATTGTTCCTTCAGGAATAGCTCCGCAATTGACAGCTATATAGGTCCCATGTTTTCTCGAACTGTACTGATGAATTATTTGTGGAAATACCTCTTTACCTACTCCGCTTTCACCTGATATCAAAACTGATAAATCTGTAGGAGCTACCTGTACAGCAATATCAATAGCCCTGTTCAATCCGGCTGAATTTCCAATTATGTCATATCTTTGTTTAATTTTTTGAATTTCCATAGACTGTAAAATTGACTGACTTATTTTTAAAAATTTACCTGATAAAACCTCAATCCCCTATTAAATCTCTAAATGTCAAATAATTTAGTATTTTATGCCATATGAAAAATATATGACAAAATTACAATATTAAAAGTTATTTACTAATTTGCAAGTGTTAAT
>CAZFQS010000036.1:0-24796 GCA_964521285.1 uncultured Bacteroidales bacterium | reverse complement strand
GAACTTATAGAAGGTTTCAATCCTTGTTTTTCTGGAAGTCGGTCTTAAATCTAACAACGATGTTGTGTATCCTGCTGCCATTTTTTGTTTCAATCCTTGTTTTTCTGGAAGTCGGTCTTAAATCCGTGTAATACTGCAATCTCCTAAAATTAAACAAAAAAGACAAAAATTCAATTCTATTACTTTTTCTTTTTTCAGCATGTCAAAGAACCTGAAATTACTAATTTTAGATATTTTTCCGTAAAAATACTCTATTGATATTCTGGTAATTACGCTCATTTTTTTAAATTCATAAAATAAATTGTATACCGGCATTATTGAATGCAAATATTCCTATAAGTGCAATTTAAACATCTTTTTTTAAATTTTGTAGATTTAGGATATATGTTTTTATCAATTATTTCTGTTACATTTTCTGCTACAAACCTTATATTTGCTTTATCCTTAGAATTTATAGGAACTTCAACCAACTTGTTTTTACTCCTTGTGTATACAAGGAATCCCTTATTAACTTGTTTATTAAAATTATCTTCAATTAATACTGCATAACAGAATATTTGTGTTTTATAGGTTTCATATATTCTTTCATTAAAAACTGCAAATTTATAATCAATGGGAGCCATTGTATCATCTTGCAACTCCACAACTTCATCAATTTGTCCCCTGAGTATTTTATTTGTAAGGTATTGATCGGTATATTTAGCTTTTACACCTATTCTTTTTCTAAAATATTCTTTGTTTTGTAGAGTCTTTAGTTCATGTATTTTTCTTCCCTGTTCCACTTTGTAGAATTTTTCTTCGTATTGCGGAATGCATAAAACATATTCAAAATATGTAAAACGGGGACAATACAAATATTCTATTATATGTGAAGGTGTAATTGACATTTTAATTTAAGATGGTCTGGATTTATATAAATAATGCTTTTACCTCGTCGGTTACTAATTTTTTGTCAAATGCCTGACCTAGCAATACTGTTTGTTTTAATTCACTTTTATTCATTGGGAAAATATATACCGAATCTTCATCTGGTTTTATCAATTCAGTTATTTTTAATTCAAGCGTATCTTTTTCATTTTCTTCTAAAGTGCCCAGAAATACTGATTTCTGAACTCTGTATAGTCCAGCCAGCTTACAATTCTTGGCTACATGGTTTCTTATTTTATCATTCTTTATATCATAAATTACCCAGGCAATCATATTTTAATTTTTTAATAAAATGTTAGCGAATTCATGGGCATCCAGTTGCATAATATTTGCCCTAACCTGGTGACGCCCTTTATATTTTATTTTTTCTTCTTCAAAAAATTTGAAAAAATGTTGTACTAACATTTGTTTTCCTTCAGTATTCAATGAATAGCCATTGGTAATTTTATCACAATGGCTGTCCTTTATTTTTTTAGCGGAAAATAGTTTGAAAACCGTCTCTTCAGCATAGATACGGTATGGCTCAATAAAATCAAAAACCATGCTTTTCTGGTTATAGTCATCACGGTGCATAAAACCAACATAAGGATCGATCCCTGCAATGATCAATACCTTTTCAACCCTGCTGTAAAGTATACCATAAGTATAATTTAAAAAAGCATTGAAAGGATCTTTTGCTGGTCGTGAACTTCTTCCATTAAACCTATATTGCGTGGTTAATAAATTACTTAATGTTTCAAAATATATCCTTCCTGCTGTTCCTTCAATCCCACGCACCTGTTCATCAATATTCTGTATTAATTCTGCATTTGTTGAAATTATTTTTTCTTCCAGGCTTTTTAGTTGTTTTATTTTTTCTTCAATATATTCTGTGCTTGAAGGGCGGTGTTTTTTAAGTCTTGTAATAAATTCAGACTGATTAGATATTTTAGAGGTTATCCATTTTTTAATCCAGAATACGCCCTGATTATTCAGACTGGCTTCAAGCTGCTTTTTCCGGATTTTACTTGTACTGCCTAACTTACTGTGCCAGAAACGGCCAACCGGTTTACCGTCATATTCCAACACCACAATATCAATATTATTTTTCATTGCAAGAATAATAGCATCTGTACTTATGGCTGCACCTTTGCTCAAAATAATTGTGCTTATTTTCTGGCTGGCAAAATGTTTTTTAATTTCTTTTTCTTCATTTTTAAGTCTTATTTCAAACAATTCATCTTTTATATGCACATAAGCTCCGTATGAATCTACTATAAGTTGCATTTTTATTTTTTTAAACCATTAGGGTTATTAATAAAACAATAATTATATTTTTCTAAGAACCGTCCCAAATCCACGGCTTACGGCTTTACCCAGACCTGCATAATCAGGTAATATAGCATTAGTGACAAAAGCACCGGTAAAAGCAAGCATTTGTCTGTTTTTAAAAAGAGTATGTTTTTGTTTTAGTGAAGCTTTTACCATAATTTGTTCTTCAGTCCAATATCCTACACCTTTATAAAAACTCAATATATTATTCCTTAACTGGATGTTTAAAAATTCTCTCTTTTCATTGGCTGACAGTGATGTATACTTTTTATAATTATTCTGATTTAGTGCCATCCAGAGAGTTTCAAACTTATATTCATACAGTTGTTCGTTTTGAGCCATATTTGTACTGACCTGCTGCATATTTTTTGATAATACCTGATATTCTTTTCCATTTATTTCTATTTTTTTAATTTTCAGAAAAAGCTCGACAAGAAGACGCCCGCCATCATTAAATCCAACAAGGTGTGGAATATTATTAATAACTTTATACTGTACCAATGGATAGGCATAACGGTAATTACCATTTAAGAAGTGATTATGAAGCAATGGAGAATGTTCTTTAAATATTTTAGCGAAATACCCTCTTAGTTTATGGGCATCGCGGGTTGCAAGTTTAATCTCGGGGAAGCGAATAATAGTGGTGTTTATATTTTGCATTTAGTATTGTTATAAAACCCAATGGATTAGTAGAACCTTTAGGATATATAAATTATAAAATAATAACATTACTTTCAATATTACCGAATTTAAATCCTGAAACTAGATCATAATACTCCTGCCAGTTTTCAAGATTTATAATTAATTTATCACGATCTTTTTCACTGGGTATAAAATTTACTTTAGGAAACCTTGTCATATATTGCATTAGTTTAGGTTTTATCTTTTTAATTGCTTTTTTACGTTCAAAGTCATTTTTAATTTTAAAATATTCCATATATTTTCTCCATGTCATTACTGCATATTTGTTATATGATATAAAAACATTATAGTAATAGTTTTCTTCTTTAATGAGTTTAAACTCTTTTTCAATATTTTCTAATTGAAGGTTATTAATTGCTTTTATTAAATCCTTGGATTTATCACTATATTCGCTCATTGCTTCATGAATTTTTAAAAAATATTTTTGGTTTAATTCGTAAAATTGCTTTTCTTCAATAATTAACGAATATTTCGAATATTCTTTCAAGATTTTTTCAGTAATATTAAGCAAAGTGCTATCATAAATATATTGTGATTTTCCGGAGTTAAACAGCTTTACCAATCCTTTTTTATTGATTCCGTTACGGTTACATCGTCCTGCAGATTGATTAATACAGTCCAAAGGTGCTAAGTCCCTATATACTATATCAAGATCAATATCTATTCCTGCTTCAACAACTTGCGTGGATACAATAATTTGACGTTTACCATATTTAATGTTTCGCTTTATAAGATTGATAATCTGTTTACGGCGTCTTGGCAAGATTGAACCGGATAAGTATAAGACACAAACTTCTAAATTATTATAAATAGATAATTGTTTAAATACAATTTGGGATTGTGCTATAGTATTAAAAATGAATAAAAATGATTTATCGAAATTTGATTCTATATCTCTTTTAAATAGTTCAATAAGATTTTCAATTTCTACAGGTTTATAATCAAATTTTTTAAGTAACGTTTGATCTATTGTTATTCTATCACGATTTTCAAAAAATATTCTTGTTAATTTTTTTGTTGGGTCTGTTAATTCTAATACCGGTGTTTCTGAAAAGATTATCGGTTGCGTAGCTGTTACAAAAATAAACTTAGTATTAAAATATTTAGCCATGCCGGTAAAAACATATTCAATTGCTTCATAATAAATAGGTGGTACGTTTTGAATTTCATCAAGAATAACAATCGAATTAGTAATATTATGAAATTTTCTTAAAGCACGATTGCGGTTAGTGAATATACTTTCAAATAACTGAATAAAAGTAGTAACAATAAAGTCATGTTCCCAGCCTTCAGTCAAATATTCACCGGCTTCGAAAGTAAGTTCTGTTTTATCATATTTATCATTAAAGTCAGACAAATAATGATGTTTAGCTATCAATGTTTCGGATAATCCTTCATTCTTAAATATTGAACTTATTATCTCGGCATTTTGATCAATTATGGATGTAAAAGGCAAACAATAAATAATTCTTGGAATTATTCCAGTCTGCTTTTTATAACTTTCCTGCAACCGTATTGCAGCATTATATGCACTAAAAGTTTTACCTAAACCCGTAGGAAGTGTAATAGAGTAAAAATTTTTATCAAAATATTTAATACAATTGTTAACAATATTTTGATACGCTTTTTCTCGTTCATAATCAATCGGTTTTTTGATTGTATCTTTAAATTCATTTTTTTTGAATTTATCAATAATATCAACTGGCAACGCGATATTTTCTTTAATAAAATGCGATGTATCCTCATCCTTGGCCAACATCATATCACCTTTATCTGCGGAAAGCAATAAAGAATATAAAAAATGTTGTAAAAAGAAATATTTATTTGTTTTTTGTTTTAATAATTCTTTTATTTTTTCAAGTGAACGTAGCGAGGAAAATTTATTTTTTATATTTTCCCATTTATCAAAATTTACTATGAGATGATGAGGCTCAATAATTTTTTCGTAAAGTGATAAAGAGAGATTTGATAATTGTCTTGACAATTTTTCTATCTTATCTTCATCCAACAAAACAAAGGGTTCTTCGCCAGTATACATAAAATTTGTTAAATGTCCGTGATGTTTTAATATGATTTCTAGTACAATAATCTCAATAATTTGATCCTCTGATATTTTGTTGCAAAGCGCCATATATGCCCCAAGCTGTGCATGATTCGATAGTGTTGGATCATGAAAAAGCAACTCTTTAATTTTATGATTTTTATTTTGTTTAAAATTCTCAATATAATTTTTGTTTTGCGAAATAAAACTCTCTATGTTTCTTTTCTCAGCAGCTTCAATTATTTTGCTTTGAAAAAAATCTGTTGCTTTACCAAAATCATGAAAATAATTTATTATTAGTCGCCAGTATTGCAG
Organism: uncultured Bacteroidales bacterium; assembly: GCA_964521285.1. GTDB lineage: Bacteria > Bacteroidota > Bacteroidia > Bacteroidales > UBA10428. The sequence goes on along the minus strand of CAZFQS010000036.1, from coordinate 19,500 downwards.
TTCTTGTTTTGAGTAAAAGTTTTCAGAAATGTATTTCATCTCCAAAAGTTTTTCAGATATGGAATTGCACCTATCTAAGTGTTCTTGAAGTGTTCTGTCAGGATGTGAAATGAGGTTAAAATAGGACTGCATTGTATAATCCATTTATTTCATAATATTCCTTTAGATATGCCTTTATTGGTTTGGCTTTTCTGTCTAAAATTACATCATCACGTTCTGTTACATTCCTTTCCAAATCCATTTCTACCGGATACATGCTTTGTTCAATAATCTCATTTTCGTTATCAATCAATGCATTTGAGTCAAAATCAATAAACTTACTTTTTGGAATGATAGTTTTTACTTCTATTAGATTATCAGTGTTTTGAAGCTTTGCTTCAAATTCACCAATAAATATAAAAGTTGATATTAAGTTTGCTAAACCAAGAGTGGGGGTATATTCTGATATTTGATACTGCAGGTTATATTTCATCCTTTCATAAAATGATGTGTTTTTATGCCAGAAGTAAATCCTGTATTCAGGCTTATAAACAAATTCGGTAGTTGTCGGTTTCCTATTGTCATTAAGTTTCATACGCCCTAGTACTGCACGTAAATTTATATTTATACGTTGCATAATTATTGGGACTTGAATTCCTATTCCCACTAAACATTGCTTATTGGTAAAATAGCGGAGATAATTATTTTTATCATCTAGTTTTTCTAAACAAGCTAATGCCCAAAAATAACCGTATAACGATGTTTTAGTTGGTATTACATAAGAAATTGCCGAGGTAGTAGCGTAAATTTTCTTATAATGTGCATAATGCCCTTTTATATCGAAAACTAATACTTTCATACAACTATTTTTTGTATATCGGAGTAGTTAATTTTACCCTTTCATCCTGAATTACGGTTATTCTCTCTATTTTATCTGTGAACTTTTCGATTTTGTCATTTAGCTTTTCTGTTTCAATTGTAAAATCGAATATATCGCTGATTTCTTCTTCTTTTATTCCTTCATTCCATTTAAGATTGAGGAGTTCAATCAAATCACCAATAAAAAAGCCTTTTTCGGAATAATCTATTTTAATAAGTAAACGGGGCATATGCCCTTTTTTAGAACGGGTTAACAGGTTTTTTGTACCATTCCATATACCATCGATTAATTCTTCAACATCTTCATCTGATAAATTAGTATGCTTTGCTGCATTTTCATTAATAACACCATGGAAACCGATTAATCCATAAGTAATATTATATTCTTCACGGAATGTACGTTGTGTAGAAGTTTCGCTTGTTGCGAAAGCACCTGTTCCTTTGATAAAATTTTCTTTTACAATATTTAAGGATTTACCCATTCCAAATTGCACTGGACCTGTTAAGTGAAATGTTTTATTAGTATCTGTAGTTTCTTCTTCGTCCTCTGGTTCGCTTTCCTTTTTCTTCTTTTTGTCTGATTTTGGCGCTGATACTGCTCCAAATAATCGTACATCTATAAATTTTCGAATAAAGTCATTTTTATCTTTATATGATTTTGCTCTCTGCGTTCCTGTAACTGGTTTTCCATCCTCATCCCTGATAAAAATATCTTTATTTTCTTCTTTTCCATTGTATCCTTTATCAAATAAATAATCACGAATAGTTCGTTTTAAACGAACATCTGTTACTAGGCATTTGCCCGTTTCTTCATCAATCCGGGGGCGGTTGGCATCCATAGGATCACCATTTGGATTGCATTGTTTTACATCGTATAAAAACACGATTTCACTTCTTTTTGTAATTGTTGCCATAATTTTAAAATGTTTTTACTATTAATTTTCTGTTTCTTTTTTTAATTCTAAATCTCTAAAATACTGGTTTGTGAATTCTTTTTGCATTACTAACCCAGCAGCAAATGCATAAGATAACTCAAGTTTGTTGTAATCTTTGAAATCAATCAGTTTTGATGAAATTTCAGCATTAAGCTTTTCAAAATACTCATGCTCTTCCTTCTTAAACTTATCATTGTATTGGTATTTTTTATCAAGGATTTTAAGATGTATCTTTTTAAGCAATTGTATATCAATATTAAGACCGTTTAAATTTTTCAGGAATGGTTCGCTTTTAATTGTACTTCTTTGTTTTTCACATATTTTTTCTGTGAGACATCCTAAATAAAAAGCTATTTTTTTATAATCAGATTTAAAAAAATCAAGATGTTGATCAATAAATCCATCTAAGGTTAATTTTACAATTTCGTTATTATTTATTTCCATACTAGTATTTTTTAAAAGATTTAAATATTTAAAGAATTTATAAATTGTAAATGAATGTTTAACATCGTTTGTAAATTGATATTTGTTTTCATGTTGATTCTTGAATGAAATTTTAATTTCATTCATAAAAGCTTTAATTATGGTTTGTTCATTTAATTTATTCCCATAAAATACTGCTTCAAGAATTTTAAAAAAATAAGGATGATAAATTGTATTAGTTTTGACCTTTTTTGAAAAAAAGTTTTTAATAATTCCAAAATTTATATAAAACGGAAATATCATTTCACTTTCGTTTCCTTTTGCCTGAACTATAATTCTGTTAATTAGTTGGTATTTATGTTCAATATATTCTTTTACCTTAAAAATTTTTTTGAATTGTGAAGGTAATACATCAGATAAATGCAGCTTTATTAAGTATTGTTGATTGCTTTTTTGATAGAAAAATATATCGTAATAAACATTACTTTGGTTTAATTTTTTTTCTTCTGCTATTTCTTTTAGAATTGTTTCCGTTCGAAAAAGGACTTTGTCAATGGCCTCCAAATTATTAGATTTACTTTTCCGAATGAAAAAATGTATAATATCTTCTGCAAGTTTTTCATGAATCGCAACAAAATGAGGTACAATATAAAATTTGAGTCCATAAAAATCATACGATAATTCATTTTCTATAAAACGCTTTGTCCCTTCTAATATTTTCACTGCTTTGGGTGAAACCGGAAACATTTTGTAGGAATCTTTTTGGTTAAAACCATTACGGGAAAAGGAAACATCATTAACTGTGAATCCAAGAGTATTCACTCGACCCCAAACTTCATCGGATTGTTGGTATGTTACAGCACAAACTTTATTTTTTGCATTTGAGTCTTTGCGGTATTTATCAAATGCCTCATCATAAAATAATTTTTTATATTTATCAAAATCCCCAAAATATTTACCATCTATTTTAAAAGTAATTAAATAAATATTATTAGTGTTTAGTTTAAGCTTTGATAATAATTCTGGCAATTTTTCAAGTTCTTTTTCATCTAAAAAAGTATGTGTGTAATTTTTTATTGAGGCTTGGATTTTTTTTAACTTTTTATCAATCTCATCTTTTTGCTTTTTTTTATCGGAGTGAACTTGATAATAAAAAGTTGGGACAAGATTGGTTGCATTTGCTTTTGCTTCTCTGAACAAATATTTGTTTACTTTCGATCGAGTAAAATTAACAATATCCGGTTCCCCTATGATTTTACCATCTTTAATATTCAGTTCAATTACTTTAGCTTCTTCAGGATTTCTATTAATAAAAGGATTTTCCCATGGTTCAAAATAACCTGAATATTCTTCATCATTCTGAATTATTCTACCAATTGTATAAAGTGTTTTTATCATATTATATCATTTTTAATCTGTTCATGATAGTATTTAAACCTCTGGCTAAATAATTAAAAAAATTTTGCTTCATTAATCCTATTTTTTTCAATTGTAAATTAAGTTTAGCAATAAATAATTATTTGATGTTTTATTTTTATAGGATATTATGTTACGTTTTTTTGGTTAAGGTAATATCTGTTCCAAAATAGCAATTTTACTAATTCAGAGATATTATTTGTTATATATTACATCACTCGATACAATTACTTATAACTTTTAAAAGATATACAAAATATCCTATTCTGTTTAGCGGAAAAAATAAATTACACAGCTCTTTCGTATTATGCTTCTTATATTTGTATTAAGTATTTTTAAAATGCTTTTATATTTAACAAGGAAATTACTAATTTCTAATAGGTCAAATATTTAGTATTTTTCTTTATATAAAGCAAGTTACAAAGTATTTTATCATTAGGCAATAAAAAAATACAAAAAATACTCCTGTTTTTATGATTGGATGAAACAAATCATTATTTTAATTATAATTAAAACTTTTCTGTATTTTCATATGTCTTTTAATTATAATTAAATCTTATATACTATAAAAGCGCCTTTTTTACATAAATAAAATCCGAGCATATATATGTAAAAATATAATCAACATTCTTGAATGCCCGTGCAGGGCAGTTTAAAGCTACATGATTTACCAGACGATTGATGAATTAAACCTTCTGGGTATATCGGATAAGTATCCTAGAATAGTAGTCAGTCTTGACAAAGCTTATACAACTGCTTCTTCTAAAGGGAGTATGCATCATCACCTAAAGGATTTTTTAATTAAGGAGGGAAAATGGTGGTAGTGAACATCAACTCCTCAAATATGTAAGCATCAGAGATTTGAGTTATGGGCATTGCGAATCTTGCAGGTCAAGGTTACTTCAAAACTTTCCCAATAGCAAATACTTTTTGCAGGGTTGATATTTAATACAAAAATCCAATAAGCCAGAGAGGAATTTTATTATATGCACCTGTCTCCATATCATCGGCTATTATAAAGGCATTTTCAATCCCGGCTATCTGATCATACGGTTTATTTTTACCACCAATTTCAAAAATATATTTTTCATTCACCATAAAATCACCGCGTAGCGGCATTGATAAATAATACCCGGCATTTCGAAGCTGGTTGAGGAAAAAAGCTTCCCGGAGACTTCCCTTATTAACATTTTCAGATAATATATGATGCAGGTTGGGATTCTCCAGAAATATTTTATCAGGTTTTTGCAGTATGCTGATACTTTTGCCTGCAGCTCTGAGAGTGTTGATTAGCCTTGCTTTTTCCAGGTAATAAATATATTGGGTTAATGTATTGCGGTGAATCCCGATTTTTTCACTCAGCTTACTGATATTGGGTTTGAAAGGCACATTGGCAGATAAAACGTACAGTAATTGATAAATTTTGCGTGTATTGTGCGGATCAAAGCCTTCCAGGAACTGTAAATCGTTTTCAATGATCATTTTTATCATTTGTTCCAACCGGATAGGATAGGTATGAGGATTTTCTGCAAAGAAAGGATAATAGCCCGATTGCAGATAACCGGCAAAATATTGAAGCGGGCGGAAGGAAGAAACAAGATCGATAGCTATCTGTATGTGCCGAGCAAGCACATCAGTAAGCGTTATACTTGCGATGCTGATTATGCCGGTAAATTGCAGATACTCCCTATAAGATAAACCGGACATTTCATATTGCACGGCCCTCCGGCTCAGGTCGACATTTTGTTTCAAAAGGTCAATGATGGATGAACCTGTAAACACAATTTGTAGGTCTTTGTACAAGTCATACAGGTTTTTAATTTCTCTTTCCCATCGTGGATATCTATGTACTTCGTCCAGGAAAAGGATTTTACCCCCTCGTTGCCGGAAAATTTCCGCCACATCCACCAGTCTGTTCTCAGTAAAATAAATATCATCTAAGGATAAGTATAGTGCATTCGTGCTTACTCCGTATTTTTTTTTGAGGTGCTGTAATAACAGGGTTGTTTTACCAGTGCCTCTGGCACCAAGTACTCCGATCAACCTGTCGTTCCAGTCTATTTTACTAGCCAGAGAACGCTCCCATCTAAGGGATTGATCCTGGATTAGAAGATTAGATTTACGAAATAAACTTTCCATATTGCTGTATTAACACAGCAAAAATAATAAAAATTAATTAATTAATACAGCAATATTTATATAATATGCTGTTTTATATGTTTATTAAAAACAAGAGGGTAATTGCTTGCCCAAAAACAAAAAAAATTATATTTTCGGGCATGACTGATTTTAAAGAATTACATACTATTTGCCAAGAGAACAGCGAAATGTGCCGTTCCCTGGTGGAAGAATTTTTAGTCTTCTATGCCGCACGCAATGAAAATCTGGACAGGGAAATGGACGAGCGGCTCTCCCGGTACCGGCATATTACGCGAGAGTTTAAGGATGGGTGGATTAACTTGCTCAAAATGCAATACATAGTCCACAGAATTTTTAAAAAAGACGGACTTATTAATAAATACCTGAACCACAGCGCCCTGAAAAACCTTGATACCCAAGAGCGAGGCTATCTTGAGCATCAGGCAAAACATCCGTGGAAGTTTAGCTTCAGTGTAATCAACGGTCATCCGGCTGAAAATTTCTATTCAATGGAGGATGAATTCACCGGGGATACCTTTCTGCTTTATTCTCCTGGTGTTACTAAAATTTTAAAGGAGCAATATGTAACATTATGGTTTAATCTCATCGGTTACAATGGAGCTTGCTGGCAAAGTTTCGGCCCTATAGGGGCATATCAGAGTTTTCAGCCAGATGATATATTCTTTTTTGCTACCGAGTTAAAACCCTATAAATGGATGGAAAGCGGAGAGGATATTATGGCAGACGTTGAAGAGAATCCGGTTCCCTACATGATGCTTTTATCAGGTGCCGCATATCCGCTGAGTTTTCACAAAGAAGATCAAATCGTTCAGGTGATAGCTGAGTATGATTACGATTCCTTTGATACAGGAGGTCTTGATAGACATTTTAAAGTTGAATATGCCGAAGGAGTCTACAGGATTATGCTGAAGCGGTGGGGCGGCCATCCACACTTTTCCACGGTTTACTATAATGAAAAGAGTAAAGTACTGTCTTTGTCCTCTTTGACCGATCGCGGGTTTAACGCACTTGTCAGACGGCTCAATGAACACGGGTATAATCTTTCATACGAACCGGATATACGTGTCAATATGTCCATGCTTACTACAGCAAAAAAAATATTGAGGAAGGACATCCGGCTTAATGAGTACGAATCTTTATTTACAGCAGAACCGTCTGCGGAGGATAAGATATTTATAAGCAGATTAAACAGAATGATGAAAATGGCTTTGCAGGACATCAATGCCGGCAGGGAACCTGACATTGAAACCATGGCTGAAAAAGCCGGGGTTGATGTTGAAACAGCCCGTGAGATTTTGGGACAGGTTATGAAGAAGGCAAACGATCTCAAGAAACCTCCGGACTTATAAAAAACAGGGAGGTATAGGGAAATTTAATAACGATTAAAATCTGGTTAAATTTCTTAATTATTTCTTATTTTGCAGCTTTAATATTATAATTTAATAAAGATGAAAAACAAGTTTTCAATTATATTTTCTCTATTGTTCTGTACAATATTTTATTTATTTATAATATTATTAATTAAACCTCAATTAATATATCATTATCAGCAGCTTGGTTTTTCTTTTGATAAATATTCTCTGGCTGAATACCTGACATATCCGGGCGGTATAGCTGAATGCGTGTCATCATTTTTATTTCAGTTTAACATTAATTCTTTTTCAGGCGCATTATTATATACCATATTAACATTACTTATTATTTTTATTGCCGGCAAGATAATCAGTAATTTTAAGTCTTTTAACTTTAGCTTTATACTAAAATATGTACCGGGAATATTAATTGCAGGATTACTGACAAATTACTCATTTCTTACAGTATTTATTTTTACCGTTTTATTATTGTTCCTGTTTTTTTATGGCTTCATTAACATTTTAAATAAGTCTAAAAGTTTCTTTTTTCAGATCATATCATTTATTGTTCTGGCCGGATTAACATATTATATTTCAGGAGGACCGGCCTTTCTTATTTTTTCTTTTTCTTCATTCATTTACATATTGTCTAAAAAGGAAGTCAGATCAACAGTATTCACAATAGTATTGGTAATAAGTGCAATTATAATTCCTTTTCTGGCATCTAAATTCGTGTTCTTTAACACTATTGAGAATGCTTATTTTAAATTAATACCGCAATACTTTAATTATGAACCCGGTGTTTTATTATATAGTATATATTTTTATTTGCCTTTTATGTTATTGGTCCTTATAATAGCCGGGCAAATTAAAAGCAGAGATGAAAGTGAAGCTGAAAGGGCGCTAAACTTAAATACCAGCTTATTGATTCAATACATAATTATTTTAATAGGCTTTTGTACAATCATTTTTTTCAGGTTTCAGAAAGAAGAAAGGCATAAAATATCAGTCGATTATTATTCTTATAATAAACAGTGGGATAAGATTCTGGAAATAGTTAAGCAAAATCCTTCGGATGACAGGCTAATTCAATTTCATACCAACCGTGCTTTATACCATACAGGCCAGTTAAGCCAGTCAATGTTTGATTATCCTCAGGTTTGGGGTGTGGATGGATTATTTTTAAGCAGATATTTAATACCAGGGGTCCCTCTCCCGACAACTGAACTTTATATAGACCTGGGGCATATTAATGATGCAATTCACTGGGGTAATGAAGCATTTTCGCAGAATGAGTGTTCACCCCAAATACTTGAGTTGTTAATTATTTCAAATATAATTGGAGATAATTACAAATCAGCAGAATTATATATAAATTCCTTGAGGAAATATTTATTTTTCAGAAAAAAGGCCGGTGAATACAAGCAATATATTAACAATATAGATATTCCGGAGATTAGTGCCCTGGTCAAAGAGAAAAGAAACATTATGCCTGTTAATGATTTTGTTGTTGACAGGAAGTTACCATATCTTGATTTAATCAGTTTACTTGAAGATAATAATTATAACAAAATGGCTTTTGAATATTTGATGGCATATTTCTTACTCAATAATGATGTGGCATCATTTGTCAGGTATTTCAGTTATTCAAAAAATTTTGATTATTCAGTTATGCCCAGGGTATATGAAGAAGCTTTTACACTTTATGCATTTGAACTTCAAAAAATCGGTAAAAAGCTACCCAATCTCAGGATTAGTAGGAATACCATTGACAGATTCACTGGTTATATTAAGACTTTAGAAGAATACAGTGGTAATATGGAAAATGCCAGGAAGGAATTGAAAAGTAAATATGGCAATACTTACTGGTATTATTTACATTATGTTAGTCCGGTTTCAACAGCAAAAAAGATAATTATAAAATGAAAAAAATAGTATACCTGAATATAATTGCTGCTGCAATTTCTATTGCTTTATACTCATGCAAAAGTTATTCTGACATTAAGGATTATGAGGAGAGCAGTGATTATCCGGAAATTTTCCCGGATTATTCTGATATTGTAATTCCTCCGAATATTGCTCCCTTAAACTTTGATATTAAAGAGAAGGGGCTCAAATACTTTGTTAAAATATCAGGAGAAAAAGGAAAAGCAGTTAAAATATCAGCCAGGTCCTCCCTGATAAAAATCAGAAAGAAGGTGTGGCAAAAGTTATTAATGTCAAACAGGGGACAGGAAATAAAATTTGATGTATATATTTTTAATGCAGCGCGGAAATGGATTAAATATAAACCATTTATTATGCAGGTAGCTAATGAGAACATTGATGAGTACATTGCTTACAGGCTGATAAATGTCGGGTATATATTATGGGAGAAGATGGGAATCTATCAAAGAGATCTAACCTCTTTTGATGAACGACCTATTTTACAGAACAGAAATACAAAAGGTAATTGCATTAATTGTCATTCATTCTGCAATAATGATCCAAACAGAATTATGTTTCATATGAGAGATAAATTCTCAGGAACAGTTATTTCAGTTGAGGATTCCCTGTTTAAAGTAAATATGTCAACACCATACACAATGTCTGCAGGTGTTTATCCTTCATGGCATCCTGATGGACAACATATTGCCTTTTCGGTTAATATAGTGAGACAATGGTTTCATGCTGTTGAAAAGCGAAATGAAGTTTATGACAGAGCTTCTGACTTAATAATCTATAATATCAAAACAAATACAATAACCACCTCACCCAAAGTATCTACAAAAAGATTGGAAACATTGCCATGCTGGTCACCCGATGGCCAATTATTATATTACTGCAGTGCACCGGAGATAAGTGATACTATGAAATTTGATGAAATAAAATATGATTTGTTAAGAATTCCTTTTAATACAGAAAATAATGAATGGGGAGAAGTTGATACAGTATTGTTATCATCCAAATTGGGCAAAAGCATATCTTTCCCGAAAATATCACCGGATGGAAAATACCTTATATTTTGCCTTGCCAGCCATGGATATTTTACTATTTACAATGTTACAAGCGATTTGTATATAATGGACCTGGAAACAAAAGAATATTATCCCTTTCCCTTTAACAGCAATACTGTAGACAGTTATCATTCATGGTCAAGTAATGGAAGATGGTTTGTATTTAGCAGTAAAAGATCAGATGGTTTATGTGCAAGGCCTTATATTAGTTATTTTGATGAGGACGGAAAGTCATACAAGCCATTTCTCCTACCACAAAAAGATCCGCGCTTTTACCATTCGTTTATAAGAAATTATAATGTTCCTGAATTGATTAAGACATCTGTTTCTATTAACCGGAGTAAATTATTGGAGACAGTAATCAGCGATCCGCAGAATGCAACATTCGACAGAAATGTTGACATCGATGCACTGTCAGGAGCTTCGAGATTTAGTAATATGTAGGTTTGTAATAAATAAGCCTTGCAAGTCAACTTTAGGGGCAGTTAAATTACAATTTTTTACTTAGTGAAAAAATGAATTCAATACCTTTGTCCGGTTTGCTTTTAACAGAAATTTCACCTTTATGAAATATAACGGCATTTTTTACTATGGCTAGCCCCAAACCTGTTCCTCCCTGTTTGCGGGCTCTCCCTTTATCGATCCTGTAGAACCGTTCGAAAATACGTGGCAGGTATTCCTCGGGTACACCTATCCCGTTGTCTGAGAATAAGAAATAGTAATATTCTTCATCTTCAAAGAAAGTGTCAATATGCACAACCAGGTTATTGCCGGCATAATTAATTGTATTATCAATTAAATTTCTGAAGATTGAATATATTAATATCTGGTTGCCCATGAGAGCAATCTTATTATCAATTGTCAGGTGTACACTGATTTTCTTCTCTTTCAATTTTAGCTGAACATCATCAATAACATTTTCTATGATATCTCTTATTTTTAATAACTCAATATTATAAAGATTGCCCGCTTCTTCAATCTTTGTTAACAGAGAGATGTCATTAATAAGATTTGATAACCTGCCTGCCTGCTGATGCGCTCTTTCAATAAAATAATCCTTTTTTTCAGGATCTATATTACTGTTTAAAAGGGTTTCAAGATAACCCATAATTGAGCTTACCGGTGTTTTCAATTCATGTGCAATATTACCCGTCATCTCCTTCTTAATACGTTTACGTTTTTCAAGTTTACTTACATCGGTTATTAATATTTCAAAGCTTTTATCATTAAATACAATACATTTTGTTGCAAAAGATTTGTTATCCTTGTTTATTATCAAATCAATACTTTCTGGAGAACCCTCAGAGTCAGGCGGACTATTAATTATCTGTTTATCAATGAAGGAGTTGACTTCCTGGAATTCTTTAATTTCGAAAATGTGTTCGGGAACAATTATAGGGTTATCAGAAATAATATTCACATATTGAATAAAATGATTATTTGCCAGTAACTTCTTTTTTTGCTGTGAGAAAATTGCTATTCCTTCCTGCAAAACATTCATATGGCGTATTAATCTTTCTTTCTCTGTTGTTAATTCATCCTTTGTATTTTTCAGGTTATTATATATCTGAATTATTTGCTCACTGATAACACCAAGTTCATTTTTAGGGAAACTCAATTCTTTATCAATATTTTCGTTTTTGGCTGCTTTTACTGAAAAATCTTTTAGCTGGGAGACAGATTTACCCAATCTGTCAGAAACATAGGCAAGTGAGGCCCAGATAACAAAGAATAATAGAATAATAAAAAAGAGGAATAAACTTTCTGCTTTCAGGAAATCTTTAACACTAATATTATATACTATTGCAGTTCTAACAAAATACCTGTTAAAGAACCTGGCATAATAGTAATAGTCCTTTTTTGTGGTTGCTGATCTTCTTATTTTATGCCCATATTCACTATGCATTGCCATTTGTACCTCAGGCCGGTTAATATGATTTTCCATATTAAAGTAATCTCTGACAAAACTATCATAAAACACTTTTCCATCATATTTGATAACAGTTATTCTGATGTTTCTGTCAGGTATAAACCTGGTTAGTGAATCAAGAAGTTGAAAATTATCATCTTCGTAAATGTTATTCTGTATAATATAGCTGTTGACTAATTCAGTATATGTATTAAGTTTGCTCTCCAGCTCCTTAATACGGTATTCCTTTTCTCTTCTGTACTGAAACATAGTAACTACAACTATGAATACTACGAATACAATAAAGAAATAGACAAAGAGCTTATTTTTATATCTTAGTTTACTTATCATCACTTTATATTATTGATATTCAAAACAATAACCGTATCCCGAACGGCTTATTATATATTTGCCATATTTACCAAGCTTTTTTCTCAGTCTTGTAATATTTACATCAACCGTACGATCCAATACATATACTTCATCTTCCCATACAGTACTTAGTATTTCATCCCTGGAAAATACCTTTCCGGGATGCTGCATCAGTTTATAAAGAATATTAAATTCCTTTTTTGTGAGCTTAACCGGTTTGTTGCTGATTAATATTTTTTTTGCTATTATATCAAGTTCAAGATTTTCAATTTTTATATTTTTTTGAGTTCTTTCTTCAGGCGGTATACTTCTGCGCAATATTGCCTTTACCCTTGCTATTACCTCCCTTATTGAAAAAGGTTTTGTTATATAATCATCTGCACCGACTGTAAAGCCTGTTATGGTATCATTTTCAGTATCTTTTGCAGTTAAAAATATTACCGGTGTTTTCAGCTTTTTCCTGTTTTTTATAGTATCAGCAAGTTTGAGGCCCGACATTCCGCTCATCATAATATCCAGTATGAAAAGACTATATTTTTCCAATGGTTTGGATAAGGCTTCCTCAGCTGAAAATACAGTATCTACATGAAAACCTTCATTTTCAAGGTTGAACTGCAGAATCTCACAAATATCCTCCTCATCATCTACAACAAGTATATTAAGTTCATTCATAGTTTTAATACTTTATAGTATTATACTTTTTTATGTCTGAGATCGGTCCCTTCCAGTGCATAAACGGTGGCCTCTGCAATATTGATAGCATGATCCGCAATACGTTCTATATTTGAGACAATGCTTCTTAAGCTTACAAAGCTCAGCAGTACTTTTTGTATATCAGATGTTGATTTGCCTTTTTTAACAGCTTTTTCAAGAATTAATTGATTCAGTTCATCATTAAATTTATTCATTTTTATAGTATCAATTGCAGCTGTAATGTCAGAATTTGTAAACGAAAGTAAAGCATTTTGTACTAAATTAGTGCTGAATTTCAATATTTTAAATATTGAATCTTTTGATTTTTCATACAATTTTGCATTTTCAATATTACCGGCGGATTTTAGAATATTCATTACAAGGTCGCCAATACTTTCAATATTTAAAGTCATATTATATATGGCAATTATTTTTCTCAGGTCAGAAGCAAGAGGATTATAAAGCACAATGGTATTTATAACTTTTTTGCTTATTTTTATCTCAAATTTGTCAATTGCTTTCTCATTTTTTTCAAAACCTGATAATATCTCCTTGGGCATTATTATATCTCCCGAAATAATAACATCCTTAAGCCTTTTTAATTGAAGAAGAATTATTTCCGAGACTCTGGAAAAATCATCAAAAATATCTTCAATAGCAATTTCTTTTTTAATACTCATTTTATAATAATTAAATAATTAAAATTATCCGAATTTACCGGTCAGATATTCTTCTGTCTTTTTATTGACCGGTCTTGTAAACATATTCTTGGTCTTTCCATATTCAATAAGTTCTCCAAGATACATAAACATTGAATAATCAGATATACGTGCAGCCTGGGCCATATTATGCGTAACAAGAATTATTGTAAAATTCTTTTTTAATTTGATTAGTAAATCTTCTATTTTGGATGTTGCTTTAGGATCCAATGCTGAAGTAGGTTCATCCATTAGTATTACATCGGGTTTATAAGCGAGTGCCCTTGCAATGCACAACCTTTGTTGCTGCCCGCCAGATAAAAAGGTACCTCTTTTAAAAAGCGAGTCTTTCACTTCATCCCACAGAGCTACCTCTTTAAGTGATGTTTCAACAATCTCATTTTTCTCTGTTTTCCTTAATCTTGCACCATTAAGTTTAAATCCTGCAATTACGTTATCATAGATATTCATTGTAGGAAAAGGATTCGGACTTTGAAAAACCATACCTATCTTTCTTCTTAATAATATAGGATTCATCTTTGTTATATCATCATCATTAAGATATATTTTACCTGTCATCTCAACATTTGAATACAGCTCATGCATCCTGTTAATTGCACGTAACAAGGTGCTTTTTCCGCATCCCGATGGTCCCATTATTGCAGTAATAGAGTTTCTCTTAACACCTGCACTGACATTATTAACTGCCAGGGCTTCCTCATTATAGGAAACTGAAAGATTCTCCATCAAAAGGACGGGATTCTTAAAAGTTATTATCGGTTCTTCTTTTATCATTAATATATCTTCCATTTTTTGGCAATTCTCTTGGCAATGATATTGATAAACAATACAAATCCCATTAAAAATAGTGACGAACTCCATATTAAATCCACCAGGTTAGGATCATTGTAAAACTCCCATATTAATAGGGGGACCGCACTTGTAGGCTTTGTAATATTAAAATTTACTACCGAACTGCCTAATGCTGTCATTAATAACGGAGCTGTTTCACCTAGTATCCTGGATATCCCGAGCAATATACCGGTTAGAAGTCCGCTTAATCCCGAAGGAATTAATATCCTGAACAGTACTTTATGGTATGGTACGCCAAGAGCTATGCCAGCTTCTTTAATTGTCAGGGGGATCATTTTTAAAGTCTCTTCAGTTGATCTGATAATCATTGGCAACATCATTACAGACAGAGCCACACTCCCTGCAATCGCTGAGAATCCTTTGGTTATGTTAACAACAATCCAGCTATAGGCAACAACTCCCAGTATAATCGAAGGAACTCCCTGTAATATATCAGCAATATTTCTAATTACATTTGAAAATTTATTGTACTGGTTTTCATATAAATATATACCTGCAAAAACACCCACAGGGATGGCAATAATGCAGGCAAAAAGGACTATTAACAGGCTTCCCGTAATTCCATTTAATATACCTCCCGGAATAATTTCACCGCTTGCCTTCGCAACCATAGCTTCAAGCGTATTAGGGGTTGTCTCTGTGAAAAAGCTTAAATTAATCTGCCTGATTCCCTTTTCCAGTAGTTTTACAATAATAAGTATAAGAGGAAGCGTTGTTATTGCGGCCAGGCAAATAACTGCATAATAGAACTGTTTGTCCCTATACAAGCGACGTCTTAAAATACTTTTATCTAATTCAATTATTCTTTTCAACTTTTTTAACGTCTGTTAACTAATTTATTTATTGTAATCGTTTCATTATTGCTTTACCGATATAATTTACTATTCCTGTGATTATAAACAATAACAGTCCGATAGCAATTAATGAACTTAATTTTAATCCTTCAGCTTCTCCGAACTGGTTGGCAATAACGCTGGCCATGGTATTCCCCATCGAAAACAATCCTTTTGGAATTATATTTGCATTGCCTATGAGCATTGTCACTGCCATAGTCTCTCCCAAAGCTCTTCCAAGTGCCAGTATATAGCTGGCTATTATTCCTGAGCTTGCCGAAGGAATAATAACTGCAAATATCACTTCCCGTCTTGTTGCTCCCAGTGAATAGGCGGCCTCCTTTAATTGCACAGGAACCATGGAGATAACTTCATTACTCAGGGATGATGCATAAGGAATGATCATGACAGCTAAAATCAGTGCCGAAGTAAAAATGCCGAATCCCTGTGAGCTAAGTCCGAGATTAACTATAACAGGCCGCAGCACATAAAATCCCCACAATCCGTATACTATTGACGGGATTCCGGCCAGCAAGTTCACCATTGAGCCAATTACGGCAGCAAGTTTTGTCCCTTTAAAATATTCTCCCAGAAAGACAGACACCGAGAACGATAAAGGGAGGCAGATTATCAGGGCTACTACAGATGTCAGTAAGGTGCCTGATATAAACGGCAGGGCTCCGTATCTTTCCCTGCCTTCAGTAGGTATCCAGTCTGATGAAAAAATAAATTTTATGCCAAATTCCTTAAACGCCGGTATGGAACCTGTCATAAGTGACAGTACCATACCGGCAGCAATTAACAATACTATTATTGAGGCTAACAGTATTATTGCTTTTACTAGTCTTTCCCCTCGCATTATTTCATTAATATCTCTCCTTTATATGTGACTGATTTGAGAATATTTTTTGCTTTTTCAACAACTTCGTCAGGTAAAGGAGAGTAATTTACTTTTTGTGTAACCTCTTGTGCTTCCGGACTTATGATCCAGTTCAGAAGATTAAGTGTTTCAGTTGCCTGAGCTTTTGATCTGCGATCATATGATTGTTCCTTATATAAAATAAGCCATGTAAAACCGCTTATCGGATATCCTTCGGGATCATCCGTATTTGTTATCATTGCCCTGGTATCATCAGGTATGGCACCTTTAGCTGCAGCACTTATTGATTCAACTGATGGGGCAATATAATTGCCTGAACTGTTACGTACTTTGGCAATCTGTATCTTCTGCGCAAATGCATATTCAGAACCTATATATCCGATAGCCCCTTCAGTCTGGCTTATTGTACCCGCGACTCCCGGATTACCTTTAGCACCTATCCCTGCAGGCCAGTTAAGTGACTTCCCTGCACCTACTTTTTCAGCCCATAAAGGACTTATTTTCGACATATAATCACTGAAGATAAAAGTTGTACCACTACCGTCAGAACGGTGCACAACCAGAGTATTTTTGTCCGGTAGCACAAGTCCTTCATTGTTAGCTTTAATGGCCGGATCGTTCCAATTTGTTATTTCACCCATAAATATCTTTTCAAGCAGATCTTCGGTAAGTTTTAATTCGTCGATACCGGGCAGATTGTAGGCAATGACAACAGCACCCAGACATGTAGGTATATGAACAATGTCTGCGGGCATTTCCTTTATTTTATCATCTGTTAGATAAGCATCGGTAGCTCCAAAATCAACAACCTTATCTGACAGGCTTCTTATTCCGCCACCTGAACCAATACCACCGTAAGTTACAAGTATACCCGTATTTTTGGTGTACATTTCAAAGACCTGGTTATAATAGGGCATAGGAAATGTTGCACCCGCAGCAGTGATAGTAACCTTTTTTCCTGTATCTGCAGGTTGAGTTCCTGTTTTGCAGGAAACTAAAATAATAACTGCACTTGCAATTGTTATAATTAATGACAGTTTTTTCATTTTCATTATGGTTTTTTAGTATAATTTTTGTACAATTTTATGATAATTATATTTCCCGGTTATTTCAAAAATGTTACATAAATATTACAATTATTTAAAAGCTGAATTCAGCATTCAGGTAAATCCATGATATAAGAGAACTTCCATCTGCAGAAGGTAGCCACCCCTTGTAATTCGGAGCTATTTTTATTCCCTTTACGGGAGCATATTCAATACCAGCCATAAAAAGCTGACCGTTTTTTGATATGTTCCAGGGATCTGTTTCCCCACTGAGTTTGTTGGATGTTAAATAATCGTATCTGCCAAAAAATTCAAGCTTTTTCTTTAGCTGGTATGAAGCATAGGCCGAATAACCGGTCAGGTTATGGTCTTTTTCATACTTATTGTTGTTTTCAATATTAAATTCCACACCTGCTGATATAGCATCTTTTGAATAACTTATAAAAGTTGCTATATGCATTAGTGGTTCATCTTTTTTCTCATAATCGAAATAACCTCTTAATGCCAGACCCTTAACAGGAGTAATTGTAATACCTGCTCCTGCCCTGTATGCAGAGTCTAACTGGACTGACTTATATCCTTCTCCGTTTATAAGTGTTGCATCGATACTTACCATATCATGGAGCTTGTAAGTTACGCTGATACCCAGGTCAGCACTGGAACCATATTTATATTCGTCCTGAAAAGATTTCAGGATATAACGGCGGCCCCATATTTTTTCCTGTAACTTAAATTGTATAGTGCTTATCATCCCGAAATATGTGGTGAGATTGTTATAGCTAAATTTCATATAGGCATTTTTCAGATAGGCTGTATACTGAAATTTACCTGATTCCGGATCCCCTACATCAAGGTTTATCCTAGCTGAAAAGTTCTTGCTCAGTTCATATTCATAGCCGAAATAGGCCCTTGTAATTTCGAATCCCGTTTCATTTTCACTTTCCGATACCTGTGTATGGACATTTGTATAGATTTTGGCAAAAGGTGAACCTGAAGGATTAAATTCAGACTCATCTGGATTATTCTGACCCAGAGTGCTAATAACACCTGTTAAGGTCAGTAACAGCAGAACATAGTTTCTTTTCATTTTTATTAAAATTAGTTTTGGATTTTATTTCGTTTTTGCTGCAATATTATAATTATAATATTTTATATATGTTTCATTAATGTTACATTATAGTTACAGAAAAAGTACCTGTCCTTTTTTTATATTGCATACAAACCGATAATCCATTAATTTTGATATTATATTTAATGTATTATTGCAGAAAAGTTATTGATAGTCTAAAAAAATGAGAAGTCTTTTTCAGCGTATATCTTTATTTGCCATATTGTTTGCTATTGCTGCAAATAATGGTATTTCTCAAAAAAGTCAGTATATTTTCAACCAGATTACAATTGAAAATGGATTATCAAATAATTCCATTACATGTATTTTCAAGGACAGCAGGGGTTTTATCTGGATTGGAACAACAGACGGTCTGAACAGGTATGACAGCTATAGCTTTGTTATATATAAAAACAATCCTCTTGATTCAAATTCAATATCGGACAATTTTATTAGTTCAATAATTGAAGATTTTTCAGGTAACCTCTGGATAGGAACACAGGGTGGGGGACTAAACATGTATAACGTTTATAACGAACAGTTCAAAGCGTTTTACTATGACCCGCAGGACCAACAGAGTATACCTTCAAATTTTATTTTTCATCATAATTCTTTATTGCTGGATGAAGATAGTATTTTATGGATAGGCACAAATAACGGCCTATGTAGCTATGATTTTAAAGACGGATTATTCAGGAGGCAATCATTAAAATCAGAGGAAGGACAAACTGAATTTAAAGATATAAGAATTATTTTTGAAGATGAAGAAAATATTTTATGGATTGGTACAAATTCCGGTCTGATAAAATATTTCAAGGATTCCGGTGATATTAAGATTTTCAAATACGAGAAAAACAATTCAAAATCCATAAGTAATAACATTATTACATCTATTTCGGAAGATCATCCCAGAAATGAATTATGGGTAGGAACAGAAGACGGACTTAA
>CAZFQS010000035.1:0-25102 GCA_964521285.1 uncultured Bacteroidales bacterium | reverse complement strand
CTGTATTTAATTATATCACGCATTATACAAAAATAAAAAAAGCATCCCAGAAGAAATGCTTTTTAATGATATTACTTGCTGATAACATTGTTATCCACTCACAGAAAAGTTAAAACCACAAGATTTAAGACCCGGTAAATCTCAAAAATCAATAATCTCAGGTGCTGAAGTGAAAAAATAGTCAGGTTTAAGCTTTTTTTCGCCTGAAACGCTAACATACTCCTTGTCAGAGCCCGCCGGAGCCCACGGATAAATGGTGAATTTAATCTGAAATGTATTAAAAACCAGTTTTTCATTTCTTAACCTTATACCTGCACCAATTCCCGAGTAAAGCCTGTTGGAAAATATCATATCACTGCTTGTTCCTATAAAACCTATATTTACATTGCCAAATATGGCGAATCTGAATCCAATAAGATAAAATGGGGTAAAAGCAATTACCTCAAGGTCAGTTGTCAATCTTTGTGTCCCTTTTAATTGATCACTTTTTAGTCCGGTTATACCCTCATTATTTTCAATACTAATGAATTCATCTTCAAACCTTCTTATTCCTATTTTATAATTTATATCTGTGAAAATTCTGTATTTAAACCTCCCTGCATATATAAGATGTGTAAAATATTTACTGTTAAAACTAAAAATACTCTGCTCGAAAGCATTATTATTGTAAAATCCACCTATTTCTATCCGGTTATAGAGGTACCCTATTCTCCAAAAATAAGCTCCGTGAGAGAAACTCAGGCCCAGGTACGGTCTGTTGCAGAAGTCACCGAATTCTATCCCGCCAATTATTTGCAGAAGAAGTCCGAATGGAATATCTTCTGTACGGCCAAAACTATAAATCAGATTACTTTTAAAATAACCCTGTTTTGATAAGGCTGCACTTCCGAGTATTAGTGTTTTATCCTGAAATTCATAAAGGCTGTTTGAAGTATAGGCAGGTCCTGAAAAGTAAGTCTTTCTGAGGAATCTTCCTGAGAGCATTATATTTGTTCTGCTGTTTGTTAACAGATTTTTTCTATTCCTCATAAGAAATGACCGCCCAAACCATATGTCATAAATGTTATAATGAACAGGCTCGTCCTCCAGGACAGTATCTAAAAGTTCAATGTTTGTACGGGTATCCTTATTGTCTATTAACGCCCCACCCGCATATTTTACATTTGGAGTAAAGAACTTTCTCTGCATGCTTATTCTGTATGACTCTGTATACTCCTTTTTAAAATACCTGAAATCACTTGATATAAAGCTTCCGGCTATATTGCTAATTTTATAAATCCCTTCATAGCCTAATACATTAGTCCCATTTACATCCCAGAATATATTATGCTGGTTTTCATGTCCGACTCCGAAAATATTTCTGTGCCAGAGACCGAATTCACCTGAATTTATTGCACTGAATTTTGCCCCAAATCCGACAGGCCACAAATCTTTTACAACTATAACAATATCTACAGTATCAGCATTTGGTGTATCGGGGATAACATGTACTCTTACATCTTCAATAAAAGGTAATTCCCTGATAATTCTCTCATTATCAGCAAGTACAATAACATCCAGCGGATCACCGGTCTTTATTAACAGGTTTTTTTCCAATATTCTCTTATTGGTCTTGAAGTGCAACTTATTTGCTGCTTTCTCAAGCCAGGTAGAAGCTTTCCCAGCAGTATCTGTAACTGATTGCCCAAAAACATCTACCTGTTTGAACCTTATTGATTTAACAATACTGTTATTATATAATAAAAATGAGGATTCACCTGACTGTACATTAGGAACTGCCTTTTTGCTTTTTTCAGAAGAATTTAATAGCAGGTCATATAATTCTCTGGTTAATGGTTTTTTATTGGCTTTTGTTTTCAAAGAGTCATAAAATTGATCGGATTTCTGCTCACCCGGGCTTTTATTGTTTTGGATTATGGTATCTGAAGGTATGATCGTATTGCTGTTAAAAATTTCATTTTCAATATAAGAATCAGATATATGATACGATACGGGCTGACCACTGACTTTATTGAACAGAATAATCAGGGACAGAATATAAGCATTCCTGTAATTGATTTTTATATGATGAAGTAACTTAATTTTATTTTGATTAAGTTTATACCCTTACTCCTATTAAAAAAATGTCTTCCAGCTTTTTGTTTTCTGAGGCCGCTTTATCAATGAATTCACTGAAAAATATTTCCTGTTCTTTCATATCAGAATTCTGCAGTTCATTTAATACTGCAATTAAATCTTTATTGGCAATATTCTGATAGTCTTCTTCAAAATATCTTAATAAATTATCTGAAAAAATATAGAAACTGTCATCTTTTCTTAAATTAATTTCAATATTGTTAAAATAATTTTGATATTGTTTATCATCGGCTTTGTTCACAGGTTCAATTTTTTGTGCTGTCTTTTCTGATATTATAAACAAAGGAATATTCAAACCCGAATACTGCATTTTATGATTTTTTTTATTTAAAATACACAATGCAAAATTCATATTATCAAAAGATGCTGATCTGTCTCCCAGACTTAACATGTACCGGTACATAGATTTTCTCAAGTTATCCAGAATTTCTCCTGCATTAAGCTCTTCTATTTTAGCTACTGCGTTATTTATAAGTGTAATACCCAGAATATTTATCAATACATCTGATATGTCTTTATACCTTTTATTACAAAGTACAATAATAATCTCGTCATCTTTCTCCGATATCCATAAAATATTATTGCTTAATATTACCACGGGATTTATGATCATAAAATGATCAGGCAATAGTCTTTTTAAATATTCTCTTGATGGCAACAATGACTTTTGAATCAAACTAGCATAATGAATATTTTTATCCCGGGTTACATATCTTTTATCTTCAGGTTCAGGTTTTTCTGAATCACCCAGCATTCTCTTATACCTGTTCAGTTGTGCAATATTCTTTACTTTTGCAAGAACTTCAATCCTGTCAAATGGCTTTGAAATATAATCGTCAGCTCCGGCATCCAGGCCCTTAATCCTAGAGTCCCTGTCATCCAGTGCGGTGATAATAATTATCGGAACATTTCCCAAAATATCATGTATTCTGAGCTTCTTACAAACTTCAAAACCGTCCATATCAGGCATCATAACATCCATCAAAACAAGATCAGGTACTAGTTCTATTGCTTTATCAAATGCTTCTTTTCCGTTTCCAGCAAAAATTAGCTCGAAATTTTCCGGACGTAAAATTGCTTCGAGTAACTGCCTGGCTAGTGGTTCATCGTCTACAATTAATATCTTACTATTTTGACTCATCTGGTTATTTTAAATTTTCTATTAATTAAAAAATGTGGTTACATCTGAAAAGTTGTTATATAAAACGCACCTAAAATAATTCACTAGTAAAAATATAATAATTTTTTTTATAAAGTCATATAGTATTAAACAGGCAAAAACAACTTAAACAAAAAAGCAGAATAAACAGCATTTACTGTTAAGAAATTAAAAAAAATTAACTTGTAATAAATACATATAAATAATACATTTGATTATGAGTAACTTTAAGCAGGCAGACTTCTTAAATACTTAATTTAATTGTCTTAGCAAAAACCATTTGACAAGAATGTAACCAGGATGACTGAAACTGTTTTAAAAACTATATTGCGATTATTTGCAATTGTTGCTCAATCCATTAGTGAAGATAAATTTCAGGAGGCCAGAAGTATTGTTGAATCTTATTTGAGACAATTGCTCAATCCTGATAAAATCAATCAATACTTAATGATGTTTGATTTTTATTACAAAGGATTAAAAGAAAAGGTAAAAGTAGAAGCAAGAAAAAGAAATTCATTATTTTCTGTTAAGGCTGTTATTATTTGTGAACATGTTAACAGAAAGTTAGAGCAAAAACAAAAAGTACTGGTTCTGTTACAAATTTTAGATATTCTCTATCTTAAAAAGGACCTGAACGAGACAGAAACAGATTTTTTAAAGACCCTGTCAATAGCTTTAAAATTTTATGATGCTGAATTCGACAACAGCAAGGCATTTATTTTTGATTCAATAAACAAAATACCGGATAAAGAAAATGTATTGATTTTTGATAGTAATAAGAAACCCGAATATCAAAATATAAATCATATACAAAAGAATTATTTAAAAGGGAAAATTGTCTTTCTCTATATGCCTATTACTAATGTTTACGTATTTAGATATGTTGGCGGTGACGATCAGTTATATCTTAATGGCAGAACGATTATACCTGACCGGACTTATATTCTGGATAAAGGTGCCTCAATAAGAAATCCCATAATAAGCCCGATTTATTATAGTGAGGTGGCAAATTTCTTCCTGAAATCAAAAACCGGTGTTAAACTGAATTTTTCTGCTATAAACATCGAATATAAATTTAAAAACAGTACTGCAGGCATCCATTCCTTTAGTTTTTCTGAAGAATCTGGTCAGCTAATAGGTATAATGGGAGGTAGCGGAGTTGGAAAGACAACTCTTCTTAATGTTTTGAATGGAAATCTTAAACCATTAAAAGGAAAAGTACTTATAAACGGATATGATATACACAGGGACAAAAACATACTTGAGGGAATTATTGGCTATATACCCCAGGACGATTTACTTATTGAAGAATTAACAGTGTTTCAGAATCTGTACTTTAATGCAAAATTATGTTTTAAGGATTTTTCGAAAAAGAAGACTACTAATCTAGTAAATAAGGTACTTATTGATTTGGACTTATATGATGTAAAAGATCTGAAAGTTGGCAATCCGCTAAAGAAATATATCAGCGGCGGACAGCGTAAAAGATTAAACATTGGCCTTGAACTGATAAGAGAGCCTTATATTTTATTTGTTGATGAGCCTACCTCGGGCTTATCATCAACGGATTCGGAAATGGTTATGGACTTGTTGAAAAAACAATCTCAAAAGGGCAAACTGCTTATTGTTAACATTCATCAACCCTCTTCTGACATTTTTAAATTATTCGACAAGCTTCTGATCATGGATAAAGGAGGAAGAGTCGTATATTATGGAGATCCTCTTGATTCAGTTGTATTCTTTAAAACTTCCAATCAGCTAATTAATGCAGAAGACAGTGAGTGTATAACCTGTGGTAATGTTAATCCTGAACAGGTTTTACAAATAATCGAGGCAAAAAAAGTAAATGAATGCGGTGAATTTGCAAATGAAAGATTAGTAACAGCTGACGAATGGCACCAATTATATAAAAAGAAAATTGAGCCAAAATATAAAGATATTGTAACTATAAAGTTAAATATACCTGAAAGCTTTTTCAGAATACCCGGGAAATTTACACAATTCATAATCTTTACAATTAGAAATTTATATACAAAGATTACTGACAAACAATATCTGGCAATAAATCTTTTGGAAGCACCTGTATTGGCATTCATATTAGGCATTTTCACAAAATATAATATTGGAACAGCTGATAATCCCAATGCTTATATTTTCAGTGAGAATATTAATCTGCCTGTTTTTATTTTTATGGGCGTTATTGTTGCTCTTTTCCTCGGCTTAATGGTTAGTGCAGAGGAAATAATTAAGGATCAGAAGATAATACAAAGGGAATCATTTTTAAATTTAAGCAAACTTAGTTATTATAATTCCAAAGTTATTTTGCTGTTTGCTCTGTCTGCAATACAAACATTTTCCTTTGTATTAATAGGTAACTGGATCCTGGGTATTAAAAATATGTTAATTCCTTACTGGCTGATACTTTTTCCCTCCTCGTTTTTTTCAAATATGCTTGGTTTAAATATTTCCAATAGCCTAAAATCAGTTGTGGCTATTTATATTCTAATACCATTGTTGCTGGTTCCCCAAATTTTACTGGGGGGAGCTATGGTTAAATTTGATAAATTAAACAAAAGAATAGCATCACAGTATTATGTTCCGGTTGTCGGGGATATTATGGCTTCACGCTGGGCATACGAAGCGCTTTGTGTGTATCAGTTCAGGAATAACAAATTCCAGAAACATCTTTTTAATTTAGAAAAGGAAGAAAGTTATGCTGCGTATATGATGAACTATTTGGTACCTGACCTGCAGCTGAAACTAAATCATTGTGAGAAAAATTTTATAACCGGACAAAATCAGAAAAAGCTTGAAAATGAACTTTTCCTGATAGTGAATGAATTATACAAGATTGCTGAAAAAGATAATATTCCTGTATTTGGATATATTGACAATCTTAATATCAGTTCTGTTAATAGCAATGTTATTCGCAATACAAGAAATTATCTGGGCAGGCTTAAAAAATATTATTCTATAAGACTGAATAAGGCAATTACTGAAAAAGATAAAAAACTAAAAGAAATGGAGAAGGGATACGGAGGACTTTCTGATTTGTTAAAACTAAAGAATGAACACCATAATAACCAGTTAGCAGAATTAGTATTAAATAAGAGGGATAATATAAAAATTATAGAACATAAAAATAACCTGATTCAGAAAGCAGAGCCTGTTTACAAAATCCCGGAATCAAGATATGGCAGATCTCACTTTTTTGCAGCTGTAAAACGAATTGGTAATTCAAATATTGATACATACTGGTTTAATTTTGCTGTAATTTGGGTAATGATTTTAGTTCTATATATCTTTCTTATCTTTGAGTTGTTAAAAAAATTCATTAATTTGTCTAAAACAATTCGGGTTAAAAATATTTAAAAAAATGGTTCGAACCAGGTATTTTCTTATATTGCTGATACTTCTGTCAGCATTCTGCTGTAAACCAGACCGGTCTTCATATAACAAATCAGTCAAATTTGAAGAGGACACAAGTCGTTATGCTCAACTTGAAAGTAAAATAAAAGAGGTATATTACCGTTTTCCTTCTCCTGATGAAATGTTTGTTATTATTGACAGTATTGGATTACAATTTGATAACACATTATTACTCCCTACAGAGAATGCCGGTAAATATCTTGATTCAAAATCGCAGGCGTTAAATTTGGGTGTATACATTGCTGACCTTGCTTATATTACTTTATTTGAGAGATATAAAGAATCAGTTGACTATTTGCAGGTAATTCACCAGTTAAGCGAAAAAATAAGAATTGCGTCTGCCTTCGATGAAAATTTAGTGGACAGAATAGAAAAAAACATACGGAATATTGACTCTCTAAGAGCCATTTCCGATGATGCTTTAACAAGCCTTATTAATTATCTTGTTAGGAATGATAAGGAAAATACTTTTGCTATAATATCCATAGGGGGAATTATTGAGTTTTATTACTTAGCTTTAAACCTGGTTGGTGATTACAAGCCTGAAAATCAGAACATACAACGTATTGTTGATCAGAAGATGGCATTCGACAACCTGATGAAATATTCTTATGAGTTTTCAGATGATCCTAATGTATCCGGCACCCTGGAAATTGTTGAACCATTATCTGACTTCCTTAATAACATAACGGTTGTGAAGGTGAAGACAACTATAACAAAAACTGAAGACGGAAGGATTATCGTTGGAGGAGGTGATAAACTTAAAATCACAGAAGAAGAGTATAATGAATTTAAAATACTGGTAGGGCAAATTCGCAAAAAAATCATAGAAATTTCTTAAATCTGATAAAACTGAATCTTCTGTCAAA
Source organism: uncultured Bacteroidales bacterium (assembly GCA_964521285.1). Taxonomy (GTDB): domain Bacteria; phylum Bacteroidota; class Bacteroidia; order Bacteroidales; family UBA10428. The sequence goes on along the minus strand of CAZFQS010000035.1, from coordinate 17,509 downwards.
ATGAAAACCCTAACTAATATGAAATATATATTAAGTCCGATTTTACTAATAATTCTTGCTATATATTCCTTTGCACAGGATTGCACAGAATATCATCAATTTCATTGTCTCTATGCAGATTATACATATTTCTACAGCAGACAGTCAAAAAGTGCACTTTTCAGGAAAGGTCAGACTTCAGAACTTAAAATAGTAATATATGGAGGAGAAGATTATTATATAGCAGTTTGTGCACACCGGAGATTTGGAGATTTACACTTTAAAATACTGGAAGATAATGAAGACAGTACCCTTATTTATGATAATGCAGAACACGACTATGCTAATTCTGTGACATTCACCAATGAGGTTACACGTGATGTAATAATTGTAGTATCGGTTCCCGGTGAACCTGAAAAAGGGAAAATAGAACGCAGGTGTGTCGGGGTTGTTATACAGTTTCGCAAGACGAAAACTGAAAAAGCTGAACCATCAGAAAAGACAGGATTTAAATAGTATTCCTGTATCTGTCAAAAAAAAATCTGAATTAAATATTGATTACTTTGTTAGCTAAATATTAAAATATTAAATGATTTGGGCGGTTTATATTCTTATTTAATCATTACATTTGCAGCATTTTTAACAAAAGACCTGCTGGCTTAAATAAGCATTAATGACAAAAAGGATTCTCAATATTTTGAAGTATTTATTATTATTCGGGATAGGAGTTTTTATATTCTGGAAAATATACAAAGGTGAATGGGGAAGGGTAAAAGAAGCACTTAAAAATCTAAATTACTTCTGGATTGGAATTTCCATAGTTCTCAGTATTTTAAGTCAGATCAGCAGGGCAATAAGATGGAATATGCTTATCAGGCCGCTTGGTTATAATCCGCGTTTAGGTAACACTTTCCTTTCCATAATGGTACTCTACCTTGTTAATCTTATAGTACCAAGAGGAGGAGAGGTGGCACGTTGTATAGTGCTTTCCAGGTCTGAGAAAATACCTTTTACCAAACTTGTCGGTACCGTATTTATCGAAAGGTTAGCTGATTTAATGACATTAACTATTTTATCATTAATATTTATTATTACCCAGATCAGAATTCTGATTAACCTTTATAATTCCATTCATGAATTAAAGTCCGGTATATCACAAATATTCACTTTAAAAACTCTGATTATAGTGATTCTGGTAATAATATTATTATTTGCCGGACTGTTTTTATTCCGTGCAATAATTAAAAAGAATTCCAATAAAAACAGCTCTTTTGTTTTAAAACTAAGAGAATTAAAAAGGAATGTTGTTGAAGGCATAAAATCGATTGCAAAACTTAAAAACAAGTGGTATTTCATTGCACATTCCCTTCTGATTTTTATATTATGGCTCTTTATGTTATATGTTATTTTTCTGGCTTATGAACCTACCAGACATTTATCGTTGTGGACAGGGATTGTGACTTTCCTGATAGGGGGAATAGTGATGATATTGCCGATAAGCGGAGGAATTGGCGTATGGCATCTGGCTGTAAGTTACACACTTGTATTGTATGGAGTTTCACTTGAGGATAGTGAAATTTTTGCGTTAGTAGCACATTCCACCACAAATTTGATATATCTGATTCTTGGATTAATAGCTTATATATGGCTATTTACTGTAACCGGATCAATCTTTAAATTTTCAAAGTCCTCTTAAGCCAAATAAAGGCATTCAGTTTATTCAACCTTATAGTTAAATTCCGCAGCAACAGGTATTCCGTCATTTCTTATACCTTCAACTCGCCCAACATATTCTCCCTTTATATCTGAAGTATAAAAACTAATTACTGTTTCCTTACGCGGACTGATAGTCAGGTTATGATTCCAGTATATTGTTGTTCTCAAATCTTCCCTTACATCCGTTTCAATTTCATAATCGGGTGAATGAAATTCAACATCATACCCGGGTATATTAATTAAATCATCCTTTTTCACTTTGCCTGCCTCCATATTATTTTTCCCTGTCAGCGTAGTGATTTCAATTATACCCTGACTGTTTAATCCGGTATATGCATGAATATCAACTACATTGGTTGAAATATTAATATTCTCTATATCACTTGTTGATATGGATTCAAGAACGCCTATATCTGTACCGACTTTTACTCCGTCTATTATTATTAAGGCTCCCTGTTGATAGTTTAATGAATTAATGCCGCCCTGGAAGACTATCTGGTTATTTATGAGGGTAAATGTTTTCATTTCCTTTATAATATCCAGAACATTAGTATAACCTGCATAGTGTATCTTATCATATTTTTTCTTCTGCTCAATCAATATTTTATCCTTGCTTATTTTTTTATATTTCCCTGAATAAATAATATCAGGATTATTATATGTAATCAGATCTATTGTCTTTTGAATATCCCAGTTTTCTTTATCAACTGCAAAATATTCTACAACCTTATCGGGAAAAATGTTATCAATTAATATTTCATCTATTTGTCCGACAATTTCATCCGGGACGGTTAATGTCAGGAAATTAAAATCAATAATATCCTCCCCGAATAATATATTAAAAACACCCTTTTCATCTGTCGTTGTTTCATATATCTGTTTATTCGGAGCATGTATAAATTTAATTGTTGCTTTCTTAACCGGATTTCCTTTTTTATCGACAACAATCCCTGACAGGCCATCCTGCAAATAATGAGGATATTCTTTTACAATATCATCTTTTAGTAAATCAGCATAGCTGATCCCTTTTAACTTGCTTATCATCATAAAAAGATCAATATCATCGGGAGAACCCTGATGATCAATCCCTGACATAAGATTAGCCGATTCTTCTGACAGCCTGCAATTGACCGGATTAGAATTCAATTCCGAATAAAGGCTGTTTAAGTTATTAACGAAGTTCCTGTGCACTACTGACAGTGAAATATCTGTCTTCACTGTATCCTGATTTATATTATCCGCAGATAAACTGAGAGTTACTTTCTCTCTTGGCCCGTATTTTGTTTTGTTTAAACGGACTTTAACAGAGTTTTCCTTTGATTTTCCAACATAAATCAGTCTTTCTGCCAGAGGCAATTTGTCCCTGTTAAAGACATTAACCTGAACAATACCAGGAGGAAAGTTAATTAAAGGAATTTCCACTGTCCTGCTACCTTTAAATACAATGATCGTGCCCCAGTAAATATTATTGTTCATACGTCCGACCCAGTATGTTTCCATTATTTCGTCCGGATTACCTGACCTGGCATTGATAACTATATTGTTGTCATGTATTCCTGTATAAGTAAGTACCAGCCCATCTTCATTTACTCCCGGTAAAAAAAATTCTTTATCAATTCCTTCCGGTCCTGTAATTTTCATCCTGTACTTTTCTGATTTTGGAATAAATTTAAAATCACCTATTCCTTTGTAGCTGCTTTTAATTTGTGATACTATTTCATTATTTTCATCATATACATTGCCTTCAAAATCAAATGGAAAACCATAGCTGTCAGTAGCCTTGACTGCTATTCTATTTTCTACCCCGGCAACAATATTACCACCCTCGGGATAAAACTTTAAATCCACATTATTATTTACACCTGGAATTAACCTGACAATACTTGCTTTCTCACCTGAATATTTTACTTCAATATTCAGAGTCACTATTTTATCTGCAGTATTTACAGGCAATTTAAAATTAACTAATCCTTTGCCTTCATTATCTGTTTCACCTTTACCTTTAACGATTACCTCATCAAAACAATTAACAGTATATGAATATACAGCATTAATTGCCGGCTGTAGTTCTTTTGTCCGTATTAACAAATCAGCCTTAATTTCTTCATCAGGATTAAAAAAAATGTCAATAAATTTTACATCAACAAGCAACTGACTGTTATATTGTTTACTGATTATTATATCATTATGATACACATCCCCAACATCCATGTTTTTCATCCAGCCGGTATAAGCAGCAAGTGTATATTTACCTGTTTCAGCTGATTTTGGAATAGTTATAAATCCGCTTGCCATATTATTTGCTATAGGGTACCTTCTCCATATTATTTCGTTACCAAAAACATCGAATATTTTGATATACAAATCTTTACTTATTGCCGGGAAATTTTTATACAATGTTGAACTTATATAAGCTTTAAACCAGATATATCCACCTGGCTCATATAACTGTTTGTCCGTATGAACAAATACTTTTTCAATAGCATATTTCTGATTATACCGGGTAATTTTCTGAGCCAGGTTGATGATGAATTTTTCATCGGTATTTGCTGAATTAATAAATACCAAACCCACGCTAAATGCCATTAAATAAAAAACAAATTTTTTCATTCCTGTAAATTTTAATACCCGGTAAATATAAATGTAATTTGCCAGATTTGGTTTTTTTATTCAGTTTAACTATTTTTGTCAAATAAATAATACTGTGATGAGAAATTATACAAACAAATTCGACTTCTTCTTTTACTTTTATTTCGGGATCACCTGAAGGGATTTGTTTGTATATAAATTAAATCATTATATAAAGAAGTCCCATAAATCAGGGACTTTTTTTTTATAATGTAAAAGCTAATGATAATGACATTAAATTAAAATAATACATAATTTCAATTAAAAGGGGGACATATGCAAAATACGGCTACAACAGTCAAGAAAATAGCAATTCAGGGTGGTTATGGTGCATTCCATGAAATTGCCGCAATCCATTATTTTGAAAACGAAAATATTGAAATTGTTCCGAAAAATACTTTTAAAGACTTATTCAAGGCGCTTCAACATGGACTGGTAGATTATGGTATAACAGCTATAGAAAACTCGCTTGCAGGAAGTATCTTACCCAATTATACTCTGCTTCTCGAATCGAGCATGAAAATAATAGGAGAAATATACCTGCGCATAAAACAGAATCTTGTTGCTCTTCCGGGACAGTCAATAGAAGATATAAAGGAAATTTATTCTCATCCTATGGCCTTGCTGCAGTGTCAGAAATTCTTTGAAGATTATCCCCATATAAAATTAATCGATAGCGTTGATACAGCACTGAGTGCAAAAGATATCAGAGATAATAAATTGTCAGGTATAGGTGCAATATCCAGTACACTTGCCGCACAAAAATATAATCTTGAAATTTTGGCTGCCGGCATCGAAACTAACAAAAAGAATTATACAAGATTCTTAATCCTTGAGGAAAAGAATGGCAGGATAAAGAGAAATGAAAATGTAAATAAATCATCCATAACCTTTGCATTGGCTCATAAGATAGGATGCCTGTCAAAAGTCCTTTCAATACTGTCTTATTATGAAATAAATCTTACAAAAGTGCAGTCCATGCCAATAATAGGGAAAGAATGGGAATACCAGTTCTATGTTGATCTTGAAATAGATGATTATAAACTATACAAACAGGCTATTGAAGCAATCAAACCATTCACAAGTAACCTTCAAATACTTGGTGAATATATGAAAGGTAAATCAATAATGGAATAAGCTATGGGAATAAATTTAGAACTGGAAATATTAAAATTTAATGGAATAGTATTGGAGCGTCCGTTAGTAATGGCAGGCCCTTGCAGTGCTGAGAGCGAAGAACAGGTAATAGAAACTGCCAGGCAACTGCATAAAAACGGAATAAAAATATTCAGATCAGGCATATGGAAACCAAGAACAAGGCCTAATACATTTGAAGGAGTGGGCTCCAGGGGTTTGCCATGGTTAAGAAGGGTAAAAGAAGAATTTGGTATGTTAACTGCAATTGAAGTAGCAAATGTCAAACACGTCTATGAGTCTCTCAAAGCAGGGATTGACATATTATGGATAGGTGCAAGGACAACTGCCAATCCTTTTTCCGTACAGGAAATAGCTGATTCACTTAAAGGTGTTGATATTCCTGTCATGGTAAAGAATCCTGTCAATCCTGATACAGAACTATGGATAGGTGCCCTTGAGAGAATAAACAATGTGGGTATTAAAAAGATTGCTGCCATACACAGGGGATTTTCAACATATAACAAGACTGAATACCGGAATAGTCCGCAATGGGAAATACCTATAGAACTTAGGAGAAGAATACCTGATTTGCCAATTATTACCGATCCCAGTCATATTTGCGGTAATAAAGAATTACTTCTGGAAGTCTCCCAGAGATCGATAGATTTAAATTTTGACGGCCTTATGATTGAAACTCATATCAATCCTGAAAAAGCCTTAAGTGATGCGGCACAGCAAATAACTCCTGAAGAGCTTAAATCCCTTCTTAACAAGCTTATTTTAAGAAAATCCAATATAGAGAATGCTTTGCTATTGACTACCCTTGAGGAGCTCAGACAGGAAATAGATAATTTTGATGATAAACTTCTGGATATATTAAACAGTCGTATGGCCATTTCAAGAAAAATAGGAGAATATAAAAAGAAACATAATATTACTATTTTACAGGCAAGCCGCTGGGACGAACTGTTAAAAAGAAGTATTAAACTGGCCGGGAAAAAAGGTCTCAGTGAAGAGTTTATTACAAAAGTTTTCAAAGCAATTCACCAGGAATCAATAAATCATCAGACTAAAGTGATGAATAAATAAGATCAGGTAAATTTATTAAAGCAAACTGACAAATATTTCAATTACATAGTTATTTTTACATTCTCCCGGCCAATAATTATATATTACAATTATTATCATTATTAATGAAGACCATTGAAATAAAAACTGATACTAAAATTTCAAAAATAATCATTGGAGAAAGACTTGAGAAACTTGAATATTATTTGCCCGATACAAAAGTTGTTATTATTACGGATAAAAACGTATCACACTATTATAAAAAGGATTTTCCACCCTTCAGGGTAATAGAAATCGGACTGGGTGAGAAAATTAAAACCATTGACACCTTAAATTACATTTTTCAGAAATTTATTGAATACGAAGTTGATCGCTCTTCATTCATAGTCGGTATTGGAGGTGGTATAGTCTGTGATATAACAGGTCTGGCAGCTTCAATATTTATGCGCGGATTAAAATTCGGATTTGTGTCTACTACCCTTCTTTCACAGGTAGATGCCAGCGTAGGCGGGAAAAATGGTGTTAATTTTCAGGGCTACAAGAATATGATTGGGACTTTTAATCAACCTGAATTTGTAATATGTGATAATGAATTGTTAAAGACACTGGAAAAAAAAGAATTTATAGCAGGTTTTGCAGAAATAGTAAAAGCAGGGGCAATAAAAGATAAAAATATAATCAGTTACCTGGAAAATAATTACGAAAAAGCCTTAAACAAGGATGCAGAAGTAATAAATAAACTGGTTTGTGATTCAATACTAATTAAATCTAAAGTTGTGGAATCTGATGAAAGGGAAAAGGGAGAAAGAAGAAAGCTGAACTTTGGCCATACCTTTGCCCATTCTCTGGAGAAACTGACCGGAATGTTACATGGTGAAGCTGTTAGTGCAGGTATGGTAGTGGCATCAAGACTTTCAGTAAAGCTAAATTTGATTCAGGAAAAGGATTTTTTGAGAATTAAGAAGCTCCTGGAGAATCTGAAATTGCCCACAACTATAAAAATAGAAATGGCTGATATATTTAAAATTATTAAACAGGATAAAAAGAGAGAGGGCGAAACTCTCCATATCGTTCTTTTACAAAATATAGGAAATGCTATTGTTAAACAAATATCATTAAAACAACTGGAGGAAATGATTTATGATCTGCATAGCGATATCAGATAAAAACATGGATAACTGCCTGGCAGCCCTTAAAAATGTTGAAATGGCTGAAATCAGGTTAGATCTTACCGGCTTTGACCTGAATGGAATTAAAAAAATATTCTCACGGCATAATAAACTGATAGCTACACATAGACCTGATAAACATTCCGAAGAGGAAAGAATGAAAAACCTTAAAACTGCAATAAAAGCAGGGGCCAAATATCTTGATTTGGAGTATGAATCAAATGAGAATTACAGAAAAGAACTAATTAAATTCGCACACCATAATAACTGTGATGTTATTATTTCCTATCACAACTACAAAAATACACCTGATAGTGAAGTCTTAAAAATAATTCTTAAGAATTGCTTTGACTTTGGTGCAGACATTGCCAAAATAGTTGCAACGGCAATTACTAACATTGATAATTCAAAAATCCTTTCACTTTACAATTATCCCGGCAGAATCATTGCATTTTGCATGGGTAATATGGGAAAAATAACCCGAATTATAGCGCCTTTCATGGGTGCCGAGTTTACTTATGCTGCAATGGACGAGGGTAAAGCCACTGCTGCCGGTCAGATTAAATACTCAGACATAAGAAGTATTATCCAGAAGATCGAGAATAGTATAGGATAAGCTATTTACAATACTTAAGCAAATATTCAACAGCTTTCATTTCACCATAATTCCTGGCCTTATTCCAGTCAGAACAGGCACCATTCTTATCCCCGCTTTCAAAACGGGCAATCCCTTTAAAAAGATAAGTTTCACCATCATAAGGAGATAGATCCAGGGCCATGGACAAGTCATTGATAGCATATTGGTAAGTCCGTGTCTTTAAGTAGGTTTTTCCCCTGTCTTTGAAGTATTCGGCCTTTGAATTGTCTAATTTCAGGTTCCTGTTAAAATATTTAAGAGCTTCAATATAGTTTTCATTCCTGTAATGTAAATTCCCGCATAAAGCTATTGCCTGCTGATCATTTTCAAAGTATCTCAAATAAGTTGTAACATCCCTTATGGCCAGGTCAAATTCCTTTAACTCAGCGTAAGCCTCTGCTCTTTCCAGGTAGGTAGAAAAGTTAGCGGGATCCTGCCTGAGTACCCTGCTGAAATCTTCAACTGCACTTTTAAATTTGCCAAGTTCAATATAAGCTTTTCCTCTTTTTATATAATAATCAGGAACTCTTCTTTCAAGTTCAATAGCATTATCCCAGTCCGTTACGGCTCCTTTGAAATTGCCCAGCTTTGTGTTTAGTTCAGCCCTGTAAGCATACAACTTATAAGGATCTTCAGAGACTGAAATTTTTTCATCCAGCATTGCAATTGCATCAAGATACATTTCTTTTTTCATCAAATAGTCTATTTCTTCCTCAACCTTCTCTTCCTTCGTATACCAGTCCTCCTGCCAGAGATTGTACCATCCGTCACTATACTGTAAATTATCAAACGCACTGTCCTTTTTAATCATCTTCTCTTTTAAATGATATCTTGAACTAAGATGATTTCTTAAATAATATAAAGACTTCTCTTCATTCCCAAGCCTGGCATATGTTTTTGAAAGCCATAAATCAGCGGTTGTATTCTCATCCATACTTTTATTTTCCTGAAAGTCATTTAAGGCATCATCAAGCAAGTCCGATTTATAAAAAGCCTCTCCCCTTTTCAGATATAATACGGGATTATTTGGTTCTGATTTAATTGCTGATGTAAGATAATTAATTGCTTCCTCATAGTAACCGGACTCCATACTGGCCACACCTCTGCAATATAACTCATCAGCATCCTGTGCATTTGATCCCAGGACAACAACTAAAAACAATAATATATTTATCAATTTCCTCACTTTAATTTATTCACTTGTTTCAACTGTAGATTTATCTGTGAAAACATGTATAAATCCTACCAGGTTCCTTACCTCAACACCTGTAATTCTTGGCTCATACACATCGCAAATGTAATAATAAACTCCGGAAGGCACTATTTTTTTTGACTGCATATAAGTGCCATTCCACTCAATTAAGGGATTATCATCCGATTTAAAAACCAGCTGGCCCCACCTGTTGAATATCTTGATTTCGACCTTTAAATTATCCTCTATTCCCTCAGGGACTTTTGCAACAAATTTATCGTTAATACCATCATTATTTGGTGAAAATACATTTGGCAATTCAAAATACGGACATGCGTCAACACAAACCCTGTTCGACGGCATACTTTCATTTTCAAATGAGTCTATAGCTGTTACAAAATAACATCCCCCCAACTGCATTACCTGTTCCAGCCTGTGATGAAATGTTGTATCCGCAGCAGGGGAAGTACTGGCCAATGAATCTGATCCACCCTGTATAGTTTCGGAATAATAGACTATATATTTAATTACATCATCAGCACAATAATTATTCGGATTGGTCCATGTTAATATGTTCGTCAGGCTGTCACATAAAGAAATTACGGATAACCTGGGAGGACATGGAGATGAAGTATCTGCGGGAATTCCGCAATTTACATGAGATAAATTTTCATTTTCAAATATTACACTATCAACAGGCCGCCAGCCAATACTTTTCGCTTTGTAACAATATTCCACTCCATTCTTTAATCCTCTGTCCACAAATTGATCCTGCCCGGTAGTTCCTATTGAATCAAAATCACCGGTTATTCTGTTTTGCCTGTATACTATGTAATCAGTGTTTACCCAGGGCACCTTCTTCTTAAAGTCAAGGATTAGACTGTTATCATTCGGTATTATTTCCATATAAAGAGTAGATGCAATTTCATTATCCTGTTCCCTGATTTCAAATCTGTCTCCCGGAGTATTATTAAAAAGCTTTACCGAGTAATAATAGGGATACTGTACAGTATTTAAATTATCATAGTAGGTTGTATCGTTTAAATCCGGTGTTTCTACTGAATCAACAAGCAGGAAATTATTTCCATCCAGGTTATCAGTCCTGAAAACCTGAAATACATAGGGCCCTGGTGCTTCAATAGTATCAATGTCCGTAGGTTTCAGCCATGCCAGGTAAACTTCGCCGTTATCCACTCCTATTCTGGTGACGCTAACATTGATAATTGAAGGTGTTCCGGGGATCAGTGAAGCACAAACAGGAACAGATGCAAAGCTTTCTGACCCGCCAGGAAAGTAAGCTGTCACCATATAACAATATACTATGCCCTGAATTAAGCCTTCTCCATTGTTATCATCTGCAAAAGAAGTTCTACTTAGTCCGGATACTTCACCCACTCTCTCATAGCCAGTATAAAGAGGAACTCCGTTTTCGCAGCTATCCGGCTGAAAATCATAACTTCCTTCTCTCCTGTATATATAATATCCCGCTGCATTGTCACATGAACTTTGATCCCATGAAAGATTAATATCAGCACTTGTTGAAGAAGTTGATAGTCCGGTTGGTGCAGGTCCCAGTATTTTAACAGTAAAATTACTTATGTCAACAAGGCTTATATCTTCATTTACATCCTCACTTTTTAAAACAATCTGATATGGTTGTTTTCTAACATGTGAACAGGTTGTCTGCCACCTGAAAGTCGATGTTGAAAAACCCGGTCCTGAACTATCAGTCTTAAAATCAGGGGGGCTGGCTGACAACTCAAACGGTCCTCCTGTCATTGATTGTATTACAGGATCATCATCCTTATCAGTAGATGTGACCCGGAATTCAATTAGCGTCCCGGCTTCAACACAATAACTTGTAAGTGAAGGATTTTCCGGAGGATTATTATCGGTCCTGAAAACCTGAATTTGCATGTCCCTGACTATATTTCCAATAATGATACCGTCTCTCCATTCCTGAATATTCATTGCAACATTATATTTCCCTGTATCTATAGGAGTGTTCCAGATTAAATCTCCCGTGACAGCATTAACATAGAATGTATCGCTTCTTGGTGGCAGTGTATAATTCTCTATGGGATTTCCGTCCTGCCCCGTACATACGGTTAATTTGTATGCCAGGCTATCCCCGTCAGGATCATATGCTGCCGGATTATGAATAAAAATATGACCAAGAGCAGCCCTGTCTTTGGGAGGATTCAGCAGTTCCGGGGAGCTGTTATCTCCAATTATCGTGTTTATAAGTATTGTTGTCTTAATAGAAAAGACTACGTTAACTGAATTTGGAATGTTCTGCACACCAAGATTCCTGTTAGGATCCTGTACAAGCACTTCATATATGCCGGGCCCCGGAAAGGTATGTGCTGCTATATATACATTATGACGGTAATCGTCCGGTAAATATATCGGATATCCATCAGCCATCGGAGCTATTGTTGATGTGTTGTCACCCCATTCTATTGTAAGTTCACTTCGGTTTGCTGCGCTGGGTGTATATGTATAAGTAGTTATTGTAAATTCATAGGTCAGGCCCGAGATATGTCTGAATGTAATCTCCCCTGCCCTGTTGTGTGTTGCCATAGAAGTCAGATTACCTACAAACAGGCAAATAATAAATATTCCTATACCCCTCATAAATACAAAGTTAATATTTCTAAAATTCCCGGTGCCCTAAATTATTGATATTTCTAAAATTCCCGGTGCCCTAAATTATTCAGTAAATTTAGTAACCTATATTTACAGTTTTTTTCCTGTAATTAAACGTATATCCCTTCTCTTCTCCATTCAGGCTGATAATTACCAGATTTGTCTGATCTTCATACAGATCCAGCATTAATTCATTTACCAGTGTGATACTTTTAATATCCCTGACAGGTATTTCCCCTTTGTAGTAAAGCCAGATTAATGCTTCATCCTGTTTATTGTGCTGAAAATCAAAGCTTATTTTTTCTTCATTGTTTATTTTTATTTCAAACACAGAAAAAATATAATTGTTTATAGCATCAATGCTTTCCTGAGTTAATTCCTGTCCCTGTTCAAACATTAACTCCACACCTTCATTAATCTGTATAATCTTCTTAAAATCATCTGCAAAAAACTGGCATGAGATCTCAGTGAGATTCAATTCAGAATTAATATCAATATTAGTAATGGATACATGTACAGGATGAAAGTATATCCGTGAAAAGGTAAATAATATTAATATTAAATAGTGCATTAATAAGGCCCGGTTTTAACCCTGGTTAATTATTATCTACAAAAATCATGCAAATTTTCTTCTAAAATATTCTAAAATTAACTATTAAAGTTCATTATTAATGAACAAATTAGTATCAATAATCACAAAAAAATACTTATACATCAAAAACAGGATATATTATTAAAATATAACCCTATTAATTTATAATTTTAGAGGTTTTAAAAAACCTGTTATTTAAAATTATAAAGGGATTATAATCAAGTCATTAAAATATTCTATAGGGTACAGTATTGCTAAATTTTACATTATATGAAGCTTCTAATTACAGGTACTGCAGGATTTATAGGCTTTCATCTGGTAAATAAGCTGGTAAATGAAGGTTATGATATTGTGGGGCTTGATAATATTAACAACTACTACGACATTAATTTGAAATATGGCCGTCTTGAAAATACCGGGATAAAAAAAGAAGAAATTGAATACAACCGAATTATCAGAAGTACTTTATTCTCAAATTATAAGTTTATCAGGTTAAATCTGGAGGATGATACAAATATCAGTAAATTATTTGAGAGCGAGAGATTTGATAAAGTAATTCATTTAGCAGCCCAGGCTGGTGTAAGATATAGTATTGAGAATCCCAGGGCATATATCGATTGCAACATTGTTGGATTTTTAAATATACTGGAAGGTTGCAGACATAATAATATAAATCACCTTGTATATGCAAGCAGTTCAAGTGTCTATGGCTTAAATGAAAAGATGCCCTTCACAGTACATGATAATATTGATCATCCTGTAAGTCTTTATGCAGCCAGTAAAAAAAGTAATGAATTAATGGCACACACTTACAGTCATTTATATGGTCTGCCCACAACCGGATTACGGTTTTTTACGGTATATGGTCCCTGGGGAAGGCCTGATATGGCATTGTTTAAGTTCACCAAGGCTATTCTGGAAAACAAGTCTATTGATGTTTACAATAACGGACAAATGGAAAGAGACTTTACATATATAGATGACATTGTGGAAGGAATATCAAGAATTACTAAATCGGCACCTAAGGGTAATAAAAAGTGGACCGGCATTAATCCTGATCCTTCAAGTTCAAAAGCTCCTTATAAGGTATATAATATTGGAAATAATAAACCGGTAAAATTACTGGATTTCATTAAATATATCGAAAATACAACAGGGAAAAAGGCAAGGAAAAACATGCTACCTATTCAGCCGGGAGATGTTCCGAAAACATGGGCAGATGTTTCTGCTTTAAATAACGATTTTAATTACAAACCTAAAACAACTATTGAAATAGGTGTTAAAAATTTCGTAAATTGGTATTCTAATTATTATAAACTATAGGTCTATAAAAATGCGTGATATTAGAACAATAAATAGTAATATTATATTACTCTTATTAGTAATTATTATTTGTTATTCCTGCATTCCACAGAGGAAACTTTTATATTTACACGGAAAACCTGAAGCGGATAGCATATTTCACACTCCAGATAAAAAAGAATACAGGATCAGGCCAGGAGATGAACTGGTTATTAGGGTATCCAGCCTTGATGATGTTGCTTTTAATTTTTTCAGTGAACAGGCAGATCAACGTCTTATGAATTTCAGTACTGAAATATCAGTTTCTTTAATTAGCTATATAGTAAATGATTCAGGTTATATTTATTTTCCAATTCTGGAATATGTACATGTAGAAGATTTAACTGTCGAGGAAATTACCAAAAATCTAAAAACCCAGCTCATAGATTATTTCAACCAGCCAACTGTACTAATAAAAGTAGTAAACAAAGAAATTTCAATAATAGGTGAGGTATTAAGGCCGGGCAGGTATTATTATACTGAAAAAAGGCTAAATATATTTGAAGCTTTAAGCTTAGCCGGCGATATTACTATTTATGGAAACAGGAAGAAAGTACAATTGCTCAGGGAAGAGAATAATAAAGTAACATACAGGACTATAGACTTATCAAAAAGAAAGCTGCTTGATGAAGATGAGTTCTATGTACAGAATAATGACGTGATATATGTTAAGCCTTTGAGATCCAGACAATGGAGAGAGGTATCTACACCCTGGTCACTTACTATATCCGTTGTTACTACTTTTGTTTTAATACTTAACTACATAAGATTAAGCGAATAAAAAATGCAAAAGAATAAATCAAATCAGAATATTATTGATTTAGAATACATTCTGATAACATTTAAGAAAAGCTGGCTTATATATATAGCAAGTATATTAATAGCCTTAACAATTGTTTTCTTTCATTCTAAACTTACTGTACCAGTTTATGAAATTGGATCCTCGGTTTTAATAGGTGAAGACGAGAATAATTTTAGCAGGTCTTCATCACAGTTTATGGAGGGCTTTGGATTATTCAGCGGAGAAAAAAACTTTCATAATGAATTGCAATTATTAAAATCAATAAACCTAATTAAATCTGCAATAAATAATCTAAACTATCAAGTATCATATTATGAATATAATAAGTTTAAAAGAGTTGAACTATATAAATCTTCGCCCTTTGTTGTAATCTTTAATCAAGATCATCCTCAACCAATTAATGTCCCAATTGAAATACAAATAATTGACAATAAGACTTTCAAGCTTAAAATAAATGAAGAAAACGTATCAATATACAGTTATTCTTCGGATAAGACTATACAAACAGTTCCCCGATTAAAAATAAACAAAACTAACGTTTTTGGTTCAGATTGTAAATCTGATTTATATGACTGCAAAATAATATTCAATTATAATTCTAATCCATCAGATTTTATAAAGAATAAATATTTATTCATTTTGCATGATGAAAATTCATTGGCGAAAAATTATCAGAGGAGGATAGAAGTTGAACCGTATAGTTTAGAATCCTCTATCGCTAATATCAAGTTGAGATCAAAAATTCCACAAAAGGATATTGATTTTCTTGTTAGTCTCACAAATGAATATTTGAAAAGGAATATTGAAAAGAAAAATCATATGGCTATTAAGACTGTTGATTATATAGATAATCAATTAAATATTATTGTTGATTCATTAAAAACTGCAGAAGAAAATCTCCAGCGTTTTAGAACTAGTCATGAAGTAATGGATATATCACTAAAGACTGGCAGAATCTATGATCAAATGCAACAGATAGAGTCGGAAAAAAGAGAATTATTAGTGAAAAATAAATATTATGAATACATAAATAATTATTTTGAAGAGAATAAAGAATTATCTGATCTTGTTGCTCCTTCTGCAATGGGATTAGAAGATCCATTACTTAATAACCTGATTCAGGAATTAATGCAATTAAATGCGGAAAAAACCAGTTTAATTGAAAATAATCAGGAGAAGAGTCCATACTTGAGAAAGTTAAACATAAGAATTGAAAATTTAAAAAACACAATTTCAGAAAATATAAAATATGTCATAAAAACTACTGAAATTGCTATTCAGGACGTAAACTCCAGAATAAACGGACTTAATGCAGAAATTAACAGACTACCAAAAACTGAAAGAGAACTATTTGGTATTGAAAGAGAATTTAATCTTAATAATCAAATTTATACATATTTGCTGGAAAAGAGAGCTGAAGCACAAATAGCCAAGGCTTCTAATTTACCAGATGCTGAAATAATAGAACCGGCAGGAATAATTGGAAATAACCCGGTAGCACCAAGGAAAAAACTAAATTATATTTTAGGTATATTACTAGGATTAATTATCCCTTTTTCAATAATCAGAATTAAAGATATTTTATATAATAAAATTAAGGACAAAGATGAACTGATAGGGTTAACTAATAAACCGATATTAGGACAAGTTTATAGAAATAATAAAAAGCTTGATAATGTAGTACATGCTTTCCCTAAGTCACATATCGCAGAATCTTTTCGTATGTTGAGAAACAGTCTTTATTATTTTCTTAATAATAAGGTAAATGCAGTTTTATTAGTTACTTCTTCTTATGTTCAGGAGGGTAAATCTTTTATATCCATAAACTTAGCCACCTCTCTGGCAAGTACTAATAAAAAGATAATATTACTTGGATTTGATTTAAGAAAACCAAAGCTATATGAAAGGTTAAAGGTTAATAATAATATAGGAGTTAGTTCATTCTTGAGTAATCAGGCAAATTATAAAGATATTATACAGCGGACTGATATCGAAAATTTAGATATCATCACCTCTGGTCCGATACCTCCTAATCCTTCTGAACTAATTATATCTTCTTATACAAATGAATTATTTAAACTATTGAGAGATGACTATGAATATATTATAGTCGACACGCCGCCTGTAGGAATCTTATCTGACACATATATCCTGATGGGTCAGTCTGATCTTAATATCTACGTTGTCAGGCAAAATCAAACCCCAAAAAAAGAGTTTATTTCATTAATTAATGAATTAAATGAAAGAAACATTAAAAATATTTGTCTGGTTATTAATGAAATTCCTTATTTACACAAAACAAAGTACGGATATGATTATTATGACAAGAGCTAAAAATACTTCATTGAAATAATTACAATATAATTAAGTTATCAGAATACCCGCATATCATTTGAATTTTTAAAATTGAAAGACAGAACAATGTCTAAAGACTATAAAAATATTCCTTTACCAACTCTGTATAATTATGGTATTATTTTTTCATTTGTTTTAGCACCCTTCATAGGTTTTATTACAAGAACTGTATTTGACTTTTATTTTAATTATGGCATGATAATGCTGTGCTGCCTATCATTTTATTTTATGTTCATGAATAAAT
>CAZFQS010000034.1:0-25573 GCA_964521285.1 uncultured Bacteroidales bacterium | reverse complement strand
TTTCAAATAATTCAGACCAAGCTCAAAACCGGTATAACTATCTTTATTGTAGTTTGAGTACTGGTTAAATACTGAATAGAAAGAAGGATATTCAGCTTCCAGTTTTGTCAGCTGATTGTCTTTATTGGTTTTGAAGTAATTAAACTCTAACCATAGAGAGTTCAATATATAACTCTCAAAACCAATATTAAGATCAACGCGATCCTCAAATGTCATCTCATCATTAGCTCCCTGCGAAATATCTCTGGTTCTGCTGGTATAGGTATTATCAGCCCAGGAGAACCAGGCTTCCTCTGTATAATTCTCATCGTACAGGAAGTAAGAATTAATTCCGATATCCGATTTAATAATTCCTGCGGATGCCTTAACTTTTAAAAAGTTAATGAAACCGATCCGCTCAATGAAGTTTTCCTCGCTTAGAATATAGGCTAAACCAACAGTAGGTGAAAAGCCTCCTCTGTTACCTTCGGGAAGCTTAATGGAATGAACATAGGCTGAACTAAAATCAACAAAAAATTTCTTTCTGAAATCATAGGATAATTGCAATCCGAAATGTGAATTCTTATCAGTTTGTATAATAGCTGTTTGCTTATGCGAGTTTACATAGCCTATTAAGGTTGCATTAATCGCATGATTTTCCTTAAATGATTTTTGATAATTCAATAATCCGTAAAAGCCTAACCGGCTCACAAAGCCCTCAGTTGATACTCTTTCCGTTAAGTCTTTGCGGTCAATATCACCATAAGAATTAAGACCTACAATGGAATCACCCATCCAATCGGGTTGGTAACGTTGATATTTATTTTCTATGGATAAATCATTCGCATCATAGAAATCAAAACTCAAGTATGTTCTGGCTGATAATCCCTCAGCAATCATATCCAAATCGAAATCGATGGAATTATTGAACTGAGTTGATCGAAAATTCGATTTAAGATACCCACCTGCTAATGTATTGGCAATAAGTGTATCACCCGGATAGGCCTGAGAAGTTCCCAGGAGCATACCATCGTATAAGTTTGCAGCTTCAAGCTGGCTTTCCAGTGTTCCGTTTGCAGAAGTATCAACTATCATAGAAGGCGGCAGAAGAGGTGCATGAGTATTAGGCTTAATTGTGGTTCCGGCTGCAAACCAATCGATTAACGACGATTTATTGTTACTGACAATAGCAACTGCGTCGACACTGCTTCTGATCCAGTCATTTATTTTGAAATCGATATTACCCCGAACATTGAAACGGTTTGAACCTACATTGACATCGGGATTTAACTTTACAAGAGACTGACCGAAGTTCCAACCCATATTTACATAGTACTGCGATCTCTCATTACCACCGGTAAATTCGCTTACAACATCAGCCCTTGACGCATAGGAACGCAAATACTCATCTGAAAAATAATCTACATTGGGGTAGCGATACGGATTGTTACCTGACCGATATTCTTCGATCAGATCCGAATCGAATGAGGGCTCTAAACCATCATTAACGCGGGCTTCATTATAGAGTTCCATATATTCAGCAGATCCCAGGTATTTTGGCAATGCAAGGGGTTCCCGGATACCATAACGTACATTTACGTTGGCCATTTTCTTATTAATCTGCCCACGTTTGGTATTGATAACGATAACACCATTTGCTGCCTGATTTCCATACAATGCAACCGCATTAGCATCTTTGAGTACAGTAATCTGGTCAATCTCATCCATATTCAATATGTCAGGATAACGCCCAATAACACCGTCAATTACAAACAGCGCATTGCCCAGCCCCCTGATATTATCAGATCCTTGTACGCCAAGGAGCAATCCCTGAATATAGTCTCTGACATATTGAGTATGATCATAGGTCAGATGATTTTTGGGTGTAATTGTAGAAACTGCTCCCGTCATTTCACGTTTATATTTCGTACTGATCCCCATCTTAATGAGATCATCTTCAGAAGCAAGTAGCTCTGATTTATTCAATGTTACCTGCCCAGTTAATTCGGACACAGGTAACAGTTTTGTATCATAGTTTTCTTTTTCGAATAATAAGGACAACTCATCTTCGGTATCAATTTCAAAGTATCCTGTAGAATCGGAAATGACCATTTTTCCTTTGGGATTATAGACAGTTACTCCTGTTAAGGGATTACCTTGTTCATCAACCAGGGTTCCGGATACAGTAGTTGCTTCAGTTTGTGCACTAACTGACGTGGTAAAACTAAATAAAGCGACACCTGCAAGAACCAGTAGTTGAAGTTTATATATTATCTTGTTCTTCATTTTATTTTTTGTGTTAATTTAAAAGTGATCGAGATAAAACTACCAACCCGGATTTTGAGGAAATCCTTCATAAATTTGAGTTTGCGAAGTCTCAAATGGAAGCCAAAAGTGTTTCGGGTATTCACACACCCGATCAACAAGGACTACCTCGGTAAAATAAGAATGATCTTCAGGAAAATCCAAACCTGTTTTTATTCTGTATTTATCCAAATGTGCCACAGACCAGCGACGTATGTCAACCCAACGGTGACCTTCATACGATAATTCTACGGCTCGTTCTCTTCTGACTTCATCCATAAATTTATTTGGATCGTCAACAATCGATGGATGTACATCAGGTACACCTGCGCGGTTGCGCAAAATATTCAACGCCTGCTCGGCGGTAAGATTATATGAAGCCGGTGTGGTTCTGGCGCTTTGTTGACCGGCATGCAAGGCTTCGGCATACATCAGGTATATATCAGTAAGTCGCATTCTTATGCGCCATGGCATGGATGACGAAAACGGTGCTGAATACCAGACCCCCGCCCAGGTAGGATAAAACTTTTCGAAAAAATAACCTGTTTGAGAACCTCTATGATCCATTCCGGTATGATCATGAGCACCACCGACATAAAGTTTAGCAGTAAAGTTGTCATCCGCATCCGTAAGCGTACGGTCTGCCAGGGTATCTCCATCAAGAATAAGCCATTCATAGAATCGCGGATCGCGGTTGGCAAACGGACTTGCAGGATCATAGGTGGGTGTTCCGTAATTTCCGCTTAAATCATCTTCAATAGATAATCCATTGGCCATTCCAAAATTATTGTAAATGTAGTTGTGTGTTGGACTAAGTATAGCGTCAGTTCCCTTATTGCCGGTAATGGAGTTAGGCATACACATAAGTGCAAACCTGTACCTCTGTGCCCAGTCATGACCAGCAGTTCCATTAAAAATAAATTCCGTGCTTCCCGGCCATTCCATGGGTGTGGGAACATCCCAGAATGCTTCATCCATTCTGTCCCAGGGCAATAGATCGTATACCCCTGCATCGTCAAGTTTTAATACTTCTGCAAATGCATCAACAGCCATATTGGCCAGCTCCCTGTCATAATCATACGTATTCTCTGTACCCTTCATTAACGGGCTTGCTGCAAGCAGCAGGTTTTTTCCTGCATAACCATAGGCAGCTCCTTTTGTTACCCTTCCTTTATTTTCTCCCAGGGTATATTGCCCATAGGGTTCATCATCCCAATCTACAGGTAAAAGCTCTGCTGCCCGCATAAAGTCTTCATAAGCCTTTAATGCACTTTCCTTGTAAGTATCAGGACGAGGCAATGCAAAATCGTCGGTTATATCCATATCAATATATGGAAAACGACCCCAGAATTTCATTATCTCCATGTGGAAAAATGCCCTGAAAAAATAGGCCTGCCCGAGAATAACATCTCTTTCGGCCTGTGTAGCATCAACCATTCTATCAATATTCTCAATGGTCAGGTTAGCCTTCCGAATACCTTTAACTCCCCCCTCGTAAATTCCAAGCCTTTCGAAAGGACCCTGTGCACTAGAACTATTAGTTGCCTCATCATGGGTGACAAAATAGTTAAAACCTCCAGGAGTAATTAAACCGAAAAAATCACCTCTATCGATATTGTCACTACCTAACCAGTTTTCATTACATTTCGAATCGTCGCCCAATAAATAGTCAGTCTCCCAGTGTCCTCCCTCTCCGTAGTCAACCACATAGGCATATAATTCTTCCACAAAGCCCTGTGCATGAACAAAGTCTTTAAAAACTTCATCAACATCCAGAACAGATTCAGGTGCTTTATCCAGGTACTTTTCACAACCGGCAAAGGATAACAGCACCAATATGAACAGTAAATTATATTTTAGACTTTTCATTTTAATTATTTTAGAAATTCAGGTTTAGACCAAAATTGAACCTTTTCATGGTTGGATAATCGCCCCGATAATCCGTACCACTGTTATTAAGGCTATTAAATTCCCTGTCATCAGGCATATCAGTCCACAGGTACAGGTTGTTTCCATTTACGAAAATCCTCAGGCCGTCAATTCTAATTCGTTCGCATATCTTTTTTGGAAAATCATATGATATTTCGACGGTTTTTAAACGTACCACAGATGCATCGTACCAGTTCTTATCCGGATCAGAGACTGCCTGGGTATTTGACCATGGATCCAGGGTTTTTGCAGCATCCGGATTTTCCTTCGACCAATAACCCAGACGGTGCTCGTAGAATAAATAATCTTGCCTGGTAAAGGATGAAGTACCATAATAACGGTTTGCGTTTTGTGTACCATAGAACATAAACATAAAATTTATACCTTTATAACCCATACCGGCTGTGAAGTTCCATGTTTTTTGCGGGCGCGCCGGGTAACCAAAAGGTGCATTGTCGTAAGCAGCGTCATAAAGACCATCGATATTAAAATCGACCAGATCGTAATAACCAATACGACGATTCGCCTGACCCGAACCAAGCGGTGTGGCCATATAAATATCATCCCAGCTTTGTATGATATCACCGGGAATAGCATTTGTAGGCTGGTCTATAGGGTATCCCGCTTTTTTTTGATAATCAGGCGTAAATCCCGGATCTTCTGCAAAAATAACCTTATCTTTAGCATCGGTTATACTATAGTCAGCGTTCACCGTAAGGCCATTGTTGAAACGATAATTAAAGCCTAAAACCAGTTCATAACCTTTAACTTCTACCTTTCCTGCGTTAAAATCGGGGGGGTCAATTCCATAGAATTCGGGTACACTTCTGTCTCTACCATAGATCATTATCTTATCCCGGTTTTCCGTAAAGTAATCGAATTCCACCGAAAACATATTTCTCAACATGGCAAATTCAACAGCGATATTCGATTTACGGGATGTTTCCCATTGCAGATCAGAATTTCCAACCGTTGATTGTTCATACCACTCATACGGAGACAGGGCATTAAATGTACTGGGTACCAAATAAGCAGCTCCTCCATGGCTCCATGAGGATATATATTTAAATCTTCTGGGTGATTTATCCTCATTTACGAATTTATCATTTCCGACCAATCCATACGAACCTCTTATTTTAAGTTTGTCTAACCATGTCATATTGCTCATAAAGGCTTCATTGGATATCATCCAGCCCAGGGCTGCCGAAGGGAATAAGTCAAAGCGATAGCCGGGGCCGAATTTCTCAGAACCGTTATAAGCACCATTTACATCTAAAAAATACCGTCTATCATAGTCGTACGTAAATCGTCCTACCCAGTCTTCCCTAAAACTTGGAAATCCGCCATATACACCATCAGCATCATCTTGTGGATTATCATCTTCTGCATACTTTTCCCGTTTCATAAGAAAAAGGGCAGTAAAATTGTGTTTTTCAGCAAATACACGGTTGTAAAGTAACGAGAACTCATAATTTAATCTGCTAGTTCTCTCTCCGTCTTGAACTTCCGTGGGATCCAATGTCCAGGGTTGTATGAAAAAGTCAAAATCGTTATTTCCCGGAGGTGTTACAATTGTTTCATTTCCGTCTTTGTCATAAACACGGTAGAATACATTATTAATCTGATTAATTGACGGATCATTTAAACGCTGCCGGCTTTGCATATAGTTATCGAACGAAATTTTTCCCTTGAAACTTAAACCTTTTGTTATAAAGTCAAGACCCTGTTTCAGCTCGAAATCACTGTTAATCTGAAACTTACTATATGTATTATAGCCTGTACTGGAAAGAATTACAACGGGATTCTGTGTGCCCCAGTCGTGCGAAACAAACCTGCCATAATAGCCATCGGGATAGATGGGTGTATAAATAGAAGGTGCAAAACTGTAAATAGAAAACAGGGGTACCATCATATCGTCAAGCGGCTTTTCCTGAACACCATAGTAACCCGACAGGTTAACCGAAAATTGAGTGCTTTTAGTAATATCAAAGTCCAGATTAGATCGGTAATTGAAACGATCATAGGAATATTCGCTGGCATAACCTTTGTTATTATCGTATGCCTTTCCATTGAATATATCGCTAACTGACTGATAAGACAAACTACCAAAGTATTTCGCAAAATCGGAACCTCCGCGAATCGATAGATTAACCCTATGGTCCATGGCATAATCTTTCAGAATCACTTCTTCCCAATCAACATTCGGGTAAATATAACTTTCTTCAGTTGTAGCCGGATTCCGGTATTTTTCTGCAATCTCCATCGGGAGATAATCATCCCAGGAAGTTCGCGTTTTCATAACTTCCCGCATGATGGCTTCATTCCCGATTAAAGCGGCATCATAGGAATCAAGCTTTTTAGGCAGTTTAGAGTACATTTTAACGGTGGAGTTGAACGAGAGACTTAGTTGTGCTTTTCCTGGCTGTCCCCTTTTCGTTGTTAAAAGAATTACACCGTCGGCACCTTTTACCCCAAATACAGCCGTTGCTGAAGCATCTTTAAGTACCGAAATCCTATCGATTTCATTAAGATCGATATCATTCATGCTCCTTTCAACTCCATCAACCAGTATCAAAGGCTGACCTTCTCCATTCCAGGAACTCTGACCACGGATGTAGATCTTAAGATCGGATTCGCCGGGTTGATTGTTACCTATAATGGTTGTAACCCCGGGTAAACGTCCCTGCAGCGCTTCACCCGCATTGGTAACACCCCCTGCTTTCATCAGTGATTCTCCATCTGCCTGGGTTATGGCCCCTACAACACTTTCCTTATTCATCACCCCATAACCGATTATCACAATCTCTTCCAGCGCTTGCACATCTTCCGCTAAGACGATATCGATCACATTTCTGCCATCAAGAATAACTTCCTGAGCAGAAAATCCAACCGAAGAAAAGGTAAGGACTGCATCAGCAGATTGTACAACAATAGTGTATTCGCCGTTGAAGTTGGTAACGGTTCCATTCATGGTTCCTTTTTCAACGATGTTTACACCTGGCAAGGGAACTCCTTCAGAATCCGTAACAACTCCTTTTACGGAAATGGATTCCTGAGCCCAGGCTGAATTTGGTAAGAGCATACCAAATCCAACCATCAATACAAAAAGTATTGATTTCAGATAAAAAATTCGTGCTTTAAATAGCCTGTTTCTTTTCATAATAGTACGATAAATTGGGTTGATTTTCTCATTTTAGAAATTGTCTAAATTAAGGTTGATTATTCTTTTGTCTGTATATATTGTTCAATTGATTTAAATGCTTGGGTCGGATCTGTAAATGAATAAATCATTTCGGCAGATTTTAAACTAACTTCAAATAATTTATTATTTGCAAATATAGAATTATTTTGAAGTCTCACAAACCCATCGCTATTATCATTTTAATTAGTTAATCTTCAAATAAAAATATTTCTCGTTATTTTCTATATAACAAAATCGAAATAAGCTATAAGAAATGTTGCAAGATTTATTATTCAATTCTATCTTCTGTTACTTTTCTATCTCCAGGTTCCTGTCTGTCTGCGTTTGCAGGTTATGTGCTGGAGATCAAATAATGCCCATAAAAAAACGATATAAGGCTAATTAAGGGGTGATATACAACTAAATCCTGAAAAATGCCTTAAAATGGCTTAAAATGAGTCATTAAAATCGAGAATTTTCTTTAACATTAAATTGGTGCTGTTACAGGACTAAAGTCGGGAACGAAAAGTACAAACAGCCAAATATTCTACATTAAGATACCATTAAAAAGTGGGTGGGGATAAGCTGATTTTTATATCTTAAATAGGAGAGAAGGACTATCATTTTCGGTACATTCCGATATATTCTCCCATTATTGTTTATCGAATATATCTAAAAATTAATTTGTATTAATACTAAAATATTCTAATTTTGGAGTTGATAATTCCAAATTGTGGATCAAAATGGAAATAATCATTCCAAGATATTTTAAAGCACCAAATCAGAGTTATTTTATATTTGGCCCCCGGGGATCAGGTAAGTCTACTTTTCTGAAAGCAAAATATCCGGACGTATTATACATCGATTTACTCAGGCCTGATACACAGAGAATGTACCAGGCCAGACCTGAAACAATTATTGAACAGGTATCCGCAAATCTTGATAAAGAAATCATAATAGTGGATGAGATCCAGAAGGTTCCCGAAATGCTGAGTGCCATTCATAGTATAATTGAGAATAATCGTAATATCAGGTTCATACTAACCGGATCTAGTGCACGTAAACTTAAAAGATCCGATTCGGATCTAATGGCTGGCAGAGTATTGTTAAAGACTATGCATCCCTTCTTATTATCGGAATTAGGGAAAGAGTCTGATTTCAACAAAGCACTCCAATTTGGATTATTGCCAATCATTTACCTGTCAAGTGATCCCTCAAGCACGCTTGATACTTATGTATCACTCTACATACGCGAAGAAGTACAGTATGAAGGACTGGTGAGAAATATCGGGAATTTTTCTCGCTTTCTGGAATCAATTAGTTTCTCGCATGGTTCTGTGCTTAATGTCAGTAATGTAGCAAGGGAATGTGAAGTTGAACGTAAAGTGGTAGAGAACTACATCTCGATACTTGAAGATATTCTATTGGCAACACGTCTGCAAGTATTCACAAAACGTGCAAAGCGTGCCTTAGTTGCACACCCGAAATTCTACCTTTTTGATACAGGTGTTTTTAAAGCACTAAGACCAAAAGGCCCCCTAGATAGTCCACATGAAATTGACGGAGCAGGGCTTGAAGGATTGATATTTCAGCACCTGAAAGCCTGGAATGCTTATCAAAACAATAATTTTGAAATCTTTTTCTGGCGATCTCGCGGAGGAATTGAAGTTGACTTCATTCTTTATGGAGAACAGGGAATATATGCAATTGAGGTGAAAAATTCCAATAAGATTCGAAACCATGACCTGCGTTCTTTAACAGAATTTAGGTCGGATTATCCAGAAAGCCAGACAATTTTGCTCTATCGGGGAACAGAAAGATTATTAAAAAATAAAACTCTTTGTTTACCATGTGATGAATTCTTATTTAACCTGAATCCGGAAAATACTATTCAAAACATTTGCGGTCTGGCCTGATATAACCTGGGTGCGGCTGGAATGAATCAGGAGAGTTTGATAACCGGTCGCAGACATTTCAAAATAAAATCGAACCTTGAATAGAACCAAAAAAGCGGCTATTTGATATAGTGCCAATTATGAGACATATTGATTTTTATATACAGATGTGTCTTATAATGCTTATGCATTATAGCCTATCCCGACTTCAGTCGGGATTAATATAGCTTAGGTCTAAGAATTCCAAAAGTATCTACTTACTGATATCTTTTCTTTATAAACGCAATTTAAAGCGTGGAGGCAAAATTTTATAATTATTGGAGCCGTAAGAACGGAACACTCTTTTTGTGCAGTGAAGCGAAGCAAAATGGGTATGGAGTAAAAGAAATAATATTCAATTACATTGTATAATAATACTTGTAAGAAATAATGTTACATATTTTGATATTTTATACATAAATTCTCAGATAAAGAATACCCTCATATAATTTATCATATTATTAATAAGGCATTTAATTAATATTTATATTAATTATTTATGTTACATATTTTATATTTTAAATTTTTATTGTATATTTGTAACATTACTAACCAAAATTAAAATTATGAAAAAAATTGTAGGAGATAATTTAAAATCCTGGCGTAAAAAATTTGGATATACCCAGGATGCTCTTGCAGATTATCTTGGCATTAAAAGGGAAAATATAAGTTTTTATGAAACAGGAGAACGTGAAATTCCTGTTATTCATCTTGAAAAATTAGGTGATTTATTTGGTATTGAACCTGAAATGTTTTTTATAGAAAATAAAGAACTTACACAAACTGAACTTGCTTTTGCTTTTAGGAATACTGAACAATTATCAACAGATTCTCTAAGAAATGTTGCCATATTTAAAAAAATAGTTAAAAATTATATCATGATGAAAAGTAAACTAAAATGAATCCATCGTTATTAAAATATGAAGCTTCCAAATTAAGGAGACAATTTGGATTAAATAGTATCGAACCTATTCGTTTGAAAAGTCTTATATTAAAAGAAAAGATTTTAGCAGTTTTTAAAAAACTAGATGATGATTTCTCCGGAATGGCAATTAAATCAGGAGAGGAAAAATTCATGCTTATAAATTCTAATCATTCTATTGGGAGACAGCATTTTACAATTTGTCATGAATTGTATCATTTATATGTAGATAAAGAGTTTAGCACTCATAAATGTCAAGCTGCAGAATTCGATAAAAGTAACAAATCAGAATATCACGCTGATATTTTTGCTTCAAATTTCTTACTTCCTGAAGATGGTATAATAGAAATAATTCCATCCAAAGAGCAAAAAAAGAATAATATTAATCTTTCAACATTAATAAAAATCGAACAATACTATGCTTGTTCCAGGCAAGCTTTAGTTATTAGACTTATATATCTCGGAATTATTTCGGATAGTAATAGGGACATTTTATGTAATGAGGTTATTAAATCTGCAAGATTACATGGATATCCAGACATTTTATATAAACCTGGAAATGATGAACAAGTTTGGGGCACCTACGGTAGTATGGCTAAACAGTTATTTGATGAAGAAAAAATATCTGAAGGACATTTTGCATCATTAATGCAAGATATAGGCATAGATATTTCTGAAAAAATAGATAATAATGAAAATAAATCCTGAATTAAAGATCATATTGGATGCAGATGTTCTTATTCATTTTATAAATGGCGAACAAACGGGAATAATTAATAAAATTTTTAAAAATGAACTTGTTTTACTGGATAAAGTATTTGAAGAGGTTTTCAAAAGAAGCTCCAACCGTGTAAATATTGAAAATCTCATAAAATATGGATTTATTAAAGAAGAACGATTTGAAGATTGTAGCATAGAAATTAAAATAGAGTATTATAAATTAGTCGCAAGTGGCAGAGGTAAAGGAGAAAGTGCAGGAATGGCTTATTGCAGATATACTAGGGACGCTCTGGCCAGTAGTAATCTTAAAGATATAATTGATTATTGTAAGATGCATAATATTGTTTACATAACAACAATGGATTTTATTGCAGAAGCATTTAAAAATGACACGCTTAAAGAGAATGAGTGTGACGAATTTATAAAAACAGTTAAACAGAAAGGTGGGAAGCTAATTAAAGGCATTGACAGGATAAGAGACTATATCACAAGATAAATTATATTTAAAATAATTATTATGGCCCAAAAAAAGACAGTCACAGTAAAATCTCACAAAAGGTCAAAACCTTCACCGGTACGAAGAAAAAATCCGGATAAACCTAAACCGGGACCAAAAACTATATCCGTTAGAAGGCATAAAAGGACTTCACCTGATTAAGAAGTTAGGTATAAATTCCTAAATATGAAAGAGGTATTAAAAAATCTTTATATTGGAGAAGAAATTGATTGTTCTTTTTCTGATATAAATGATTTCGCAATAATACATGCATGCAAGCACCCATGTCATGCAAAAGCTGTTGGTTATAAAGGAAATCTGCCGCCTTCACATCCAAATTATTTAATATTAGAGAAGGGGAATCATCTTTTCTTAAATATGGTAGATATGGAAAGAGAACTGCTTCCAAAGTATACGAATCCTATTATGAAGGCTGCTATATCATTTATTGATAAATATATTCATGATAATAAGGTATTGATTCATTGTAATTTAGGTCAATCGCGTTCACCTTCAATATCACTTGTCTATCTTGCCATAAAAGGTTACATAGCTAATGATTCTTTTCAAGCAGCAAGAAAAGAATTTGAAAAGATGTACCCAAATTTCTATCCTGCCAATGGTATTTATGCTTATTTGAAAAAAAACTGGGCAGATTTGATGAAGATCATTTAATAATAGCTTCAACTAAATAAAAAATTCAGCCATAGGACTAAAACCCGATATCTGATTTTATGTTAATCCCGATAAATCGGGACCGTAAATTCTCTTATGTTTGCCCTATAATGCTTATGCATTATGTTAACATAGCTTAGGGCTATAAGTCTGAAATGCTTATTTACAGGAAAAATCCTCTTATAAGTACATTATAAAGCGCGCAGGCCAAAAAGTTTTGCATATGCCCGCAGGGTGTAAGGCAAAACTTTTCAAGGTTATATTAGTGGGATAGGGGCACTAAGAATTAATCTTCCTTAATCTTACCTCAGAGCTGAACACTCTTTTTGCGCAGAGAAACGAAGCGAAATGGGTCTGGAGCTAATTATACCGATATTTTATGCAATTAATTTATAATCAATATAGAATAACCATATTAAAACATTGACTTTTCGATTCGTATTTTGTAATTTAGTGTATTATTAAGAAACCTATACGCGCTTTTCCCGCCTTAACTATTATACTAATGATTTAAGTCAACTATGAATACGGATCATTGAAATGACCTTTAAAATTTATAAATAGCTGAAAACTTACATCATGAAAAACAGATACCTGATACAAAAATCATTTGTGTTGCTGCTTATCTTAGTGAGTGCAGGCTGGTCCGTAACTATCCTGTCTCAAAATGGCTGGGAACGCATGGAAGATATGAATATGGAAAGGATTTTTCACGGTTCCTGCGAATTTGAAAACAGAATATATGTCTTTGGTGGTACAGTACGAGTTGAGTATAATATATCTTCAGCTGAAGTATACCTTATTAGTAACAACGACTGGAGCGCCCTTGCACAAATGCCAAGAGCTATAGGGAGTCCTAATGTTTGCGAAATAGACAATATGATTTATCTTATTGGTGGTTTTTATGACCTAGACCTAAAAGTTAGTACTTATGTATCTGATTTGAATTATAAATACAATCCTGAAGTGGACAGTTATTCTGAAAAGAAAAAATGTCCCTCACCCACTGAGTCTTCCCCTTACTGTAAACTAAATAATAAATTCTATGTATTTGGAAATAGTAAAACTAAATTCTATCCCTTTGTACCACAAAAAAAGGTGTTTGCATATGATCCTGCTGTTGATAACTGGGACACATTGCCAGATATGAACTTTGAACACACAGATGGCGATGCAGTGAGCCTTAACAACAAAGCTTATTTAATAGGAGGAGCAATTTTTGATTACCCAAAATATTCTATTAAAGGTAAATCAGAAATGTTTGATTCTGAAAATAATTCGTGGACAGTATTAAAGGATATGCCTTTTCCGGTAGCTGGTCATGCTAGTGTGGCCCATGACAATAAAATTCTGGTTTTTGGGGGAGATAGCGTAGATTATGTTTGGGGATCCGTTGCTGGTTCAAGCACTGCTATTGGTTCAAATCTAATACAAGAATATGATCCTTCAACGGATACCTGGCGTGTAATGGAAGGAATGCCCTTTAATCGCTTTGGAAGTAAAGCCCATAAAGTTGGAGATTTTGTTTACATAATTGGAGGAGAAGATAAGCCGAACCACAGGATAAAGGAAGTCTGGCGTTTCGATCTCAATTACCTGGAACCACTTTCAACAAACGGACTATTACAAAGTACCAGTCCAACATTTACCCTGCATCAAAACTACCCCAATCCTTTCTCCGGCTTTACCCAAATCAGCTATGAATTAAAAGAACCCGGTACTGTAAAATTAGACATCATCAATTTCCTCAGTCAGGAAATCACCACCCTGGTTCATGAGGTGAAAAGGCCGGGAAGTTACAGCCTTAATTGGGATGCAGAAGGGGTAGCCCATGGAGTGTATTTTTGCAGGTTGAGAGTGGGAGATTCGGAGAAGGTGATAAAATTAATAGTCCTGCAATAGTATGGATTAAGTTGATGAGGATCCCATAATTCCATACACCCTGGCTCACTCCAGGTACTTCAGGCATTTCTTCCAAAGCCCCTAAAATTCCGCATTTGCCCCAATTATGTAAACTCTTGGTTGCGGATAAACCCCGCTATCTATACCCCATCCTCCTACCTCTGGATCGAGGCCTGAATAGCGGGTGAAGGTGAGCAGGTTCTGCGAGCCAATAAATATTCTGAACCGCTGGATACGAATCCTTTGGGTGAATTCGGGATTAATTGTATATCCCAGTTGTATGTTCTTCAACCGGAGATACGATCCATCTTCCACATAAAAATCAGATACACGGAGATTCCGGTTGTGAGAAAGATAAACAGTTCGGGGCAGATTGGTATTGGTAAATCCGGGATCTTCTACGGCACCTGTCTCGCTTATTTTGCGAGCCCTGTAACTTTTGACCACATCCTTTGCCCAGTTTGACTGGCCAAAGGTATTGTAAAGATATAACTTAGTTGCATTAAATATCTCGTTGCCATAAGTTCCGTTGATTAATATGGAAAAATCAAAATTATTCCAATCCATTTGACAGAACAACCCAAAAGTAAAGTCAGGAAGAGGATTGCCAAGCACCACCCGGTCGTTTTTGTCAATCACACCATCATTATTACTATCTACAAATTTATAGTCTCCTTCCCTGGCATTGAATTGAGAGTAGATCTTTGTTCCCGCTGAATTTAATGTATATGGTTGTTTAGTTGCGAATCCCCTTTCATCACAGTCACCGGCACGGAAGAGACCTTCAATTTTATAACCATAGAATGAACCTGCTACTTCACCAGGCAGGTTAATAGATATTGGTTCCATACCATCGCCAAGATTCCATGCAATACGTTCACTTTCGTTGACACCCAGTATCTTATTGCTTATATGACTGAAGTTCATATTTAAGTTCCATTTCAAAACACGGCCACTGTGCCTGTAACTTAATTTCAAGTCGAATCCTTTGTTCTGCATATGTGAGAGCGGATGATGGCAAATACCATACCGATACATATGGTTTAATCTCTGTATGATCTCCTTGGGTTTTTCAATTCCACATTTCTCCCCTTCATTCAATTCGGTGTAATAATAGTCGGCTGAGAAAAAGAGCTTATTGTGGAAAAATCCCAGGTCAATTCCAACATTATTCGATTGCTTGCTCTCCCAGTAAAAATGTTCATTGGTACGACGATATTCAGCCGAGTAAGAAAAGCGGCTTTCTGAATTGAAAGCATATACATATTCCAAATCCCGCATCATCCGTGCGAAAAAGGTATAATTTGCCCTCGGACTGTTGCCTGCTTTGCCCCATCCATACCTGAACTTACCATAGTTGAGGATTTTATTTCCGGGAAAAAAGTTTTCCCTGGTAAAAATCCATCCCAGGGAAAACGAAGGGAAATAATCAGAATATTTCTTAAAATTATGTAAGTGATCATAAAAACCAACCTCATCCCTTCTTAAAAGAGCATTAACATGCAGCTTGTCTTTATACGAATAGGCCAGTGATGCAGTATAACTCCGGTAAATAAAATCTGTGGATGAGTGCAGTTTTTCATACGATTCCTGTCCGGAACCAGTAGTGTCGGTAATGTAAGTCAGGGTATTGTCATAGCTTTTATACGTAAGCGGAATCCATTTGCACTTGTTCTGGCCATACTCAAAATCCAACTCCACATCCAATCTGTGATTTCTGGAAATAGAAGCAGTATATTGAAGTGAATGTTGCCAGTCAAAAGCCAGATCTAAAATATGATAGGTGTATTCCGAAATACCCTCTTCTCTATTATTAAATGTAGGAGGCGATGAGGTATAACTGATATTGTCCTGAAAGTAAACCTTCAATCCAAGCCTTGTTACATAATGAAGATTCGGTAAAAGCTTTAATTTGGCATTTAACCTGTTAAAGAGAGCATAGTTTTTTCTTGAGTTGTGCTCGATATGTATATTATATGGATTTGAAAAATATGGATTTGACCATGGATTATCTCTAGATATCCACGTATCAGTAGAATCATATTTCGATTTGTAGGGTGCCATAATCAATGTGCCCAGGATGGGATTGCTAAAATCGTTAAAAAAAAACCCTTCCTTCAAACCCTTGAAATGAAGATAAGAAAACGAAAGGTCTTGTCCGAACAGTATCCAGCGATTTAAACGATGGTTGGAATTGACCCTGCAAGAATACCGGTCGAGTTGCAGGTTTTTAATGATAGCTTCCTGCCTGTAATATCCGGAACTGATATAGAAATCCGACTTTTCGTTTCCCCCGCTTACTGAGAAATAGTATTCTTCAATACCGGACTGATGAAAGGTAACATCCTGCCAGTCGGTATCATAAATACTATCCAGAGTTCCGGCCAAATTGCTATTAGGTCTAATGAGTTTATAATAATCCATGTATTCATCTGTATTCATCAACTCCAGTTTTTTCCATAATTCTTGCCTGCCGGTATAAAAATCGAAGGAAATCCTGGTTTTTTTCGGATCTCCCGTTTTTGTTTTTAACAACACCACTCCATTACCTGCCCTGGCACCGTATTTGGCCAGACTCGCTCCATCTTTCAGTACTTCAACGGACTCAATATCGCGTGGAGAAATTGTATATAAGGATGTTTGCTGAATGGGGACACCATCGATGTAATACACCGGATCGGAGTTGATCAGTGAATTGATGCCCCTGATCTTTACCTGCAAGCTTGCTCCCGGCATGCCCGAATTCCTTACCACATGCACCCCGCTGGTATTTCCCTGAAGCACATTCTCAATGCTTCCCACCTGCATCGTTTCCAATTGTTCGGCGCTAATGCTACTTATCGCACTATTTATCCTTTCTTCCTTTGGCATCAGGTAATAGATAATTACAACCTCTTCCAGTTCCAGATTGTCAGGATTCAATTCGATGGTGAACTCTTTGGATTTGCCCGGTCGTAATGATTTTGTTTCATAACCAATGCAGGAGATCTGTATCGCATTCACATCTGTAGGAACATGGAACTCAAAAAAACCTTCCTTATTGGTTACCGTACCAATCAAAGGATCCGCCTCAGGGATATACACTGTCACGCCGGGTATAGGATCTTTCGTCTCCTTGTCGATGACTCTGCCCCTGATTGTAAAAGCATGGGTCAAGATAGGTTTTTGCATGATGATGAGTTTACTGCCGAACTGAATACAATAAATCCCGCCAAGAAAAAGCTCATCAAGGTATTGCCGGACAGTTTGCTCAGAATTCTGCAGGGTTACTAATTTATCATGGGGAATATCCTGCCTGTAACTGAAGCTAAAACCGCCTTTGTTACCCATCTCATCCAGAATATAACCAATGGTTCCCTGCTTGTGTTCTATTTTTACTTTCTTATCGAGCAGACTGGTTTGTGCAACAGCGAAGAAAACATTAGTCCATAATATCAGTATAAGCGCGATAAAGGTTTTCATTCATGGTCTTTTTGAATATATATAGTATCGCCTTTGATATAATATTGAATATTAAACAGGATGGACAATTCGTCCAGGATCTCATCCAGGTCAAGTCCGTTGAACTTAGAGGTGAGTCTGTCTTTCAGGATATCCGGATCATCTATTATAAATCTTTTATGAAAGGCCTCTTCCAATTCATTGAAAACAGCTACAAGTGACTGATTCTTAAAAGTTAACTTATCTTGATTCCAGAAAAATGTGGAATCTTCATCCAACCTATCCTGTTTAAATTTTGCTGTGTTCATGTTAAAGGTCCCTTTTTGTCCTGCCGAAAGTTGTATCAAATTATCGACATTACTGTTCTCGTAAAAAGCCACCTTCCCGGCAAATACATTCACAACGGTATTTCCGTTCTCTTTTTCTTTTATATTGAAGGAGGTTCCTAAGATCTGCACGGTAAGCCTGTCCAGGTATACATAAAAAGGAGAGTTTTCTTTTTGGGCGATATTGAAGTAAGCCTCTCCGGTTAATTCTACCTCCCTACATTTCCGGTGAAGCTCCTGGGGATAAGTGAAGACCGACCCCCTGTTGAGTAATACAACGCTTCCGTCCGACAGCTTAATTTCGGTGTACTGGTCGATAGAACTTACCTGTTGAATTGAATAATCCGGTTTGGATTTCAGCAAATAAATTATGGCAGTGATAGCTACCAGGAATATAATTACTGCAGCAATACGAAGTAAGGTAAGTCTGTTATTACGTGTAAATGAATAGTCAACTCCCTCTATAGTTTTCCGGGCAATTGTTTCCTTGTACCGGGTCCAGTTTTTATCCACATCTACTGATTTTAACTGTTTCGAAAGGATTTTGGCTTTAGTAGCTTTATACAGCCGTTCGAGGTAGTCTTTGTTTTTTTCGTCTTTGGCAATCCACTCCTTTACCCTGCTCATTTCTTTCTCCCCAAGATGCTCCCCGTTAAGGTGTCGTAAGTATAATTCTTCAAGTCGTTTTGTTTTCATGCTCCTACCTTAATTTAATCATACTATTGGTTCTGTTATATTTACCTTTATCTTAAATATAACACTCAAATTGTAAATTATGCGTAAATAAAATTTCATAAAAACAAGAAAAAAATTAAAACATTCAAATATTTAAACAACTTCTTTCGTAATCGTTTTAGTGCAAGGTAAATATGCTTTTGCACAGTTCGTTTCGAAAGCTTCAAACTATCTGCTATCTCCTGGTTTTTTATCCCCTCCATCTTATTCATCTCAAAAACCTGCCGGCTTTTTGGGGGCAATTCCTCCAGTACCTGCAGGAACTTATCCTGGAATTCAATAAACGCTGACAATTGGAGCGGATCTTCCGGTACTTGACTCATTGATTCCTGGATGACGGGATTTATCTCCTTCCTCAATTTCTGATATTTGTTATGATTGATACAACGGTTATGAACCGCCTTATAAAGGTAGCTTTTGCTTAATGTTTTGGATTGAAAGGTTTCTTTCTTTTCGAAAAGATTGACAAACAACTCCTGTACAATATCCTCGGCAACAGCTTTATCTCTCACAAACTGCATGGCATAAACCGTGAGTGGCCGGAAATTTTGCCTGAATAAGGTTTCAATTGTCATACTGTTGAAAGGTTTAGTGGATAGAACTGCTTGCGAGAAAACGAATTACTTCATTAACACCACCAAATTACGAATATTTATTATGAAAGTCAAGGAATTTTAAAGAGTCAGAATGCAGGTTTGTTTTCTTAAAATCAGTGTACTATAAAAAACCTTTACTCACTTTTCCAACCTTAGCTGTTATACTAATGATTTAAATCAAATATGAATCCGGGTCACGGAAATGACCTTAAAAATTTATACATAACTAAAAACTTACATCATGAAAAACAGATACTTTCTTATCATATCTTAAACAAATAATACTGAATATTTAAGCCAGTATAAAACATACCTAAATAAAAAAGGAGGTTATTATGAAAAGTATTAAATACTCTATTTTATTGCTCGGTACAGTATTAATGTTCTTGAGCAATGGTTACACCCAGTCGGAATGGTATCCTCAGACAAGCTGTACTACGACTGATCTCTTTGGAGTCTGGTTTATTGACGATAGCACGGGATTTGTGGTGGGAGGCTATCCAGACGACTGTATTCTGCGAACAACAGACGCGGGTGATACTTGGAGTCCACAGACATATCCTGAAGTAGGAGGGGATGGTTATCTCGAAGAAGTTTGTTTCTCTGATGACATGAATGGGTGGATCGTGGGACAATGTAACACAATCCTGCATACAACGGATGGAGGAGCCACATGGATCGCACAGTCAACTGAAAATATCACATTAAGTTCCATTTTCTGTCTCGATTCCAATACATTATGGATCGCAGGTAATGAATATTATGATACTACGAAGGCAATTATCTATTACACAACCAACGGTGGTGATACCTGGATTAAACAACAAACTGGATTAGCTACTGGTTTCTGGGATGTATTTTTTAGTAATGCTGATACGGGAACGGCGGTCGCTGGTGGGTGTGTTGGTTGTGTCCCTATGGATACTACTGGCAGTTTCATCATGCGTACAACCAATGGCGGTGAAACATGGACCGTCCAGGAACACTATGAAGATTTGACTGGTCTCTATGGGGTTTTCTTTACCAATGATAGTACAGGTATTGTCGTGGGCACTGGTGGCACCATCCTGCGCACAACCAATGGTGGTGAAACATGGATCGAACAGACAAACGAAACATGGCCGGAACTCTGGAATGTCTTCTTCATTAATGCAGATACAGGATTCGTGGTTGGTGGTAATTGGTCAGCTCATAACGAGGGAATAATACTGCGCACGACAGATGGCGGAACAACATGGACTGAACAGACCATTCCCACAGAGATGCCTCTTAATAAAGTTTTCTTCATCAATGATAGCACGGGAACAGCCGTTGGTAACAATGGTACTATCCTACGCACAACGAACGGGGGCGAAACATGGACAGAGTATATCTGGCCTGTTAGTAATATAGAAGAAATTAGAGAACCAATAACCAGGATTTATCCAAATCCCACTAATAATGTATTAAATATTGAAATTAGCAATGCAGGC
The DNA here is from genome assembly GCA_964521285.1 of uncultured Bacteroidales bacterium. GTDB lineage: Bacteria > Bacteroidota > Bacteroidia > Bacteroidales > UBA10428. Next base: position 4,961 of record CAZFQS010000034.1, on the reverse strand, counting down.
TATCAAGGATTAGAAATCGAGATATTAACTATTACGGGCAAACTTATTTATCAGAAAGAATACAGGAACATTAATGCACATTTTGTTGAACAGCTTGATTTATCAGGCTATACAAAAGGGATATACCTGGTAAAGGTTAGGCAGTCTAATTCTGTTTATGTTGGGAAGATTGTTGTGAGGTAGAAAGTTAATAATGTGTAACTCTACTAAAAAGGAGGTTATTATGAAAAGTATTAAATACTCTGTTTTATTGATAGGCACAGTATTGATGTGCCTGAGCAATGGTTACACCCAATGGATCTCCCAGATAAGCGGGACTACGGCTGATCTCTGGGGTGTCTCCTTTATCAATGTTGATACAGGGATTGTAGTAGGATCTGGAGGCACCATCCTGCGAACAACCGATGGTAGTGAAACATGGACAAGCCAAACAAGTGGTACAACAACTTATCTCTGGGATGTCTCCTTTACTCATGATGGCACAGGAATAGCCGTTGGAGACAGCGGTACTATCTTACACTCAACGGATGGAGGTAATACATGGACCAGCCAGACAAGTGGGACACTAAATCATCTATATGCCGTCTTCTGCATTGATACCAATACAGCAACTATCGTGGGAGATTCTGGCACAATTTTACGTACATCCAATGGAGGCGAAATATGGACTAAACAGACAAGCGGGACGTTGGAGGTGCTCTATAAAGTTTCATTTACTGACTCCAACACAGGGACTGTAGTGGGATTCCATGGCACCATTCTGCGTACAACAGATGGAGGTTCTACATGGAACAGCCAGACAAGCGGAACAGGAGTAACACTCTGTGGAGTTTCCTTCATTAATGCCGACATAGGGACTGTCGTGGGACATGGTGGAACTATCCTGCACACAACCAATGGAGGTGAAATATGGACCAAACAGACAAGCGGGACATCGATGGCATTCTGGGATGTCTTCTTAACTGATGCTAATACGGGGATTACGGTTGGTGGTAGTTATCCTGGTCATAATGGAATAATAATCCATACAGAGGATGGCGGCACAACGTGGACAGAGCAGAAGATTCCCACAGTGAATGGTCTCTACAAAGTATTCTTCATCAATAGCGACACAGGAACGGCTGTTGGATACAATGGTACTATCTTGCACACAAAAACTGGTAGCATAACCTGGATAGAGGAGAAACAACTAGATGGGATGACCCGGCATTCATCGATCAGCCATAGCTATCCCAATCCGTTCAATCTTGAGACCAGCATCAAATTCCGAATTCCAGGCAGCAACCATGTAACGTTGAAAATATATACGGCGCAAGGAAAGGAAGTCGGAGCCCTTATTAATGAGGAAATGGTTCCGGGTAACTACGAGGTAACATGGGATGCAAGGAGTTTTCCAGGTGGTATTTATATTTATAGGCTGGAAGTTGGTTCATATGTTGAAAGCAGAAAACTTGTGTTGATTAAATAGAAAGGTGAAAATGAATAATTAAAAGAGCCCGGTTCTGCAAGCCGGGCTTTACTATTTAAATATGCAGATGGTGCAAATTCCAAACAAATTGACCATCTTCATTGGAGCAAAGTGACCGCCTCAATTTTCTCACTAAAAAAGAGCTTTTTCATATTATCATTTGTTAAACAAATTTAAAAATTTTCCTTTTGTTGAAATTGATTTTTCAATTCTCCCATATTCTTATTAACTTAATGCTATTTAAAATAATGCTTATTATAAGAAACGTATTTAATAAGGTGTCTTATAATGCTTATGCATTATGTTAATATTGCTTTGGAAAAAATTATTGTTAAGCCCTTCCGGGCTTAATCAATAATTTTCAAGGTTATATTAGTGGGAGAGGGGCACTACAACTAAATCTTCCTTAAACATACCTCAGAGCGAAACACTCTTTTTGTGAAGTGAAACGAAGCAAAATGTGTGTGGAGTTAAAAAAAGTTGGATTTTACTCCACCTTGCAATTTATTGTATTTGATTTATTTTCAAGGCGGGATTCGAACCCGCGACCAATAGATTAGTAATCTACCGCTCTATCCAGCTGAGCTACTTGGCCAATACAAAAATAATAAAAATATTTGTACATCCTAAAAATTATGCATAAATTTGTTTTGTAATTTAAATAATTATATTTATATTTGCATCCTAAAAATTATGCAATGAATTATATTAATAAAAAATTAAAAGAAATTATAGTTAAAGAGGGAATATTTGGAGGATATTCATTCAGGGGAAGAATTGAAAATGAGAAAGATGGAAATATATTTGTTATTCAAATGAAAGATTTGTCTAATAATTATTCAAGAATTGAAAATACAATGGTACAAATCAAAGGTGATAAAATAAAAGACAAATATCATTTACAAAAAGAAGATATTCTATTCACCGCAAAGGGAGCAAATAATTATGCTTTAATTTATGATTTAGATTTGCCTATAGCTATAGCAGCTTCAGCATTCTTTGTGATAAGAATAAATAGAGAAATAGCTAATCCATATTTTGTTGCGTGGTATATTAATCAACGAAAAGTACAGCAATATTTAAAAGAGAATATGGCTGGAACATATATACCAAATATTAATATTAACACAGTAAAAGAAATGAAAATCAGAATTCCTTCATTAGAGAAACAAAATAGAATAGTAAAACTTGATATACTAATGCAAAGAGAACAAGACATTATGGAATCTGTAAAGGAAAAAAGAAGAATGCTTTTAGAAACAGTTTTATGTAACCAATTAAATTATATATAAAATGGAAGATATTGAAATTAATAAAAACAATTTGGATGCTTTACCTCAGAAAAAAGTAGTATATGCTATATATGCTAAGGATACAAATGATGGAAAACCTATAAATTGCCGTTATGTAGGAGAAACAGACAATCTCAAAGAGAGAACAAATAAACATTTTAGCGACAGTGAAGAAAATGAATGTCTTAAACAATTTATGCGATCAAATTTAACAAAAATATTAGTCTTTGAGCTCTTGCCAAATTCAGATAAAGATGAAAGACTAAAGAAAGAAGCAGAATGGATAAATAAGCTTAAACTTAAATGTAATAAGTAATATGGAAAACAATCAAAGACCAACTCAAGAACAGATAAATAGCACCTTGTGGGCAGCATGTGATACTTTCAGAGGTGCTTTCGATTCTTCAGAATACAAGAATTACATTTTGGTATTTATGTTTCTTAAATATTTAGGTGATACATGGAAAGATAAATACACTGTATATGAACAGCAGTACGATAAAGATAAGGAATTGATACAACGAAAAATGAGTCGTGAACGGTTTGTGTTACCAGATAATTGCACATTTGATTACATATATGAGCATCGTAATGATACGGATATAGGTGAGAAAATAGATAAGGTATTAGCTAAAATTGAGGATCAAAACCTTGAAAAACTCGAAGGTGTATTTCGAAATATAAGTTTCAATTCTGAAAAACTTGGACAAACTAAAGATCGGAATCGTAGACTAAAAAACCTGATAAATGATTTTGCAAATCCTATACTTGATTTTAGGCCATCTGTTTTAGGTCGTAAGGAAGATTTAATTGGAAATGCATATATGTATCTTATAGAGCGTTTTGCCTCAGGTGCTGGTAAAAAGGGTGGTGAATTTTATACTCCTCATGAGGTTTCTGAATTATTGGCAAAACTTATTTCACCTAAAAAAGGAGATCGAATTTGTGACCCGACTTGCGGTTCAGGTTCTTTATTAATAACGGTTGCCGAAGAAGTGAAAAACGAAGATGGTTCTTCATCAAATGATTATTCCTTATTCGGCCAGGAAAGTAATGGTGACACATGGGCTTTATGCAAACTAAATATGTTTTTACATGGCAGAGATGCTGCCGATATTCAATGGGGTGATACTATAAACAATCCAAAATTAATAGAAGGTGAGGGATTGATGAAATTTGATATTGTAGTTGCCAATCCTCCATTTAGCTTGGATAAGTGGGGTTATGAAAATGCAGAAGCTGATCGTTTTAAACGTTTCTTACGCGGTATACCACCTAAAAGTAAAGGCGATTATGCTTTTATTTTGCACATGATTGATACCTCTTTGCCAACTGGTAAAGTTGGAATTATTGTTCCTCACGGAGTTCTTTTTCGTGGTAGTGCTGAAGGTAAAATTAGACTTAAACTAATTGAAGAAAATATATTAGAAGCTGTAATTGGATTGCCTGGCAATTTATTCTTTGGCACTGGAATACCTGCTGCTATATTGATATTTAATAAAGCAAAAGGCAAAAACACAGATGTTTTATTTATTGATGCAAGCAAAGAATACCAGGAAGGGAAAAAACAAAACAAACTTCGACCTCAGGATATTGAAGACATTGAAGCAGCATACAAAGCATTTAAGAATAAAGAAAAATATGCCAGACGTGCAACAATGGAAGAAATAAAGGAAAATGACTATAATCTGAATATTCCACTTTATGTGGACACATTTGAAGAAGAAGAACCGGTCGATATTGAAGTTGTCCAAAAGGAAATTAACCAACTTGAAAATGAACTTTTTACTGTTCGTTCTGAAATGGACAAATATCTAAAAGAATTAGGATATAAAATCTAAAAAATATTACTATGTTATTAACAGAAAAACAACAATTTAACGAAATCCTGACGCAACTTTCGGATGCATTGGATATTACAGAAAGACAGTATGAGATTGCTGAAAAAAGATATAAATCCCTTGGTGAGTATCTTCAGGAAGAAGACACCTTGCTAGCCCCATACTATCCCGAGGTCTATCCTCAGGGTTCTTTCAGGTTGGGAACTGTAATAAGACCATTGAAGCGTGAGGAAGAATTTGACCTGGACCTTGTTTGTAATTTAAAGGCATACCCTGCTGGTGTTACACAATACAACCTAAAACAGATGATCGGCAAAAGGCTAAAAGGAAAAGCTTACTATGAACAAATACTGCGACCGG
>CAZFQS010000033.1:0-25639 GCA_964521285.1 uncultured Bacteroidales bacterium | reverse complement strand
TATCTGGATGACGGAACTGATCAGGGTACTGTATGGCGTGAAACAGGATTTAATGACAATAACTGGAACAGCGGACAGGCACAACTCGGATACGGAGATGGCGATGAAGTTACAACTGTCAGTTATGGAGGTAACAGCAGCAACAAATATATAACAACCTATTTCAGGCATTCATTTCAGGTTACCGAAGAAGATAAATCAGCTACCGGCTTTATGATTGATCTTCTTCGTGACGATGGCGCTATTGTATATCTCAACGGCCATGAAATAATACGTACTAACATGGATAATGGCAGTATAAATTACCAGACTACTGCTTCTTCTTCAATGGGGGCACCGCTGGAATCAGAGTTTACCTCGTTTAATATAGATGCAGACTATTTATTAACCGGTAATAATGTGCTTGCAGTGGAAATTCACCAGGCGAGCCCCAGTAGCAGTGACCTTGGATTTGACCTCGAACTGGTATCTTACAAGATAAATACAGGGAGTTTTATATCAACACAAAAGAATTATAATGTTACCCTGACTGAGGATCTTAGCCTGGTTGCAGTGTATGAACCAACCGGCCAGTGTATTTTACCGGCCGATATAACAGAAAATATAACTTTGAATAAAAGCTGTTCACCCTATGTGGTTCAGGGTGATATTACTGTTCATGAAGATGTGACAATGACTATTGAACAGGGAGTAGAGATTTGGTTGGCAGCTGATGCCAATATTTTTATTAATGGTAACATTAATGCCACAGGTACTCCCGGGGAGCCTGTCATCTTTAAACTCAATCCTTCCTTTTCAGGCAGGAGCTGGGGTGCGTTATGTTTTATTAATACAAGTACAACTTCAAATATGACTTACGTAACAATTGAAGATGCATCAAAAGGTCCGGTTCCAGTAAGAGATGTAGCTGCTATTTCAGCATTTAATTCTGACCTGGAGCTTGATCATATTATTCTTGAGAATATAAACCATAATCCGGTTGCTGCAAGATATTCCGATATTGTCCTTTCCAACAGCATTCTTCATTCAGAAGTAACCGGAGATTTAATAAATGTGAAATATGGGAATGCAGTAATAGAAAATTGTGAGTTCAGGGGTAATGATAAGGAGGATACTGATGCTATTGACTATGATGATGTTGAGAATGGAGTAATTAGAAATTGTAAGATTTACAATTTTTTTGGTTTAAACAGTGATGCCATAGATATTGGTGAAAAAGCAACAAATATTCAAATCGACAGTCTACTGGTATATGACATAACGGACAAGGGAGTATCTGTCGGCCAGAAATCCACAGCAACAATAAAAAGCTCCACTTTTGTAAATTGCAGTATGGGAGTGGCATTAAAAGATTCATGCCACGTGAGCATTGACCATTGTACTTTTTATAGCAATAGTGCAGCCATTGCCTGTTTCGAAAAAAATCCGGGCTCTGCCGGTGGAAATGGAGTGGTAACAAACAGCATTTTATCTAATTGTTCGGATACGTCTTATTTTGCTGACAGCCGGTCAACAATTAATATTACATACAGCCTGTCTGATAACGATGAACTTCCTGAGGGTTCGTCAAATATATTTGGTGATCCGCTATTTGTAGATCCCACAGATTTCAATTTCAGGTTAAGACCTGGCTCACCCTGTATAAATGCAGGCAGCAGTGAGGGTAGTGATACGGATATGGGGACAATGTTCCATAAATATAATGGTGAAGCATCACTGATGATTTCAGGCATTTTCTATAATCAACAGAACGATAATACAAAAACAGAATTTCTTACACTTTATAATCCGGGCTCTGCTACACTTGATTTATCTGGATATAAAATAACGCAGGGAATAGACTATACATTTCCTGAAGGCACATTGCTCGGAGCAGGAGAATCATACCTGCTATCAAAATATCCCGGTATCGCGTTAGGCAATACTTGGCCTAGAAATTTTGCACACTGGTCTGACGGTAGTTTAGCCAATGAGGGTGAAGTAATAAAGCTTGAACATAAAAGTGGCATAGTGCTTGACTACGTGCGTTATCAGCCGGATGAACCATGGCCTGTCCTGGTAAATGGAAATGACGTATTAATCCTTACAGGATCTGACCTGGATAACCATTTTCCTGTGAACTGGACAGTTGTCCCTTTTAATGATATTGTGACTGATGCCGAAAATAAGTATGTGACATCACATTTAAGTGTCTATCCCAATCCTGCTGAGAACATGATATTCCTAAAAGCTCCGGCATATGCTGGTTTTAATGTTGATATTTTTACAATAACCGGAAAACAAATCGCCAGGGAAAAACTTGATGCCAATGGTTTTGCCAGTATCGATCTTTCCTCTTTCAGCAGCAGTATTCTTATTGTTAAAGTTGGTGATATTGTAGAGAAGGTAGTGCTTATACGTCCCTGATTAATAATTTTCTGTGGGCAGAGCTAAAGCTTAATGTATATTTTCTTCCTGTAAAGCCAATAGGCCGGCGCATAATTTATTCCTATAAAGAGAAGGGCATAGACCATACTTAAAAACTTATGTGAAAAGAATGAATCATCAGCCAGGGAAACAAAGTGTTCGTTTAATCCGGTTCCGGCAATAGGTAATTGATAGAACAAAAAAGCAAATAAATCGGCCAGTACATAAACTGTTATGGCATTGACTCCATAGACTATACCGATGCGGGCAAATTTGTAATACTTCAGCGTATCTATAAGGTGTATGCCTGCTGCCAGTGTAACCATGGCCAGGCCTCCTGTAATCAATACATAAGAGCTCGTCCACAAATTCTTGTTTAACGGAAAATCCCAGCTCCAGATATAACCCAGAGCGCTGGCTGCAAATCCAAGAATAAACAACCAGATTACCTTCCTGTCCTGTGATATATCACTGAGAATTATTTTTCCTGTAAGCATACCCATAATGCAGGTTCCCAAAGCAGGGACTGTACTAAGAATTCCTTCCGGATCCCAGGTGCCCTGCCAGAGCCTGCCTGGAAGAAGCTGACTGTCGATCCATGCTGCCAGGTTCACCCCCGGTTCGAGCATAGCTGATTGATATCCCGGTGTAGGGATTAGTGTCATTGCTAACCAGTACAAAACAAGTAGTCCGGCACCCGTAATAAGCTGGCAGATCCAGCGGGAATGCAGGAAAAAAAGTGAGCATACCAGAAAAACAATGGCAATACGCTGCAAAACACCGGCATAACGCAATTCTGAGAGCTTAAAGTGGTGGATGTAATTCAGTAAAAGTCCAACTGCAAATATCTTGACCGACCGGAACAATATTTTACCATGCATCCTTCTTTTTGATACTCCCTTCTGAATAAGCTTTGTGTAGGCCAGAGCAATGGAAACACCAACAATAAAAATGAAAAATGGAAAAATAAGATCAGTAGGTGTCAGGCCGTTCCACTCAGCATGAAGCAAGGGGGGATAAACATGTGACCAGCTGCCGGGAAAGTTCACCAGTATCATGGCCGCAATTGTAAAACCACGAAATGCATCTAATGAAAGTAATCGCTTAAATTCTGTTTTTCTCATGCAATGTTAAGTAAGGGAAGTGTCTTCTAGTAATAATGTTTTGCGTAATTAATATTATACTTTCTAAAATATTGTTCAAATTCTTTAAGTCGATTTTTAAAATCTGAAAAATCTCTTTTATCTTTTTCCGTCCATAACACTTCAGATAATGCCAGTATTCGAGGGAATACCATATATTCAACATGTTGAGGTGTTGGCATATATTCTGTCCATACATTTGCCTGTGCCCCCAGGATTTTTGGCAGATAAGTCGAATCGAAATCCTCAGGAACCGGATCATGAAGATATACAGAATCTAAGGGTATAAATCCACCTATTGCCAAAGGTTCATTTTCCTCATCTTCGGATTGATAATAATCAAAATAATAGTGTGAATTGGGAGTAAGAATAACCTGGTGTCCCTTCTTAGCGGCCTTTAAAGGAATGTTTTCATCAATCCAGGATCTCCAGTGCATAACTATTGCATCGGGATGGATATTACCTTCAATTATTTCGTCCCAGCCAATAATTTGTTTACCCTTCTTTGCAAGATGATCTGCTATCCTGTTAATAAAATAGCTTTGCAGTTTCTCATAATCGTCTATTCCAAGTTCTTTCATTTGATTTTTAATCCGTACGGATGCCTTCCATTGATCTTTAATTGCCTCGTCCCCTCCGATGTGTATATATTTCCCCGGGAATAATGATGCTACTTCATCAAAAACATTGAAAAGGAATTCAAAAGTTGTGTCCTCTAAATTATAAATGTATGGTGATATACCCCATTTGGTCATTACTTCTATTTTATCATCAGTACAACCCAGAAAGGGATAGGACGCAATTGCTGCCTGTGAATGACCGGGAATTTCAATTTCAGGAATAATAGTAACATTTCTGAAAGCTGCATACCCAACAATATCCTTTATTTCTTCCTGGGTGTAATAGCCTCCATAAGGAACGCCATCATATTTATGCGGTCTTTTACCTGAATGTCCAATTAGCGTTTCCTTCCTCACAGAACCAACTTTGGTTAGCTCAGGATATTTTTTAATCTCTATTCGCCATCCCTGGTCGTCTACAATATGCCAGTGGAAATAATTGAATTTCAGGAATGATAAATTGTCAATGTATTTTTTTATGAATTCAACAGGCATGTAGTGGCGGGAAACATCGAGATGCATACCCCTGTATTGAAATCGTGGTTTGTCAACAATTTTCAGACAGGGAATAATAAAGTTATTCTCTTTTGAAAAAAAAGCAAGCTGGTTGATAGTCTGGATACCATATTTTAAATCAATTATGCAACGGGCTTTTACTTTAATATTTTTACTATCGACATTGATTATATGAGTATTTCTGTCAATAGAATCTTCATCAGATATTATCAAAGAAATTCCTTTATTGTTTTTAAAGTCTTTTTTTTCTATTTTATAATCCAATCCATATTGACCGAGTAACATTTTGAGAAATTGTGCAGATTCAGCAACCTCATCCTGGTGATAATAAATAGTTTCACAATTTTTAAAATCAAACCGACCTTCTAATATTTGAATGTGATTTGGCTTTGGGATAATTACGGGTAATTTTACTTCCTGCGACTTACAGGCCATGAGAAGTAATACAATCATTATTACAGTGTTTTCAATATTCATATTACTGGTTTCAATATTATTATTTCTTACAATTTAAGAAAAAAAATTAATTTGAATCAAATAATAAGATAGTTAAAATAAGCACGTCGGTGAGAGCAGGTTGAAGGGGGACTATTTATATTGAAATTCAATAATCATATTCCTGTCTGGCATAAAATTTTTCTTATGCCATAAATATATTAAATCATTATTTACAGTCAGAATAGAATCCGGCTTGTAGGAAATACTGGTTATCTTCAATTTATCAGGAATGATCAGTTTATAGTAAGCTGTTTCAAAAGGTCTCTTCCATTTTTTTGTGGTCACTAATATATATTCTGCCCTGTTATTCAGTAATTTTTGTTGATAAGATATTATATATTCCATAGCCTTGTATGGCTCAATTTCCAGTCCAAAATACATGCCTCCCTTATCCCTGCGTAAAATATTTATAAGTGAATCTTTTGTACTTATTCTTATGAAATTAACATCACCATAGTATTGACTGTCGACGGGAAATGGGTAATATAACATTTGTTTTATTTCTTTATCCCCGGTGTTACATAAATAATATATCCCGGTAACCTTAAATATACTATCACTTAATTCAAATGTGATATTTTCACCATAAAATTCCAGTTCCTGGGATTTGCTTATAACAGAAAAAGAAAATACCGTAACAATAAAAAACAGGTTTTTAAAAATCATTGTACAATTAACATATTATTGCTGGCAACTTTTCTATTATTGATATCAAGATTGAAGAAATACCTGCCTGGCAGAATTTTGTCACTCCTGCTCCAGATAACATTATAAATATTGTTGCTGTTATAATGAAGTGGTATAATATCAAATATCTGGCCGTTAATATTGAATATTTTGATAACAGCGTTTTTAAAATAAATATTTTGCGGGATAGTAACTGAAATTGTAGTCTGCTCTCTAACTGGATTCGGGTAATTATTTAAAGATACAGTGTTTATGAGCTCATGCATTTTAATATCAGCATGTATATAATTCTCAATTATAAAATTATATATGTTAGATGAATCAATTTCCACTTTAAATGATATGTTCGAAATTATTGAATCCCCGTAAATAATATGACCATTATACATTTTTGAATACATAACTGTATTTTCGAAATATCCATATTCATCTGTAAAAATTGGCAACAGGTCCGGATCAGCTCCCCATAACTCTTCCACGGAGCAATATTTGAGTTCAGCAGAATTAACCGGATTTAGAAGTTTATCATATATATAACCTGAAACAGTATCCCTGCAATTACATGTAAAAAGACTGTTTCCGGGGGTTGGAGTATTTTCCTTTACAAGCCAGTAAAAATTATCAATGCCCCAGTCAGGAATTTCCACTTCAAAATACTGTAAAACAAGTGATTGTCCGTTAAAAGGTGAAGTACATGTAGCTCCCTCATAATTTCCAAATTTAATATCCTGGTACCAGCGTAATTCCCATGCAACATAGTCGGTACCATATTCATTTTCTTTCATATTTATAAAGTCACCTTCCGGGTTAATTGATAGAGGAGTAAGCAAGCTGTCTTTGGTAATCATTATTATTTGTCCATCCTGTAATTCTATTCCCGGCTTAAAGTAAGATTGTCCTGAAGAAGTCTCAAATATCACACTATCAAGGAAAGCAAACGGAAATTCTTGTGACGGACTGGCGACGGCCTCAACAATCCATTCAGAACCCTCAAAATAAATTTCACTTACTAATAACCGTCCTTCCGGTATTATGGGATTTGCAGTTGCTGATACAAAAACAAATAAAATAATTTGAAATATTAATATCTTTTTCATTGCATTGTTATTTTATAATCCTTTATACCAAATGTTAAATTTTATGTTGCAATAAACATTAAAGTCAATGTGTAACTCTCACATGTTTGGTTTTTCAATTAAGATGCAAATAGTTCATATATAGTTGCTTTGAAGGAATACATATTTTTTGTTTAATTATGGTGTGTTAAGTTTAATATACACAGGTTTGTTGCGGTCACAAGTGATCTGACCGTCTAAATATTCCAGCTCTGCAACCTGTATTGAACTCCTCCTCGTTTCATAATTGTCTTTGCCCTTATTAACAGGAGTTCGTCCGGGATGGGTAAAATAAAATATATAAGCCCTGTCTCCATTCACAACAACATCCGGATGACCGCCTATCACTTTGTCATCTTCTCCTGTGCCCGGTTCCTGCAAAATATTCTTTTCCTGCCTGCTCCAGTTAACAAGGTCTTCTGAGGAATAAATGCCTATACCATTCCAGTTATCAACTACCATCCAGTATTTTTCTTGCCAGTAAAATACATTGGGTCCTTCACCGGAACGGTCTCCTATTACTTTTTCCCCGCTGTCGGTCCATTTATAGAGATCAGGACTATCGGCATAGTAAATTGATTTTCCGTCATCTTCGTTGTTGTAATACATACGCCACATTCCGTCAGGTAAATGAAAAACACATGCGTCGATGCACCGTTCCGATGATAATTTCAATTTAGATTCAAATTTCCAGTTAATAAGATTTTTGCTTATAAGGTGAATAATCCAGCGCGGATGGCTCCAGCTGGTAAAAATACCGGGAACATATGTGAGAAACATGTGGTATAATCCTTTATCTTCAATTACTTCAGGAGCCCAGTGTGTATAACCGGTTAAACGGTATTGAATATCGCAGGTGTCAAGGTATTTCCATGTACACCCGCCATCGGTGGATTCGGCAATTCCAATCCGCGTACCATGAACCCAGCTTACACCATCAAGTCCGCTTACATTGGCCCGGCGGTTTGTGTAAAACATAAACCATTTTTTTTCTTTGTGGTTCCAGATAACCGTAGGATCGGCAGCTCCGTCATAAACAGGATCGCAAAACAGGGGTTTTGCCGCGACTTTTTTATTACTTTGGGAACAAATTATAAGTGGTAACCAGAATAAAATCATCAACAGAAAGACCGGAAGCTGATTAGATTTTATTGTTTTTATCATCCCTGATATGGTTTTTTCTCTTTACAATTTTTAAATTTTATTTTTTTATAAATTTTTGTACAGCCTGCTTTTTATTACCGTCAATTTCCTGAGAAATTAAAGTACAGGGTCATTTCTTTGCAGCGGGTATTGCCATATGTGTAAAACATATTCTTTTTTCCCAAGGGTCCCATATTTTCAGATACCTGGGATTTTGTACCTATTGGTGGTATGCCATGCATAAATGAAATATCACCTGAAGGGAAGGGGGGTGCAGTATTATATGGTTTCTGGGGTGTTTCAGGTGTAAACATCCTGAGAAATATATCTTCATTGCAGCAGACAATTGTAAAGGGCTGGTCAGATGTCAGTATTTTTACCCAGTACAGCCTGCTGTGATATCCTTTAAACTCGGGATATATAAAGCCACTCTCCCCGGTAACAGTGTTGTTATAGTCTTTTTCCCAGGTACCCAGGCTGGTTCCTTTCATACGGTTTTTCCATACACGATAGGGGCCGTCTCCCATCCAGAGCATTCCTTTGACTAATTTTTCAGGATAAGAAAAACTTATACCCATAAAAGTTGATTCATATTCAACCGGACAATATTCTACGTCCAGTCTGAGCCATCCTGAAGGATAAACGGTCCATTTTACCTCTTTAAAGCTGCTGCTTTCCCTGAATGTGTTTTGAACCACAATATTTTCTTCTTCACACATGTAGCTCATTTTCCGGAAGCCGGCTTCACCTTCACAAAGAATAGGTCCGTTTCCAAAAGGAATAGGCCCCTTCAGGTTACTTACTTGCTGCAATAATCCTGTTTTTCGGTTAAAAGTAATCTGGATATTGCTGGCTGTTACTATATATAGTGAATCGGTTTCCTCCAGTTCAACAGGGGAGGGCCCTTTCTCTGCGACTATTTCATGTGCTACTTTATCGGGCACTGATACAGGCCAGCTCCAGCTATAAATTTCCCTGCCATGAGGATCGTATGCCGTAACATACAACACATAGAAATCCTGCCAGTCTTCAGGCAGCTTAAGTTTCAGTGTCCCCTTATGACCGGGCAGGATATCCGGTGGGGGTGCTGTCCCCTCCCGGGATGCTGTCCCCTTTTCAAGTTTCCATGTAAATTTACACTGGTTAAGATTTGTGAAGAAGAACCTGTTTTCAAGATTAAGGGCTCCGTCAAATACAGGAGTAATTTCTTTATGTTCGAAGAATATGGGAGCCCATATTTCTTTAGCAGTATAATAACTACCTTCCTTCTCGCGGTAAGGGCCAAGAATTCCGTCGGCAGCATGGTCTCCGTCAGTGTCAAGTTCACCGTTACGGTCGGTACGTACAACTCCCTGATCCGAGAAGTCCCATAAAAAGCCTCCTGCAGATAGAGGGTTGTGCCACATCTGCTCCCAGTAATCTTCGAGTCCGGCACCATGACCACCGTCATACAGGCCATGCAGGAACTCTGTCGGAAATACCACTTCATGTCCATGTAAGTGTGTTCCGTTACCATAATCATAATTTATGTAATGTTGAGTATCGGTTCCGCGGAAAATTTGCCAGGGATGAATTACCGGGCGCTGTTGTATATCCAGCTTATCATATACTTGAACCAGTTCGAAGTTGTGTCCTCCTTCATTACCGTTTGCCCACATTACTATTGAGGGATGGTTTACATCCCGTTCAATCATTTCTGCTACCAGTTTTGATCCAATCCTGGTATCATAGGCATCGTGCCACCCTGCCAGTTCTTCTATTACAAAAAGGCCGAGTGAATCGCAAACATCAAGGAAATGATCATCAGGAGGGTAATGCGCCATACGTACTGCATTCATGTTCATATCTTTCATCAGTTCCACATCCTTAATACTTAATCCTTTGCTCATGGTTCTTCCGGATGGGGGCCAGAATGAATGGCGGCATATACCCCTGAATTTAATTCGTGTACCATTAACGTAAATCCCGTCTCTTTTTCGAAGCTCAACAGTACGGAATCCAAACCGTTTTGTTATAGTATGAACCGGGGTCCCATTATCAAGTAATGTAAATTTTACCAGGTACAGGTTAGGGAACTCGGGTGACCATGGAAGAGGAGCAGCAAGAACAGTCCGGAGGCGGACTATCGTATCACCGCTGTTGGTTTTTGTATTAAATCCGGAACCTGCCTCCTGGTCATCTAAAGTATAAATCCGTGCTCTCACTTCATCAGCATGCTTTATATTATTCAGGCAAACGTCAGCATCAAAACGGCCATCAGAAAGGGCATTTATTGCTATGCTGCGGATGTGTTCCGAAGGTAATGCTTCAAGATAGACAGGGCGGAAAATACCTCCAAATATCCAGTAATCACAGTATCTTTCCGCGGCATTAACAGATTCGTTTGATGAATGCTTGGCCACAGAAACCTCAAGAACGTTGGTTTTTCCATAATTCAGCAGACGGGATACATCATAGCTGAACCGGTAAAAGGATCCCTGGTGAACAGGACCGGCTGATTTTCCGTTAATTTTTACCTGTGTATCAGTCATCGAGCCTTCGAACACTATGTTAATTCTTTTTCCTTTCCACTCAGCCGGTATTTTAAATTTGTACCTGTATATCCCCGTCTCTTTTCCTCGGAGTGAATCTTTATCAAGACCGTAATTGTAAGTACCAAAACCATGGAGTTCCCAGTTTGAGGGCACAGGGATAGTGCTCCAGAAACCTGAATTCCGGCCCGTTGTACAATAAAACTGCCATTCAACAGTATTATCCATTCCTGTGCCTGACAGATAAAGAATTTGTGTTTCCTGCCCTGACATTTCCGGTAATATTAAAAGCATGAGCCAAAAGGTTGGCAACTGTAGAAAAGTCAGTTTCATGAATTATTTGTTAAAAGAATATAACCTGCAAATTTTAAGGTGTTTATAAGGTTAGAAATTGTTCTGACCGTTAATTTACATCTAAAAAAAGGATTTTATTGGAATTTATTTGCAAATCTATCTTAATAAAATTAATATTGCAATTAAAACGTTTACATATAATATAATAAAGTATTTAATATAACTATCTTAATATAAGCTATATGACAAATGAAAACGTTTACAAAATTGTTAGCTTGAATAAGGTTGCTGAGAAGGCCGGCGTATCAACTGCTACTGTTTCAAGGGTTATAAACAACAGTCCGAATGTTAATCCTGAAACCCGCTTAAAGGTACAGCAAGTGATCAGGGAACTTAAGTATAGTCCAAACAGGGTTGCCCAGCGGCTTAGAAACAGGAATGTTTCCAGTAATCTGCTTGGTGTGTTAATACCCGATATTCAGAATCCTTTTTATGTTGAGGTATTAAGAGGTATTGAGGATGTGGCATACGAAAACAAGTATGCCCTTATTATGTGCAATTTTGCACAGGATGAAAGAAAGGAAATGCTCTATCTTGACATCCTTCAGTCAGAATCAATAGACGGATTAATAGCTGCCCCGACCAATGAGCATGACCAGAAAGTAATTAACCTTGTCAGGAAAGGATTGCCGATAGTATGTGTGGACAGAGGATTATCAGGAGTAGATGTCGATGTAGTGCTTGTTGAGAACCGGGTTGGAGCATTCTCTGCTGTGGACCATCTTGCCAAATCAGGATATAAACGAATTGCATATATTTCAGGGCTGCCTCAGATTCCATCGAGCCAGCAGCGGGAGCAGGGTTATCTGGATGCATTAGATGCAAACGGACTGGCAATTGACAGGAATCTTATCAAATATGGAGATTCAAGGCATGAAAGCGGTGTGAAACTATGTGAAGAGTTATTACGGCTTCCTGATCCTCCTGATGCCATCTTTGCCGGGAACAATCTGATAACCCTTGGAGCATTGGAGACCATTCATAAAAAGGGATTAAAAATTCCCGGTCAGATAGCAATTATAGGTTTTGATGATATGTACTGGTCTATCTCCCTTAATCCGCCGCTCACTGCAGTGAGACAACCCGCTTATGAAATAGGCAAGAGGGCAGCAGAACAACTTATTTTACGTATCAAGGATCCTTCACGTTCCACAGTTAGTGTGATTTTAAAAACTGAGCTGATGATCAGAAGCTCTTGTTAAATAAGACAGGACACCAAAATTGTTTTTTCAACAGCTTACTTAAGGAATAATGAAAAAAACAGAAAAAAAATACAAAGGAATAATAGTACCCATGGTCACGCCATTTAACAGGGATTTATCAACAGACGCAAGGGCTGTAGAAATGATCCTGGATACTTTTCTGAATACACATATCTCTCCCTTTATTCTTGGTACAACCGGAGAATCTGCTTCTATTCCAGGCAAACAAAAAAATGAACTTGTAAAATCAGTTGTTGAACATGTGAATAAAAGAATAACAGTATATGCCGGAATTTCTGAAAATTGTTTGCAGGAATCTGTTGATAAAGCTAAAATGTATTTTGACATGGGAGTTGATGCAGTAGTAGCCCATCTTCCTTTTTATTATCCATTATCACCCGATCAAATGATACGCTATTATGAACAGCTTGCTGAAAGTATTTCGGGGCCCCTTTTTCTTTACAACAATCCCTTTACAACAAAAATCTCCATCCCTCTGGAAATAATAGATCAGCTTAGTTATCATTCAAATATTGCCGGTGTAAAAGATTCGGAGAGAGGTATGGAGCGCCTTGACCATTCAATAAAACTATGGAAGTACAGGACAGATTTTGTTTTTTTGGCCGGCTGGGCTGAGCAATCCGCTTATGCTTTATTAAACGGCGCTGATGGAGTTGTCCCCAGTGCAGGCAATTTAATACCTAAATATTACAGAGATCTATATGAATTAACGATTAGGGGTAAAGATATGGAAGCTCATGATTTACAGGATAAGATTAACCAGATTTCAGTACTATGCATGAAAGATAAAAGTATAAGTGAATCAATTCCTGTGTTGAAAACCATGATGTCGGCTTTTGGTTTATGCCAGCCTTATGTAGCACCCCCAATAACTAATTTGGGTCCTAAAGTTCAGGTCCAAATTAAAGCGATAATAAAGGCAGCATTGACCGGAGATAATAATCTTATAAAATGAGACACCCCAAAAAATATATCCCTGTACTTGCTGTTACAATGGGCGATCCTGCTGGCATAGGACCTGAGATAGCAGTCAAAGCTATTGGAAAAAACACGATTTACAATACTTGTAATCCTGTCCTTATAGGGAATACATCTATAATGGAAACCGCGATTAAAACAGCCGGGGCAGATATAAGCATAAACAGAATAACAGAAATATCACAGGCAGACTTCAGGGAAGGAGTATTGAATATATATGAAGTCAGCGGAGTGAATACAAATAAAATACGTTTTGGAGAAATATCTGCAGAGGCAGGTGATCTTGCTTTTCGGGCAGTAAAGGCAGCTGTCGACCTGGCCATGCAGGGTAAGGTTAATGCAACTGTTACAGGACCTGTCAATAAGGAATCTATTAATAAAGCCGGTTACCATTTTTCAGGGCAGACTGAGATTTATGCCCATTTTACCAATACCCGGAAATATGTTATGATGCTGGCAGATAAAAATTTTAAAGTGGCACATGTCACTACTCATGTTCAATTGCGCAAAGCGTGTGACATGATAAAAAAAGAACGTGTACTGGATGTAATTCTTATGTTTAATAGTGCGCTTAAAAAGTTTGGGATTCACTCTCCAAGGATTGGAGTGGCAGGCCTCAATCCTCATTCCAGCGATGGAGGGTTATTTGGCTATGAAGAAGCTAAGGAGATTATACCGGCTATTGAAGAGGGGAAAAAATCAGGAATTAAGGTCGAAGGTCCGGTACAACCCGATACACTTTTTGCATTAACCTACGGTGGAAAATATGACGGATGTGTTGCGATGTATCATGATCAAGGTCATATACCCTTTAAGCTGTTAGGATTCAAATGGGATGAAGAGGAAAAAAGGATGAAAAACGTGAGTGGTGTTAATATAACACTCGGACTTCCTATTATACGTACTTCAGTTGATCACGGAACAGCTTTTGAAATTGCAGGTAAAGGAATAGCCAGTCCGGTTGCATTGAACCAGGCCATAGAATATGCTGTGAAACTCTTAAAATGATTATACATACAACAATTTAAAAATGATTGCAGCTATTGCAGATGATTTTACAGGAGCAGCCGAGATAGGAGGAATTGGACTAAGGCACGGACTGAATGTCATTATTGAAACTGAGCCAATTCGGAATCGTAATGCCGATTTGATTATTATTGCTACTGACACACGCTCGCTCCGGGCTGATGAAGCATCAAAGCAGATTGCGCAGATTACTGAACATCTTCTGCAATTTAATCCAGTGCTTATTTTTAAGAAAATCGATTCTGTGTTAAGGGGAAATATAAAGGAAGAACTATTAGCTCAAATGAAAGTCTCGGGTAAAAGAAGGGCATTAGTAATTGCGGCAAATCCTGTTTTTAAAAGAATTATCAGGGATGGCATTTATTACATTGACGATATACCTTTGAATGAAACCCGTTTTTCTTCAGACCCTCAATATCCGATTCGATCATCTGCGGTAAAGGAGATATTAGGTGCAAATGAAAGATCTCTTTTTTATAACCTTAAGCCGGATGATAAATTACCCAAAACCGGATTGATTATTGGTGATGTATCAGATTTTGATGATTTGAAAAAATGGGCGATCCATATGGATGAGCATACTTTGCTTGCCGGGGCATCAGGCTTCTTTAATGCAATACTTGACAGGATGCGGTTATCACATTCAAAAAAACAAAAACCCCGGGTGCCGTTTGGGGATAAAGCTCTTTTTGTACTGGGAAGTACATTCCCCAGGGACAATCATTTTCCAGGTAATATAAAAGCTGACGGGCATTATATTTCAAATATGCCAAAGGAAATATATTTCAATAAAAACTTCGATCCTGCCTGTCTTGATTACTGGGCTGATGATATTGTTAAAGGCATCAAGGAAAACCGGAAAGTTATTGCATCAATTATACATTCACCAAGCAATGAACCTGACATTGCATTCAGACTGATGGAAAATATAGGGGAACTTATAAAAAGAGTTGTGGGAAGGATTGATCTGAACGAATTATTAATTGAAGGAGGGAGCACAACTTCTGTTGTATTAAAATATCTGAATATTAAAAAGTTGTTTCCGATACAGGAGCTGGATACCGGCGTTATACGAATGAAAATTGAAGGATTTCCAAACCTTTGTTTGACTACGAAGCCGGGAAGTTACTACTGGCCTGATAATGTCGGAATTCCGCAGGATATGCAGCAGATTAATGATATTGATTATGATTAAATTATTGAGGAAATGGACAGCTCAAATTTACAGTTATGGGACTATTTGATTATCGCTATTTCACTGATAATTCCCATAATTGTTGGTCTGAAGTTTTCCAGGAACCAGAACAGTATTAAAAAGTTTTTTAAAGCTGGCGGTTCTATCCCTGCCTGGGCAGTTGGAATGTCGATCCTGGCAACCCTTATAAGCAGTATTACTTTTCTGGCATATCCCGGAGAAGGATACTCGTCCAACTGGATCCTGTTATTGCAGGGAATGATGGTTCCTATAGTACTTTTATTCTTCATAGGCTTTGTTGTGCCCTTATACCGTAATGTTATCAAACTAAGTGCATATGAATATTTCGAACAGCGTTTTGGCTTTCTGGCAAGGCTGTATAGTTCTCTTGGTTTTTTTCTGGCCCACTTTTCAAAGATGGGAACTGTATTCTTTCTTATAGCCTTAGCCTTTTCAAAAATGACAGGATTCAATACAACGGAGATGATATGGATTATTGGATTTGTTGTGCTTTTCATCACATTGATAGGGGGAATGGAAGCGGTTATATGGATGGATGTCATACAGGGATTTACTCTTATAGCAGGCGGGATAATAGTGCTGCTTATTATTGTATTAACAACAAATGGCGGATTACCTGCTATCTGGACTACAGCATATGAAAACGGGCGGACAGGCTTTGGCCCATATAAAATAGATTTTGTGCAGTTAACATTTGTAGTAATGGTATTGAACGGTATTTTCTATGCAATACAGAAATATGGTACTGATCAGACTATTGTCCAGCGTTACTTAACAGCAAGGTCCGATAAAAAGGCAATTAAGGCATCTTTAATGGGTGTTTTTCTTTGTGTCCCCGTATGGGCATTATTTATGTTTGTAGGAACAGCATTGTTTGCTTATTATAAACTTGGTGGGGGTGTTTTGCCTCAAAATATAGATCCCGATGCAGTTTTTCCTCATTTCATAATGACCAGGTTACCCACAGGAGTTATAGGGATTGTACTTGCTGCCCTCCTTGCTGCAGCAATTTCCAGTCTCGATTCAGATCTTAATTGTCTGTCTGCAGTATTTACAGAAGATTATTATATACGATTCAAACCTTCCAGCACGGAAAAACAGCGTGTATTTGTGAGCAAGCTTGTGATCATTCTGGCAGGACTGGCATCAATCTTTGTTGCTATGTATTATGTTCACAAGGAAGGTGAAGGAGTTCTGGGAATAGTATTTACGTTATACTCAATATTTTCAGGGGGTATTGCCGGAATGTTTCTTCTGGGAATATTTACTAAAAGAGCCAACAGGCAGGGCGTTTATATTGGAATTGCTGCAAGCGTTGTTTTTACTGCATATGCTGTGATAACATCCACTCCCCTGGGTGCGGGAAATGAAAAACACCTGTTGCTCGATCTTGGGAGGTATAATTTTACCCACCATAAATTTATGCTGGGAGTATACAGTCATATTGTATTATTTACTGTTGGTTACATTGCAAGTTTGATGTTTAAAAGCCCTGAGAATATTGGCAATTTAACTTATTCAGGATGGCTGGAGAAAAAAAAGAAAAATAAAACTATAAATTAATGACTAAAAAAATATTAATTAACCAATAAGTTCATATTATGAAGAAAAGTATATTAATTTTTTCTTTTATCTTGTTTTTTACAGGTCAGATGTTAGCCCAGCTAACGGTAAGCGGACTGGTGAAAGATAAGTCCGGGGCACCGCTTCCCGGAGTGAATGCAGTGATCAAGGGTACCACAAGGGGAACTATTACGGATAAGGAAGGATATTATACATTTTCAGATATTCCGTTTAACGGCACCCTGGTTTTTTCATTTTTAGGTATGCTTACAGAGGAAATAGATATAGAAAACCGTACGGAGATTAATATAGTTATGACAGAAGATATTACAAATCTGGATGAAGTAGTAGTTATAGGATATGGGGGTGTAAAGAGGGCAAATTTAACCGGTTCAGTTGTGGATATTAAGGCAGAAGAGATTGAAGATATTCCCGTATCAAACCTTACTACTGCATTACAGGGAAGGCTTGCAGGTGTTAAGGTCGGACAGTCAACCGGAAAGCCCGGCGCAGCTACATCTTTTCAAATCCGTGCCAGCTCTTCTTATGGTGAGGTTAGTGAAAATCCGATTTTTGTAATTGATGGTGTTATATATGACGGGATACGAGGAGGACAAGAGAAATTAGACATTTTAGATCCAAGTGAAATAGAAAGTATTTCCATCTTAAAGGATGCATCTGCGGCTGTCTATGGAGCTCGTGCTGCCGGAGGAGTTGTATTAATAAAAACCAAAACCGGGCAAAAAGGGAAAACAAAAATAAACTACAGTGGCTCTTATGGATTTGCCCAGGCCATAAAAATTCCTGAGATGCTAAGTGCTTACGAGCATGCGAGCATGCTTAATGAAATTTATGATATCGAAGGCACACACTTCGCATGGGATTATTATGCAGAAGATGAGCTTGAACATTTTAAAACTGTTGATTACAACTGGCTCGACGGATTATGGAAAAGTGCCGGTCAGAACAGGCACACATTAAACGTTAGCGGAGGAAGTGATAAAGTACGCTACTTTGCAGGCGGATCATACTATTATGAAACAGGTAATATAGATAATCTTTATGTAAAGAAATATTCTGTACGTACCAATATTGATGCAAATATTACCAAAGACCTTATTGCCTCTTTGGGCCTGAGTATTAACCAGAGAGAAAATAAACAGCCCAATTATTCGGAAGAAACACAGGAAGGAGTTTTAAGGGACACATATAAACAATTATTAACTACTCCCAGATGGGTGCCACCTGTTATTGACGGATTGCCTGTTGATAATGATATGGTGTCATGGAATCCTTATGGAATGATGGGTTCAGGCAGCTACAAATCAAGCAGGGACAATAGCGCAAACGTAATTGGTGCACTGGAGTATATTGTACCTTTTGTAAAGGGTCTAAAACTTAAAGTACAATATAGCTATAACCAGGATAATGGAAAGGGAAAAAGGTACCTTCAGGATTATTACATTTATAATTTTCCGGTAGCCGGAACTTACAGGCATATCATAGTAGATACAATGCCATCTACAGGGATTGGAAAACTGGTTAATAACAGGGAAAGCCTCCAGGAAAAAACAGAATATTCAAAGGGTTACCAGCTAAATACCTCAGTTTCTTATTCGCGTAAATTCGGTGAACATGATTTAAATGCCTTATTAGTATATGAACAGAGTGAATTTGAATCAAGTGAATTCAGTACTGAGCTTACGGGCGCTGAAATAAGAGGATTTGATTATATGTGGGCCTTCAATCAGGCAAATATTCTGAATAGATCGGGCGCCTCTGAATCAGGCAATTTAGGGTATATTGGCCGCCTGAACTATGTTTATGCTAATAAATATATAGTTGAGGCAACCTTCAGGTATGAAGCTTCGCAGGTATTTCATCCTGATCATCGCTGGGGCTTTTTTCCTGCTGTTTCTGCCGGATGGGTCCTATCAGAAGAGAATTTTTTCAGGAATAACGTCTCTGTTATCAATTTTTTGAAATTGCGGGGTTCTGCAGGGCTGGTAGGTAATGATGGTGTCAGACCATTTCAATGGAGGCATTCATATAATACCAACACAACAGGAGCCATTTTCGGTTCGGAGTTAACCAATGCAATAGAAGCAAAAAACAGTGGTGTAATCACCCCAAGCCTTACATGGCAGAAATCCAGGTCTTTTAATGCAGGCCTGGATATGAGAATACTTGAAAGTAAAGTTAGCTTCGGAGTTGATTATTATTACCGTTTAACATACGATATTTTAACTGACCGCGGTTCCAGCATCCCTTCTACAGCAGGTATTGAAAATATGCCGGATGAAAACTGGGGGGAGATGTATGCTAAAGGCCTGGAATTTGAACTTGGATATAATGATGATATTACCAGTAACCTGAAGTATTTTGTTAAAGGTATTTTTTCATGGGATAAGCACCGTAAAGTTGTAGTATTCCAGAATATAGCAACAGAAGGGAGATGGGATGACCAGCGGGATCATGATCCGAGTAACCAGCCAGGATGGCTATGTTTGGGAATGATCAGGACACAGGAAGACCTGGATGCTATTTTAGCTGAAAATCCTGAGTATACTATAGATGAAAAGCCACCGGAATTAGGTATGCTATATTATGATGATTTCAGGGGGGAAAATTATTCAGAAGGCCCTGACAGTGTTGTGAATAAATGGGATAAAGTTATCCTGGCAGAATATACAAGCCCTCCCTATAATTATGGAATTTCTTTAGGGGCCTCATGGAAAGGCTTAAGTATTGATTTTACATTCAAAGGTGAGTTTGGCCATAAAGCATTTGTGAGTAAAGATGAACAGGAATTACCTACAGCTACTTTTAACGTCTTTTCCTGGTGGGACGATCACTGGACAGTGGATAATCCCAATGCTACATACCCAAGGCCTTATGATTACGGACTGGTAAAACAACATTCAAATTTCTGGATGCGTGACGGACATACCCTGCGCTTAACAAATATGAACATTTCATATACTTTACCGCGCAAAATTGCTTCCGTCTGGGGAGTTCCTCAGTTGCGTATATATTTTACAACAAATAATTTATGGACGGTAATCAGTCCTTTTGATTATAAAGATCCTAATGTATCCCGGGCATATGATTATCCTATGATGAGAACATATAATTTTGGTGTTAGCATTACATTATAACAATAAAATTCCTGAAACAATGAAAAAATCTTTGATATACCTCATATTACTCACAATTTTTATCAGTTGTGAAGATGTACTTGACAAAAGAGATCTCAATGCAATTGACGACACTGATGTATGGAATAATGAAATATTGGCTAACCTGTATTTAAACAAAGTATATAGAAATGTCCTTCCCGGATTCGGCGGATCCTCAAATACTAATTTTTCTGACGAATCTGCCATGACAGGAGAAGAAGAAAATGCGACTAACAGGGTGTATAAGGATATAATGTATGGAGAGCTTGCATTAGATGCCAGCTACGGTAATTTCGGAGTCACTCCCTATTCCAATATAAGGGATCTCAATCTCCTGATTGATGAAATTGAAAAGGGAAGTATAGAACCTGAAGTAAGAGCTCAAATAAAGGGACAGGCTCTATTTCTGAGGGCATGGATTTACTGGGATTTAGTAAAACTATACGGCGGTGTTCCTTTGGTATTGCATCAGCTGGATCCTTTTAACAGGGATGAGTTAATGATAGAGCGGAGTTCAGCCAGGGAATGTATTGAGCAGATAAAGAAAGATTTAGATGAAGCAATTCAGGGATTGCCACCATCGTGGAGTGCTGGTGACTGGGGACGCATAACACGCGGAGCAGCAGCAGCATTAAAAGGAAGGGTTTTGTTGTTTTATGCCAGTCCGCAGTTTAATCCTGATGGCTTGCCGGAACGTTGGGATTCAGCCTACCAGGCTAATCTTGAAGCTAAAGAAATGTGTCTGGCAGATGGCTATGAGCTAAATGATAACTTCGAAAGAATATTCCTTGACGAACAATCATCCAAAGAAGCTATATTTATCAAAGTGTATGATGGAGTAGATATATCTCATGGATATGAAAATTCAGTAAGACCAAGAAGTGAGTGTGAAGATGGCGGTAACTCAAATAATCCCACGTGGGAATTTGTCAAAGCCTTTCCAATGGTAAACGGGTTATCGGTTGATGACCCTGCATCAGGTTATGATTCTGCTTACTTCTGGAAAAACCGTGATCCCAGGTTTTATTCAACAGTTGCATATAACGGATGTTTATGGGAATTAAGCGGAAAAACAGGCCGCAGGCAATGGAATTATGTTGGTAATGGTATTGAACCCTCATCCCCGGTTCTGGGAGCATCAAATACAGGTTTTTATTGCAGAAAGAATGTTAATGAGTCTATTGAAAGCAGAGAAACCCCAAGAGGAGCAACTGACTGGATTGAAATACGCCTCACCGAAGTGCTGTTGAATTTAGCCGAATGTGCGGCTGAACTTGGTAAACTTGATGAAGCTAAAGCTGAGTTAATTGCTATACGGGAAAGGGCAGGAATTGAAGAAGGTAATGGATCATATGGTATTGCAGCTACATCAGTAACTGATATGGTTATTGCAGTAATGAATGAACGCCGGATTGAACTGGCCTATGAAAATAAAAGGCACTGGGACCTGCGACGCAGAAACTGGTTCGCTGAAGACTATAGTTCTGTTAAAAAGCTGAATGGTACACGTAGGCATGGGATTCGTACTTTACTGGATACTGTATATATCATGTCATTGGATCCATCGATTACATCCGGGAGTCAGGCAATAGATTATTTTAACCAGAATATACGTGACACTATTGATATCGAAAACGATTATTACAGATATTTTATTACTGAATGGGGCTGGGCCAGGGATGAAGAAGATATTAATTATCTTCAGCCCAAATATAATTTTTATTTTATGCCTTTGTCAGAACTTGATAAAAATGAAAAATTGAGACAAACTATTTACTGGGGTGAGGCCGATGTATTTGATCCTTTAGCTGATTAAGATATTTTGGCAGGCGACCAATGCATTTTAATCAACCAGTAATAAATTATTAACATGAGTATATTAAGAATATTATTAATTAATAAATATTAAGTAATTCATTAAGATAATCATAGATCAAATTACTAACCTTTTAATTATTTTATTATGAAAAAAAATCTATTTTACAAGATGACAATTGCTGCTTTTACAGCGGTATTAAGCATATGTATATGTGCTCAGGATCTTATTTTTGATCCTTCTTTGCTGGAGCCGGATCCTGATGGCTATTACCTTGCAGGATTTATTAAGGATGAACAGTTTTATGATTCATGTACACAGGAGTTTCAGGGATCTCATCATTTCGAAGCCGGTACACAGCAGGGTTTTGATTATGAAAGTTGTTTGATCATGCCCACCTGTCCTCCTAAAGATGAACCACCGGTGGTTTCCATAGGTTATATTCAGATGGCTAAAGCATGGTATCTGGGTACGGATACTGCGACTTTTGGCTCTATAACAAGTCCGCCGGTGAGTAATCTGGCCAGGCTGTATCTTGAGGTTTCTCCGGATGTAACTCCAAAGTCTAACAGGCATGTAGTTACATGGATTGAATATTCACTGGATGATGGTGCAACTTGGGAAGATGTTTATGCCCAGTATATAATTGAGGAAGAAAATAAAAAAGGTGATACAATAACTTTTCTGCCAAGCCAGGATTTTGCATTCGAAGCAATAGCCACAGCCTCCCAGTCAAGTCCGGTTACTCTAAGAGTAAGGACAGGCATATACCCTGGTGAGGAATCACAACCCCAACGCGTCAGGGTTCATAAGATTGAAATTTGGGCAAATTATGAATCAGGAATTACCAGTCATATTTTGTATGATAAACCTTTTGATGTTATAAATAATTTAATCATTGCCCGTGAAGGGACTGTTACTGTTTATAATATTTTGGGAAAATTAATAGACACAGGTAAAACTGTATACGTTAATGAGGGAATATATATAGTAAAAACTGCTGACGGTAACACCCATAAGGTTTGTGTAAGGCCGTTGTAAATATGGGAAGAATATTTCTGTTTTATATAGTTGCGGTTTTTGTATGTAGTGATAATTTTTCAATACAGGGGCAGCAGCTTGCCTTTCCCGGTGCCGAGGGTTATGGAAAATATGCAAGCGGTGGTCGGGGCGGAAGAGTAATAGAAGTAACCAGCCTGCTTGATACTGACAAGTATGGTAACGTATTACCCGGTACTCTGCGTGCCGCTCTTGCTACTGAAGGTACTGATCCTGTAACTATAGTTTTTAAGGTTTCAGGGATCATTAATTTAAATGCTTATCAAATTAAATGTAGCCGCCCGAATGTGACAATTGCCGGTCAGACAGCTCCGGGAAAAGGTATTTGTATAAGAAGAGGGTATTTTAAATTCTCAGGTGACAATTTAATAATACGTTATATGCGATTCAGGCCCGGTGATGAATTAAGATCCCAGGTATCAGGAATAAATATTGAAAATGCGAAGAATTTTATAATAGACCATTGCTCAATGAGCTGGGCAATAGAGGAAAATGCTACATTCTACGACAACAAATATACAACGGTACAATGGTGTATTATCAGCGAATCTTTATATGATTCTTATCATTCAAAAGGGGCGCGGGGCTACGCAGGTCAATGGGGAGGCCAGTATGCTTCCTATCATCACAACCTTATAGCCCATAACAACAGCCGTTCTCCCAGAATAAACGGTTGCAGGGCACACGATACTATTGCTTTGCTTGATCTTCGCAATAATGTTATTTTTAACTGGGGTAAAGCCGGTGCAATTTATGGCGGAGAGCTGGAGATATATGCCGAAGATCCTGCAGTTCCTGATTCGAACATCGCAAGGTGTAATACCAATATGGTAAATAATTACTATAAGCCGGGCCCGGCAACTCCGGGCAGCCTGTATTTTGCCGAGCCATCTTATGAGTCAAATGCAGGAGCGGCTAAAGGCTACGGAAAGTGGTACTTTTCAGGCAACTACGTGGAAGATACAGAAGGGGGAATGAATGATGACAATTGGCTTGGCGTAAGTGTAGCTGTAGTCGGATCAGCAGACAGTATAAAATCTGAGGTAGAATTTGAAGTCGAACCTGTTACAACCCATACTGCACAGGATGCATATGACACTGTTCTGTCAGGTGCAGGGGCAATACTGCCCGTAAGGGATCCTGTGGATATGAGAATTGTTGCCGAAGTGAATGGTGACATTCCGGTTACAGGTGATGGTGTGAAAGGTGAAAATTCAGGTATAATTGATACTCAGACATCAGTGGGCGGATGGCCTGAAATTGCTTACTTTGAGGCGCCTGCTGATAATGACCATGATGGAATGCCGGATGAGTATGAACTGGCCAACGGTCTTGATCCCGAAGATACTGAAGATGGAAAAGCATATGCTGATAACGGTTATACAAACCTTGAGAATTACCTGAATTCTATTGTCCCTACGGAATTTACCGGGCTGTCTCAAAAAGTGAACTGTAATTTAAGTATTTATCCGAATCCTGCAACTGACAAAGTCTTTTTAAGGGGCAGGGAAGGTATCAGGAGGGTTGAACTTTTCAATCTTGCTGGTAAATTAGTATCAGTAAAAGATGAGACTTACCAGAACAGTTATCTGGAGATTGAGAATTTGATTTCAGGATTCTATTTTATAAAAGTAACTTTTCAGGATGGATATTATGTTAACCATAAAATTATAAAGCAGTAAAACTTTACTTAATATTTATTTACATATGAAGATGTACTTTATCAGGATTTTTATATTGGTTTCTTTAACCGGATTAGCAGAAATGGCATTGGCTCAGTACCCGAATGTACCCGAACACATTCAGGCAGCAGCGGATTCGGCTTTAAATGAAGCAATGCGCCTCTCAGATGAAGCATGGGAAAGAGCACTGCCTGTTATAAGGGAGGAAGAAATAAAAGGGAAACCTTATGTACCCTGGGCATCAAGGCCCACTGATTTGCCACAGGCTGATATTCCTGCCTTCCCTGGTGCTGAGGGTGGAGGGGCTTACACTTTTGGCGGTCACGGTGGCAAAGTGTACGTAGTAACAAGTCTTGCAGACAGGGGCACCGGCACTTTACGCGAAGCATGCGAAAAAGGGGGTGCGCGCATAGTAGTCTTTAACGTGGCAGGTATCATTCGCCTTAACAGCCCTCTCATTATTCGTGCTCCTTATATAACTATAGCAGGACAAACAGCTCCAGGTGACGGCATATGTGTTGCCGGCGAATCTGTGTGGATAAACACTCATGATGTTATCATTAGGCATATGCGTTTCCGTCGAGGAGAAACAAATGTCGGCCGCCGTGACGATGCCCTGGGTGGTAACCCCGTAGGTAACATCATTCTTGACCATATTTCAGCAAGCTGGGGACTGGATGAAAATGTATCACTTTACCGTCATATGTATGATCCCGGAGATGGCTCCAAAAAACAGAAGCTGCCGACCGTAAATTTAACAATACAGAATTGCATATCTTCAGAGGCGCTTGATACTTATAACCATTCATTTGGCAGTACTTTAGGGGGTGAGAATTGTACTTTTATGCGTAATCTTTGGGCATGTAACACCGGTCGTAATCCTTC
>CAZFQS010000032.1:0-29733 GCA_964521285.1 uncultured Bacteroidales bacterium | reverse complement strand
ATCAAAAAAATTCTTTAATATTGTTCAGGGTGTCCCAATGACGAAAACAGGAAAAAGCGTATTTTGAAAATCAGGGTTTTTACTTAATATGTAGGTAAATTACGTAGGAGCGCTGTCCCCTCTTGAACTATATTATTTTGAAGTCATTTTGAATTTTTAACAGATCTATGATCTCAAAAAATTCAGGTGAGACATTTTTAAGAAGAAATAATTTTTGTTTGCGCCTTGCAAATTTTCTTAATGTAATAAGCACCTGAGCCCCATAAGTATCAATAAATTCCAGTCCTTCCAAATCTATTATTATATTATTGATTTTAGGATTGGCTATACTTCTAAGGACCTTAATCTTTATCCTGTTTGCGTTTTTAACATTTATGCGTTCAACATTCTCGAAAGAGAAAACCGCATTATTATCTTCTATTTCTTTTATAATCATTTTAATATCATCGAAATTAATAGTAATTAAGGTATATTCATAAACTCAGGTTCTTTTTCAAGATTTTTTTCAGATATTAATGATTTATTTTTGAGTATTAAGACACATATTTTTAAAATGGTCACAGCTAAAATAGCTTTTTTGTTAAGCATATAATTTATTTTCAGGGAAGCCGCGTAATTATAAATAATTCTGAACAGTAAAATTAAATAATTAGATTTTATTATCCGGATATTGGTCCGGTTTTATAATCAAAAAAAGGCAGGTTTAACCTGCCTGTATTTTTTATTTAATTATTAGCTTGATATTATTGACATAATTTTTTGACCGTACTGAGCATATATATACCCCGGGATTAAGATATATTCCGTTTTGATTTTGTACTTCCCAGTTTATAGTATGCAATCCGGCTGACAAATAATTATCAAACAGGGATAATATTAATTTACCGTTTAAGTCATATATCTCTAAAGTTGTTCTTGAAGTAACAGGTATTTCAAACTTAATCTGTGCATAGTCAACAACCGGATTGGGGTAAACTTCAAGTATTAATTTTTTGCTTAGTGTTTTACCAGGTAGATTATTATAAGAATTCCTGGTAGTATAAAATTTAAGGCCGTTCACCCTGTTCCCTGAATATTCGGTAGTAGTCTCAACTTCACAAATGTTCAAAGCGAAGCTATAATCACTATATTCATTTAATGTTTTTACAAGTAATTTATTTTCGCCTTTTTTAATATTTATTTTCTTTGTTCCGGTTATAATATAATCATCTCCATATGTATTAATCCCGGAAAAAGAATATACTTTTTCACCATTTATATAAATATACATATCTTCATGTGTACCTAGCCAAAGTTCAGCCTCCTGGTCTTCAGGAGCATAAAAATATGTAAATGCATAAGTAACAATATCAGATTTATTGTTATAATAACTTAAAAGATCAATTCTGTCATCAAAGAAGTAAACAGGTTCTGACCAGCCGTTTTCCCCTTCCACAGGCTCGAGCGTTGCTTCATTTGCTATATACTCCTGTGAAATATCTGTACCGTCAAATGGCTGTGATAAAATCCATGTACGGTTACTTTGTCCGAATAATCCATTTGCAGAAAGATTTTTCTTTACCCGTTTCTTTACATCGTCAATACTGGCTCCTGCAATTTCAATATAGTCAGGATTGTTTGTACCTAACCCAATTTTTTCAGCCAGTGTAATATGTGCAATATCATCAGGATTAAGGCAAAATAATTTTGCACAAACATGATCTACAGCAATAGGGTCAGCACCTGCAACAATTGTATTAAATCTTACCTGGTTGTCCCCGTAGTATGATTTATAGGATTCCAGGCACATAAGTGCATCTACAACCACGAAATCGACGTCGGCAATGGCAGACAGATCAACAATCTCTTCTGTAGTCCATCTTCTGTGACCTACATCATGAACAAGACCTCCATAATATTGTGAGCCATTCATTTTATTATACCCGTAATATGCCCCGGGAGCTGTACCAATCTGGTTTTTAAGTGCATTGGTAATCCCTGTGTCATGAATTTTCAATACAGGGACCGAGATAAAAACATCAGCATCACGTTCAGCTTTATGTATATAATATGTATTATTATGAGGGGCAGCTGTCCCTAAGCTACCTAAGTCAACAGCCTCAAGGTCGTTATAGGTCTGGTTTATATTTAGCAAACTGAAGTTTATTCCGGAAAGGTGACTGTCAGTTAACAGATCCTGATAACCTGAATTATCCCATACACTGGAAGCTTCATCAACATTGTCATTTGTCCTTGCACTGCCTTCAGCAACTATTATTTCAACATCACCTTCAGTAAATTCATCAATGATTTTAATAAGCGCCTTTACAACCCTTACATCCGTGTTTTCACCCTGGCCTGAAGGACTGTTACCACCTACGAGGTTTACTTTAAGCATCACCTTGTCATCTTTACTTATTACCCCCTCAAGACCGCCCTGAAGTTCAATAGCTTTTCTTACCATTTTTTCAACCTGTTCATAAGCGGGATTAATAGATCTGGAAACCTGGGTACTTAATCCTGAATAATCCGAAGGAACCACAGCTACCTTAGTTGTGACTGGTATAGTAGAGACAAATTCAGACTCATACCTGAAGGTGTCCTCTTCAACTGCGTATTTCTTTGAAGTTGCCAAATCCCAGCAAATAGCTGTAAATGCTATAATTACAGCCAAGATCCCTGTTAGTTTTCTTTTTACACTCTTTGTTCTCATATTGATATATTTTCTAATACATATTAATACGTTAAAAAAGGCTATATGTTAATCCAAATAAAAAAGCTCCGATAACACTGACTGACAAATAAAATAAAAATATCCTTGAACTGAAAGCTGTTTTTACAAGTACAAGATTTGAGATCTTTGTAACAGGACCGGATATAAAAAATGCCAGTACTGCTCCTTTACTCATGCCAAGGTCTGCCAGTTGCTGCACTACAGGTATAGCAGCCCCGCCGCAAACATAAAAAGGAATGCCCGCAGCTGTTGAAAATAAAACAGATAAAAAGTTGTTTCCATTGAATAATTTAATCATAAGATTCGGGGGCATAAGTATTTTAATGATCGCGGCCAGCAATATCCCAAGGAAAAAATATTTGCTTATATATATTGTCATTTTATATAACTCAATTCCAAATTTATTTACAAGAGGTTTGTTGCCTGTTTCTTGATAATAGGCAATATTATGATGATTATTTTTATTAACTGCAATTTCAGGTCGAATAAATTTTATATTTACTAACCATAATGTAATATATCCTGCAGAAATACCAAGTAAAAACGCTGATAATAACCGCAATATAGCCATTTCATATCCGAATGCTCCTGCTGTCAGCAGGAAAAGGGTTGGATTTATTAACGGAGAAGACATAACAAGTGACATTAAAACAGGTAAAGGAGTCCCCACTAAAAACAAAGCTGCCGAAAGCGGAATAACAACATAACTTCCTAAGGGTGAAATAACACCAAATAATGCTGCCAGGATGATGGAGAGGTTTTTTCTGTTTTGAAAGAATTCAGTAATCTTATTTTTTGATATAAATAATTTTATCAGGCTTGTGGCAATTATTCCCAGAATTAAATATGGCCATAGATCCCCTAACAGTATAAGAGCTTCTTCAAGAACCTTTTTTGTATAACTTCCTTCATAATGGTTTAAAAAGTTATAAAAAAGTGATTTTAAAAAGTCAACCCTGACATATATAAAAACAGTATCCATCTTATTTATCTCCAGCCCCAAAGTTAATTAAAAAGGGGACAAAGAGAGGACAGCGCCTATTTATATCCTGTGGTCTTCGCGGATTAATATGCGGCAGCCGCCATCCAGATTTTTGTTCCAGTTTTTAGGGGGATTAATTTTTTTCAGTCTGTCCAGCTGGCCAATGTCTTTAAGTCTTTTATATATAAGTTGCCATGCACAGGGCAGGTCAGGTCTCACTTCACAGCGGTCTTCACGGGAGCCACCGCACGGACCGTTTAGCAAACTTTTTGCACAACGGGTTACAGGGCATATACCCCCGTATTCAGCTAATAAACAATCACCACACTGCGCACATTTTTCAGCCCACATTCCTCTTTCTTCAAGAATACCTAAAAATGATGTATCAAGACCTGCATAAACAGGTTTATCGGGATAACGTTCGGCAATAGCCTGAACTCCGGCACCGCAACCAAGAGAAAGCACTGCATCGTTTCTTTTTATTGCATCGGCAGCCATTTCAATAAAAATATTATCGCACTGCCTTTCAATAGTGAGCTCTTCAAAAGCAAGGGGGAGCCCTGCTATTCTGGATGCTATCCTCAGAGCGGAAGAAATAATTGAAACCTCACGTTCCCCGCCTGCAAGGCATACAGTAACACATGTTCCACAGCCAAGTACTAATATTTTTTTATGATCCTTAACAATGTCAAGGATATCATTTATTTTTTTTCTTTCTGCAACTATCATTTTATTATCTCTGATTTAATTTGTTTCTTTTTACTGGCTAATGGACCAGGGCCCAGTTCTTTTATAGTATTAACCATATCTATCATAATATCTACCAGTGGTTTAGCCATAGCGGCCGATAAATTTACCATACGTAAACGTTCGGGCTCGAGGCCGCTTTCTTTAAGAATTTCTTTAACTGCATTTACACGCCGTCTGGCATAAAGGTTACCATCGATAAAATGACAACCGCCTTCAAGACATCCCGCAACAAGGACACCATCAGCTCCTTTCTCAAATGCCCTCATATAATATTCTGTTTCGAGTCTTCCTGTGCAAGGAGTGCGAATTATCCTGATATTGGGAGGATACTGAAGCCGCATTGTGCCGGCAAGGTCAGCCGCTGCAAATGCACAATAGTGGCAACAGAAAGCTATGATCTTCGGTTCAAAAGTGTTTATTCTCATATAGCTGTTTCAAATAATTTATCAATCATAATATTAAAATAATCAGACTTGTAATGATACAACTGAATAGCCTTTGCAGGGCATTCAGAAGCACAGATTCCACAACCCATACACTTTGCTCCTGCTATTTCTGCCTTATTATCATAATTACAGAAGGGAGCATTATAGGGGCATGATTTAACACAAGTCATGCATGAAATACATTTATCCTGGTCTACCACTGAAACCTGCGCACCAATTTCAAGTTGTGTTTTTGAAAGTACTGAAGCAGCCCTTGAAGCTGCGGCTTTAGCCTGGGAGATATTTTCATCCAGAAATTTAGGTGAATGAGCAAGTCCGCATAAGAATATACCTTCTGTAGCAAAATCAACTGGTCTTAGTTTCATATGAGCTTCAACATAGAATCCATCACTATTGAGCGGTACCTTTAACATATTGGAAACAATCGTATTATCATCACAAGCATCAATGCCGGTGCTAAGTATAATCTTGCCGGCCATAATCTTTATTGTTTCGGGATAATCCGGACTATCGATTGTAACTGCATCCGGAACACCGTCTGTGGAAGATACTATGGGAGGATTTTCTTTTTCATACCGGATAAATATGATCCCCTGCTCACGTGCTTTTTTATAATAGGATTCGCGGAAACCATAAGTCCGTATATCCCTGTAAAGTATAAATATCCTGGCACTTTTATTTATTTCTTTAATTCTCAAAGCATTTTTTATTGCCATAGAGCAACATATCCTGCTGCAGTAAGGTTTTTCATCATTGCGTGAACCGACACACTGTATCATTACAATATTCTGTTCGTCTTTCCTGAACTTATCTTCCCTGAGCTGCTTTTCAAGTTCAAGCTGGGTTATAACATTTTCAGCCTTACCGTAAAGAAATTCTTTAGTGCCTGCGGGTTTTGCACCGGTAGCGACAATAATTGCCCCATACTGCACATCAGCCTCAGCCTTCTTATTCCGGAGGTTGACAACGAAGTTACCAATATGTCCTTTAACACCAGACATTTTAGTTTCAAGATGGATATTTATTTTGTTATGTTTAGAAACTGCATCAATAATTTTGGTTTTAAATTCACTAAGAGTTTTATGTTCCAGGGTACTGTTAATATTGAGCAGGTTACCTCCGAGTGCAGCATTTTTTTCAACAAGATCAACATAGAATCCCTGTTCTGCCAGAGAAAGGGCTGCTGTCATACCTGATGCTCCGCCCCCTATCACCAGGGCATTTTGATTTACAGGAATAAATTCACCACCAAGTGGTGACAGTTTACTGGCACGGGCAACAGATATTTTTACAAGGTCAATTGCCTTTTCAGTAGCAATTTCAGGATATGCAGAATGTACCCATGAACACTGATCCCTTATATTTGCAAGCTCAAACAGATAAGGATTAAGTCCGGCTTCCCTGAGGGTCTCACGGAATAATGGTTCGTGAGTGTGGGGAGTACATGAAGCAACTACTACCCTGTTAAGCCTGTGTTCACGTATCATTTCTTTTATGTTAACCAGACTTGTATCGGAACATGTAAACATCGAATCTGTGGCAAAAACTACATCCGGCAAATTTCTGACAGCATCAACAACCTTTTCAACATTTACTACTGAGGCTATATTCATGCCGCAATGGCAGACAAATATCCCAATTCTGGGTTCTTCATCAGTAACATCATGTTCCTGAGGATAGTCTTTTTTCGTTACCAGTGTATTTTTTGCAGAAGCTAATAATTCCATAGCCATGGATGAGGCTGCACTTCCCTGCATTACGGTCTCCGGAATATCTTTTGGTTCCTGAAAGGCTCCTGCTACAAATACACCAGGTCTGGAGGTTGCTACAGGAAGTAGCCGGTCAGTTTTACAGAAACCAAATTCATTTGTGTCAATTCCGAGTTGTTTAATATTTTCAGTAACACTTGATTTAGGATCAATTCCAACTGCAAGAACAACAAGATCGAATTCCTGCTCTGTATACTTTCTTTTCTCATTAATAAAACATAACCTCAGGTCCCTGGTATCAGGCACCTGTATAATTCTTGAGGGGATGCTTTTAATATACTTAATATTGTCCATGCCCTTGCAGCGCTCGTAATATTGATCAAAATCTTTACCATAAGACCTGATATCCATATAAAATATTGTTGCACTGAGTCCGTTTACATGCTCACTGGCGATCATAGCCTGTTTAATGGTTGCCATACAACATATTGATGAACAATATTCATTGCCGCATCTTAAGCTACGGGACCCGACACACTGTATCCAGGCAATACGGGTAGCTGTTTGTCCGTCCGAAGGACGCACAACATTTCCTTTATAGGGGCCGGCAGCTGAAAGCATGCGCTCAAATTGTATGCTTGTCAGCACATTTTCATAGCGGTTAAATCCAAATTCGCCATTCTGATTAGCAATAAATTCCTCAAATCCCGGGGCCAGGATAACAGAACCTACATCTAGCTGAATTAGTTGTTCTTTCATCTGATGATCTATAGCATGCTGCTTACATGCTTCAACACATTCACCACATTCGGAGCAGAGTGCACAATTCAGACAGCGCTCAGCTTCGGCAAGAGCAGCTTCTTCTGTAAGTCCGCTTTCCACTTCATCAAAAGATTTTATTCTTTCCTTTACATTAAGTTCATCAGGTACAGCCCGTAATTTTTTATCAATGCTTTTTTTCTGTGGAAGAAGTTCTTCAGGAACAGGCTTAAGAGAATCTTCAAACCTGCCGGATATCATATCTTCATCATTAAGATACTTTTTAATGGATTCGGCAGCACGCTTACCTGAGGCTATTGCGTCAATAACAGAAGCCGGTCCGCTTACATTATCCCCACCTGCAAAAACACCCTTTATTGATGTTTCAAGGGTAACAGGATCAGTTTTAAAACAGTCCTGCTCAGTCTGAACGTTTATATGCTCCATAAACTCTTTATCAGCCATTTGTCCTATTGCAATGATTATCTGCTCTGCTTCAATTTTTGTCCGTTTACTATCATCGTACACAGGATTAAACTGTCCGGAATCATCAAAAACGCTAACACATTGCTTGAGCTCAATACCTCTGACTGTATCATTACCTGTTATGCGGTAGGGGCCCCATCCGTTTCTGATTATTATTCCTTCCTTAAGGGTAGCCTGAATTTCTTCAGGATAAGCCGGCATCTCGTTTAACTGTTCAAGAGCAACCATTTCCACATGACTGGCGCCAATGCGTAACGCTGTTCTTGCTACATCAACAGCAACATTTCCGCCACCAATAACGACAACTTTATCTCTGACCTGTGGCATATTATTACCTGAACGCGCCTGCCTCAAAAATTCAATACCGTAATCAACGCCCTCCATTTGTTCGCCTTCAATACCAAGAGTACGGCTTTTATGAGCACCTGTACTGATAAATACAGCATCGTGGGCTGACTGTAATTTGTCGAAAGCTATGTCTTTACCAACTTTGCAATTAAATTTAAAACTTACTCCCTTACGCCGTATAAGTTCAATTTCATGCATCAATATTTCACGGGGGAGACGGTATTCAGGTATTCCGTATTGGAGCATCCCGCCGGGTCTGTCAAGGGCTTCATATATTGTAACGGCAAATCCTTTAGCTGCAAGATCATCTGCAGCAGTAAGTCCGGATGGTCCTGCGCCAATTACTGCAACTTTCCTGGCATCCTTAGGTGGTGTTTTTTCCTCAGGCAATGCCAGTTCACCTGATTTTAACATCTCCATCTCTTTATCAGATGCAAAGCGTTTGAGCAGCCTTATAGCAACAGGTGATTCAACTCTTCCGCGTGTACAGTCAGTTTCGCAGGGATGTGTACATATACGTCCGCATATTGCAGAGAAAGGATTCCTTTCCCTTATTAAGTTGACAGCTTTAATATATTCTTTTTTCCTGATAAGCTGAATATAACCCTGAACATTAACATTTGCAGGGCATGCTATTTTACAGGGGGCATGGCCGTTTTTAAGTATTCCGTATATGTTGGGGGTCGCCTGGTCATAATATTTTGCTATTGCTTTACGTGTCCCCAGTCCGCGTTCGAAGCGGTCAGGTATATCTACAGGACATACCTGTTCACATTCACTGCATCCATTGCATATATCTTCATCAACATAGCGGATATTACGTTTTACAGATGCTTTGAAGTTTCCTGCTTCACCTTCCAGCTTTATAAGTTCAGAGAGAGTGAGTATTTTAATATTTATATTTCGCGCACATTCGACGAGCTTGGGTGATATTATACAGGTGGCACAGTCACCCGTAGGGAACGTTTTATCCAGGTGAGCCATAATACCGCCAATTGCTGCATTACGCTCAACAAGATAGACCTTAAAGCCGGCGTTAGCAAGGTCCAATGAAGCCTGCACACCGGCAATGCCCCCTCCCTGTACCAGTACTGCACCTGTTTTTTTTATTTTGTCCCTGTTCATAAAAATCTGTCTGCCTGTTTTAAATTACCTTACTTAGTCTCTCTATAATAGGCATTGGAGATACAATACATTTTTTCATTCCAAGCCTTTTTGGTGTAATACCCAGGCATAATCCCAACAACTGGGTAATATATACGATTGGTAAATTGTAGCTTTTATTCTTTTGCCTGTTAATATCCTTTTGCCTTAGATCGAGGTTTGACTGGCACATCGGACATGCAACGGCTATACATTGGGCACCGGAAGCTTCAGCCATGCCGAGAATACTATCTGTAAGTTCAATTACAATATCAGGCCTTGAGAGTGCGAATCCCCCTCCGCAACATTCAACTTTATGAGGCCAGTCAAGCGCCTGTCCATTCATAGCTTCAATAAGCCGATCCATGCTTGTCGGATTTTCAGGATCATCAAACCGTGTCACCTCATGTGGCCGTACAAGCAGGCATCCGTAATAGCTTACAACTTTTAAATCATTTAAAGAATGGGTAAAAGCACTTTGTAATTTGTCAATTCCTATATCTTCCAGGAGAACTTCAATAAAATGACGAATTTTCACGCTACCGTCATACTCTTTACCAAGAATCCCGGAGACCTGCTTTTTGATATCCGGATTTGTTCTGATTTCATGATTGGCAACTTTCATCCTGTTAAAGCAGGCTGCACAACTAACAACCATGCTTAGCCCCGTCTCCCGGACTTTAATAAGGTTCGCTGCCGGAAGAGACACGGACAGGAGCTTGTCCGTATGATGGGCTGGTGTAGACCCACAGCATGTCCAGCCTTTCAGTTCTGTCAAATCTATTTCAAGTGCCCTGGCAACTTCCAGTATAGACATGTGGTAGTCGCGGGCTGTTGACTCTGCTGAGCATCCGGGATAATAAGCATATTCCATGTATCCTGTTTTTTAAAATTAACAGTCATCATTTAGGCAATGATTGTTTTTGTTCAATATATCATCCTTTATCTTTAGTCTTCAGTCTTTTAAAAATTCTTTTTATATATTTTTTATCTGCTCCAAAGTTTGGAAATAAAGCAATTTTCCTTTTTCCAAGCATTGCCGGAAATTTATCGGTATCCTGAAGCAGGTTACGTGTCTTTAATTTGTATGCAGCTATCATACCTATGTCATATGTACGGCCAAACATTTTAACTGTCCTGAGAAAAGCCTTATTCAGCTTATTTACTTTATCGATTTTAGCAGGGGATATTTTTTTTGCGGCCAATATGCGCAGTGCATCCATAACTGATGCCATATCGATTTTCATCGGACATCGTGAAAAGCAGGTTTCGCATGATGCACACATCCAAACAAGGTCGCTCTTAAGTATATTATCGCCTATATTTAGCTGAAGCTGCCTGATAATCTCCGAGGGTGGTGTATCTACCATGTCTGCTACAGGACATCCGTTAGTACATTTTTTACACTGAAGACAACAGTTGACATCAACACCTGATATCTCAATCACAGAGTTCATCAGGTTATCTGTACTAACGTCTTTATTTATTACCAGAGTCATGTTACTATTTAAAAAAGTATTTTATATTTTATATCATAGTTCTTATAAGCTTTATTCCTCTCCGAAAACAACCTTTTTAATATCTGCGAGCTCCTCTGAAATGTCAGGTATAACCTTGCGGTATACTTCAGAGGGTTTTCGTATAGTTCCGTCAACTGTCAGCAAATCATTAATTTTTATGCCAAAAAGCTTTTCATTTTCTTCCAGGTAAGGTAAAATAAGTTCCCAGTCTCTGTCAGATAGCCGGGCAAACACACATCCGTTAAGCTGCTCGTCAACCATTTGATTCCGGGGATCGCGGATAAAGGCAGCTCCCCCTGATGCCAGGGAAAAAAGATTGCAGCCAGGATAAGGTTCCGGCAGGGGCTCTATTTCACCTTCTTCACTGAACTTTATACCGTTGAGAATAACAAATCCACCTCCGTTATATGCATCACCGGCCATAAAGGACTCACCCAGAAAATCAAGACATGTACCGTTTATTACAACCCTTAGCCTGCCTACAGAGTTTATAAGAGGCCTTCCGGCAGCGTTACCGGCTACATAAACTGCTCCACCTTTGGCGCCATATAAAAATGTTTGCCCCACATCTCCATGGATTACCATTTTACCGCTTTTAATGATTTGGCCCAGTTGATCCTGGGCATTATTATGAACGGTTATTGTCAGGCCGTCAATTCCTGAACCGAGATAATCCCCGGAACTGCCAAATACGTCGATGGTAACATCATGAGTGTCCGGTCCGAGGCCACAGCCTATAAATCTCTGGCCGGTACTGTTGAAAATAATAAAGTGCTTCCATCCCTTTTTGTAGGCTTTTACAATGTATGCAGCATCACAATTATCTCCTTCAGGCGGGAAGAGGCTTGCATCAATTACAAGTGTTGATTCATCATTGGTTGGCTTGCGCAGCAGATCACGTGAATTGAAATCAAGCAACCTGTAAAATGTATTATTTCTGTATTCAGTATTAAATCCGGGAATTTCACGAAAAATTGCATTCAGTTCCGAACGTATTATATGGAGAATATGGCTTCGTCTTTTAATTCCAGTTTTATAATGCTGATCATTTAGCAATATCAGGGTCTCAATAATAGTTGATCTATAGGAGTTATTTTTCGCCAGCTCACGGAGTTTAGAGCATGCATAGCGAATTTTCTCAAAAGTCCATGCAGAGATATTCTCTTTGAAATAATTAAATAGTGCGGGAGAATCTGCAGACTCAATTATTGTTTCTATGTGCTTCCCTGTTTTTTCAGATATACCTGAGGAGAAATTTTCCGATGAAAAGTTACATGCTTCAGTTTTATTAGTTATTTGTACATCGACACCAAATTTATCCTTGCATTCCATACGAAATTTACCGCTATTATCGGGTATAAGGTCAAATACAAATGCGCCGCCGTCTGAATGGCTCCCCCCGCGTGCATTCCAATAGCGGTCAGCTACCGGACATATGCGGTTATCATCTTTGGCAAGGCTTTTAAGTGCTGCATCAATAGCTTGCTTTTCTGAGCATATAAGACCTACCTGCACTTCTCCGTCAGCAAAAGCAAATACCTGAGGTCTTAACATGGCTGTATCGGTAATACCCAACAGCTGTAATTTCCCGTTCATTATAAGGTTACGTGCAATAATAAAAAACCACGGTCCATCTGGTGATCCGTGTATGTGGGTTGCCTGAACGGCACGGTATATTTTTTGCTTTTGTAAGGGAAGACGGTCGAAGTCGAGTTCTGTTGTAGGGGCTATTGCTTCAATAGTATACTCAAGAGGATATTTGTAAGTCCTTGAAAGAAGATCGAAAAGAAGAGCGGAAACCTCGGTATCAGTAACAAATTGCGGATAGATATTTCTCTGCATCAGGTATTCTGTCACTGAATGGTAGTTTGCAAAATCTCCATTATGAACAAGAGCCATGTTCATTGCTGTAAACGGGTGTGCCCCGCCGGGATGCCATACGCGGCCCCTTGTGGGATAACGCTGGTGGGCAATCCATATATGTGCCTTAAGATCATTTATCTTATAATATTCAGTAATTGCCTCAGCATATCCGACAACTTTAAGGATCATAATATTACGTCCCATTGACATAACAAAAGCACCCTGCCTGGACCCGGACACATAAAAATCATGGTTTAGTTTATAACTATTCTGGTTCAGAAACTCTTCTTCCGCTTCACGACGGTCAATACCGGTCAGGCTGTTTTCAGATATAAACTTATCCAGTATATCATCCTTAACTCTCACAAAATACCTGTATACATCAGGAGGCTTAACTTCGAGTCCGCGCACTTTTTTCCAGTCATCAACCGTCTCAAGTCTGGCAGAATTTTCAACATTAAGACAGGCATTAATATATTTTTTTTCTGCCTCATGGCGGCATTCAGGGTCAAGGTAAGCAATATGAAGCATATAATATTCATCAAGCACCTCCCTGCTTACACCAAGTTGCTCCGGCACAAAGCCAACAGCTGCAATACCACCTCCTTTCCCGTTTCCCCTGTTGTGCATTAATCTGGATGGTTCGTATATATGTTTTCCCGGAACCGGTTCAGTACAACAAAAGCCCATAACGCCACATCCTCCTTCTTCTTCCGTTGATTTAGGAATGTTGGTAATCTTCAGGTTTTCTATAAGACGTTTTTTAGACCCGATAATCTTTTCTATTATAATTTCATTCATCATTTTGCATCAGAGCTTTTCATGAAATCAAGGTGTATTAATAAATCTGTCCGCCCGCATAGCTCGCTGATTTTCTTCATGCCAAAACGTTTAAGTATTTTCTTAAGCCCTATGCTCCAGGCATTATAAAGATTGATTAATCTCTGTGTTCCCCATTCTATGGTCATTTTGCCCGTTAATTCCGGATCAGTAGTAGCTATGCTTCGGGGGCATCCTCTGCCACTTTCGCAGCGGCCGCAGCGCACACATCCAAGTGCCACCAGCTCAGCGGTGCCAACAACTACACCATCA
The DNA here is from genome assembly GCA_964521285.1 of uncultured Bacteroidales bacterium. Classification (GTDB taxonomy): domain Bacteria; phylum Bacteroidota; class Bacteroidia; order Bacteroidales; family UBA10428. Next base: position 15,922 of record CAZFQS010000032.1, on the reverse strand, counting down.
GCTCCAAGGGCTATTGATTTTACAATGTCATAATAGCTGCGTATACCACCGCTGGCGATAAGTGTCACTGAGTCACGCGCATGCTCGGCGACAAGAAAACTATGGACTTTAGGTATAGCATATTCCAGAGGCATTGCAATATTCTTCTTTGCAATATCAGGGGCAGCACCTGTTCCTCCATAACCTCCGTCGATATGAATAATATGTGTACCTGCAAAATAACTTCCCACAGCCACCATATCAACATCAGTTGGAGTCGACACCTTAGTTGAAATGAGTGCCCTGGGATTTACATGTTTTATCCAGTCAATATGTTTCATATGGTCCTCGATCGAATAAACGCTGTGAAAGGGAAAAGGAGAGAATAAGGGTATCCCTTGCACTGCTTCACGCATCCTGGAAACAGAAAGTGTATTTTTAGAGCCAAGCAAATGTCCTCCTAAACCAGGCTTAGCACCCTGGGCATATTTGAACTCTACTATAGGGACACGTTGTATTGTCTCTTCACGAACACCAAAAAGACCTGTAGCAACCTGGGTTATCATATGATCATCATATGGTCTGAACCTCTCCATATAGCCTCCCTCGCCGGAGCAGGAAAATGTGTTCCATGCTGTGGCGGCACGGACTTTTGATAATTGGGTTACATTACTGACCGAGCCATAGGACATACCTCCTCCATACCAGGGTACATCAATCTTTATTTTTGGCTTGCCGTCATTACGCTTGTTTAAGTCGATACTTATATCTATATCATCCTCAGATACTTCTACTGGCGGTTTATCAGGATACTTCAGACGAATACGATCAAAACCACCTTCGGAAGCCCCTGTCTCATATTCATAATCTGTATCTTCAGGAAGAACATTACCTGTCTCTGCCATTTTCCATGTAGCAAGTATGATATCCGATGTCCAGCGGTAGTCTCCCAGTGCCTCCATCATGGGATTTTCAACTAATCTGAGCGCACCGTTAGGGCATTTACTGATACAATAATTATCAGTCTTTTCACATCTGAAGCCAATACACTTATAGCTTTTTGGAGTAGCAAATAATTTATAACCGGGTTTTAAAACATGAACTCCTTCCGGACAGATTTTGGAGCAAGTGCCGCACATCCGGCATTTTTCATTATCACGGTAAATAATATATTTAGATATCTCATTTAGATGTCTTGCCTGTGAGGGTTTTATTTCCCTGCTTACCTTTACCTGCGGAACACGACTGCTGAGTGTATTCTCAGGTAATACTTCTTTCAGGTTTGTATTATGTACTGAATATTGGTCCATATATTTCATTCTGAAGTTCTTCATAAAACATAGCCCGTCCCACATCTCCACGCAGACGGCGGGCTTCACGCATTCCCATTGCTCCCATTACTTCTACCAGCTGCCAGTGCCAGGCACCCATTAGATTTACCATACGGCCTGCACCATAATCAATATCGATATCCTTATCCAGTGCTGCAGGACAGTAATTCCCGGATTTACAACTATTACACAGCCTGCATTCGAGAGCAATCATTAAAGGGAGGTTAATAGAAACCAGATCAGCTCCACAAATTACTGCTTTGGCCAGATGTTCCGGTAATCCTATGCCTCCTCCTGCAATTATCGTAACCTCATCTCTTATTTCATTCTTTATTAGATTTCCGTGAATATCACGAATCATATCTTTAATGAACCGGGGATTCTTTGTGTTTAATTCATTGCCGTTAAGATCTGCAACAAGATGTATTACTTCAACATTTAATTTTGTTAGTTGCAGCGACTGGTCAATGCTTTGTGAAGTTAATGGTAACCTGACAGAGACAACAATATCAGGATTAATATTTTTAATGACAGCAATATGTTTATTAACAAGATTGCTATAAGGTATTTCCGCTAACCGGGTCTTCTTTAATATTTCTTCAGGAATATTATGGCTATCAGGATTTAAATGAAAAGCAATGTGTGATAAATATTTTTCATCGTAATCTTTTAGAAGAGTCCATTTTTCTGAGTCTATTAACGCAATAAGTTCTGTTCTCCAGGCTGCTTCAATGATGAATGGCTCTAATTTGGGGAGAGTATGATCAGGAGACGGCATGTCAAATATAACAGGCAAAGGTAAAGACAATAGCGAGGAAAGGCCGGAATTCATTTTATCCCCGTTAAAGGTTAAGAAAGAAGGTTTCCTTCCTATATCTACAGCAGTGCTAATATATTCACGTCCGTGAATACCGTCACGTGTAGGTCTTACAATCTCTGACATATCTGTCCACATTGAATCAAAACCGGGTCCATAAAACTTACCTCTGTATCCGGCCCCAGAGACAGGAACTTTACCTGTTTCTGCCTGTAGCCACGTTGTCCTTAAGATTTCCGGAGACCAGTACTCATTACCTAATTTTTTATATTCCGGATTGACTGTTAAACATAATAGACCCTTAGTGCAATTCTGAACACATGAAAAGCATCCCATGCATTCAAAATATATGGTATGAATGCTATCCAGGCTGTTAATGAATTTGCTTTCCTCCCTGTACTTATCATAAATACAGGCTTTTTTTACACAATTATGACATCCTGCACAATCCTCACGCCAGTCTATAATACCATACTTTCCTATGCGCGGTAACCTTGGAGGAATATGAGTTGTTTCTATGTGATATTTTTCAGGCATTCTTTACTTTTTTAATAATCCTGTCTCAGAAATCAAAACAGAAATAAGGTTCTCTTTTCCTCCTGACATGATATGTATACCTTTTAATCCTTTCATCCCTCTTATATTTTTAATAGTCTCCACAGATAATTTCATGCCAGCCCTTTTTTGTGCTTCTTCTTTTCCTGCATCTTTTATCCTTTTAATTTGAAATTCGGGGATATAAAAGTCTGTATGTTTTTCACAAAGTTCGATTGCTTCTTTATAACTGGTCAATGGAAGAATGCCGGCAAGAATTGTTACTTTATCAGCAAGTCCTTCATTATTTAATGCATCAAGCCATTCCTTAAATAATGCTGTATCAAATACTGCCTGTGTTTGTATAAACTTAGCTCCTGCCTCAACTTTTTTAATTATCCTTAAAATATTAAGTTCAAGTGGTCTGAGGTAAGGATTGGCAACGGCGCCGACAAGCATTGAAAAATCACCTTCAATTGCTGATCCGTCCATCAGAATGCCATTTTTATTCATGCGGGATACTATGTCTATTAACTGAATGGAATCAATATCATAAACATTAGCAGATTCCGGCATTGCAGAAAGTGACTGGTGGTAACCTGACAGGCACAGGACATTTTTGATACCCAGTGATGCGGCACCCAGAATATCTGACTGAAGAGCAATACGGTTTCTGTCACGGGTTACAATCTGAAAGACAGGCTCCAAACCTGACTGGTATAATAATGCTGAGGCTGCCAGACTTGACAAAACGGACCCGTAAGGATTATCAGCAACATTAATAATTTGGACCCCGCAATTTTTTAAGGTTTCAATAACAGAAATATTTGTCCCGGCCTTAGGTAAATATTCAGCAGTAATAATAAGATCTCCTGCTTTAATTTTTTTTTCAAGTATATTTTCCTTCTTCATTTACCTGTTCTCCTGTACTTCTAATTTTTTTAGCCGGGGCAGATCTTTTATTAAGTCACGAAACTTAATTATTTCGTTAAATATATAATCTGAATCGGTTTTGTCTGACGCAGGGATAACTATTATTCGTTCTTTTCCTAATCCTGCTTCTTCTAAAATTGAATTAACTGCATCAGCACGTTTTTTTGCACGCAGGTTACCTTCAAGATTCTGGCAGTCTCCCGGCTGGCATGTAATTAGAAATGCCCCGTCAGCTCCTGTTTCAATAGCTTTTAAAAGATATAGCAGGTCAACTTTTCCGGAACAGGGAAGACTAATCACTCTTATTTCGATCTCCTTATCCTTTTTACTGGTTTTTATTATTTCTTCAGGATTAATACTATTAGAGCAGTAGAACAGGATAATTTTAAGTGAGAAGGTATTCATACTTCATATAAAATTCTTTATTATTTTCCAAAATTGTAATGATAACAAAAATATCAAAACAACCTGTAAAATTTTGATTACAGTTAATAAATAGTTTATAAATAGTGAGGATTAAGTTGCAAGTTATAAAAGGGAAGGGGCCTGCGCCCGGGACTACGTCCTTTTAAGGACGCTGGTTCCTCTTCAGGGTATCTCCTCTAAATTACTGTACTGTCTGAATACTGTCCAGTAAGTGATTTGCTTTTTCAACTTGTAGCGAAACAAAATAATAATAAGTCTGATCCAGAATTTTTTGTTTCTGCTTGTCGTCTTTATATTGTTTTCGCAAATTGTACAAGTTATAAATACTTTTTAATTCAGTTGTGTCATAGCTGACTTGAGAAAATGACTGTACTTTTTCAAGCAATGTAAAACCAAATTCCAGGGTAGGTTCTATCATGGTTCCTTCACCAAAATCGTTCCAGGTAATAAGCTGCAAATAATCAATATCTGCATTAGCTGATATATTAAGGGTTTCTTCAAATGTTTCCCCGTCTTTATGGTCTATTTGCCATCCCATTCCGGTTCCCCAGCCTCCTTCTGCATAAAAATCACGAAACCCCGGGTAGGCTCCTCCTAATGCTACATCAATATTGGGCAGGCGAAGAACATAAAAATTAGTTAAATGGCTATTATCCTCATAGACCCATGCATATTCACCTGAAGCATTGCTCCCTCCCTGGGCAGATGTGTACCAGAGCATGAGGAAACATGGTTTAGGATTTAAATTCTGAAATATTTGTGTCCACTCGGTTTCAGCATGAAATGTTTCAGGGCCGAAGTTAAGTAACAAAGGGTTATCGTTGATTTTAATATATTCCTTCTCATTGAAATAATATGACTGTATGTAAGCCATATCTGCCTTTGCAGCTGCAATAATATCATCTATAGCACTATTTTCGAATGCAGTTGTGATCGTCCGGTCTTCATAGACAACAGCAAATTCAAGACCGACTTCGTCAAGCATGTCAATTAATGCCTCTGCATTTCTTAGAATTAACGGATAGTCATATAAGTCAATTGTTCCATACCAGTCAATCAGGACACCGTCGGCTCCAATATACTTCATTAGCAGTAAATGATATTCGATAACATCTTTGTCACTTGAAGCATACGGTCCGATTAAAGGATAATAATAAGAAGCTATCTGACGCTTTCCGTCTTCATCAATTATGTCAGGATTCCTGGTCGCCATTGTCCAGTGTTGTCCCCATGCACCGTTATCGCTGGTTTCTTTAGTCTCGAACCAGGGCATATAGTGAACATATAATTTTACAGTATTTGATTTCGTGACAGCTACAGGGTCATATTTAGCAATGGTGTCATTATTGCCGTTATTATTACCGTTGATATCCGGTCCGTCATCTTTCTTATCGCAGGCACTAATTATAAAGCCTATGGATACGACTAAAAAGACAAGGATATTTTGCTTCATAATTTCTTGTTTAACCATTTTTTCCGTCCCTGCCTTTAGCCTGGGTAAGTAAGGCAGGGACTGGAAAAAAACACCTATTTGTACTAAAACCAAATTAATATCCTGGGTTCTGAGAAAGCAAGCTTTTGTCTGCAAGTGCATCAATAGCATTTTGTGGGATAGGACACAAGAGCCTGGTTTCGGAGGAGACATAAGGCTTATCTTCCTTTGGGTCAAGGAATGTGCCAAACCTTATCATATCCTGGCGGCGGTGACATTCAGTATATAATTCTATTGCCCTTTCGGTAAGCAATCCGTCAAGATCAATAGAAGATAATGAGGGTGCATTACGCTTTTCCCTTAAAGTATTAACAGCACTTAATGCTTCAGATGCATTTCCCAGACGTAAATTGCATTCTGCCTGCATAAGGACACAGTCAGAATACCGCCAGACAACAAAATCATTAGATACTGTAGCGGGCTCTGTGGTGGGAAGTTTAAGCCAGTATTTCATTATTCTTACCCCGTTTGATTCGGTCGATGTATACAGGGGAGCTTCGAATGTAAAAAATAAAGGAATAACTCCGCCACGTTCATATATTAACTCTCCTTCAGGACTATACTGCTGGCCATAGTTGAAACCACAATATATCCCCGTTAAATCATAAATCCTGTCATCTCGCCATCTTACATCAGTTGACGTGTCAGTATGTGCTATAATTTTTTCAAGATATTCCTCTTGCGAACACATCCCGTTATAGCCTCCTGAATAACCCTGCCCGACCCTCTGGTTATAATGAAAAGTAAGCTGAAATCCTTCATGCCAGCTAGCCCGGTTATCCATATCTTCCTCATCATTTAAAACGGTCACAAGTATAGCTTCGTCGTTATCTGTATAATTTTCATCATTATCAGGTGCAAAGATCTGGAAATAATCATCAGCAATACTATATCTTCCTGAATTAAGTATTTCATTAACATATATAAGGCATGAATCATAAGCTGCTTCACCGGTATATACCTCTTTATTCAAATACATTTTTGCCAGGAACATTGTTGCAGCATCTTTATTAGGTCTTCCATAGGGCACTATATATTTGTCCCCCAGATTAGGCTTAATTTCTTTTATCTTATTTGTAATATAATCAAAAGCTTCTTTCCTGTTAAAAACCTTGGGATTTATACTAAAATCCTGTTCTGTGTATTCCCTGAAAGGTACTTTACCGAAAATATCCATATAATAGTACATGTAGAGGCATTTTAAAAAATTTAATTCTGCCCTGAAGTATTTAACCTCATCATTTTCCTCAAATTCAGCAAGCAGCAGCAGGCTGTAATTTGCTCTGGCCATTCCTTCGGCAAGGGCGTTCCAGCACATTACTATATGTTCATGCTGGGGGAGCCAGGTATGCAGATAGTGCATCTGCCATAAACCCGAGTCAAACCAGTCAGTTCCGCGGGTAGGGATCATCTGTTCATCCGTAGTTACCTGTTGTATACCCCACACCTGCCTTATAAAGTATAACTGGGCAAAGGAATTGTATGTAGGGGCTACAAGTTCATACAAATTCTCATAAACAAGGTTTTCTTCTCCTGTAGTTTCATCCAGTATTTCTTCTTGCAAATCAGTACATCCGTAAAATACTGTTATTCCAATAATTAATATTTTGATTAATTTTTTCATTGTTTTCAGATTTTTAGTTAAAATGTAAGATTCATCCCGAATAAAAATGTTCTGGATTTCGGATAGCTTGAGTTATCTATTCCAATTGAATTAACACCATCAACAGATGCATCAGTATTTATATCGGGATCATATCCTGAATAATCGGTAATTACAAATAAATTGGAAGCTGTTACATATAATCTAAGATTATCAATTAGAGTAAATTTTTTCAAAGGTAAATTATATCCTAATGTTACATTCGCCAGCCTCAGGTAAGACCCGTCTTCAAGAAACCTGTCTGAAAAGCGTAATGAATTTGAAGGACTTTCTCCTGATTCAACAGATTCAGGAAATGTGTTCTTTGATGACCGCAAATTACCCATTATCCCAACTGAATTGGCTGTATTATTATAAATTAAATTTCCCTGTACTCCTTCAAAAAAGAAACTGAAATCAAAATTCTTATAAATAAGATTACTGCTTAATCCCCATATAAAATCGGGATGAGGAGATCCTAAATAAACCAGGGTATCGTTTCCGCTTCCGCCTTCCTGATATACTCCCATCCCTGCTGAATCAAACTCCAGGAAATTATATCCGTAGAAAGTGTTCATAGGCTTCCCGTTTGTGATGACTTGCACGGTGACACTCGACATACCCTGTCCGCTTCCCCTGCCTGTCTGAATAAGAGACACCGGCAAATCTTCGACAACATTATTAATTTTGGTAAAAGAACCATTTGCTTCCCATAAAAAATCTTCCCTTGTTAAAATAACACTGTTTAGCTCTATCTCAATACCTTTATTCAGGACATAACCCTGAACTACATTGATCAGCTGTGTTTCAGTAGGAGCCGGCTGTTTTGCAGGTACATCCACCAGCATATCCGTAGTTTTCTTATGGAAATAATCCACGGAGCCGTAAAGCTTACCGCGGAAAAATCCGAAATCAATACCAAAATTGGTAGAGACCGTAGTTTCCCATGCTATATCCGGACTAGGAGTTTTGGCGAGCACTATACCATATGTTATAGGGTTATCGATCCCGCCACTAAGGTAAGCCCTGGAATCGGATGTTGCAGAAAGGGCAAAAAGCGAATGTTTCGAGCCTATTTCCTGGTTGCCTGTTTTCCCCCAGCCTACTCTTAATTTAAGATTGTCGAATACATTCAGGTTCCTGATAAAATCTTCCTGTGAGAGCCTCCATGCGAAGGCGAATGAAGGAAAGTCCCCGTACTTATTGTTCTCACTAAACTTCGATGAACCGTCACGCCTGATAGTTGCGGTAAATAAATACTTTTCCATCAGATTATAATTAATCCTTCCAAAGAAAGACTGCATCTCATTTTTAAGAGCATAAGCCCATACATCCTCATCATCATTAGTTTCAATATTATATGTCGGGCGGAGAAGATCATCGGATTTCACATATCTGGCATAAATTCCGACTCCTTCAGTAAAAAAATACTGGTACGAATGCCCTGCCAACATATTGATATTATGATTATTGCCTATTTTTGTTGAATACGACAATGTATTTTCTATAACATAATTGGTAATATTTTTCTCTGCGATTGCCCCTATTGCTCCTGTTGCAGGGTAAGTATAAGCCGAGTACTGGTCATTTCTCCGAACTGAGATCGAACGGTCCAGGCCCATGTTTAGCTTATATGTCAGCCCTTTAATAATTTCTATTGAAGGAGAAATACTTGCGAGTATTTTATTGGTTTTAGTCTCGTCGTCATTGTATTCAAGCAGGGCAACAGGATTAATAACTCTTGGGACTTGAAATAGTTCACCTGTTGCTGTATCATATACGGGCATTGTCGGATTTGCCTGTATGGCCTGAACTAACAAGTCCCCGTCAGCAGTTGTTGTTTCGCCTATGGGCAGGCGGTTTTCTTTCACCTGAGAGGCGGTAATTTTAGCATCAATAGTGAACCTGTCGTCAAGTGCTTTCTGGGATATATTTATACGTCCGGTTATCCTGTCCAGGTCTGATTTCCTGATAATCCCCTGCTGGTCAAGATAATTGAAGGATGCATGGTATGAACCTCTTTCAGTCCCTCCGGATATGGAAATATTATGATTGTGGGAGTAGGCTGTTCTGAATATCTCATCCTGCCAGTCTGTTGAAAATCCATAGTGTGAGGCATCATCTTCATCTACATTTCTTAGCAATCTAACTCTTGTGCTTACAAATGAATCTGCCGATAAAACTTCAATAGTACGAGGGATCCTGGATATACTGTAATATGTCGAGTATTTAATCTCTGGTGCTCCTGTTCCTCCTTTTTTGGTGGTTATTATAATTACGCCGTTTGCCCCGCGCGAACCGTATATTGCAGTTGCCGAAGCATCTTTAAGAATGTCTATTGACTCAATATCGTTGGGATTTATAAAATTAAAAGGGCTTGTTGATGCGCCATGTGCCCATCCACCTGATATCATGGCGTCAGGAACAGTACTTTGAATATCCAGGGGTATACCATCCACAACAAATAATGGTTGCTGGTTTGTCCTTATTGAACTCATACCTCGGATTTGAATAGTAGATCCTGCACCGGGCTCACCGCTGTTGGAAGTGATCTTTACTCCTGCCACCTTCCCCTGGATCATTTGTTCCGGCGTTGATACCAGTCCGTGATTAAAATCATCTTCCTTAAGTGTTGCCAGTGCCCCTGTGAGGTCTATCTTCTTTACAATTCCATATCCGATAACTACAATTTCATCGAGGTATTCAGCTTCAAAAACAAGGTTAACATTAATTTCTGTATTCCCGGCAACAGGAATTTCCTGGGGTTTATACCCTATATATTTAAAAACTAAAATTGCATTTTCATTAGGAACCTCTATTTTATATTTTCCGGAAATATCTGTAATTGTCCCAATTGTGGTACCCTTTATATAAATATTTACCCCTGGCAGGGGTTCATCTTCAGATTTTACTAAACCTGTAACTTTTATTGGCTGGAATTCCTGGTTCTGGAATTTGTTGTCGAGCAAAATCTGGTTTTTAACAATTTTATAATTAATCTCGGTATTATAAAATAATTCATTCAACACTTCTTCAATGTCCTCTTTATTAAAATCAACGGTTACTTTTCTCAGTACGTTGATTTTTGTATTATCAAATAAGAAAGTAAACTCACTTTGTTTTTCAATTTCTGCCAGCACATCCTTAAGGGTTACGTCCTCCATTGAAACTCTAAGCATCATCTTCTGTGAATAATTGGCAGATAACTGAAAAAAGCTTAGTGACAGAAATAACAGTATAAATTTCATAATTAAAAAGTACCTGTTAAAAGTTAATACTTTGCAAAGTAAATAATTAATAAATTTATTCATTTTGGTTGTTTTTTGGTTAATAATTTGTACCAGATTTATTTAAATTAATGGAGACTTTTATTTACTAAAAAATTCATTCCTTATTCAAAAATTTTATTGTTACTTTATCACCGTCAATTTTATATTCTATTGGCGCTATAATGTTTAACAGATTAAGCATCTCACTGAGAGATTCTGTCTTGATCTTAAAGGTGTAGTGAGGTTCGTAATTTATTGATCCGACAACTTCTATATCAACACCATACCATTTTTCCAGCTTGTTAAATACTTTGAGATAATGTTCGTTATCAAAAATCAGCGTATTGTTCATCCAGGCGATGTCTATCTTCGGATTTGTTGATTTATATGATAAAGTATTGTTGTTTTTATCATAGGTGACTTTCTGATTTTGTCTTATGGTAACCTTTTTTGTTACGGGCTTTGTCTTTGTTGTAACCTCTACTACTCCTTCTATTACAGATGTTTCAGTAATATTTTCCTCAGGATATGCAATAATATTGAATTTTGTCCCTAAAACAACTATATCAAGGTCTTTAGTTGTAACTTTAAAAGGTAACCGTGTGTCACCTGTAACTTCAAAATAAGCTTCACCCTCTAATTGCACCTTTCTGTTCAGTACATTGTAATTATTATTTAATTGTATTTTACTACTGCTGTTTAGCCAGATGACTGTGCTATCTGTCAGTACTACTTTTGATTTTTCTCCCTGCGGTGCTTCAAAAACCAGTGTACTTACTGATTGGCGTTTCTTATATAAATTAAATGTAATTATAGTACCGCCGATAAATAAACCAATAATTAATAAAGCCGCAATCCTTCTTATGTTGATATACAGATTTGTCTTCTTTCCAAAACTTTCGTTTAACATGGTTAACCGGTGAATTCTGCTGCTAAGTTTCTGCCAGCTTTTATCTGTGTTTTCATCCATTTCCGGCTCCCACTTTTCTTTAAACTCCCGGAAATACCGTTCATTTTCTTTACTGTCTTTAATGAATGCATTTAGTTTCTGATACTCATCTTCAGAAAGATTACCGGTAAGGTATCTTTCTATTAAGTCATCAATATTCTTAAATTCATTTTTCATAATAATCCCTTTTATATATTAACGAATCAGCTGAAATAAACCCATCCTCTGATTCTTATTTTTTAGAATTTAAAAAAGGGAAATATTATTTAAAATAATGATTATTAATGCCTTTTGCGTAAATAAATTTTAAGACAGTAATAAGAAATGAAAGGAGGGTTTTATCCTGAAAAATGTTTTCTAAAAATCATTAGCGCTTTTGTTATATGCCTTTCAACATTTTTTATGTTTATCCCTAATTTGTGCGCAATTTCCCTGTTTTTAAGTCCGTTTAACCTGCTCAGAATAAATACCTCTTTACACCGGTCAGGTAACCTGTTAATAATCTTATCAATTTCAAGCTGCAATTCCTTTTCGACCAGAACATAGGGTTCATCTCTTATAAAGTCGATCCTGTAAAGCTCTTCAATGTTAGTCAGATCATTAAGGTTAAGTTTTATATTATCAATAATTTTTATATTTCTCAGATATGAGATACACTGGTTCTTTAAAACTTTAAAAATAAAACCTTCAATGTTGACAGGTTTAATATTTTCCTTTTTTTCCCACAGCCTTATAAAAATATCCTGAACAATATCTTCAGCTATTTCCTTATTCCTGACTACCTTGAATGCAAAATCGTACAATCTGGGGTAAAATTTTTTAAATAGTTTATCAAAAGCTATATTATCTCCTTTCCTGAAACGGCGAAATAAATAGTTGGCCCCGTCTTTAGCTAATGCGGATTTAATCTTATCCATAAATAATCAGGCTGATGTAAAATTCAGATAAAGTTATTAAATGAAAATTTAATAATGGGGAGGACAGGACACATATTTTTCAATTACATGACGTTCATGAGGGTCCAAATCCTTTCAGGTGTCAGGCCCTCAAAAAATATGGGAGCTGTTCCCCATATTAACAAAATTTAACTTTTAAAGTCAGATAATAATAAATAAATTTAGAAATATAAAATCTCAGGAATGAAACAGGTATTTTATTTACTACTTGTTCTGGGCTTTACCCAAAGTTTCTGCTGTTCTTCCGGCATGTCCTATGCACCCCAAAACAGTACTGCATATATTAAAAATGACACTTCTGAAAGTTTGCAAAATCATATCACATTATTCGATGCCGAAGATTTTGAACCAGATTTTGATGGCTTTTATCAGGTTGAAAATTTAAGTATATACTTCCCTTATGTTGATATTATCTCAAACTATCAGGTTAAAGGAGTTATTTATATAAGACATCTGATTTTAGCTTTCATTTCAGATATTCCCCCTCCCTGTTGTTTCATGTAATAAAAATCTTAATAAATATTATTCTATTATTATCTCAGAACATTTAAATAAAAAATTCTTAAATGCATTGTCATGAATCCCACATAATACCTTTATTAAAGACAGGTATAGCTAAATCATGTGGGCTCCATACAAGCTTAATAAAAAACTTTTATAGTATGAAAACAATATTAAAATCAACAGGGATCAATATTCATAGGCTCAACTATCCGGTAATTGAAAAAAATATAGATCAGGAAATAAGAATTATAAGTTTCCGCAGGAGCAATCATAACAGGAGTATACTTAAACTTGAAGTAATGCACCTTAACCATGATAATTACAGAATTTTTTTAAACGGGCAACGTTTATCATTAATAATTTCAGAGTCGATGGAATATACAAGGCCTTTGCATTTGCATAATATTGACTGGAAATTTTATAACAGGCAAACCTATGAAGTTTTGAGAAATGTGATTATCTGGTTGCCTGAAGTCAATATGTATCTTGTAAAATATTATATAATTCCCAATAGCCAGATTCTTAAAGTAATACTGGAGAAAATGTCTTGAGGGAAAGCGTGCTGGAGGGCCTGACTCCTTTCAGGTGTCGGACCCTCAAAAAATATGGGCGCTGTCCCCTCCCACATGGCCCTTTATATTATATAAGGAACCTGGAAGACACAAAAATAACCAAAGACGATAACTGCAAGAATTAAGAATAATGCATATATCCAATGCGGCCTTATAATATTATATATATCTCTGGTAAATAGCTTTGGCATAATAAAAAACAAACCGATAAATACGCATATGGCCTGTACTGGAGTAAGAATCAAGCCATCAAGAACAGCAGCAGTTTTCACCAGAAAAACCGGACGGATGCCAAATGTAAAGACTATTAGCATGTTAGTTAAGAAGAAGAAAACCAGGAATATCCTGAACTGAATTGCCCATCTGAAAATCCTGCCAAATTTTGGGATGCATATACGGACTGTATCGGCTATTAATCTCGGCCATCCGGCCATCTGGACCATCAGCGTCCCGCTCAAAGCCGCAGTGCCGGAGAGTATAAACAGATAACCTCCTGCCTGTCCCCACCGGGAGCTGAATATTTTTGATAAAGTGAAAGCTAATTCGCTGTCTTCAGGTGCCAGTTCCAATGGCCTCAGAATCATTGCTCCGGCTATCAGAAAACACACTGACAGAACTGCTGTTATAATCATTGCCAATGATGCATCTACGTTAACAATGCGGCACCAGCCTTTTAATTTATGAGCATCTTCCTTATTTAAATTTATCAATTCATCCAAATCAGCAGGTTGTCCGTATTCTTTTCTGTTTGCCATACCATAGCCTTCACCCAGTACCCAGTAAGTGTACCAGACCTGACTGCCAAAACCGCCTGCAGCCCATCCTAATAATGGTAGGATCTCACGCCAGGGGTTCTCTCTTACTCCTGCCTTGCTTATCGCCCAGTCAGGTACTTCAGGAATTTTAAATAACAATCCTTTGAATAATTCTGACAGAGATGGCGATACAACAACGGCAACATAAATAGTCCCTATACACATTATGGCTACAAGGAATGTCATAATAAATTTTAAAATGTTAAATCTCCCGGACCATAATACTATTAATGCTATAATACTGATTGACCAGCCGGCAATTTTTGGCTGAAGCGGAACCAGCCAATGAAGGAAATTTCCGGATGCAGATGCAAGTGCCCCCATACCTATAGCTGCACTAATAAGCTGAATTACCATTACTATCCAGACGATCCAGTTGCGCGGACCGGGAATTCTGGAAAACATGTCTATCATACCTTCTCCTGTACAAACTGTATATCTGGCTCCGCTCAGTCCGATCCAGCATTTTAGAAAAATACCAATAACTATTGCCCATAACACAGCTATTCCAAGAATAGCTCCATTCCGTGTTGTTATTATAACCTCCCCTGATCCTACCAAATCTGAAGTCCATACAAGTCCGGGTCCCAGTATTGTAAGTATTGCCAGACCTTTCGGCAGCGTTTTTATCTTGTCTTTTTGCTTAATTCTTTGGGGTTCAATTATGGAATTTATCTGCAAATTCCTTTGAAAAGATGAAAAAATATTTTAATTGTCTTATATTTACATAGATAAATGTTTATACCTTATTATAGAAGTAATATTATCACAGGCTGAAACTGTATATTAAAAATATGGTTTGCATTAGATGCAAGATGGTGGTGAAATCAGAGTTGGAAAAACTTGGGCTGCATTATATATCCGTAGACCTGGGTGAAGCGGAAATCAAAGAAAACATTTCACCTGAGCAATTACATCAATTTAGCAAAGGCTTAAAAAAGTCAGGGCTTGAACTGATGGATGATAAAAAAAGTATATTGGTTGAGAAAATAAAGAATATTATCATTGAACTGGTTCATTATAGAGATGAACAAATTAAAGTGAATTTATCCGATTTCCTGAGTGAAAAGCTGGATTATGACTATACTTATCTCGCTAACCTCTTTTCTGAAGTAAAAGGTATGACTATCGAAAAGTTTTATCTATTACATAAAATCGAAAGGGTAAAAGAATTGATAGTATATGATGAGCTTAATTTTACCGAAATAGCTGATAAAATGCATTATAGTAGCGTGTCCCACCTGTCCAATCAATTTAAAAAAATAACCGGTCTCACTCCTTCGTACTTTAGGAATCTTAAGTATAAAAGACGAATCGGGCTCGAAGATGTGTGAATTATATAATTATTTTCTGAAATTGTGTAAGCCTACTGGTAATTTATTTTCAGAACTTTAACCCATAAAAAAATATTTATAGGGGGATATTCGAATAAAGTGAACTTTCTATCCCTGTTTTATGAATTTTCTTAATTGATATTAATCTAAAATCAGTATTTCAGGATGAAAATAATCTTAGCAAAAAAATAATGTAATCAGACAAATAAAATACCATGAATGTATTATTAGTTTATCCGCACTATCCCGATTCTTTCTGGGGTTTTAGACATGCCTTACGGTTTATTTCAAAAAAAGCTGCTATACCCCCACTTGGCTTAATAACCGTTTCGGCGATGCTTCCAACCACATGGCAGAAAAAACTGGTGG
>CAZFQS010000031.1:0-30497 GCA_964521285.1 uncultured Bacteroidales bacterium | reverse complement strand
TATTTTTACTCAATTTTCCTACCAAAGAGATTTTAAGTAGGGAACACTTTGAAAAGATTGACTTTCTGATAAATAAGGGAGCTGATAAGACTGAGTTAAACAGGGCCATCCATAAAATATGGCTCCAGCTTAATCCTCATCCGGGGGATCAGCAAAAATATAATGTTCCTGAATTAAATAAAATAAAACCAAAAGGAATGCAGCATAAGTACAATGAGACTTTACTGTTTTTCCCCACTCAAGGCCAGACTTGCCATGCATATTGCACTTTCTGTTTTCGATGGCCACAGTTTACAAACAGGCCTGAGCTGAGATTTGCCATGAACCAGACTGATTTGCTAATTAAATACTTAAAGAAGAATAAGCAGATAACAGATATACTTATTACAGGAGGAGACCCGATGATAATGACTGCAAATCAGCTTGGTAAATATATAGATGCAATATTAGATGCTGATTTATCTCATCTGACTACTATACGTATTGGTTCTAAAGCTTTAAGTTATTGGCCCTACAGATTTATTTCCGACCCTGATTCCAGGGATATATTAAATATTTTTAGAAAAGTAATTAAGTCAGGAAGACATTTGGCCTTTATGGCAAATTTTAACCATCCTGTTGAACTGTCAACAGAAGCAGTAAAACTGGCAACAAGAAATATTCTCAGTACAGGAGCACAAATCCGTTCCCAGTCACCAATTTTAAATCATATTAATGCCAAAGCAGACATATGGAATAAACTCTGGAAAGAACAGGTTAAGCTGGGAATAATTCCATATTATATGTTTATGCCCAGAGACACAGGGGCACAGCATTACTTTGCAGTCCCTCTTGTAAAAGCCTGGGAAATATTTAAGGAGGCTTATGCAAATACAAGTGGGTTATGCCGAACTGTTCGGGGGCCAATTATGTCAGCGAGTCCGGGTAAGATACAAATCACCGGAGTTACTGAGATATTTGATGAAAAAGTGATAGTATTGCTTTTTCTGCAGGCCCGCGATACAGAATGGACACGCAAACCTTTTCTTGCCAAATATAATGAAGAGGCATTCTGGCTTAACGACCTCAGACCTGCCTTTGGTAAAAAAGAATTTTTCTTCGAAAAGACTCTCAGAAAGATTTTATATGATAACATTAGTATAAGGAAACTGGAATACGAGCAGTATTATGCTGATAAACAGTGTGCCTCTAGTTGACAACCGGAAGAGGAATATTGAATTTGTTCGTAACATAACAGGCTAATTCAGGAAAATAATTAAGAAAATCATTTTCTATTTCATTATAATTGTTTCTCAGTACATTAATTGCATAGTCAGTTTCATCAGGCAGTGTTGTTACGTGTGACATCCTTTTAAGTACTATTTCCATACCTTCGACAGACTCATAGGTTTTAATCCAGTTATTATTAATAAACGAGGGGACAAATTTTTTTACCTCTTCAGGAAGGATTTCAAAATATTTAATAAGTATATTATGAAAGTTCTGAGTAAAATCCTTTAGTGATTGTGAAGAGAATTTATGCCAGTTTTTAGTCAGGAAATGATCGTAAAAAATATCGACTATTATTCCGGAATATTTACCATACTTTTCTTTCAGGAGTAACTTACTTTTCTTAACAGTTTTATTTCTGTCAGTATATAAATCTATATCCCTGTGCAAAAGAATACCTTTTTTTACTGATTCGGAATATTTTTTAAAATTCTCCCCCTTAACATAATCACCTATGAAATTACCTACTGCAATTTCCTCATTATCACCTGATAGAAATACATGTGCCAAATAATTCATACTATTTATGGTTTTCCCAGGAGCGCAAACATATTCTTTTTATATTCTTCCACACCCGGCTGATCAAAAGGATTTATCTCAAGCAGGTAACCACTTGTTCCACAGGCTATTTCAAAAAAGTACATCAGCTGGCCCAAATAATATTCATTTAATTCCGGTAATTCTATGTGAATATTAGGGACTCCTCCGTCAACGTGTGCTTTTATTGTCCCTTTTTCTGCCATTTTATTTACCTCGTCAATCCGTTTACCGGCCAGATAGTTCAAATTGTCCATGTTTGTTTTTTCTTCGGGGATAGTCAGCTTACGTTTTGTTTTCTTTACCGAGATAATAGTTTCAAAGAGACTCCTTTCCCCCTCCTGTATATATTGTCCCATTGAGTGTAAATCAGTAGTAAAATCAACGCTTGTCGGGTATATACCTTTTCCTACTTTGCCTTCGCTCTCAGCATATAATTGTTTCCACCATTCAGCTAAATAATGAAGCCTGTTCTCAAAGTTTGCCAGTATTTCTATCTTTTTGTTTACCTTGTTTAGAGTGTACCTCGCAGCAGCATATATTGCTGCAGGATTTTTTTCAAAAGGGATACCAGGACCTGTCTGTTTCTGCATATCTTTTGCCCCTTTAACAAAGGATCTGATATCAAATCCGGCAATAGAAAGTGGAACCAGTCCCACATTTGTAAAAACAGAATACCTCCCGCCTATATCGGGCGGAATTTCAAATGATTTAACCATTGTCCTGCCAACCATTGCCCTGAGCATTCCTTTTACCGGATCGGTAATGGCAATTATTAAATCTTTTGCTTTTGCTTCCCCAACCTGTTTTATTAAATGCTCTCTCAGTATCCTGAATCCTATAGCAGGTTCCAGTGTGGTACCTGATTTTGAAATTACTGCAAGAGCATATTTTTTGTTATAAAGGATATCCAGTAATTCTGACAGGTAATCTTCTCCTATATTATGTCCTGCAAATAAAAGCTTTGGGTAGCCGTTGTTTTTTTTGAACTGTATGAAATTATTTGATAATGCGTCATAGACAGCTTTTGTTCCAAGGTAGGAACCACCTATGCCAATAACCACAATGAACTCAATCTTATTCTTATTTATTTCAGCAGTTACTTTTTCAATATTCCTTATTTCTTCTTCACTAATTAATGAAGGAAGTTTTACCCAGCCTAAAAAATCATTTCCCCTACCTGTTCTGTCGTAAAGGGATTTAATTATGCCTATTGCCTTATCCTTAAGTTCATATATTGAATCCTTTGAAACAAAATTGAAAACATTTTCAATACTTAATTTTAAGTTTTCCATCTTATAGTATTAAAGATTTCTAAATAATATAACATTTATTTCAGTTTATCTGTAAGTAATTTTATTTCAATAGCAGGAGCTATCCTTTCATATAGTATATTGTAAACAGCATTTATTATTGGCATTTTTACATCATATCCTTTATTTATTTCGTTTATGCAGTTTGTTGCATGATAGCCCTCGGCAATCATGGTTAATTCCAATTGTGCCGATTTTACGGAATAACCTTTCCCAATCATTGTCCCGAATGTACGGTTTCTGCTAAACT
Organism: uncultured Bacteroidales bacterium; assembly: GCA_964521285.1. Lineage (GTDB taxonomy): Bacteria > Bacteroidota > Bacteroidia > Bacteroidales > UBA10428. The sequence goes on along the minus strand of CAZFQS010000031.1, from coordinate 27,128 downwards.
GCGAATAGGCTGTTACTATTAAATCCCCAAGGTAAGGTGAACTAAATACTTTGCGTTTACTTTTATATGTCTTGTCCAGGAATCGTTTAATTTCCTGGATAGCATTTGAAACAAGGACTGCCTGAAAATTATCACCATAGCCCAGTCCATGGCATATGCCGGCAGCGATAGCAATGATATTCTTTAAAACTGCTGCATATTCAGTCCCGTATATGTCTTTTGATGTTTTAATTTTTACATAATGACAACTCAGTTTGTTTAAAATAACTTCAGCGTTAATCCGGTTTGTACATGCTATGGTAAGATATGACAATCTTTCCAGGGCAATTTCTTCGGCGTGGCAGGGCCCTGAGATTATGCCTATATTTTTATAAGGTACACCATAGTACTTGTAAAAAAATTCTGAAATAGTAAGATTATCTCCCGGTATTATTCCTTTTATGGCTGAAACAATAAACTTGTTATTAAAACCGGCATTATAATCTTCCAGGGATTCTTTAAGAAAAGGAGAGGGGATGGCAAATATCAGAATTTCTGACTGTTCAATTGCCTCGGAGATATTATTAAAAAAATTTATTTTTTTAATATCAATGTCAACAGAACTTAAATATTTTGGATTGTGATGAAATTTTTTAATAAAATCAATGTTTTCCTGGCTTCTGATATACCAGTTCAGTTCATTAATATTATGTGAAAGTAACTTTACTATTGCTGTAGCCCAGCTGCCCCCGCCCAATACTGCAATTTTAGATAAATGGTTCATTAATTGGTTCTTAAAATGAGCTACAAAAATAGCATTTACAAATAATATTTAGAAATTTGTGAGATACAATAAAATAAAAAAGCCTTTGCAACCTGCAAAGGCTTTAAGAAAATATATTGAATAGTAGTTATACTGTCCAGCTTCCTTCACCACTTATTGTTGAACCTTCAGTATACCATACCCAGCTGCCATTGCCCAGAGCATCCCATTCATAGTGATAATGCCAGTAATCATCAAGCCAGTAATAATCCAGGGTCCCTGAACCATTGGGATTTAAGACCAGCTCGTATTTATAATAATATGAATATTCAACTTCAGAAGATTCATATTTAAATGTGAAATTTATTACACCATTGGCATTTTTATTCCATGTGTATATCCAAAATATGTCATCATAACAATCTTCATAATACTGATTTTCATATGCACACGCCCACTGGAAGTTATATTTTACTTCGCCCTGTGTCCCGTCTTTCAGTTCCCATGCATCAATAAAATTAAATAACGGGCCATCGTCCCACTGAATATCCATTGTCCACATATGTTTTGTGGCTGTTTCTTCATATGTCCAGTAATAAGTAATTACATGAACTCCATCGTAGTTATATGACCATTTCCAGGTACCTTCACTACTGGTAGATTTGTTATCGACTTTAACTGCATTATCAGGAGGAGTAAGGCTGCCGTAAAATAAGGACCAGTCAGCTGCACTTTCAATAGCATCAACACATGCCTGTGCATTTTCATCTGTCGAATTCTTCAATCCTTCAGGAATTTTATTAATAATTTCTTCTTCGGTAAAGCTCAAAGATTCAAATGTGGGAGTCTCATCATCATCCTTTTTACAGCCTGTTACAAATGCTATTGCAATAACAAGCAGGATTGGTAAAAAATATTTGTAAAACTTTTTCATGATAATAATTGTTTTTAAGTTATTGTTAATGAATTATAAAAATAATAATAATTTATGTAATTCAATAGGCACTTGGTAATTTTTAACAAACAGATAGTTGATAAGATTGTATTTTAAATTTGATATTTGTAAAATTTTTGCACTTGTTTTAAATGCAAGTTTTTATTTTAAAAGTTGTCTAATGATTAAGTATTTTTGCTGCAATATATAAGTTAGGATTTATGAGAAAATTATTTATTTTATCTGTATCAGTATTAATATTAATTAATTCAGTAGCCCAAAGACCACAGGGTGATTTTAACCGTGAAAATCTGCCCAAAGAAGGTGTTATAACAGGCAAGGTCCAGGACCTTGTCACAAATGCATTTATGGAATATACAACAGTTAGCATTTTCAGCCACAGGGATTCTTCTCTTATTACAGGCACCATAACAGACCAAAGTGGCAGTTTTGTTTTGAACGAATTACCATACGGGTTTTTCTATGTCGAATTGAGTTTTATAGGATATAAGAAATCAAGAATATCTAAAATCAGGTTAACACCAGGTAACAAGGTAATTGATCTCGGAGTAATAAAACTAGAACCTGCGTATACTTCACTGGAACAGGTTGAAGTGGTTGCTGACAGACCACATGTTGAATATAAAATTGACAGGAAGGTGATAACTGTAAGCGAAGATGTAAGCTCTGCAGGTGGGACTGCAGTGGATGTTCTGGAAAATACTCCTTCAATTCAGACTGACGTGGAGGGCAATGTTACTCTAAGGGGAAGTTCGAATTTCAAGGTGCTGGTTGATGGCAAACCAAGCATACTGGAAGGAAGTGATGCACTACAGCAGATACCTGCAAGTTCTGTCCAAAGTATAGAAATTATTACAAATCCGTCTGCAAAATTTGATCCTGACGGAATGGCCGGCATCATAAACGTAATAATGAAAAAACAAAAACAGCGTGGATTCGGAGGAATATTTAATGCGTCAATAGGCACAAAAGGAAAATATGCCACAGATTTCCTATTGAATTACAGGACAGGCAATGTTAATTTTTTTGGAGGGATCAATTTTGATGACAGAAAGTTCAGCGGAACAGGACTTATGAACCGGGAAAGTTATTTACGTGATACATTATTCTATGTTGACTCCGATGGGGATAGAGAATTCAGAAGAGAAGGACTGGAATTTAGAGGAGGTCTTGATTATAATATCAATGAAAAACATTCACTGACACTTTCGGCAAATACAGGAGACAGATCATTTACAAGAAGCAGTTTCTCAGATTATCATGAATATTCTAATCCTCCTTTAACTGACCAGTGGTACAATAGCCGGGATATATTTAGGGTCGATAATAATTATTACAGCCTGAACCTTGATTATCAAATTAAATTTGATCAGCTGGGACATCAATTATTGGCATCGGTCTATTACAATACAAATCAGGGTATAAATACAAGTGATACAGAGGAAGATACAGCAAGCGTAATCGGTACAGGAACATTAAGGCAGCGTTCAAGTCAGGATGAAGCAGAAAGTGAGTTAAGGATTAAAGCTGATTATGTTAAACCATTCGCAAATAACGGGAAAATTGAAGCTGGCTACCAGTCAAGAATTGACCTGAATCAAACAGATTTTGTCTTTGAGGATTATGATTATGATCAGAATGAATGGGCGCCTAATAGTGAATTTTCCAATGATATAGAATTATCAAGAAATATTCAGTCACTTTATGGATTGTATTCAAGCACCATAATTGGTATCGATTATCAGTTGGGCCTGAGAATGGAATATACAGACAGAGTTATTAAGCAGTTAACTTCAGGCGAGGAATTTACTTATAATAAATTAATGCTTTTCCCTACCCTGCACTTTACAAAACAATTAAAAAACAATAACCAGGTGCTGCTAAGTTACAGCCGGCGAATAGAGCGACCGAGGATATGGGTTCTTAATCCGTTTGCCAGGTATATGGACAGACTGAATATTAGAATTGGAAATCCGGACCTGGAGCCTGAATTTACGGATTCCTATGAGTTAAATTTTCAAAAAAGGTTTGGAAATTCTTTTATTGCTGTTGAGGCATATTACAGACAAACCAACAATAAGATTACCAGAATAAGATGGCAGGATACGACAACTACCGAAAATGTTCTGGTTCATACAGTGGATAATATTAGCAAAGACTATTTCCTGGGTACTGAAGTTATGGCCAATCTTGAATTATTTAAGTGGTGGAACCTGAACACAAGTGTTAACTTTTTTAATTACCATATTAAGGGAGAAATACTGGATGAGGATGTCTCGCAGGTAAAAAATACCTGGGATATAAGGGTAAATTCCACATTAAAGTTCAAATGGGGAAGCAGGTTTCAGATTACCGGATTCTATGCAGGGCCTTCTGTAACTGCACAGGGTGACAGGAAAGCATTTTATATAGTTAATGTTGCATTAAGGCAGGATTTTATGAAAAGACGGGCAAGCCTGACCCTGCAAGCGAGGGATATATTTAAATCAGGTAAATTCGAGTTTACAACAACAAGTGAAGATTTATATATACATAATAAATTTACAAGAGAACCACAGGTTGTAACATTAAGTCTTACTTACAGGCTTAATAACTATAGACAATCGAAGAGTGATCAGGAAGTTAATGAAATAGATTATGAGAACGGAATGGAGTAAAGCAATAGAACAGTAAAGCAATAGAACAATAAAACAGTATCACATATTTATTGGCAAATAGAAATAATTACCCAAACCAACGGTAAAAATGATATTTCCGTAGAGAGCATGTTCTATGAATATTACCATTAGTGAATTGCTCTTTTTATATATATGGGAAAATAAAAGACTTGCAAAAAACGTAAGGACAATAGCAATCCAGTTATTAAATATCACATGTGAAAAGGAAAACAATAATGCATTAATAATTATTGATAATCTTTCATTTTTAAAAACTGAACTGAACCTGTGATAAAAGTATGCCCTGTAAATAAGTTCCTGTGGATATGCTGACCATATAGGATAAAAAATAAAGATTAGTATAAACAGTAAAGGGTTTGTTCTTGGGATAATGAAAAGATTTTCAGGCATAAAAATAATTACAGCTATTACAGAAAGCACAAAAAATACCATTACCCTTATAAACATTTGAGTCCAATTTCTGAAAGAATTCAACCAGAATATCTTCCTGTTGAATTTCTTATCCTTAATTAAGATGAACAAATAGATCAGAAATACGAGAAAAAGTGGAATAGCCTTATGAAGAGGAATATAATCAAACCAGTAGAGCAAAGGCAAACCAATATATATGGCTGTTAACTCTGTGATCTTAAGAATTATTACTCCAGATCTACCCATTATTTGATTTTTTAATCCAAAATTATAGTATAATCCTTAAATATTGGTAATTATGATTAGAGAAGTAGTGAAAATAGATGATGATCTTTATGATGGTTGTGGGGATTCAAGGTAATATATTAAAAGAAGAATGGAGTGATTACTGAAGTATATATCCTCCGTACAGATAAAAAAGCTCCGGGCAAAGCACCCGGAGCCTTTTCCAACCTAATTATTAACCCCATTATGAAACCTGCTAATTAATTACCATCCAATATTCAAAAGCTCCCTATATATTGATAATCATTAATTTCGTACTACAATTTTAAATAATTATAACCTTTAAAAGCAAATTATTTTATCAACACATACTTATATCTCAATAGCTGGTTAAACGTGAACTTAAGAAGCTAATTAGCAGATATTAACAATGTCTGTAACTGAAAATCTGGCCAAAAACATCGGATTTTTTATGAAATTTGTCGCTTGTCGCGCGTTTTCATTTTCAGATAACGGCTTTATTGCCTCCTCTTTAAGGGACTTCGCAGAATATACTATTTTGGTCTGATATTTGGCAACAGGGATAAAAAAAAGCTCTTGTATATCAAGAGCTTTTTTTGTAACTGTTTTCTTTAATTTAATAAGCCAATTATTCTCTGGCTGTTTTTTCGTAGGCGATATACTTAAAAGTTGAGTGAGTCATAATATCTTCGAGTATTTGCCCTGCTTCCAAAGTATCTTCATCATCTTCCTCATAATACCAGTTAATAATTACGGTCTTAAATCTGCTGGTTAAGTCAAATTTTCTTAACAATTCAAGAAGTACTTTTGCCGAAGCAGTGTTACTATAATCCATTATTAAATCAAGAGTAATCTCATCGGTTTCAAGTTCATTTACCCAATCCATAACAGGTGCGTAAAATTCTCTCACATTCTCAGGATAGGAACTCCCGGCTAAAGTTAATTTACCATTTGTGTGGAATTCGACTAAAGGAGTTTTCTTTGTTGGTTCAATTATTAAATCATTCATATTAATTAATTATTATCATGTTTACTATTTACTATTTTAACGTATAAAATCTTAATTTGATACAATAATTGATGAAATTCTAATATGATATGATAAAATTACTATTTTATAATATTATTAGATTAAAATTCAGGATTATTTTATAACAAGATATTCTTTGTTTCAGGAAATACACCAGTATCCTATAAAAAATAATTGATCTTTTTGAATAAACTTTCTGGATTTTAATTTTTAACAAATAGGCCAGGTTAAATCATATGCGGGCTGACGAATAAAACATGATTATTTGTTAGTTGTATTATTAAAAGTATCTTTATGTTATTGTCTGTACAATATAGAACTGGTAAAGAAAGTATAACTCTGGTTTAATATCAAATAGCAAGTAATTACTTATTATATAAAAACTTAACATTATTAAAGCAAAAAAAGCGTTGATATTTTTTATTACCGAAATATGTTGTTTTGCAATAATAGGCTATATTTTGCCGGGGCCTGCCATTTTTAAATTTGATAGTACTGCCAGGTTTTTTACAATATTTGGAATAACAGCAATATTGTTATTTACGGTATTGGAATTTTGGAATGTCAGGGAGTTTATTTATCTGGGACTTTTAGTTTCTCTTTTTATTGTTTTTGCATGGTCGAGAAACAAACCATTTTTAGAGATAATTAGAAATTCTTTATGGTTTATTACAATTGGCACTTTTACCTGGGTATCACATAAAATAATGAAGTCATGGAATCCTCAAAAATTAACGATTATTCCGCTGGTAGTATGGATAATTTCATTTAATTGTATTTATTTTATAATGTTATTCTTTAATCTTTATATTTTCAGGTTTTACAGGATAAGTGGGGATCTTACATTTATTTTCTATTTAAAACAGGCTTTGAGATATGGTACTGTTATCGGACTCAGTATAGGTCTGGGGTATATACTGGCTGATTTTATTATTAAAAACTTAAAAATTTTAAAAGGATGAAAACAACAATAATATTATTCTTTTTCATTCTTTCCCTGCGCATTTATGCGCAGGAAGAAGATATAAGCAGTATGGATATAACAACTTCAAAATTCGAAAGGATTGAGATTATTAAAATGGAGTCCGGGACCGATATGCTCGAAGGGTTAAACAATGCTGTTAAGGAAAAGAAAATAAAAAATGCAGTGATACTGGCTGGTATTGGATCAGTAACTGATTACCATTTTCATGTAGTCAGTGACAGAAATCTGCCACCTGCTAATGAATATACCAGTGCTTCATGTGCAATGGATCTTATTGCAGTTCAGGGATATATATTGGACGGAAGGGCACATGCACATATAACCCTGGCTGATGAAAACAGTACTCTGGGCGGGCATCTTGAACCGGGAACAAAAGCCCTTACTTTCTTTATTATAACTATGGGAGTTCTTCCTGACAGTTTAAGCATTGAACATCTTGATAGTTATAAGAAATGAAAAAACTTTCTTTAAAACACAAAGCTATAGCATATGAAGATTTTACTGCCATTTGTAAGGACTTGTTCAAAGACGGGTAAGATCACTGGATTGAGAAAACCTGAGAGCTTTTATAAAATATTGTTTTTTATAACAGGGGTAATTTCTGTAATCTGGTTTATGGTCAGGGTGATTCCCAAACCAAGCAGGGCCAGGTATCCATGTATGAAGGCTACTATGCCCATAGCATATTCATTCATTGCTTATTTGTTGTCTTTGGCTGGCTCGGTTGTATTTTTCCGCAGGGCTGTCAGCACCTTCAAAGCCAGGCAGTTCAGGTATGGAGCACGGATTGGGATGGTAATATACCTAATAACAGCGACTATGGGAATGTTGATGCTTCACCCCAGGCAGTTCATGCTATGCTCGATCAGCTTGTTAATAAGGCAGGGGTCCCCCAGGATAATATTACTGTAGGAGATCCCTATACAATGATGTTTAATCATTGTTACAACAAATGGTCAGCTGAATTTCCTGATGTGCATTACATAGTATCCTCATCATGGGGCATGACAGGACGTGAAGTAGTGACCAAGGAAGCAACACGGACAATATATTATTCAGATGGAGGGGAAGTGCTTGGAGAGGAAACTGACGAGCTTTTGGATTGTGTAAGCAATGCAGATTATATACTTAATATTCCTGCCTATAAAGCACATCGATGGGGTGGGGTAACATTTTTTGCTAAAAACCATTTTGGCTCTAACAGCCGCGGAGGAGCCACTCACTTACACCCAGGACTTCACCGCGGAGACTATGGAGAGCCATTACGGGATGAATATAATATGTACAGGGTTTTTGTTGATCTTATGGGCAGCAAGTACCTGGGAGGAAATACCCTGGTATTCCTGATGGATGCATTGTGGGGTACTTCAGAGGAGCATCTTCCCCCTGCCAGATTCAGGACTGCCCCGTTTAATAATGACTGGTCATCGTCTATTATAGCATCATTAGATCCTGTAGCCATTGAATCGGTTTGCCTGGATATAATGCAAAAGGAATTTCAGGTGGAAGATCTTTCAGCTGATCCTCCGCGTTACACATTTGTACACTGGGGTGCTATTGATGATTACCTGCATCAGGCAGCCAGCTCTGAATGGTGGCCTGAGGGTATAATATATGATCCTGACAATACGGGTTCCCCACTGGAAAGCCTAGGGGTTCACGAGCACTGGAATAACGCTGATGATATGGAATATACACGTAACCTTGAAACAGGTGAGGGTATTGAACTGGTTAAGTCTTTTCACGAACCGGCTTCTATTCGCACAAATGCATTTTCACATAAAATTCAGCTTTTTCCAAATCCTTGTAACGGGTTAACAAATATATGTTTCGAGCTTGATGAGGCTGCGAAAGTTTCAATTGAAGTATATTCATCCCCGGGAAACAGACTGCTAATAAAATATCTGGGGGGGTTGAATGCAGGCATGCACGAAGTGCCAGTTGCCACAAACGGATTTAATCCCGGTGTTTATTTCTGCAAAATAAATATTGAGAGAAATTCTATAATTAATGCAACCACCAGAAAACTACTGGTAAATTAATAATAAAGGAAATAAGGATTAAGTGGCATGTTGTAAGTGAAAGATTTTAGAATATGAAGAATAACTTAGTCTTCAAATTACTAAATAATCAAATAACCAAATAACCAAATATACAAATAAGTTAGGGTGGAAGATGGGATTCGAACCCACGACCCCTGGAACCACAATCCAGTGCTCTAACCGACTGAGCTACATCCACCGTATATTTATCTTTTTGTCAGTTCAATATGCTTCTTTCTATTGATACACGGCACATCCAATATTTCCGGGGATGCAAATTTAAGTATCTTTTCAGATATTATAAAATTAAATGAAATAATTTATTAGAGATAAAAATCTTATATTTATAGCACCAAAAAGTAATCCATATATATAAACTGTAAAAACAAATGTTAATACAGGCAGTGTCAGATAAAAAAACAAAAAAGGAATTTATAAAGGTTCCTAAAATAATTTACAGGAATGATGATAATTGGATTTGCCCTTTGGATATAGAAATTGAAAAAATATTTAATCCCAGGAAAAACACAAGTTTTAAGCATGGGGATGCTATCAGATGGATACTGAAAGATAAATCAGGCAATTTAATTGGCAGAATTGCAGCATTTTATGATAAGAGGAAAGCTTTTAATAATTCTCAGCCTACCGGAGGAATTGGATTTTTTGAATGTATAAATAATAAAAAAGCTGCTAATGAACTTTTTAATACTGCCAGGCGATGGTTAAAAGAAAAAGGCATGGAAGCCATGGACGGGCCTATTAATTTTGGAGAGAATTTTTTTCACTGGGGGTTACTTGTTGAAGGGTTTACTCAGCCCGTATATGGAATGCCTTATAATTTGCCCTACTATAAAGATTTATTTGAGAATTATGGATTTAAGGTATTTTATGAAGAATATAGCTATTGCCGGCCCGCAAATAAGCCATATCCCGAAAGAATGATGAAGTGGGCAGAATTCATTGCAAATAAACAGGATTATTCCTATCAGTCATTCAAGTTTAAGGAAAAAGAGAAGTACATAAATGATATTGTAAATGTTTATAATATAATATGGTCTGAATTTCTGAAGACCTATACTCCATTAAAATATGATGATGTTGAAGTGTTAATAAATGACGCAAAGGAAATTATTGATGAAGATTTTATATGGCTTGCCTACCATGAGAATAATCCAATTGCATTTTTAATAGCTATACCTGATGTTAATCAGATACTGAAATCGGTTAACGGAGAGATAAATTTATGGAATGCCATTAAATTATTATATTTAAAGAACAGAAAAAAAATAACACGTTCCAGAGTGACTATATTTGGTGTAGTGGAGGCTCATCAAAGATCGGGAGTTCTTGCCGCCTTGTTCTTACAATATCAGAGAGCAATATTAAGAAAACCAAATTATAAAACCGTTGAATTAGCATGGGTTGGCGATTATAATCCTAAAATGATAAAAGTATACCAGCAAATTGAAGCAGAAAAGGATAAAACACATATCACATACAGATATCTTTTTAACCGGAATGCTGAATTTAAAAGATTCACAAATGAATCACCCTGATTTATATTAAAAGAAATAAAAAAGGATTTATTTTGCGTTTTATTTTCGATGTAGTATCTTTGCAGGCTCTGAAACAGAAATGACTATATTATATTAATTACGATGAAAAAGGATTTACATCCAAAAAATTACAGGCTTGTCGCTTTCAGGGATATGTCCAATGGATTTACTTTTATTACAAGGTCAACTGCCCCATCAAAAGAGAAAGTTAAACTGGAAGACGGCAATGAATACCCTTTAATAAAACTTGAAATATCAAATACATCACATCCGTTTTATACCGGTAAAATGAAGTTTGTTGATTCTGCAGGACGAGTTGACAAGTATTATAGTAAGTATAAAGAGCATATCGAAAAGAAAAAGAACAAATAAGTTATTTAAGGAAACTTACATATAAGCTCCGTTTTTTTCACAAATTGAGAATTCGGAGCTTTTTTTATGTAATTTTGTCAGGTTTGAAACATAAATAAAACAATGTAAGAGTGTCAGCAACCAATTTTATCTTATTTGATGATAGCAGTTGGGAACACCTGCTGCCATTAACCTTCTCAAGACCTATAGCTGAAATCAGATTTGGAATACATACTATTAAGGAGAAATGGGAAAATATTCTGGGATCCAAATGTTCTTATTTAACAAAACCGTATCTGAGCATTAAGTACAAAACCCTTTTTAAAGAAGAGAATGTCCTGATTAACAGCTCTATCATGCCTGATTTAGATATTTTATCAGAAATAAATAATCTTAAGGATAATGAAGCACTTGTGAAAGGCGAGGTTCTTATTGCCATTAATACTAGGGATAAAGATCTGAAGGAGGTTAATGCGGAAATATATAAAAAATACAGAAAGATAGCGTCAAAATGTAACTTTTTCAAAATTAATCATTTATGGGAATTATTTAAACATAATGGGGAGGCTATTGTTAATGATTTTAAAATAATATCAAAAGGGAGGAAGTCAAAAGATATATCCAAAAGCAACAATCTTTTTAATCCCGGCAATATTTTTGTTGAAGAAGGTGCTGAAGTAAAATTTGCTACTATTAATGCAAGTACGGGTCCTGTTTATATTGGTAAAAATGCCGAGATAATGGAAGGCTCGGTTATCAGAGGCCCGTTCGCATTATGTGAATACTCAATTTTAAAAATGGGCGCAAAAATTTATGGTCCGACTACAATCGGCCCTTTCTCAAAAGCAGGAGGTGAAGTTAATAATTGCGTGATAACAGGGAATTCTAACAAGGCACACGACGGATTCCTTGGTAATTCGGTTTTAGGAGAATGGTGTAATATAGGTGCGGATACAAACACATCTAACTTGAAAAATAATTATGATAACGTTAAACTGTGGAACTATATTTCTGAAAAATTTGAAAAGACAAATCAACAATTTTGTGGATTAATTATGGGAGATCATTCAAAGTGCGGAATTAACACCATGTTTAATACCGGTACGGTGGTTGGATTTAATGCTAATATTTTCGGGCCAGGGTATCCGAGAAACTTTATTCCATCTTTTTCCTGGGGCGGACCTAATGGATTTATTACATATCTGTTGCCCAAAGCTATAGAGACAGCTGAGAGAGTAATGGCCCGCAGAGATGTTAAATTGACTGGACAGGATAAGCATATTTTTGAAAAAATATTTGAGATGACATCAAAATACAGGAAGTTTTAACATTTATTTTTTAACATTTTTTTTGGCAATTTGGCATATAGATTGTTAAATATAAGTACCTGCAAAAAAATAATTTTAACTGACAAAAAGTCTAAAGCACATAAAGAAGGGTATATGAATTATGAGAAAACTTTCAGCATATGATATACGCAAGATATATATTAATGCAGCAATAAATGAAGATACGGATTTCATCCCGCTTATTTCAGATGAGGATGAGGAGATATTAACAAAAACAAATATTCCTGAGGTACTTCCTATTTTGCCTTTAAGAAATGCGGTATTATTTCCTGGTGTTGTAATTCCGATCTCAGTGGGGCGCAACAAATCGATGAAACTAATAAGGGAGATTTATAAAAAAAATAAAATATTAGGTACTGTAGCTCAAAAAGATGCCAGTACTGATGAGCCGAAATATGAAGAGCTCTTTAAGGTAGGTACTATAGCGCAGATTATACGTATTCTTGAAATGCCGGATGGATCAACATCTGTCATAATACAGGGCAAAAGACGTTTTCAGGTAAAGAATCTGCTAAGAAGTGAACCATATATTTTAGCAAGTGTTGAATCGCTGGAAGATCTGAAACCCAAAAAGAAGGATCCTGAGTTTGAAGCCATTGTAGGCTCCTTAAAAGACTTATCACTTAAAATCATTAAATTATCTACCAATATTCCTCCCGAAGCATCATTTGCTGTTAAAAACATTGAAAGTTCTGCATTCCTAATAAATTTTATATGTTCTAACAGTGATATTAAAATTGGAGAAAAACAGCGTCTGCTTGAGATAAATGTACTTAAGAAACGAGGTGTGCTTTTACTGGAGTATCTTACACGGGAGGTTCAGATGCTTGAACTGAAGAATGATATACAAACAAAAGTCAGGTTGGATCTTGAACAGCAACAAAGAGAGTATTTGCTGCATCAACAGATGAAAACCATTCAGGATGAACTTGGTGGAAGTCCGATTGATCAGGAGATAGAAGAACTTAAGAAAAGAGGGAAAATGAAAAAATGGGATGAATCTGTTGTGAAGATATTTGATAAGGAAGTTGATAAATTGCAGAGAATGAACCCCGCAGCAGGAGAATATTCTGTCCATATGAATTATTTACAGACTCTTCTTGATTTACCCTGGAAGGAATATAGCAAGGATAATTTCGACCTTAAACGTGCACAAAGAATACTGGATAGAGATCATTTCGGGCTGGATAAAGTTAAGGACAGAATATTGGAGCATCTGGCAGTACTGAAACTAAAAGGAGACCTGAAATCACCAATTCTTTGTTTATATGGGCCTCCAGGAGTTGGAAAAACTTCGCTAGGTAAATCCATAGCCAAAGCCTTAAAAAGAAAATATGTACGTATGTCTTTGGGAGGCTTGCGTGATGAGGCTGAAATAAGGGGCCACCGCAAAACTTATATTGGGGCAATGCCGGGGCGCATTATACAGAGTATAAAAAAAGCTAAATCTTCAAACCCTGTATTTGTTCTTGATGAAATAGACAAGGTGGGAAATGATTTCCGAGGGGATCCATCTTCGGCCCTACTTGAAGTTTTAGATCCTGAACAAAATAATACTTTTTATGACAATTACATTGAAATGGAATATGACCTTTCACGGGTAATGTTTATTGCAACCGCTAACACAACCGGACCTATCAGTCCTGCACTTCGTGACAGAATGGAGTTAATTAATGTCAGCGGATACCTGCTTGAAGAAAAAATAGAGATAGCTAAAAGACATTTAGTTCCCAAGGAATTAGAAAATCATGGTGTTGACAAATCAAAAGTTAAATTTTCAAAGAAAATAATTGGATATATAATTGATAATTATACCAGGGAATCGGGTGTAAGGGAATTAGATAAGAATATAGCAAAGGTCATAAGGATTATTGCCAGGAAAGTTGCCTTGGAAGAAGATTATAACAAAGATTTGTCTGTTACTGATATTGAAGAAATTCTGGGACCACCCAGATATTTAAAGGACAAGTACCTGGGTAATGAATTTGCCGGTGTTGTTACAGGCCTTGCATGGACTGCTGTTGGAGGGGAGATATTGTTTGTTGAAACAAGTTTAAGTAAAGGAAAAGGCAAATTAACTATTACCGGAAATTTGGGGGAAGTAATGAAAGAGTCAGCAATCCTGGCCCTGGAATATTTAAAATCTCATTGTGATCTTTTTGGTCTTAAACCTGAAGTATTTGATAATTGGAATGTTCATGTTCATATCCCTGAAGGAGCAATACCAAAGGATGGTCCTTCTGCCGGAATAACTATGATTACATCTATGGTTTCGGCTTTTACTCAAAGAAAAGTCAAAAGAAGCCTTGCAATGACCGGGGAGATTACCCTGAGAGGGAAAGTACTCCCGGTAGGGGGAATTAAGGAGAAAATACTGGCCGCCAAAAGAGCATCCGTCAAGGAAATAATTCTTCCGGAAGAAAACAGGAAAGATATTAGTGAGATAAATGAAATTTATTTAAAAGGACTGAAATTTTGCTTTGTGAATAATATTATGGAGGTTTTAGATGTATCTGTTTTAAAACAAAAGGTTGACAAACCGATAAAAATTGCATAATTTGCTCAAGTGATTCAAAAACATTATTATTGTTAAATAAAATATTTTCATATTCTAAGATGTAAAATATTAATAAATAACTATGAAAATGGCTCCTGGTGTTTTTTGGGGAATAGTGCTGGTAATCATTGGATTAAGTATAATATTCCGAGTAATATTTAACGTAAATCTATTTAGAGTTTTAATAGCAGTATTGCTGATTCTGCTCGGTATTAAGGTATTAGTTGGCAATAAAGGAATTTTTAACTTCAGCTCAGTAAAAAACGATGTAATTTTTAGTGAGAAAAGTTACTCAGGGTCACCAAATGATAGAACAGAATATAATGTAATGTTTGGCAAGTCAGTATTTGATTTCAGAAATATAGATTTTAAGGATGAAAAGCCTGTAAGATTAAAAATCAACACTATATTTGGAGCAGCCGAGATTAAAATTAATGAAAATTCCCCGGTGAAGATTAAAGTTGACGCAGCTTTTGCAGGAGCAAAAATGCCAAATGGAAATACAGTAGCATTTGGCTCATCTCAATATGTTAGTGATACTTATGATGCAAGCAGTAAATATCTATTTATCGATGCAAATGTGGTGTTTGGAGGCCTCGAAGTAAAAAGCTACTGACAAAATGCCCTGCCTGAAATTTTCTGATTTTAAAAATATAGCTTCTTTTAAGTTCTGGGATTGAATTAAAAATGTTATATATGTTCAATCATGAATCAATAATAATCTGGGACTGGAATGGCACTTTACTTAATGATGTAAATATCTGCATTAAAGTAATGAATAAAATCCTTAATAAAAGGGGATTAGAATCATTATCCAAAAGAAGATACAGGAAAATTTTTCAATTTCCTGTTATTGAATATTATAAACAGCTGGGATTTGATTTTAAAAAAGATTCATTTGAAAATCTTTCAATAGAATTTATTGAAGAATACCATAAGGAATTAAAAAATGCATATTTATTTAAGTATTCGAAAAATGTTCTGAAGTATTTCAAAGCCAGGGAGTATTTACAGATTATAATATCTGCGATGGAACAGGATGCTTTAACGGAATCTCTTAGTAATAAAGGTGTTTTGAATTATTTTGATTATATAATAGGCCTCAATGATCATTATGCTAATAGTAAGGTTAATTTTGCTGTTAGCTTTATAAAGAAGAATAATATTTATCCGGAAAGGGCTATATTAATCGGAGATACAACACATGATTTTGAAGTAGCGGAAGCATTAGGATGCAGGTGTTTACTTATTGCTAACGGACATCAGGAATACAATAGGCTAACATTGACAGGTGCTCCGGTTAAGGGAAACCTGAAAAGTATTTTAGGACTAATTGGTAAATCATAAGTTAAACTTAAAAAAATGGAAAAGACTGCAATCTTCCCAGGTTCATTTGATCCTTTTACAGTTGGACATGAATCAATTGTAATGAGGGCCTTACCATTGTTTCATAAAATTGTTATAGCAATAGGGCATAATATTAACAAGGAATACTATTTTCCACTGGAAAAAAGGGCAGAATGGATTAAAAAAATATTTAAAGGTAATTCCAAAGTCGAAATTAAAACATATAAGGGATTAACAGTTGATTTTTGTAAACAGGTTAATGCCAGGTATATATTAAGAGGTTTACGGACATCATCGGATTTTGAATATGAAAGAGCCGTGGGACAAATGAATAAAGCCATGTATCCGGAAATAGAAACGGTATTCTTACTAACTATGCCTCAACATACAGCAATTAATTCAACTATAGTAAGAGATATTATACGGTATGGGGGAGATGCAAGCCTGTTTTTACCTAAGGACTTAAATATTAAAGAATAAATGTTAAAAATATGGGTAGGTTATATTGTTTTCTGTGCATATTAATTCATCTGGGAACCTTTTCAATATCATTTTCTCAAAATGTTATCCTGCAAGGGAATGCTCCTTCATACGCCAACTCTGAATTAGTCATCAACAGATATACAGACCTTATAACAAAGACGGAAGAGGAGATTGGCAGATGCCTTGTAGATGATAAGGGAGATTTTAAAATATCCTTCAACCTGGACAGGATCACATTTGTTTTCTCTCACCTTGGGATTTACAAAGCTTTTCTTTATGCTGAACCAAATAAAACCTATGAGATTATTCTTCCGGAAAAATCAGATAAAACACCTGAAGACGAACTTAATCCCTATTTTACAGAATCAAGAATACAGCTGGGAATTGCAAATGTTAAAGAAGAGGACCTTAATTTCGCTATAAGAATGTTCAATGATGCTTATACTCCATATTATAATAAGCATATTATAAATTTCATAAATAAAGAGGATTTTTCCGAGTTAAATGCGGATATTGAGAGAATTGAAAAGCCATTTGTTAATTCAAATAATAAATTCTTCAATAATTACCGTAAATACAGATATGGATTATTGAAACACCTGGCATACCAGCAAAAAGCCAGAAGTGCTTCGGATGAGTATTTCAGGGAGCAACCTGTTCTTTTTTATAATCCTGCCTATATGGAACTTTTTACTCAGGTATATGATAAATATTTTGTATTCTTTGGAAGAACAAATAAAGGAGAAAAGATTTATACTGATATAAACACACTAAAAAGTTATTCTGAACTAAGAAAGACTCTTGCCAAAGACAATGTATTTTCCAATGATACTGTTATTGAACTGGTTATATTAAAGGGAGTTTATGATGAGTTTTATAGTGATAATTTTTCGCGGAACGGACTATTGAGTATTCTGGATACTCTGATTTCAGACACAAAGATTCAGCAGCACAAGTTACTTGGAGAAATAATAAAAACAAAAATAACCAAACTTCTTTCGGGGTATTATCCGCCAACTTTTGAACTGTATGACTCTGACAGCAATCTTGTAAAATTAACTGACTTCAGAGGTAAATATGTTTATTTGAATTTCTGCACAACTCAAAGCTATACTTGCTTAAGCGAGTTTGAACTACTCAAAAGCATATATGATAGACATAAAGAAAAACTGGAAATTATTACAATATCTATTGATCCTCTGCAAAGTATAGATGCGAATTTTTTGAAAAGTAAAAATTGGAACTGGAAATTTCTTTTCTACGGAAACAAGCCTAAAATTATTGAGGAATACGATATAAGGGCTTATCCCACATACTATCTGATAGGACCGGACGGAAAACTGATATATTCTCCTTCACCTTCACCTGCTGAAGATTTTGAGTCTATGCTTTTCAAAGCAATGAAGGCCAGGAATGACTTATAATTCAATTATATTAGCATACCTGAAAACATCAAGAATTGACTGATAAGTGTTCTTTATCACTTCGCCAATTTCTGATTTGTCGAACCATTTTGCTTCTGTAATATGTTCTTTTAATTGTGGTTCAGGTTTGCGGGTCCCTGTATAAAGCATCTCAAACCATATTGTTTTTTTTAGTACAGGCTTTCCATCGAGTTTGTAAGTATGGTATGTAGATAGAAGGGGCTGTATGATTTTAATATCGCTAATACCACATTCTTCGGTAACTTCTCTCATAGCTGTCTGTTCAAAATTCTCTTTCCCGTCAACCTTACCTTTTGGCAAATCCCATCTATTACGGCGTTTTATAATAAGAATCTTTTCCTGTTTATCTTTTACCAGTCCTCCTGCAGCATAAATATTTAAATAGCAGGCCCGAAAATAATTACGTAATTCTTCTATATCATCATGAATTATATAAAGTGTATCAATCTTTCTGAGATTTCTGTAAAAATCTAACAGATCCTCTAATTCTTCCTGGTTCTGGTACTTATAGAACAATCCATATTTTATATTGAAGTGCTTTTCAAAATTATCTGTTAAGAAAACTTTCCGATCGTTGAAAAAAACTTTATACATTTGTTATATGAGTATTAATGAAAAACAAATTGAGAATTTTCTTCTGCAAATTAAGGCAATTAAAATTAATGTTGCAAAACCTTTTCAATGGGCATCAGGATGGAAATCTCCAATCTATTGTGATAACAGGAAAACCCTTTCATATCCAAAAATAAGAAATATTATAAAGAAGCAATTTATTAAACTTATAAATAATAAATTTGACAATGTTGAGGCAATTGCAGGTATAGCCACAGGTGCAATTGCTATAGGTGCAATTATTGCTGATGCTTTAAATTTACCTTTTCTTTATGTCCGCTCAGATCAAAAAGATCATGGGCTTCAGAATTTAATTGAGGGAGAAATTGTTCCAAATCAGAGAATTGTTATTGTGGAAGATCTGGTTTCAACAGGAGGTAGTAGTTTAAAAGCTGTAAAAGCTTTAGAGGATATTAATTGTGATGTATTAGGCATGATAGCTATTTTTACTTATAATTTTAAGATTACAGAAAACAGATTTAATGAATCCGGATGTAAGTTATATGCTTTATGTAATTATAATAGTCTGATTGATAAAGCAATAGAGACAGGATACATAAATTCTGAGGAAATTGACCTTATAAGACAATGGCATGAAAATCCGGAAAGTTGGGGCAATAATTCCTGATAGAATCAGATGATAAAGCTTGAAAGTAAAATAGGGAAAATTAATGGTTCGGAAGAAGAAGCATATAATTTTCTTTCAAGATTTGATAATTTTCAGAAGTTTATACCTGAGGATAAAATTCAAAACTGGGAAGCTACTGAAAATTCCTGTCACTTTACTATTGAGGGAATAGGAGATACCGGGATGAAAATAATTGAAAAGGAACCTTTTAAACATATAAAGATTACCGGTGAAGAATCAAGGGAAATAGAATTTAATTTCTGGATTCAGCTAAAACAAATTGCAGAAAATGATACAAGAATAAGATTAACAATACAGGCCCATATTAATCCTATGTTTCAAATTGTAGTAAAAAAACCTTTGCAGAACTTTTTAAATACTCTTGTTGAACATATTGAAAAAATTAATTTTTCAAGTGTTAACAAGGAAAGCTAACTTCCTTAAAATTGTATTTTCTGACCTTTTTCGAGTCAGTTTTGATTAATAGTATACCGGATTCTTCAACATCTATAATTCTTCCGTCAAATTTGCCATTAATATCAGAAAAACATGTCTTTTTATTTATCAGGAAAAGATATTTTTTGTATCTGGATTTAATCTTTTTGTAGTGAGAATTGTATAATAATTTGATCCATTTATTTATATAAGCTATCAATAACTTATAGGTATTTTTAATATCGAAAGTCTTATTTAATTCCAAACATAATGAGGTTGGATTGGGAGCGCTACTTTTAAATTCTTCCTGATTCACATTAATTCCTATTCCAACAATTGAACTGGCAATTATGTTTCTTTTGATAGAATTTTCAATTAAAAATCCAGCTACCTTTTTATTATTTATGTATATATCATTGGGCCACTTAATCTTTGAATTAACTGACAGATGGGCCAGAAATTCAACAATTCCTATCGATATACTCATTGAAAGGTAAAACTGTTTCTGAATGTCCAGAAAGTTCGGATATAAAATTATGCTGAATGTAAGATTTTTTCCCTTTTCACTTTCCCAGTAACCATCTTTCTGCCCTTTGCCCTTTGTTTGAAAATCTGCCAAAATTACAGTTCCCTCTTCTACTTCGCTTTCTTTAATGAGCTTTTTCGAATACTCGTTCGTTGAATCAGTAATATCAAGCTCTATGAGATTGTTGCCAATGATTTCATCTGTCATAATTTATAAATTTAGAAATTTCTGATGATATATTATGCATTTGGTACTGTTATTGTTAATAAAAATATTGCTTAAGATACACAAGTAGGGATATTTAACAATATAAGATTATAGATTTTATAATATTGCAGGTAAACGGATTAATTTCACTAAATTTGTGGTAAATATTCATTAATTCATTGAGGATTAATTTGACAAGTGCTAAATTATTATTAGATACAATAATACAGGGGATATTTGAAAAAAAAGGCAAAGAGATTATAAATATAGACTTGACAAGGCTAAATTATTCAATTTGTGATAACTTTGTAATATGTCACGGTGATTCAAGAACTCAGGTAAATGCAATAGCTGATTCAATAGAAGAAAAGGTAAAGAATGTACTTAATATTAGGGCCGGACACGTTGAAGGAAAAGAAAATGCGCAATGGGTATTAATTGATTTCATTAATATAGTAGTACATATTTTTCAGGAGAAATACAGAGATTATTACAAATTAGAGGAGTTGTGGGGTGATGCTGATATTACAAAAATTGAAGATGAATAAATATTAATAATAAGCAGATGGAGGAAAATAATCAGAAGAAAAGAGGCTGGCCGCAAGGCAGTCAGAAGAAGGACAAACCAGACAATAAAAAGCCAAAATTCAATGTATTCTGGATTTATGGACTTATTGGAATTGCATTATTATCAATGTTTTTTCTGGAAAAAGGGAAAAAGCCTGTTGAAACAAACTGGAAAACTTTTAAGAATGAATTTTTATTGAAGAAAGAGGTAGAGAGGATTGTAATTGTAAACAAAAGGTATGTAGATATATATATTTATCAGGATAAATTGCTTCCACCCAAGCATAACGGGGTACTTAGCAGAGGTCTGGGCAATTTGGGACGTACCGGGCCGCACTACAGGTTCACAATAAGCTCTGTTGAAAAGTTTGAAGACAGGTTAGATGAAGCACAGGCTGGTTTTCCTGAATCTGAAAAAATATTTGCAGAGAGTGAGGAAAAAAGGGATTTTGGGGAAATGTTCAGCTGGATATTGCCAATTGTAATTCTAGTTGCTATATGGTTGTTCATATTTCGCAGAATGAGCGGCGCAGGTGGCGGTTCTGGCAGTTCGACCAACATTTTTAATGTTGGTAAATCAAGGGCAAGAATCTTTGATAAAGAATCAAACGTAAAAGTAGATTTTAAAGATGTTGCGGGCCTTGAAGAAGCTAAAATAGAAGTAATAGAAATAGTGGATTTTTTAAAGAAACCAAAGAAATATACTGATTTAGGGGGTAAAATACCTAAAGGAGCTCTGCTGGTTGGTCCTCCAGGTACGGGGAAAACATTACTTGCTAAAGCAGTTGCCGGAGAGGCGCATGTCCCGTTTTTTTCAATATCAGGTTCGGATTTTGTTGAAATGTTTGTTGGAGTTGGCGCATCAAGAGTAAGGGATCTTTTTAAACAGGCTAAGGAAAAAGCTCCATGTATAGTGTTTATTGATGAAATTGATGCCGTAGGAAGAGCGAGGGGCAGAAATCCAAACTTCGGAGCAAACGATGAGCGGGAAAACACCCTTAATCAATTACTTACAGAAATGGACGGATTTGCGAGCAATGCTGGAGTAATTATTCTTGCAGCAACAAACCGTGCCGATATACTGGATAGAGCACTTTTACGCGCAGGAAGATTTGACAGGCAAATTCATGTTGAACTTCCGGATCTGAATGAAAGAAGAGAAATATTTAAAGTCCATATTAAACCTATTAAATATGAGAAAAATCTGGAAATGGACTTTTTAGCCAAACAAACACCCGGATTTTCAGGGGCTGATATAGCAAATGTATGTAATGAAGCAGCTCTTATAGCAGCCAGGAAAAATAAAAAAACCGTTCAACGTCAGGATTTCCTGGATGCAATAGATAGAATTGTTGCCGGCCTGGAAAGAAAAAATAAGATTATTACCCCTGAAGAAAAAAGAACAATTGCTTACCATGAAGCAGGTCATGCAACAGTAAGCTGGCTGCTGGAATATGCCAATCCACTCGTTAAAGTTACTATTATCCCCAGAGGCAAAGCCCTCGGTGCTGCCTGGTATCTCCCGGAAGAAAGGCAAATTACAACTAAAGAACAGCTTTTAGATGAAATGTGTGCAGCATTAGGAGGAAGAGCTGCAGAACAGATAAATTTCAGTAAAATATCAACAGGAGCATTAAATGACCTTGAAAAAATCACTAAGCAAGCTTATGCAATGGTATCGTATTTCGGACTTAGTGAGAAGGTTGGTAATCTTAGTTTCTATGATTCCTCTGGTCAGGCTGAGTATTCATTTACCAAACCATATAGCGAGAAAACAGCCGAATTAATTGATAAAGAAGTAAGTAAGCTGGTTGATACACAATATCAAAGGGCATTGAATATATTAAAAAAACATAATGAGGGACTTACAAAACTTGCAAGTCTTTTACTTGAAAAGGAAGTTATTTTTACCGAAGATTTAGATAAGGTATTTGGTGAAAGAAAATTTGAAAAAACTGTGGTCCACGAGAAGAATAATGATACAATATCACCTGATAAACCACAGACAAAGGTAAATTCTTCAAGACCCAGGGCCAAAAGATCAGCTAAAGCATCCAAAGGCCACGTAGGGACAAAGAAATCTGCTTAAACAGAGAAGAAATTGAGTAATTTTATAAAAAGATTAATTACTGCAGTAGTTTGTATTATCTTAATAATAGCTTCTTTACTGCTGGGTAAATATACATATGGCCTCATATTGTTTACTGTAAACCTGGTTGCTCTTTTTGAGTTTTTTAATATTATATCAAATAAGAATTTATATCCCGGCAGGTATTTGGGAATTACTTTTGGTTCTGTTCTTTTTATTTTATCATTTGTAATATCTTCAAAAATTGTTGATAATCAATTATATCTTATTCTTATTCCACTGGCATTATTAGTTTTTATTATTGAATTATTCAGGAATAAACCTGATCCGTTTATTAATGTTGCTGCTACGTTTCTTGGGATAATATATATATCAGTTCCCTTGTCAATTTTAAATTATTTAGTGTTTCCTGCCAGCAATTCATTTGAATATACTTATTCTATTGTTCTGGGATATCTTATTTTAATATGGACTAATGATACTTCGGCATATATATTTGGCATAACTATCGGCAGGCATAAGCTTTTTAAACGTATTTCACCAAAAAAAACCTGGGAAGGATTCATTGGGGGTGCTATAATTACTATTGTTATCGCCTGGCTAACCCCCGGATTGTTTAGTACTTTAAACAGGACAGACCTGTTAGTATTTGCGGGCATAATTTCAACAATTGGAGTTGCAGGTGATTTATCAGAATCAATGTTAAAAAGAAGCATGAATATAAAAGATACAGGAAATATACTTCCCGGACATGGTGGTATTTTAGACAGGATTGATTCTATATTGTTAACTTCTCCCCTGGTTTTTCTATACCTGGTATTTTTTAAATTTTAAATAAAGTATTTATTTTATAAAAGGTGTAAACATATAAGCTATATGAAAATTCACAGACAGGGATATAAGATTATATTATTCACATTTCTTATTTATACTTTTATTCTTTATATAATTATTAATTATTTAAATATCCTTGTTTTGTCTTTAGCCATATTCTTAGTCTTTGTATTTTCTTTTTTATTAATAATATGGTTTTTCAGGATTCCCAGAAGGATACTAAAAAATGATGAAAATCTTATTTATGCTCCGGCGGACGGGAAAATAGTGGCTATTGAAGAAATTACGGAGGAGGAGTATTTCAAGGATACAAGAATTCAGATATCAATCTTCATGTCTCCATTGGATGCACATGTTAACTACTACCCTGTAAGCGGGATAATTGAATATCTTAAATACCACAGGGGTAAATACCTGGTTGCATGGCACCCCAAATCCTCAACTCATAATGAACGTTCAACCGTAGTAATTAAGAATGATAAAAACATAAGTATACTAATCAGACAGATTGCCGGGGCTGTTGCGCGGAGAATAATAACAAATGCCGTAAGAGGAGAAAGGATTAAGCAGGGTGACGAGCTGGGATTCATAAGATTTGGTTCAAGGGTAGATGTTATTTTACCACACTATATAAAGGTTTTAACATCTATAAATAATAAAGTAAAAGGTAAAAAAACAGTCATTGCAAGATTTTGAGAACGGGACAGCACCCTTTGTGCGCAGTCCCCGGGCACTATCTCCTTCCTCATTTCAACAAATTGGTTTATTAAGGGTTATTATTAATATAAATAATTTAACAGGTATTTTGTATTTTAATCGTCTAAGGCAATTATTATGAGTAAAAACACAATTTTAAAAATTACTGATGATGTAAGCTGGGTAGGAATTCTTGACAGGAACATAGTTACATTCGATATCGTTATGGAGACCCGGTACGGCACAACTTATAATTCATATTTTATCAATGCAGAAAAAAAAGCTGTTATTGATACAGCAAAAGAAAGCTTTAAGGACTTATATATTGAAAAATTAAGAGAGGTTGTTGATCCAAAAGAGATCGAGTATATTATAATTAGTCATACAGAACCTGATCATTCCGGCAGCTTGAAATATCTTTTAAAAATTAATCCTTATGCCACTGTTTACGGAAGCAGGCAGGCAATAAATTACCTTAACGAAATAATAGGCAGGCCTTTTAAATATAATATTGTTAAGGATAATGATATTCTGAGTTTAGGAAACAAAACCCTGAAGTTTATAAGTGCACCTAATCTGCATTGGCCTGATACAATTTATACATATCTTGAAGAAGATGGCTTGCTTTTCACTTGTGATTCTTTTGGTGCGCATTACTGTTCTGATGAAATGTTTGATGATTTGATAACTGATACTGATAATTATTTAGATACTTTCAAATATTACTTCGATGTGATATTAAAGCCATTTAGTAAGTTTATGGTTAAAGCAATTGATAAAATTGAGCCCCTCAATATCAACATGATTTGTCCGGGACATGGACCGATTCTCAGAAAAAAGTGGAAGAAAATTGTGGGATTGTCCAGAAAATATTCAGAACAATATATATCTGATTCATTATGTGAAGATAATAATATTCTTATAGCTTATGTGTCTGCATATGGTTATACCAAACAAATGGCTGAATTAATAGCAGAAGGGATTAAGCAGGCCGTTAGTTATAAAATAAATCTGGTTGACATAGAAAATATATTACCGGGGGAACTTGAAGAGCTTATTGTTAAAAGTAATTCAATATTAATTGGATCACCAACTATAAATCAGAATACTTTACTGCCAGTTTATAAAATGTTTTCCCTTATCAACCCGATAAGGGACAGAGGGAAAAAGGCTGCAGTGTTTGGTTCATATGGATGGAGTGGTGAAGCTGTAAGAATTATTGAAAGTCAGTTAAATGCTTTAAAATTAAATGTGGTAAGTGAAGGCTATTCAGGCCGGTTTTATCCTAACAATGAAAAATCAGACCAACTTATTGAGTTCGGGAAAAAGTTTGCAAGTCAAATATAGGGGATAAAGAGGGGACAGAGCCCTTTAGGCGCCGTCCCCTCTTTGCTTTAACGTGATATGATTAATTTTTTAATATCAATCACCCTTTTCTTATCTGCAATTCTCAAAATATATAAGCCATTATTAAGGCCTTCTGTACTAAAATGTACCAGTTTTTCTCCTTTGTATATTTGAGCAGAATATAATAATTTGCCCATGTTATTGAAGAGCTCCAATCTGCATTTTTCATTTACCGGCTGGTTAAATTTTATATAAGTAATTCCACTGGTGGGATTTGGAAATACAAGTATCTTTGTTGGCTGACTAATGTACATACCATCATTAATAGATGATATGTAATCACGCTTATCAATTGCTGTCTGATATATCTCACCGGTGTTTTCATTTTGAACAAATGCCACAACCCTGATCTCTTCTGCATCAAATACATTAGTAAAAGTCCATGAATAATTGACATCTGCACTTTCTCCGGCAGACCAGCTTTTATTGAAATAAGTGCCGGAAGGAGTTGGTAACATCTTTTTTACAACACTTTCATAGATTTCTTCTTCATTTTCTTCTGTGATTTGTGTAATTTCTCTTTCAATTACAACAATATACAGGTAAATATAACTCTCCGGAATATCTGATAAAGCAGTTAGTGAACATTCTATATTTATTGAATTACCGGTATTGTCAGTATTAAGCAGCAAATCAAATAATGGTTCTTTAAGTGCCTGGGTGTCAATAACAGCCTTTTCAATTGTTTTAAGATCATAATCAAATTTATGTGCATTGGTAAAACCGCCGTCCATCATTGAGTATGGAAAACTTGACAGTCCGTAATACCCTTCTCTTGTTCCGCTTGCCGAAGGATTATGAAGGTAGAAAGGATCACCTTCCGGGAAAGAAGTATGATATTGTATATCTATAGCATCGTTCGAGGAATTTATTATATTATTTAAAATAAAATCAGCCTCTTTACATTTGCTGTCAAGAGTATTTGTAAAATGCTCAATTAATACAGTTTT
>CAZFQS010000030.1:0-30870 GCA_964521285.1 uncultured Bacteroidales bacterium | reverse complement strand
ATACATTTAACATGAAAGGTAAGGAAGAAACAAGCAAATATATGGTTCCTATAGCAAGAATTTTACAGGAAAGGAAAGAAGAGGCGCGTCTGTTACCTGGTCTTGACCGCACGGATGAACCGGTATTTAATGTGCCGAAGCTTGGTAAAAATCATCTTCGTGCTGGCCAGGATCGCAGGTTAGTTATGATCCTGCCTGATGGATCACGAGTCTATGAGTTCCACCCCTGGGAAAAAAACATTACCCCCATTCCTCCTTTTAATTATGTAGATGTTCCTATATACGATTACCTTGAGGAGCTTGCTGCACGCGGCGAAAATATAAGAGACTACAGGACTATATGGTTCTATTATTAAAATAAGAAGTCACAAGGAGTCACGCAAAAAACTTACTGCTATTGACAAATGTGATTTATTATTGTAACTTGCATAAAAAAAAAACATGAAAACAAACCTGTCAACTTTATTAACAATGACTTTAATTGTTGTTGTAATATCATGCCAGAAGCCGGTGAAAGACAAAATCATACCGGTCACAACTGATTCAGAAAAAGCCAGGGAGTATTATGACCAGGCCAGTAAAGAACTTGATGCCTTTCACCTGAAGGCGACCCGATCTTTACTAACAAAAGCTATCGAAGAAGACTCCTGCTTTTTTATGTCATATTACGATCTTGCTACCTGGGCTTTATATTTTGGAAACATTGATACTTTTAAAGAGCTTGCATCAAAAGCACTGGCTTGTGAGATAAAACTCAGTAAGGGTGAACAGATACTTAAGGAAGCGTTGCAAAAATTATACGAGGATCCGAAAGCAGATGTATCTGAACTTGGAGTCCGTTTAGTTGACCTCTACCCGAATGATGTTAAGTCATATCTTAATCATAATTTCTTTCTGTATATTGCCGGGAATAATGAGGATGCTGTTATTACCCTGAATAAGGCTTTAGAGATTGCCGAAAAACCTGCTCCAGTTTATAATAGCCTGGGTTATACCTATATGAGTCTTAATAAATTTGAAGAAGCAAAGAATGCTTTTGACAAATACATTGAACTGGAACCAGATAATCCCAATCCTTATGATTCCAAGGGAGACTATTTTATGGCTGTAAAAGACTATGAAAAGGCTTATGAAAGTTATATGAAAGCAGGTGAAATGGATAGTACATGGACACTTTCACATGATAAAGCACTTAAGGCAAAAGCCATACTTGATAGTCTGAATAGCATTGAGGTGATTTCAATGTAAGCAGAAATAAAGATCAGGAATAATATTTCTTGGATTATTTTTTAGTTCCTCTGGCTGGCATAATTCTTTTTGCCAACACGATTCTCATTGGCTAAATGGACATTCCTGCGCATTTTGTCCATTTAGAGTCTATAACTTCGGGTATCCTGGTTGAAGTCATAAAAATAAATTTATGCCGGGAATTTTAAACCATTTTAGTTCTTATCTGTTTCTCATTCTGGAACTCCCAAATTAAATCTGCATATGAAAAAAACTACAGCTGACAATACTTTTAATTACGAGGCTATTAATACCTTATTACACAGGAGAAGTGTAAGGGAATATGACAATAATGAAGTTAAAAAAGATATGCTGAATGTCATTTTACTGGCAGCGATGCATGCTCCTTCATATGAAAACAGGCAACCATGGCATTTTATGGTAGTTACTGATGAACTTATGCTAAATTTTCTAAAAGATAGTCTGCATGACAGTTTTAAAATTAATTCCAAAGCGATAATTATTGTCTGTGCTGACACAAAAAAAGACAACCAAAAAGGCTGGTGGATACAGGACTGCGCAGCAGCCACACAAAATATTTTATTAGCTGTTCACAGCCTTGGACTGGTTTCAACCTGGTATGGTTTGCATCCGATAAAACATCTCAAAGAATTACTAAAAAGGAAACTGAATCTCCCAAAGAATATCCAGCCTTTTTCGTTAATAACACTTGGTTATCCCAAAAATAAAGTAAGCAATGATTTAATTCCTTCAAGGTTTGTTCAAGAAAAAGTTCATTTTAACGGATGGTAATCCATATAACATAATAAGTAAAGAAAATACAACAAGATTTAAGATGAATTTAAATAATACATATGTATATTTGTTTTTAAATTAAAATAATTCGATAAATAAATGTGGGGTGCCTGAATATTACAGGCTGAGATCATACCCGGTGAACCTGATCCGGATAATACCGGCGTAGGGAATACTGAAAAGCCTTTTTTATTAAACTCGCCTGTATATTTCAGAAGTCAAAGCATCTTATAAGTTTTTTATTAATTAATAAGTGTTTCAACATGTTAAATAGTTATATGTCGGACTTTAATTATTTGTAATATGAAAGAAAAAATATGGCCTCTTATTAAGAATATCAGGGAAAAATCGCCCCTGGTACATAACATTACTAATTATGTAGTAATGAATAATACTGCCAACGCATTGTTGGCTATAGGTGCATCACCTGTGATGGCTCATGCTGAAGATGAAGTACAGGATATGGTTAAAATCGCTGATTCACTGGTTATTAATATAGGTACACTCAGTGAAAAATGGGTAAATGCCATGCATCTGGCCCTGAAACAGGCTAACAGTATGAAAAAGCCAACAGTACTTGATCCTGTAGGCGCCGGAGCTACTCCTTACAGGAACCGGACAACAGCAGATTTGCTAAAGACCGGTACTTTTAGTGCAATAAGAGGAAATGCCTCTGAAATTATGGCACTGGAGTCCACTGCATACCAGACAAAAGGAGTTGACAGTATATATACATCGGAAAATGCTGTTAAGGCCGGTCAGAACCTTAATAAAAAATCCGGAAGTGTAATATGTATAAGTGGAGCTGTTGATTATGTCATATCATCAAATCAAATAATCAAAATTATGAACGGCCATCCTTTAATGGGAAGAGTAACAGGCATGGGATGTATAGCAACTGCACTGATTGGAGCTTTTATAGCCGTGGAAGAAAACACAGTACTTGCAGTATCTGGTGCAATGGCGTTAATGAGCATAGCAGGTGAATTGGCAGTTACCCGGTCAGATGGGCCTGGCAGCCTGCACATGCATTTTCTTGATAAATTATATAATATAACCGAAGAGGAATTTATGCAAACAGTAAAAATTGAATCAAATAATGTATGAATTATACCTGGTTACCGATGAAAAAGCCAGCCGGGGACGGAATATAATTGACATTGTAAAACATGCACTGAGAGGCGGTGTAACTATTGTCCAGTTGCGGGAAAAGGAATTAAATACACGCCAGTTCGTTGAAAGGGCTGCCAGGCTGAAAAAGATCTTAGATCCATATAATGTTCCTCTTATAATAAATGACAGGGTTGACATTGCACTGGCTGTAGGTGCAGATGGTGTACATATAGGTCAGAGTGACATGCCTTTAGATCTGGTTAAAAAGATAGTACCTGGCAACATGATAATTGGACTGTCAGTTGAAACTATACAACAAGTAAGGGAAGCAGAAGACCTGGAGGTTGATTATCTGGGTATCAGTCCTGTTTTTTCAACACCTACAAAAACCGACTTTGATGAAAAACCTTGGGGACTGGAAGGTTTGAGAGAAGCAAGAAAAATTTCAAAACATATAATTGTTGGCATAGGAGGAATCAATGCAGATAATGCCGAAGATGTAATTAAAACAGGAGCAGACGGTATTGCCGTTGTGTCCGGCATTTGTTCAGCTGATGATCCTGAAACTGCTTCACGTGAATTAATAAAAATTGTTAGAAATTCAAAACTGAAAAAATGACAAAACTATCAACAATAGGAGAATTTGGCCTTATAAACAGGATCAGGAAGAATTTCACACAAGGGCTTCCCCCTGAAATAACGGGCATAGGTGACGACTGTGCAATAATACCATTTAATGATAAAGAAGCATTGCTCGTTACTACGGATATGTTGATTGAAGACCAGCACTTCTTAAAAAAAAGAATATCCCCCTATGAGCTCGGTTATAAGTCATTGGCAGTAAATCTAAGTGATATAGCAGCAATGGGAGGAACACCTGAAAATGCATTTTTATCATTAGGTATTCCTGTAACAACTGAAATAAAATGGATGGATGAATTCTTCAGAGGGTTGAAATATCTGGCAGATAAATCAAATATTTTTTTACTTGGCGGTGATATAAGCAAATCCGATAGCAAGCTGATTATTAATATTGCAGTTACCGGAAAAGCTGACAAAAGTAAAATCAAGAAGAGAAATACCGCAAAACCGGGTGATATTATCTGTGTAACAGATTTTGTTGGGGATTCGGGAGGAGGATTGAAAGCCCTGTTGAGTAACCTGCCGGCAAATAAAGATATTAAATACCTTATTAGCAGGCATCATTTGCCTGTCCCCAATCTTGATGAAGGAAAATGGCTGTCAGAGCTTCCGGGAGTCCATGCAATGATAGATGTGTCAGATGGTATTGAATCTGATATTCACCGGATAATGGAAAGTTCAGATGTCGGTGCTGAAATAGATCTGAATAAGATTCCTGTGTCTGAAACTTTGCTAAAAGTTTCAGAAAAATATAACTGGAACAAATATGAAATTGCTATTAACGGCGGAGAAGATTACTGTCTAATGCTGACTGTCGAAAATCATCAGTTTGAATATATAAAAAACAACTTCAGTACACATTTCAGCAAACCGTTATTTCCTGTAGGAAAAATAACGAATAACATTGGGATTCTGAACTTCAAACTGAACAAAAAGAATATTGACTTTTCAAAGCACGGATTTGATCATTTTAAAGATAATTAGATTCAAAACCAGATAGCAGCTTCTTCAGGTATAGGTAAATAATAGTTTTCCTTAGTAACCGGATATTCCGGAGGTCCGGTTTCGCCAGGGTGCCTTAGCTCAGGTAATTTTTCCGCCATTTCCAGGCGCAATAAATCAAACCATCGTCCTTCCATTTCACCGCAAAATTCCCAGGCTCTCTCCTGCACCACTGAATCGGCAAATTGTTCTGCTGATAAACCCGGACTTAAATCGTATTCTGAAGACGAAAATATATCCACCTTGTTTGCCCTGCGCCTGACCATATTAACCGCTTCGTATGCAGAAGCATCAAGCTGGCCCGAACGGGTTTTGGCTTCGGCATAAGTCAGTAAGACATGGGGATAGCGAAAAATGTACAGGCTTTTATTCTGGTCGTTGACTTTCTCACTTTTGTTTATAATATTATAACAGTGATTCCCTCCGAGCGGAAAACGGCCCGGAATATAGTGTTTCAGATAACCTATATTATCTCCGAAACCTATAGTATCATAATAGTGGTCGAAGTAAACACTATCTGTTATGACCGGACCCCAGTTTTCGGGATCGAATGAAAAATCCTCTGTGTCATAATGATATCCTGTTAAGCGGTTCATAAAAGTAACATTCCTGCGATAGCTTCGCGGAAAATTATTATAAAAATTGACCTCGGCAATCATTGTTTTCAATTCGAACCAGTATATGTCCAAAGGCTCGGTTATACTATATCGAAAAGACAGATAGTAATCCAGGTCATAAAACAACGAAAAAACAGATTCCTTATTACAATTGTTTAATCCGCTCCAGACATCCTCATAATCAGGAAGTAATCCGTATCCAAAAAAACCGGCGCTGTCTATTACTTCACCGGCAAATCTGGCTGCCTGCATATATTTTGAATTATCTTTTAAAGGATATCCTGCCATGAATAAATATACTTCTGCCAGTAATGCTTTAGCGGTTCCCCTGTGAGGTGTAACATACATAACCCTGGAACCGGTATTGTTTTCAGGAAGGATTTTCACTGCCATCAACAAATCATCTTCTATAACCCGGTATATTTCTTCAGGCCCGGAACAGGGTAATGTATAATCAACATCAACACCTGTCACCAAAGGACCCTTTCCAAAAAGACGCACCAGTTTGAAAAAGCAGTAAGCCCTTAC
Organism: uncultured Bacteroidales bacterium; assembly: GCA_964521285.1. Classification (GTDB taxonomy): domain Bacteria; phylum Bacteroidota; class Bacteroidia; order Bacteroidales; family UBA10428. Next base: position 24,925 of record CAZFQS010000030.1, on the reverse strand, counting down.
AAAATAAGCCTCTCCTACACAAGTATAAAACCGTTTTTCCAATTTCCCGGTTTCATACTGATCTATTATGTTGTTTGCAGAGATAATTGTAATGTATATATATTGCCATAAAAGCAATAGTTTTTCTTCATAGGTATAGTTCCAACTTAGTTCAGGACTTGGAGATATTTCTGTCCTGAAAATAAATCTTCCCTCATCATCTACAGCGTAGCTGCTGTTACAACTAAATGAAGTTCTGTTTTCATAATAGATATAAGTTATGTCGTCTCCGTTTACTATTTGAGTGAAATAAAATGCCTGCGCCATCCTTGCCAGGCGATTGTACATGCCAATTAATGCCTCCGCCATGCTGTTTTTATCCGATAAATCGGATAAATCAGCATCACTTTCGTGAAATATCTTTTCACAGCTAAAAAGTGAGAATAATATAAATATTATAAATATTTTACGCATAGTTAAAACGTTAAATTTATACTTGCATAAATTGCTTTTGGTATAGGATAGGCTCCCCTGTCAACTGCAAAATCTGAAAAAGAATTATCTGTATAAATAGTGGTTTCAGGATCGTATCCTTTAAATTTTGTAAAGGTTATTAAGTTTTCAAGACTTAATGAGAATTTCATATTAATATAATTATAAAAAAGCTTTTTGGGGGAATATGAAAATGTTAAGCTCTTCAACCTGACAAAACCGGCATCTTCAACAAAATATGATGACTCATAAAAATATGGGCTCCTGATAACACCAATAGTATCATAAATTAACTGATTAATTTCGGAATTGGTCCCAGTGATATATGATGCTGCCCTTGTTGCATTGTATTTTTCAACGCCTGCTACACCGTACCATAACATGTCAACTGAAAAGTTCTTATAAACGAATGAGCTATAAAAGTTCCATGAAAAATCAGGAAGAGAATTACCAATTACAACTTTATCGTTTACATCCAGAGCCCTTCTGATTATTGTATCTGCATTTAAAAATTTGCCACCTAATATTTTTACATATTCTGTCAGCCTGGCCTGTTTGTCTTCTTCAGTATATTTCCCCAGATATTTATAACCATTTATATTTCCCAGATTACCATTTTTGGAAATTATAAAATCAGGAAAAAGTATATCAGTATCAATCAATAAAATCGTATCCTGTATATCGAGTTTTCTGATTTTCTGGTTATTAAATGAAATATTTACACGGGAATACCATAAGAATTTTAATGTTTTAACAGGTATAAGTTCGAGGCCAAGGTCTATACCTTTGTTTTCCAGTTCTCCTATATTAAGGAATAAATGTCCTCCTCCGTAATGAACGGGTATTTCACGATTAATTATCAGGTCAGAATTTACTTTATGGAAATAGCTGCCTGCCAGTTTTAGCCTCTGGTTAAAAAGAGAAGTTCTAATCCCAAAATTTATTTCGGTAATTTCTTCATGTTTCAAATGATGATTTGCCAGTTGATCAATTGCATAACCAACCAGATTTGTGTCAATGTACGTATATCCTTTTTCTACATAAAGATCATTAGATAAAGCATTTAAAGGGTAATTTCCCGATGCTCCGTAATTTGCATAAACATTAAACTCATTTAACCATTTAAGGTTCAACCACGGTTCCTTTGCTATGGCCCAATTTATGGCAACAGAAGGGAAAATATCCTTAAGTTTAACATAATTACCCTCTTTCAGGTGATCGTAATTTACTGCTAAAGAAATGCTATATCGATATTTGAAAGAATAATTTAAGTGGCTAACATATGAGTTTATTGATCTGATAACGGCTCCATTTAATCCGTGAATTGCCATAGTACCTTTTGATAATTCACCTGCCGCATCAAAAGGAATACCGAATTCTTTATATGGATAATTCATTGAATCGATATTCCAGTATACATTATCTGTATAAGATTTTATGCCTGCAATAAATCTGAAAGAATGATCCTGAAATTCTTTATTATATGACAAATTATACTGATGATTAAAGACAAGATAGTTTTCATCACTTTCAATATACTTTGGAAGCGGGCCGTGATCATAATTTTTCTGATTCAGAATATAATGCTGGTTTCTTTTGGAAAAAGACGAAGAAAAATTAAAGTTGATATTATCTTTAATACGGTAATTAACAAATAGATGAGCAGAATATATTGAAATGTCCTGTTGTTTGGTAACATTATTAATATAATCATTGGGATCATAAGCATATTCCAAAGGAGTGTATTCAATATAATTTGTCAATAACACAGTGTCAATATCTGTAAGAACCTTACGATATAGAGAGTCCGGAATATCATGCAGGCATGGGGGTTTATTTATACCGGCATATAGAAGTTCGTTTCCAAGATAATTATCAAGATTATTGTTATTCTCCTGATAACTGTATTTCAACGATAATTCCGCATTAAGATTCTTACTAATTTTTCTTCCCAGATTCGCTGAAAAGGTCATTTTATCATAAGATGAATGTTTTACAATACCCTCATGTGAATAGTAATTTGCCGACAGGTAATAATTAGTTTTAATTTTTGTTCCTGAGGCCGATAATTGGTATTCTGTTACCATTCCGTCCTGAAAAAACACATCCTGCCAGTCAATACTCTCTAGTGAATCTGTATATTCAGGATAATATTTTCTTATATATACTTGATTAATACTTTGGCTCGAATCCATTGAGGCAAGATAATCTTCGGTATTCATTAAATCGTACATGTTTGTAAACCTCTGAAAACCAACTTTTGATTCAAAGTTTATTTCATTCTTTCCTCCTCCTCTTCTGGTGTCTATAATAATTACACCGCTACCTCCCTGATACCCATATAAGGCAGTTGATGAAGCATCCTTCAACACCGTAATGTTCTCAATATCATTAACATTTAAATGTGTAACGCCAAGTGTTTTTAAATTAACGTTGGGTATTTGTACCCCGTCAACCACATATAAGGGATCATCACTGGCAAATAACGAGTTTAATCCCCTCACCCTGATTTTTACATGATCGCCAGGGGCCCCCGATGTTTTGGTAGCCCAGATTCCCGATAACCTTGCATGTAATATATCCGATACATTATTTATGTTCTCCAGTTGTATTTCTTTTAAGCCTATCTTCTGTATAGACCTTCCTTTTTCCATGTTTCCGAAAAACTGCCTTTGGGCTGATATTCTTACCTCTTCAATTTCTTTTTCACTTTGGTCCATATGTATATCCACATTCACATCACTATAAAGATTGACAGGTATTTCCCGGATTTCGTATCCCATATAACTATATATTATGATATACTGCCCCGGAGGAAGATTAAGTATATACTTGCCGTTATTATCGGATACGCATCCTTTCAGGCTTTCTTTCACATATACATTCACGGCTATCATTGCTTCCCCCGACTGGTTATCAGTTACCATGCCACTTAACCGGTATTTCTTCTCCAGTTTCCGTTTCTTAAGAATTATATGTTTATTTATTATTGTATATTCAACCGGCAATTGATTTGTTATTATTTCCAGCAGTTCATTTAAAGAATATTCTGTCTTACTGATATTTATCTTGCCTTCAACAGGAAGCTCATTCTTATTGTAAGTCAGATTCACTCCTTCTGTTTCACTGAGTACTTCAAGTATTTCGTCCAGGGTATATATTTTTACTTCGAGATAAATAATTTTATCCGGAATTTTTGCCTGTTTTTGTCCTGATACGAAAACAGGAAATAAGCAGAAAATTATTGTAATTATAAAATTACTCTTTACCATTTCACTGAAATTTAATTACTTAACTTAATCGTAAATATCAGATTTTCTCCCTCCCCTGCCTTAATAAATTTCACATCCAGTGTTAATTCTATGACTTTCAATGTTTCTTCCAGCAGCGCATTATTAAATGAACCTGTAAAAACCAGGTCGTTTTCAGGAAGTTCACTGGTTAGAATATTTATGTGGTAATAATCGTTTAATGTCCTGCAAACATTTTTAAGGGTTGTATTATAGAATACCAGTTCACGTGTTTTCCATGATAAATAATTAATGTCAGGATTTTTTCTCTTTTCCAGTGTTTTGGTCGTTTTGTTATATATTCCCATGTCTCCGGATTCAAGAATAATCATGCCCGACCTTTTGAGAATTTTATAGAATGTCACCCTCCCTGTTTCAACTGTGACACTCACGGGTTTTTCTCCGGCTTTTGTCTTAATATTAAAAGATGTCCCCAATACCATGGTCATTGTTTCACCGGTTTTAACAAAAAAAGGATTATGAGGATTACTTTTTATATCGAAAAAAGCCTCCCCTGTTAAACATACACGCCTTCTATTGTTATTAAATTGCCGCGGAGTTATTAACTGACTTCCGGTATTAAGCCATGCTATTGAATTATCACTAAGTATTACTTTTTTAACCTTATCTGTTGCAGCATATATTACTTTGTTCTGAAACAGTAAAAACCGGTTATTTAAAATTTTTATAGAACCCCAGCTTAAACAGAATAATAATATTACTGCTGCTGCTATTTTTATTATATAAAGTTTTGTTTGTCTTCGTCGTTTTTTGTCAGCCTTATCAACTGTTTTACTTTTTATTTTCATCCATCCCTCAGTGATATCCGGTGTAAAACCGGTAAAGCTGCTTCCCGAAATATTCCAGTAGTAAAGAAAAGATTCATACTGTTTCCTGTTTTCATCTGACTCATTCAGCCACTCTTCAACCAGTGTTTTTTCTTCTTTGGTCGGTATTTTCTTTATGTACTTAATGAGTAAATCGATATTAATCTTTGATTTCATTTTTTATCAGTTTAACAGTAAGGCAAAATTTTATATTCTACCCCCTAAAAAAATATAATCTTTATATACAACCGTGTACAAGCTAAAGTTTTATGCTACTTCCACCTGTGCAATATTTAAAATAAAATGCCGGATACGCCGGTTTTAATAAATCATGCATCTGTTTGCTGAAATGAAATAAGACAGGGCATTAGCTTTAGGCACATAAGATTGTCAGAAAAAGTGCAAATAATTACCAGTGTTTATCAAGGTAAGATTTAATTATTTTTAAGGCAATGGTTATTTGATTTTCAACAGTTTTTTCCGATATGCTTAGTTTTTCGGCAATTTGTCTATTACTCAAAGGGCTGTATCTGCTCAGGGAAAAAATGTGATAGCATCTGTCAGGCAAGCTTTTTAGAGCCTTGTAAATTATTTTTTCAAGTTCCTGTGTCTCGTATTTATGACTGGGTGTGGAGAACTCAGCAATATCAAATATTACAGTCGTGTCCTCAAAATGGATATTTGCATATTTGCTTTTTAAGTAATTAATCGACTTATTTCTGACAGCCTTAAACAAATATGATTTGACTGAAGTATGAATGCTGATTTCATCACGCTTTTCCCACAAATAAATAAATTGTTCCTGCACTATATCTTCAGCAGTCTTTTCACTTCTGATAAATAGAAAGCAGTAACGGCACAAGTCAATATAAAATTCCCTGTAAATATTTTCGAATATCAGACTATCGATTTTAATGTTTTTATGCCTTGTCATTTGGTGCATGTACAGGTTTTGTACATTAATTCTTTAATTTCAAATTTATAAAAAATCAAGCAACAAAGTTCATTCATTATTATTATTGTTCCTGTTGCAGTATCATCTCCCGGGATTTCAAATGATTTTCATCCTTTTCTCTACGCAACCTTTTGCCCGGTGATTGCATCATAAAATTGATTCACTTAAGATTTTTTAATAACTTGCTTAAATTATATACTGAATTATGAAAACGAGATATTTTATACCATCAATACTGTTTATTCTTACTGTAACTGGTTATATTCTTCAGGCTCAGACCACCTTTGATAAAGAAACTTATATGCAGTTTCTTAATGATAATAAGACACTTACAACTGATCAATTACTGGGAAATAATCCTCCCAGGACAGTCTATTATGCAACGAGAACTTACCCAACCGGACTTAATGATGTTCCATGGTATGATACAATAAACAATATATATAATCTTACACCTGCTGAGGAAGAGTTGCTGGCAAACAATCATTTCCTGGTATCACAGCGGATGGAAAGCTATAGCTGGGCTGAAGCATTTGTTAATATTTATTATCACGACCTGCCCCTTTTTATAAGCACTGATTTTGTGCTTTATACATTGCATAATTCATACGATGCTATTTTACAGACACTTGAGTGGCAATTTCTGGAGCCTAACCTCATAGAATTGCTAAAGGCAATGTATAATAGTTATCCTGCATTGTACAGCAAATATAGCAGTGATCCGCGATTTAATGATGTCCTGGCCGATGTTGACCTTTATGTGTCTGTTGCATACTCGCTTTTGCTTAATAAAACTTATGCACCCCAGTCTCACCAGCCTGAGAAATATAATGAAATTATTCAGGCTGTAATGGATGAACAATTGAAATTCACTACCCTGTTCACAGAATCAAGAGAGCGCAAGATTGATTTCAGCCAGTTTAAGCCGCGAGGCCATTATAATAGGATAATTTATACACCCGAGGGAGAAAAAAGTCTTGAAAATTATTTCAGGGCAATGATGTGGCTTGGAAGAATAGATTTCTTAATGACTGCTCCTCCTGAAAATCCGTGGGAACCGAACTGGACAGTTGATGAACTGCGAAGAATGCAACTGGGCGCAATCCTGCTGAATGAATTATTACATTCCTGCGGCAAAAAGGAGTTGATGGATAAACATGAAAAAATAATAACATTCCTTGTCGGACCTGATGATAATCTGACACCGGACGAATTAAAGGATTTGACCGATTATATGCTGGTTGAACCTGCAGATTTGTTTAACAACAGTGTATATGAACAATTAAGGGAAACACTCGATGCATCTGATGATTACGGGCAAAAAATAATGTCTAATTTCTTTTATGTGGATCCCTATTCCTCTGATCCCGGGAAGCTGCCAGTATCATTTAAATTACTGGGGCAGAAATTCCTTATTGACTCATATATAACCAGTGAAGTAGTGTATGACAGGATAATATACAATGATAAAAAAGTATACCGTGGCCTTCCTGATCCTCTGGATGTAATGGCAGTGTTTGGAAATGAAGATGCCATGGCCCTGTTAAAGGATGAGATGGAAAAATATAAGTATGCCTATAAAGTTTCTTCGCTGAAATACCTGGTTGATGCTTATGATGAAAATTTCTGGCAACAATCATTATATAATACATGGCTGTCTGCAATCCGGGAGTTAAATCCACCTGCTTCATCTGACAGGCTTCCTTATTTCATGCAAACAACCGCATGGCATCATGAAAAGCTTAATACACAACTAACATCCTGGGCTGAGCTGCGGCATGACAACATTCTTTATGGAAAACAATCTTATACAGGCGGTACAGGTTGTTCTTACCCCTATACCTATATTGAACCCTACCCTGCATTATATGAAAGACTTCAGCTTTTTGCCCAAAATGCAGCTGACTTCTTCCAGGAAGTATTTGATAATACTCAGTTAAGCAGTAATAATAACATTGTCAGCTATTACACAAGGTATGCTGAAATTATGGGCAATTTCAAATCAATAGCCCGGAAGGAACTGGCAGGAATACCCATTGATGAGGATGACATTACGTTCCTGAAAACCATGATCAATGATTTTATGGCTTCCGGCCCTTCAATTACCGGCTGGTTTTGTGATCTGTTTTTCAATATTGAACTTGGATTAAACCTGGATTATATAGTAGCTGATGTACATACACAACCCACAAACGAGGTTGGTTTCATCGTAGGTCATGTATTACATGTCGGAAACGGCAATATCAACAAAGGAGTATTTCTGGCTCCTAATCCAGTTAATCAGAAACAGCTTATGGCTTTCACCGGTCCGGTTGCATCATTCCATTATGAAGTAACAGATAATTTTTACAGATATACAGATCAGGAATGGCAGGAAAAGTTTCTTAGCCAGACAAACCTACCTGAGCGCCCTGACTGGATCGCATTATATATGGCAAGTAATTCCGGGGATACATTACCGTCAGGCAGAGAACTAAAAGGTACCGTATATAATTATACAAGTATTACTCCACCTGCGATTATCAATGACATTGATTATCTGCTGGCTTTTCCCAATCCTGCAACAAATATGGTTCATCTCCGCTTTTTGCTGAACACTAAAAACTATATAAATATTGAAGTATATAATGCAAACGGCAGTCTGGTTAATACACCTTTCAGCAGTACGTTAATGCCTGCTGAACATGATATAACTATTGATTTAACTGACTGGGAAAAAGGATTATATATTGTTAAGCTAAGAACCGATAAAATAATATTATCAAGAAAGATTATGGTGTTATAGGATTAAGAAATAACCATATTTACAAAATGAACCTCCTTGAAAATGCATTAAGAGCATTTCATAAGGAAATACCAGTTGCCTTTCCCAGGCCGGTTAAACGAGTCGTTATACTGCATTTTCAATAATCAGCGAAAATATTCATATTTTTTGTTTTTCGGGATAATACGCTATATATTCGTGTCATTATTGCTGCCTTATCAGGAGTACTTTTCGGTTTTGTATGTTTTGCCCTTGCTTCAAGTGGTCCCGAAAAAGTGGCTTTGCCAATTGCTTTACAAATAATAGCAAGCAGGACCTTAATAGGATTTGCTATAGGAATAAGTTGTATTTCTTTAAGACATTGGTCTATACACGGGTTAGTTATGGGATTGATATTTAGCCTTCCACTGGCATTTAGCGGGCTAATGGCACCTGAAAGTCCCGACTATAGTATGGCAAGTATGTTCATATGGACAATTATACTGGGAATGGTATACGGATTACTTATTGAATTGATTACTTCGGTATTATTCAAAGCAAAGGCTTAAGACTCTGAATCATTGTGAGCTAACAATTGTTTTTACTCTGATAAAAACTTTGTTACGCTCACTTTTTTCAAGTAAAGCAATGGATCAGTCAGGTACGAAAATATATAGTAAAAAAGTATTAAAAATGTTTAATAGAATTATTGAAAGTGATCAGGGTGCATTACTAATTTGTGATTTAAAAAGAGGTTCCCATTCTCCGAATGCCTCAATATTAACCTCAACTTGTGGTTCAGTCTCGTACTTCTCATTATGATTGTAATACCACCCTAAATATTCAGAATCACCGCCTCCTTGTGTAGTTATCAGGAACCGGTTAGGCAAGTTACCTATACATCTGGCCTGATCGCGCGCTGAGGGTTTATCACCCCCCTGGGGATCAATAGGTACCCATCCATAATTTGGCAGGTAAATCTCCGGCCAGCGGTGGAAATATTCATCCAGACTGGCATCGTCACCACGTACTACGAGTGAACCTGCATACCTAGCAGGTAAACCGGCTGCACGGCATAAAGATATAAAACTGAATGTATATTCCGAACATGAACCTGTACCCCGTTGCAAAACAACAGGTGCTACATTCCAGCCACCCTCAAGTTTGTATTCCAGGTTATTGCGTACAAAATTGAAAATCCTGCGAGCCATCCGGTAGGGATTTGTTTCGTCGCCGACAATTTCATTGGCAAGCTTTTGTATGTATGGATCATCTGTCATGTACTTGCTGCCGTTAGCAGTATATAACTGTGAGATTTCAGGGGGAATAGATTTCAGGGGGCCTACCTCATCCGGAAAAATGAAATAGCGTATAGCAGAAATTTCTGCCTCAACCACCATAACTGACTGCACTGTCTCATTTGACTGGATATTCTTATAATTAAATGCAGCTACAGGCTGTTGCCAGCGGTCTTTTTTCAATGTATAGTTTTGCGGAGCAAATGATTTATTCAAAATCTTCTGCTGGGGCATGTTCTCAGGTATCGCAATGAAAACATCAAGATTATTCAGTTTTCCCTGTCCGTTTACCTTAACCTGGTGTGTAAATGTAATTTGTGCCTTCCGGGTATCATTCAACTGAAATACTTCGTCATCATGATGGATAATCTGATATAAGGAATCGTTTTGGCAGTCCACATTCCAGAGATAATTACTGTCCCATGCAAGACCCCTGGAATAAAGGCCGGGAGAATCAATAATAATAATTACATCACCTGATTCTGGATCAATCATATATATTTCATCGAAATACCGATCACTGCTCCACAGGTATTGTCCGTCATAAGTCAGACCGTTTACTGATTTTGCAGGACCGTCAAGTTTTTTAACGGCAGTGCCGTCACTCAAATCAATTTTCATAATAGTATTTTCCATAGCATCACCCACCCATAGAGTGTTACCATCCCATGTTAATCCTTCGGGATAATCAGAAGGTGCTTCGATAGTCCATAAGATAGTTCCGTCGTGTGAATCAATTTTGAATATTTTCTTTTGTTTCTTGTCTATATTCCAGAGGTATTGTCCGTCCCAGGCCAGCCCCATTGGCCAGAAACCAGGTGAGGGAATTTGGTGCAGGACAACTCCGGATGCCGGATCAAGTTTATAGATTAAGTCTGCTTTATAATCCGCCACCCAGATATGATTTCCATCAAAAGCCAGTCCGGTACAAAATTTCCCCGGTAATGGAAAAGACTTAACGATTTTCCCGGGATGAGCCTTCAAATTCTGGCAATTAAAAAAAATTGCAATTATTAAAATAGTATTCCTTATAATTCTTAACATTTTCTTTGCTTATTAATGGTTTTGTTAGTCCTCTTAAGTTTCAATTTTATAAAGACACAGTTAGCCTGCTAACTTTAAATATAAGAAAAAATACCATTAAATTAAACCGATTGTCAATACTTGCGACAATAAAAATCCTCGTTAAAGAGATCAGAAAGTTCGATTTCAAGAATATCGCAGATAGATTTTAAAGTAAATATTCCACAATTTCTTTTGCCCTGTTCGATTCTGGCAATCTGTGTCTTGTGGTTATTGCATTTAACAGCCAGGTCTTCCTGGGACATACCCTTACTTGTACGATAAAAACGGATTTTTTGCCCGATTTTCTTTTGAAAATTGATTTTGTATCTGAGCACTTTTTCCATAAAAGATATTATTATAACCTTATATTAAATATTAATAACATTAATCAGAAAAAGGTTACTTCATGGTTTGCATTATTTGCTGATTTTAGCAAAAAAAAACACCAATTGGTGTCTTGAACACTTGTAATAATTTCACAAATTTGAATGATATTGAAGCGTAAAGTCTCAGCACTGCAATAAATTATATTTATTAATAGTTCTATAAATTAAACTTTTTATTATGGCCAGCAAAAATCAAACACCTAACCTAAAAGACGGTTTGTATAGTGCGTCAAATGATCAGCTTAAATCAGATTTAAGGATTGATATTAAGGGAACTGGCATTATCAGCATGGATATATTTAGTATTTCAGGCGAAAATAAGGTATATCTGGCGTCACTCAGGACGAATCCGGGCGCTGAACTGTCAGAATCGCAAAATTTTTTTGAAGTAATTTGTGAGGATAAAGATGAAAAAACAACCAGGGGTAAACTGACTTTTACACCCTTTTCCGATGTACAAATTTATATTGAATTAAAGCTGGAGGATCATCTTTATGAGCTGCCCTCAAATTACCCCATTTTATTAACTGCACAATGGCAACACAGCTATTTCAGAAAAATAGGTATGGAAACTGAACAGGAAGAAAATGTAATGGAGATTCCGTCATATGAATTTGAAGGAAAGACTGTTACTGTAGATTCATGCTTTGAAAATGCCGGCATAAAATTAATCAAGGCAGGTGAACGGGATAATATTCCAGCAACAATATCAGGATGGGATGATGCTCAATTACATGCACTGATGAGCCAATTTGCAGACGAATCATTAGATAGAAGAGACTGGATGTTACATCTGCTTTTGCTTTCAAAAGCAAAATTAACCGGACTACTGGGGATAATGTTTGACACAGGCGTATTAGATTTAAATAATTTACCGAGGCAGGGAGTTGCAGTATTTCTGGGTGCTATAACAGGACATCCTGCCGGGATTAAAAGAAAATGTATCCAGACTATTGTCCATGAGCTGGGACACGCATTAAATCTTGTACATCGTTTTGAACGCGAGGTGGGCAGGGCAGACTCCACTTCCTTTATGAACTATGACTGGCGGTATCTGGGTGGGAATAATATTAATAAATACTGGAAAGACTTTCGCTTTACTTTTGATGAGGATGAAATTAAATTTATGCGTCATGCGCCATGGTCAAAAATTATACCGGGCGGAGCCGAATTTCATACTATTAAATACTGGTATGAAGGTACAGGGGGATACTCACCATACGCTCCTGAGGTTCCTTTAAGTGATCTTGAATTACTATTAAGCCCCCCTCCAACCGGTCACTTATTCGGATTCGGGACCCCTGTGTTTCTGTCCGTAAGTCTTGTTAATAAAGGTTCCGAGCCAATAAATATTCCGGCTTTTTATCTTGATCCAAAAACCGGATTCTTGGAAATCCTGGTCAGAAGACAGGCAATAACCGGGGATGGCCGGACCGTTAAGTTTAAGCCGATTATATCAAGGTGCTACGACATCGGTAATTATATCAATGATATTCTGGATCCCGGTCAATCCATGTCAAACAATGTAAATTTAACATTTGGTTCTTCAGGTTTCACCTTTGCTGAACCGGGGACCTATGAAATTACAGCTGTACTATCAATATATAGCGGGAATTATAATTATGTGGTAAAATCAGAACCCTTATTTATAAGGATTGAATATCCTAAAACCAGGGAAGAGGAAATTGATGCGTTGAAAATTTTCAATAAAGATGTAGGATATTATTTAGCTCTTGGTGGTTCCGATTATTTAAAAGATGCGGAATCAAAACTTAAAGAAGTGAGGATTCGCAGGCAAGGAATAGCAAAGATCATCACTGATCCACTGGTAGCTTATATTACCCGTTGTCTGGCTATAAACCTCTCACGTGATTTTATATCATATAAGGAAGGAAAATTTCAAATCAGAAAGGCTAAGGCAGTAAAAGCTGTTGAATTATTCGGCCAGCTCAAAGCAAATGAAGACAAGATATTTGATAAAGCTACCTTATCAGGGACCCGTAGCCTGATGAAAAATATTGAAAAAGAAATATAAACAATTAGTAATTTATTAATCTTTTAATTCTGACATGATGGAAATACCAAATGAATTTTTTACGGTAGAAAGTATGCTTACTCTGGCAGGAGCTACTCTAATTACAACCATTGTCACCAACGCCATACAATATGCTTTTTCGTGGAATTTAAAATGGTTTGGTCTGGTAATAGCAATGATTATTGCCATATTTGGTGTTTTTCTGACACCGGAATATAAACCGGTAGATTTTTTAATTGGAATAATAAACGGATTTTTCATATATGCTAATTCCACAGGAATTATGCAGATGGCAGGAAATCCACGGGCTCCAGAAGTAGTGGGGACAGCAGGGGAAGCTGCAAAACAAAAACGAAAATTTCTGGATAAATGGTATTAATTAATGCTGGCATACATCTGCACTTTATGGAGAAGAGTATACCAACTAATATTTAATTTATTTTGATATTGGTCTTATATTCACTTAAATTTGTTATTCTTAAATCTGGTAGCAAGTTATAAACCATATCACTATTATCTTAAATCAATTTTTAAAATCTTAATATTAAGATGCAGCCATCAATAAAGCGTTTAATACCGGGTTTAAAGGTACTGACTATTTTATTTATAATTATTTCTGCCTGTTCATCATGTAAGAAAGAGGAAGAAAGAATTATGGCAGTGAGAAATGATAGTATCTCAGATATTTCAAGTACATCAGCCAAGGCACATGCAACAATAATAGATATAGGAAATGGCATTGAGCAACACGGGTATTGCTGGTCTACAAGTGCAGAACCTACTCTGGATGACAATGAAGATATAACAGAACAGGGACCTGTAAGTGTCCCCGGCCCATTCAGCAGCACTATTAAAGATCTTATGCCTGACACAAAATATTATGCCAGGGCTTATGTTCATAAATCCGATAAAATTGCTTACAGTAATACTCTGTCATTCCCCACTTTATCAGTAAGTCTGCCGGTTGTAACTACCGGAAGTATTGCCGATTTAACAACATCAAGTGCAACAATCTCCGGCAATCTTAATAACCTCGGTGATGGTGCATCCTCGGTAACACAGCACGGACACTGCTGGTCCAGTGAAACAGCAACACCAACAATTGACGTTAACAATAGGTCCTCATTAGGTTCCAGGGATTCAACAGGCTCCTTTCAAAGCTTATTAGTTGGTTTATCACCAGATGTTCTTTATTATATAAGAGCCTATGCTACAAATAGTGCAGGAACCGCATATGGTAACTATATTAGCTTTACAACCCTTCAGGAGCCTGAGTTACCGGTATTGACAACCACTTCTGTAAGCTTAATAACAGAAACATCTGCGCGGAGCGGAGGAAATATTACCGATGACGGAGGATCTGTTGTGACAGACCGTGGTGTATGCTGGAGTATTTATGAAAATCCGACACTGTCTGACTCGTATACAAATGACGGCAGTGGCACAGGATCATTTACAAGTAATATTACCGGGTTGTCCCCTAACACAAATTATTATGTAAGAGCCTATGCAACAAATAGCACCGGTACCTCATATGGTAACAATGTCAGCTTTGCAACCCTTCAGACAGCCGGGCTTCCGGTTTTGACAACCACTTCGGCAAGCTCAATAACAGCAACATCTGCCTTGAGCGGAGGAAATATTACTGATGACGGAGGATCAGCTGTAACAGACCGGGGAGTATGCTGGAGTATTTATGAAAATCCGACACTGTCTGACTCACATAAAAGTAATGGCAGTGGCACAGGATCATTTACCAGTAATATAACAGGATTATCACCCGGAACCAAATATTATTTAAGGGCATATGCGACAAATAGCGTCGGCACTTCCTATGGTGATCATATATCCTTTAAAACAATGTGGGATAATTCCAAAGTCAGCGATTATGACGGCAATTCTTATGCAACTGTTCAAATTGGAGAACAAATATGGATGGCAGAAAACCTTAAAACAACCCGTTATTCAAACGGAACATCTCTTATTGACGGAACAGGGATTACTAATATTTCCGGGGATTATAATACAAAATACTGGTTTGTTTATGGCGACAATCCAGCCAATAAAAATGTATATGGATTATTATATACATGGGCCGCGGTTATGAACGGAGCTTCCAGCAGTGATGCCAATCCAAGCGGAATACAGGGTGTATGCCCGGCTGGCTGGCATGTACCCAGCGATGAAGAATGGAAACAACTGGAAATATACCTTGGTATGAGTGAGAGTGAAGCCAATAATGAAGGATGGCGGGGAACTGACGAGGGAGGAAAACTGAAGGAAATCGGTACTGCATACTGGGCCAGTCCGAATACCGGTGCGACAAATGCAAGTGGTTTTACCGCGTTAGCTGGTGGCCATCGAACAAATGCTAATTCTTTTGTCAATATGAACACAGGTGCATGTTACTGGAGTACTACTTCCCTTGATTCTCAGGCCTGGACACGACTTTTACTTTATGATAATGCCGCGGTTTACAGGAATGAATACTATAAGAATTTTGGACACGCTGTCCGATGCATTAAAGATTGAAATACGTTAAAAAGAGACTACCCGCCTCCACCTGCCTATGATATTCCTGCTAGAATACCATTGTAATTATGGATTGCGGTGGAGCTGTATATTTCAGAGCTTTACCATCCACCCATAGCTGAAAGATACGATCAGCATTACTCAGATTTAGAATCACGACTGCCACTTCATCATTAGGGTTGATAAAAGCTGTTGCTAAAAAATCATCACTATTGGAAGTACAGGCAATCCGTTTAGCACCAGGTTTGATAAACCGGGAAAAGTGTCCGAAGTAGTAAAAAGGAGGATGAAAAATGAGTTCATCCGTTTTAGTGTCTACTGTCACAATACTGGTTCCACCGAGACCACCTGCATGCCGGGGACCGCGATTTTCATCCAGAAGTAAGTTCCAATATGTCCAGCCATTAGTCCAGTTGTTCAAATCAATGATCATATTTTTAGCGACGCGTACTCCGGTTTCCCAATCTCCACCCATACCCGCTTCGGTATAGATTAACTTTTTATCAGGAAATGCATCATGGACCATCCGTACATTGTCAAAATGGTCCCCTACATAGTAATGAAATGCCATACCATAAACATATTGAGATGCTTCAGGATCATCATACACTACCTCAGCGCGTTGATACATAATGCCCCGGTTGTGGTCCCAGATCATCAGTTTCAAATCAGATAAACCATTGTTTTTCAGTGTTGGCCCCAGATAATCCCTTACAAAGTCCCGTTCTTCTTCGGCGGTAAAAATACACGATTCCCAAACCTGTACAGCCATTGGCTCGTTTTGGACCGTTAAGCCCCATATAGGGATTCCCTCTTTCTCATAGGCTTTTACATATTTAACAAAATAATCAGCCCATGTTTGAAAATATTTAGGTTTAAGTTTACCTCCATGAAGCATGTCATTATTTGTTTTCATCCAGGCAGGGGGGCTCCACGGTGAAGCATAAATTTTGACATTCCCGTTGGCCGTCTCAAGTGCCCTTTTAATTAATGGTACGCGGTATTTCAGATCGTGTTCTATTGAAAAATGTTTCAGTTCTTTGTCGCCTTTCTTTTCTGCATATGTGTATATTTCCGAAGAATAATCACAACTATGGATAGTAGTTCTGCACAATGTATAGGCATTCCCCTCATCAGGATCAAAACACGCCTTTAAAAATTCTTCCTGTTTTTCTTCTGATAATTTTGCAAAGTTAATCGCGCTTGCATCTGTAAACGCCCCGCCGAAACCTTCAATAGTCTGGAAGGTCTTATCAATATCAATCATTATAGTCGGATAATTTTCATCAGGCTGATCCAGGGGCTCAAAGGCACGGCGTCCCCGATCAGCCAACAGATGGCCGGTAGTTTTGGCAGTCAGATATACTGATACTTCTTTGTAATCTTTGGGCTGGCATGTAGCTTTATAATTAAAAGCAAAAAAGCAGAACCCAATAAAAAAAAACATAATAGTACTATTCGAATAACCTTTTTGTATGGATTTCATTATTTTCCTCCGATATTAAGTAATTAGTAATTTAATATTATCTGTGAAAGTAATTTAAAAAATGAATACTCTAATCATTTATACTCCCAAGCTTCAAAGTCCCAAATACAGAAGGTGATCGATGAGAATTATCACGTTCTGCCTTCCATGTTATTTTACATTTTCTTCCACTTCCATCATTATCATTAATGTGCAAATCAAATCCTATATAATGTCCGCTTTCCGGAATACATGATAATGCCTCCCACGGGAAAGCGATTTCAGCATTGTATCCGGTTTCAGTATTAATCTGAGCACATATAATATTCGCTTTTACTTCATTTCTTACAACCTGTATATTATCTTTATTCCAGTTGTATCGAAACATGAATTCGTCATTTTCATAATATTGAGATTTGCTATTATCCGAATCAATATAAATTTCAATACCATCCTGATTATAGGTATTTGTCCCTTTATCAGTTTTAAAATCATCCTTTACCTGAATAAAGAGGTAAAGATTCCCGTCATCCCAGATTGCTTTGAACGATGCAAAAATATCATCTGTTGAGTTTCGTTCTCCCAATGCAATATTATTCAATTCTATTGCCGGAACTGATTCCCAGATTTTGTCAATGTTACCGTCTATTTTCGGGGCTACAGATGTTTTCCGGATTAAAGGACCTGAATACGGATTAATTTTTAATTTTGAATCCTTGCTTTTAGCAATTCCCTTTGGGTTGAAAACATTCACAGCATAAATTGAATTATTCTCAATGAGATCCGGATTTTCAACCCTTAACATGTATTCATTTGCATCTTTAATCGGTTTTCCATTTTTAAACCACTGATAATTTAAAGGATAACCTCTGGCACGAACAAAGAAAAATGCAGGATCACCTGATTCGATAATTACATCTTCCGGTTGTCGAATGATCTCAGGAGGAACAGTGTCTCTTGCTGCGAGGTAACCATCCGGATCTAATGATATTAAAGAACGCACCATGTCAGGTATAAATTCACAATAATCCGAGTGTGTTTTCCGCGCCTGGTCCCATAGCCATTCTTTTGCCTGTTGTTTTGATGGTTTTTCACCTTTTCCATTCCAGTATTCGAGTATTTTATTGAACCCGGAAGTTCTCGGACAATTCCACGGTTGTGTATAATTTTCAAACTTCTTATGTGTCCACCAGCTCCAGCCCACATTTTGTTCTTCTAAAAACTTACTTGAACGAGCAACATAATGGTAAGGAGGCCCCTGCTCACCGGTTTCTCCATGCCATAATGGGATGTAATATTTTTGCCTTAAACTATCCCAGCGCTGCAGTCCTTTTGAATTTGCAGTGGGTGGGTAAGAATGAAAGGCAATAACCAGATGAGGGTCCCAATCCAATGGTTCCAGCATTTCAAAATTCTGTGCCCAGTCATCGCCTTCAATAAAAATGATTCCCTCCTTATCAATCACTCTGATTGTATCGGTCAGTTCAATGTACAGTTCACGTAACAATTTTTCAGAGATATGAGGGTATCTGCGGAGCAGTGGTTCATTTAACAAATCATAACCGATTATGCATTCCTTATCCCTGTATCTTTCTGCAATTTTGTACCAGAGATCGATACACCGGGGCCAGTACTTTTCTTTTTCTGTCCATAGCCGGGCCTCTCCATCACTATCTGAAATATTTTCAGCATTTTGTGCACCGGGAGCACCGTGCATATCCCATATTATACCCATTTTGTATTTTTCGCACCAGGCAACCAGACTATCAAGAAGACCGAAACTTTCTTTCGAATAGATATAGGGTGGTTTTTCCGGCTGGACATCTCTTGGTTGCAGGTGTGAAGCAAGCAGAGCAATCCTGATTGAATTTACACCCCACATTTTCATTGATGCAACATCACCCTCAGTCATGAAATTATTATAATAAAGCCTCCAGAATTCGGCCGCGTCTTTTTCCCCAATCAAATCTTTAATTGCTTCTTCAAACTGCCATGGACGGTCTATTTTACGAATTCCCCACATATAGCCTTCGGGTAAAAGCCAGCAGCCAATACCAAATCCTCTGAGAATGACCGTTTCACCGGTTTTTCTGTCAACAATATTTTTCCCGCTGGTTGTATAATATGAATAGCAGATTGATATTGAAAAGCAGAATGTAATGATTACTGTGAAAAATAATTTTATCAGTTTCATATTGTCATTTATTAAATCAAATTTAAAAATAAAAAGGAGAGTTCGCTATATTATATTTTATAAAGCTATATAATAAAATTGGCAATTAAGACAAAAGCCAGGCCGCATAAAGAAATGATCGTTTCCATAATCGTCCATGACTGAAGTGTTTGCTTCTCGTTCATCCCGAAATATTTACTCACTAGCCAGAATCCGCTGTCATTGACATGAGAAAGTATAGTTGCACCTGTAGCAATAGCTATAACTACCAGAGCCAAATGAGGCTCATCCAGCTTAAAAACGGGTAAGATAGGTGAAATAATTCCTGCAGCAGTAATCATGGCAACTGTTGCAGAGCCCTGGGTTACCCGAATAATTGCAGCCAGTATCCACGCAAGTAAAATGGGGGATAAAGCTGAATCTGCAATAGATCTGGCCATTATAGTTCCTATTCCGCTATCTACAAGTATTTGCTTCAAAACTCCACCAGCCCCTGTTATTAATATAATGATACCGGCTGGCCCAAGCGCTTTTGTGCTTAAGTCCAGAATTTTTTGCCTGGGCATTCCCCTCTTTATGCCGAGTAAATAAATAGATAACAGTGTGGCTATAGTCAGGGCAGTAAATGGATGACCAATAAAAGTAAGAACTTCTGCAATTATTGATTTTGTAATTACATTATTTTTTATCATTACCTCGGTAATAGTACTCAGGACGATTAAAAATAAAGGTGCAATTATTAGTATAATAATCAGCCAGAAAGATGGTAATCTCCCGTATGATCCTTTTTTTGCATTCTCCTCTAAAAGTTTTGCAGAAGGCTGAATATATATTTTCCCGGAAATATATTTTCCAAAAACAGGACCGGCAATAATTGCAGTAGGCAACCCTATGATAATTCCGAAAAGAATTACCCATCCCAGCGATACACCCAGGATATTTGCAACAGCAATCGGCCCAGGTGTTGGAGGTATCGCACTATGAGCAACTGCAAGTCCTGCCAGTAGTGGAATACCAAAATACAACAGTGATCTTTTAGTATCCCGTGACAGTGCATAAATAATCGGTATAATAATAATCAATCCAACATCCAGAAAAACCGGTATAGCTACAATAAAACCGGTAAGCATCATTGCCCATGACGCTTTACTATGCCCAAACTTTTTAACCATATAATGTGCCAGAGATTCTGCACCTCCTGAGCTTTCAAGAATTTGTCCAAAAATAGCTCCAAGCCCGACAACAGTTGCTACAAATCCGAGTGTCCCCCCCATACCTTTCTGGATGCTTGAGGAAATTTCCGATAAAGGCATGCCTGCCAGAATACCAACAAAAATTGAAGTTACTATCAGCGCTATGAATGCACTAATCTTCAGCCTGAGAACCATCAACAGTAAGATTGTAATCCCTAATACTACTATAAATATGATATATGGAGTGTTCATGAGGTTAAAATTTGTTTCTGATGATTGGAATTTTAACAGGTTTGTTATCACGGGTAGAAAGGTAAATGGCAGTAAAAAGCTCAACAGTCCTCAGGCCCGCCTCCCCGGTTATGAATGGATCCCTGTTATTTTCAATCGCATCTATAAAATCTTCAATCTGACATCTCATATAATAAGTCGTTGAATCTATTCTGTTAAAAAACTCAGTATCTTCTTTCTTCCATTCCTCCAACAATTTCTCTTCACCGGGTATTGTCCATATATCATTTACAGGAGATTCTTCGATACCGGTCATACCTGCTATAAACATAGCGCCTCCGTCGGTTTGTACACCTACTGAAGCGCCATTCTTGCCATGAACATGTATTTTACTGTAAATCCCGGGCTTTTGAGAGTTACTGACCATAATATTTCCAATGGCCCCGTTTTTAAACTTTATTATTGCAAGGGCAGTATCTTCTACTTCAATATAAGGGTGGTTAAGGTTTTTCCATAATCCGTATACTTCCTCTATTTCACCCATGTACCATAACAGGATGTCCAGTTGATGAGGGGCCTGGTTTACCAGTATACCTCCGCCTTCCATATCCCAGGTACCCCTCCATTCATCAGCATCATAATACGCTTTATCTCTCCACCCAAGCATGTTTACTGTTCCAAGCACAGGTTTGCCAATTTTCCCGGCTTCAATCGCTGCTTTTACCCTTTTTACAGGTTCATACCAGCGTCGCTGACTAACCACGCCGAGTTTAACCTGCTTGTTCCTGCATACTTTAATCATTTCATCACAATCTTTCAGTGAAGATGCAAGAGGTTTTTCAACCAGTACATTTGCCCCGGCCATTGCTGCTTCAATAGCGGGTTCCCTGTGAAACGGATGCGGAGTACATACAATTACCAGAGCAATATCGTTTTCCTGTACCATTTTATTAATATCAGAATATGGTATGGAATTATAGTATGCAGCAAAATCTCTGGCCGATTTACTGGTCCTGCTCCAAACTGCAGCTAGACGCGCATTTGAAATCTGTTGAATGGATTTTGCATGCAGTTGTGCAACCTTGCCGCATCCTGCAATAGCGATATTATGGGTTTTTTTTACCATACACTAAAATCTGGACTCAGGGAACAAGTATTACTTTTTTCAGACCTTCAGTATTATTCCGCAGCCTGTTAAACCAGCCTGCTCCTTCTGAGAGCGGAGCAACTGCCGATATCTGCTCATCAACATTAATTTTACCCTTCTCCAGTAAATCAAGAACCGTTTCAAATTCTCCCCGGATAGCACAACTACCATACAGTTGTATTTCCCGGGTTACTACTTTCTGAAGAGGAAATTCTATAGATGGAGCAAGGTTACCAACAAGAACGGCCCTTCCCCCCTTTCGTAACAAATCAATAGCAATATTCACCGTTGCACTTTTACCTGCAGCCTCAAATGCAAGATCAGCACCCCTGTTTTTTGTAATTGCCCGTATTTCGTCCGGAACATCATCTTCAGAAGGATGAAACATATAACCGGCACCCATTTCCCCTGCATGTTTCAGGTTCGTCCTGTTTATATCCACAGCTATCACCTGGGAAGCACCTGCCAATTGAATAAGCTGTACAATAAAAATACCTATTGTACCAACTCCTACAACTGCGCAACTCTCTCCGGATTTCAGGCCGGACAGATTCACCGCATGAAGGGCAATAGCAATGGGTTCAACCATTGCGGCCTGTTCAAATGAAACATTATCCGGAACACGGTATAAAATATGCATGGGAACTGCCACATATTCCGCAAACGCCCCATTCCTGCGATAATTCCCCGGAGAAACTCCCAGAACCTCCCTGTTATCGCTTAAATTATATAATCCATGTATGGTGTACCAATCGTTTAACGGGTAAACTGTTGAGTCGAAAGTTACCCGGTCTCCGATATTCCAGTCTTTAACATTTTTTCCTGTTTTTGCAATCACTCCTGAAGCCTCATGGCCCATAATCAGGGGAGGAATCCGGCGCCCGGTGCTGCCATCCATGCCATGTACATCGGAACCACAAATCCCGCAGGCCTTAACCTGAACCAGTACATCATTATCTGATATTTCAGGTTCCGGAACATCTTTGTATAATAACTCATTGTATTTCTCAAGGACCAGTGCTTTCATTTTGCTTAATTAAGCTAACGTTCAGACTATAATAATATAAATTTTTTTCAATAAAATCCATATTATATGAACTAATTCTGAAAGAAAAACTTACTGGATATAAAAAAGAACAAATCAGGTTTAAAATGAAAAAAGCCACATTTGTATGGATTTTTTTATTTTGTGAAGGCAAAGGGACAGAAATCGAACCAATTTCTTGAGGATTTGAAGAGAATCAGTAAATTGAGGGAGTCAGGTATAAACGAAATCATTAGTGCATAACCTTTAGATTGTTACTATCAATCTTTATTAAGAGAGAGAAATATTCACTATAGTAACTATATTGAATATTTTAGCATTATTTATTTCATTGCGCTTGCAAGTATTATTTCGTCCTTATTATTTTTTCTTTCCATATAGTATTTTTCGATGATAACAATAAAATGTACATTCCACTATTATATGTTTCTAAGCTGACCGTAAGTTCATCACTATTAAATGATTTTTCAATAAGGGTGTTTCCGAAAATCGAAATCAACTTTATATCTATCCTATCTTTAACGCTATTAGGAATTTTAACAAATATCTTATCTCTGGTTATTTTTGGATATACCAAAAAATCATTTGTTCTAATTGTTTGATTGATTGTCGATTCACAATTATTATCTTCCATTGGAGAAGGATCATTAAATATTCTCCATTCGCCATCAGGACATATTCCATAGCTAACATCTTCGGAAAGTGAAGGTATTCTTAAAGAATCTATTACCGTATTACTATCAGATTCACAGATGATAAGAGATTCTGATGTTGAAAGCCTAAAATTGGCATGAAATAATCCTTCCGATTCTTCATGATCTGCCCAAATTAAAAAATAACTGCCAGGGGATAATAATGTGCTAGTATTACCTATAGGGATAGCCCATATATGAGCATTATTTTTTAACACCATACCTTCAATATTTACAGAATGATCATTGGGATTATAAAGTTCTATCCAATCATCATAATCACCCCACTCATCACAAATAGTTGAATTGTTTGATGATTGAAATTCAGAAATAATTACCTGTGTATAACCAGAATAACATAAAAAGAATAAAATAAAAACAATTATCTGTTTCATTTTATATTTGGTTTTGTGTCTTAACTAAATAGACTAATTATAATAAATGTAGTAATAATATTGAAATTAATGGCTTTACTAAAATAAAATCTATAAATAAGGCTTAAATATCATATGAACTCCGCATAAAATGCAAAATCAAGAGTAAGCAATAGATGACTTAATAAAACCCTTACGATATAAATTTGAAATACCGGTTACATTGACCACCTAATACCGGAATCCTACCTTTTATAAATTTCTTATATCCAACATTTTTCACAGAATCCATTATATCTAAATATTATAATTCATACCCTGGTCACTCAATCCGGTTTTTAGTTGTCAGTAAGACTGGTTTTTCCAGTTGATATACTGGTATCACAAAATGTGATACCTCCCCGAAAACATTTAGGCGGAGCAGCACCATTTGCTTTTACTGAAACTGGAGTTGCCATGTTATCAAGTGTATTAAAGAGTAAACAAGCAGTAGAAATCAATATTGCAATTATAAGGGCATTCGTAATACTTCGAAAGATGATTTTTAATTATAAAGAATTAAAACGAAAGCCTCCGATTATTAAAGGTTACAGGAAAGATAAAAACAAGAAATTTTAAGGTAATCCTCACTTCTAAAACTACCAGGCTTTAAAATCTCTGCCGAAGCTATCCTAAAAATCCTTCATCCGTTACAACTCTGCAGGCTCAAAATGAAAAAGCCACGCAGAGATTACTTATTCCATTTTTGTGAAGGCAAAGGGACAGAAATCGAACCAATTTCTTGAGGATTTAAAGAGAATCAATGCGTTGGAAGAGTTAAGAATAAGTTAATCCCTATGTATTTGATAATTAGAAAAAATTTAAAAATTAGTAACATCACCACTTAATAGTTACATTTATTTTGTCCGAATTACTTTGAAGACATACATTCATTCCCCTAAATTCGGATTAAGATTTAAATCTTCTGCAGGAGGGTGAAAAAAATAACTGTCTTTAGTAACAG
>CAZFQS010000029.1:0-34919 GCA_964521285.1 uncultured Bacteroidales bacterium | reverse complement strand
ATTATATTAACTTGCTTTAATTTGTATAATTATTAAAAATCGAACACATGAATCAAAAGATCATAAAACCTTTGACCTGGATGCTGTTAATTTTGTCTTTTACTACTTCACTTGTTCTTTCTCAAACCTCCGAAATTAAAATTGATGCGGGAACAAGTCAGTTTGTAAACTGGGAAGAAACCCGGACAATTCAGCTTGAAGGGACTGTTTTTCCGGAGGACGTTAATGTTGAATGGTCATGCCCCTCAAATCTTCATGTACTTTTTAATGATGCTTCAAATCCTGCCACAGAGGTAACATTTCCCCGGCCTGGTTATTATCTGCTGGAATTAACAGCCAGGGGAGCCGGCAATAAAAAAGTAAGCAACGTGGTTGTCATTAATGTATTCAAGCCAAACTCATATAAGCAGAGACTTGCTGATCTTGTTGATTTGATGACTGTGGATGAGAAAATAAAACAGCTTACAAATCTTTCGGATTCTATTCCCCGCCTTAATCTCCCGGAATATAATTACTGGAGTGAAGCCTTGCACGGTGTTATTGACCGGGGAACAACATCATTCCCTCAGTCAGTTGCTTTAGGCTCAACCTGGGATCCTGATCTTGTGTACCGTGTAGCAACAGCCATTTCTGATGAAGCACGCGTTAAGAACGCTACCGAAGGAAAAGGGCTTTCATACTGGAGTCCGGATGTCAACATTGCGCGTGATCCGAGATGGGGACGGAATGAAGAATCATACAGTGAGGATCCTTATCTCCTTTCCCGTATGGGTATTGCATTTGTTAAAGGCATGCAGGGTGACCATCCTTATTATCTCAAAACTATAGCTACTCCAAAGCATTTTATTGCCAACAATGAAGAAATACGCCGCCATTCAGGCTCTTCAGATGTAGATATGCGCTGTTTGTGGGAATATTATATGCAGGGCTTTGAGAGTGCAGTTGTTGAGGGTAAAGCCTTTTCTGTTATGGGAGCATATAATGAATTAAATCATGTGCCGTGTTGTGGCAATTATTACTTACTAACAGATGTACTCCGCCGGAAATGGGGATTTGAAGGTTATGTTGTATCTGACTGTGGTGCTATTCATGATATGGTATCCGGGCATCATTTCTTTGAAACAGGAGCCCAGGCTGCAGCGCGCGGCATCCTTGCAGGTTGTGATTTAAATTGCGGCGATTATTACCGTCATTATTTGCAGGAAGCCCTGGATCTTGGATTAATTGGAGAGAAAGATATTGATAACGCGCTTACGCGTGTTCTTTCCGCGCGTTTTCGCCTGGGTGAATTTGATCCTCCCGAGATGGTACCATATAAGGCAATCCCGGAAGAAAGAATGGACTGCCAGGAGCATCGTGATCTGGCACTTGAAGCAGCCCGTAAAGCAATAGTCCTTTTGAAAAATAATGGCATATTGCCCCTGGACAGGAATAAAATAAAATCGATTGCAGTGATCGGTCCGAATGCAGAGGAATGCCAGTTAGGAACATATAGCGGATGGCCTAATATAAGAATCAGCCTGCTTGATGGCATAAAAAACAAGATATCAGAACAAGGAATTAAAGTTAGATACTCACAGGGATGTGAGATTGGTGGTGGATTTATGAAACCGTTAGAATCGAAATATTTTGCGCAAATTGAAGGCTCCGGAAAAACAGGAATGACCGGTGAATATTTTGATAACATGAATTTAGCAGGTGAGCCTGTTTTAACTCGCATCGATTCCATAATAAATTTTAGATGGGGAGGGTCCCCTGCACCCGGGTTACCGGAAAATCAATTCTCTGTTCGCTGGACTGGTAAAATAATACCTCCGGAAACGCGTATTTATAGCCTGGGAACAAGGACTGACGATGGCACAAGGCTTTACTTAAATAATCAGTTGTTATTTGAAGACTGGACAGAGCATGGTGAAAAGCCTAATAGTACAGAGGTAGAACTAAAGGCAGGAAAAGAGTATGAAATTGTATTTGAGCATTTTGATAATGGTATGGGGGCAACAGCGAGACTTACATGGGACATTGGATTAAGAGATTTTGATGAGGCAATACGAATCGCAGGGGAAAGTGATGTGGTTATCCTTGCTCTGGGCACAAATCCCGGACTTTCCGCAGAAGAGCTTGACCGTACAGATATTACATTACCGGAGATTCAAAGAGATTTGATCAGGGAAATTGCACAGGTAAATCCAAATATCATCATTGTTCTTATTAATGGCGGCCCTCTGGCTTTGGCAGGTACCGAAAAAAATGCTTCGGCAATTGTTGAAGCATGGTATACCGGTCAGTCAAACGGCACGGCAATCGCTGACGTTATATTTGGTGACGTTAATCCGGGCGGCAAACTCCCGGAAACATTTTATGCGTCTAACGATCAACTGCCGCCGTTTGCTGATTACGACATTATTAATAATGCCAGAACATATATGTATTTTGACAAACCTGTTTTGTATCCGTTTGGTTACGGACTTTCCTATACCACTTTCGAATATAGCCAGTTAATATTAAGCAGTGTAAAGATTAAGAGGGACGGCGAACTTGCAATTCAGTTCAACATAAAAAATACAGGCAATTATAAAGGGGACGAAGTTGTTCAGGTTTATGTCCGCGATCCGGAGGCGTCAGTTAAAGTGCCAATACGCAAGTTAAAAAGGTTTCAGCGCATCACCCTTGAACCACAGGAAAGTAAAACTGTAACATTTAATCTTTCTGCATCA
This sequence comes from uncultured Bacteroidales bacterium, assembly GCA_964521285.1. Lineage (GTDB taxonomy): Bacteria > Bacteroidota > Bacteroidia > Bacteroidales > UBA10428. Next base: position 32,202 of record CAZFQS010000029.1, on the reverse strand, counting down.
GAATTATCATTCTATGATATTGAATCCAATAATTTTATTGTTGAACAGGGTGAGTTTGAAATTCAAATCGGCAGCTCATCACAGGATATCAGATTAAGGAGTATATTTTTTGTGGAATAAAAGGAGTATTTTACTAATTTGAACATGAAAATCATTAACCATGAAAAGATACATTTATATAATAATATTCATACTGTGCACAATAACTGCTTTTTCACAGAACAGGATTCAGCATAACGGACAGGATTTATTTTTAAACGGGATAAACCTGGCATGGATGAGTTTTGCCAATGACCTCACTGCATTTAATGAAGACTTATTTGCATATGCCCTTGATGAGATTTCAGCAGCAGGGGGTAATTGCATACGCTGGTGGCTGCATATCAACGGAACAAGCAGTCCGTTTTTCACTAATGATTCAGTTTCATATATTACAGACTATGAAATTCTTACCATGCAAAAAGGATTAGACATTGCATATGAACGCGGAATGGTAATAATTATGTGTCTATGGTCATTTGACATGCTACATTCTTCAAATTCAGCTGAAGTAAAATACAGGAATACACTTATGCTCACTGATTCTGTTTATATGCAGGCATATATTAATAATGCCCTGATTCCTATACTTGAAGCTATTGGTGATCACCCTGCTGTTATCTGCTGGGAAATATTCAATGAGCCAGAAGGGATGACTCCCGTCGGAGACTGGGGCCATGTTGACGATGTTCCTATAACTGCAGTGCAGACATTCATTAACCGTACAGCCGGTGCAATACACCGTAATACAACCGGCGCTAAGGTTTCAAACGGATGCTGGAGTTTTACCGCTTGCACCGATGTTGGAGGTAATTATAATTATTATACCAATGAAAGATTAATAGCCCAAGGAGGTGATCCTGACGGGTATTTAGATTTCTACATGGTCCATTATTATGACTGGGCAGAAACCACACTATCACCTTTCCATCATCCTTCATCTTACTGGCAACTTGACAAACCACTTGTTATCGCAGAGTTTGAAGCTGATGGTCCTTGTTCCGGAATCAGCGCCCGGGCGGCTTACGATTCACTTTACAAGAACGGGTATGCAGGGGCTCTTTCCTGGCAATGGACTGGTAATCAATTTGGAGGACTGCCCGCCGCAACCCCCGGTATAAATTATATAAAAACAAACTACCCTGATGATGTGACTATAGACTATCCTGTTATTGAATACAAAAACTATCCCGAAGTTACAAATGAAATACCGGATCTGGTTGTTGAAATGGGAGATGCTTATCCTTCACCATACATGAATCTGAAAGATGTTTTTAAAGATGAGGAGGACTCAGTTTTTTTGACGTTTTCAGTGAGCTTTAATACCAATCCTGATTTGATAACAGTCAGTATCAATGCTAACTCGAATATAATCCTTGAATTAACGCCTGATTCATCAGGTAGTTCAGAAATTCATATTAAAGCAGCTGACAGCGGAAACAATTTTGCGATAGATAAATTTAATGTTTATGTTTATGATCCGTCAGAACCAAATAAAGCTTTGTTTCGTAAAGCATGGGCCTCATCAACAGAATCTTCATCACTCCTGCCATCAAATGCCGTTGACGGGTCATTAACAACCCGCTGGACAAGTTTGTACCAGGATAATGAATGGATAGCAGTTGACCTGGGTAAAGAATATACAATTGAATGTGTTGAGCTAATATGGGAAGCAGCATACGGCTCAGAATATGAAATACAGGTTACTTCAGACACTTCAAGCTGGCAAACGGTTTTTCACCATACAGGAGGAAACGGTGGAAGGGAAGTAGTATTCCTTGAACCGGTAACTTGCCGGTATGTTAGAATGTTTGGTATTGACAGGGGGACAAGGTACGGGTTTTCACTATGGGAGTTTGGTGTTTATGAAGACTCTCTGACCACGCACATATATACCCCGGTTAATAATCCGGCTGACATTAAAATCTACACGAAACCATTTGATAACCTGTTCACAGTTGAATCTGCCCAGGGTAATTTAATCAGAAAAATAGAAATACTTGACCTGCATTCCTCACTGATAGAATCTTTTAATTTGAAAGCCGCCGCGACAGAAATAAATATTTCTCTTCCTGGCATTCAGCAAGGTATGTATTTTGTAATTATTCAATCGGATTATTCTGTTACTGTTAAGAAATTAGTAAAATGCTAACAATATCTTCATGCTTTAAAAATATAATTTCATAATTTTAATAGATAATATTAACGTTATGTTAAAACGCTTTTCCCATAAAGTTGATTTATGGGTTGTCCGTTCAGTTATATCCACAGGAGACAATAAGGAAATCCTTCTTAGAAAAAAGATCTGGTGGGGACTGGTGTTGTGTTTTGCATTTTTCTTTTTTAATGACCTTGCCATTTCATTAAAAGCTTATGATGGGAAAATGATCCTTTTAGATGCATCAGGCTTTCTCATATGTATCGCATTGCTTGTAATATTTTATTTCCACCGGAAAGGTGTCGATAATTACGGCCTTTTCCTGCAACTTTTTATCATTACTATTCCTGCTGTCAAAGTCTATCTTCTGGGAGGTTTATTTAATTCACATGGTATAGCAATTGTAGGTCTTATCGGTCCGATATATGCACTTACCTTCCCCTATTATAAGAGAGCTGTTCTGATATTCGGATTTTACCTTGGTCTAATAATCGGAGTTACAATCTTATATGAACTAGTTGCGCAATCTGAATTATTATATGATACATATTTTTATTACTCCTTAATAAGGTTTTCAGGAGCTGTGATCACTGTTTTCTTCCTGTCAATGATTTACAGCTTTCAAATTGCAAAATTAAAACGTTTGGAAGAGGAGCGCCTGAAACAGCTTAATCATGCAAAGTCAAAACTTTATACAAACATAACTCACGAATTTCGTACTCCACTGACTGTTATCCTTGGAATGGCTGATAATCTTCAGGATAACAAGGAAAATTCACTCCATAAAGGATTAAATCTGATAAAAAATAATGCAAATAAACTGCTTAAGTTAGTGAATCAGTTGCTGAACATGTCAAAAATGGAAGCTGACTCAATGCCTGTTAATATGATACAATCCGATATTATACATTACATCAGATATATAATAGAATCTTTTCATAGTATCGCAGAAAAAAAAAATATACGTCTCCACTTTTTAACAGGTCCGGATGAATTGATAATTGACTTTGATCCTGATATTATTGAAGAAATTTTAAGTAATCTTCTATCTAATGCTGTTAAATATACACCTAACGGCGGGGATGTATATGTACAGCTTGAAACAAAATTGAGAACTGACAAAGAATCTGCCGAATATCTGGTTATTAATGTCAGGGATAACGGCATAGGTATCGCAGAAGATAAGCTGCCCAATATCTTCGACAGGTTTTACCAGGCAGATGATGAAAGTACCCGTAAAGCTGAAGGTACTGGGATAGGTTTGGCCCTGGTAAAAGAATATCTTAACCTTATAAACGGAACAACACATGTAAAAAGCAAAGTTGGTACAGGGACAGAATTTATTCTTAATATCCCTGTTACAAAAGATGCTCCATTAAAACGAGCTGATTATAAAATCACCAAAAAGAAAGATCAATTAATTACTGAAACGTTCGATAGTAGCGGTAAACATGAAAAAGAAATATTTGAAGATTCATCCGATGAACTTCCACTGGTACTAATTGTTGAAGATAATAATGATGTTGTTGAGTATCTAAAATCCATCCTTGTTAATGAATACCATATTGCAGTAGCAAGTGATGGTAACGAAGGAATTAATGAATCCCTTGAGAAAGTCCCTGATATTATCATCTGCGATGTTATGATGCCTGAAAAAGACGGTTACGAAGTATGCAGGACACTTAAAGAAGATTTTCGTACTAACCATGTTCCAATTATCATGCTAACAGCCAAGGCCGATACTGATTCGAAATTAACCGGACTGGAATATGGTGCTGATGCATACATTATTAAACCATTTAATAAAAAGGAACTTCTCATACGTATAAATAAACTTATTGAAAACAGGCAAAAGCTAAAAGATAAATACAGTGAAATGATATTTTCTGCTTCAAACGGAAAAAAACCAAAGGGATTAAATGAAATTTTTCTGCATAGACTATTAGGTAACCTTGAGATGAATTATCATGACGAGAGTTACAGTATTGGAAGACTATGCTTTGATACAGGTGTAAGCCGCACGCAGTTGCACAGAAAACTTTTGGCACTCACAGGTAAAACTACTACGGATTTTATACGTCATTTCCGTATAAGAAAAGCAAAAGAACTATTATTAACCTCTGATTTCAATGTTTCTGAAATTGCCTATCACGTTGGATTTAAAGATCCCAATTATTTCACCAAGTCATTCACTAAAGAAACCGGGGTTACTCCAAGCCGTTTCAGATCTGAAAACTCCACGGTGAAACAATAATCCTTTTTATTGAAACAATGCCCCAGAAGTAAATCAAAATTTTCCCTCTTCCTGAAACATTACAACCATTAAAATTCAGCCCTTTAGCTGAATTTTGTTGCATTCGTTAACCTTAAATTATACAATTATGAATGCTAAAAAATTAATCTTACCTGGTTTTTTCCTCATCTGTATATTACTCGGCAATTATTGTCCGGCCTATACACAAGGAAGTATTGTCTCAGACTCTATTACAGGAGCATCATTAGAAGGCAATCTGCTGGATGATCCTGTTACCAGAGGCATGCTGGTCTATTTACCTCCCGGTTATGATACATCTGAAATAAATTACCCTGTTATATATTTATTACATACAGGAGGAGGTAACGAACACTTTTATCCTGATAATGAATTCCCTGAATCGCTGGAGGCTTTTGGAATGTTTACTCATCCGGTTGATTACCCTGACAGTGGATTCGTAAGTATGATCGATTCGCTCATTATCACCGGTGAAATTCGACCGCTGATTATTGTAATGCCTGATATTAATACTGCATATGGCGGAAGTTTTTGCATAAATTCTGCATTGAATGGTAACTATGAGGATTATATCGTTAAAGATATTGTACCTTATATTGATGCGAATTACCGGACCCTCGCTAACAGAAACAGCCGTGCAATAGCCGGTCATTGTATGGGAGGATACGGTGCTATGTACATTGTAATGAAGCATCCTGATGTATTTGGGGCCGTTGCCAGCCACAGTTCCGAACTGTGCATGGATGCCCTTGCCAGGGCCTGCGCCCCGTTTGTTAAACTGGAAAACCCATCAGCAATTACCGGTCCCGATCCCTCAAAACCTTTTACCAGTTTCCTTTATCTTTTTTCAGCAGCCTTTTCACCAAATCTGGCTAATTCGCCTTTTTATGTTGATCTGCCTGTTGATGATTCCTGTGAAATAAGGGAAGATGTCCTGTTAAGATGGGCAGATTATGATCCTATTCAGATGCTGGGTAACCATTTATCAGATCTTCAAAGCCTCAGAGGTATTTATTTTGATGTTGGTGATAAAGATGAAGTAATGAGTTATTATTTTATGATCCCCTTTGTTGATTCATTAACATCTTCAGGAATATCTAATTCATTTGAATTATATGACGGAATGCACTTTGATAAATTATATACCCGTCTAAAATCATCACTGGGTTACCTTTCAGATGTACTCGCACATACTGATCAGGGACCTACAGAAATTCCCGGAGGAAAAGTAAGCGGAACATGGACATTAGAAGGATCACCTTATCACATTAATGGTGAAATAATTGTTCCTAATGGTAAAACACTAACAATCGAACCCGGCGTAGATGTTGTTTTTACCGGCTATTATAAATTTTATATACAGGGAAGAATTCTCGCTATCGGGACTGAGCAAGACAGCATTATTTTCACAGCGGATGATCATTCAGCGGGCTGGCATGGCATAAGATTAAATGAAACTCCCGACTCAAACGACAGTACAATTTTCAAATTTTGCCTGTTCGAATACGGCAAAGCAAATACAGGCACAGGAGATGTAAACCTATGTGGAGGAGCTGTCTATGCAAAGGTTGATAAATTAAGGATCTCTCATTGCCTGTTCCGGAATAATATGTGCTATCACAGTGATATTATTCAAAGTGGAGGCGGGGCAATCGCTATAATTGGAAATCCGATCATTGAATTTTGTGAGTTCAGTGAAAACTCGGGAGTATTTGGAGGTGCGATGGTAATATGGGGTAGTGGTTTAAATCCGGTGATTCGCAATAATTATTTTCACCATAACCAGGGGCATGGTACAATTAATATTGGTAGCTGGAGTGGTAATAATACCTCTCCTGTATTCATCAATAATATAATTGTAAACAATAGCACAAATTTCCACGGTATCATTCATTTTAGTAACGGTAGCGGGCTGGCTGTTCTTATCAATAATACCATTGTGAATAATAGCTGTTCCGGGCAGGGAGGTGCGGTATTTACGAATAATGGAGTAGCGCCTTTATTAATCAATAATATTATATACGGAAACAAACCAGCCCAGGTCAGTCTTGAGGCGACATCCGGACTTGATTTTATTAATTGTCTCATTGAAGGCGGGCAGAATGGATTTTCAGGTGCCAGTTTTTCCGGAACATACCTGAATAATATCGAGGGTAATCCCCGCTTTGCGGATGATGGCAATGCTGACTTCCATATTACCGATTATTCCCCGTGTATCGGTGCAGGAGTTGACTCTGTTGAATTTGAAGGCACATGGTACCACGCACCCTCATCCGATATTGAAGGTAATCCCAGGCCAAATCCGTCAGGTACTACTCCTGATATTGGTGCCATGGAAAATATCCTTGGAATTCCTGAATTTACAGGTATAAAAGAAACATATTATCATCCGGCTAATTCAGTGGTTTCTCAATGCTACCCTAATCCTTTTAAAACGTGTACAAAGATCACTTATAAATTGAATAAGCCTTGTTTTATCAGTCTTAAAATATTTAATATTATGGGAGAGGAAATAAGTGTTCTTGAAAATGATTATAAAAAGGCTGGCACTTATGAGGTTCGATTCAATGCAGCAAACCTGACAGGTGGTGTTTATTTTTACAGGCTGCAGGCAGGTGAATATTCAGAAATAAAAAAATTGATACTTCAAAAATAATTCCTTAAAAAGCCCCTATGTTTGTAAAGCATAAGTTTGGAACAGCTCCCTTCATAATTAATAAATCAACAGATAAATTAAGGGCGCCATCCCCAATGCGCTGTCCCCTTTTTGATTTGATTTAACATCTATTTTTCACTAGATTTGATATATTGTTTCATTCAGTTGCTATAATGAAAGAAATTGGAATTTCCCTGGCCATCATTCTATTCCTGGTAGCCTCCTGCCAGAAAGACCCTGATGCCATTGATCCTGAAACACTGAATACATGGACATACTATAACACAAGTAACGGGTTATCGGAGAATTATATATTATCATTGTTTGAAGACAGCCGGGGAAATATCTGGGCAGGTACATTTTCTCAAGGAGTATGCAAATTCGATGGAAACAGATGGATAACCTTTGACATGGACGATGGACTAATTGATATTACAGTACTCACTATTACAGAAGATATTGAAGGCAATATCTGGTTTGGCACCTTTGGAGGTATTTCTATATTTAATGGTAGTACCTGGCTCAATTACCCGACCATGGATGGATACGAATATTCTGCCCTGGCATTACATTCTGACAGGCAAGGAAATGTATGGATTGGCACAGATAATATGGGTATACTTAAATTTGACGGACAAAGCCTCACTCAACAATTTGATATGTCATGTGAGGACTGTAACTATATACAGGCAATTGCAGAAACAAAAAACGGGGATATCTGGTTTGGCACACTGGGTGGCGCTGTTAAATTTGATGGCTGGAGATATACTACTTATAATATTACTGACGGACTGGTCAGCAATAATATTAAATCTATCTTTGAGGATAGCTGGGGAGATATCTGGCTGGGAACAGGCGACAGTAAATATATTATCAAATATCACGGGGGAAGATTTCATAGCATAGATCCTTTCAATGATATGACGGTGAATGCAACATTTGCCATTACAGAGGATAATACAGGTGATATCTGGTTCGGGACAATTGCAAATGGGGCAATTGTGTACAATGGAGCATCTATGCATTCTATTCTTGAAACACAGGGTCTGAGTGATAATTCAGTATTATCTATGATTAAGGATACAAAGGGTTTTATGTGGCTGGGTACCCATGAAGGTGGTATTAACAAATTCTTTCCAAAATGAACAAAAAATTTAACATGTTCATACGGATTCTGCCTATACAGGTTTTATTGTTACCCGTAATTTCCTTTCATGCCCAGGTAAATTCAAGCGGGCAGGATGCTATTGATATTCTTCTGAATGAAAGGGTGGTTGACCGGCCTGTCTCCCTGCATAAAGGCCAGCTTCAAACCAATGCATTTTACACATTTGACTTTTTCACCAAATCGTACGATCATAACTCCTCCAGAAGTGATTTAAGGGATCAGGGTATCGCTTCAGCTATGCATGGTTACCTGTTTAATATCAGTTACGGAATTCTGGAACATATCCAGCTTACAGTTGGAATGAATTACATCTCAACCAGTCAACGCAGTAATGTCAAATATCTTTTTATTTCTGAAAATGCCATCCATGAAAGTGAAATCACTGAAATTAAAGGCTTTGAAGATTTATTTATTGGTTCACTCCTCAGATTGCCTTTGAATCTAACCTTTTTTGACATAGGCATTTCTCTTGGAATCACTCTCCCAACCGCAAAATACAGGTCTGAACATCCTGAACACCAAATAGAATCTGTTGCAGGTTTTACCAATTCATTTATTTTCAATTACCATAATATCAATCCCCCGGGAAAGGGAGTACCTGCATTTCTGATTGGTATACAGGGGAAATTCAGAACCAGCAAAATGGCTGTTAACTTACGTTCGGATTACTGGATGTCAAATAAAGAAACCACAAATATTTACTGGCAGTACAGAATAGAAAATAATGAATTCCAATACCAGTCCAATGAATACAATTACATGGTTGATGACATGTTTAGTCTGGCTATACATATTGATTATCAGGCTTTTGCGTGGTTTGATATTTTTGGTGGATTCTCTTCGGAGAATACCTTCGGAGGGTGGAGCGAGCAGTATGGTCCCAGAATAAGTAATTATGAAATAAGCCTGAATTCTCTCTTTATAGGATTTGAAATACAGGCCACACCCCATATCAGGTTATATCAGAAAGTTGGACAGTCTATATCAGGCAAAAGTACTCTGGCACCTTTCAGTTTTCAAACAGGGATCAATTATAACCTTTTCCCAATTAAAGAGTTTTAATATATGAAAAAGGGCCTTCTATACAGAAAAAGAACATTACTTATAACTTTAGTTATCGGAATTTGTCATGGCATCGCATATGGTCAGACAGAAAAGTATCTTCTTCCGACAGAAATAAAGGAGCAAACAATCATTACTGAACCGGCTACTTTACAAAAAGGATTTTTCAGGACAGGCATAATTTTATCACATACATTTGCTGATAAGATTTTTAATGAAAGCAATAAAAGGATTAGCCCAACCGAAAGTGCCTCAGCAGAAACCAAATCGATCGCTCTGGGTGCTCATTACGGGCTTACCGACAGGCTTCAGTTAAACCTGTATGTTCCTTATATAAGCAATAAAATGAGTGCATCCAGTATCCGGGAATGGCCGGGAGTAGATTCTATCGTATCGGATAAATGGCAACGGGATGCCAAAGGTCTTGGTGATATGGAATTAGGAGTGTATTATCAGGTGCTCACTGAAAAACCAAAAAGGCCATCCGTAACCTTACGCACAACTTTTCGCTTTAATACCGGCTAAAAAAATATAACCAACATACGGGATGAGGAGAATTATGATGCTCCACCGGGAACAGGAGAACCTCTTCTTGCCATAGATGTAAGGCTTAGAAAAGTGAAGTATCCATATTCCTTTACATTTACAACAGAGTATTTCTACTATTTTGGTGGCAACAAGGTAATTAATCCTGGAGAAGATGAACTATCCTTCAGAACAGGAAATATAGTAGCTTTTATGGGCAGTGCCAATTTTCACGTTAACGAATGGATAGCCCTTGTGAATGACGTTATGTATTTCTATGGCGGTGGAGATGAAGTTGACGGAGAAACCACAGTTTCTGAAAGATGGGCATTTATCTACCATCCCTATCTGTATTTTCAGATAAAAAGGTTTCGCCTGGTACAGTCTGTTGAGATACCTCTTAAGGGTTGTGCGTATACTGCTGATCCTCAATATATTCTTATACTTCAATATCAATTTTAATGTATAGATATCTAATAAAATGGATTTACTCCGGGTATATGAATAAAGTATTTATATATTATGCTGTGATAATCTTAATTCTACTGGGTTGTTCCACACCGTCTGTACTGGTCACACGAGAACAACAGCAAGGCGATTATTACAACAACCAGAATAATTATGAACAGGCCATAATTCATTATAAGAAAAGCCTGGAGGCAAGTGCCAGACTGGGAATGTACCGTAATCCGTTAATGGAAAGCCAGTTATGCAGAAAAATAGCACATGCACACGAGGCTCTTGGAAATTTCAAAGAGGCTTTAATCTATATTAACAATGCTATGGAAATTGATTCCTCTAATAACCATCAGCTGCAGTTAATAGAAGATTACCGGGAATCAGGGAAGTCATATATCATGATGGGAGAGATTAAAAAGGGCATCAGTCAGCTCAACCGTTGCCTCGATATGAGTGAAGGGATGGAAACATCCAGTTTAAAAACCTTCCCTAAGAAAATTGTGGCAGATAATCGAATGGTGCTGGCTAAAGCCTGCCTTACACTTGGCATGTATAGTCAAAGTCTTGAAAACAGCCAGATAGCAATGACATTATACAAAGATATAGACTCCAGGGAAGGCCAGATTGAAGCCAACCTTTTCCTGGGAAGCATTTACACTGATATGGGAGATCTTCATCATGCGGAAAACCTGTTGAATTATTCTGTCAGACTCGCTGAAGAGAGCCTGCTGCATACATCCAGGCAACACCAGGTGCTGGGTGAAGCTTTTGAGTACAGGGGAGAATATGAAACAGCACTCAAGCACAAGCTGACAGCCCTTGAAGAGGCAAAAAAGGCAAACATCCTTCCACAGATATTATGGGCCACTGTTGGTGTGGGAGATGCCTATAAAAAAATAGGCGATACAGAGCGCGCCACTGAGTACTATAAAAAAGCACTGGAGCTGAGGGAAACTCAGGACATACAATCACAAAGCATTGAGGCATCACTGGACATGCGGCTGGATAATTTTCTGGCTGCCAAATCATATTTTACTGCTGCAGGAGCATTCATCGGATCGGGTCTTGCTTTCCTGAGGCTGGCTGAAGCAAAAGCTATGGAACATGATATTGATAGTGCCCTGATCTGTAATAAGGAAGCTGAATACTATTTTCAGCAGGCACACATTAAGGAGGGTATAGCTAATGCTGCCCTCAGAATGTCACATCTCCTGGTGGACTTAAATAAATTAAAAGATGCTGATGCAGGCTTAAGCAGGGTATTAAAACTGACTGCTAATCCGGAATTATTGTGGCAGGTATGGTATCATAAGGGAAGGATTCATGAGAAAAAAGGGCAAACAGACTCAGCTATTGTTTCCTATAAAAAGGCTATAGAAACCATTGAGTCCATAAGGGAAAAATTCACCATCGAAGAATTTAAAAGTATCTACCTGGATAATAAAATTGATGTATACGACAGGCTCATTCAGTTATTAATCAAGCAGAACAGGGAAAGGGAAGCTTTTTATTATTCAGAAAGGGCACGTGCCCGGGCATTCCTGGATATGCTGGCCAACAAAAAGCCGGATATACACGAAGGAGCTGACAAAGATTATATAGAAAAAGAACAGTTGCTAAGCTTTAAGATGCAGCAGCTGAAAAAGCAAATTCAAAAAAGCCTGTTTGACTTTTACGGAGATGCGACAATGCGTACTTTGCAATCGTCACTCAATGAGGAGCTTGAGCGAACCCGGGAAGAATATAACGAAGTCATCCTGCAACTCAAACTTATGAACTCCTCCTACCCTTCACTGATAAGCATCGAACCGGCGCCACTTGAAAAGATACAGTCTTCACTTGATGAATCAACTGCTTTACTTGAGTATTGGGTCGGTAAAGAAGGGACGTTTTTATGGATTGTGACGAAAAAAAAGGTAAGTATTTTTTCGATCAATCTCACATCAGGACAAATGATAGATATCATTCGGAAATGCAGGGAGGTCATTGCCAGCCAAAAAGATAAAGAAAATGAAAGCTTAACCAGACTGTACGAGGCAATTATCCAACCTGCTGAATCCGTGCTTAATGATTTTACATCCATAGGAATTATACCCCATGGACCGCTTCATTTTCTGCCATTTCAGGCGCTGAAAGATAAAGAGGGTAAATTTCTTATTGAGAAAAAACAGATGTTTTATGCTCCTTCTTCCAACGTTTATCTTCAGTGCAAAGAAAAAACACCTGCCATGGGAGAAAATTTTCTTGGAATGGCCCTGGGAGATATTATGATAGGCTCCTTCTTTGGTTTACCGGGAACAAGCAGGGAGGTGGATGCTATATCCGCTTTTTATCCTGAAAAAACCATTAAAAAAAAGGAAAATATCACTGAAGATTTTTTCAAACAGGAAGCAGAAAACTTCAATATAATACATCTGGCTACGCACGGTCATTTTAATAAGGAACAGCCCCTGTTCTCGTATTTATTAATGCATCCTACAGAGAGCAATGACGGACAACTCACCGTGCATGAAGTATTCGGACTGGATTTAAAAGCACGCCTGGTTGTCCTTAGTGCCTGCCAGACCGGACTGGGTGATATTAGCCGTGGGGATGAGCTGGTAGGACTGAGCCGGGCATTTATCTATGCAGGGACACCGTCTATTATTGTTAGCCTCTGGAGTCTGGCTGACGAGCCTGCGGCACAGCTGATGATTCAGTTTCACAAGCATCTGAAAACCATGGCTGCTGCTGAAGCGCTGGCACTTGCGCAGCGCGAAATGATTAAAAAATATAAATATCCTTATTACTGGGCCCCTTTTGTACTGGTAGGACAATGATGAAACGGGTACAGGGTTCAAGGAAAGCTCCCGCAGGGTGTTGTTTCAACTCTCCCGGGCGCTGTCCCCTCTCTTTTACATTTCTTCCAATAGTCTATCTGCAGCTAAAACTGAAAACATAAAAAAACAAGGTGAAGTAATAATGTATTCCCTTTCCTGCCATAAATATGGCCATACTTTATCTTCCGCGAAATCCGGACTTACTAAATTTACTGCGTTCCAAAATGTACCTCCTGGTATATAACTCCAGTCAGCCCTGTTAGTACCATAGGCCACAGTCGGAGATTTCACTCCAACGCCTGAGACCAGACTATTGGTAGTATTACCGGGTCGGCAGCCTAATATGTAATTGACTGTGGCAAATAAATGCTTTGAACTAAATATCTGAGGCCATGCTTTATTTAAAAAGTATTGTCTAAATCCTAATATTTCAGCATTCTCCAGTGGCGCGCCAAATGGAGTAGTAGACATTATACTATCCAGTTCAGGTTTGTAAGCCATAGCTGCTTCTGTTAAAGCATCCTCAAATTCAGGACAATCAATAAGGTCTAAAACCCTGCCAACTGACCATCCTGCCCAGGCAAAATTTTCTTTAACTACTGATTTCAACCCGCAAAGTTCCGTTTTATATTCGTCCTTATTTGTGGTAATAATCAATTCCGCAAGGGTATGAATTTTCTGTGTTTCCACCCATTTACCCTCACCATGTCTGTTTTTATGCCATAGCTCTTCTGCTACTATCAGACACTCTTCAGACAATTGATCATTATATCCCTTCAGAACCCTTGATGCAATCGCCAGGCTTGCTGCTCCCAACAATTGTCTGGCCGGCTTCGTGTCAGTGAAAACCAGCCGGTCATCAAGCTCGGGGATATAAACTTCTACCTGGTCCAGGTTTAATTCAGGATCAAAAATGTTTGAATACCTGTTGGCTACCTTTTTGTACCAGAGCTCATCAACATTATTAGCTTCTGATAACATGGAAGCATCAGTAAAGATTTTATTATCAGTCTGGGTAGCGGCATCACCCAAATGCACATATTGTCTGAGTGTAGGAACAATTATACCTCTGTACAATCTGCCCAGCTGGTAGTAACCTCCCAGGATAGCAAGAACCCCATGTTCCACCTGCTGAAGAAGGTCAGGTTTTCCATCCGGCTGATGAATTTCAACATGACGATTCTGCTGATCAACATATGTTTCATCATAATTAACACCAAACTCTTCATAGGCATGTGCAAGAACAATAACTGTCCATGCCTGTGATTCAATTCTCAGGTCATAATCTCCTGCATCATGCCAGCCTCCGGCGGTCAATCCGGGTACATGCTCCAGTGGCTTAAATGGTGATAATGTAGAAGTCTCTGCAGTATTGTTATAACCATCAAAATGTGCTATATTGAGAGGGGCCATAAGAGCATCGTCTAGGTGACATGCCCCATGCCAGACTCGGTATTTCTGGTTTACCCGCATGTGGCACATCTGAACAGGCAGGAAGTATTCCAGTGTTGGCTGCCATACATGTCTTTTATATACGCCAGGATCAATGCTGAACGGATTACTGCCAGTATCCCCGTACCTGACCAAATAAATTCCTGTCTTTTTTACTTCCGAAAAATCAAAATTCACATATTTATACCTCAGGTATTGTCCCCACAATTCAGGCTTTTGTTCTTTCACAACACTTAATTCACCTGTCTTTTCGAGTCTAAGGAGAGTTGCTTTATTAATATTCTTTTCTCTCTTATCCAACTCTATATAAGCTCTTTTTTCCTGTTTCGGATGATATCCGACCTGTGTAATATGCACTACAGGTTCCATTTTCCAGCCAGGGATTACATGAGGATTAATCTTCCACTGTATAGCTCCTGTTGTAGCTCCGGCAGGAACTAACGAGCGGACTACAAACCATCCGTTGTTGTGTTTAAGACTGCCGTCCAGCAATACTAATTTACTGTTTAAGCTTTCAATACTCATTCTGAACAGCTCGCTTTCAGGAGCTACAATGAGCTTATTTCCTTCTGCCAGAGGCAGTGCTTCTGCTTCGTTATCCTCATTAAAATAAGTAGGTCCGTTAGCCTGACGAGGAAAAGTTCCGGCAACACTGTCCATAAAATAAGTTTTTCCATATAGATTTCCCGGAAACAATTCAATATTATAACCAACCCGCCCTATCCATTTTTCAGGGACAGGTTGTTCCAAATCCACAGTTATTGTAAATGACTGGCCCTCAGCTTTAACCCTGACATTATAGTTTAGTTCCAAATCAGGATATATGATAGGATTAAATCCCTTTCGCGATCTTCCTTCGTCAGGATAACGGCATGGCATACTAATCTCATTATTCAGAGTGTCAACAATTTTGCTTATCAGGCCAATCTGCTGAGGGCTGCATCCTATCTTTTCAAAACCTTCACCCAGTTGAGGTACCGGCTGCCACTGTCCGGGTGACGGACACAGACGCAAATTCCCGTTAGTAGCTACCCGGTTATCATGCTGTATAATTTCCACTCCTCCCTGATGGCCTTCGGAAAAGGAATTATTATAAACCAGTACATTGAGGCCGGGCATTTCAAAATATCCCTCCTTACATATTATTAATCTTTCCTGTTTAGATTTCCGGTCACATCCTGATAGTCCTGTTAACGCAATAAGCAGAAAAACCAGCCGGCTATAATTAATCAATGAAAAAACATTTCGTTTCATAATAAGCAAGATTAATATGAATTTAAAACCGTTTTTATTCTTTAATTATCTTTTTTACAAATATCTTTTCCGGGGATGCAATTTGCAGTAAATAGATGCCTGGGCTGAAATGAGCTATATCCAGCTCAGTAACAGAGGAACTAGCCTCCATGACTATTAATTTTTTCCCTTCGGCAGTAAGTTAAAGAGAGATTTTTTAATTTCCATCTTAATTTCTCCGGATTTTTTATGATTTATAATAAGCGTGTAAATATATCAAAATGCTTTTATAAAAACCTTAACTTTTCACAGACAGCAATTTTTTTAACATAATGCTGTCACCTGAATAAAAACGGGTATAATTTTAAAATGGGACAGCGCCCAAAAAGGACACAGTCCCCGGACGCTGTCCCCTGCAGAAAAGATAATTATCTATATAAATACTTTATCACTGCCACGGCTCATAATTAACCAGGGCTCCTTTGCTTAATTGTACCTCGGTAAGAGGTATCGGGAAAAATTCATGTTTACCCGGTTCAAAGTCTATCCTGAAATCAGGCCCCATTGCAGCCACATTAACTCCATCCAGAAAAGCTTCTGCAAGCCCCCAGCGAACCAGATCAAAGTAGCGATGCGGTTCACAGGCCAGCTCCAGACGGCGTTCATGAACAACATCCTCAAATGAAACAGCAGTTAAATCTTCTGGATAACCTGTGGTGCCGCAATTACGCGCCCGTGTGCGTATTGCATTTATATATGTCAGGGCTTTAGACTGATTATTCACCATGACGGCAGCTTCGGCAGCTATTAAATAAATCTCTGCCAAACGTATTAACCGTACATTATAAGGACCTGCCCAAATATCGCCATTACCCCAGAATTCATCCCAGCCACATTCAAATTTGCGACCTATAGTACCGGTGGGTAAATTATCAAAGCCCATCAGTACAAATTCATAATCCTCACCAAGGAGTATGGAATCGCCTTCACGTCCGACAGTAGTGGCAAATCGGGGGTCATCTGTTTCATTGCAGGGTTGAGAATGCAAATTAGTTTCACGCGGATCTGAATTTGCAAAAGCGCTAATCAGATGCTCTGTCGGACAGTTGAAACTCCATCCTCCGTAATCGCCTGATTCTCCATCCCTTGTTTTATATTCCCTTACACTCTGATAGACTGACATAATATTCCCCCTTGTAGAACCCCATCCAAGGAGGTCATTAACACTCTGGATTTCAAAAATGCTTTCTGAACTATTATCACCATTTACAGTAAACAGCCACCTGTAACCATCAATATCTCCCCCATATAAACCTGTTCTCCAGGAAGAATATCGCTCACCATTGTAGCCAACCAGACTATAATTATCAGTAGAATTAATAACGGCCTCAGCATAATCCAGAGCTTCCTGCCAGCGCTCCTGGCAACCTCCAAACCTTTTATCCCCCGGATAATTTTTTGCATAGCTAGATTCATATATCAGCAAACGGGATAAAAGTGCCTGTGCTGCTCCTTTTGTTGCACGGCCAACCTGTGCACCTAAATTCTTTTTTTCAGGTAGCACTCCAATGGCATCTTTGAGATTTTGTTCAGCAGAGCTAAATACTTCTTTAATGCTTTTCCTGCCTGAAAAAAAATCTGCTGGCTGAACAGGCTCATCAGCAATCGGAACACCTCCAAATACCTGTACCAGGGTAAAATGATACCAAGCACTCAAAAATTTCATTTCCCCGGTACGTCTTGAAATAAAATTGTCCGAAATGTCCGGATTTAAATCTTTAGCAGTGGCCAAACGTTCAAGTGCCGTATTACACAATCTTAATCCTTTATAACAATACCGGTAAATTTCCAGAAGAGGAGTTTCATCACTTAAGGTATGTGTTAATTGATCGTAATGCTGTGCATTCGGGTAATCGCTGATATTTTCGCCACCGCACTCAACATCATCAGCAGGTATTGACCCAACCACCAGATAGTAATCTTTATCAAAAACTTCACGGGCACATAATTCACCATAAGCAGCCGTTACTGTTGCATCAATAGTCTCTTCACTTTCATAAAAAGTCTCTGTTGTTCCCCTTGCAGTTGGTTTTAAGTCAAGGTCTTCTTCTTCCATACACCCTGTAATTAATATTACAGTGAGTGCAGGTAAAATAAATATATGATTTAAGTATTTCATACTATTATAATTTTAATATTAACTAACTATAATTTAATCCTGGTTCCAATAATAAATGAACGGGGCTGCGGATATGAGGCTTTATCAATACCAGCAGTTAACGGATCTTCCTGGTATATTTCAGGATCCATCCCTGAATATTTTGTGAAAGTCAGAAGATTTACCGCCCCTACATATATCCTTAAATCGTTCAGGGCAACCTTTCTTAGCCAGGTCTGAGGTAAACTTATTCCCAGCTGAATATTTTTTAAACGAAGATAAGAACCATCCTCTATGTAAAAATCAGAGATTCTGCCGAAGTTATCATTATCGTTCTCGGGATCTAAGCGTGGATTCTCGGAATCTTTATTTTCAGGAAAAGTAGCAATTACATTGCCATCTACATCTCTGGCTACAATTTCTTTGCCGCGATAATGATCATTTACATAATCAGCACTCCAGTTAAATCCTCCATTATTGTTATACAGGTAATATTTGGTGGCATTAAAAATTTCATTTCCAAAAACACCTTGCCAGAACATGGATAAATCAAACATTCCGTATTCAAAATTCATACTCACTCCCAGCAAATGATTTGGAAAAGGATTACCTATAACTACCTTGTCATCATTAGCAATTCTACCATTATTATCCGTGTCAATAAATTTAAAGTCACCTGGTTGAGCATCGCGCTGAGCATATACAAAATCGCCATTTGGTCTTACAGTATATGGCTGATTGGTGATTACAGTATCTCCATCTTCATTAACCCCCAGGTCTGATTCCTGAAACATCCTTTCAATCTGAAATCCATAAAAATTTCCAACTTCCTCGCCTGTCTCGGTACGGCAAATATAACCGGCCAGTCCTCTGGCACCACCTGTATTTCTGACAGAGTCAGGCCCCAAATCCGTAGCCATATTTTTAACATACGTATAGTTTATATCCACAGAATATTTCAGCTTTCCAAAGGAATCTTTCCATCCGACAGTTAATTCCCATCCTTTGTTTGTTATTTTTCCGATATTATCAATTGGCCTGGGATCAACATTGCCGCTTTCCTGGCTTGGATCCCTGACAGTCCAACCCGCGTAACCGGGAATAGTTGTTGGTACAAGCATCCCTTTATTAGAGCGTTCAAACCTTTCAACTGTTAAACTTAGTTTGTTACCTAAAAATGCCAAATCTGCCCCATAGTTTTGTGATACAATATCCTCCCAGTGAACTCCTTTATTAGCTAATACATCCGGAGCTGCACCTGAAGATGATGAGCTGCTTGAATTTAAAAATGAATAGCTGAAATGTGTCTGATAACTCACTGTAGCATAATAAGCATAATCACGGATAGCAGAATTTCCCGTCTTACCCCAGCCATAGCGTAACTTACCAAAAGATAAAAAGTTTAAATTATTTCTGATAAATTCTTCTTCAGAAAACTTCCATCCTACTGAAAATGACGGAAAGTTTCCTACGCGATTATTAGGTCCGAATTTTGATGAATAGTCACGCCTGAAGTTTGATTGAAATAAATATTTCCCTTTATAATCTATGTTGATACGTCCAACATATGCATAACTTGCTGATTCGGAGCCTCTTCCGTCGACTAATTGAGTTAAAGTAGTATCATCTGAACTTGAATCGAAGTACCACTGCTCAGGAGCTTCTGAAATCAAATACTGGCGTGTTCCGCTCATCTGCTGGTATTTACTCTGTCCTACTCCATATCCTCCCATAACTCCTAAATTAATATTATCAAGAAGAACTGTATTGTATGAAATTATATTTTCCCAGTTATAATCGAAGTTTTGTTCCATACGTCTAAATATCTTCGGAATATTGTTAAATTCGCCGGCAGCAGGACCAAAATTATAAGTAGGATAGAACTGGTAATCATCTTTAAATTCCACCCCACCACTAATTCGCGATTCAAATGTTAGATTTTTTAAAGGCTCGATAATAACATAAAAAGTACCTCTCCCTTCATGCTCTTTAAATTCTTTATTTAGTAATTCTATTCTTGACATGGGAGGATTTGCTTCTCCTACGGAGTCCCTGTTCCAGTTTCCGTCGGCAGCATAAGGTGGAATATAAGGGAGAACACTAATAGCATTGGTGATAGGAGATTCATATTCATTCATATATTGCCACTGTTCAAATCCAAAATTATTGGATTTGGTAAAAGCCATTGTTTCTCCTATTTTTAACCAGTCTGCTGCTTTATAATCACTATTTAAACGAATATTAAGTTTCTTATAATTAGTATTTTCCAGAATACCATCCTGGTTGACATAACCCAGTCCCAGATAAGCAGTCAACCTTTCACTACCTCCTGAAACATTAAAATCAAGATTATCCACAATTGCATTTCTGAATATCAAATCCTGGTAATCGTAATTTGTCAGGGAATTATAATTATGAAATGTAAATTCATCTCTGCCTTGTATAGCTTCCATTTCAGTATACATTCGGCCCATTTCCGAAGCTGTTGCAATATCAACTCTGTTTGGAATAGTTTGAATACTTCTCTCATACTTAATGCTTGCTTCAGGCTTCCCTGATTTACCTTTTTTAGTAGTTATTAAAACAACACCACTTCCCGCATTCGCACCGTAAATGGCAGCTGCAGATGCATCTTTGAGAATTTCAACGGATTCCACGTCATTTACATTAACCAAATCGGGTGATGTCTCTATTCCATCTACAATCCATATGGGTTCCCCCTGAGGTATTCCGTCAACTGTAGTAATGGTAGAAATACCACGTACACGGACTGTAACATTTGATCCCGGAGCACCTGTATTCTGTGTTACGTGGACTCCGGCAGCTTTACCCTGTAAAGCGTTTTCAAATCTTGAATAAGGAATCTTCTGAAGTTCCTCAGCACTAACTGAAGCTACAGAACCCGTAAGGTCACTTTTCCTCTGGACACCGTAACCTATAACAACAATTTCATCCAATGCTTCAAGGTGTTCAATCATTGATATGTCAATCTGTGTTCGATTTGCAATATCAATTTCCTCCAACAGATAGCCCAGATATGAAAAAACCAGGACCGCATCTGCTGAAGGAGCAGTAATTTCATACTTACCATTTAAATCTGTTACAGTACCTGTTAATGTGCCTTTAACAATGATGTTCACACCCTGTAAAGGCGCATTATCCAATGCAGCTATTACAGTTCCTGTAACTGTAATTTCCTGAGACCAAAGTGCAAAATTGCAGAAAGTAAAAATGAGTAATGCAAAAATGCCCTTCATTAATAAATGGCTTAGCCATTTTCGGTTAAATTGTTTCATAAGCTTTAAGGTTTTATTAATGTTTTATAAGAATTAAGACTTTATATTTTAAAGAATGAAATATAACAAAAGTTTGCAACATATAAAAGGGAAAAAAGGGGACAGCTCCCTTGTTTTAATTTCTCAAATATAATAGGCTGTCAGGAAGTAAGGGCTCTGTCCCTTGTAAATCTAAACTATTGTGAAGTAAGGGCGCTGTCTCTTTTTTTTATAACTTTAGAGAAATATAACTTCAGTTTAAATAGACAAAATAATATAAAGGAAGAGACTATGGAAAGACTATTTTCAAAGCAAAAATATATAGACAGACGCAAAACACTGATATCAAAAATTTCCGGAGGAATAATATTACTACCCGGAAATCAGAGATCCCCGGTTAACTATAAAAGCAATGTATACCGGTTCAGACAGGACAGTAATTTCTTGTACTTCTTTGGGCTTGATTCGGAAGGTCTTGCCGGAGTTATCGATGTGGATTCAGGAGAAGAAATAGTCTTCGGTCCGGTTTTTACTATTGATGATCTTATATGGACAGGCCCACTTGAAAAAATTGAAGACAGGGCCGAAAAAGTCGCAGTTACTAAAACCATGCCTGACAATTCTCTTAAAGACTATTTGCAGAAAGCCCTGATGAGAAACAGAAAAATACATTATTTACCTCCTTACCGGGGAGAAAAAACCATATTGTTATCCGAACTGCTGGATAAAACTGTAACTGATATAGAAAATGGATTCTCTCCGGATTTGATACATGCCGTTTGTTCATTACGTATTATCAAGGACGATGATGAAGTAAAAGAAATTGAAACCACGCTTGACAATGTCACCCGTCAGCAACATATTATGGCCATGAACAACTGCAGGCCGGGAATCAAGGAAAGCCTGATTGCCGGAATGGTTGAAGGATTTGGTCTTCAGCAGGATTGCATGTTGGCTTTTCCTGTTATCTGTTCGGTTCATGGAGAAATACTGCATAACGAATCTCATGAAAACACTCTTAAGAACGGGCAATTGATGATTCTTGACATGGGTAATGAAAGTCCGATGCACTACGCTACAGATATAACAAGAACAACTCCTGTGAGCGGCAAATTCACCCAGGTGCAAGCCGAAATATACAATCTGGTACTTGCGATGATGGATAGCTCTTTAAGATTAATGAAGCCTGGTATTTCCTATGCATATATTCATCAAAAAGCTTCTGAAACATTAGCTGAAGGATTGATAGATATCGGACTAATGAAAGGGGATCCTGAAGAAGTAGTCGCTTCCGGTGCACACGCATTATTCTTTCCTCATGGTTTAGGCCATCTTATGGGACTTGATGTTCATGATATGGAAGATTTGGGAGAGGATAATATAGGTTATGATGATGAACACAAAAGAAGTACTCAGTTTGGGACAGCTTTTTTACGTTTCGGGCGTAAACTCGAAAAGGGAATAATTCTTACAGTAGAACCCGGTATATATTTTATACCTACATTAATTGATTTGTGGAAGAGTGAAAAGAAATATGAGTCTTTTATCAATTATAATGCATTGCATAACTATATGAATTTTGGCGGTATACGAGTTGAAGATGATGTATTAATTACCAGTACAGGAAACAGAATTCTTGGTAAACCTATTCCAAAAACAATTGTTGAGGTTGAAGAGACATACAAGTTTTAAATTTTTATTTAATTATTGAAGGATATGATATACTTCAGAGTTATTTGTCTTGGCGCACTTTTTTCTGTTATATCCTGCCAAATTAAAGAAAAATCACCTCAGGATAATAAAGAAAATACCTCTTTTATTGTAAATACAGATAATATAGCAACCAGGCAAAAGATTGAGACTGTTGAAGGTAATACACAATACTATGCCTATGCCATGCCCAAAATATACAAGGGTAGACTACCATTATTCGTATTAATAGACCCTCATGGTAATGGTAAGCTTGCGGCTAACAAGTTCAAGCCTGCTCTTCAGGATTATAAGTTTGTTGTTATTGGCCTTAATAATGTCCGCAACAATACTCCCCGTTATGATGTTCTCATTAAACAGGCAGTAGAGTCTGCTTTGCAGGAACTACCTGCGGATAACGTCCACATTTTTTACTCTGGTTTTTCGGGAGGTGCACGTATGGCTTTTCAATATGCACTAAACAATAACTGCAAGGGAGTAATGATGTGCGGTGCGGGGCCCCAAAATAATATGCTTATGAAAACAGACTTTCCCCTGGTAGTTGTGTCAGGAATTAAGGACTTTAATTTTATTGAACAATACTACTCTCCAACTAATATTTTAGTCCGGAAACCTGATTTTATCTCTTTGTATTTTAATGGAAAACATGAATGGCCGCCATCTGATATAATTAAAGAAAGCATATCGTTTTTATTTTTAAAGTCGGGGCTTCTGGAAAATATTACTGAAACCCCCATAAAAACTTTCTTAGATAAAAAAGACAGCCTGTTGTCCGCTCAGGAGTACCTGTCGGCATTTAAAGTACTGGAAAAAGCTTACAAAACATGTGATGATAACAATAAAGAAATTTTCCTGGCTGAATTAAAGGAGATGAATAACAATCAGAGTATTAAAACCTATTTCCTTTCTTTTGAAGAAATTTTAAAAATGGAGATGGCACGCCATAAGGATTATTACAGGTGTTTATTTACAAAAGACATTAACTGGTGGCTTGACGCAATTGATAATATCGATGACAATACGAAAGGGGCCAAAGATTCTTTAATTACTTATTCTTATTCACGTACAAGGGCTTTTCTGGGAATATTACTTTACTCGGTAACAAGTGCAGCTGTTTATGAACAAAGAGATAACAGCCTCATTGAAAAACTCCTTACACTTTACGAAAATCTGGAACCTGAAAATCCGGATGTATTTTACTTCAATGCATTAAATGCACTGCGGCATAACAATATTGCATTATGCATCAGGTATTTAGAGCAGTCAAAGGACCTTGGATTTAGTGATTTCACTTTATTAAAAAAAGATTTCCCCGTTAATATATATAAAGAAGTTTTCAAATAGGGGATAGCGCCCCTAAGGGTACTTACCCTCAATAAGTTAGGACCGCTGTCCCCTATTTATATTCTGAGGGTAAAACACCAAACTTCTCTTTGAAACATTTTGCGAAATACGAAAGATTATTAAATCCGACCTCATATGTTATTTCAGCTATGTTCCCGAATTTTTGCTTCATTAATTGTGCTGCCCGTTTTAATCTCATGTTCCGGATGAGTTCACTGGGTGTCTGGTTAACCAGGGCTTTAAGCTTTCTGAATAACTGCATTCTGCTCATGTTCATCTCAGGAAAAAAGTTGTTTACATCAAAATCACAATCGCCCATATTTTTCTCAATTACTTCAAGAGAACGTTTAAGAAAACGCTCATCTGCTGATTCTACATCTATTTCACCAGGTTCTAAATCTATCTGATGTGTATATTTCTCACGCAGCTTCTTCCTTTGTTCAATTAAGTTCTTCGATCTTGTTAACAGCTCTTTAATATTGAAAGGTTTTGTGATGTAATCATCAGCACCTGTTTCCAGTCCTTCTATTTTATTCTCCACATCAGCCTTGGCAGTAAGCAAAATTACAGGAATATGACTCGTGCGTTCATCAGTTTTAAGTTTTTTACATAATTCCACTCCGTCCATTTCCGGCATCATCACATCAGACATAATTAGATCAGGGACAAGAGCAGTTGCTTTTTCCCAGCCTTCCTTTCCGTTTTTTGCCTGTTTTACCACGTATTCATTCTCAAAATTCTCACATATATGTTGACGAACATCAGCATTATCTTCAACAATCAATACAACAGGCTGGTCAACTTCTTCAGAAATAAAATCCTCGCTCTTATAATCAATAGCATCATCGTCATGCATCCTGCATTTTATTATCAGTACATCTTCCTTTATTTCCTCTGGTTTCTTTACTTCAAATTCATGCTCCTTAAGATGGTCCTTTCCTAATGGCAGTCTTATTATAAAGCGACTTCCTTCATTAGGCTTGCTTTCAACAACTATCTTTCCGTGCTGTAATGTAATTAATTCCTTTGTCAGCGAAAGACCTATCCCTGTACCGCTGATTCCATTTTTCCAGGTATCTGCAACCTGATAAAATCTGTCGAAAATTTTTTCCAGCTGTTCAGCAGGTATGCCACGTCCTGAATCCTGTACAATAATTTCCAGGGAGCTCTTAATCATACCTTCTTTCTTGTCATTAAATTTAATTTTACAGGATACCTTTCCCTGTTCAGGGGTGAATTTGAAAGCATTGGTTAAAAGATTAGTAATGATTTTTTCAAGCTTGTCCCGGTCAAAATAGGTTATAAGTTCTCCATCCGGAATTTCAACGCGATATTCTATTTTCTTTCTTTCTGCCATCGGAGTAAAACTTCTGGCTATCATTCTTAATACTTTATAAATATCATACTCAATTAATTCGACTTTTAGTCTGCCGGCATCTATTTTTGACAGATCAAGTAACTGATTTATAAGTCCCAGCAAACGAACTGCATTCCGGTACATCATTTCGAGATTGTCCCTATCCTTTTCTTCAAGATTCTCTTTCATTAGCATACCTTCAAGCGGACTTAATATTAAAGTCAGTGGAGTGCGAAACTCATGTGATACATTAGAAAAGAACCGTGTTTTCATTTGATCCATTTCCATAATCTGGTAATTCTTTCTCTCAAGTTCTGAAGTTCGTTCTCTTACTTTAACTTCCAGGTTTTGCCTTAGGTTTTCCAGATGAATCATGGAATCGTAAGCCCGTAAACTTGCCAGTGTAACTGTAAATAGCTTGAATGTTGTTAGTTCAGTTTTTGTTTTGTAGTCGTTGATCTCATACTCAACAATTACTTCTCTTTCCGGAGCCTGTCCCGGATATCCTGTTCTTAACACAATCTGTGTAAGATGATTATTCAATTTGTTCCGTATATGTTTAACCAGGTCAAGTCCGGCATTGTTTGTTTCCATTACTACATCGAGAAAAATCAGGGAGATATCAGGATTACCCAATAAAATTTTTTTTGTTTCCTTTGCAGAGTATGTATGAAGGAATTGAATCTCTTTTTCTTTAAAGGTGAATCCTTTTAAAGCCATTCGGGTAACACTGTGAACATCTTCCTCATCATCCACTACCAGTACTTTCCAGGAATCTTCCGGTTCCTCCGGTTTAACCTGTTTTGAGATTACTTTTTTGTCTTCTTTCTCCGGTTCATCGGTAAAAAGTTTTTGATCTTTGTCATCAGAATTTAATTCTGACTCAAATAAATTGTCTGTATGTTCTATTTCCATTGCATTATTTATTTTAACGGTATTTGTATTTTAAATAAAACTCCTTCCCCTGGTTTGCTGTTGCATTCAATATTTCCCTTTAACTTCTGTGTTACTAAATTATATACTATATGCAATCCTAATCCAGTGCCTATCTTTTTGTTGGTTGTAAAAAACGGATTAAATATTTTTTTCTGGTTTTCCTTTGAGATCCCTTTGCCATTATCCTTATATTCCAATATAAGTTCCCCATGTTTGTTAATGACCTTTAGTTCAATCTTTCCTTTATGCTTTTCATCAAATCCATGGGTAATGCTGTTTAATACCAGGTTAGTTAAAATCTGGGAATAAGCTCCCGGGTAGCTGTCAATTTCAAGTTCTTCATCAATATCCAGGTTAATATAAACCTTCTTTTTCTTTAGTTTTGGATACAGGCTTCGGATGACGTCTTCTGTGTACGATTTCAATTTAAAATTACGTTTGTTTTCAGTGGACTGATCAACAGAAACCTGTTTAAAACTCTGGATCATAGTTGCTGTTCTTTCCATATTTGACAGAATAAGTTTTACTGACTGATTTGTCGTGTTAAGGAAATCCTTGAATTCTGCCCTGCTGATTTTATTTTCTTTGTAAAGGCTGGCCATTTTTTCAGTCTCTTCCATCAGTCCGGAAGCTGCTGTAACAGTAATCCCCACTGGAGTATTTATCTCATGGGCCACACCAGCTACAAGACCTCCCAAAGCTGCCATTTTCTCCGACTCAATGAGCTGCTCCTGGGTCTGCTGGAGATTTTCAAGGGTAGTCTGTATTTCCTCCTTTTGCTGAAGAAGCTCTTCATTGGCTTCCTGGATCAGGATAGTGCGTTCCTTAACTTGTTTCTCCAGCTCATCTTTTTCTTTTCTTAAGCGCCAGGTACGTAATTGTATATATCCTCCTATAAGTAGAAAAGCCAGCACAATATACGAAATGTAAGCAACTGCGGTTTTCCACCAGGGTGGTTTGATGATAACTTTAATTGAAGCACCTTCTGTATTCCATATCCCGTTGCTATTTGCCCCCTGAACTCTGAAAATGTATTTGCCATGTTTTAAATTTGAATAATTAGCTATTCTCATGGTTCCGGCATTAATCCAATTCTTATCAAGACCTTCCAGTTTATATCTGTACTGGTTTCTTTCAGGGTCAGTATAGTCTAAAACAACACATTCAAAGGTCAGGTAATTCTGATTATGTTGTAATTCAAATTTTTCTGTATAAGAAATCGACTTTTTTAAAGGAGAATTTTCACCAATATTTGCACGCTTACCATTTATCTTAAAATCTGTTATTATTACCGGAGCTATATTTATATGGCTATGCATACTATCGGGATTTACTATTAAAAGACCATATAAGTGTGGAAAATACATTAATCCTTCCTTGTCAATATAAGGTTCCCATCCGGTAAAAACGTTTGAATTGAACATATCGAGAACAGAATAATTAGTAAATAATTCATTGCGAGGATTAAATTTAAACAATCCCTTATCCGCACTAATCCATAAATTACCAAATCGATCCTCTAAAATTCCCTTAATAGTATTACCTGTAAAACCATCCTCTTTTGTATAATATTTAAAAATAACAGAACGATTAATTTTCTCCTTATTCCTGTTTTTCATCATTTTACCTAAACCTTTCGTTGTTCCAAACCAAAGTGTCCCGGGTTGATAAATATGACTTATACAGAAAGTATTTGTTAAATTATCACACGCCATGCTTAATGGATCATCAGGGTCATGTTTATATTGAATAATTCGGTTGGCTTTTATTTTATAATCTGATATTACTGTATAAGGAGGAATGATTCTATTTATTTGATTCCATCTGGCAAACCACATTTCGTTTTGCATTACTTCCAGTTCGCATGGACCAGAATTAATACAATCAGGTTCTAAATTCAAATGAACAAATACATTACGTTCTCTGTCATATTTATTGATGCTATTATAAACTAATATCCATAAGTTTTTTTCTTTATCTTCAATAATTCTGAATATTTTATTACTACCTATACTACCCGGATTCTCAGGATCATGCAAATACCGTTTAAATTGAACCCGGCCATCTTTTGTAATGATCATTTTGTTCAACCCGAATCCATCTGTTCCTACCCATAATGTACCTGTATTGTCCTGGTATACATAACTTATTGTATTTCCACTTAAACTGGTTGAATCCTTTGGATCGTACAAATAATGTGTAAATTCTTCCGTTTTCTTGTTATATTTTGTTAATCCGGTCGCCCATGTTCCAATCCATATATTTCCTTCATTGTCTTCACATACACTAGAAGGACCCGAATTCAGATTGTTCGGATTATTATCAGCCAGTAACGCCCTGAAGTTTTTACTTTCAACGGTAATTATATTAATTCCTTCACCCCAAATTCCGAACCAGATGTTGTCAGATTCATCGAACTCTAATGATGTAATCCATATATCAGCTTGTTGAGACCAATAAATTTTTTTAAACGATAATTGTATTGTGCCGGGTTTAAAACAATATATCCCTCTATACGTTCTGAACCATATATTTCCGGAATTGTCTTTTTTTAAGCCATATATGCTATTCCCCCATTCATTTTCTTCATCAAAAACTTCAGGATATTTTAGTTCAAATGTTTCCTGTTTTTTATTAAAAATATACAAACCTCTCCTGCTACTTACCCATATCATATCTGATCTTTCTTCATAGAGAACATATGTTATCAAGTTAGAGAGACTAAATATATTTTCCGGTACAGGCCTGTATACATTAACTATTTCCTTTACTTGATTGTATTTATATAATCCTTTTGACGTGCCAAACCATATGTTATTATTTTTATCCTGAATGATTGCGCGAATAGTAAAATTTTCATTATCCATGCTATCCACTACATTAGGATTAAGTTTTATATAGCGAAATTCTTCCTTTATTTTATTAAATATAGCAACCTTGTCTCCGCTTCGTAGTCCAAGCCATAAATTACCTTTATTGTCGTCATGAATTGCATATATTTCATTTTTTTGCCAGTCAAACTTATTCAACATATATCTTTTTGATATATTCTCAGATTCAACAGGATTGCATTTAAATAATCCATTATTACTGCCTATCCATAAAATTCCATTTTTGTCTTCCAACATGCAATGGATCGCAACTTCAGTCAAATAAACATTTGTATCTTTTTCAAATCTTTCAAAATCATATCTAAACTCAGTAAATGAATACCCGTCATACCGGTATAAGCCACTTTCCCAAGTGCCTATCCACATAAATCCTTTGCTATCCTTGAAAATAAGATTTAAACTTGTACTTGGGAGCCCATCTTCCATGGTTATCCTTGTGAGCTTCATATTATTATTCAGCTGTGCAGTTAATGCTGAAAAAGTGAAGAAGATAATTATACTAAAAAGCCAATATTTTTTCATGGTTTAAGTTTTTTTCTTTTTTATATTAATTGCATTTTGTTGTTTCTCCCCTGTTAGGGTAGTTAGAGGGTTGAGCATCGGAATCTGCATTTTAAATAAAACCCCTTCCCCTGGCTTACTGTCGCATTCAATATTACCCTTTAGTTTTTGGGTTACCAAATTGTATACTATATGCATCCCTAATCCTGTACCCACCTTTTTATTAGTTGTAAAAAAAGGATTAAATATCTTTTTCTGGTTTTCCTTTGAAATACCTTTACCGTTATCCTTATATTCTATTATAAGTTCTCCATTTTTTTTAATAGCTTTTAATTCAATCTTTCCGTCATCCTTTTCGCCAAATCCATGTGTAATGCTATTTAAGACCAGGTTAGTTATAATCTGGGAATAGGCTCCGGGATAGCTGTCAATTTCAAGTTCCTCATTAATATCCAGACTAATATGAATTTTCCTGTTCTTAAGTTTTGGATACAGGCTTCGGATAACGTCTTCTGTGTATGATTTCAGTTTAAAGGTACGTTTGCTTTCAGTGGACTGATCAACAGAAACCTGCTTAAAACTCTGGATCATGGTTGCAGTTCTTTCCATATTTGACAGAATAAGTTTTACTGACTGATTTGTGGTATTCAGGTAATCCTTGAATTCTGCTCTGCTGATTTTATTTTCTTTATAAAGGTCTGCCATCTTTTTGGTTTCTACCATCAGGCCTGATGCTGCTGTAATGGTGATTCCAACAGGTGTATTAACTTCATGTGCCACACCAGCTACAAGACCTCCCAAAGCTGCCATTTTCTTTGATTCAATGAGCTGCTCCTGGGTCCGCTGCAGATTTTCCAAAGTTGCCTGAAGCTCCTCCCTTTGTTGAAGAAGTTCCTCATTGGCTGCCTGGATTTCTTCTTTTTGTTCTTCAAGAACTGTATTTGCCTTATGCAGTTCTGTTGTACGCTCCTTAACCTTTTTTTCAAGTACTTCTTTATCCCTTATATGTTTTCTTTCCCTTCTCTTAATAAAAGCATATAAGCAGCCTGCGAATGCCACAAAATAAATGACATATGCCAGCTTAGTTTTCCACCAGGGCGGATGGATAATAATTTTGACGGATGCTCCAACTTTATTCCATACACCATCGTTGTTTGAGCCTATAACCTTAAATGTATATCTGCCATGTTTTAAGTTCGGATAATCTGCAAACCTCCTTGTGCCTGCATCTACCCATTCTTTATCAATGCCTTCCATCATGTATTTGTACTGGTTTTTGCTTGTATTGACATAATTCAAAGCTGCAAATTCAAATCCCAGGTAATTTTTATTATAAGGCAGTTCTATTTTTTTTGTATAGGTGACTGGTTTCTTTAAAGGTGAATTTTCACTCACAGGAACGGATTTATTGAAAAGTTTGAAATCGGTTATTACAATAGGGGGGATATCGGGATTGTCCCTTATACTATCAGGGTAAAATGCTACTATACCATTCCCGGTTGGAAAAAATATTTTACCATCTTTGTTCTGGTATGATTCAAAACAGCAAAACTGGTTAGTTGGCAGTCCGTCTCTGACATCATAATTCTTAAAAGTTACTTTTTCCGGATTAAATTTTGTCAGCCCGTTATTTGTACTAATCCACAGGTACCCATGCTTATCTTCAGATATTCCAAATACTATGTCGCTGGGCAAACCATCGGCTTCCCTGTAATGTTTAAACTGAATAATAAGTTTATCTGTCCCTTTTTCTTTTTTCTTTATCATCCTGTGCAATCCTCCGCCGTATGTGCCCAGCCAAAGTGTTCCCGGCTGATAGACTCGGCTATAATGAATGCAGTTAACCCAATTATGGCTTAAGCTATGAGGATCATCGGGAACATTCTTATATAAAATTACTTTGCTGGCGCGTATAAAATGCTCAGAAGTTTGTGTAAAAGGAGGTATAATCCTGTGTAATCCATACCAGTTGCCAAACCATAATTCTCCATTGACTTCCTTGTAAATTTCTTCATTATTTATACAATCCGGTTGCAATAATCCATTTTCGAGATGAATAAATGAATCACTTTTTCTAATATATTTATCAAGGAATGAGCCATCTGTTAACCAGAAATTATCGTCTTTATCTTCCAGTATCCACCAGATATTATTATTGGCTATACTGGCAGGATTTGCCGGATCATG
>CAZFQS010000028.1:0-39135 GCA_964521285.1 uncultured Bacteroidales bacterium | reverse complement strand
AGAGCGGAAAACGGGACTCGAACCCGCGACCCCGACCTTGGCAAGGTCGTGCTCTGCCAACTGAGCTATTTCCGCCAGCTTAAAAGCAGGAGCAAATTTATCATATTTTTTTTCTATCTACAAAAATAATTCAGACATTATTGGAAGGTGAAAAAGTTTTACGAAATTTGCAGAAAGCTTGTGGTAAAATGAATTAATATTTTAGTTTTCTGACAGATATAATTTTATTTTAATAAATTCGTTTTTTATAACATATTCCTCAAATAATAAACTGACATGAAAAAGTTAATATTAATTATAGTAGCGACAGCCCTGGTAGTTAGCACCGGGCATTTTATAATTAAAAACAGCCGGAATGAACAATATAAAATTGTTAAGTTAAAGGGATGTGAGGCTTATACTAACTTTTCAAAATCAGATTTTGAATGGATTACAGGACCCGGTGAAGATAGCATATCAGCCCTTCCCCTTTATAATGGCGATCTGGTATATATATTTTCGGGAAGAGATGAAATTCCCTTTTACAGGTATAAGGAGAATGATGGTAATTACCTGGATTTTTATCTGGATGATTTTTTACTTTTTATGAATGGTAATATTATTTCAATTGAGTTAACCGAAGATGAAGACTTAATAGAGTGGCTAAAAGGAATTGATTCCAAGGATATTCATGATTTGCGCTATATTTCAGTTACATCCTATTCTTCGGATATCCACTTAAAATATTTAAAAAAAATAGCTCGTATTAAACCTGACATTGGATTATTTATTGATGAAGATATTAGTGATCTGGATGATATTTTGGATTTGTTTGATCCTATATGGATAGTTGCACCTGATTGCCAGTTTGAAGACGATACAAAGAAAAAAATAGCAGATGAAAAGAATCTTGAATTACTTTATATTGGTGAAGATGACTGGGATCTGAATATTTTATCAAAGCTCCCAAAGCTGGAAACTTTGATATTGGAAGAAATCTCTCAGCCTGAAAATAACGGACCCCTGGTAAATAATAATAATCTTAAGTCGCTTACTATAATGAAATCAGGAATCAATGATATCTCTTCTTTAGGTAATTTAACAAATATTACTGAGCTGAATTTACTGGATTGTGATTCATTATCCAGTATTAATTCAATAGACAAACTGTCGAAACTTCAGCGCTTAAGTCTGATTAATTGCGGAAATTTAAAAGATATTACAATCCTTGGCAAGCTTCCTTCCCTGAAATGGATATCTTTTCATCCTAATATTACAGAAAAGGAACTTGATGAATTTATAGAACATCATAAAAGTATTGAAGTAGTAGAATTAATAGGCTGCATGAATATTAGTAATGTCAGTCCGTTTAAGAAACTTAAAAAATTAGCCTGTTTTACTTATTTTGAAACAGATATAGATTTAAATTCAGTTTATGACTTAAAAGGACTAAAATATCTATCACTGCCTGACAGTATATATTCCGATGCTTTGAATATAGAGCAGATTAAGGAAAAAAATCCCAATTGTGTTATTGTACCCAACGCAGGATTCTGTCTTGGTTCAGGATGGTTACTATTAATAATCCCTGCATTAGTTGTCAGTAAGCTTTTATTACTGCTTATCACGAGGTATAAAAAGTAAATTTTGGATTAGTATTTTTATGGTAAAATCAGTAAGGAGCAAATATTTTGTTCTGGCAGACTCATTAATTTGTGTTATTGGGATCATAATTTTTGCAGTTTTCTCTCACAGAAAAATTTTATCTTTCATAATATCTTTCACGGGTTTAATCATTGCAGGTATCATAATAAACAGAAATGTCCGCACAATAAGGGATTTTAAGTCCCTGTTCGGTTTTAATAAGATTTCGGGTGCAACATTTGTTTATTTATTTATTGCAACAGTATTTGGAGTACTAATTGCGGTAGTTTACAGAAATCATCAGCATAATTTTATTTTGCCGGTCAGATTAACTTACTTTGCTATTCCGGCGATGCTTATAGGATCTACGGAAGAGTTGGTTTTTCGAGGGTTTATCCAGGGCCATACTCGTCATATTAGTGTGATATTCTCCGTTATTTTTGCCACTATAGCACATACAGCTTATAAATGTTTATTTTTTCTGGCTCACCAGTCAGTTTACCAGACAGATATTATATTCCTTATGAAATGGACAATCCTGGGAGGTATTGTTTTTGGTATTCTTAAAGAATATTCCAATAATATTGTCCCCCCTCTGGCAGGGCATGTGGTTTTTGATTTATTAGTGTATGGCGATAGTTTTGATATTCCCTGGTGGGTATGGTTGTAACCTATAATAAGGCGCAACAATATTAACAGCCAATCCAATTCATGCACAGCATGAGGATTGTTATGTTGTTTTAGACTCCGTCAGCAATCATATCTCCTACTTCACTTGTTGAATATCCCATTTTACCGGCACCCATGTCCTTAATTTTATTTCCTGTGACGTACATTACTGATTTTTCAATTGCCTGTGCTGCTTCATCCTCATTAAGGTGCTCAAGCATCATTATACCGCAACATATGGCTGCAAGAGGATTAATTATATTTTTCCCGGTATATTTCGGTGCGGAACCGCCTATAGGTTCAAACATACTAACTCCGTTGGGATTGATATTACCCCCTGCTGCAATACCCATACCTCCCTGTGTTATTGCTCCAAGGTCGGTTATAATGTCGCCAAACATATTTCCTGTAACAATGACGTCAAACCATTCGGGATTTTTTACCATCCACATACATGTAGCGTCTACATGATAATATTCGCGCTTAATATCAGGAAAATCTTTTTGCCCTATTTCATGAAATGCCCTTTCCCAAAGATCGTAAACATAGGTCAGCACATTTGTCTTTCCGCAGAGAGCAAGGGTGTTTTTCTTACCATGTTTTCTTGTATATTCAAAAGCATAACGTAAACAGCGTTCAACCTGCATCCTGTTATATACCATGCTTTGAACGGCAACTTCATCTTTAGTACCTTTCATAGTAAATCCGCCGATGCCTGTATAGAGGCCGCCAACATTTTCCCGAACAACAACATAATCAATATCTTCAGGTCCTTTATCTTTAAGTGGTGTTGGTACCCCGGGATATAATTTTACAGGTCTGAGATTTATATACTGGTCAAGGTCGAAACGTAATTTAAGTAAAATTCCTTTTTCAAGTATTCCGGGTTTTACGTCGGGGTGACCTATTGCACCAAGAAAAATAGAATCAAATTTCCGGAATTCCTCAATAGCTGAATCAGGAAGTATTTCACCGGTTTTTAAATACCGGTCTCCTCCAAAGTCAAACAATTCGAAATTTAATTTAAAACCAAATTTATCTGAAGCTGCCTTCAATACCTTTATACCTTCATTAACAACTTCCGGCCCGGTACCGTCTCCGGGTAATACAGCGATATTGTATGTCTTTTTCGTCATGCTTTACCTTATTTTGCCGTTATTATTTATATTGATTACTATTATCTTTTCTAAAAGCCGATAAGTATAAATATTTATTTCCAGATTGCCAAAAAGAATTCTATTGCTCTATTGTTCTACTGTTCTATTGTTTTACTGTTCTATTGTTTTACTGTTCTATTGTTCTATTGCTAAAAGCCAAT
Source organism: uncultured Bacteroidales bacterium (assembly GCA_964521285.1). Classification (GTDB taxonomy): domain Bacteria; phylum Bacteroidota; class Bacteroidia; order Bacteroidales; family UBA10428. Next base: position 35,525 of record CAZFQS010000028.1, on the reverse strand, counting down.
AACAATAGCCCTGGCATTAAATCAGAACTTATTATTCTCTACTATATTAAGCATTTTTATAGTAGCTTTTATTGCTGCTACAGTCTGGTCAGAATCAAGGCCCCTTGTCCTGAATTCTTTGCCGTTTTCCATATTCCATGTAATGACAGTCTGAACCAGTGCATCGGTTTTACCTCCGGGGGGTATTGATACAGAGTAATCTGACAGTTTGGGGAATGTCTTGTTACGTTTTGCATAAATCTTTCTCAATGCTCTTACAAATGCATCGTATTGTCCATCTCCGTTAGCTGTTTCTTCGTATTCAGTATTTTGTATTTTTATCTTAAGTGTTGCAACAGGTTTAAGACCATTTGAGGTGGAAAGGGAAAAGTTTTTAATATGGATTTTTTCATCAACATATTTACTCCTTAACACGTCTGATATTATATAAGGCAGATCCTCCTGCGTGACTGTTTCTTTTTTATCTCCAAGTTCAATAACTCTTTTAGTAATTTTTTTCATGGATTTATCGTCGAGGTCTATACCCAGTTCTTTAAGGTTTTGCTTAATATTGGCTTTTCCGGATGTTTTACCCAGGGCATAAATCCTTTTTCTTCCGAATCGCTCAGGTAACAGATCATTATAATATAGGTGGTCTTTCTGATCACCATCTGCATGAACACCACATGTCTGGGTGAAAACAGATTCACCGATTAAAGGTTTATTTGGAGGAATCCTGATTCCTGAAAAAGATTCAACCATTTTACTAACAAAACTAAGCTTTGATTCATTGATATTCATTTCACATTTTAAGTGGTCTTTTATTACACCAATAACACTTGACAAGGGGACATTACCTGCCCTTTCACCCAGACCGTTTACTGTTGTGTGAATACCTGTAATACCTGCTTTAATTGCAGAGTATACATTTGCGGTTCCCAGGTCATAATCATTATGTGCATGGAAGTCAAATTTCAGTTCCGGGTATTTATCCTTAATCATTTTACAAAAATTGTATGTTTCATCAGGATTTAATATTCCAAGTGTATCAGGCAGCATATACCTGTCTATTTTCTCATTTTTAAGTGAGTCTAACATGAAAATAACATAATCTCTTGAGTTTCGCATGCCATTAGACCAGTCTTCAAAATATATGTTCATCTTCAGTTTTTTTTGTAAAGCATATTTAATAGAGTATTTTATATCTTTTATATGCGCCTCAGGTGTTTTTCTTAATTGTTCTGTAACATGCCTGTATGAACCTTTGGAAAGAATATTCATTACTTTTGCCCCGGCATTTACAATCCAGTCTATTGAAGTATTGCCGTCAACAAATGCAAGTACTTCAATTCTATCTAAAAGGCCTTTCGTGGAGGCCCATTTAATGATTTTTTTAACTGCTTCCAGCTCTCCTTCAGAGACCAGTGCTGATGCCACCTCAATACGGTCAACTTTTAATTCTTCAAGGAGCAGTTTTGCTATACTAAGTTTTTCCTCATCCGTAAATGAGACCCCTGATGTCTGTTCGCCATCTCTAAGGGTTGTATCCATTATTGTAACTTTCATGGCATATTTAATTTTAACTCTTACTTAACTAATTATTTTTGCATTATATAATATAACTATTAGTTATATGATATTGTTCTGTTCTTTTCAAATGAATCAATCTTATCATTAATACTTAACAGATAATCAATATCGTCATATCCGTTAAGCAGGCATTGTTTCTTATAAGGATTAATATCGAATTTCTCTGTTTCTCCTGAAGAGAGAATTTTAATTTCCTGTTTTTCGAGATTAACTTCAATTTCTGTCTTTGGATCAGCCTGAATTGATTTAAATATTTCTGCCAGGAATTCTTCGGAGACCTGTACAGGGAGCAATCCTGTATTTAATGCATTATTCTTAAAAATATCCGCAAAGAAACTTGAAATAACTACTTTAAAACCATAATCATAAATTGCCCAGGCAGCGTGTTCCCTGCTGGACCCGCTTCCAAAATTTCTACCTGCAACAAGAATTTTTCCCGGGAATGCAGAGTCATTTAAAACAAAGTCCTTCCTGGGAGAATTATCCTTATTGAATCTCCAGTCTCTGAAGAGGTTATCTCCGAAACCCTCCCTGGTAGTAGTCTTTAAAAACCTTGCAGGTATTATCTGGTCGGTATCTATATTTTCGATTTGTATCGGGACACATGTCGACCTGAGGGTTATGAATTTATCTATTGACATAACTTAAAGATTTAAGATTAACGATTTTAGATTTAAGATTTTAATTTTCATACATTTTAGTATTACTGGTTATAAAAATTCCCGGGGATCTGTTATCTTCCCCGTTAGTGCAGCGGCAGCAGCAGTTAATGTGCTGGCAAGTATTGTTCTTGCTCCCGGGCCCTGCCTGCCTTCAAAGTTTCTGTTTGAAGTGGAAACAGCATACTTACCTTCCGGAACTTTATCATCATTCATAGCCAGGCAGGCCGAACAACCTGGCTGCCTGAGTTCAAAGCCGGCAGCATTAAGAATTTTGTCTATACCTTCTTCAATGGCTTGTTTTTCAACCTGTTTTGATCCCGGGACAATCCATACAGTTAATCCAGGGGCTTTCTTCTTACCCTTTATGAACTGTGAAAAAGTCCTTAAATCTTCTATACGCCCGTTTGTGCAGCTGCCAACAAAAACATAATCCACCGGCTTACCTAAAACAGAAGCCCCCTGTTCAAAGTCCATATATTGAAGTGCTTTCCGAAATGATAATCTGTTGTTTTCAGATATGTCACTGCCATTTGGTATGGTTTGTGTTATTCCAATTCCCATACCGGGATTTGTTCCGTAAGTAATCATTGGTTCAATATCTGCCGCATCGAATTTTATTTCTTTGTCAAACTCACAGTCGCTATCGGAATAAAGTGTTTTCCAGTATGTTAGTTTTTTCTCCCATTCTTCATCTTTAGGAGCAAATTCTTTATTTATAACATAGTCAAATGTAGCATCATCAGGAGCTATTAAACCACCTCTGGCTCCCATTTCTACACTCATATTACATATGGTCATCCGTCCTTCCATGCTTAAGCTTCGAATTGAAGAACCGGCATACTCTACAAAGTATCCTGTTGCTCCGCTGGCTGATATTTGTGATATTATATAAAGAATAATATCTTTTGCTGTTACCCCTCTTCCCAGGTTACCATCTATGGTAATTCTCATCCGCTTTGGTTTTGGCTGAAGAATACACTGGGTAGCCAGAACCATTTCAACTTCACTTGTACCTATGCCAAAGGCAACACTTCCGAATGCACCATGCGTGGAAGTATGACTATCACCACATACTATGGTCATTCCAGGTTGTGTAATACCTAATTCAGGACCAATAACATGAACAATACCCTGATAAGGATGATTTAATCCATACAATTGTATCCCGTGCTTTTTAGCGTTTTCAGTAAGTTTTTCAACCTGTGTCCTGGATAATTCATCCTTTATTGTCAGGTGCTGATTAATGGTTGGTACGTTATGATCAGCAGTTGCCACCGTGTTCATTGGACGATATACTTTAAGTCCTCTCCTGTCTAATCCTGCAAAGGCCTGAGGGCTTGTTACTTCATGTATCAGATGCCTGTCAATATACAATACACTTGGTCCGCCTCCGATTTCATTAACAACGTGGGCATCCCATATTTTATCAAATAATGTTTTATTTGCCAATGTTTTAAAATTTAAGCAGTTAGACAATTTTATTTACCGCATCCAGAAGTGCTTCAACCGAAGCTGTAATAATATCTGTGTTACCTGCGAATCCGTAATAATAATTTCCTTTGCTTTCAATCTGTATATGTACCTTACCAACATCGTCACTACCCCTGGTTATAGCCTGAACAAGAAATTCCTCAAGGCGAAATCTCTGATGTAACATTTTTTTAATAGCTGCAAATGAAGCATCTATAGGACCATTTCCCGAAGAAGTTTCAGTAAAATCTTCACCATTAAAATTCAACGTTACGGTAGCTGTAGGAATTGCTGTTTTACCGCACAAAACCTGCAGTCTTTGAAGTTTAATTCCCTTTACCTGCTTGCTTTCTGGTTTTCCGACCAGCACCTGAAGGTCGTCATCTTTAATATCTTTTTTCTTATCTGCAAGCTCAAGAAATTTCACATAGATTTTATCAAGTTGATTTTTAGTCAGTTCATGTCCCAGTTTTGATAACCGGTGTTTTAACGCTGCACGGCCGCTTCTCGCAGTAAGATTAATAGAAGATTCAATTATTCCGACATCCACCGGATTTATTATTTCATAATTTTCTCTTTTCTTTAATACTCCGTCCTGGTGAATTCCCGATGAATGTGCGAAAGCGTTTCTACCAACTATAGCTTTATTTGGCTGAACAGGCATACTCATCAAACTGGAAACTAAACGGCTTGTATTAAATATGCTTTTAGAGTCGATGTCAGTTTCAATTCCCAGGTGTTTTCTGCTTCTAAGAATCATAACAACTTCTTCCAGGGAAGTATTTCCTGCTCGTTCTCCTATTCCATTGATAGTTACTTCTACCTGGCGGGCGCCATTTATTACACCGGCAATTGTATTTGCTGTAGCCATACCCAAATCATTATGGCAATGAGTGGAAATTGTTACCCTGTCAATGTTTTTAACATTCTCTTTCAGGTATTTAATTTTGTTGCCGAATTCTTCAGGTAAACAATAACCTGTTGTGTCAGGTATATTTACTACTGTCGCGCCTGCTTTTATAACAGCTTCAATAACCTTTGCAAGATATTCATCATCAGTTCTTCCTGCATCTTCAGCATAAAATTCCACATCTTCCACGTATTTTTTTGCGTATTTGACTGCTGCAATTGCTCTTTCAATTATTTCTTCCTCATTTGAATTTAACTTATAGTTAATATGATAATAGGATGTACCTATACCTGTATGAATTCTTTTTCTTCTTGCAAATTTGAGCGAATCAGCAGCTACATCAATATCTTTTTCTACTGCCCTTGTTAGTGCACATATTATTGGCGTGCTAACTGACTTGGAGATCTCTTCAACTGATTTAAAATCTCCGGGGCTTGATATCGGAAAGCCTGCTTCAAGAATATCGACCCCGAGAACTTCGAGGGCCTTGGCTACTTCAATTTTTTCCACTGTGTTTAACTGGCAGCCGGGAACCTGCTCTCCATCCCTGAGGGTTGTGTCAAAAACATACAATTTTTCGCTCATGATTTCTAAAATTAAATTTTAAACATTCTAAAACGAAAAGAGCCATCCTCAAATGTGAGAATGGCTCCCTTTTATGTTATTTTTATGCATACCATCCTCACATTGGAATTCTAAGAATACCAAGCAATATAATAGTGAGTATGATATTAATTATTTGCATAATCGTTGTTTATTTGAGGCACAAATATACTTATAAAAATCATTTTTCAAAAAAAATTACATCAAATTTAAAATTATTTATTCCTTCATTAGCTCTTCAATTTCTTCTGTTATCTCAAGATTGTGATAGATATTCTGAATATCATCAAGTTCTTCAAAATCTTCTATCATCTTTAATACTTTTCCTGCAGATTCAATATCTAATTTTTTGGTATTATTGGGAATTCTCTGAAGTTCTGCGTTTTCTATATAAATTCCCATTTCATCCAGTTTTTTTTGAACGTTCCCAAAATCTTCGAGTGAGGTTGTAATTATGTAAATATCGTCCTCCAGTTCACATTCCTCCACCCCGGCATCAATGATTTCGAGTTCAAATTCTTCAGGATCAAAATCGCCCTTTGGCACAGTGAATACGCCTTTCCTGTCAAACAAATAACTTAATGATCCATTTATTCCAAGATTACCGCCCCTTTTATTGAATACAGATCTTATGTTGCTAACTGTCCTGAGATTATTATCAGTAAGACATTCAATATACATTGCTATACCAGAGGGCCCGTATCCTTCGTAAGTTAACTCCTGTAATGAGGCGCCTTCACTGCTTGCCTTTTTAATGGCCCTGTCAATATTTTCCTTTGGCATATTAACACCCCTGGCATTCTGAATGGCCAGCCTTAACCGCGGATTAATCTCAGCATCACTTCCTCCTTCCTTTACAGAGACCTGTATTTCTTTTACTATTTTGGAGAATAATTTTCCTTTTCTGGCATCATTGGCTCCCTTTTTTCTCTTAATTTTTGACCATTTACTGTGTCCTGACATATTTTTAAGTTATTAAATTAAAAGAACATTTAAATTATAAATTTGCGCACTTTTTAAAAAATAAACAAAATATAATAAACCTTTGTTAGTATAATAAATCCAAATCTTAAATTAACCGTATTATCCTCTTTTTGAAATAGGGTAGCTCCTGTTTCGCGTGTCATATAAAATGACTGATTATATTAAAGAAGAATTGATTTTGTTAATTTAATTTCCGAAATTGTCTTAAAATGAGAAGTGTGTGATGTATTTAAGAAGACTATCAATATTAATCCTTGTAATATTATCCTGCCTTTCTTTTGGTTCCTTAGGCCTGTTAGACGATGAAGAGGATAACAGCAGGCTAAAAAAAATTAAGTCTTCATTAGAAAATTATAACTCAATATATCCGCAGCAGAAAGTCTATCTGCACCTGAATAAACCTTCCTATAAAGCCGGAGAAAATATATGGTTCAAAGCATATGTAGTAAGCGCAGCAGATAATCGGCCCGACACATTAAGTACAAACCTTTATTTGGAATTAATAAATTCCAGGAAAGAAGTTGTTGAGATGAAGAGAATAAGGCTCACTGACGGATTTGGGCATGGTGATTTTATTTTAAGGGATACTTTGCCTGAAGGATTATATCAGCTGCGTTCCTATACTAACTGGATGAGGAATTTCGGTAGTGATTACTATTTTATCCTTAATTTTCCTTTTAGAAATCCTTACTTTAAAAAATATATTTCAAGAAAGGGAGCAAACATTAATAAACGCATTATCAGAGATGACATAAAAAAATCAGAGTTTTTTGATATTCAGTTTTTACCTGAAGGGGGGTACCTGGTAAATGACATAGAATGTGTTGTGGGCTTTAAAGCTATAAATGCTTTGGGAAGGAGTGTTGAAGTAAGGGGAGATGTATATGATTCAGACAAAAATAAGATAGTGTCTTTCAGTAGCTTCCATAATGGGATGGGAGCATTTCACATCAAACCTGAGAAAGATAAAAAATACTATACATTGGTCAGTTTTAATGGAAGCAGGGAAATGAAAGTTGATTTGCCCGAATCATCAGAAAGAGGTATAGTAATGAAAATAGACAATTCAAATGATGAATATATATTAATAGATATAAGATCAACCCGGTTCAGGACTAATGACAGAACAGCAAATGAATTTGGTTTAATCGGACAGGTAAGAGGTAAAATATATCACTCGTCAGTTATAAATCTCGCTGATGAACATGTTCAGGCCAGGTTAAAAAAAAGTATATTCCCTACAGGAATTGTTCATTTAACGTTATTTTCATATAGAAATGAAGCCCTGGCAGAGCGTCTTGTTTTTGTTAATCATGATGATAACATGATAATAAAGGTAGATTCAGAGTATATTAATCCGGGAGAAAATGATTCGGTTCAGCTTATTATTGATGTACTTGATACACAAGGAAATCCTTTACAATCAAATATTTCACTTTCAGTATTTGATGAAAAGGAGGTCGATACGGGTTCATCATATAACTCTATACGGAGTAACCTCTTACTAACATCTGATCTTAGAGGATATATTGAAAACCCGGAATATTACTTTCAGGACAAATCAGGGACTGAAAGTAAAGCGTTGGATTACCTGATGTTAACCCAGGGCTGGAGAAGATTTTCCTGGCAGGAGGTAATAAATGATGAATTGCCGGAAATAAAATATCCGGTTGAAAAATATATTACAATAGGTGGTCAGATAACCGGAGATCTGTTTAAATTTCCTTTACAGAACTGTGATGTAACACTTACAATACTGGATAAATATAACGATCAATACTATCAGAAATCAGGTAAGAAAGGGTATTTTCAATTTGATAATCTGGTTTATTATGATACGGTAAATTTAAAGATTGAAGCCCGGCGGCCCAGTAAAAGAAAAAACCTGCTAATAGTATTACCTGAAGAAAGTTCTGAAGAGGTTGTCCGATATTATGGAGATAATGAATTAACAACTGTTTCGGAAAGAGATAATAAAAGTTACAGAAGAAAAAGGAATATTGAAATCAGGCAGGCTTTGCTGGAAAAAGAAAAGGAGGAATCTGAAAGAAACCTTCTGACAAGCATACATGGTGAACCTGATTACGTAATTACTTCTGATGAAATACCCAGCGGTTATTCTGATGTTTTACAGGTTATCAAGGGAAGGGTTCCCGGAGTGCTGGTATCGGGTAACAACGTTACAATAAGAGGTCCGGGAAGTCTTTACGGAAGTACTGAACCTCTGTATCTTATTGATGGAGTGACAGTATCAGGTGTAGGTTCGGTATTGGCAATTCCGGTCGAAGATATTGACAGAATAGAAATTCTTAAAGGTCCGAGTGCTGCAATATATGGTAGCAGAGGGGCAAATGGAGTAATTGCTATATATACTAAAAGGGGCACATTTATGAAAAAAGGAGTTATTGAATTTCAAATGTTAGGGTATTCTACTCCCAGAGAGTTTTATCAGCCAAAATACATAGTACATGGTGATAGTCAGACTGAAATATTAAAACCTTCAGCAATTTATTGGGCCCCGGAAGTAAGGACAGGATTTCCCGGAAAAGCCAGGGTTAGTTTCCATGTTCCTGAAAACACTGCAAAGTACAGGATAATAATTGAAGGAATATCCTATGAAGGACATTTAGGCTATACCAGTATACTGTACGAATAATTAACGATAATTAAAACTATCAGGCCAGAACAACCCGCAGGTGTTCAATCTCACTCTCACTGCGAATGCTTAAATTATTATTTTCATCCGCCAGTGTGAATAATTCCATTAATTCCTTTGATACATTAAGGAAATACAGATTTATTCCATTCTTTGCAGCAATATCATTAACATATTTTAATCCTGAAAACGAATTGCTATCAATAAATTTTACCTCCCTTAAGTCGACGCAGATGTCGGTCTCTGCGTCCTCAATTATCTGTAACAAATGATTCTTTAACTTTTCAATTACTAAGAAATCTATTCTTTTTAAATTACTTAATGACATCATAACATGGTCATTATTATAGACAATAACAATCATAGTAATAAAAGTTGTTTAAAATTCAGCTGATGAAAATACAATGATAGGAAGGTTATTCTTATTTAATTATTTTGAAATTATTAACAATGCTCTGCTATTTATCCACATAATAGTGTTTTAGGGGAATTTTTAATATGAAAGGTATAATTAGTTTATACTTCAATCATTTTTTTATAAGTCTCTGCATCGAGCAGGCTATTTACCTGGTTAACATCATCTACTTCAAGCTTAATCAGCCATCCCTCGCCATATGGATCCTTATTTACCAGATCAGGTTTTTCTTCCAGTTTATCATTTATCTTAATGATATTTCCTGAAACCGGCATAAATAAATCAGAAACTGTTTTAACTGCTTCCACTGTTCCGAATACTTCTTCCTGCTCAAGATGTTCTCCCAGAGTTTCTATTTCTATAAAGACAATGTCTCCAAGCTCTCCCTGAGCATAGTCAGTGATACCTACATACGCTTCATTATTTTCAATACGTATCCATTCGTGATCTTTTGTATACCTTAAATTACCGGGAATATTCATAGTATAGAGTATTAATTAGAGAATTAACAAAATTTGCAATTTTTTATGTTTTACAAAAATTAATAAAAGGATTTTTGTTAATAGTTATCAATAATTTTTCAAGAATTTAAGTTATATAGGATAATAATAAGAAATAATCAGTGATACAACTATTGCGCAAGAGTAAATCGCACGCTAAAGCCAATATTTGTGTCAGCTGTGAGAAATGACCGTGATGTATATGGTTTATTTATTGTTCTGTCAAGGAAGAACTGGATATTAAACCTTGCACTTAGAGCATAATCAGCTGTAGTACTTATTTTTATTACTCTCTGACCCGCAGTTATCTGGTCAACTTCGTCTTCGACCAGTTGTGCCAGATGCCTTATAAGTGTTTTATTATCTCTAACTGACAGATCAAACCGGATATTCAGGTCACTCTCATATTTTCTGCCGCTAATCTCAAGGGGGACTTCTTTAAACCTGTAACCTGCTCCAATAACAATTTCCCCATTTCTTGTTTCTGTGAGCTGGTTATTGGATAAACTTAATGCCAGTGTCCTGGACTTTTTGATTTCAAAGCGGGTAATAAGGCTGTTCTGCCAGGTCATATCAAAATTTATTAACGGGCTAAAATCTTCTCTGATTGATACGGTATTAATTTGAAATTCAGGGATAAAATTATTCTGAAAATCTTTAATAAATTCCAGCCCGGTATTTTCTTCAACATAGTAAAAGTTGGTAGTAAAATCACCAATATTATAACTCGACTTGTATGAATGGCTCATATTTATTGATCTCATAAATTTTTTAATAAATTCAATTCTTGACAATCCATCAAAGGTAATTCTCCAGTTTGGAAGCATATACAATATACCCGGGAATCTTTCCAAAGTAACCCGTTCAGGATTCTTATTCCCGTAAGCAGCAAGGAAAGCCGGTATTAAAACTTCCGATGAAGTTGGTCCGTAACCGTAAGGATATCCATCTTCGGATTCCTGCTGGACTGAAGAAACAAATCCAATACCTGATTCCTCTACTTTTTTTCTGAATAGCCTGGCAGCAATAGTTTTCCTGTACTTTTTGAATTTTTCAAAATATGAGGAATAATAATTATTATCACTACTTATTGATTCAAAAGCAGAACCAATACTTATAAAAGAAATAGAGAAATTACCAGTCTTCATGCGGTTATCGAACCTGAAGCTGTCTGTTTCATAAATAAAATATTCGGAGATATTTTCAGAATAAGTCCGTTGTGCTGTAAAATCAATCCGAAATCCTCTAAATGGTTCAAAGGTACTGCGTATATTAAAGTTATCAGATTTGGTCATAATGTAAGGATTGCTGAATGCCGGATCTTTTGTTAGCCAATCCTCGTCCATATCCCGGACAAAGTCAACATCCTGATAGCCTAAAATAAAAGGGATTCCGGGGGCATCCTTAAAATTATCATTTACCTTGCCGGAGTTTAATCCGAAATAGTCAGTTTCAGGCAGATAGCCCATAAGCAATGTGCCGCCTGATTGTGAGTATGATATTGAGATATTTTTAATTCCGGTTAAAAATCTTACAGTATTTTCAGCAATGAATACAAGGGGATTTTCTCCGAGTACAACAGTGCCTTCTATGTTTATTGTAACTCCCGTATAATCGGCATCAGCAGTAACAGTTATTTTATTTTCACTGATAATTTCAATTTTTACATCTATTTCATTACCATCAGAATCCAGTACGTTAACAACAATATCTTCTGTGCCAAGTTTATGAACTATACTTCTGGGGGAATTGGCCTTGAGGAATGTTCGTCTTGAATAATTAACTTTTTTGGTTCTTTTATTTGCATCGGTCTGCCTACTGCCACTGTATTTGTTATTAATACGCTGTATAAAACCTGCTTTATTGAACAATTTGCTAAATCCAAGCTGACTGTTTAATTGAACAGTATTGGAATTACTGAGATTATGTCCCAGAGTATACCCGCCTTCATAGAAGGGCCCTCTGTCCCATCCCATTTTCCCGTTATATCGTACTGATGATGTCAGCCAGTCAATTACAGGAAACTTACTAAATGGTAATGAATAGGTTACATTAAAGCTCTGATCATAATTCGTATTTGTTCCCCCATTCAAAATGTTAGTCCATACTGAATCGGACCACTCCTTGTTATCCCCTGGTCTGAACCAGTCATATGCACCGGGCATTTCATCAATCCTGGCAACATTTGTTGCTGAAAAATCAATTTTTAAAGACCTTGTAAGGTCCCACCTCAAATCATAAAATTTGTTCCATAAGAAATCTTTATTAACAGTTGAGTCAATCTTTATATCGATATCTTCAAAAACATTCCTCAGTTTTACCTCGTTATAATTCCTGTCAAAATCAGTTCTGTATGTAAAATTTGATGGCACGGGATTAAAGTTGAAATCTTTAATAATTTTCAGGTAAGGAGATGTTAGTTTTTTAGATTTTCTGAATGGTGTTATATTCTTTGGCCTTGCGCTATAAGTATAATTTATGGCTGCGCGGTACTTTATTGTGTTATCCTTTTCAATACTGTAATTATGCGCCTCCTCCTCACTGTAAGCAACACTTAGTGATAAATTGGCAGGAGAGATCACCCTGAATTTTTTTACTTCTTTATTTACCCTGACATTAGTAAAATTGATGCTTTTTCTTTCAACCACATCTTGTGATATGTCTTTAATGTCTTTCTTCTCTGATTTTGATTCTGATTCTAACAGTACTTCCTTCAGCAGCCTGTCAGGTTCCTTGGGATAATATTCAGGGTTAACTATCGATTTTGAGACACCTGCAAACATAGGAACTGACACATTTGATTTTTCGGGCAATAATTTACCCAGTTCAATATTTGAAGATATATCGTACTGTACCAGTTCTTCCTTTTTTCGTTGTTCAACTTTTTGTTCAATACCTCCAAATCCCGGCTGTATTGTACTTCCTGCTACTGATAATGTACCAAGATCAGCAAGTTTAGTTTGCATTCTGGCATTTGCAGCCCAGCCTCCTTTATTATTAAAATCAGTTAATCTAAGCTCATTAAACCATATTTCAGCACTTTTAGGTAATCCATCATTGGCTTTCGAATTATCTGAATCGCCCGGATTGCGTATCCCAATCATTATGGTTCTTATGTTGCTCAGATTTGGAGTACCTCTGATTTTTATTCTGTTATTATCATCAAACTTACTATAGATTCTTATTTTGCTGTATAACATACTATTGCTTCTAACAGCCTGATCTCTCTCTTTTTTAAGTTCAACAAATTGTTCCAGGTCTATTTCAAAGACATTATCCTCAGGCCAGACCAACAATCTGTCAGCATCATCATCATTATCATAGTTATTTCTGTGTTGAGTCAACAGAAGGGGAACTTCATACTCATAAAAATTATCTTTATAGTCCGAGCCGATTCTAATGAAAGCAGTTATGTCATAATCATTTAATTCTTCATTCTGTAACGCTTCGGCATGAACAAACATTTTTAGTTTCTTATATTGTCTCAGATCCAGGTCAACATTTTTATATGCTACTCTTGCATCACCGTCAGGTAAATTACTGACCTTAAAAACTATGGATTGTTCATTTAATTGAGCTACCTGTGGCTGACTGGGATCTATTACTCTTGTAATCCCGGGAGGCAAAACGTAGTTGACCGGTTCTTTTGCTGAATTTTCTTCAATATTAACTGCAGAGATTTCAAAACTGCCCGGGTCAATTTGCTGTGCAATAGATGGACCACCCTCGCTGATATTGAACTTATATTTACGCCATTCACTTCTGACAAGATGAAGTTCTGCAAATCTTAAAATCACAGAATCATCAAAATTAGTCAGGAACATACGCATGAAACGTATTGACTTAAAGTCTTCTATATTGCCAACCTTTCTTTCAAAATCGACTATAGGAATCCTGAATTGATACCAGTTTACATTTCTGGTATTTACAATGTCTGTAATATATTTATTACCAAAATTGAGTTGTTCCGGTTTCAATTCAACTTTATACTGAAAATATGTTTCTGTTTCGTTTAATGTATTATCCCTGTTGATATCTTCACCACTTGGTAATGTACTTGCTGCTGCGAATTCGCCTTCAGTGGGAGGAGAGTTACCTTCCAATCCGTTATAATTTTTATATCTGTTAATTACTCCCAGCTCGTCTTCATCATAATCGGTACCCAGGTAATAATGGAAATTATCGCTTGAAGGATCATCAAATGCTTTCTGAAAAGCGACCGATTGTTCTCCATAAGTATTTCTGATTTGTTCAACATAATTATCGAAGTAGGAACGCTCATATTCATCACCCAGACCATCAAGTCCGACGTCCTGGTATTCTCTTGTTTCCGGATCAGTATTAAAAGCATTTACAATAGACTGTGTACGCGGCACCCTGCCCCATGATGTATAATCAACAAGAGTAAGGGTGTCTGTTGCTGATATGGGAAGTCCATTCTCAAACATTTTCCTGGAATCTCTTAATATATCTTCGGATATTTCACCCAGGTTAAAATATAAATCACCCCCTCTATGAGTTGAATCCAATACAAAGGGATCCATTAACCAGAACTCAATATATTCAACATTAGAAGTTTCAAAGTCACTGGTTTGTATTTCCCTCATAATGCCACCCCAGCGGTCTCTTGGATTATTTAACTCTCCATTTCTGTTAATGTCTGTATCATAATTATAGGGGCCCTTATCTTTGGGATAATAGGCAACATTGAGAATAGAAATCGGACTGTCAAATCCTGTTCCGCTTTCTTTTTTGGTATATATCTCCGTTTCTTTAACTTCTCTGACAAAGGGGCCCGATACATCATCATCAGTAATATGCTTAGGTGTACGGCCGGTTTTTCTTGTAAATAAAGGATCTATGACATACCAGGCAATTTTTGCCCTGTTATAGCCGTACTCCAGATTGTTATTCAAGTCTGCTTCGGGAAACAGGCTTTGTCCCCTGGGAGTACTCGACAAGATCCAGGCAGCAAGACTTTTCATCTCAATAGTAGTCTCCGTACCTTCAAAATCATCGATATATGCAATACCTCCTTTACCGATTGCTCTGGCCTGTCCCGGCATTAACTGGGCAAATTCGGCATCCAGAACAATGCTGGATACTTCTTTTGTTTCTATAAGGGGCAGTTTATCTATTAAGCTTGTAAGCAGATGGGATTCAGTTCTGTAACTTGTGTTTACCCCCCAAATAGTATTTGATATAGGTTCCTCGCCCATATTAACTTTTTGGGTAAGGGGGCGTTCGGTTAAATTTAATATAGTACCTCCAACATTAAAATTATCGGAAATCTTATAATCCAGATGTGTACCAAGAAGGGTTTTAGTCTGAAGATTAAACAGTTGATTACTTTCTAATGATACTCTTAGTGGTGTCCCCGATTCAAGATATCCCTGATTCAATATTTTAACCCTTCCTAAAACATAATCAACAGTATAGTCAATACCTTCCTGTAATTGTATACCTCCTGCAGTTACTTTCACTGAACCACGAGGTATATTCATTGCATTTAACTGAATTTCAGAACTTGAAGATGACTGGTATGTACCTGCAAGGAAGAATTTGTTTTTTTCCGCTATTTGTTTTGCTTTGGTTTGTGTGGAATCATATAGTTCCTCAAATATATAATCATCTGCTACCTGATTATTATTGATTATTTTTTTCAGATCTGTTCCAAAAGGCTCAAGAACAGGAAATATTACCCTGCCGTTTGATGAATGAATAGTAACTCCTTCAATAAAGTCAAACAGCCCGTCAGGATTTGGTTCTTTTCTGCTGTCAAGATTATCGAGATTTAATACCCTTAACAGAATCCTGTTATAGAAATTTTCATTACTTGCTACCCTGGGATCGCTGATATAATTAACGGGTACACCGGTCTCATCGTTCCGGTATAAAACATCCAGCCTGAAATCCTGGCTATTTAGCTGGTAGGCACCTATTGCATATACATTCTTCATCATTAAATCCCATGTTCCCAGTTTGGGTGTAAGACTGGTCCCCTTAATTAATTTTACGATTAGTGTTCTGGGAGCACTGATACCATCGGTTGACAATTCACCAACCCTGTAGGTTTGTCCTCTATATGTGTAAACGTAGGCAACAGCCAATACCTCATCACTGCGAAGAGCAGAATTTAAGGAGATATAACCCAATTCTCTGTTAACAGTATATTCCCTCTCACTTAGTTTTCTTGCGTTTTCTATCTTTTCGTAATCCTTGCCACTTAGGAAATCATAACTGTTAATCAGAGGTTCGAGCACATTAGTAATATTTCTGATATCGCGTATCCCGCTGTAGTTGTTAATTAGTGTGCTATATAACCTGTTAGCATCATTTGACACAGCCTGATTAATCTGATTACCGGGCAGTATTAGATTTTGATCACCAAAAAAGTTGGGCTGGTAATCCGGACCATAACTTTCTCCAAGGTCCATGAAAGCAATAATATTCCTGTTGTCTTTGTCAAATTCGCTTGTTTTATTGGTAATCCATACTTCAATCTGTTCAATACGAACTCCTGATGTTATATAGGGAAGAGAACTCAGCCAGGAGTTATAATTATCACGGAAGAAATGGGAGAGGAAAAAATGTCTGTTTGCATCATATTCGTCAATTGTTACTTCAAATTCACTTACCTGGGCCCCTCCTCTTACTTCTATCGAGGATGATTCGCCCCTCTGATGGCTGAATACATTAGTAACAGTCAGTTTACCAAACTGCAGCTCTGTCTTTAAGCCGAACAAACTCTGGCTGCCAGAGATAAGAGAACCTGTGAGAGGTAACGAGATATTACCTGCTTCAATCTTCTTTATAATTTCATCTTCATGTCCGGCATATTCAAGTTTGGTCTTATTTTCAAAATCAAAAGTAGCTTCTGTATTATAATTGATACCGAGTTCCATTTTGTCTCCAATGGAACCGGTGACGTTCATCTGGATTTTTTCTTTAAAAGTAAAAGCCCCATTTCTCCTGTTCCTCTCAGATAAAGCAGGATTATCAATTCTTGACCTGTTATATCCGAAAATTAATTCAGCCGAACCCTGAGGTACAATATTAATTGCATCGGTACCAAAAACCTTGTCAAAGGTTTCTCCCATTCTTATCTTACCCAGAAAAGACGGGGACTGAGAAGTTATTTCTTCACGTGATTTTTTTCTCCAGTAGTCCTTTATTGCAGTATTGGACTCGTACTCCCTATACTCGTCCAGAGACATTGAACTTTGAGGGCGTATATTAAATTCCCCGACTTTCTCTGAAAAAACATATTGATTAGTTTCAGGATCATATACTATTGTGGCATCTACATTTGCCGGATTACCAAGAATTAGCGGGGAAGTAATGCCAGAATTTGAGAAAGGGTATCGAATATCGTCCTTAAACGGATATTTTAAGTCAATAGAATCATTTGATGTCGATGAGGGAGGTTGAACCGGACTATCTTGCGGAGCTGCATAATATATATAAATGAATAATAATATAAAAATCCATATTACAGAAATATTAATTTTTTGTGAATATTTGCCCCATTTCAACAAATCTACAGTCTTAAAGTTAATTCTATAATCTTTTTAATGCTTTTTTTATTAAATCTTCAACTTCCAGATTATCTTCTTCAGTGAGTATTTTATTTAATACTTTATTAACGGAATTTTTACTAAAACCCAATACTGTCAATGCAGATAACGCTTGTTCCTTAATTGTATTGTCTCTTATTTCAAATATTTCTACTTCTTCGTTTCCCATTTTATCTTTTAAATCAACAATTATGCGCTGAGCTGATTTTGCTCCTATACCTTTAATGCTCTTCAGGATATCTACTTTACCCCCGACAATTGCGTTCTGAATTTCCTCAGGAGACAGTGATGATAACATAAGCCGGGCAGTATTTGCTCCTATACCTGAAACAGAGATTAACATTCTGAATATTTCTCTTTCAAGTTTTGTATAAAAACCAAATAAAATATGCGCATCTTCCCGAATAATCTGATGAATATATAATCTGCATTGATTAAGGTTCTGAATTTGCCCGTATGTCGTCAGGGAAATATTAATAAAGTAACTAATTCCTGATATAAAGATGGTAGCATATGCAGGATTTTTCTCAATAATATCTCCTTCTATAAATTCGTACATTTTTACAAATGTTAAAAATTCAATAAAAATCTAAATGATTCGTCTAAAATAATAATTTGTTTACAGAATATTTAACAAGAGTCTTAAAGTATTCAGTTGAGATTATGTTTCTGACAAATCATTCGATTTTAAAGGATTGCTTGTCATTTCTTTATAACTCTGTCTGTTATGGTATAAATCACAAGCCAGATATATTGCTTTTCTGAAAGAATGCGGATGTGCTTCATTTTTGCCCGCCAACTCATATGCAGTTCCATGTGCAGGTGCTGTTCTTACAATGGGCAGTCCTGCGGTGAAGTTTACGCCTCCTTCATACATCATAGCTTTAAATGGTATTAAACCCTGATCATGATACATTGCAATAGAGGCATCAAATTTTTTAAATGTTTCGGATCCGAAGAAACCATCTGCCGGAAAAGGGCCAAAAACATAGATATTTTCATCACGGGCAGCTTTAAGGGCAGGTATTATTTCCTCTTTTTCTTCTTCACCTATTATTCCATTGTCTCCTGCATGGGGATTAAGACCTAAGACTGCGATGCGAGGTTTACGCACCAGAAAATCGACTATGAGTGAGTTATTGAGTATGCGTATTTTTTTCAGAATACTATCTTTGGTCACTTGTTCAGGAACTTTAGCCAAAGGTATATGTCCTGTTACGACGCCCACTTTAAATAACTCATTCACCATAAGCATCAGAACCCCATCTGATTTAAAACGCGATTCAAAAAATTCGGTATGTCCTGCAAAATTGAATTTATCGGACTGTATATTATACTTATTTATCGGTCCGGTTACTATGGCATCTATCTTATTATTTTCCAGATCCTGTACGGCGGCATCTAATGCTTTATATGAGGCTTCTCCTGCCATAGATGTTGATTTCCCAAGCTCCACTCTTACAGAATCGCTAATACAGTTAATTATATTGGCTCTTTTAGGATTTGCTTCTTCCGGAATTTTAACAGTATTAAAACTGAAATTATCAATATTCAATGCTTTCCGGTGATAGGCAGCAACCTTTGGAGATCCATATACAATTGGAATGCATGTATCAAAAATCCTGTTATCAAGCAGTGCTTTTATTATCACTTCATAGCTGATTCCATTTATATCTCCCTGTGTAATACCAATTCTGATCTTATTGTTTCCCATTATATGAATTTCTTTTCCTGAAAAAAATGGAAATTATTAATATCTGATAAATTTATATATTATACCAGTAAAATTAAATGATTTAAAGTTAATAATTAAAGTCAAATGAATAAACAATAGCTTCTACCTGCCGCATGAAGTTTCTCTTGCTATGGCCCGCGGCAAAAACAAATCCTTCTACAGTGACTACCCTGTTTCTTTCTTCATCTAAAGCCGTAATATTAACAAAGGGGCCTCCCATTGCAATTCCTTTTTCTATCTTCCATAGACCTCTTATCTCTGCCACATACTTTTCTCCTCTAAGGGAATATTCTGAAAATAAAGGTTTGAATTCCTTTTCTGTTGCCATGTAAGATCCCGGTACTGTTCCTCCCACATATTTTTTTAAAAACCTGTCACGTTTTGCGATTAAATAATCTCTGGTAAAAGTACTATCATCTGTATAGTCATAATAATAAACCAGTATGCTCTGGATAATATCCCCTTCTTCCTGACTTAACCATACAAAATCCGATGAGTCCATATTCAGTTTATAGCCTTTTGGTATGACAAGTGATATATTATGATTCTTTTTAATTTTCTCGACAATATATTTATCCTGATTTCTGGTATAAACATGCAATATCCTTTTTCTTTCCATTTCATCCAGTAAAGTGATGATTTTATGTTCATATTTGTTTAATAAAGTGAGTATAGCGTCATCATCCTTCCCGTAGATATTTATTACCAGTTGAGGTCTTGCCCATACATCTTTCTGTACTGATATCCGGGACTCTTTTATCCTCGGAGAAATTTCGGTAATAACAATGTTTCTCTGAGATTTAAAAATATTACTAAAAGAATTGTGTGTTACATGTATCACATCAAAGGAAGGTTCGTACTGAGGTAGCATTTCATAACTGGTGCTGAAAATTCGTCTGAACTCTTCACCAACTTCAGTATCCCATTCAGCTTTGTTTAATACCAGGGCAACCTCTCCGGCTTTACCTGAAATTGATGGGAGCAGGGGATGCTTTTCTCCGGTACAGGCAACAAGACTGATAATAAGTATATATATGAGAGAATTTAATTTGTTTATCATTATTTAGTTTTTATAAAAGAATAAAATTATATATGACCGGCAGTAAATTTAATGAAATGTCTGTTAATCTTCATCTTTATAATCAGAATCTACCCAGATAATTAATATCTGACCGGGATAAAGGAAGTTATCAGTAAGATTATTCCATGCTTTTATATTCTCAAGTGTACAATTATATTTTAAGGCAATTTTATGAAAGAACTCACCTTTTTTAACAACATGAATAATTTTAGTTTTATTTTCGGTAGAACCGGCATTACTAACCAGAGAATTATAATCCTCTTCATATTTTGCATTCCCTATGATTCGGGATTCATTTTTAATATAAATCTCAATTTTATCTTTTGGTAAAGTTAATAATGCAGGTTTCTCAAGATCAGGAATAAATGCACGTCTGTAAACAGGATTAAGGAATTTTAATTCATCTGTTGAAATACCCGTAATTTCACTTATCTGGTTAAAAGATACAGCATAATTTATCCATAGAGTATCAATATTTTTAGAATCAAATCCGGGAGGTTCTGGTTTAATATTATGTTCTTCATAGTGGTTCATCAGGTAAAGTGATGCAATAAAGGCGGGCACATAATTTTTTGCCTGTTCCGAAAGATAAGGCCTTATTTCCCAGTAATTGGTTTTGCCATTGCTCCGTTCAATAGCTTTTCTAATATCTCCCGGGCCACAATTATATGACGATATTACTAATTGCCAGTCGTTGTAAGTATTATACAGATAATTTAGATATCTGCATGCAGCATCAGTCGATTTGTAAGGATCCCTCCTTTCATCAATATAGGAGTTAACTTCCAGATCAAATAATTGGCAGGTATTTAATAAGAACTGCCAGAGCCCTACTGCTCCTGATTTTGATTTTGCATTAGTATTAAGGCCGGATTCTACTATTGTCAGGTATTTTAATTCGAGGGGCAGGTCATATTTATCAAGAATATCGTCAAATATGGGAAAATACAGATCTGCCAGTCCGATTATCTTTGCAAACTCACCTCTTCTTTTTATGGCATAATTCTCAATATGTTCTTTAACTATATTGTTATAGTCAAGCTCAATGGGAGTCAGTTTATTTAATTCCTCAATGCGGTATTCATAGAAAATATCGGGGAAGTTGGGTATTGAATCGGGATAATAATTAAATGTATGATTATTTTTTGATGAACCGGTATTTATATCAGTGATTTGAAAGTTATTATTTAGACCATTAACATGTAAAAGAGAAATACAGAGTATCAAGGTAACTAATCTACTGCTATTCATAGTAATTGAGATAAAAAAATACCTGTCAGTTAATTTCAATAAATTAAAAGACAGGTTTAATATATTTTAATTAAACTTATTCTTTCTTTTCTTCGATAGACTCTTTTTTTTCCTTATCCTCGTCTCCTTTAGCGGCCTTTTTGAATTCTCTCATCCCTTGTCCCAGACCTTTCATAAGTTCAGGTATTTTTCTTCCGCCAAACAACAAAAGTATAACCAATACTACGATTATAATTTCAACCGGACCAGGAGTGCCTATTAAAAATATACTTAAGTCCATAATATTTATATTTAGTATTATTTATTACAAATTTATGAATATTTCCCAATATAGATTATTAATAACAATATTTGTGATATGCTATTTATTTTCCGACCAGTCTTTCTATTAATCTGACAATATCATTGCCATTTGCATATAACAGTAATGACAGTAAAATTATCATACCGACTATCTGCGCATATTCAAGAAATTTATCCCCGGGTTTTCGTCCGGTTATCATTTCATATAATAAGAAAGTAACATGACCCCCATCCAGCGCAGGAATAGGAAGGATATTCATAAATGCAAGTATTAGTGAAAGAAATGCGGTTATTTCCCAGAATGCCTGCCATTCCCATCTGGGGGGAAACAGTCCGCCGATAGCTCCAAAACCCCCTAATCCTTTATATGCACCTGTTTTAAAATTAAATATCAGCTTAAACTGCCTTATATAAAAGCCAAGTTTTTCCTTTGCTCTAATCAGACCGGCAGGTATTGCCTTTATGAAGTTGTACTTTTCCTTATTAAATTTATAGATATTCAGCCTTTCTAATTCTGTCATACTTAAAATAGCAGCGACAATTTCAAATTTCCCTTCGTCAGATAGCTTGACTTTAATTGATTTTTCTTTGTTATCTCTTAGAATATCTATAGAAATTTCTTTACCCCTTAATGTATCTGTAATAGGTTTATACTCATCGTAATACCTGATAGGAATATTTTCTATGCCTACTACCCTGTCTTTTGGCCTGAGTTCAGAATTAATGTTAATAGAAGTATTAGGAATTTCAAGTACAATAAAAGGAACCCTGGGATATAATAATAATCCTTTTCTTTTTTCTATTAACTTACCTACAAAATCTTCAGGGATGTCTATGCTTGTCTCTTTACCATTTCTTAACACCTTAACATTGCTGCCAAAAATCAATTCCTCTATAATATCGGAATACCTTTCGGGATACTGATCATTTATCGATACTATTTTATCACCATCTCTCAGTCCTATTTCAAGAGCGAGCGAATCGGTACACCAGATACCATCTTTTAAATTCTCATTGGGCAGGTATTTTTCTCCCCAGGTAAAGAGAACAAATGAATAAATTATAATGCCAAGAATAAGGTTTACGAATACTCCGCCGAGCATGATTATTAATCTTTGCCATGACGGTTTGGAACGGAATTCATAAGGTTCAGGTGGCTTTTTAAGCTGCTCTCTGTCAAGTGACTCGTCAATCATACCCGAGATTTTTACATATCCTCCCAGGGGCAACCAGCCCAGCCCGTATTCAGTTTCTCCTTTTTTTATCTTAAAAATTGTGAACCAAGGATTAAAAAATAAATAGAATTTTTCGACTCTGGTTTTAAAAATTCTGGCAGTTATAAAATGTCCTAATTCGTGCAGAATTACCAGAATAGATAAGCTTAACAATAATTGGGCAATTTGTATTAGAACTTTCATTAAACAGCTATTATTTTAAAATTTTTTAAAGTGTGAGCAGGTGCAAAAATAACATCAATATTTAAAATCACACTAAAAATATATCAGAACTACTATAATTTTAACTTTTAATAAGTTGCCTGGCAATAAAACGGGCTTCTTTATCAGATTCAGAATAGTCATCCAGCGCAGGATTATATATATAGCTTGCTTTATTCATTGTTGCTTCAATTATATCCGGGATTTTTATAAAAGTAATTTTATCTTCCAGGAAAGCCTCGACAACAGTTTCATTAGCTGCATTCAGGATACATGGTACATTTCCTCCTTTTTCAAGTGCTTCATAGGCCAACTTGATATTACGGAAAATCTTAAGATCAGGCTTTTCAAAGGTTAGCTGGGGATAATCAGAAAAACTAAATCGAGGGAAGTCTGATTTTATTCTTTCGGGATAGCCTAAAGCATATTGAATCGGAAGGCGCATATCAGGTAATCCCATTTGAGCTTTCATAGAGCCATCTTTAAACTGTACAATTGAATGGATAATTGACTGGGGATGGACCACGACCTCAATTTTCGCCGGTTCAATATTAAACAGCCATTTTGCTTCAATGACTTCCAGTCCTTTATTCATCAATGTTGCAGAGTCAATAGTAATTTTATTTCCCATATCCCAGTTTGGATGTAACAACGCCTGTTCCTTGGTAACTTTTTTAAGCTCGTTATATGACATTCCCCGGAAGGGCCCTCCTGAAGCTGTCAGATAAATTTTTTCTATGGTATTTTTATTTTCACCTGTAAGACATTGAAATATAGCTGAATGTTCAGAATCGACCGGGTATATATTAACTTTATTCTCATGTGCCAGTCTCGTTACCAGTTCACCTGCCACAACCAGGGTTTCTTTGTTAGCCAGGGCAATATCTTTACCTGCCTTAATAGCGGAAATTGTGGGGAATAAGCCTGCAAAACCCACAATTGCTGTTAATACCATGTCAACAGAGGCCAGATTAACAACCTCTTTTAACGAATCCTCTCCTGCATAGACTTTTACCGGCAATCCGGACAAATCATTTTTTACTTTGCTATATTTCTGTTTGTCAGTTATAACAACATGTTTTGGTCTGAATTTAAATGCTTGATCTATAAGCAAATCAGTATTTCTTTGCGCTGTTATGACTTCAATCTCAAATTTATCAGGATTATTGCTAATTACTTCAAGTGCCTGAGTGCCTATTGAACCGGTAGAGCCAAGAACTGCAATCCTTTTTTTCATAATTTTTCTATACATCAATTTTTGTTGATGTTGGGGTGACTATTTTCAGGTCAGAAGAAAATAAAATCTTCAGGATTTAAAGGGGTTCCGTTATGCCATAATTCAAAATGCAGATGGGGGCCGGTCGTGAGTTCTCCGGAGTTGCCTATGATTGCTATAGGCTCCCCTGCTTTTACATATTCACCTGATTTCTTTAGCAGCTCTGAGTTATGAGCATATAATGAGAGAAGGTCATTTTCATGTTGTATCTGAATAATCCAGCCCAGGTCCAGTGTCCAGGTAGCCATTGTTATAGTACCATCCAAAACTGCTTTCACAACCTGATTAGGGGCTGCAACAATGTCGGTCCCGTAATGATTGTTAAGGCTGTTAAATGAATTAGTAACTATTCCTTTTATAGGGGCAAAAAAATGTACCTTGGATACTGATGAAATTTGTTTTTTATTATCAATAATTGAAAGACTGAATTGATCTTCCTGTTCAATTAACGACCTTAACAAGGAATCTTCAGACGATTTTGTAAAAGTAATATTTTCATAACTAATATTTGTATCAACCATGTTATCATAATTATCAGGTTCCCTGCCTGAAATTATCTGATTAAGATTTGTAAAATATCTGTCACGTTTTTCTATTTCCTGGGCAAGGGAGTCAAGTAATATATAATTCATACGAATATCTCTTAAAGTCTTTTCGTCAGGGTATCCGGGGATAAGTTCCCTGACTGGTGTATATGCAATAATTGATACAACTATTACAAGGAAAATCAAAGTGATAGCTGCTATAATAGTTATTACATTAAGTCTTGAAAGCTTTAAATTAAGTACTTCCTGGTAGCTCTCATCCCTGTATATCGATAATCTGTATTTACTTCTAAATTTTTCGATCAGGGATCTTTTATCTCCATTCCTGGCCATGATGTACTTTTTGATTATGCAAATATAGTAAAGATTTAAGCTAAGTTTATATTAAAAATAGTTTTTATGGATGCCATCAAATTTAGGTTAATTATTTTGAGTTTCGCTAAAGTTAATATAACTTAGCAGCCGCTTTGAAGACTAACACACGATTATATATTGCGGGGTGGAGCAGTTGGTAGCTCGTTGGGCTCATAACCCAAAGGTCACAGGTTCAAGTCCTGTCCCCGCTACTGAAGAAAAGCCCGGTACACATCACGTTTACCGGGCTTTTCACGAAGTCCGGTTTATAATTAGTTTTACTACTTCTTAACCAGCTTATAATAGGCAGGGTATTCATTTCCAGGTATTATCTCAATAATATAAACACCTTTACTAAAGTTTGATATGTCAATTACTGAGTTGTTGCCGGCCTTGGTTGTTTCAATTATTTCTCCTGTTAAAGTAAAGATATTGATTAAGTAATCTGAGGTACTGGTTCTAATATTTACTATATCAACAGCCGGATTAGGATAGATAATACAACTATTATTATTTTCATTAATGTCAGGGGAATAATGAGATTGTGATAAATCGTTCATTTCGTTGTATACTTCAACATTCTCAAAATTATTCAATTTACCGCCGTCAGCAGAAAATATTTCATCACCATGGTATGATATTACAATCCTTTCATCCTCAACAACCGGTGTTAATAAGTTTAACACAAGGGTTGAAGGATCATTTTCTTTGATTTCAACGGACTCAACCAGGATATCCTTGATAGTACTAACTATTTCAAATACTGAAGTGCTGTAATCAATGTCTTCCATATCCTTGTTAAAATATAATTCTATTGAATTGCCCGGAAACGGGATTAGAGAGGAATAAAGTTCAGGAGGTGAACCCATAGCCGGGTTCGCGAGAGTATCAATACCGTATCCGTATTCGAACAGAGGATGATAATTTTGATCACCGTAGTTAATGGGAATCTGATCCATAGATGCGGGCCATGTATGAGAAAGTTTCCCGACAGGCTGGAAATCGCCGAAAAGGACATCTGCTATTCCCTGTCCTTCTGTTCCGGGAAGCCATGCAGCAATAATGGCATCGCTATAAGGTATGATGTTATTAATAATAAGAGGACGACCCGAAATTATGATTACTATTACCGGTATTCCTCTGCCTTTTACTGTTTTAATTAATTCCACATCAGCATCGCTCAGATATAGTGAGGAGCGGTCTCCTAGATACTCCGCATAAGGAAATTCACCGACAACTGCAACAGCAACATCAGCATTGACCTTGTCGTCCCCATATTGTGAATAAATGACCTGTGAGCCGGAGACTGTATTCCGGATAGCTTCAAGTATTGTAGTTCCTTCAGTTGTTATACCCGAAGAACCCTGCCATGTGATTGTCCATCCCCCGCATTGAATACCTATATTATCGGATTTAAATCCGGCAACAAGAATTGATTTATCATTTTTTTCAAGAGGAAGAACATTGTCTTTCTTCTTTAACAGGACCAGTGATTGCCGTACACATTCCCTGGCTATCTCCCTGTGTTCACTGGAACCTATAAGATGCATCATGTTCCGGTTAGTATAAGGTTCTTCAAATAAATTCAATCTGAATTTAATTCTCAGAATACGTCTTACAGCATCATCAATTCTTGAAACAGGTACTTGTTCTTCATTTACAAGCGATATTAAATTCTCAATAAAATCCTGATAATTATTTGCTATCATACCCATGTCAATGCCGGCATTAATAGATAGTCCAATTGCAGTCCTGTAGTTCTCGTGTACATAATTTATTCCATTCCAGTCAGAAATGACAATTCCTTCAAACCCTAGTTCATCTTTCAAAACATCAGTAATCAGGTATTTATTACCGTGCATTCTAATTCCATTCCAGCTGTTGAATGATACCATTACTGATCCCACACCCTGATTTATTGCCGCAATATATCCCGGGAGATGAATTTCCCTGAGAGTATCTTCATCAAAGACTGCATTTCCCCGGTCAATTCCGCCGGAGGTTCCGCCATCAGCAAGATAGTGCTTTGTGCAGGCCAGAATAGTTGTGCTGTCACCTAAACTGTCACCCTGAAATCCCCTGACTGAAGCGGCTCCAAAATCTTCTGCAAGCTCCGGCATTTCCCCGAATCCCTCATAGGTTCTTCCCCAGCGTTCGTCCCTGGGAACAGCAATACACGGACCAAAGGTCCAGTCAACACCGGTTGCTGCAACTTCAATAGCAGTTACCCTGGCCACCTCTTCCATAAGATCAGGATTCCGGGTACATCCCATACCAATATTGTGGGGGAAAATCACGGAATTTATTAAATTATTATGCCCGTGGACAGCGTCTGTTCCATAGATAACAGGAATCTTAAGACGAGTCTGCAAAGCATACGACTGGTAATTATCATACATATCGGCCCAGCCTTCAGGGGTGTTATTACCCGGAGCTCCGCCTCCACCGTTTAGTAAAGATCCGAGGTAATAATCTCTTATATCCGAATAACTATTCAGGGACTGACGATTAGCCTGTACCATTTGTCCAACTTTCTCTTCCAGAGTCATCCGCCCCAGCAGATCTTCAACCCGCTCTTCAACTGAATAGGATGAATCAAGGTATATCTGGGCAGATGCGCTATCCTTGAAAATAACAAAAAGGATAAAAAAAGAGTATAGAAGAATTTTAGTCTTTATAATAAGGATTCTTTTATCCATGATACTAATATAGTAATTTTTAGCTACTACAGTTTTTCTAATTTTTTTTATTACTATATTACTTCATCATATATTTTTACAATCATTTCTTTAACCATATCAACAACTTCATCAATTGACTCTATATCCTTTTTAAATTTAAGTACTATTGATTTTCTTTTTTCAATAATATTTGTTTTATCTATCTTAAAATCTTTTTGTATAAATAATGTCAGCTTTTCAAGCATCAATTCACTTAATTCCTGAAATTTAGAAGATTCAATTAAATGCTCATTATTTAAAATAATTCTGGCCATATATTCAGAACATTCTTTAATAAACATTTCCCTGTTTTTCGGTAATTTTACTGTGTCCATAACGTTAAATAATTTGAATACATATATTCCGGATAAAACGAAAAGTCTTAGTTTGATTCTATTGTTTAATACCTGTTATAAACGGAAAGTAACCTTTTCAAAAAAAGTTTTTCATTAAATACTTATTTTTAGACCATTAAAATCTATTTATAATTATGAAAATTAAAATTTCAAGAAAGCACTTTATTAAAAAAGGCATTTTTGCTGCATTATCTTTAAACATACTTAATAGTTATTCATCCTTATTTCATAAAACATATAGTACAAAACAATTTAGATATAGAAATTTGGGAAGATCAGGCCTGAAAGTAACAAGTTTAGGGATGGGAGCTACTCGCACAACAGAACCCGCAGTAATAAAAGCAGCGCTCAATAATGGCATTAATTTTTTTGATACAGGCAGGGTTTATGCAGGAGGTAATAATGAAGTAATGCTGGGAAAAGTCTTCGAAGGCATTAGAAATAGAGTTATTATTCAATCAAAAGTGCATGTAACAGGGCAGGAAAAACTTGATTTCAAAGATGGTGTTAAGGAAACAATAAAGTCAATGGAATTATCTGTACATGAAAGCATGAAAGCATTAAATACTGATTATATTGATGTCATGCTTCTGCATGGCATGTCAAGACCTGAAATTACATATCATGAAGAAATAATGATGTTTATGGAAAAAATCAGGAAAGAAGGGAAAGTAAAAGCAATAGGTTTTTCGTCACATAGTAATATGATTGAGTTAATACGAAAAAATAATGAAATTCTTTTTTATGATGTTGTTATGTGTCCGTTCAACCATAAAGGTTCTTATATTCATTCCATGAGTAAAAGATATAGTGAATGGGATCAACCTGCACTTATTGAACAGTTAAAAATAGCCAGTAACAATAATATTGGAATAGTGGCCATGAAAACTACATCGGGCGGGCCTTTTCAACCTGAAAGCAAAGAGACTGCTGCTTACGAAGATGCTGTCAGATGGGTGATACAGCATGATTTTATTTGTTCAGCTACTGTTGGTATGGCTAATTTTGAAGAAATTGCAGAAAATGTAAAAGCAATGGAATAAAATTTCTATTTGCATCATTATGATGTTAAAGAGATGAGATTGAATATTTATGAAAAAAAGTTTAATGCTATTAGTCTGCTAACAGTCTTTATCTTTTTTATGCACTGTGCTGCACCTGTTAAAAATTTATATCCCCCGGAGAGTTTAAGTTCTGATAATAAAAAAATATATGTAGTAAAACATACCTGGCATACAGGCATAATTTTCAGCAGAAATGAAGCAAATGTGTATCTTCATGCTTTAGCTGATGAATTTTTAAATGCATCTTACCTGGAAGTAGGATGGGGTGATATGGATTTTTATACAGCTGACAGGGGGAATATATTTTTAGCATTAAAGGCAGTTCTCTGGCCAACAAAATCTGCTTTATGCGTTGTGGGATTTAATAGGCATCCGTATTTAGTTTTTGGTGAAGAAAGGGCAGTTGAAGTTATTATATCAGATAAGGGATTTATTAATATAATTCAGTATATAAACAGCAGCTTTGCTTTAGGTAGCGATTCGCTAAATATTAAACTTGATACAGTTATGCATGGCCCAAGCCGGTTTTACCTGTCAGGAGAAAAATATCATGGTTTTAAAACCTGTAATGTGTGGACGGCGAAAGCTCTTAGAAAAACAGGATTTCCAATCACTCCGTTTTATGCTATAAGGGCTAAAAATGTTATATCTCAAATAAGGCGTAAAAAATAGATCCTGAACCCACCTTAGCACACCGATAATTTCTAATTATAACCGGATTTATATTAAAACAATTTCGACCCGAATTTCCTGGTTATTAATAATAACCAGGCTGGAAATGTTAATAATAAAAAATAATTTATACAAAAGAACTAATACTTGTTAATCCTTCTAAGCTTTTAAAATATCCTTTGCCTGGCTTCTGCTCCACCAGAGAAGACATGATAGTGCCAGCACTACTATTGTTGGCACAGCTGTAAACCATACGTTTTGTCCTTCTTCCATTGAAATCCATGCATATAGCAAAGCGAGTCCGGATAGAAGACTGCCTAAGGCAATTGTTGTTACAAAAATACCCTGACCTTTTGGCTTAAGTGTTACAAGTATAGAGCCGATGCCAAGAGCAATTAATACACCACCTGACCAGCGCAGCCATCCATGATAAACAGGATCACCACCTGATAGCTTTACAAGATAGTCAGGTACGAAAAAATAACATAAACCATAGACTAATGTTACGATGGCAAAGATTATTAGTACAATTTTTAAGAATACTGAATTATTTTTTTCAGCCATATTTAACCTCCTTTTTTAATTATCGGGTCGAAATTGTAGATCGAAATTTTACAGATTCATTAATAACGAAATAATACATGACAAATGTAAAATAATAATTAACCAATATCAAGTATGTACAAAACAGATATTATTGCCTTGGATTTGTATGGTAAGAATTATCAGGACAAAGGTTTTCATATCCTTCAAAACTGCCCGGTAAACTTTTAAAAAGGGTATTTACACCGGTATATTCTGCATCAGTGAGATAACATGCCGGACAAATTCTTACATCATCTTTGATTAAGCCCCAGTCAAGATGACCCGGGCCACCAACCATTTTACACACTTTTTGTCCTTTTTCTACAGAATCACCAGGAGAGAAATAAATAGCATCCAGTTTCTGCTCGTCACTCAGGGAAGATATATTCACAGGTTCCATGCAATAATGAACAATATATTTATCATTAATGATAATGTTAAACTGATACGAATGAGGATATTCAAGCCATATATTGCCCAGAGTTCCTGATTCACTCGCTTTGAATTCGACTCCATCATTACATCCGAAATCAACCGCAGCATGAGGCCTCATATCACCATCACCAAAGTCAATAAGAACACCAAAAGGCTGAATATAAGTGACATCAGATTCATTAATATAAGGGACGCAAAGGACAGGAGCAGAAGGGATTAGATTCTCTGAATTAGTGTCGGCAGGGCCCTCAGGTTCATTTTCATGTTGATTTTTAGTACATCTGCTATTTATTATTATAGCGAGAAATAATATTATATATAATATTATATCGGGTACTTTCATAATTCCTGAAAATTACTCTAAAAAATTTGATATTA
Organism: uncultured Bacteroidales bacterium; assembly: GCA_964521285.1. Classification (GTDB taxonomy): domain Bacteria; phylum Bacteroidota; class Bacteroidia; order Bacteroidales; family UBA10428. The sequence continues at coordinate 3,988 of CAZFQS010000028.1, read as the reverse complement.
TTAACCAGGTAAAGGTCAATAAAATTATTTCTTCTTTGCAATAATTCTCGGGAAACATAAATATTCCCCGTTGTCTGCCTTTAACAATTCCAGGTCGCTTCCCCGTTCTTCAGGAATACCCCTGGTTTTTACAAGTTCATTTTCCCATTCATACCATATTTTCCAGCCTTCAGGTAATATATCAACTGTAACTATTTTTACCTGGCCGTTCTTTTCCCAGTGAGTTTTCCACCATTCAACCGTATGCAAGGTATTTAATTCCGGCTCCCAGTATGGCTGTAAACTTTCGGGTATTATATTTCCAATTTCCATTTGCAGACCCGGTACTATTATACCTATTGTACCTTCTGGTTTCAAAAATTTCAAAATATATGAAAGATATGTGTCATCGGTTCCAAAATAATGATATGCATCAACACTTATTACAACATCAAAAAAATTTTCAGCGTAAGGTAATGCATGTGCTTCAGCATATACAGGATATACAAGATTTGTTACTGCCTGTTCTTTGATATTATTGTAATTATCTGTCGGACTTATCCATAAATCAGTTGCCCACACACATACACCAAATTCTTTTGCAAGGAATATTGAACTCATTGCTTTGCCGCAACCTAAATCCAATACCTTCATATCAGGTTTAAGCTCCATATTTTCAGTAAGGTATTCTGTTAACCAGACTGCATTAGGTCCCATTTCGTGGTTTTTCATCCATTCTGTTGAATATTTGGATGATCTTTTAAATCTGCCGTAATTCAAAGGATTAAATTATTTGGCGGTTTAGTTATTTATGATTACAAATCTTCTGGATAACCAGTCGTTATTTGTTCTTAGTCTGATTATGTAGATGCCTTCATTTATATTCATATAAGAATAATCCCACAATATTTTGTGCCTTCCGGAAATGAAATTCTTATTTATAATTGTTTTTACAATTCTTCCATTGATATCCAGAATATCTATAATAACTCTGCCATTTTCGGGAATGTAACAGGTTATTTCATCCCCTGATACATCCATCCATAATTGTTGCGGAGAAGTTTCAATATCGGTTATATTTACCTGGGTTTTCGATCTAATTCCCAGGAAGAAATCTTTTGTGCATTCTATTTTCTGGACCTCCCAGTCAAATATCAGAGTATCATTCGATTCATATTGATTTATTTGAATGTTACTAAAAGGAAAACTTTTTGGAAAATAATCCACTATTGTGTAATCAGCCGGTAATCTTGTAGTTATAGATACATCTACAAAGGGCTTCCCACTTATATTTCCCCCTATATAGGGAGGTTTCCAATCATTAACATATCTGCCTGTTCCAAGGGTATATAAAAAGACATTCATTGCACCGGTTTCTATAAGAGTGTGGGTGTAAATTACCTCAACTTTCACCAGGGACGGAGAATCAATAACAAATGACCACATAATCATATCAAGTGAATCCAGTCCTTTTGGAATATCGTTCTGAACAAAAAATGAATCTGCTGTAGTAAGGTATAAGCTGTCGACTATTGTATAATCTATATTTATATTATTTACTATTACGGATATATCATATGCATCTTTAGGTTTTGGAAAATACATTGTATAATCCCAGGGGGGAGGTTCAATTTCTATTGAGTCTATATTCAGATAATAACCTACATTAAATGTATAGATACCGTGCATTTTTGCATTCATGCTATTATCAATATATATATCCATATCTTCGGTTATCATTGTAATGTAAGGTATACCCATAGGGATAGGATTGGAATTCGCAGGTTTATTATTTATTCCGGATAAATAAATTAAAACTATACTTATCAGTATATAAATTATATTAAAGTGATGACGTTTTTCCATTTCATATCAAAATTAATAAATTTATTTAATTGATGATCAGACAGGCAATTTGGTTGCGTTTTATTGCTTGTGCCAGGCTATTGTGCAAATTCTTTCATTTCATAACATTTCCACATCTTTCTCAACCTTAATATGTCCGGAATATTTATTCCGGACGGATCACCCTGAAGGTCGTATCCCTCATAAGAAGCATATTTGTCATCCAGTTCTCTTCTTTTCAGATTATGCATTATCTCCTGGTCCTCTAATGTAAGAGGTATGGATGTCGGGAAGATACCCCTTATCTCATCAAAATGTACAGGCTCAGTAATACCAAATGAAAGTGTATGAACAGCTGGCATACTTAAGCAGAACCTGGCATTCCATTGAACAGGGGTATAAGGGTAGGTAATGTCTGTTAAAACAGGGGGAGGTGAAAACAGTTGTCCTCCCTTGTCATTAGGAGATATTATAAGCACTCCCTTATCCCTGGCTTCAGCCAGTGCTATAGCCCCGTAATTTCTCCGGAAGAAATAATAGTAATGAAGGTTAACAATGTAAATCGTCAAAGTGCTGTGGACCAAAATTTATGTATTTTCTTAAGTGGTATTTATATTAGTTTCATTAACTAAAATTAAGCAATTTCTTTTTTATTTTCCTGCGATATTTTCAGTTTTCTGTTAAGGTAATTTATCCTCCTTTGCCTCATTGTTCTGTATTTTGTTTCTTTTCTTTGATTTCGTATCTGATAATCCCTCCCAAAAAAGACATCTGCAGGAGTAAGATTATCCAGAGATTCATGATACCTCTCATTGTTATAATACTCGATAAATTCAGACAGTGCTTTTTCTAATTCTTCCGTTGAATAATAATTGTCAAGCTTAATTACATTTTTCATGGATCTATGGTATCGTTCTATTTTTCCTTGTGTTTGAGGATGACGAACTCTTCCTCTGACATGACTGATTCCTGCTTTGTTCAGGTAATTTGCTAACTCCGTTGAGATATAGCAAGACCCGTTATCAGACAAGAGTTTTGGCAGCTCCTGTTTTTTTAGATGTGTTTTTCGAAGGGCATCATCGATACAGCGTTCTACATCATCGGATTTCATATGCTTGCATAACTCCCAACTTATAATATACCTTGAATAATCATCCATGATGGTTGAAAGGTAATACCAGCCCCAACCAATCACCTTAAAATAGGTAAAATCAGTTTGCCATAATTCATTGATTGAACCTGTCTTATCCTTAAACTCATCTGCTGCCTTTATTACGTCATGGGTTGGCAAACCAATCAGGCCACGATCCTTTAATATCCGGTATACACTACTCTCGGAGATATACCATCCTTCATTATCTGTAATATTCCAGGCCAGTTCCCTTGAGGATAACTCCGGGCGATCTAATGCCAACTCAACCACCTTTTCGCGTTCCTGATCCGGGATCCGATTCCAATAGTGCCTGTGATCTGGCTTCCTGGGAGCCAATCCGTCATATCCATACTCATGGTATCTTGCATACCAGTTATAGAAAGTACTCTTATTAATCCCCAAATTGATAAGAGTACGCTTAATACCCAGTTCTGAGTTTTCTACAAGACGGATAATTTCCATCTTTTCCTGCTGACTAAATCGCATACCCTTTTTCCTTATTCTGAGCCAGTCAGGCTTTTTTTTATGTCTCTATTCTCAAGCATCATCTCTGCAAGTAAAATCTTTAATCGCTCGTTTTCACGCTTTAGGTTTCCTACCTCATCCGAGGTGGCTTCCCTGGTAATGTCTCCCATTAAACGCTTCTTACCAGCCTCTAAAAAGGATTTACTCCAGTTGTAATACAAATTGACATGTATACTTTCTCTGCGACAAATGGCAGCAATGGATTCCTCCCCTCGAAGACCTTCCAATATGATTCTGATTTTTTCTTCTGCTGTGAATTTACGCCGGGTTTTTCGTTTTATCTCCCGAACAACTTTTTCCGGATTTTTCTTTTGATTCATGGTGATTTATTTTACGGTTAAAAATTAGTAAAATCACCACTTAATTCATAAATTTATTTTGTCCAACTTACTTTGAAGACTCACATAATGTCTCATTTAAATCTTAATTACGTATGAAACACTTATTTTTAATTCTGACAACTCTTGCTCTGATCGCACTAGGTGC
>CAZFQS010000027.1:0-41897 GCA_964521285.1 uncultured Bacteroidales bacterium | reverse complement strand
ATGGAAGGGCCATCGCTCAAAGGATAAAAGGTACTCCGGGGATAACAGGCTGATCGCCGCCAAGAGCTCATATCGACGCGGCGGTTTGGCACCTCGATGTCGGCTCGTCACATCCTGGGGCTGGAGAAGGTCCCAAGGGTTGGGCTGTTCGCCCATTAAAGTGGCACGCGAGCTGGGTTCAGAACGTCGTGAGACAGTTCGGTCCCTATCTGTTGTGGGCGCTGGAGATTTGAGAGGACCTGACACTAGTACGAGAGGACCGTGTTGGACAGACCTCTAGTGTACCTGTTGTGGCGCCAGCTGCATCGCAGGGTAGCTATGTCTGGAAGAGATAAGCGCTGAAAGCATCTAAGCACGAAGCTCACCTCAAGATGAGATCTCCCTTAAGGGTCGTCAGAGACTATGACGTTGATAGGCTGCAAGTGTAAAGGCAGTAATGTCAAAGCTGAGCAGTACTAATTACCCGCAAACTTTCTTGTTAGCAATTTAACAAATGAATACTCTTTCAATATGTCTAAAATATTCTCCGATTTATCGGAGTGAAGATTTTAGGTGACTATAGCAGTGGGGAACCACCTCTTCCCATACCGAACAGAGAAGTTAAGCCCATTAGCGCCGATGGTACTGCGAAAGCGGGAGAGTAGGTCGTCGCCGATCTTTAATCCCGATTAGCCATATGACTGATCGGGATTTTTTATACTATTAATAATTATTGAAAACCTGTGAATAACATTTTAACATCCTGTCATCCTGCCTCTATTATTGTTCATATATTTGAATATGAAAAAAGGAATTACTATAACAGTAATTTTTTTCATCAGCCTAATTGTATTTACTCTAAGAGCAGAAAATGATACTTTGTCTCTAATCTCATCATGGACATTAATAAAAGATTATTCACTAAAGAAAAATACTGAAATTGATACCTTATTACATGCGTTCCAAAACTTTAATCCTATATATAGATACTCGATATCTAACTCCTATCTTGGAAATATTGGCTCTCCCTCGATAAGCAATATTTACACAGACCGGAAAGAAAGAAATAATTTCCTTTTAATAAATTCATACAATACATATATGAGTACATTCTCAAATACACAATACATTAATACCAGAAAGCCATTTACCAGATTAACCTACACAAATGGCGGAGGAGAAGATATTAGAGAAGAAACACTGGAAGCATTCCATACACAAAATATCAGTAAATATTTTAACGCAGGATTAAAATATAACCTTATATCTGCTAATGGCCAGTATAAATTTCAAAAAATAGTAAATAATGCTTTTAAAATGTTTACCAGCTATGAAATACCCGGATATAACCTTTATGCAAATTTCAACCTGAACAAAATTAAAGCCGAGGAAAACGGAGGTATAACAAATGATTCTTTAGTAACTGACTCAACATTCGAAAATACTACTGATATACCGACAGTTTTTGGAGGCACACAGCAGGGAATAATGCGCGACCCTGATGTTCTGACTACAATTAAAAATCTTAGTTTTTTAATTATTCAGGAACTGGACATTATTAACCCTGACCGCAACGATACATTAATGCCGGAAAAGGAAAAGAAATTTATCCCTTCAATAACACATATTCTGCAATATGACCGAAGCATCAGAATGCACAGGGATAAGAACCCGAACGCGGGATTAGACGAAGGACTATATAGTAAAACCTATTTTAATCCCGAATATACCCTGGATTCGGTTTACTACAGGCAACTATCCAATGCACTCAGGTTTAAGTTAAAAAATATAAATAAAAAAAGAGATATAATAATGCATCTCGATCTGACGCACGAATTATTAAAATATAGCTTTTATACTCCTTCTGATAATCAAATAAATTATGCAGGGGATACATCCGCCCTTTTTCGTTTTACAGGCCATATTTTTTATCCCGATACACTAAAAAGAACCAGGTTAATGTCAAATACATCTGCATCTTTTTATGTCTTGTATTCAAAGGATAACATTTTTAAAAGTAATATCCGGGCCAGCTATTTTTTTGGCGGATATAAAGCAGGCAGCCATAGTATAAGTGCAGAGTTCATATCATTTCTTAGCAATGAGCCAAATAAATCATTCATATCACTGCTTTTAAACTATAACAATGAAATACCGGATTATTTGCTACAGAACTATTATTCTAATTATTATATCTGGGAGAATGACTTTAAATCAGTGAAAAATGCCGAAATAGACTTCAAATATATAAATCCCGCCAGAAAAATTGAAACAGGTGTAAATTATTCATTATTTGCCGATTACATCTATTTTGATACAAGTACTCTGCCTCAGCAGTATGAAAAAAATTTATCTGTTATTTCACTGCATTTCACAAAATTTCTGGAATTCTGGAAATTCAGATCATTGAACAAATTAGTCATTCAGTTTGTTAATAATCCTGATTATCTCAGTCTGCCTGAATTTGTGGTGCACAATTCAACATATATTGAACATGAATTCTATTTTAAGTGGACCGAGGGAAGATTGCGTACTATGCTAGGTTTTGATATATATTATAATACGAAATATTATGCCAATGCTTACAATCCTGCATTGGGCTTATTTCATCAGCAAAATGAGAAAAAACTGGGAGATTATCCGTACCTGGATGTGTTTTTGAATATAAAACTGAAACGTACCAGATTTTTCCTGAAATATGAACATGTAAATTCAGGACTGATATATAAAAATTATTTTACAGTATTACACTATCCAAGAAATGAAGGAATGTTTAAAGCCGGAATTTCCTGGACTTTTTATGATTAAAACTTATGTTTCTTGTTTACTATGATTCTAAAAATTAAAAATTTAGAACATATAATTCAAGGAATTAAAAAATTCTTAAATTATGAAAGAGACAATAATTAAAACGTTTTTATTAATATTTCTATTTATATCATCAGGCATATATTTTGAAAAATCGCAAGAGATTCAAATAACCCTGGATGATTTGGATATAATTAAAGAAAAAGGCAAGATAGTAGTCCTTACAGACTATAATTCTACCAGCTATTTTATTTATCGCGGACAGCCCATGGGTTACCAGTATGAACTTTTGCAGGAACTGGCAGACTATTTCGGTCTTCAGCTGGAAGTTATTGTAAGCAATGATCTGAACAACAGTTTTAATAAACTGGAAAACGGGGATGTCGATCTTATAGCAGCTAACCTGACAGTTACCAAACAGAGAAAACAGATAATGGACTTTACTATTCCTCATAGTCAAACACGTCAGGTACTGGTACAGAGGAAACCTGATAATTGGGAAAATCTTGATGAAAAATCACTCGAAGCATCACTTATCAGGGATCAGCTTGATTTAGCTGGTAAAACAGTTTATGTTCAGGCCAATTCCTCTCATGCCGTCAGGTTGAAAAACCTTTCGGATGAAATAGGGGAAAATATTAATATCGTTGAAGCAAATGAAGAGGTGGAACATTTAATATCACTTGTAGCAAGCGGAGAAATTGATTATACTGTCAGTGATGAAAATGTTGCACAGGTAAACCAGAATTATTATCAGAATATAGACGTTGAAACACCTTTAAGTTTTCACCAGAACCTGGCCTGGGCAGTAAGAAAAAATTCAGGTAAGTTGCTGACAGAGATAAATGAATGGTTAGCCCAGTTTAAGGAAACCAGGGAATATAAATTAATTTATACAAAATATTTTCAAAATAACAGGTCAGCTCAGATCGTTGAAAGTGATTACTACACTCTGACATCGGGACGAATATCTGCATATGATGATTATATCAAAACATACAGTGAGGAACTTGGGTGGGACTGGCGATTGATTGCTTCTTTAATGTACCAGGAATCGAGATTTCAACCTAATGTAAGATCATGGGCCGGAGCATTCGGACTTATGCAAATGATGCCGTCTACAGCCAGTAAGTTCGGTATTAATGCAAATTCATCGTATGAGCAGCAGATTCGCGCAGGTATAAAATTTTTAATGTGGCTTGAACATAGACTTGACTTTATTGAAGACCACGATGAAAAAATAAAATTTACTCTTGCAGCTTATAATGTTGGTCTCGGACATATTATAGATGCCCGGAACCTGGCTGAAAAGAACGGCTCCAATCCTGATATATGGGAGGATAGTGTAGATAAATACCTGTTGTCCAAATCAGATCCTAAATTCTATAATGACCCGGTTGTAAAATACGGCTATTGCAGGGGTAAAGAAACATATGCTTACGTGAGAGATATCATGGAAAGGTATGAGCATTACCGGAATCTGATTAATAATTAAACTAAATTGTTCTATTGTTCTATTGTTGTATTGATTTAGTGCTATTTTGTTTAACCGGTCATAGTTTGTGGCCGGTTAAATAACTAAATCTCCCTGTCAAAAATTACCTGATATCAACATTTGCAAAAACATCAAGGAATTCACTCAATATCATTGCTGTTGCTCCCCAGATATGGTTATCACGAATATTATAATACGGAATTTCAATTTCAATTCCCCTTATAACTTCAACCTTTTTTTCAATAATACCGGGATTAAACAAGTCTTTTACGTTTACTTCTATTAAATAATCGACCTCTTCGGGATTTGGCTTAAAACGGGGCTTCTTATATGAAACACCAACAAAAGGCCTGACCTCCACATTACTTACCTTTATTTCCAGAGGTGTCAGGTGACCTATGATTTCAATTTCAGAAGCTGAGACTCCCAGTTCTTCTTCGGTCTCCCTTAAAGCAGTTTTATATAATGATTTGTCACCAGGTTCAAATCTGCCCCCCGGAAAACTTATTTGTCCGCTGTGAGGAGTGTTGTCCGCAACACGTTTCATAAATATAATATTTGCTTCATTATCGTAAGGATACAATAAAATAAGGACACCCCCTTTTTGAAATGGCATATTTGTGTTTAAAGGACTTCTGGCAACAGGTGTCATTTTACAATGACTTGTTTCTCCGGGCAAGGACTTCCGGAGTTCAAGACTTAATAATTCTACAATATTTATGAATGATGTGTTATTCAAATAAGATACTTAATTAGTTAAACCTAATTGTTTTCACCGGGTTAATATTTGATATAATTATAGATGGGAGAAGAAGAATTATCATGGTAATTACCAGCGTGCCTATATTTAAAATAATAATATGAAACAAGTTAAAGTCTATCGGGGCATAATCAATGAAATAAGAAGTCTGGTCCAGTTTTAATAGCTTGAAATAATCCTGTATCCAGCAAATTCCAAGGCCTATAATATTACCCCAGAACAAAGCTTTTACCATAAGAAAAGCGGACTGGTACAGGAAAATATTCTTTATACTCCTATTCCCTGTTCCTATAGCCTTCAGGATTCCTATCATATTTGTGCGATCAAGAATTAAAATCAGTAATCCTGATATCATATTAAAAGCGGCTACAGTTAACATCAATCCAAGTATTATCCAGACGTTTTTATCAATAAGATTAAGCCAGTCAAAAATCTGCGGGTATTTTTCCTTAATATTTATCACCTGCAGTTTTTGTCCTTCGTCATCAAATGTCGATCCGGCAATACTTCTGACAACATAGGTCATGTAATCAATATCGTTATAATTATCAATCAATACTTCAAAACCACTTATTTCATCGTCTTCCCAGTTATTCAGTTTCTTAATATGACCAATGTCTGCCAGGATAAATTGCCTGTCAAACTCTTCCAGACTTGTTTCATATATTCCTGAGACAGTAAAGGAACGCGGTCGCGGCCTATTATCAATGAAGTACATTATAAACTTGTCACCAACCTTGAGTTTAAGCAATAATGAAAGATATTTTGAAATAAGTACTTCGTTAGTCCTTGCCGAATCAACAACAGTAAAACTCTTTCCCTCAACCAGATTCTCATTAAAAAAACTCCAGTCAAAATCACTGCCTACACCTTTGACTATCGCGCCCTGAATATCAGCCCTGGTTTTAATTATACCAGGCTTGGTAGCAAATACCTGTATGTGTTTAATACCTTTTATCGTATCAAGGGATGGATAAAAATGCTGGTTTCTGGAAATTGGTGATGTCTCAAATGAAGTATTTAAATCATAATTGACTATTTGAATATGTGATCCGAAACCAATAATTTTTTTTCTGATTTCATGTTTGAACCCTACAACAATTGCTACAGAAATTATCATTACTGCAAGTCCGAGGGAAATCCCAAATATGCAGATTTTAATTATTGGTCTTGAAATAGACTGCTTGGTCTCTTTATCAAAGGTTATTCTTTTTGCTATGAATAATTCAGTATTCAATCTATGTTATAAAATTTAAAATGTAAAAGTACTAAATTAGTGTCACCAATATTAACTTATAATATGAATTTGAATTAACAGTATCTTTTAAATGATTATCAAAATAGTTAATTTTTTTCTTGTAACCTCTGTTCTGTTAATTCCCTGTGGCATGAAATGCGGTTTATCACAGGACTCGAAAATAAAAACAGGTGCTGAAATAACTGAGGTTTACATTCCAAAACTATCGGGCAGGAAAGTAGGTATTATAGCAAATCATACTTCATTAATATGCAATACTCCTACTGTTGATTCTCTTCTTAGCCTGGGAATTAATATAATAAAAATTTTCAGTCCTGAACACGGGTATGAAGGGAAGTCTGATGCAGGAGAAAGTTATTCCAACTCAGTTCTTTCAAAGCATAATGTTGAAATAATATCATTATACGGAAATAAAACAAAGCCTGCACCCGAAGATTTGACAGGTGTTGATATCCTTGTATTTGATATACAAGATGTAGGAGCAAGGTTTTACACTTATATTTCAACATTACATTATATAATGGAAGCCTGTGCTGAAAACAGTGTTCCGTTATTAATACTTGACAGGCCTAATCCAAACGGACATTATGTTGACGGACCGGTCCTGGATTTAAAATATAAATCATTTGTAGGAATGCATCCTGTGCCTGTTGTTCATGGAATGACAATTGCAGAGTATGCAAAAATGATAAACGGGGAGAAATGGTTAAATGACAGTATGAGCTGTCAACTGGACTTTGTGACATGTGAAAACTATGAACATTCAAATTACTATATGCTGCCGGTTAATCCTTCTCCAAACTTACCAAATATGAAAGCTGTATATTTGTATCCTTCCCTGTGTTTATTTGAAGGGACAATAATGAATGAAGGCAGGGGAACTGATTTCCCTTTCCAGGTTTACGGGCACCCTGACTTCCAGAACAGCGATTTTTACTATATACCCAGAAGTAATCCCGGAGCAAAAAATCCCAGATATAAAAATATGAAATGCTATGGCATTGATTTAAGGGATAAGAAAATTGAAGAGCTTCAATCGGAAAAGAAAATGAATCTGTCACATATAATTTACGCTTACAGCAACCTAAGGAAAGGTGAAGAATTTTTTAACAGTTATTTTAATACTCTTGCGGGAAACAATATTCTGAAAAGGCAAATAATTGAAGGATTAACCGAGGAACAAATCAGAAGTTCCTGGCAAAATAATCTCGAAGATTTTAAAACTATAAGGAAAAAGTATCTGCTTTATCCTGATTTTGAATGAAATATGTTTAATCGTTGTCCTTTTTTTCCTTTACAACAGTAGGTTCCGCAACAACATTACCTTTTATTTTCAATACTATGGGTGAGTTAGTAGCATTTGAGTAAACGGTAATGGATTTCGAAAAACTACCTGGTCTTCTTGTATTATATTTCACTTCAATACTTGATTCGTCACCACCTTTAATAGGTTCTTTTGACCATTTGGGCACTGTACAACCGCATGAAGGGCGGACATTACTTAAAACAAGCGGATTCTTACCAGTATTTTTAAATACAAATTCGCACGTTCCATCATCTCCCTGGGTAATAGTTCCATAATCGTACTCAAGGATTTCAAATTTTATAAACGGGGCTTTTTTATTAGATTTTGCATCAACGTCTGAACTCTGTGAACAACTAATTGATATGGTAAATATAGCAACTACCAGTAATGCTAATGCTTTTTTCATAATTACTCACAATTTAAATTAACAAAGTGCAAAATTAATGTAATTAAAGAAAATCTGAACAGAAATTTATCAATAATTATAACCCAATTTTTTCATTAATGGAATTTTTTGTTTTAATGGTTAAGATTACAAGCCAGGGTTAAGCCTTAACCTTCTCTCAACATCAAAGCTTCTGATTTAAAAAATAAGTTTTATTTATGCTATTTTTTTAATTAATTTGCGAAGCTATGTTCTGTTTTTAATAATAAGCAAGCAATTTTAAACACTATTTTAAAATATTAGCTATAAGTATTTATAATGAATATCCCCAGCAAGTACAATCCAGGAAATGTAGAAGATAAATGGTACAATTACTGGTTAAGTAAAGGTTTATTCAGATCAGAACCTGATGACCGGGAACCATATACAATCGTTATACCTCCTCCTAATGTTACAGGTGTATTACATATGGGACACATGTTAAATAATACAATCCAGGACATACTGATAAGAAGGGCAAAAATGCAGGGAAAGAATGCTCTGTGGGTTCCGGGGACTGATCACGCATCAATAGCTACTGAAGCCAGAGTTGTAGCCAAACTTAATAGTGAGGGAATAGAAAAAAAAGATTTGACAAGAGACAAATTCCTGGAACATGCCTGGGAATGGAAAGCAAAACACGGAGGTATGATTCTTGAGCAGCTTAAAAAATTAGGAGCTTCATGTGACTGGGAGAGGACTAAGTTCACTATGGATGACGACATGTCAGAAAGCGTGATTCATGTTTTTGTTGATTTATACAATAAAGGGAAAATTTACCGGGGGGTCAGGATGGTCAACTGGGATCCCCAGGCAAAGACCGCAATATCGAATGAAGAAGTAATTTATAAAGAAGTCAAATCAACACTATATTATGTAAATTACAAAATAGAAGACAGTGATAATTTTATAAAAATTGCAACCACACGCCCTGAGACAATCCTGGGTGACACTGCTGTATGTGTTAATCCGAATGATAAGAGGTATGCTTACCTGAAAGGAAAAAGAGTATATATACCTCTTGTTAACAGGCTTGTTCCTGTAATTGAAGATGATTACGTTGATATGGAATTTGGAACTGGCTGCCTGAAGATTACGCCTGCCCATGATGAAAATGATTATGAAATAGGAATCAGGCATAATCTGGAAACAATAAATATATTTAATGATGACGGAACACTAAATGAGAATGCCAGGATTTTTATCGGAACTGACAGATTCGAAGCCCGTGAACTTGTTGCCGGGAAACTTAAGGAGGAAGGTCTCCTTGTAAAAGTTGAAGATTATATAAATAATATAGGATTCTCCGAAAGAACAGATGTTATAATCGAACCCCGGCTTTCGATGCAATGGTTCCTTAAAATGAAAGAACTCTCGCAACCAGCCCTTGAAAATATAATAAATGATAATATAAAACTGGTACCCCCTAAATTTAAGAATACCTACCGTCACTGGATGGAAAATATAAGGGACTGGTGTATATCCAGACAATTGTGGTGGGGACATCGCATTCCGGCATATTACTTGCCATACAGCAATGATTATGTTGTTGCTAAAACTGCTGAAGAAGCTTTAAAATTAGCCCGGGAAAAAGCAAATAATCCCAAACTGAAAATTACTGACTTAAAACAGGACGAGGACGTGCTTGATACATGGTTTTCTTCATGGCTATGGCCAATTTCAGTGTTTGACGGTATCCGTAATCCCCGGAATAAGGATATAAGATATTATTATCCTACAAATGATCTTGTTACTGCTCCTGAAATATTATTCTTCTGGGTAGCCCGTATGATAATTGCAGGATATGAATATATGAACGATAAACCATTTAAAAATGTGTACCTTACTGGTATAGTACGTGATATAAAGCGGCAAAAAATGTCGAAATCGCTGGGCAATTCCCCTGAGCCGCTTGAACTGATTGAAAAATACGGGGCAGATGGAGTGAGAGTGGGAATGCTTTTATGCAGCCCTGCCGGTAATGATTTACTCTTTGATGAAAGTCTGCCCGAACAGGGTAGAAATTTTGCCAATAAAATCTGGAATGCCTTCCGCCTTGTTAAATCATGGCTAGTCGATAAAGCATCAGAACAACCTGACCACGCTAAGGCAGCAATAGACTGGTATAACGAACGTCTTAACCAGTCAATTTCAGAAATCGATTCAAATTTTAAACAATACAGGATCTCGGACGCTCTGATGAATGTTTACAGGTTATTCTGGGACGAATTCTGCTCATGGTACCTGGAAATCGTAAAACCCGAATATAAAAAACCTGTTGATGAATTAACCTATAAAACCACGGTAGATTTCTTTGATATCTTATTGAGGTTGCTCCATCCATTTATGCCCTTTATTACGGAAGAAATCTGGCATTTAATAGATGAACGTGACAGCGATTCAAGTATTATGGTTGCCAGTATGCCTCAACCCAAGAGTTTTAATAAAGAAATACTGAATCTTTTTGAAAACACCAAAGAAATTTTAAGTTTTATCAGAAACACCAAAAGTGAAAAGCAAATACCAGTTAAAGAAAAATTAATTTTAAATATCATAGCTCCTGAATATAAAAAGAATTTTATAGCTGTGCTTACAAAGCTGGGGAACCTTTCAGAAGTCAATTTTATAAATAAAAAACCAGGAGGAGCTGTAAGCCACATTACAAAATTCGGAGAATATTACCTGTCTTTAGGAGACCTGGTGGATCACGAGGAGGAAATTAAAAAGCTTGAAAAAGACCTGGAATATACAAAAAGCTTCCTTAATATAGTATTGAAAAAACTGAACAACAAAAACTTTTTAAATAATGCTCCACAAAAAGTTGTCGAAATGGAGCAAAAGAAGAAAAATGATACAGAAAATAAAATTAAAGCGCTTGAAGAAAGAATTAAAAGTCTGGAAGGGACAGCGCTTTGAGAAGGGACAGCGCCCTCCCCTATCCGTTTTCGTACACTACTGTAACACTTTCGTACATTACGCGTCTAATACAAAAACATGCTTTTTAATAATAAATTGAATTTTAACATTCTGCCTGTTCTGGCACAATAATTGATAATAATACGCAGTTTATAGATGAGAATTATATAAATATGATTAAGCTTAATAATATCCACAAAACCTACTACAACGGAAGTCCCCTGCATGTGCTTAAAGGCATCAATCTTAACATAGAAGAGGGAGAATTTGTATCAATAATGGGATCCTCGGGATCAGGTAAATCAACACTTTTAAACATAATAGGTATTCTTGACAATTATGATAACGGGGAGTACTGGCTGAACGGTACCCATATAATGAATCTTAGCGAAAGAAAAGCAGCCAATTACAGGAATCAAATGATAGGATTTGTTTTCCAGTCATTCAATCTTATTCCTTTTAAAAATGCAATGGAAAATGTTGCACTGCCTCTGTACTATAAAAAAGTAAGCCGGAAGAAGCGTAACAAGATGGCACTTGAATATCTTGACAGGTTAGGATTAAAGGAATGGGCCGATCATACACCAAATGAACTGTCAGGAGGCGAAAAACAAAGGGTGGCAATTGCCAGGGCAATGATTTCCAATCCTAAAGTTATACTTGCCGATGAACCAACAGGAGCACTTGACAGTGAGACCTCATTCGGGGTTATGAAGATTCTAAAAGAAATAAACAAGGAAGGAATTACTATTTTAATCGTCACACATGAAAGGGATATTTCTCAAATGACAAACAGGATAATTAAATTACATGATGGTATTATAGCGAGCTAAACATAAAAAACTGAAAAAACATATATTATGTTCGATATAGACAAATGGCAGGAAATTTTCAGCACCTTAAGACAAAATAAACTGCGTACTTTTTTAACTGCTTTCAGCGTTGCATGGGGAATTTTTATGTTAATTATTCTGCTTGGTTCGGGAAACGGACTTGAAAATGCTATGAGAAAAGGCTTCAAAAGTTCAATGATTAACAGTATGTGGATATTTGGCAGACAAACCACCATGCCCTACAAGGGATTAAAAGCAGGCAGATACATTCAGCTAACCAATGAGGATTATGAAAGAGTAAAACAAAATATTAAGGAAGTTGACCTGATTTCATCCCGCTACCATATGCCGGGAAATAATTTTGTTGCTTATAAAGATAAATCAGCAAATTTTGAGATCAGAACAGTATTCCCTGACTATCTGCCTATTGAGAATATTAAAATAAAGGAAGGCCGTTTCATAAATAATATTGACATTGTTAAGAAAAGAAAGGTATTAATTATATCAACTGATGTAAAAAAAGAACTATTTAAAAATAATAATGCATTAGGTAAATATGTCATTGTAAACGGTTTTTCAGTTCAGGTAGTCGGAGTTTTCGAAGATATCGATGACTGGGACAATAACAGATGTGTTTATCTCCCGGTATCCACAGCGCAATTATTATACGGGGGGAGCAATGATATTACTATGCTGTCCCTGACAGTACCGGTTACTTCCTCGCTGGAGGAATCAAAACGAATTGAACAAAAAATAAGGACCGAGATAAGCAAAATACATCACTTTGATCCTAAAGATGAGCGTGCCGTAAGTATAGGAAACTCGCTTGAAGATATGAATATGTTCATGAATTTGTTCTTCTCAATAAGATTTTTTGTCTGGATAATTGGTATTATGACTATTATTGCCGGAATTGTAGGTGTAAGCAACATAATGACAATTGTTGTTAAAGAACGTACCAAAGAAATAGGTATTAGAAAAACTATAGGTGCCAGGCCCGGCTCTATAATAGGCATGATATTGCAGGAATCTGTTTTTATTACGTCCCTGGCAGGTTTTGTTGGATTATTGTTGGGGACCGGACTGCTGGAACTGATAAGGAGGTATATACCGGAGAATGATTTCTTTTATAATCCTGAGGCAGATATAAGGATTGCTGTTGCAGCGACAATAGTGCTTATCATTGCAGGATTATTGGCCGGATTTTACCCGTCACGAAGGGCAGCCAGAATTAAGCCAATTGTTGCCCTCAGAGATGAATAGTATTAACTGAAATAAAACATCATTATGTTTGATCGAGACAGATGGCAGGAAATACTTTATACACTGAGAAAAAATAAAATACGTACTTTTCTGACTGCTTTTGGCGTGTTCTGGGGTATTTTTATGCTTGTAGTTATGCTAGGCGCAGGGAAAGGGCTCTATAACGGAGTCTTTTACGGGATGGGTGATTTTGCCTTAAACAGCCTCTTTATATGGGCCGAACGTACATCGGTCCCCTACAAAGGATTCCCCAGGGGCCGGTACTGGAATTTTACAAATGAAGATACCCAGGCCCTGCTTGATAATATAAAGGAGATTGAAGTCCTTGCTCCCCGCATTAATGCGAGAGGAGGACGGGCAGAAATATCACGTGAAAAGAGAAGCGACTTTTTCCGTATTGTCGGAGACACACCTGAATATTTTAAAATTGACCCTGTAAGAATGCATGAAGGACGTTTTATCAACAGGAAAGATCTTAAAGAAAAACGAAAAGTAGTTATTATCGGCAAAAAAGCCAGGGATGTACTATTTGAACCCTATGAAGATCCTATAGGTGAATACCTTAAGATCCAGGGCGTATATTTTGAAGTTATAGGCGTATTCAGCTCAAAAAGAGCTCCCAACAGGGGCGGCGACTACCAGAACGAAATTATTTTTATGCCTTTTACTACTCTGCAGAAAACATACAATTTCGGTAATGTTATCGGATATTATTCTGTGCTGGCCAGACGTGGAGTACCTGTCAGCCAGGTTGAAGATAAAATGAAAACGTTCCTCGCCCGCCGCCATAAGGTATCTCCTGATGACAACCTGGCATTCGGCTCTGCCAATGTTGAAGAGAATATAAAAAATGTCAGTAACCTGTTTACAGGTATTTCTTTATTGTCATGGTTTGTCGGTACACTGACCCTTATTGCCGGTGTAATAGGCATAAGCAATATTATGCTTGTTATTGTAAAGGAGAGAACAAAGGAAATAGGAATACAAAGAGCTATAGGAGCCACACCAATGAATATTATAAGCCAGATAATTCTCGAATCTGTATTTTTAACAACCATTGCCGGATATATAGGCTTATTGCTTGCTACCGGTATTGTTGAATTAGTTGGCTTCTTCCTGCGTAAAGCCCAGGTTGAATCTTTCTTTTTCAGAAATCCTGAAGTTGATTTTAAAGTAGCCACACTGGCATTGCTAATATTAATTTTTTCAGGGGCGCTGGCCGGGTTAATACCAGCCAGGCGCGCTGTAAAAATAAAACCAATTGATGCATTACACTCAGAAATATAAAATGTTGACCAAAAATTTATAAGGATGAAAAAAGTATTTAGAATATTATTAATAGTTATTTTAGTAGGTAGCGGAATATTTGTTTTCGTATATCTGGCAGGAAAAAACAAGAAAGCCCCTGTTATTTATGAAACCCAATCCCCCTTTGTTACAAATATTATTAAGAAAACCGTTGCTACAGGTTCCATCGTTCCCAGGAAAGAGATAGAAATTAAGTCGCAGGTGCCGGGTATTATTGAAGAAATTTATGTTGAAGCCGGGCAAATGGTAAAACAGGGAGACCTGGTGGCAAAAGTCAGGGTAATACCGGAAATGAGAGAATTAAACAGCGCCGAGACAAGATTAAAACAGGCAAAGACTAATTTTGAAGATGCCAAGAAAGTATACGGGAGACAAAAGAAATTATTTGATGACGGGATTATTCCGGAGCTCGAATTTCAGCAATATATAGTGGCTTTTGATAATGCAAAAACTGAACTTGAAGCTGCTGATAACAACCTTCAAATTATAAAAGACGGGGTAACAAAAAGTAAAGGAACCACAAATACCCTTATCCGCTCGACAATAGCCGGGATGATACTGGATGTCCCTGTAGAAATCGGTAATACTGTAATTCACACCAATTCTTTTAATCCGGGTACTACAATTGCTTCGGTAGCAAATATGAATAATCTGATTTTTGAAGGTAAGCTGGATGAATCAGAGGTAGGAAAGATAAAACTGGGAATGCAGCTGTTAATAACTGTCGGGGCTATCGAAAATGTTACATTTAATGCCACCCTGGAGCATATATCTCCCAAAGGATTTGAAGAAAACGGCACAATACTTTTCCCGATAAAAGCTGATGTTGAACTTATTGATACACTCTTCATCCGTGCCGGCTATAGTGCTAACGCCAGCATAGTCCTGGGGAAAAGAGACAGTGTACTGGCTATAAATGAAAGCCTGCTCCAGTTCGATGGCGATAATGAAGACTCTGTATTTGTTGAAGTTGAAAAAGGGCCTCAGCAATTTGAAAAGCAATATATAGAAGTCGGCCTTTCGGACGGTATAAATATTGAAGTTATATCAGGACTTTCAAATGAAAATAAAATCAAGGTCCCCCAGGGAGGTTAAATTAATATGCTAACTCATTAGTCCTCTAAACATTAAAAAACCTGACTAATTTATAATCAGTCAGGTTTTTTTATCATCCAATAATATTTGAAAATAAGCGAAACCTCAATCCTCATACTCCGGCCTCATTACCCTGCCGATAAAAATAATGGCATTTGTGTCTTTTTCTTTAATTACAAACATAAACGGCCTGTTTACAGTGAAATATTTTTTATCAGGTATTGCCGTTAACTCCATCTCCACAACTGTAGCAGCAGCAGCTTCAGTACCTTTTTCATTTACATCAATATATGCCTTTTGCTTAACCATGGAAATGAAAATATCGTTACCAGGATTTATTTTTGAGAAATTCGCTTCGCCGGGAATAAATGCAATACCCATACCCATGTCAGTCAGGGGATTATTCAAAGAATCCTCAAATTCAAATTTAAATTTGGGAAGGCCAACTAAAACCTCTTGTTCCTCAAAACTATTACTCCAGTCATTCCAGGTCTCTTTTGTCAGCTCATTAACAATATCATCAGTTGACTTGTCATGATTAGGCAGGAGTATTATCATACTGTAATTACCCGCTCCATAAAAAAGCTCAACTGAAGAGAATAAATCATTTTCACAATACATCAGGCTTTCTTCAAGATACATTGTAGGTACCTGCATAATGCTTCCATCTGAAAGAAAAAAATTATTATCTGCTGTGCTCTCTTCGTCAAATTCATATGTCCATATCCCGTTAAAATAAATAGCATTTATAAGAAACATAACTGTTAAAGGGGAAATCTGTTTAATTATATCTTGTATTTTATCATTGGTTTTTTCTTCGACCCAGCTATTAATTATGTCTATTGCAGAAGGATTGCCAAAGTCAAGGGCTTTTACTTCAGCATCATAAAAGTTCTGATTTGTATTAATAAATTCCTGTTCAACATAAAAATTATCCCTGTACCATATTGAATTGGCAATATTCAATGTAACATTCTTATCAACAGACATCAATCCGTTAATAAGATTTTTATATATCTTATTAATTTCTTCCGCAGTAAATCCTTCCTTTTTAAGACATTGTTCCATAGCTGTTTTTGTGGTACTATCAGCTCCGTTATATGTCATTGCCAGTGCCAGCGCAGCACTAAAGGGTGACAGAATAATATTACTGTCATCCTGCTGATAAGCCAGTAATTTTTTATACAAATCAATTCCAAATTCATTATCAGATTTTATTAATTCTTCCGTACTTTTGTCTACAGGTATTTTATTATCTTCCGGATTAACAGGACTCGTTTCACATGCAACTATACATAGTAATGCAGCAAGTGTTAATATTACTTTATATATTGTTTTCATTTTTATAGTAATTTTTGGTTTGAATTATCTTGTTATTTATCAGATGTAATTAGCTGACTAATGGTTGCTTAATTAACGCGTTTTTTTTCTGACCCAAACGCAACCTTTTAATACATAGTGCATCTATCAGTTGGCGCCTGTTACAGGATAAAGATAAGAGCATTCGTTTGCAATGTTATAAATTTTTTAATAAAACTCTCTCATTAAGGTTGGTTGATAAGCTAAATAAAATAATATATGGCTGCCAGGAACGTGATCCCAGGGCGCAAAAGGAATTGTATGAAATGTTTAAAACTAAGATGTTCGGGATTTGTTTAAGGTACGCAGGGAACTATGATGATGCACAGGATATTTTGCATGATGGATTTTTAAAAATTTATGAAAAAATTAACCAGTTTAAATTTAGAGGTTCCTTTGAGGGGTGGATTAGAAAAATAATAGTAAATACGGCATTGGAAAGGTTCAGAACAAAATATCAGATGGTTGACATTAACGATAACTATAAAGAAGTGGACAGGAAAGGAAGTGATAATATTACAGTCGATATCTCGGTAAAAGAATTACTGAAATTTGTTCAGGAACTTTCGCCAAGGTACAGGTTGGTATTTAACCTTTATGCTATTGAAGGATATTCACATAAAGAAATCGGTGAAATGCTGAATATTTCTGAAGGTACTTCAAAATCAAATTTGTCACGGGCACGGGCAATTTTACAGGATAAAATTAACAAGTACTATAAGACACTGATTCAAATAAATTGAATTTATGAATGCAAAAAGTGAAAATATAGACAGGTTTTTTAAGAAAAGACTGGAAAATTATGAAGATAATCCCGGAACAGTAGTATGGGATAATATTTCTGAAAAACTTGGCCGCAAAAAGAAAAGAACACTTGTATTGTTTATGAGCCGGGTTGCTGCAGGAATAACCTTGATTGTTGCCCTGGGACTGGGATATTATTTCTTAAATAAAGATTCCTCTGAAATATTAACTGAGTCAACTGAACAAGCAGATGAACAGGTAAAAGAAAAAGCCATAACATCACCCGGTAAAAAAGAACCACTTCTGGTAAAAAAATATGAAACAACTGCTGAAAGTAAAATAATTACTGCCCCGGAAAAGACCTATGAACCCGGCTTAACCAAGAGTATAACAGGGGAACAATCATCAGAAACAGACAATTATAAATCCAGGAATATTTTATCAAGAATAAAAAGTATTATTGCTGGCAAAATTGACAATACACATGCAGAAGATATTAAGATTGCAGAAAGGATAAGGACGAAGCCTGCAGATGAAAACCTTGTGTATACCGGCAATATTACGGAAGAGGAAATTAGTTATACTGACAGCAAATCAGGTGGAAGTAAATGGGCTATAGGAGGCCAGTTAGCTCCTGTTTATTCATACAGGAATGTATCTTCCGATTACCTGGACAGCTATGTTAAGGATCAGATAAATTCAAAAGAATCAGGAATTATTACTTATGCAATGGGTTTAAATGTTGCCATGTCACCGGGTAAAAGACTTTCTATCCAGTCAGGTATATATTATTCAAAATACGGGCAACAAACTGACGCAGTAAATGTATTTACCAGCGATACTCCTGAAGCGGCATGGGATAATACCCCGGATGAAAGTACCACTAATGTATTAATTGCACAATCCATAGGTACTGTTTCCAGTAGTGATAATGATTTATTGAAATTCAATCAGCCTGCGAATGACAACGCGGAAAACAGTAACGAATTAAGATATTTTGCTCAACAGAATACTACAGATATTAATGTCGATGCAACAGCCACACAGTATTTCGAGTATCTTGAGATTCCCCTTATCATTAAATACAAGATAATAGACAGGAAAATAGACCTTAATGTTTTAAGTGGCATTAGTACTCATTTTCTCATAGGAAATGATATTTATCTTGATTATGATAACATGAATAACAAATTTCCGGAGAATGTTAATGTTAATAACATGAATTATAGTGGTTCAATAGGTATAGGAATAGAATATCCTGTTTTATCAAAATTAATGTTAAATATTGAACCAAGATTTAAATATTATATTAATCCCATAGTTAAAAATCCTTCATACAATATCCATCCTTACTCTCTTGGCATTTTTACCGGCATAAGCTATGTTTTTTAATGCCTGAAACCTGACATCTCGTTTAAATCTCCAAATCATCAAGTAATTTAAGGAAAAACATGTAATAAGTTCACAGCAGTGTAACAATTCAACAATAGAACAGTATAATAATCAACAAATCAAAAAATCATCAAATAATTTAAACGGCAAAACTTTAAACAGCATTTTTTGTTATTGTTAAAAACTGATACTGAAAAAATCTATATAAATTACTTAATTTTGTTGCCCTGTTTTATTAAGGGCAGATAACTTATACAACAGAATTGTGAAAAAAAACATAGAAATAAAGATTAATGGCTCAATTATTTCCCCGGGAATAGTATACATTATTATATTTATAATCATGGCGGGCTTGGTTCTGGTTATTCAGAGTTTTACAGGTTCAACTGGTGAATCAGCCAATAATAACCCGGAATATTTTTACGGTGTAAAGGCCATCAGGATTCCTGAAAATCTTGAATTTGCAGGAGAAAGGGTCCCTGTTGAAAATTTTGATACCCGGGAAGGTCTTGATATGGAATTACTAATTAACACTTACTGGCATTCGCAGACATTTTTAAACATAAAAAAAGCTAACAGATATTTTCCGGTTATAGAAAAAATACTTAAAAAAAATAATATCCCTGATGATTTCAAGTATCTGGCTATTGCAGAAAGCGGTTTATCAAATGCTGTTTCTCCAAAAAGGGCAGCCGGTTTCTGGCAGTTACTGGAAGAAACGGCTAAAGAAAACGGACTTGAAGTTTCAAAAGAAGTAGATGAAAGATACCATCTTGAAAAGTCAACAATAGCGGCCTGCAAATTCTTTAAAGAATCATATGCAAAATATGGTAACTGGACCCTGGCTGCTGCTTCATTTAATGCGGGTGTCAGGGGAATTGACAGACAAATTGAAAGACAAAAACAGGACAATTATTATGATTTACTGTTGGACGAGGAAACCGCCAGATATATTTTCAGAGTCCTGGCTCTGAAACTTGTTTTATCAAATCCTGCAGAATACGGTTTTCATTTTGATGAAGATGATTTATATCCGGAAATACCGTATTATTCAGTTGAAGTGGATTCAGCTATCACAGATATAGCAAAATATGCAGAATTACACTCAACAAATTACAAGATACTAAAATATTTAAATCCGTGGCTTCGTGAAAATTACCTGTCTAATAAAAACAGGAAAGTCTATAAAATTAAAATTCCAGAAAAGGGTTTCAGAAATTACTCCGGATTAATGAATCCAGAAGATAACAATTAAATAGTACTTTCACAGAACAATTTTATTATTAATTGAAATATCAGTAACGGCAAAAGGATACTTTAGTATTACATTTGTATTTTCTGTAACAGACAATAATTATTGAATAAAGAAAAAACATATGATATAATTGAATCCGATGACCAGATTAATGTCATTGCTGCACGTGTTCATAACCTGAAAAATATTGATGTCAGGATACCAAGAAAAAAATTCACTGTAATCACTGGTTTAAGCGGAAGCGGCAAATCATCACTGGCATTTGACACAATTTATGCCGAGGGGCAGAGGCGATTTTTTGAAACTCTTTCAGCTTATGCCAGACAATTTCTTGGAAATATGGAACGCCCGGATGTGGATAAAATTACAGGCTTAAGTCCTGTAATATCTATTGAACAAAAAGCAACAAGTAAAAACCCGAGATCTACAGTCGGGACAATTACTGAAATATATGATTTTTTACGATTACTTTATGCAAGGATTGGAGTGGCTTATTCTTATATGACCGATGAAAAGATGGTTAGGTATACCGATGAGAAAATAATAAACCTTATTTTAGAAAAATTCACAGACAGGAAGATAATAATTCTTGCTCCCATAGTAGAAGGCAGAAAAGGGCACTATAAGGAACTATTTGAACAGATAAGGAAAAAAGGCTTTCTAAATGTAAGAATTGACGGTAAAATCACTGAATTAAGATACGGACTAAAGGTTGACCGTTACAAATCCCACAATATCGAAATTGTTGTAGATAAGCTATTAATCTCCGAAATTGATAAAAACCGCCTTAAAAGCTCTCTTTCTATAGCTATGCAGCAGGGTAAAGGCGTAATAATGATTTTAGATGTAGATAAAAACGAAGCGCGGTATTTAAGTAAAAAATTAATGTGTCCGACAACCGGTATATCATATAACGAACCGGCCCCTCATTCCTTTTCATTTAACTCACCTCACGGAGCATGTAGCAGATGTAACGGACTGGGAAAAATTAATGAAATTGATTTAACTAAAATCATCCCAAATCCCGATTTAAGTATCAAAAAAGGAGGGATCCAGCCTCTGGGCACATATAAAAATTCGCTTATTTTCTGGCAGATCGAAGCAATTGCCAGAAAGTATAAATTCACCTTAAATACTCCCATTAAAGAAATTCCTGAAGATGGGCTTAATGTTTTACTATACGGCTCTGAGGAAACATTTAAACTTGAAAATACCCCACTGGGGACATCCTCTAATTACTTCCTTAGCTTTGAAGGTGTAGTAAACTATATCGCAGGTTACCAGAATGGAAATAATGTAAAGAATCAGAATACATGGGTTCAGCAATTTGTTAAAGAAATTACCTGCCCTGAATGTAATGGTACCAGATTAAAGAAAGAATCCCTTTACTTCAGGATACACAATAAAAATATTTCACAACTGGCATCTATGGATATTAGTGAACTGGCACAGTGGTTAAACAATGTCGAAAAGTACTTGTCTGAAAAGGAAAAGAAAATTGCAAGTGAAATATTAAAAGAATTACGTTCGAGGATAAGCTTTCTTCTTG
The DNA here is from genome assembly GCA_964521285.1 of uncultured Bacteroidales bacterium. GTDB lineage: Bacteria > Bacteroidota > Bacteroidia > Bacteroidales > UBA10428. The sequence goes on along the minus strand of CAZFQS010000027.1, from coordinate 20,153 downwards.
ATGTCGGATTAAATTATCTGTCACTGAACAGAAGCGCCAGAAGTTTATCAGGCGGAGAGAGTCAGAGGATAAGACTTGCCACTCAAATTGGCTCTCAATTAGTTAATGTTCTATATATTCTTGATGAGCCCAGTATTGGACTGCACCAGCGCGATAACAGAAAATTAATAAATGCCCTGAAAGAACTGAGAGACGCCAATAATTCAATTATAGTGGTTGAGCATGATAAAGAAATGATAATGTCTGCAGACCATATTATTGATCTTGGTCCGTTTGCAGGAAGACATGGAGGAGAAGTAATAGCTTACGGATCCCCTCAACAATTAATGCAAAGTAACACATTAACAGCAAAATACCTGAGAAACGAAAAGAAAATTCCGGTACCTGGTAACAGGCGATCAGGCAGAGGTAAATCTGTAATCTTAAAAGGAGCTTCAGGTAATAATTTAAAAAACATAAATGTTGAATTTCCTCTGGGTAAATTTATTTGCATTACTGGTGTTTCAGGCAGTGGCAAATCATCACTGGTAAATGAGACTTTATATCCGGTTCTTAGCAAATATTTTTATCACTCAAATAAAGAATCTTTACCATATAAATCCATTGAAGGTGTTAAAAATATTGATAAAGTAATAGAAGTGAGTCAGGCTCCCATAGGCAAAACTCCCAGGTCAAATCCTGCAACTTATACAGGAGTATTTTCAGATATCAGAAAATTATTTGCACAAACCCGGGAATCAAAGATTAGAGGCTATAAAGTTGGCCGGTTTTCATTCAACGTCAAAGGTGGCAGATGTGAGACATGTCAGGGTGCTGGTGTTCAGACTATTGAAATGAATTTTCTGCCTGATGTTTATGTCGAATGTAATGATTGCAATGGTAAGCGATACAACCGCGAAACACTTGAAATAAGATACAAGGGAATGTCAATCAGCGATGTACTTGAAATGACAATAAATACAGCTGTTGAATTCTTTGAGAATATCCCTTCAATTCTTAAGAAACTCAAGACTCTTAAGCAGGTAGGACTTGGTTATCTGACTCTCGGGCAATCTTCAACGACTCTCTCGGGAGGCGAATCACAACGTATTAAACTGGCTGCCGAATTGTCAAAACGCGATACAGGGAATACTATATATATTTTGGATGAACCTACCACGGGGCTACACTTCGAGGATGTCAGGGTTTTGCTTGAAGTATTGAACCGCCTTGTTGATAAAGGAAATACAATAATTGTTATCGAACATAATATGGAAGTAATTAAAGTGGCAGACCATATAATCGACATGGGAAAAGATGGAGGGATGAAGGGAGGAGAAATTATTTGCTGCGGGACACCTGAAGATATTTGTAAAAATAAAAATAGTTATACAGCCGAATTTCTTAAAAAGGAATTGTATTCATAAGAACATAATTTCGCAAATTTAAAAAATAATTAAAGCCAGCTCCTGAATTGGAAACACGTGTATATCAAAATTTTAAAACATTTTTATATAAATTATCGTAATTGTATTTAGATTATAACATTTTCGGAGTTATAGCAATACAGGATGTAATTTTAAACAACTTAATAATCTGGCAATGAACAAATTAAAGAAATTATCAGGGAATGAAGAGAAGATAAAAAGGGCCTTTAAGAAAAAAAACTGGAACGAAATAAAGACATCAGATAGCTGGAATATTTTTAAAATAATGTCTGAATTTGTTGAAGGTTTTGAAAAGCTGGCAAGAATTGGCCCCTGCGTATCAATTTTTGGTTCAGCAAGAACTCTGCCACAAACAAAATATTATATTATGGCCGAAGAGATTGCTTACAAGCTAACACAGCAAGGCTATGGAGTAATAACAGGGGGAGGCCCGGGTATTATGGAAGCGGCAAACCTCGGAGCAAAAAGGGGTAAAGGCAGATCAGTTGGTATAAATATCGACCTTCCTTATGAACAGGAACCTAATTTTTTTATTGATTCTGACAAGTTGATAACATTCGATCATTTCTTCGTAAGAAAAGTGATGTTTATGAAATATGCACAGGGATTTATTGTACTTCCAGGGGGATTTGGCACATTTGACGAGTTATTTGAGGCTCTTACCCTTATACAGACTGAAAAAATCGGAAAATTCCCCATAATACTCATTGGAAGCGAATACTGGAAGGGGCTTATAGACTGGATAAAAAACGTAATGCTTAAGGAAGAAGAAAATATTAGTCTTGATGATTTGGATCTGTTTACTATCGTTGATACAGCTGGCGAAGCTGTTAAACATATTGATGCTTTCTATTCGAAATACTTGCTGAGTCCGAATTTTTAGTATATTTTAATTAACAGATATAAATATCTAAAATTCAATATCACAAATAATGGTTATTAACAATTAGTATTAAAAACATGTTGCTATTAATATTCTAATTGACTATTTTTAACTTCCAATAAAACAATAATTTGATGTTTAAATTACTTATTACATACTTCTCTATACTGACAGTGTTTTTTATCAGTCGAGTTCAGACTTCAAATGTCTCGGTTAAATTGGATGTTCCCGCGAAAGTCACAGCAGGCACTGAGTTTGAAGTCAGGGTAACTGTTAATAAAGGCGATGTTGAAAGCTTTTCGCGATTTCAACAAATGATTCCCGCCGGACTTACAGCCCATTCTTACTTATCATCAAACGCAGATTTTTCATTTGAGGATAAAAGGGTAAGGATGATTTGGCTGAAACTTCCCGATGATGATGAGTTTACTTTTGCATATAAAATAAAAGTAGATGAAAGGCTAAAAGGTACATTCTCCATTGGGGGAACGTTCTCATATATTGACAATAATGAAAGGAGATCCGTATCACCTGTCTCACAATCAATTACAATTAATCCGTCTCCCACAATCGATCCTAATCTTATAGTTGATATAAATGAATTTGAAGAAAAAGTTATACAATATATTCCTCCGATCTCTACTGTATCTGAAAATATTGCCTGTATAAGACAAAGACCATTTTTAAATGCAGCAGGTACAGAATATATTGTAAACCTGCTGGTGAATAAAGGAAATAAACAGAAGTTTGCTAAAATTGAAGAAACTGTTCCTACTGGCTTTACGGCTGTTGATATAGACAATAAAGACGGAATTTTCACATTTAAAAACCAGAAAGCAAAATTTCTGTGGATGAACCTGCCATCGGAACCATATTATTTGGTGTCTTATAAGCTTATCCCCCAGAATGATGAAACACAAGCGCTGCCCCTTATAAGTGGCAAATTTTCTTACCTTGTTGATGAAAAAACAATAGTTATTGATGTTATTGAAAAAGATTTGGATTTAGCATCTATTACTGATGAGCAGTTACAGAATATTCTCGAAGAACTTAAAACTCAACCACCCGCGCTATTGGCTGAAGCAGAACAAAAGGAACCGGAGATTATTCCGGAGCCGGAAATAAAGGAAGAACCAGTAGATATAGAACCAGAAGACAAAAAATCAGAATACAAAGAACCGGAAGAACAGGTCAGACAGAAAGTAACAAAACCAAAAAGCATCAGGACCAGTGAATATAAGTTCAAGCGTGATCTGTCCTATGTACTGGAACCGGAATCTGGCGTGTATTACAGGGTTCAGCTTGCTGCAGGTCATAAACCGGTTGATATTAAACGTTATTTCAGGAAGTATAACCTTGATAAGGAAGTAAGAAAAGAGTATCATGAAGGCTGGTTAAAATATTCTGTGGGTTCATTCCAGGTATATAAAGAAGCCAGGGATTACAGGGTTAATATCTGGGATAATACTGATATTGATGATGCCTTTGTCTCAGCCTATAACGACGGTATACGAATAACGGTTCAGGAAGCATTAATGATTGCCAACCAGAAATGGTATAAATGAAAGAATAGCTTTTAGGTTTTAGCTGTTAGCTTTTATAATAAAAAATTAAATTGTTAATAGCTTTAAACATACAGATAAAAAACAAAACTACTAGTCTATGCTCCGCCTAAGATATATTCTAATTATTTTATTAAGCAGTGTCATTTGTCAGTTATACGGACAAGAGGATGAGTTTGATAAAATAATGAAGCAGACAGTAGAAAATATTAATCCCGTATATAAACCGGTAGTAGGATTTGGAGCAGGCGTACTTAATTACTTCGGAGACATAAAGAATAACACCTTCACTCCTACACTGGGTGAATTAGGCTATAAAGTAAATGTAGCAACCTATATCGATAATGGTCATTTCTATAAGGCAAATTTCTATTTCATGGGCGGTAAGATCTCAGCGAATGAAAGAAATTTTGATATTCCTGGCCGCAATTTTAATTTTCAGTCAGATATATATGCTTTTGGTCTGAATATTAACTACGACTTTGACCATTTATACAAAAAGAAGGAAAGAAGTATTCATCCTTTTATTTCTTTAGGATTTGAAACAGTATTATTTGACTCCAGGGCCGATAGTATAGGATATCATATAGAACTTGAAAATGGCAATCTAACAGAAATAAATGATAAGCTCTATTACTGGTCTGACGGAACGATCAGGAACCTCTCTGAAAGTGCTGCCAATGAAAATTTAAGTGTGCTTATGCAAAGAGATTATAAATATGAAACCCCTCTGAGGAGATATGACTGGGGTCTTGGAGACTATCCGCAGTATGCATTTGCTGCGGTTTTTGATTTTGGCCTTGACTTTCATCTGTCAGACAGGTTAATGCTCCGGCTGGGTAATTCATTCCACTATACATTTTCTGATGTAATTGATCACGTAAGCAGCAAAAACGATCCTACTATCAGTGAATCAGTTATTGTTGGAAATAAAATAACTGACTGGTTTAACTTCACTTATGTGAGCTTTCATTTAGATCTGTTCTCCAGTCCGAAAACATTACAGGTTGAAAGACTCATAGCAGATATTGATTACGATTATTCGATTTTTTATACTGACCTTGATAATGATGGCTGGTACGATGGATGGGATGATTGTCCGGATACACCTCCCGGGGCAGAGACTGATTCATCAGGCTGCGCAGTTGATTCAGACAACGACGGTGTGCCCGATTATATGGACGAAGAGCCATCAACCAGATACGGTGCTTTTGTGAATGACCAGGGAGTAGAAATCACTGAAGATGACTTAATTGCCTTACTGGATAAGTCAATGGCTGTCGGGCGCAATGAAATTGATTTTTATATCCGGACGCCTGACAGTTACCTGAATAAACGCAGATCTAAGGCTATCAGAATCCCTGACAAGTTCAAGTCAACAGATGCAGATAATGATAGTTATATTTCATTTGATGAAATGCTACATTCAATAGATAGTTACTTTGACTTTGATACAAATTTATCAGAAGATGATATCTATGAACTGGTCGACTTTTTCTTTTCTCAGTAATGCTGCTTAATTCAAACTGACTTTTTACGAAGTCTGTCTAACTGACGCTCTGTGTCCCTTTTCTTCATATCCTCCCGCTTATCATATTCCCTTTTACCACGGGAAAGCGCAATTTCAAGTTTGGCATAACCGCTTTCTGCAATAAACAACCGTAAAGCAATTATTGTACACCCTTTTTCTTTGACGCCTCTTTCAAGTTTTTTTAATTCTCTCTTTGTTAATAATAACTTTTTATTTCGTTTCGGATCATGATTATAGTATGAACCCCAGCTATATTCTGCAATATGTAATCCCTTAACCCAGAGTTCCCCGTTATCGAAAAAACAGTATGAATCTGCGAGACTGGCTTTCCCAAGCCTGATAGACTTGATTTCTGTTCCTGTAAGCTCCATACCTGCTGTAAACTTCTCAATAAAATGAAAGTCGTGCCAGGCTTTTTTATTTTTAATATTAATTTTATTTGACATTAATATACATTTGCTAAGGGAACAAAATAATATCATTTTTGGTTAATGAGCAAAATAAAATACGATTTAATAACAATTTTAGGTCCGACAGCTTGCGGTAAAACAAGATTTGCAGCCCATCTGGCATCCCGTATAAGTGGTGAAATAATAAGTGCAGATTCCCGCCAGGTATACAGAAAAATGAACCTTGGAACAGGTAAAGATTATGAGGACTATATCGTTAACGGCAAAATGATTCCTTATCATCTTGTCGACATCCTGGAGCCGGGCTATAATTTTAATGTATATGAGTTCCAGAAGTATTTTCTGAAAGTCTATAATGATATTAAAGCAAGGAATAACATACCTCTGTTATGTGGGGGTTCAGGTATGTATATTGATGCAGTAACAAAAAGTTATAAATTAATGGCTGTACCACAGAATAGTAAGCTGAGAAAGGAACTGGGATCAAAATCACTTAAGGAACTGTCAAAAATTCTGTCTTCTTACAAAAAGTTACATAATATAACTGATACAGATACTAAGAAAAGAGCTATCAGAGCCATTGAAATTGAAGAATACTATGCCTGTCACCCTGAATCAAATTACGATTATCCTGAAATAAACAACATTTTTTTTGGAATTAAATACGACAGAACAACCACAAAAAAAAGAATAACCGGGAGATTACAAGAACGATTAAAAAGAGGTATGGTTGAAGAGGTTCAGAATCTGTTAAAGGGAGGTCTCGGTCCGGAAGATCTGATATACTACGGACTCGAGTATAAATATATAACTCAACATATAAGCGGTGAACTGGATTATAATACAATGGTTGAGAAACTTAATATTGCTATTCAGCAGTTTGCCAAAAGGCAAATGACCTGGTTCAGGAAAATGGAGAGAGAAGGGGCCAGAATAAACTGGTTTGACGGATATATGCCTTTGGAAGTAAAGATCCTGCGGGCTATAAAACTAATAAGTGATTGATGAAAAACTACATTGTCATATTACCAGCATTACTTTTATCCTTTTTCATGTTTGCCAAATCTTATTGAGCTGAATATTATTGTGGCGATTAAAGCCAAAAAAAATGAAGGTATAAGTTCATAAATGAGATTATTCAGTGCAGGTATATTTTTCCAGATAAATACAGAAATCGTACCGGTAATTAATCCTGCAATAACTCCTGTTTTGGTTGTCTTCTTCCAGAATAAAGAAAGAATTGACGTTGGTCCGATTGCCGCTCCTAATCCTGCCCATGCAAAAAGAACAAACCACAAAATCTGATCTTCTATTATAACACTTAGAAAGACAGCTAATATAACAAGTATAAAAACCACTATCCTGCTTAGTAATATTAACTTTTTATCTGCCAGCTTACTGTTTTTATAGAGTACTTTCTCATACAAATCTCTCACTATACTTGAAGCTGCTACTAAGAGCTGAGAATCTGCTGTAGACATAATTGCTGCGAATATGGAAGCCAGAATTAGTCCTACTAAAAACGGATTTAATAAATGATTCGACAGGTGAACAAATATATTTTCTTCATCACCCCCTGGTAAAAGTGATAAATTATGGAAATAAACACGGCCTAAAAGACCCACTAAAATTGCACCTGCTGCCATTATTATATTCCAAATAGTACCAACAACTGCAGTCCATTTAAATTGTGAAGGATCCTTTATTGACATATATCTTACAAGGATATGCGGATTACCCGGAGAACCAAGCCCTATGCCAATTAATCCATAAATTAATACGGCAGGCTGAGAGAAAAGGCTTAATAAATTCCTGTCAATGTTGTTCAGCTCATAAATAATTGTGTTCAATCCTCCTTTATGTACTATTCCTATTAAAGGTAAAGCCACTAATGCTATAATCATAAATATTCCCTGAAACACATCAGTAAGACTCACTGCAAGAAAGCCGCCCAGCAAAGTATAAACCAGAATAATTCCTGCTGTAATTAACAGTCCGGTATCCTTTGAAATGCCAAAATTAGCCATAAATGTCTTACCCCCGCCAACAAACTGGGCAGCAATATATGTTACCATAAATATGATAAATATAGTCACAATCAAAATCCGCAAAGTATTATTTGAATCGTTGAAACGTATTGCAAAAAAATCAGGTATGGTAATACAATCATGGGTCTCACTAAATTTTCTTATTCTAGGAGCATAATACAGAAACAGGAAGAATTCAACTGTAATATACCCTATAACTGCCCAAATCGCTGTAAGGCCTTTTAAATATGCTAATCCGGATACTCCAAGCAAAAGCCAGGCACTTCGACCTGAAACCACTGCAGAAAGTGCCACAACAAACCTGTTCATTTGTCTCCCCGCAATAAAGTATTCTTTTATTCCCCTGGAAGAAAACCTGGTTGCATATATTCCAATTCCAATAATTATTATAAAATAACCAATGAATGGTATAAGAGACTGATAATGCATGATGCAGATAAATAAAAGTATCTACTAATATACATCTTATAAAATATTTATCCACATATTCATGCGAAACCAAATAATAGTATATCCGTTTAAGACTAAGCAGACTTAATTATTATTTATATATTTAAACGTTAAATTAAAATAATATCACTGTCATGAGAAATATGTGCAAAACTTTTCTATTCGGCCTGGTCATATCCGTATTATTAATAAATTGTGAAAAAAAAGAAAATGGTGTGATTAATTATGAAAATTCCTCTGATTCCAGCTTGTATATATCAAATTATTCAAAGGCTAAAGAAGGCTCTCTGAGATCAATACCACAGGAATACATAAATGCAGCCCGTAACAACCTTCATATAGCTTATCAGCACACTTCACACGGCACACATGTGGCAAGAGGCATGTTTGGTTTACAGGATTACAAGAGCGGCGATAAAGATCTGTATGGCATAACTAATAACTCTCCTCATCCAAATAAACTGGATTTCCGTGATAACGTCATAGCGGATTATGCTGCACCCGGTGATGATGCTGCTGATTTAAGCATAAATGAGACAGCCTTTATCCGGGCAACAAGAAATTATCTTGATGACCCGGATAATGCTGAAATAAATGTTGTTATGTGGTCATGGTGCAGCATTGCAGGACATGATGTTGCCGGCAACTATTTGCCGGGTATGGATTCATTAATCTCAGAATATGGTAATGGCGGAACAAAAATTGGCAATAATCCCGGGCAAAGAATAAATCCAGTTGCTTTTATATTTATGACAGGTCATGCAAATACCGGAAATAATGTCGGGGAAGGTCTGCCAAAAAACCAGGCGGAATTAATAACTGAGCATTGCAGCAGTAATAAGCAATTCTGTCTTGATTATTATAGTATAGATACTCATGATATGGATGATAATTACTGGGAAGATGCAGGAGATAATGGTAATTCATCAGCATATGCCAATAGTATAGGCAATGGAAGTGATAATTTTTATGAAGACTGGCAGAACAGTAATACCCTTGGTATCCATTATTTTGAGAATAAAACCGACCCTGATGGATCATCAGCATACGGTGCACATAACACTCAACACATAACCGCTAACAGAAAGGCCTATGCAATGTGGTGGATTCTGGCAAGGATTGCCGGCTGGAACGGAGAATGAGTAAAAAAGTTAATCAATAAGTTTAAATCCTTTGCCGTGTACATTAATTATCTGAACTTTCGGATCATCCTTCAGATATTTTCTGAGCTTTGCTATATAAACATCCATGCTTCTTGCATTGAAATAATTATCATCTATCCAGATGGTTTTCAACGCAAAATTCCTTTCAAGAATAATATTTTTATTTGTGCATAATAACTTTAGCAGTTCCGATTCCTTGGTGGTTAAATTCTGCTCTTTATTCTCAAAGTATAAAATTTGTTTGTGTGAATTAAAAATATACTTTCCGATCTTAAATTCTGCCTGAGAAATACTTTTGCCATCCTTTTTGGTCCTTTTCAATATCGCCTCAATTCTAAACAATAATTCTTCCATACTGAATGGCTTGGTAATATAATCATCTGCCCCGACCTTAAATCCTTCAATAACATCTTCCTTTAACGATTTGGCAGTAAGGAATATAATAGGAATCTCAGAATTAGTCATTCTTATCTCTTTAGCAAGAGTAATACCATCCTTAACCGGCATCATAATATCGAGAATGCAAAGATCATAATGATTTTTTATAAAACTTTTATAAGCTTTTTCCCCATTTAAAAACCAGTCAGTGTCATATGATTTTGCTAATAAATACTCTTTAAGTAGCGATCCAAGGTTCTCATCATCCTCAGTTAATAATATTTTTATTTTATACATAAACCTGTTGAATTAAAATTTACATAATTACATTGCTTTAAAATTTCATTCTTCCGGCTTCTAAAATAATTATATTTTTATTTCTGCTTTGCTAAATTATTATTTAATGGTAAATAAATTTTAAAAGTTGTCCCTTCATACGGTTCACTTTCAAGTTTTATAAATCCTTTGTGTTCTTCAACAATCTTCTTTACATAACTTAGTCCCAGTCCAAAGCCCTTTACAGAATGTATATTTCCGGTTGATACCCTGTAGAATTTGTCAAATATTCTTTTTTGATCATGCTTGTTAATGCCAATACCATTGTCTCGTACGGCTATCATTAAGTAGTCCCTGTAATTCTGCGTTTCCATATAAATTTCCGGATCTCGGGTACAGTATTTTATCGCATTATCAACCAAATTGGTTAATACATTAGTAATATGAACAACATCAATATTTAAAACTGAATTTTCTGCATGCAGGGAAGGTATAATTAAACCATTCTTTTGCTTAATTTGAATTGAGAAATTATTTATAACATTATGTATTATTTCATTAATATCCGTTCCCTTTAATTTAAGTTTTAATTTCCCTTTATCAAAAATAGCTGTTTGCAGTACTTTCTCAACCTGGTAACCCAGCCTTCTGCTTTCATCAATAATTACCGAAGAAAGATTATCTATGTTCTTTGATTCCGGAGGGATACTTTTATCACCAAGCATTTGAGAAGCAAGAGAAATTGTAGATATCGGAGTCTTTAATTCATGAGTCATATTGTTCACAAAATCACTCCTAATCTCAGAAAGCCTCTTCTGACGAATAATTATAAATATAGTAACTGTAAAACTTACAACAATAATCAGCGTAAGCAGTATTGAAGAAAAGGCCATATATCCCAACGATTTGAAAATAAAATTCTTTTTTGAAGGAAAATAAATTGTTAAATAATCTGATTTTGAAAAAAAATCATCGGGGAAAAGCTGAACCTTATAGTATTCTGCACCTGTATCAGGTATATAATTATCCGATTTAAATGCCAGCATTGAATTCCATTTAGTAACTGCATATTCAAAGTCCAGATCAATACCTTTATCTGCCAGTGCTTCCCTGATTATAGCTTCAAACTTCCCGGGATCCAACCGTTCTTCAATATTGGGATTAAAACTGAACATTTTTGACAGTATATTATTAATAAAAGTCCTCCTGTTAACGATCCGACTTTTAAAATCGGGTGGTAACTCATATTTTGGAGTTCCGGTATTTGACTTATCAATGGATTTTTTCGAGGTCTTAATGTTTTGGTCATCCACCAAAATGAAAGTATCACTGCTATAAACCGAAATATTTGCACTAATATCCTGTCCTGATGATTCCTGATAAATGTAAAAGTCATGCGCAATCTCAAATTCATCATCAAAAAGACTAAATGTCGTATCAAAATAGAAAGGATTCATCTCATCAATAATATAATGAACCGTTTCCTGCTTCTGGACCTTATTTACAACTTCGGAGAGAATTTTATTAATTAACTGGTCAAATTGTCTTTCTTTGACTATTACTGCATTTTTAATCCAGTAGGTTTGAACAAATATCAGGCATATCATAGCAAAGCCCATGAAAAATGCCAGAACCCATATCCACTTTTTAGTCATAACATTGCAAAGATAATATCAGAAACATTTAACATGTAACATTTTAACAATCTTTAACATATGTTGGATTTTGTTAACCAAATAAGTTCCTAATTTTAGCCATGTAAAAAAGGCAAATATTGAAATCGAGGTAATTACACAGGAAAATTATTTTAGGTTTATACAGATAATAATTCAGGTTTAGTTTAATTTTAGGGCGGCATTTTGCCGCCCTTTTTTATTAGTGTATTAGTCTTTTTCTTGATTTCAAAGTAGATGAATCGATAACAAATGCCGCGGTAATTATATAAATATGCTTTAGCTTATCCAATAATATGCTGGTATAATCATTATTCATTTCACCATATATCTGAAGAAAATAATCTATATTACTCAATTCCGGAATAAAATAGCCATTATCACATTTATTGGATATCAAATAATATTTGAGCAGACTATCTTCATCTTCAAAAACGAATAAACTGAATTCCTGGTCAATATCAAATTTTTCATTATATACTATCAGATTCTCTGCTTTAATAAGGTTAGTCCCCAGGTGTTTGTTAATGGCCCAGCTAAGCCTGTAATCATTTTCATGGGAAGATATTCCAATAAGGGCTGAATCATGCTCGGCTTTAATTAATAATTTATGTGTTTTCTTCTTCAAGATATTTAAATGATTGTTAATGCTTATAATTCTTTCCCTTGCACTATTTACACTTCTCAATATACTGTATATTAATAGATACTGCTTTTATCTCTTGAATTCTTTAACACTGTTTCAGCCAATCTGCCTGACTGTCTCATAAGCCTAAAAAAACTATTTTTACAGGAAATTTCCTATTTTATCACAAAATTATATATTTGGAAGCTAATGCCCAAAGTTTTTTTATTCACCAAAAAATGAGGGCTTCAGCCCAGAGGCCTTAAGAAATTATTTTGTGTTAAAAAAATATTTTTAAAAATTTAAATAGTATAATTGTGAACGCGGAAACTAAACAAGAATATTGTCGAAAATCTCTAATATCTTAATATTATTGCTGGATGACCAGTATTCAAACGATTTTAATTATAAAAAGGCAAACAGTGTGCTGGACTATGAATTTAAGGAGTATATTGCTCAAAAAATGATTAATTGCCAGCTTTCAAAAGCAATTGATTTCCCGTCAGATATTTAAAGATTCTAAGCCCTGCCTTGCTGCATTTTGTTCAGCTTCTTTTTTTGAGCTTCCGCTTCCTTTTCCAATTAAGTCATCCGCTATTATCAGGTGAGAAATAAAGTATGCAGTATTGCTTTTTTCATCTATTTCTTCAAAATTGGTAAAATTAACATCCTTTTTATGCTTTTGGCCCCATTCAATTATTCTGCTTTTAAAATCAACCTCCGTATCCTGCAGTTTGTTCAGATTAATATGAGGATGAATAATACGTTCAAGAACAACTTTTCTTGCTTTTTTGAAACCCTTATCAAGATATAATGCCCCGATTAAGGCTTCAAGAGCATCTCCATAAATAGATTTATGATTATCACCGCTTACTTTTGTTACAAGGATATTGGAAATACCCATTTTAATAGCAATATTATTCAGATTTTCCCTGTTGACAATTTTCGAACGCATTTGTGTTAAGAATCCTACATCTTTATCCTGAAATTTCTGAAAAAGGCGTTCCGCAATTAGTGCATCCAGAATGGCATCTCCCAGAAATTCTAATCTTTCATTATTTATTTGAAGATCTTTAAAAATTTCATATGATGATGATTTATGTATACAGGCAAGTTGATATAACTTAATATTCCTGGGATTAAAGCCTAAAATCCTTTTAAGATGTTGTAAAAAGATTTTATCAGGCTTAAAAAGGTATTGTTTTTGAGAAATAAATTTCAGCAAGACTATTCAGTAAATTTTTTAAATACTACTGATGAATTATGACCTCCAAATCCAAAAGTATTACTTATTGCAATATTTACTTCCCTTTCCTGGGCTTTATTGAATGTAAAATTCAACCTGTTATCAATTTCAGGATCAGGAGTAGTAAAATTAATTGTTGGAGGAATTATATTATTAACGATAGCCAAAATTGCTGCAATCGCTTCGACAGCACCTGCAGCTCCCAGCAGATGTCCGGTCATTGATTTGGTTGAACTGATATTCAGTTTATATGCATGATCTTTAAATACCTTGATAATAGCCTTGGCTTCTGCAATATCACCTAGTGGTGTTGCTGTACCATGAACGTTTATATAATCCACTTCATCATGATTAATTTCTGCATCTTCAAGTGCATTAGACATCACATAATATGCTCCAAGACCTTCGGGATGAGGTGCTGTAATATGATAAGCATCCGCTGACATGCCTCCTCCTGTCATCTCTGCATAAATTTTCGCCCCACGTTTTTTGGCATGTTCTAACTCTTCAAGAATCAATATACCTGCACCTTCTCCTATAACAAAGCCATCCCTGGTTTTATCAAACGGACGGGATGCGGTTTTGTATTCATCATTTCTGGTTGATATTGCCTGCATAGCATTGAAACCTCCCACTCCTACCTCATTTACTGATGCCTCAGAGCCTCCGGTTATAAAAACATCAGCCTTGTTTAATCTTATCAGATTAAATGCATCTATAATGGCATTAGTTGACGTTGCACATGCTGATACTGTAGCATAATTTGGCCCCATAAATCCATATTTGATTGATATGTGGCCAGATGCAATGTCCGAAATTATTTTGGGAATAAAGTAAGGAGTGAATCTGGGGTTTTTATCATATCTGAGATATTCAATAACCTCTTCAAAAAAGGTTCCAAAACCTCCAATACCAGATCCGACTATTACCCCTACCCTGGCTTTATTAATAGAATCTGCATCAATTCCGGAATCTTTGACTGCCTGATCAGATGACACTAAAGCAAACTGAGAATATAAATCAAGCTTTCGGGCTTCTTTCCGATCAAAAAAATCATTGGGATCAAAATTCCTGACTTCACATGCAAATTTTGTTTTTAATTTTTCCGGATTAAAACGAGTAATTATATCAGAACCACTAACTCCATTTACTAAATTTTCCCAATAATCTTTAACATTATTACCCAAAGGCGTAAGTGCTCCCAGACCTGTAACAACTACTCTTTTTAATTCCATAACTAAGTAAAAATTTAATGAAGGTCATTTTACTTAACATTGTCTTCAATGTATTTAATTGCTTCCCCAACAGTTTCAATGTTTTCTGCTTGATCATCGGGAATTCCAATGTTAAATTCCTTTTCGAATTCCATAATTAATTCAACAGTGTCAAGCGAATCAGCACCCAAATCATTAGTAAAACTTGCTTTAGGTGTTACTTCATTTTCATCTACTCCTAATTTGTCGACAATGATAGCTTTTACTCGTGATGCAATATCAGACATAATTATCAAATTTAAATTAATAATTAATTTGTATTAAAGATGCAAAGAAATGCATTAATTGAGAAAAAACAAACAAAAAAAATTATTTTTATTAGTTAAAATACAAAATTTTTATGCTTTTTTATTTTAAATTGTGATAGACAATATTAATTATTTATAGTTTAATAAACAGAACATTAAGAATGAATAAAATTGCAATTTTCGCTTCAGGTTCAGGTACAAATGCACAGAATATTATTGAATATTTTAAAACAAAAGGAACAGCTTCAGTATCCTGTGTACTTTCAAATAAGAAAGATGCCTATGTTTTAAAAAGGGCACAAAACTATAATATTCCGGTTCGCATATTTGACAGGCACGAATTTTACGAAACTGATGAAATTTTAAATTTTCTGAATACAGAAGGAATTAACTGGATTGTTTTAGCAGGATTTCTTTGGCTTGTTCCGGAAAATATTGTTGATTCATTTACAAACAGAATAATAAACATTCATCCTGCTCTCCTTCCCAAATATGGAGGAAAAGGGATGTACGGACTTAATGTTCACAGGGCAGTTATTGAAAATAATGACAAAGAAACAGGAATAACAATTCATTATGTTAACAAAAAATATGATGAAGGAAATATAATTTTTCAGACAAGGTGCAGGGTTGATGAGTCCGATACCCCGCAGTCCCTGGCTGAAAAGGTTCATAAACTGGAATATAAATATTATCCTGAAATAATCGAAAAGCTTATACATGATTCAGCTGGTCTCTAGTGCCTGGAAGTTTTACAACCTTTATAGACTTAGTAGGATAATAATCTTTTTATAGTAACTGTTTTAACAGAATCAAAAGCTTGTTTATTCTGCTCTTTAACTGGTTCTACAGGAGGAGCCTCCACTTTCAGAGGATCCACAGGTCTGTTATTTTTATAAAATCTGAAATCCAGGTGAGGACCGGTTGATAATCCTGAACTGCCAACATAGCCGATAATATCTCCCTGTTTGACATAAACACCTGTTTTTATCCCTCTATTAACCCGGCTAAGATGTAAGTAAGCTGTCGTATAAACACTGTTATGTCTGATTTTAATCATGCGGCCGGCTTCATTATCATATGCAATTTTTATTACTTTTCCATCTCCAATGGTCTGCACAGGCGTGCCTACAGGTGCAGAATAGTCAATACCATAATGAGGCCTGCGTATCTTAAGTATGGGATGCAGCCTGCTGGGAGAATATTTTGAACTTATACGTGAATATCTCAGAGGAGCTTTTAAAAATACCCTTCTTAAACTGTTTCCATCCAAATCATAATAACTCTCTACACTATCCTGCATAAATGGGATGGCATAAAAGTCTTTTTGCGCATGTCTGAAATAAGCTGTATGAATTTCCCCAAGTCCTGCTGAAATTGTATCAATATATAGCTCATCATAAATAACCTTAAAACTATCGCCCACTTGTAATTCAAAAAAGTCAATGGTCCATGCAAAAATTTCTGATAATTCCATAGCCAGTTCGGGTTTCAGATTTTTATCCTTTATAGCGTTCCAAAGCGATGAGTTGATTGTTCCTGTTGCAGCCCTTGTAACTATATTAAACTCCTTTTTCCTTGCCTCTATAGTTATACTATCTGTTAAATCAATTATAATATAGTCTACTGGAGTATGTTCATAAACAAAATATCTGACTTCATATAAAGTATCAATTGACAAAAAAACAGTATACTTGTTGCCATAACGGATTTTTCTCAGATCGAAAATGTCTTCTGATTTTTTCAGAATTTGGTCAAAAGCACCGTCAGGAAGATTATAACCGTCCAGGATTTCAGACAGGTTCTGATTTTTTGATATTCTGCCATATTCTACATAAAATGAATCTACCGGTATACCATATAGTCTTTTTTCAGGCTCAGCAGCTTCAATTGAATCAATATCAGCAGAAATTACAATTTCACTTTTATATCCCTTTTTTACAAAAAAGAAATAAAATATAAGAAGGAGCGAAAATATAGGTATTATAACAATTAAAACTGCATTTCTGGTTCTTTTATTCATTATTATGCAATTACTATATTTATTATCTTATTCTTAACTATAATAACTTTCTTTACCTGCTTGTTGACTAACCATTTTTCAGCATTTTTATGTGCAAGCACCGTCTTTTCAATATTTTCATTATCCATATCTAAAGGCAACTCAACCCTGAACCTGAGTTTTCCATTAAATGAAACAGGATATTCGTATGTGTCTTCTTTGAGATATTCCTGATTATATTCAGGATATAATTCTTTGCTGATACTTTCGTTATGGCCGTATATCTCCCACAGTTCTTCGGATAAATGAGGTGCAAATGGCGATAATATCTTAATAAATGTCTCTGCAGTAGTTTTATTTACTTTGCCCTTCTTCATACAATTGTTTGTAAATACCATCATCTGGGAAATGGCAGTATTAAATCGCAAATTCTCAATATCCTGCTCAACTTTTTTAATTGACTGGTGTAATATTTTAAGGATTTGAATATCTTCATCATCATCATGAATATTTTTTAAGTCGGCGAAAAATTTATAGACCCTGTTCAGAAAACCAAATACTCCCTTAACACCGGTCTCTGACCAGGGTTTTACCTTGTCCAGAGGGCCCATAAACATTTCATAAAGGCGCAAACTATCGGCTCCATAGTTTTCTACAACCCTGTCCGGATTAATAACATTACCTCTGGATTTACTCATCTTCTCACCATCTTCTCCCAGTATTAATCCCTGGTTTATCAGCTTTTTAAATGGCTCTTTAGTTGAGACAAAACCTGAGTCATATAATACCTTATGCCAGAATCTGGCATACAATAAATGTAATACTGCATGTTCAACACCTCCTATATATAGATCAACGGGCATCCAGTACTGTTCAGATTCTTTTGACCACGGTTCCCTGTCATTACCGGCGTCGCAAAAACGCAGATAATACCAGCAGCTGCCAGCCCACTGGGGCATGGTATTTGTTTCTCTTTTTGCCTTTTTCCCTGTTTTAGGGTCAGTAACGTACAACCATGAATCAATGTTGGCTAATGGTGATTCCCCGGTCCCTGAAGGTTCATATTTGTCTACCTCGGGTAAGGCAACCGGCAATTCATCCTCATCCAGGCATCGTACCGAACCATCTTCAAACTTTAATACCGGAAATGGCTCACCCCAATAGCGTTGACGTGAAAAAACCCAGTCCCTTAATTTATAATTAGTCTCTTCCTTTCCAAGTTTCTTTTCTTCCAGCCAGCTTATCATTTTTATTATTGCATCTTCTTTACCAAGGCCATCAATAAATTCTGAATTAACATGAATACCGTCCTCCTCAAATGCTTCCTTTTCCAGGTCTCCGCCCTTTAAAACTTCAATAATCTGCAAATCATATTTCCTGGCAAATTCCCAGTCACGCTGGTCATGGCCGGGAACAGCCATTATAGCTCCTGTCCCGTATGATATCAGTACATAATCTGCTACCCAAACAGGAATTTCCTGATTATTAACGGGATTTATTGCAAATGTTCCTGTAAATACTCCTGTTTTCTCCTTGCTCAAATCGGTTCTTTCCAAATCTGATTTTTTTGCAGCACTTTTTATATAATTTTCAACCGCTGTTTTGCATTCCTTTGTTGCTATTTTTGTGGCTAGTTTATGTTCCGGGGAAAGAACCATGTAAGTTGCCCCAAATAATGTATCAGGCCTTGTAGTAAACACTTCAATGATATCATCATACCCTTTAATTTTAAATATTACAGAAGCTCCTTCAGATTTACCAATCCAGTTCCTTTGCATTTCCTTTATATTCTCAGGCCAGTCAAGTTCATCCAAATCTGCCAGTAAGCGTTCAGCATACTCCGTAATCCTGAGCATCCATTGCTTCATTGGTTTTCTAAATACAGGGTGACCTCCTAATTCCGATTTACCGTTAACAACTTCCTCGTTGGCCAGCACAATTTTTAGCTCCGGGCACCAGTTTACATAGACCTCATCTTCATAAGCCAGTCCTTTATTATATAGTTTTGTGAAAATCCATTGTGTCCACTTATAATAATCAACATGACTTGTGGCTATTTCACGGTCCCAGTCATATGCAAATCCAAGTGATTTCAGCTGCCTTTTAAATATTTGAATATTTTTTTCAGTAATATCATGGGGATGGGTTCCTGATTTGATAGCGTAATTCTCGGCAGGTAAGCCAAAACTGTCCCATCCCATAGGATGAAGCACATTAAAGCCTTTCATCCTTTTATAACGGCTGACAATATCGGTAGCTGTATAGCCTTCGGGATGTCCTACATGCAGGCCACTTCCGGAAGGATAGGGGAACATATCCAATGTATAAAATTTCGGCTTTGAATAGTCAATTTCTACTTTGAAAGTCTTATTCTTATCCCAATACTTCTGCCACTTCTTCTCAATTTCCCTGAAATTGTATTCCATTACAATGAAATTTAAATATTCTCAAACTAAGCAACAAAAGTAAAAAAATTGATTAATTAAAGAAGTCCGTTTTATAAATAATAATATTTAAAGCTGAAGATGAGAAGGTTTAGAAAGAGGCTAAGCCGTGGCCTGTAAATTTTAAAATCCAACTAATGAATACGCATTATAATTTATTTGTATAATTCTCTGCCAAAGGGTAAATTTGTGTAATAAGTATTTTTTATATGGTCCCGTAGTTTAACAGGATAGAACGTGAGATTCCGGTTCTCATGGTGGGGGTTCGAGTCCTCTCGGGATCACAAAAATGGAAAAGCCACATTTGTGTGGCTTTTCCATTTTGCAGCCGATGAGGCTGAGACCCATACCAGGGGTTCGAACTAAGTCCCTTCGGGAGCATTTGAGAGGACAAAAATAATTTTTTAATAAAAAAAGGTAATTTTATAACAAAGTATCCCCCTGTGCCAAGGGTATTAAGGGATGATTGAACCTTACAGTTTAATTACCGAAGCAACCGTTCACCAATATTAT
>CAZFQS010000026.1:33874-46373 GCA_964521285.1 uncultured Bacteroidales bacterium | reverse complement strand
AACCAAAGGAGCACTGAAATCCAAGCATTTGCTGTTTGCCGATGGTGTGAGGTAAAAATTATTCAGTCAATACCATTGGCAAGCATATAAAAACCCTGAAAACTTTAATGCGAATATCGAGGGATGAGGGATTGCATGATAATAGAGAAGTTGACAGAAAAAGGTTTAAAGCAGTCAAAATGTGTGATTAAAATAACTTCTTTTACAGGTTGTGGTACTGAAGTTACTCAATACTGTATTAACAATAATGTTACAAACCTTGAAGGTGAAGATCAACAAGGTAGAGATTGGGAAATTTGCACACTTGTTTAAAGAATAGATCATTGTCTATTGAATTTTCAGAATAATCCTTGTATTCATCGAAATTTAATGGAATCAGAATTTGATATTTATTTTCTGGCTTTTTATCCTCAGTAATACAAGAATAATACTTGGTTATTTCTAAATTCATAATAATTAAAATATTTTTTCAGCATTTATATTCCTTTTATTAGAAAAAGATATTATATCAAAAAATTAAAATAATTATTGATAAAAATTGAAATAATTAGTCCCCTATAACGTCCCCTAATAAAATAAAACCTTGTTAATTATTTAATAACAAGGAGTTAATTTAAAATAAAGAGGTTCCGAGCGGATTCGAACCGCTGTAAATGGTTTTGCAGACCACTGCCTAGCCACTCGGCCACGGAACCCTGTTTTTTGAGCGTGCAAATATATAAAAATAAGAAAAAATAAAATTAAAAAGCAGCCATTAATAAATCAATATCTTTTGAAGGTATTTCAAAACGATTACCTATATTTTCATTAGTAAGTATACCATTATAGATATATACTCCGTGGCGAACGCCAAGATTGGCTTTTAAAAAGGGTTTAATCCCCCCTGAGTTACCAATATTCACAAGTATGGGAGAAATTATATTACTAAGGGCAATTGATGCTGTTCTGGCCACTCTGGAAGGCAGATTGGTGATGCTGTAGTGAATAACGTCATGTTTGGTATAAACCGGATCTTTATGTGAGCGACATTCAGCGGTCTCAATACAACCTCCCTGATCTATACTGAGATCAATAATTATTGATCCTTTTTTCATTTCTTTAACCATATCCTCCGTGATAAAATATCGTGGTCCCTTATCAAATAAATTTATTGCACCAATTAATACATCAGCAGATTTGAGGGCCCTTCCCAATACCTGTGGATGAAATATTGAGGTAAATATCCTGTGCCCCAGATTTTTCTGCAGATCTTCAAGTTTATGCGGAGAATTATCAAAAACCTTTACAATAGCACCAAAACCAATAGCTGCTCTCGCCGCATATTCTCCGGCAGTACTGGCCCCAATTATTACTACTTCGGTTGGTGTTATGCCGGAAATACCCCCTAGCATAACTCCTTTACCTCCCGTGTTATTACTTAAATATTCCCCTGCAACAATAATTGCTGTGTTCCCGGCAATAGCTCTCATAGATTGTAACACAGGGAAGCAGTTAAATTCATCCTTCATGTGCTCAAAAGCGATGGCTGTCACTTTTTTATCCATCAGTTTTCTTATATAGTCCTTTTTCTGATTATTCATCTGAAGTGATGTAATGATCAGCTGATCACCTTTGAGCATGCTTATTTCTTCATTACTTAAAGGTGCTACCTTTAAAATAATGTCGGCATTGAGAACCTGTTTCTTATTTTCAATTATAAATCCACCGCCCTCACTATAATCTGTGTCTGAGTACCTGGCACCTTCACCTGCCTTTGTTTCCATCAAAACATCATGCCCGTTATTTACAAGTACTTCAACAGCCTCGGGAGTTAAAGAAACTCTTCGTTCCAGGTTATGATTATCTTTTGGAATACCTATAGTTAATTTTTTATGCTTTTTTCCAATTTCCAGCATTTCTTCCTGGGGCAGAATACCACCATACATAAGGGGTACATTTGAAGATTCGGGCTTCTGTGCAACCATTAGGGTTTATTCTTTAGTATTAAATATATTAAGCAATTTAGTTAAGATAATTTAAAAAACTATTTTAAAATTAAACAAAATTAAGAATTCGTTTAAATATAAGAAAGACAGTAACAGGTAATTGAGTTATAAAACAAAATATTTCTGTAATGCTTTGATTTATAATTTATAAATTAAATATGAATTTCTAATTCTCTTTTATTTTTATCTATTTCTTTAATATATACTTTAATTATATTATGGGGCAGTATCTTTTCAGCCTTTTCCGGCCATTCTATAAAAGAGTAAACATCTTCATAAAAATAATCTTCAATTCCTATTGCCAGGAGCTCATCCGGACTCTTAATTCTGTAAAAATCAAAATGATATATTATAGATCCCTTACTGGTCCGGTATTCGTTAATAATTGTAAAAGTCGGACTGTTTATTACGTCTGTAGCTCCTAACTGCTTACATAAGGCGATAATAAATGTGGTTTTACCTGCCCCCATTTTCCCGTAAAAAGCAAATTTTTTAAATCCCCTGGTAGAATCGAGGAACTGTTTTGCCGTTTCAGAGATATTTTCAATGTTGTATAACCGGAGAGTAATCATAAAGTATGATAAGTAATAATTTACCAAACGAAATATTATATATTACCAGCTATCTGGAAATCAATGTAATCAGGGGAATTAACATTTCTTCCATTGATATGCCGCCATGTTGATATGTATTGTTGTAATAATTTGCATAATAATTGTAATTCTTTGGATAAACGAAGTAGTCAGAATTCGAGGCAAAAATAAATCTTGAACTTACATTTGATTTAGGCAGGTGGGCAGTGTGGGGATCTTTTATTTCAAAAACCTCCCTGGGATTATAATTCAGGTTTTTACCCATTTTGTATCTGAGGTTCACTGAAGCTTTTCTGTCACCTATAACCTTAATCGGATTATTAACTCTTAACGTACCATGGTCAGTTGTGAAAATAACTTTTATATTTTTCTCAGCAAGTTGTTTAATTAAATCCAGTAGATGGGAATGATTAAACCATGATAAAGTAAGTGAGCGGTAAGCCGAATCATTGACTGCCAGTTCACGAATCATATTCATTTCGGTATTTGCATGAGAAAGAAAATCTACAAAATTATAAACTATAACAATCAGTTCATTATTTAAGATGTTAGAGAAATTTTCCACAAGTTTTTTGCCGGTTTTTGAATTGTTTACTTTTGCATAATAGGACCTGTATTTTTTTCCTAACCTGTTAATTTGTTTCCTGAGTAATTCTTCTTCATTCAGATTTTTTGCTCCTTCTTCATCGTCATTGAGCCAGAGTTCAGGATTTAATTTCTGAATTTCCAGTGGCATTAATCCGGCAAACATGGAATTTCTTGAATAATGAGTAGCAGTGGGGAGAATACTGCAGTATATTTCATCACTTTCAGTAATAAAATAATCATTAATAGTAGGATAGATAGTCTTCCATTGATC
The DNA here is from genome assembly GCA_964521285.1 of uncultured Bacteroidales bacterium. Classification (GTDB taxonomy): domain Bacteria; phylum Bacteroidota; class Bacteroidia; order Bacteroidales; family UBA10428. Next base: position 42,936 of record CAZFQS010000026.1, on the reverse strand, counting down.
ATATCTCAGATTATCTATAATGATAACTATTACTTTATTGTTATCATCAACTAATGGAAAAACCTTTTCTTTAAAAACATTGGGAGAAATTAAAGGCCGGTTTTGTTCACTCTTATTAAACCATGATAGATAGTTCTTTTTAATGAATTTGCCAAATTCCAGATCTGCTTCAGATTTCTGCATATTAAAGATATCATTCATCCCGCTGTCAATAGATTTTTCAAGCTCCAGTTCCCAGTAGATTAAGGTCTTATAGATGTCAACCCAGTCATCAAATGTCGAAGCGTTATTCACCTTCATTCCGATTTTTGAAAACTCTGACCTGTAAGCTGAGGTTGTTTCCTTGGTTATTAATTGCTTGGTTTCAATATTCTTCTTTATTATTAGTAAGATTTGATTTGGATTTACCGGTTTAATTAGATAATCAGCTATCTTGGAACCAATAGCTGCGTCCATGATATTTTCTTCTTCACTCTTGGTTATCATTACAACAGGTAAGTTTGAACTATAGCTCTTAATTATATTCAGGGTTTCAATTCCACTTAATCCCGGCATATGTTCATCCAGAAATACTATATCAAAATGATAATTTTTTACCAGATCAATAGCATCATCTCCATTGCTTGCTGTCATCACCTGGTAACCCTTTTCTTCAAGAAAAAGGATATAGGGTTTTAACAGATCAATCTCATCATCTGTCCATAAAATTCTTATTTTCTTCATGGAATTCTTACTCATAATATTCATTAAAGAACTTGAGATATCTGTCAGCAGATTTATCTGTTTTCAATATATTCAAATTACCTGCAGATATTACCATCTTTGACAACCCCTCTTTATTAACATCTTTAAAAATAGAATCATTAGAGGATGCCTTATTATAATAATTTAGTGCCTGAGCTTTATTCTTAAATGAAATAACCGTAATTATATCCTGACTGCTATTCAATTCACTACTTTCTACTTTTAAGTTTAAGTCATCAAAATTATCCAGGTTGAAGTTTATAATATTAAACATTAGCTGGTTAGCATTTATTCCTTTATTTAAAACGAATGCAAAAAAATGTTCTGTATTTTCGGAATATTCATATAATGCTATTGCTATTTCTTTTTCTTCTTCTTCTTTAATATCAGGATGTTCTTTATCGAGAAATGCAATAATATTTTTTGCATCATCAGCAACCTCAGTCCTGGGATAAGTGGATATAATATTATATAATTCCTCTTTAAAAGTCTTAATATCTCTGGTTCTCCCGATTGACAATGTCCTTAAATATGCAAATTGCGGAACCAGTTTGTCATCAGGGTATGTTTCAATAGCATACTCTGTTTGCTGAATTACATTGTTATACTGTTTATTAAGATAATTGTTGTATGTTTCAGTATAGTAGTTTTGTATCTTATTTTGTCCTGCCTCAATTTCTTTAAAATAATCAGGATTTGTTAATAATTTGGCGTAAGTACTGTTAGGAAACTGGCTGATTATTCTGTTTTTATACATTTCTACCATAGCCTTATTATTTTCCTTAATATAAATATCATAGAGGTAATAATAAGAAGTTAATAAATATTCTGAATCAGGATATCTTTTTATCAGCTCCTTAAATGACTCAATTGCTTTTCCAAAGTCTTTAAGTTCGTTTTTGTATATCAAACCCATATTGTAAAGTGCTGTTTCAATTAGTCTGTGAGATATTTCGAGCATTGAATCTGTAAGCGGGATATTTCTTAAATAGAATTCTCTTGATTTATTACTTAGTATTTTACTATTTTTAGATTCCTCATCTGTTATAAAATCTGAATCTTCAGTGCTGACACTCTCACCGAAACTTATCACATTCTTATTTGCCCGCCTCCAGTTGTCTTCAAGTTTCCTGTTTCCCCATTTAAGTTTAAATTCCTTATATCCCAGGCTTCTTGCTGTCTCGTTATAAAAGTACCATTGTACTCCTTCTGAAAAACCTTGTTGTGTTGTCCTCCTGTCGGTTCCCATATTATATCCGAATTGTTTATTCAGGGCCTGTTCCTGTTTTTTTATTATCTCTTCCTGTTCTTTCTTTTTAACCTGCTCGATAAGATTATCTATATAACTTAGTAATTCATCCTTTGGCAGTTTAGCCAGTCTTTGCACGCTATCTTCCAAATTAACAGTATTAATTTCTTTTACCAGTGAGTTTAAACTTTTCGATTTTGCATATATAATATCATAATCGGGATAGTCTATATCTATTAATGTTACTGCACTGTCATAATATGCCTGGGCATTGACATATTCAGGCATTTCGTAATAGAGGTCAGCCAGAGTCAGATAAGAATGAGTTTTCTGGGTTATATTATTAACATTATATTGAACTGATTTTTTATATTGTTTTATAGCCTTTGAAATATTGCCTTCTTTATATGCGATATTTCCCAGGGCATAATAGATTTGATCCTGGTATTCAGAGTTTTTATCATCTTTCAGCATTCTGCTCAACTGCCCTTCAATTTCTTTTACAGACCCATAGCCCTTTTCATAAGCTAAAGCACGATTAATTTTAGCATTAAATGTCATTTCATAATGCGGATTCATCCTGGTAACCTTATGGTATAAATCGGATGCTTTCTTATGCATCCCTTCTTTTTCGTACAATTGAGCCAGAATGAAAGTATAACGGACTTTTAGTCTTTTCTTTTTTACTTTGTCTTTTGCTTTTTCCAGGTGTAATATTGCACCGGATACATTATTCTGTTTTAAATAAAAGTCAGCCAGTGTAGTATGAAAATCGACTTTAAGACGCCTGGGCAGGTTTTCATCTTTTTCAAGTAAGGTTAGAATTTCTTCTGAACTTTTATATTCACCTGTTTCATTATATATTCGGGCAAGCCATAATTGCGCATTATATGTGATTTCCTCATTTTTGAATTCATTAAGTATAAATCTGAATGTTTCCTGAGCCAGATTAAAATCATGTTTATAAAAATGAGCCTTGCCCATTAACAGATAATTATTATCTACCCATTTGTTAAATTCCTTCTTGTTATAAAATGTTCTTTTCTTTTGTGATAAGGCTTTACTGCTCTTCAACTTTGGCTTAACCGTAATAGAATGTAAGGATACCAGTTTTGTCCCCTTTTTTATCGTTTTGTCCATTTCAGGTGATATGGACTTTACTAATTCTTCATCACTATATATAAAAATTGGCAATACCTCTGAATAATCATCCTTAAAGGAATCTTCAATCTTTTTCATACCTTTGGCAAAACTTACATCTCCGTTAAACAATATATTATATTTGGCAGTGATATTATGGTATGTACGTGTAACGAATGTATTCTTTTGCGTTGAGCATCCGGCAAACAAAACAAAAAGTATTAATAACCAGTAAATATATATTTTTTTATTCCGCATTAGCAGTTCATATGGTTTAGTATAAACTGAAAATTAATTAACATATTTTGTAAGCTATTTATTTTTTCCTTCAATTTCTTCAGACTGATCATTTACCTTTAAAATCAGACATCCTACAAGCTCAGGATGATCCTGTACCATAACCGGGGCTTTAAGATGCCTGATTAACCATAATACAATAAAATCTCCCGATGCAGCCCAGGTAAAAAAAAATCCAAAGATAAAGATCTTAAAATTCCCGGTTATTATCCCGATTATTAACGGAAAAATGCCCAGAACAGTTCCTGGCATTATTATTCCTGTTCTATATGCATTTACAGGTAATGGTTCATTACAATGAATATATGGTGCCAAATCTGGTTTCATAATTCCAAATGACAGTGAACGAAATCCTTTTTTAGTGAAAAAAATCCATATAAATCCATGCAGCATTTCGTGCATCAATATGCCTGATATTAAAATCATTAAGGTCCAGAACAAGTATCTAAAAATATGATATATAAAGTTAGATAATATAAAATTGCTTTTAAGCTGGATTATTTTGGCTGACCAGTAATTAATAAGGTCAGCGCCCCAGATAACTATATAAGGTATGAAAAAAAAGATAATTATCGGGACTAATAAATACAATGAATATAAATAAGTTTTGCTAACCGAAAGCGTTATTTCAGTTGCATAATCTTGTTTTTTATTCATATATATTAATCAACTGCTATGACTTCTTTTAGTTCCGGGATTTTTTCTTTTACAGTCTGTTCAATTCCTGATTTAAGAGTCATCATACTAAAGGGGCAACCATGGCAGGCTCCTGTTAATTTTACTTTTACTGACATATCATCAGTAATATCTACTAATGTAACATCTCCTCCGTCAGCTTTCAGGTATGGCCTTATAATGTCAAAAACGGAATTTACTTTCTTTATTAGTTCTTGTTTTTTTGTATTATCCATCTTTTTAACTTTTGATAGTCATATATTTTAATAGCTTATTTAAAACCTGCAATTATTCAATATTTAACGTTCGCAAAGTTAAATATAATAAAATAATAAACTTAATTTTATTTAGATTAATTCTTTACTAGGATTCCAGAATAGTTTTTTAAAATTTACTATTTTATCATTTTTAACTTTTACTCCTTCACTTTCAAGCAATTCCTGCATTAATGTCTCATAACGAAAATGATGTTTCCCTGTAAGTAAACCAATTCTGTTGACTACTCTGTGAGCCGGAATAATATCTTCACTGAAACTGATATTGTTTAAAGCCCATCCTACCATCCTTGAGGACTGGGGAGAACCTATAAATTTTGCTATAGCTCCATATGTTGTTATACGTCCGCAAGGGATTTGCCTTGTAACATTATAGACCTTTTGAAAAAAATTTTCATCATTCATTTTCGATAATCTCTTCAATACGGGATTTGTTTTTCAACTTAAATTTTAAATAATAGATTCTTAAATCTTGCTCCAGGTATTTGGTTTCATAATATGTTTTAACAGATAATATTTCATCCTCATTAAAGGAATCGTATAAATTTTCTGTAAAGTAGTCAATTTCCAGTTTGTTATGATTTAACATTTTCATTGTGTAATTATACAGGGATTCATTATCTGTTTTCAAATGTATAAAGCCATTTTGTTTTAGAAATTTTTTATATGAATTCAGGAATCTGCTGGAGGTAAGTCTTTTCTTTTTATTTTTTGGCTGAGGATCCGGGAAAGTAATCCATATCTCATCAATCTCATTTGTGTTAAAAAAAGAATTAATTAATTCAATACGTGTTCTTAAAAAAGCTGCATTATTAAGGGTCTCAGTGAGTGCTTTTTTCGCTCCTTTCCATATTCTGGCTCCTTTAATGTCAATTCCTATGTAATTTATATCTTTAAATCTTTTAGCCAGTTCGATTGTGTATTCTCCTTTGCCGCAACCCAGTTCCAGGATAATTGGATTATTATTTCCAAAAAAATCCCTGTTCCATCTACCCTTAAGTCTGAAATCTTTATGGCAAACTTCATCAAATGCCGGCTGTAAGACATTACTAAATCCTTTCATTTCCTCAAATCTCTCTAATTTTCTCTTTGTCATTATTAGATTATGATTAGGAGATTATGTAATAATAAATTGATCCGGCAAATTTAAAATACTAATTAATGCCCTTTTCTATTCTAAGGCCTACATCAGTGATATGAGCTAATTTAGCATTCCACATAGCCTGCTCAATATCAAAGACATATATGCCTCTGAATGGGAACCTTATGTTTTTAAGATATAAAACCTGATTACTAAAAGCATTTCCAATTCCTTTTCCCAGCCAGTTGCCTTTAGCATCAGCCAGTGTAATTTCAAAAGTATCTCTGATAGAAACTCCATTGGGAGCGTGAGTAGAAATAAATAAAAATATATTACTATATGTGTATTTACTTCCATTCCTGAGATTTATATAAATATTATGAGAACTTACAGTATCTGAAATATTGACCTTGAATTGAATTATATTTTCTTTATTCCATATACTACCCGGTATTTTAATATTTTGATCAAATACTCTGTTTTTATCACATGATAAGAGTAACAAGCAAAGAAATGCCAATGACCCGATTAAATTGAGGATATTGTTTTTGTGCATCAGCTTCTTCTTAGAGGTTTTTTGTCTGGTTATTTACTCAGGGTGATCTTCAAATCGTTTCAAGCTTTCTTCATCAGCAATATTATGATAATCAATAATTGGTGAAATTTTAACATATTCAAAGCTTTCAAGTTTTTTTACTTTTTCACCTTTTTTATTAAGTTCAATAATTTCCTTTACCGTTTCAATGGTTAAGCAAGCAGCTTCAGATGCTGATTCCTTGTCATATGAATACCACATGAGTCTGTTAAAAACATCTGTCTTTTGGTGATATGCCTTACCATTTTCTGTTTCAAGAGGAATAGAAATATCAGGAAAATCTTTCTGGGCGTCAAGATATGCATTTAATTCGTAATTGAGGCAACATTTAAGTTTACTGCACTGGCCAGCTAATTTCTGGGGATTAAGTGACATTCCCTGGTAACGGGCTGCGCTGGTTGTTACCGAAACAAAGTTTGAAATATGTGTTGAACAACATAATTCACGGCCACAGGTCCCTATACCCCCAATCCTTCCGGCTTCCTGTCTGGCCCCTATTTGCCGCATCTCAACTCTTATTTTAAACTCATTAGCAAGGACTTTAATCAATTCCCTGAAATCAACCCTGTCATCCGCAATATAATAGAAAATAGCTTTGGTCTGATCTCCCTGATATTCAACATCGCCAATTTTCATTTCAAGCTTAAGTTCTTCAGCAATCTTGCGCGCTCTCAGCATAGTGGATTGTTCAAGAGAAATGGCCTTTTTCCATTTATCAATGTCGGTCTGTTTAACCTTTCTATAAATCTTCTTGGGTTCCAGATTTTCAATATCAACATTATTTGCCTTAAGGTGTATTAAAACCAGCACTCCTGTTAATGAAACAACACCAATATCATGTCCGGGAGAAGCTTCAACCGCAACAATATCACCTTTTCTAAGTTTCAGATTATTTACATTTTTATAGACTCCTTTGCGGGTATTTTTAAATCTTACTTCAACCAGATCTGTATTATGATATGAGTCGGGGATATCTGTTAACCAGTTAAATGTGTCAAGTTTGTTACATCCCGGATTTTCGCATACAATATTAAATGCTGACTCTAACGAAAGATTCTTACAGCCCCTGCCATATAAATTACAATTATCCATCTTTAATCTGTTTTGAGTCATTAGTAGTATAAAAAAACATAGCAAAAATAATTAATTCTGATTTCTTATCAACTTTATTAATTTAAAGGATAAATCAAGAAATACAATTCTGCTATAAGCATTTCTTTCAATATCAGTATATGCCTTGTTTATTTCATGAGTTATTTGAGATGCATTTGAGGCATTAATAAACAGATGAAATTTTTTTGAAAAATCGCTTTCTTTTTCTGTTAAATAAGCTATTTCAGTCTGATTAAGGCTTAGAAGCAGGTTTTTCCTTATAATAGCCAGAGAGTAATCAAGAAATCTCTTTTGCCTCTCTCTTCCCGTACTAACCATATCATCAATCCATTCCAGGATTTCCAGCATTTTTTTTCCATAGCAAAGCCGCATTAGTTGAATAAATTTTTCAAGGTTGTTTTTGTACTCTTCACAATTATTGATAATTTCTAATGCATTACAATAGTTGCCATTTGATAAATTTGTTATTTCTTCAATCTTTTTATCTTCCAGTTCAAACTTCTCTTTTATAAAAATTGCCAGTTCATCATCTTCAATTTTTGGGATTTTCAGGATCTGGGATCTGGACAATATAGTTGGGATAATCTGATCCGTGCTGTCTGTGACTAATATAAATATGGTTTTTGCAGGAGGTTCTTCAATTAATTTCAGTAGTTTATTTGCAGCAGGTGCATTCATTTTCTCAGGATGCCAGATAATCATTATTTTATAATCCGATTCAAAGGATTTCAGGTTGAGTTTACGCAGTATCGCTTTACTTTCAAAGATGCTTATAAGTCCCTGTTTATTTTCAATGCCTATGACATCATACCATTGATTGAGGTTTAAATAAGGATTTTCTATTATGATTTCCCTCCATTTACCAATAAAATCATCACTTACAGGGTCCTTTATTATTGTTTTGGTAGTATTTACCGGAAAAACAAAATGAAGATCAGGATGTATTAATTTTTGATATTTTGTGCAGCTTGGGCATGTATTACATGAATCACCATTCTCTTTGTTTGTACAACAGATATATTGCGCATAGGCAATAGCAAGTGCCAGATTTCCCGATCCCTCATACCCCAGGAATAACTGGGAATGACTAATCCTTCCTTCTTTAACAGTCTTTATTAATTGTTTTTTAATTTTTTGTTGTCCGATTACATCTTTTAACTGCATTGAAATTATTATCTTTTAGTAAATCAGTCCAAATCTGTTAAAAATCAAATATAGGAGTTATAGTTACGGAAAGATCAGATGGATCAGCATAGTAAGGCCATGATGAGATAAGCATGTCTGCTCCTGATTTGGCATACTCTGTAACATTACTGCCTGTAATTCCTCCGGAAACTGCCAGCCTGATTCGGGGATTTAATTTGTTTATTTCTTTCTTCAGTTCTTTTATCTGTGTAACTTCAAACCGGTTGAGTATTATTATATTAATATCTGTTCTGGCAACTTTTAAAGCATCATCTGAATTTTTTACTTCAATAGTTATATTTTTATCGGCAATCAGACTTTTTTGCTCATTTATTCTGGCTTCAAGATTTTCAAAATCTCCAAGGAAGCTATAATGGTTATCGAAAATAAGTATTGATTCTGAAAGTCCCAACCGGTGAATACTTGCTCCGCCAGCCATAACTGCCTTGGTTGCAATTTTTTTTGTATATGGTATGGTTTGGCGTGTCGTCATGATTTGAATATCAGGATTACTTTCTTTTGCTTTTTCAACAAGTTCCCTGGTACGCGTAGCTATACCGGAAGCAAAACCAAGAATATTCTCGCATGTTCTCCAGGATGCGTGGATATTTTTTGATAATCCTTCTCCTTCAAGGAATTTGACACCATTCTCTATATATTCTCCGCTGTTAGTGAATAATGTTGGTTGTATCGATAATTTGGAAAATA
>CAZFQS010000026.1:0-33864 GCA_964521285.1 uncultured Bacteroidales bacterium | reverse complement strand
TACAACAGTATTTTCATTGGTTGCGAATTGAATTTTTGCAGGTTTATTTTCAAGTCTTAAAATAGACGTTGTTATGTCAAAGTACGGTACATCTTCTGCAAGTAATTCATCAATCTCTTTATCAGTAAAATATATCATGTTTATTTTATTTAGTGTGGTTAAATATTTGAATGTTAAATTACTAAAATTTTATTTTCTATATTAAAAACAAAGGTAGTTTTAGTAAGAAAACACATATATTTTAATACATCTTATTTTTAAGTTTCATTATTGTTTTTTAAAATTTAACAATAAGACCCCGGGCAAGTATCAGTAATATTTCGAACTAAATAAATATCTTTGTGCCCGTTATTTATCAGAAGAATTAAATGGAAAACATCAGGAATTTCTGTATTATAGCTCATATTGATCATGGCAAGAGTACTATTGCAGACAGATTATTATTAAAAACACATACTCTTTCTGAAAGGGAATTTAAGGATCAGGTGCTTGATAGTATGGACCTGGAACGTGAAAGAGGGATAACAATAAAGAGCCATGCTGTTCAGATGGAGTATCTTTATAATGATAAAAAATATTATCTCAACCTTATTGATACTCCCGGGCACGTAGATTTCTCATATGAGGTTTCACGATCAATTTATGCATGCGAGGGAGCACTGTTAGTAATTGATGCAACTCAGGGTGTACAGGCACAGACAATATCAAATCTTTACCTTGCACTTGAAAATGAACTGGAAATTATCCCTGTCCTGAATAAAATGGATTTACCTAATGCCATACCCGAGGAAGTAAAGGATCAAATAGTTGATCTGGTAGGTTGTGACAGGGGTGAAATTATTGAAGCAAGTGGCAAAACAGGTATGGGCATAGATGAGATTTTAGAAGCCATAATAACAAAAATTCCGCCACCCTTGGGAGATCCCAAAGCTCCTTTACAGGCATTGATATTTGATTCTGTTTTTAATAGCTACAGGGGGATATACGTATATTTGAAAGTCATTAATGGTGAAATAAGAACAGGAGATCACGTAAAATTTGTGGCAACAGGCAAAAAATATCATGCGGATGAGATCGGAGTATTAAAAATCAAGACAGAGCCAAGAAAAATTCTGAGTACAGGAGATGTTGGATATATAATATCGGGAATTAAAGCATCTTCGGAAGTAAAAGTTGGTGATACAATAACTCAAGTTGATTATCCGTGTGATAAATCAATTGAAGGATTTGAAGATGTTAAGCCAATGGTTTTTGCCGGAGTTTATCCTGTCGACGCGGATGATTATGAAGAATTAAGGTCATCTATTGAAAAATTACATTTAAATGATGCTTCCCTTTTTTATGAGCCTGAATCATCTGTAGCTCTGGGATTTGGATTCAGGTGTGGATTTCTTGGCCTGTTGCATATGGAGATAGTACAGGAACGTCTTGACAGAGAATTCAATATGAATGTTATAACTACTGTTCCCAATGTTTCTTTCAAGGCATATACCAGGAAAGGTGAAGTAATAGATGTTCATAATCCGTCAGGACTGCCACATCCTAAGTATCTTGATTATATAGAGGAGCCTTATATTATTGCGCAGGTTATTTCAAAGTCAGAATACATCGGACAGATTATGAGGCTGTGTATTGATAAACGGGGAACATTAAAAAACCAGGTTTATCTTACAAGCGACAGAGTTGAAGTTACTTTTGAAATGCCGTTATCTGAGATTGTTTTTGATTTTTATGATAAGCTTAAAAGCATATCAAAGGGATATGCTTCTTTTGATTATCACACATCAGGTTATAAGAAGGCTGATTTGGTGCGACTGGATATACTCTTAAACGGAGAAATGGTGGATGCACTTTCTTCCCTAATATACAAAGAGTATGCCTATTCATTTGGAAGAAAGATATGTGTTAAATTGAAAGAACTCATTCCGCGACAACAATTTGATATTGCCATTCAGGCAGCTATAGGGGCCAAAGTTATAGCACGTGAGACAGTTAAAGCGTTACGGAAGGATGTAACTGCCAAGTGTTATGGCGGTGATATAACAAGAAAGAGAAAATTGCTGGAAAAACAAAAAAAGGGCAAGAAAAGGATGAGGCAGGTAGGGAATGTAGAAGTCCCTCAGCAGGCATTTCTTGCAGTGTTAAAGATGGATTAATCTTAAGGGGACAGCGCCCTGGTTATTCTATTAATCTTAAATCCTTAACCTATTTCTTAATATTTAGTTTAAGTGATAATTCTTTTAGCTGTTCTTCAGAAATTGGAGATGGCGAGTCGATCATTATATCTTTACCTGCATTATTTTTTGGGAATGCAATAACATCCCGTATCGAATCTAAACCTGCAAATAAAGATACACATCTGTCAAAACCAAATGCAATTCCTCCGTGAGGGGGTGCTCCATATTTGAAGGCATTCATAAGAAATCCAAATTGTCTGTCTGCCTCCTCATCAGTAAATCCCAATGCTTTAAACATTTTCTGCTGGAGATTTTTATCATGTATTCTTACTGAGCCGCCACCTAATTCTACACCGTTAATAACCAAATCGTAGGCATTAGCCCTGGTATTTCCGGGATCGGTTTCCAGTTTGTCAATATCTTCAGCTTTTGGTGATGTGAAAGGATGATGCATGGCATGATAACGTTTTGTTTCCTCATTCCATTCAAGAAGCGGAAAATCGACTACCCACAGGGGTGTAAATTTATTTTTGTCCTGAAGACCGAGTTGCCTGGCCATTTCAAGTCTTAATTCACCAAGTGCATAAAGAGTATTTGATTTTTCACCGGCAAGAATAAGAATTAAATCTCCGGGTCTGGCATTAAACGTTTTTGTCAACCCGGTAAGTTCTTCCCCGGTGTAAAATTTATCTACTGTGGATTTGAAGGTACTGTCAGTATTATATTTTACATATATTAATCCTTCTGTTCCTATTTGCGGTTTTTTTACATAATCTGTAAGCTCGTCCAATTGTTTTCTGCTATATTCACTGCAACCTTCTGCACATATTCCTCCTATATATTCGGAGTTATCAAATACCATAAATCCTTTTCCCCTGACTAACTCCGTAATTTCTTTAATCTTCATATTGAAGCGGATATCGGGTTTATCAGTACCGTAATTTTCCATAGCTTCCTTATATGAAAGGCGGATGAATTTTTGGTCGATTTCAATATTTTTTACAGCTTTAAAAAGATGCCTGATCAATCCTTCAAATGTATTTAGTATATCGTCACGGTTTACAAATGACATTTCGCAATCAATTTGCGTGAATTCCGGCTGCCTGTCAGCTCTTAAATCTTCATCCCTGAAACATTTTACTATTTGAAAGTATTTATCATATCCGGCAACCATTATTAGTTGTTTGAATGTTTGCGGAGATTGTGGCAATGCATAGAATTCGCCGGGATTAATCCTTGAAGGGACAACAAAATCCCTGGCTCCTTCAGGTGTAGATTTAATCAGCATGGGGGTTTCAATCTCAATAAATCCCTTCTCTGACATATATTTCCGTGTCTCCTGGGCCATTAAATGTCGCAGCTCAAGATTTTTCTTTAAAATGTTTCTTCTGAGATCAAGATACCGGTACCTCATAAGCAGTTCATCACCCCCGTCTGTATCATCTTCAATTGTGAAAGGAGGTACTTCTGATTTATTTAATATATCAATTTTGCTTGCTTTAATTTCAATATCGCCGGTTGGAAGAGCAGGATTCTTGTTACTTCTTTCTTCAACAATACCTTCAATTCTTATCACATATTCACGTCCTAATTTTCGGGCTTGTTTACATAAATCTGCGTTGGTATCCATATTAAAGACTAACTGGGTTATTCCGTACCTGTCTCTCAGATCAATGAAAGTCATACCTCCCAGGTTGCGTAATCGTTGTACCCAGCCACTTAAGATAACTTTTTCCCCTTTATTTTTAAGTTTTAGTTCTCCGCAGTTATGTGTTCTGTACATCTTTAATAAGATTTAATTTTTACGAAAATAAAAAGAAAACTTTTAACTGTTAGATAATTGAATACAATAATAAAATAATTTTAAGCTATATTTAAATATTTACCGGGGAAGTTAAGGAAGGAATTGTAAGTTTAAGATAAGTTAAAATATAATGGCTTATAAGTTATTTTCAGACGAATATTTTATGAATGAAGCTCTCAAGGAAGCGGAGAAAGCATTTGAAAAGGATGAGGTGCCTGTGGGAGCTGTAATTGTATATAAAAATCAGATAATTGCCAGAGCTCATAATTTGTCTGAAACCTTAAATGATGTTACCGCACATGCTGAAATGCAAGCTTTCACAATTGCAGCTAACACAATTGGCGGGAAATATTTAACAGATTGTACTTTATATGTTACTTTGGAGCCTTGTGTAATGTGTGCCGGGGCATCTTACTGGACCCGGTTAAGCAAGATCTTATTTGGCACTTTTGATAAAGAAAGAGGTTATTCAGGGATCTCAAAAAAGATATTGCATCCCGGAACCGAGGTTAAGCATAGTATACTTGAAAATGAGTGCAATAAGTTATTAACTGATTTTTTTAAAAAGAAAAGAATATAAGAAAGGGCAGACACTTTTGTTAATTAAAAAGTGCCTGTACCTTTGAAATGTATATTAAAAAAATTGTCTGTCCCTTTTTAAGACCGTAAGGTTTTATTCTTTTAGTTAGAATCCAAATCCCAAAGATATTCCTATTCGTACTCCTACATTAGATCCGTCAAATTTAATCATTGAAATACTTCCAAAATCATCTTCAGTAGAATTATCTTTGTATTTTGTACTCCAACTGGTAAAGGATGGTCCGATAAAAACGTCAAGAACAACTACATCTGCAACATATACCTGACCTCCGATTATAACTCCTCCCCCTATTCCGGATAATGTAGCCTTGGCATCGTAACTTACGGCAAGATTATCGACGGTTGTACTTAGACTATAGTTTTGGTATTTGGCAAAGGGTGCAAAATAAAATCCCCTGGGAGCACCGTATGAACCCGGGTAAAACCTGAATTCAGGTATAACACCCAGTCCGGCAAACTTCACATCATTTCTTTCAAGAGCTGTATAATACGCTCCCAGCTGGAGACTGGTTTTTTCTCCAATCGCTCTTTCATAATATAGGGTTGGGGTTATTATAACCAGGTTTGAAAGACTAAGGGTAACAACGTTTTTCTTATTATCCTGGGCTTTTAAATTGTTGTTTAGCGCAACCAGACTAAATAAAAACAAAGTGAGTAAAATAAATTTTGCTTTCATAATTTAAAAATATTAATTAGTGACTAAGGAGATTAACAAAAATATTTTTCTTATATATAAGTTAGTGAAAATTTTGCGATTACTTATTAACATTTCGAATCTATCCTCATAAAAAATATATTATACCTAATATTCTGTCATTCATTGAGATGATTTTTTGTACTTTTAGCTTATTATAATAAATTTGATTCTGCTAAACTATAAGATAAGATGACAATTAATATCAGGAGAACAGTAATTAAGAAAAAATTAAGAAGTTTTTTCACCACCATTATTGTAATTCTTATTATAGTATTGATTCTTTTTACTAATGTTTATGACGAGAATATTTTTAAAATAGATAAGGTATTAATAACCCTTATTATTGTTGCCATTTATTTTCTGACAATCATATTTAATGTTATCCGTGATTTTAATTATATATATTATAACGATGACGGTGACAAACTGCTACTCAGATATTTTTCACTAAGTATTTTCACACAGAAGAAAAACTCTATTGAAATACCCAAAAGGTTGTTTGCCGGCTACAAGCTGGAGAAATCATTTATGGGATTAAGAGAAAAGATAGTATTGTTACAGCAACTTGAAAACAGGATCGCCAGATACCCGGCTGTTAGTATTACTGCCCTGAATTCTGAACAGAAGAAAAATATCATTAGTTCTTTAAACAGATTTTCCAAAAAATAGGCGATTAACTTAACATTTTATATAAATTAAATTCTATTGTGTATAAGAATTTCTTTATATGCGATTTAAATTCATAAATTTTTTTATGTAATATCATAAAAAATTTTATATTTGAAATTAAATTAAAAATAGCACTATGAAAAAAAATCTACTGACATTCCTTTTTATATTATTTTTCTTCTCTTTCAACTGTTTTGCAGGCAATTCTGAGTTATTCACCTATGATAGAGAAGAAATTGAAAGTACATTCAAACAATTGAATGAATTGGAAAATTATGTGAAAATTAATGATGGGGTAACCTTAAGTAATTTACGTGCAGCCAATAATCAATTGATAGCTAACTTATTATTGGGGGATCCTTTTTCTACAGACATTTTCTTTGAAGAACCGCCATTAGGAATTCCATCTTTCTGGTG
Source organism: uncultured Bacteroidales bacterium (assembly GCA_964521285.1). GTDB lineage: Bacteria > Bacteroidota > Bacteroidia > Bacteroidales > UBA10428. The sequence continues at coordinate 27,500 of CAZFQS010000026.1, read as the reverse complement.
GGGATGTTGTATTGGTGTTTGGGGTGTTGCTATAGTATACTTTGTAACAGAAGACAGAGATGAGGTTAAACAGGCATTTAAGGGATGTGTTATTGGAACATTAGTCGGGGTGGTACTTTATTTTGGATTTTATGTATGGATTTTAGGTAATGCAGCTTTATGGTATTAACCTTAATATTTTGATGAGATTTAATATATCAGTTTTTATAATATTTTTTTTCGTGTTGCCCAAAATGATTTTTGGGCAACTTTTTTTTAGGATTGAGGGAGATATTACAGTCAAAGAAAAATCTGAATTCCAGTCGCAGCTGACTATAGGCAAATTTTACTATGATAAGAATATAGGCAAGGTAGTATACAATATATCCTTTCCTGAGAAACAGGTGATGGTTTCAAAAGATACTGTACTTTATCAGTTTGTAAATGGGGAACTTAAAAGCAGAACAAGGACATTTAATATGGCCCAGTTCTCTATTTTTAATTTATCTCTTAATAACCAGCTTATAAATTACGGATTTGAGGAATCATTTTATAGCATAGATAATGTCGAAAAAGATGGAGAATTAGTAATTACAACATGGATGCCTGAAAAAAATAAAAGAAAATTTTTTGGCAAAGTTATGATATCAACCAAAAATAAAAGGCTGCACGGAATTGTATTTTATAATGCCCGGGGTGAACTTGCAGGCAAGCAGTTTTTTGAAGACTATACGGTTATTAAAGGATTACCTTTCCCTATGAAGATAGTCAAAATCAACTATATTGGAGATATAAAGACCTATCAGATTACAACTTTTGAAAATATTCAGCTTAATAATTTAAATGAGACATATTTTTACGATTATCCTCTTCCTGTTAATTAGCATCATTAGCAATTCTCAAACCAGGGAAGATATTGAGAGATTTAAAGATCTTAATATAATAACTGAAGACAAATACAAATTTGAGTTTGCGAAGAAATATGACAGCGATATAAAATTCCTAATATCAAGACTATTTTTGTTCTATAAAGTATTTGTTTCATCTCAGGATGCGAGTTCCTGCACATTTACACCTTCATGTTCAGAATATGCCATGATATCGATACAGAACCAGGGATCCATCTTAGGTACAATTAACTTTTTTGACAGGTTTTCAAGATGTAATGGTTTGAGCCCTGAGCTTTATTCTATTAATAAAGAAACGCACAAACTTGATGATCCTCCAAGAAATTTCAGGTATGAGACTCTTCACTAGTTATTTTATTGTTCAATATTTTATTTTTCATTCAATATCGTCTGTCAATGCCCAGGATTTATTTAACCTGCAAAATTCCAGGAAATTTGCATATTATCTGTATTTATCAGGAGATTTCGAACTGGCAATAAAAGAATATGAACGAATTGTTTTTTTTGATTCAACAGATTTTGAATCAAGACTAAACCTGGTACAATCATACAGGCATACTGGTGACTATGGGAGAGCTATAATACGTACAAGGCAGTTCTTTAATTCCTCAAGAAATATTAGCTATGGATTTTCAAATGAGTATTGCAAATCTTTAATTCTGAATAATTCTCTGAGTGAATCAAGAAAATTTCTGTCATTGAATGATAATTTTACCAATGAAGATAAAATTTTCTATTTGGTCTCAACTGAATTGTTTGATGAAGATTATGAAAAGGCCAGAGAAATAATTAATATAAATCAGGACATGGGAAATCCATATATAGATAGATATATTAGTATTCTTGATAATAAGATGTATTTTAAATATAAAAGTCCGGCATTTAGCGTTGCTTTATCTTCAATTATTCCAGGGGCTGGCAAGGTATATTCAGGAGCATGGAAAGATGGTATAGTATCATTCTTTTTTGTCGCGACATCAGCTTTTCAGTCATACAGGGGCTTTGAAAAAAACGGAGTTAAAAGTGCATACGGCTGGGTTTTTGGAGGACTGGCAACAGGATTTTATCTGGGAAATTTGTTTGGCTCTGCCAAGGCAGCACATAAGTATAATTCCAATTTGAAACACAATTTAAAGCATAAAATTGAAGAAATTTTTTATTCTTACGAGTAGCATACTGGCTGGATTATGCTGTTACACTCAAAATATTGATGAGACATTTGAGTTTGGAAATAATCAAATGACCATTGGGAACTTTGATAACGCCATAGAAGCGTATAGAAGAGTATTATTTTTTGATTCCTCCGGTAAATATTCCTTTAAGGCAGGTTTGAACCTTTCAGTTTGTTATTTGAAGGAAAATGAATTTGATAAATCGCAATATTATATCGATTTCGCATATGTACTATCTGATAATGACAGTATTAAAAATGAACTTATTTTTCAGAAGGCTGCTAATTTTATTGAATATGAATATTACGATCAGGCTTTAATTGAGTTGTTAAATTTAAACAGATTAACATCAGAGTATTTTGAAAAGAAAAAAAATTTTTACTTAGGTATTGTCTATTTTCAAAAAAAGGAATTCAGGAGTTCTGATAAACATTTTAATAATTGTATAGATACAATCTATACCGCAGAAAAACAGAAATTATCTTATTTATTTAATGAAATTAATCATATAAATAAGAGATATAATCCAAAATTTGCAAAGACTTTAAGTTTAATCATTCCGGGGTTGGGGCAAATATACTGCGGAGACATAAAAGGCGGGTTAAACTCACTATTACTTACCGGAGCACTCGGATTTTTATTTTTTAATACAGCAATTAATTATTCAATATTAGATGCTTTGATTTCCGTAGGCCCCTGGTATCAGCGTTATTATCAGGGGGGATTTCAAAATGCTGAAAGATCGGCAGTTAGTAAAAGAGAAAAGGAAGTCGCATTAATATATTCAGATATAATAGACATTTTTGAAAGATTAGTTCCGTTTAAGTGAAAAGGTTAAAATATGTTTGCATTATATTTTTCAGGTTTATTATTTTAGAAAATCACTAATTAATATTTAACAGATAACCTGGTTTTATTTCGGTAATATCAGCAGTTATTAAACGGAATAATGCAAAATGACAATTTAAAATATAAAATTGGAATAGGACTAATTCCTAAAATAGGACCTGTACTTGCCAAAAGATTAATTTCTTATTGCGGAAGTATTGAAGGAGTATTCAGAGAGAAAGGCAGAAATTTGGCTAAAATTCCAGGTATTGGAGACAAAATAGCCGGTTATATTATTGATAATAATGTATTGGAGAAGGCCGAAAAAGAAGTTGAATTTATAACAAAGAATAAAATAAAATCATTATTTTATCTTGATGATAATTACCCGGAAAGGCTTAAACATTGTTTCGATGCACCGGTAATTATTTTTGTGAAAGGTGACACTGACATTAACAGGCAAAAGATTCTGGCTGTTGTCGGAACGAGAAATGCCACCGGGTATGGAAGGGATATGTGTAACAGACTGGTTGAAGGTTTAGCACAGAATAATCATGATGTTTTAATAGTAAGCGGACTGGCATATGGCATTGACATATGTGCACATAGAGCAGCTTTAACCAATAAGCTGGAAACAGCAGCTGTTCTTGGTCATGGTCATGCAGTTATCTATCCTTCAGTTCATAGAGGAATTGCTAAACAGATTATATCACAAGGGGCTTTGATATCTGACTTTTTGAGTTATGAAATGCCTGAACGAAACAATTTTGTTAAGCGTAACAGGGTTATAGCAGGATTATCTGATGCTGTAGTAGTAGTAGAATCGGGAGAAAAGGGGGGAGCTTTAATAACTGCTGATATTGCTAATTCTTATAACAGGGATGTTTTCGCTTTCCCTGGCAGAGTAAATGACAGGTATTCAGTAGGATGTAACAGGTTAGTTAAAACGAATAAAGCAGCTCTGATTGAAAGTTATAAAGATCTTGAATATATTTTGGGGTGGCAATCAGATCATCCGGAATCCCATAATCCGCAAAAGAAAATGTTTGTTGATCTTAAAGATGACGAATCGAAAGTGTTAAATGAGATAGAGAGAAATTCTGAATTAACAGTTGATCAGATTTCATTGAATTGTAAAATGCCTGTGAGCAAAGTGTCTGCCTTATTACTTAACCTTGAATTCAACGGTCTGGTCAAATGTTTGCCCGGTAAAGTGTATAAATCCCTGACAAATTTTTTTTCATAAAGAAAATTACCAGGATTAAAAAAAAATCAGGAATATTGTAAGTGTAAAATAAATTTCACATATCATAGAGTTAAAATATGCATTTAACTGATACACATGCACATCTTTATCTGTCAAGTTTTAAAGATGATATTGATAAAGTAATCGAAAGAGCTATCAATAATGGTATTACAAAAATGTTTTTACCTAATATTGACAGCGGTACAATAAAATCAATGAATAAAATAGCTGCTGACTATAAGGATTATTGCTTTCCAATGATTGGACTGCACCCTACTTCTGTAAACGAAGATTTCAAAAAAGAGTTAAGAATTATTGAAAATGAACTTGTTAGCGGAAAGTACATCGCTGTTGGTGAAACAGGCATTGATTTATACAGGGATAAAACATATATAAAGGAGCAAATAATTGCTTTTGAGAAACAGATAGGGTTCGCCAGAGAATTCAATTTACCCGTTGTAATACATGCAAGAGAATCCTTCAACGAACTTTTTGCAACATTGAAAAAATACAGGAATTCGGGATTAAAAGGAGTTTTTCACGCTTTTACAGGCACTGTTGATCAGGCTAATTATATAATAAACGAACTAAATTTTAAGCTGGGCATAGGTGGAATAGTTACATTCAAAAACTCGGGATTAGATAATATTGTTAAAGAAATTGATCTTGAGGATATTGTTTTGGAAACTGATTCTCCATTTTTGGCACCGGTTCCAAAGCGGGGGAAGCGTAATGAAAGTAGTTACCTGATTTTTATTGCAGAGAAGATTTCACAAATTAAGAATGTAAACCAGGCTAAAGTTGCTGAAATAACCACACAAAATGCACATACTATTTTTGGCAAATAAAGTGTATATTAAGAAATTTTAATAAAACAAGACAATAAGCTATTTTAAATAATAGAATCATTGGAGAAATAATAATATTATATTTGCATTTAAAATTTTTTTAGTAATTTTCGACCTTAAAATTTTCAGGCATGTTGAGGAGAGATGGCCGAGTGGTCTAAGGCGCACGCCTGGAGAGCGTGTTACCGCCAAAAGCGGTACGCGGGTTCGAATCCCGCTCTCTCCGCAGTGCGAATAAATAAAAACCAGGGATATTTAGACCAGTAAATTTCGGCATGGAGAAGATAAGAAAAGTTTTTAAAATATTTTTTTATTAAGTTTGGGAATAATAAATAAATATAATAAATTAGAAATTAGATAATTAATAAGTTATTAATAATTAAATTGAAAATAAGTCATGAAAAAAATCTATGCTATTTTGGTAGTATTAGGGATGCTTTTATTAGTAGTATCAGCTTCAGCGGTCGCACAAGATGAAGCAACTGAAGAAGAAATGCAACCAACAACTACATTAAATGAGGAACAACCTGAGGAAATTTCAGTCGAACAAGACATAGCTACTTTAGATCAGGAACAAGCCAGACCAACCCTTCATAAACAGATCAAAGCCAAATTTATTGAAGGAGGGGCCAGTTTTATGGGTACTATTTTGCTTTGTTTGATTTTTGGACTTGCCCTGGCAATAGAAAGAATTATTTATTTAAGCCTGGCAACAACCAATACTGAGAAGTTACTGGGAAGAATTGAAGATGCTTTGGAATCAGGAGGCGTGGAAGCAGCAAAAGAAGTATGCCGCACTACCAGGGGCCCTGTTGCAAGCATATTTTACCAGGGACTGGACAGGATTGAACATGGAATTGATGTTGTGGAAAAATCAATTATTTCTTATGGAAGTGTACAAACAGGATTACTTGAAAAAAATCTGAGCTGGATCTCACTGTTTATATCAATTGCCCCTATGTTAGGATTCATGGGTACAGTAATAGGTATGATTATGGCATTTGATTCTATACAGCAGCACGGTGATGTAAATGCCTCAATTGTAGCGGGACCTATTGGTGTTGCACTTATTACCACAGCATCAGGTTTGATTGTTGCAGTAGTTCTTCAGCTCTTCTATAATTATTTAATAACTAAAATCGATGGTATAGTAAATAATATGGAAGATGCTTCTATTTCATTAATTGATTTGCTAATAAAATTTAATCTTAAAAAGTAATTATCATGTCTAATAAATTATCGAGGATTTTATCCCTTAGTTTATATGTGTTGTTAGCGGTTTCGGTAGTTTTTACATTGATATTCTATATGGGGAATAAAGTGCCGGGAACTGAAGGAACGGCTTTTGAAGAGCCCAAGATAACAGATAATATGATAATTTGGGCATATATATTAGTCGGAATAGCAGCTGTTGCTGCAATTATATTTCCTGTTATAACTTTAATCAAAAATCCGTCACATGCTAAAAATATATTAATAATTATATTAGTTACTGCTGTTTTGGTTGGGGTTAGCTATTTGATGGCATCCAGTGAGTCAATAAGTTTTTTAAAGGTAGAAGCAACTACATCAACATTAAAACTTGTGGATACTGGATTAACAATTAGTTATATACTTGTTGCCATAGCTTTTGTTGGAATACTGTTTTACGAAATAGCAAGTTTATTTAGATAAAATAATTATTCACTGGCATAATATTTGTTTTAAATAATAAAAACTATTAACAATGTCAAGAAGAAGAGAATTACAAGAGATTAATGCAGGTTCTATGGCTGATATTGCATTCCAATTACTTATTTTCTTCCTTGTTGCAACAACTATGGATACTGATTCGGGTATTTTCAGAATTTTACCTCCTAAACCAGAAGAAGAACAAAAGGAGGAAAAAGAGATAAAGGAAAGGAACATATTCGTTGTTTTGGTAAATAAGGATAACCAGTTACTGGTTGAAAATGAGTTAATAGATATAAGAAACCTGCGCGAAGCAGCAAAGGAATTTATAGCAAATCCTGCAAACAGAGGTGATTTACCGGAAAAAGTTCCTGAAGAGATAAATTATTTCGGGGTCATCCCTGTCACAAAGTTTCATGTTATATCACTGCAAAATGACCGGGGAACCTCATATGGCACTTATATAGCAGTACAAAATGAACTCACTGCGGCTTATAATGAACTTAGGGATGAACTTTCGATAAATAAATTCGGAATAAGATATAATGACTTAAAAGATGATGATGACAGAAAGGAAGCAATAGAAGATGTTTACCCTTTAAAAATTTCTGAAGCTGTTCCCAAAAATATAGGAGGATCTTAATCATGACAAAATTCGCCAGAAAAAGCAAAGGTAAAAAGCCCGGAATTAACACGGCATCCTTACCTGATATTGTTTTTATGTTATTGTTCTTTTTTATGGTAACAACTGTTCTGCGCGAGACAAATCTTAAAGTGGACATATTTCCTCCTTTTGCTTCTGAGATTAAGAAACTTGAAAAGAAATCCCTGGTAAGTTATATATATATAGGAAAACCATTACAAAAGGAGGTTTATGGTACAGCGCCCAGGATTCAACTAAACGATGCGTTCGCCACCAAGGAAAAAATAAGAGAATTTATTTCCAGTGAGAGAGAAAAGATGACTGAAGCAGACAGAAAAAAGATGACCGTTTCAATAAAATGCGATAAGAACGTTGAAATGGGTATAGTAACAGATGTTAAAGAGGAATTAAAAAAAGCAAGCGCGCTAAAAGTTAACTATTCTTCAAGATCAGGAACTCAAAGAGAAATTTTTTCTAATTTCTAAAGTATATTGGTAAATAATAAATGATATCTAAGGAGGATTTGAAAACATTTCCTCCTTTTTTGTTTACCTCTGCTAACATTTTATGAACAATCTTCCGTGGATATAATATTATTAATTCAGGCAGGATCTTGAGATAATTGCTTAAAGACATAAAGTGAATAATATTATATTTTCTGCCTTGTATACTGATATAATTCAGGATTTATCTTCTATGATACAATATGATAGGGCTGTGGAAAAAAATTTTTTTTGAAGTTCTACATTAAGTTAATTTTACAAAACAGAATTTTAAGTAAAACGATCTTATTACTTGTAGGTGAGGAAGAGTAACAATAAAAGGAAATCACAAATAAATTATTTATTAATCGTTATAGAAAATCTTAAATTATTATTATGAAAAGACTATTTACTATTTTATTAAGTTCAGGATTAATAGTAAATGTATTTGCACAGCAGACATTTACTAATTTTCAAGATGCTAGTCTGGTTATAGGCCAGCCAAATTATCAGACTCAGGTACAGAATACCAGTGATACCATTACTCACGGGCCATCATATAGTGCTATAAGTTCAAAAGGCATGTTAGCTGTGGCAGAACAAACAGGAGGCTCAGTTAAAATATGGTATAAAATACCTGCTTCAAACGGACAACCTGCCGATGTTGAAGTAGGGAATCCAAGTTTTTTTGTTAGAAATAACGGCCCTACTGCTTCATATGCCAATTATTTTGATGGTGTGGCATGGAGTCCTGATGGCAATAAACTAATTGCAGCAAGTGGTAGTCAGAACAGAGTACTAATATGGAACTCAATTCCTGTAGTGAACGGACAGCCGGCAGATGTAGTATTGGGGCAACCTGATTTCACGTCCTCGGGGTCCGGTACAAGCAGTACTTCCCTGCATTATCCCTGTGGAGTTATGGTTTCTCCAGGGGGGAAACTATTAGTCGCTGAATATTATAATAACAGGGTTTTGGTCTGGAACAGCATTCCATCTACTAACGGTACCCCGGCTGATGTTGTTATCGGGCAGGCAGATTTTACATCAAACACGCCAGGTAGTCAGCCTAACCAGTTAAATTCTCCCTGGGGCGTCAATTATTCTCCTGATGGTAAATTATTAATCGCTAATGCTAACAATAATAATGTTTTTGTTTATGATTCCATTCCTGTTTCAAATGGGGAATCGGCTACTGTAGTAATCGGGCATTATCAGTTTGGTCTTAGCTCTTTAGGAGTCTCTGATTCAACCATGTATATACCTGTTGCCGCCACGGTCACGACAGATGGTAAAGTTGCAGTTGCTGAATTTGGTAACAGCCGGGTTTTAATTTTTGATTCTGTTCCTGAAACCAACGGAGCTCATGCGAATGTTGTGCTGGGTCAGCCGGACTTTAATTCAAATATGGCTTTTGCAACATCAGGTTTCTCCGATATAAATAACCTGAGCAGGGTCTACAATGTTTCGACCGATTTGAATGGCAGGTTGTTCGTTGCCGGAAGGGATATGAACAGGGTGATGGTATTTGGCGAATTACCATCAGACAGTGCAGATATAGGCATCTCTATTTCAGAATCATCAACAGGATTATGCGACTCCAGTGATGTGGTTTACCGCATTAAAATTGAAAATCCGGGACCTGACAGCGCACAAAATGTGGTTTCAACAACAGCTTTTCCTGTTGGATACACAATAGATAATGTAAATGCTGTTGACGGTAATTATAATCAGGCTTCAGGATACTGGAATATACCTTTTATTGCTCCTGATGATAGTGCCATATTAATAATCAACGGTATTGTGGATGCAGGAATGGCAGGTCAGACCATTACTACATACGCTAATATTATAAATTCCTCAGCAATAGATACTAATCTAAATAATAATGGCACAAGTGTTAGTGTTACAATTTCCCTAATTACAAGACCAGCAGATCCGGAGGCTAACGATACGGTTACATGCTATGGTACATCAGCTTCTTTATCCGCTGCCGGTACAGGAACATTATACTGGTACACAAATTCCGACGATGTAACTCCCCTGGATACAGGTGCTATTTACAATACAGATCCCTTAACTGCATCTGCTACATTTTATGTTGAAGCAAACAACGGATGTCCAAGTACTAACAGGGTACCGGTTAATGTGGACTTAAATCCTGTATATAATCTGACAGATACGGTCATTATCTGCAGTGGTGACAGTTATACTTTCCCGGATGGCAGTACACAGAATAATATTACAGCAACTGTTATTAATACAAGTTACTTAACTACAGTTGAGGGCTGCGACAGTATAATTGAAACCACGGTAAATGTAAATCCTGTATACAATACGGAAGAAACGGTATTTGTATGCAGAGGTGACAGCTATACTTTTCCTGATGGCACTACACAGGATAATATAACTGCAGCTGATGTATATACAAGTAACTTAACAACAGTTGTGGGTTGTGACAGTATAATTGTAACCATTGTGAATGTTACTAGTATTAACGTGTCAGTTACACAGGATGGATCAACCCTGACAGCTAATGCTACTGGCTTAGACTATCAGTGGATAGATTGTGATAATGGAAATAGTCCGGTATCAGGAGAAGTTAACCGGACTTTCACTGCAGCAGCAAGTGGTAACTATGCCGTAATTATTTTCGAAAACGGTTGCTCTGATACTTCTGCCTGTTATAATATTTCCATTGTTGGAGTAAGTGAAAATATTCCTGAATATGAGTTTATTATTTATCCTAATCCTACAGATGGGAAAATCAATGTAGATTTTAACAGATTTTGCAGTAATATCATTGCAGAAGTAATTAATTTGCAGGGTCTTGTTGTACTAAGACAGTCTTTTGATTCTGAGCATAAGACAATTGAACTTGATTTGAATGAATTTGAGCCTGGCATTTACATCATAAAGTTAATTACTCAGAACAAAACGACATTACTTAGGATTTTCAAAGAATAAGTTATAGAATCGATACTTATAAAGGGCACTGATGTGCCCTTTTTTTTGCCACCCATTTCTTAACCATGTTAATAAGTTTTGTTAAGTTTGTCTGTTCAAATATGTTTAAGTGCTTTAATATAAAATTAATGGTATTTAAATGAATTTGCGTGATGATGACATGCTCAAAGGTATAAGCAGGGGAGACAGGAAAATTTATGATTTGGTATTTAAAAGTTATTATTCCGGATTGTGTGCATTTGCTAATGACTATCTCCGGTCCCTGGATGCTGCCCGGGAAATTTCCCAGGATGTATTTCTATACTTGTGGGAAAACAGGAGTAAACTCCGGATTAAGAGTTCACTGAAAGCTTATTTATATCGCAGTGTTCATAACCGGTGTTTGAACTATATCCGTGATAATTTAACCTTATCTCATAAAGAAATCCGGGTTGATCAGCTAAAAAAACAGGCTGATTTATTATTTATTGAGATTCCTGAGGATGTCTATGACAAATTCTTTTCCGAGCAGGCGGAACAGGAACTTGAGACAGCCATTGAGTTACTTCCTGAGCAATGTAAAATAATATTCCGGTTATGCCGGTATGAAAATCTCACATATCCTGAAATAGCTAAACGGCTGAACATCTCACCAAGCACTGTTAAGACCCAAATGTCGAGGGCAATGAAAAAATTACGCGAAAAGATAAAAAGATATCTCTGAAATTTGATAATCACCCTCAAAAAATATTTTTATTAAAAATTTTGTAGACCAAAAGTAGTTTTTCGTGTCTTATTAATATAACTATATTATATGAAGACAGGAAAAAAATCAAATGCAGATCAAAATGATTTAATTATCAGGTTTCTTAACGGAGAAGCTTCAGATCAGGAAATCACACTTTTAAGGGAGTGGATTAATCAATCCGCTGAAAACAGGGAAGAATTTATTCAAATGAAGATTTCGTGGATGGCATCCGTTCAGATGCAGAAATGCAATCCTGATGATATACAAAAGGCTCTCTTACAGCTTAATCATAAAATCAGGGAAAGGGGTAAAATTGCTACTGAGAGGCGTATCCACCGTCTAAGGTATATATCTAAAATTGCCGCAGCAATCATTTTATTTATTTCAATAGGATCTGCAGGAACATATTTCCTTTTAAAAAATAAAATAACGGATTCTACTGTAAGATCTGATAATACAATCCATGTATATGCGCCAAAAGGATCAAAAGCCATCACCATTTTGCCGGACGGAACAAAGGTCTGGTTAAATGCAGGCACTGATATCATGTATAATACCAGTCTGTTCGGGAAAAATGAGCGTCAGGTAACACTGATTGGTGAAGGATTTTTTAAGGTAGCAACAAATCCGGATAAGCCATTTATTGTAAATGCAAAAAATTTGAAAATAAGAGCTTTAGGAACAGAGTTTAATGTAAAAGCTTATCCCGAGGAAGATAATGTTGAAACGACTCTTATTAAAGGTATCATAAAGGTGGATGGCAAAGACCGGAACAAAAAGCCTTTCTCTATTACACTAAAGCCAAACCAGCAAATAAAATTTCACGCCGGTAAAGCAACTATCAATTCAGTTGTATTGACTGATCCGGGTAAAGTGGGTATTGAAAAGCTCAGAGAAATTAAACTGGAGAATCTGATAACTGATTTGGCAATGAGTCCGGTTATCAACAACCTAGAAAGGACCGATTTATATACCTCATGGAAAGATGAAAACTGGATATTCAAGGGAGAAAAAATAAGCGAACTGGCTGTATTGCTGGAACGAAGATTTAATGTAAAAATACTTTTTAATTCGGAAGAATTAAAAGAATACAGGTTTACAGGTACTTTTCACAATGAAACTCTTGAGCAGGTATTGCAGGTACTTAAACTAACAGCTCCCTTGCAGTATGAAATCGGTAAAGGAACTGTAACCCTGAAGCTTGATTCGAAATTAAAGATGAAGTATAATAAATATATTGATTCGGAATAGACAATTTGCTGTTTGTCTGATTTACTAACCTAAAAACCCAGAAGCCTATGAAAAACATCCTTACTATTAAAAAGTATGGAACCAGTCCGAAGGTCCCTGCTCTCCTAATCAGGATTTTCAAATAATCTCGTGAATTAGAGTAATTAATTATAATTGTTTAATTTAAACATATTAAATTTATGAAAAAAATTTGCTCAGGGAAGCATATACCCTTAATTAAGAACTTTAACAAACTTCTGTTAATTATGAAATTATCATCAATCCTTATTTTTATCATCGCTTTCCAGGCAACTGCAACAATTTATTCACAAAAGCTGTCAGTGGATCTGAAAAATGAGACCTTACGCGATGTATTAAAAACGATTGAATCAGAAAGTAACTACAGATTCTTTTATAACGACCAGCTGTCAGGTTTAAATCAGAAAGTCACATTAAAAGCTGAAAACAGGACCGTAAGGGAGTTATTGGATGAGTTGCTTTCAGACCATCAGTTTTCCTATAAAATACTTGAGAACAATATGGTAGTTGTTGCGCCCAGGGAATTTATCCAGCAACAGCAGGTAGCCGGGAAAATAACTGATGAAGACGGTACCGGACTGCCCGGGGTGAACGTAATTGAGAAGGGTACATCAAACGGAACCGTTACAGATTCAGATGGGAATTATACCCTGACCATTACTGATGCAAATGCCGTACTTGTGTTTTCTTATGTTGGTTACCTTACAGAAGAAATGGTTGTGGGGAATCAGACATTAATAAACATTAGTCTTGTTCCCGACATTGCCAGTTTGGAAGAAGTTGTAGTAGTAGGATATGGTACTGTGAAAAAAAGTGACATAACAGGATCTGTAGCCAGTATTAGCCAGAGAGATCTTGAACAGGGTACCATAATTGATCCCCTTGAAGCAATGCAGGGAAGGGCTGCGGGTGTAGATATAACCTCGAACGTTCGCCCTGGTGAAGTAGGGATCATCCGTATCAGGGGAGAAAGGTCAATCACGGATCCCGATAATCCTACAGCAGCTAACGATCCCCTCTTTGTAGTGGACGGTATTCCAATGGCTGTAACCACCAGGAGGCTTAACACGGAACCCGATTATGAAGGTGGAGAGGTTACTTATGAAGACCTTACCCACAATCCGATATCAAATTTAAATCCTAATGACATTGAGTCAATAGAAATATTAAAAGATGCCTCGGCCACAGCTATTTACGGGTCAAGGGCTGCAAACGGGGTTGTACTTATTACAACAAAAAGAGGAAAATCCGGGGAAACAAGTATCAGGTATGATGCATCCCTTACATTTGAAAAGCTGGACGACAGGCTGGAATTGTTTGGCGCTGCCGACCAGTTTGAAGCCAATCGCGAAGTATTCAGGAACGCCGGGACATATGCCTCTCCATATCCTGATCCTTTCTGGGATTTCATTTTATTTGGGTCAAAGGACTATGAATCCTGGGAATCAATAGCCATGGGTTATGAATGGGAAGATGAGGAAAACAGGATTGCGGTAATGCGTCCGACCACACCTGAAGAACAGGAACTTTGGGGTGTTGATGAGGTGCCTGTTTATAATCCTGAAAATGTACGCGAAACAGACTGGATGGACTATGCTGTACAGACAGGTATTACCCAGAACCACCAGATATCGGCAAGTATGGGATCTGAAACAATGAGATCTTATATTAGTTTCGGCTACCTCGATCAGACAGGAGTTGAAAAAGGACAATCATATACACGTTACAGTGGCTTGATATCACTGGATATGGATTTAAACAAACGTATGCGAATAGGAGGTTCTTTAAACGGCATTATGGCAGACCAGGAATTTGGTATAAACACAGTTGATTTGGCCAGGGGAATGCTCCCCTTTGCAGTACCTTACGATACCGCCGGAGATTATGAATGGAATCCGGGAGGGGAATCTACTATAGCTAATTTTATAAAAGATATAGATGGTGTGATGAACAACAGGAAAAGTTATTTTATGCGCGGAAGTTTTTATGGTGAAGTGGATATTATAAAAGGCTTAAAGTACAGGGTTAATTTTGGCCCGGATTTCAGACAATACAGAAACGGAACTTTTCAATCAGCCGAAACTTCACCACGCTGGGGAAGTTCTTCCTATGCACGGTATTTTCAGGACCAGTCTTTTAACTGGACATTGGAAAATTTATTATACTACGATCTGACGATTGGTGATATGCATAGCTTAAATATTACATTATTACAAAGCGCAGAGAATTATAAATACGAATATTCACACCTTAGCGCCCAGGACCTTCCTTACGATGAACAGTTATGGTATGATTTGAGATCAAACCGTGAAGGCCAGGCCCTCGATTACGGATCAAGTTATGAAGAACAGTCAAGGCAATCTTTCATGGCCAGGATAAACTACGGATTACTGAACAGATATTTATTAACCGTATCAGGCCGATGGGATGGCGCTTCTGTTTTAGCCCCGGGTAACAAATGGCAATTCTTTCCGTCAGTAGCAGTCGCCTGGAAGCTTCATGAAGAATCGTTTATGGAAAATTTAACTGTTATATCAGAATCAAAAATCCGCCTGGGCTGGGGGATTACAGGTAATTCCCTTATTCCTCCCTATCAGGCTTCAGGGAGTATAGTTAGCTGGAATTATAACTTTGGAGGTGAAGCGGCAACCGGATACAGAATTGAAACACCGCCAAATGCAGAATTAAACTGGGAAAGAACAGCCCAATTCAATATTGGCTATGATTTTGGTTTCTTCAGGAACCGTATACATGGTTCTATTGATTTATATAATGCCAATACATATGATTTATTAATGGATAGAACAATCCCGGTAGTTAACGGTGCAAATCATGTATATTTTAATATCGGGCAAACGCGTAACAGGGGTATTGAAATAATGATTTCAACTGTTAATATAAGCACAAAAGATTTTAGCTGGAGGACTGACTTTACCTTTTCAAAGAATATAAACGAAATAGTTGAACTGTATAGTGGTAAAAACGATGATATTGCAAATCGCTGGTTTATAGGTGAACCTATTAGTGTTAATTACGGGTATGAATATGACGGAATTTGGCAACCAGAAGATACCGCGCTTTTCAGGCAATATTACGGTAGTGGTTTATACAACAAAATAGGTCAAATCCGGATTAAAGACCTGGATACAACAGGCGGGCAATATGTGTTTAATTCATTCGACCAGAAAATAAGGGGATCGAATTATCCTGATTTTATTTCAGGTATGACCAATTATATTACTTATAAGGGGTTTGAATTGTCTTTCTTCTTCTATGCCAGGGTCGGGCAAACCATTGGTAAGGCCACTCCTTTACTTTATGGACGGTATCATGATATTGCTGTTGACTATTGGACCCCGACAAATACCGGTGCCATGTACCCAAGGCCAAAAAGTGGCTTTGAGGACACATACATGTCATCTTTAGGGTATCAGAAAGGATCCTTCCTGAAAGTAAGGAATATTTCGCTTAAATATAATTTACCAAAGAACTTACTTTCAAAAGTGAATATGTCGAATTTAGCAATTAGGGTGCAATTGTTAAATCCATTGCTGTTTACAGAAGCAATTAATACTGATCCGGATATGGGCAATAATCCCACTAAAAGTTACGTGGTAGGCATTAATGTCGGATTTTAAGTAATTGTTAATCTATTAAATCAATATGAAAATGATACGCAAAATGAAAAAGATATATTTTCTGGTTTGCACAATTGCAATCAGTTTATCATGCAGTGAAACATTCCTGGAAGAGGAGCTGGTTTCTACGTTAACTTCCGATTATTATAGTACTCCGCAAGGCTTGAATGAATGTTTAAATGCTTCGTATAACGTTCTTCGCTGGAGGTTTAACGGCGAGCACGGTTATTGCCTTGTTAATTACGGTGTAGATGAAATGACTGTTGGTAATGGCCCTGACATGGTCCAGTACAATAATTATAATGACAGGTTAGATCCTGATGAAACTGATAATTTCGATGAAAGATTCTGGGGGATGACAGATGTCTGGCAGGATTTATGGTTTATAGTTAAATTATGTAATATTGGAATTGAAAAGGCCAAAACTGTGACAGAGGAACCATTTGATACTGAAGAATCAAGACTAAATGCTGAGGCCCAGTTCCTGTTTTTACGTGCTTTTAGTTATTTCGACCTGGTCGTGCAATTTGGAGCAGTGCCATTACTTGTTGAAAGCACAAACAAAATTCTTACTAACCTGCCCAAATCATCTGTAGAAGATATATACCAGCAGATTATTGCCGACCTGGAAGCTGCGATCCCAAATCTTGATATTGAGGCCAGTGAACCGGGCCGGATAACAAAAGGGGCAGCCAGACATTATCTGGCAAAAGTATATTTAACAAGGGCAAGCGAAGTTTACCGTGACTGGAATACGAATTACGATGCCGATTTGCAGAAAGCTATAGAATATGCTGAACAGGTATTACCTGAAACAGGAAGTGAATCTATTTATGAACTGGAACCTGACTATGCCGGCTTGTTTGATTATACGGGTCCTGATGGTCCGAATGAATCCAGTGCTGAAATTATCCTTGCCGCACAGTTTACTGATAATTTAGTAGCTCTTGGAGACCCTCTAAGCTATCACAGGGGCAATAAAATGCACCTGTATGTCGGTTCATGGTATGAAGATCTGCCCGGATTAACTCGTGATATAGAAAACGGCCGTCCATGGCGCCGCCTTTGTCCTACAGATTATGCCTTTGATGTCTTTGACCGGGAGAATGATTCGCGTTTTTATAAATCTTTTAAGTTCGCATATATGTCGAATGAATCAGGAGGTGTTCCAATGGGAGATACGGCGTTGATATATATAGCCAACAGTGCAGATGAACCTATAGACCAGGCTGATATTGACACAATGAGATATACTGTCTTTGCCAGGTATGTGAGGGATGCAAACGGAGATGTTATAAAGAACATGCCTGATCCCCCAAAACAGCATTATTCACCTATTTCAAAATACTTTGACAATACAAGACCTGGAATTATGGATGAGGAAGGCTATCGTGACGGAATTCTTGCCCGGCTTGCCGAAACTTACCTGATAACGGCAGAGGCATATGGCCGCCTTGGAAATTATAACAAAGCCATGGAATATATAAATGTTCTGAGAAGAAGAGCTGCTTATAAAGAAGGGGAAGTTAGACACAATCTGTATTACTGGGTAGAAAGCAGTGACAGGAGCAATCCCGCCACTGAAGATAATTTAATTATTACAGATGCGGGTGAACTGACAAGTATACCATCCGATGCATTGAGGGCATCTTATTTTCCACCAAGTGTACAAGGTGACGGGCAAAAAATATTTATAGCCCATATTTTGGATGAACGTGCCCGCGAATTAATGTGTGAATTGCATCGATGGCCCGATCTGGTACGGACTGAAACATTAATTGAGAGGGCTACATTATATAATGGGCAACCAACTGATTTTAATGGTAGTGCGCAACCTATTGAAGGAAAACATGAGTTACGCCCTATCCCTCAATCGTTTATTGATGCACTGCAATATGAAGACGGAACTCCATATACTAATCAGGAAAAGCTTGAATACCAGAATTCTGGATATTAATTATTATATTTGTCATGCCAGGTATAATTATGTGGCATGACATGTTTTTTTAATTTTATTTAACCAAATTATATTGACATTTTAATCACCTAAAATTTAAAACCATGAAAAAAAACTTTACAACTTTATTTGTCATTGGGGCACTACTCATTTTTAGCGCTTCAAATGTGTTTAATCAGGAGGTACCTGAATTTGATGTAAGCAAGTACTATCTGATTTGTAATCGTAATAGAACCACGGCACCTTCGAGTAATAATGTCATAGGTATCGATGATATGAATCCTTTGCTGGATGGCGCTTTGGTGCAACAGCAGGAAAATTTGGCTCCAGTGGGATTGGATGGACATTTATGGCAGGTTATAGCGGTAACTAACACTACCTTTCGTTTTATAAACAAAAGATCAGGCATGGCTTTAGGTTGGACCGACTGGGTAGGACTTAATCCTTTTTTTGATCCGGATGAACAGCCGCCAACTACTAAATCAGCTTTTGACTGGACGGGCAAACATGAAGGAGCTTGCCAACGTACATTAGACCTGGAGGATCACAGGCAGGTATGGCAGCCCAGCCCATTTCCGGTTGCTTCAGCATTTGATGATACATTAGTATGGAGAATGACCAGTGCTTTTGAGTTGCAGGATAGCGGGCATTGTTTTAATATATGGGAAAGAACTACAGATATAGGTATGAGGAATATCTGTATTTTCCCCGGAGTAATGGAAGCAGATTTGTATGATGATTATACATCATTATATGCGTATTATTTTATTGCTACTGCCTTTGAAGTTCCTCCAAGTTTTATTGACGAAAGGATAACTCAGGACAACTTTACTATTTATTCTTCTGATGGTTATATTGTAGTAGAAGGAAATATCCGGAACCAGGCAGTTGAAGTGTATAACATTTTAGGCGGACTTGTCTATCAGGCTAATGCTGCCAGTTCAAGAATGGATATAGGAGTAAAACAAGGGATTTATATCATACGTATCGGAAATGCATTTTCTAAAATTGCTGTCAGATAAAATTAACCGGATTAATTATACAGCAATTTATTGTCAGCAAATGTTAATATGAAAATATCATATAGATAATAGTATATGGTTGCTAGATAGTTAATAATTATTTGGAGTAGTTGTCAGAAAATTGTGATAACAGATTGGAAAGCCCGGTAACAGTTATTAGTTACCTGGCTTTTTCCATTTTTGTGATCCCGAGAGGACAGAAATCGAACCAGTTTCTTGAGGACCTGAATAAAATCAATGCATTGAGGGGATTAAGAATAAGCGAAATCACTAATGCATAATAAATAACATGTACTTTAAAAGATTAGTATAATAAATATTGCATTAACTATACAATCTCTGATAACTAGTATTCACGTAACGATTTGATATTCCTCCTTGGAAATTCTATTATCACTACTTATTTCATACATTTATTTTGTCCAACTTACTTTGAAGACACACACATACAGTAGTAAATGCAATACAAAAAAGATTAACACATATATTGTATTGAATAAAATTATAAAGAGAATTCATGAGGAAAATGAATAATAAAACAAAAACTACTGACTAGTTAATTATTTCCATCTGTAACTAGTACCTTCAAGTGGATTAATATTCCTTATTATACCAAAATCCTTATCCACATTATCATACCACCAACTTTTATAAAGGTTATATACCTGAATGAAATTATTTTCGTCTAAAAATGTTATAATACTTCGGACTAAGGTTGACACTTTTTTTTAGTTTTATATCAGCTAATTTAAGTGTTATAATATGACCGTAAAAGAAAACAGAGACATTAAAAGAAAACTTAATGTAATTAACTACGCTAAGAAAATAGGAAACGTTAATAAGGCTTGCAGGTATTATGGTATATCTAAATCTATTTATTACGTTTGGATAGAAAGGTATAAACAGTATGGAGATGTAGGATTGATCAATAATAAACCATGCCCTGAAAATCTTAAATTAAGAACACCTAAGCATATTGAGGAAAAAGTCATTTACTTAAGAAAAAATGGATTTTCCTCATAATAAGTGGTACCTTTAGAAAGTATTTTACGTATATGTCAAAAGCCCAAATCCCCCTTTAAATGCGGCAACTGAAAATCATCAAACAGATTACCAACAGGGAAAATCCATCGCTGGACAAATACCTTCAGGAGATAGGTAAGGTTGAACTGATTACAGCAGAAGAAGAAGTTGATCTCGCCAGAAGGATCCACAAAGGGGACTTGAATGCACGGGACCGGTTGATAAACGCAAATCTCAGGTTTGTTGTATCAGTTTCAAAACAGTATCAGAATAAGGGCATGAGTCTTCCGGATATGATCAATGAGGGGAATCTTGGTTTGATCAAAGCTACAGAACGATTTGACGAAACAAGGGGTTTTAAGTTCATATCCTACGCCGTTTGGTGGATCAGACAATCCATTCTCCAGGCTATAGCAGAACAGGCCAGAATTGTACGCCTTCCATTAAATAGATTCAGTCATATAAATAAAATAAAAAGGACTATTAATGTACTGGAACAAAAGTACGAAAGAGAACCAACTACCCTTGAGATTGCACAGGCATTAGAGCTGGCTCCTACTGATGTGATGGTTGCCATAAAAAATGCAGGGCGGTATATTTCATTGGATGCCCCGCTTGTACAAGATGAAGAAGGCAGCATGTATGATGTTTTATTTAGCGAAGATGCTTCCAGCCCTGATAAAGAATTGTTAACGGATTCACTAAAGAAAGAAATTGAAAGGGCCCTTAATAAATTGACCCAAAGAGAAGCCAATATTATCACACTTTATTTTGGATTATCAGGCAAACATGCGCATACACTCGAGGAAATCGGTGAGAAATATAATCTGACAAGAGAAAGAGTCAGGCAGATCAAAGAAAAGGCGATCAGAAGATTAAAGCATACTACAAGAAGTAAAATATTAAAAACCTACGTGGGTTAACTGAATACGCGATCCAAGCCCTGTGTACTTAATATGAATAGAAAATAAAGAGGGAAAAGGATTTTTCTCTTTATTTTCTATGGCATTGTTCAGGATACGTAGTATTCTCTTGATGTCCTGTTTAGCTTTTATGTTCATTTCGTTGACTTCGATTGACATTAATTATTATACATACATGTCAACCAAAGTCTGAACTTCCGGAATTTGGTAAAAAGGTGTATATTCGTATTATTTTATGCAATCATTTCTTTTCTTATTTTTTATACTCCTCCCTAATCCATGAATTCAAATTATAAAATATTATTAGTGTACCCAGAGTATCCGAATACTTTTTGGAGTTTTAAATATGCTTTAAAATTTATCTATAAAAAAGCAAGCTTCCCACCACTCGGATTATTGACAGTGGCGGCAATGCTTCCTGAAAAATGGGAAAGAAAACTAATTGATATGAATGTTAATCCTTTGAGAGATAGAGATATCCAATGGGCTGATTTCGTTTTCATTAGCGCAATGGATATTCAAGAGAGTTCTGTGAGAAAGGTTGTTAGCAGATGTAAGGCAATAGGGACAAAGTTGGTTGCCGGAGGGCCCCTGTTCTCTGCAAGGTATGAAGATTTTAACGATGTAGAACATTTGATTCTTAATGAAGCTGAAATTACTTTACCTTCTTTTTTAGAAGATCTAAAGAAGGGATACCCAAAACACATATATGATTCATCTGATCAATGGCCAGATATTCAGAATACTCCGCTTCCTCAATGGGAATTAATTAATTTGAAAAAATATGCCACAATGAATATTCAGTATTCAAGAGGCTGCCCTTATGATTGTGAATTTTGTGATATTTCTTTACTTAATGGTCGAAAAGTACGAACGAAAACCAAAGATCAAATTACAAAAGAATTAGAATGTCTGTATCAGAATGGTTGGAGAGATGCAGTATTTATTGTGGATGATAATTTTATTGGAAATAAAAGAAAGTTAAGAAAAGAAATCTTACCAGCTATTGCAGAATGGATGGAACAGAACAAATATCCTTTCTATTTCGGTATACAAGCTTCTATTGAACTTTCAGATGATGAAGAACTTATGAAACTAATGATAAATGCCGGGTTTAATAAGGTCTTTATTGGTATTGAAACTTCGGATGAAAATAGCCTAACGGAATGCAACAAATACCATAATAAGAATCGTGATCTGATATATTGTATTCAAAAGATGCAGAGATGCGGCTTACAGGTTCAGGGAGGCTTCATTGTTGGATTCGATAATGATCCCCTTTCTATTTTTGAGACTCAGATAAAATTTATTCAGGAAAGTGGGATTGTGACTGCTATGGTTGGCCTGTTGAATGCACTTCCAAAAACAAAGCTGCATCACCGATTGATAAAAGAAGAGCGATTATTGAAAGTATCTTCCGGTGATAATACAGATTTCTCACTTAACTTCATTCCTAAAATGGATATTGAAAAACTCATTAATGGTTATAAAAAAATATTGAGTACAATTTATTCACCGAAACATTACTATAAAAGAGTTAAAACATTTCTTAAAGTCTATAAACCAATAAATAAAAAGAAGTTTCGGTTCTCTCTAAATAATCAAATTGCATTTATCAAATCAATTATTTACCTGGGCATAATTGGGGAAATGAGATTTCATTATTGGAGGCTCTTTTTTTGGATGATTCTTAGGCGTCCGAAACTTTTTCCGTTGGCTATAACACTTTCAATTTATGGTTTTCATTTCCAAAAGATTGTAAATCTTCAAATAAAATTGGCCTAATATTCAGTCGCAATGGAATATCCGTAGCCTTGAGAAACACTCTGTATATGGGAAAAATAAAAGTTCCAGGGTATAATGGCGAGCCAGATTATTTTGTAAAAGGTGTTTTTGATCCACTGATTTCAGAAGAGCTTTATTACAGGGTTCAATCAATATTGTCAAGGAATAAGTTAAAGTGGGAAACTCCAAAGCAATTAAAGTTTAGAAAAGAGTTACCCTTAAGAGGCAACCTGGTTTGTTCAAAATGCAGATCTCTTCTTACAGGTAGTGGTTCACGTAGCAAAAACGGTAGTCGTTATTTCTATTACCATTGCGACCATTGCAAGCAAGAACGATATCCTGCACCTTTTGCAAACAATACAGTTGAAGATGTTTTTAAGGGTTTTACTTTTAATAACTCAATAAAAATATTGTATGAGCTAATTCTGAAAGAAAAACTCAAAGGAAGTAAATCCGATAGAAATCAACGAATTAATGTTCTGAAAAACAATATTGAAAAAAATAACCAGCGCTTGGAAAACCTTCAAATGCTTTTACTTGATAATAAGATATCTATTGAAGAATATCAGAAAATAAGATCAAAGTTAACTGGAGAAAACCATAATATGGAACTAGAATTACTTGAAATAAAAAAGGTGACTGATGAGATGGAAAAACATTTACTAAATGGCATCAATCTACTTACTAATCTCCATGAAACCTATGAGGCTGCATGTCTCCAACATAAATATGATATCCTGAGTTCGATTTTCCCTGAAAAGCTCATTTTTCAGGATGGAAAATATCGAACACCCAGAATCAACGAAGTATTATCAATACTTCTTACCGTTGATAAGGCTTCCGGTGAGTCAGAAAAGAAACGACCGGCGAAAATAAGCCGGTCATCCCTTCTGGTGATCCCGAGAGGACAGAAATCGAACCAGTTTCTTGAGGATTTGAAGAAAATCATTTCGTTAGATAATTTTTCATTTTAAATACCAAATATTTAATCCCAACTAATTAGGATATGGAGTATAAAAATTTTTTATAATATGGGATTATATTGTCTTTTTTTTCTCTTATTTTGCTTTTAGAATTAATCTAAATAATAATTAAAAGAGAAAATGATGAAACAAATTATCTTTATTTTTCTTGGGCTACTTTTTTTACTGCAAGTCAAATCGCAGGAAAAAACAGATGCTATGTTATTTGGAGATATTAAATCTGCTACCACCAAAGAGCATATCCCTTATGCTACAATTATGATAAAAGGGACAAATCTTGTTACTACATCTGACAAAATAGGACATTTTGAACTGGTAAATTTACCTGAGGGAAAATGTATTATTGTCGTGCAAGTATTAGGTTATAAATCGCAAGAAAAAGAAGTATTTATGGAAAAAGGAAAGGCTGTTAATTTATTCTTTGAACTTGAAGATGATATGCTTAAGTTGGAACAAGTCGTCGTTACAGGTACAAGAACCAAACACTTTATTAAAGATGTACCAGTAAGAACTGAAGTAATAACAGCAAAAGAAATAGAAAATAAAAATGCAAGTAATATTTATCAGGCGTTGGAAGGTTCTCCTGGGGTAAGGGTTGAAAACCAGTGCCAATATTGCAATTTTACTATGGTAAGAATGCAGGGATTAGGTGCTGAACATACGCAAATACTAATCAACGGACAGCCATTGTACTCAGGTTTGGCCAGTGTATATGGGTTGCAGCAAATAAGTACCATTGATATAAGCAAAATTGAAATAGTAAAAGGTGCAGGTTCTGCACTTTATGGAAGCAGTGCTGTAGCTGGTGCCATAAACATTATAACTAAAGAACCATCGTTCTTACCATCAACAACAGTTGGTATTCAAATTGGGAACTACAAAACTAACAAGTATGATATTTCATCATCTATCAGAAATGAAAAAGGAAATATCGGAATAAACATATTTGCACAGCGTTATAACAAAGATGCAATTGATGAAACTGGAGCAGGGTTAACTTCAGTCGAAGTGAAAAATAAAGATGGCATTTCTGACAGAGTAGCTACCAACTTGACAAATGCTGGCTTTGGTTTGTTTATAGACAATGCTTTCTTAAATAATGATAAATTAATTATACGAGGAAAGTCTGTGTTTGAAAAACGACAAGGAGGGACAATGACAGATGATTATTATAAGAATCCTCTTACAGATGGAACAGAAAGCATTACTACTGATCGGTATGAAGCAGAACTGAACTACAATAAAAAAATTAAGATCAATTCTGAATTAAATTTTACATTTGCATACGTTAACCATAACAGGGATGCAACAAATGATTATTTTCTGGGAGATTATATGTCTACACATAATGATAGTGTTCCAGATTTAAGAGATATGAGACCATATCTGGCTAATGAAAATTCTTTAACATCGACACTAACTTTTAAAACAAAAATTAAAAATCATAGTATTTTGGTTGGCCTTCAAAGTTTTTATGATAAACTAGAGGAATCGGGGATGTATGTAGTGGTTGAGCCGACAAGTGATTATTTAGGACAATCTTGCAGATCGGTTGGAAACAAATCGGCAAGAGAGTTTGGTACTTTTATTCAGGATGAGTGGACAGTAACAGAAAAATTAATATTTGTTTCAGGAATCAGGATTGACAACCATCATTCAGGCGAAGAATACAGCACAGACCGTCAGGTTTTTAAAAGTAGTTTTCCTAAAACAAGTTTTGATCAAACAAGTATAAATCCAAGAATTGCTATTAAGTATGAACTTTCCAAAAAGTTAACATTCAGAGTAAATACCGGAACAGGTTTTCGTGCACCTTATGGATTTTCAGAAGATTTACACCTGTGTAGCGGTTCACCCCGTGTATGGAAATCATCTGATTTAAATCCCGAAGCTTCTTTAAGTTATAATTTTTCAGCAGACTACTACGGTAAAAATATAAGAATCAGCACGAATTTATTCCGCACTGATTTAAAGAACAAAATCGGTTTTACAGATGCTGACCTTGATATAGCTGCTTTAGGATACGACTATCAATGGAGAAATATTGATGATGCATTTGTTCAGGGAGTTGAATTGTCAGTAATTGCCTATTTAGTAAATAATCTTGATTTAGGTGTTGATATTACATACAATCAGGGTGAATATAAAAATGTTAGGGAAGACTGGATTGGTTCTCAATATGAGAACGATAGCAAATATATTTCAAGGTTTCCATCAATTACTGGAAATTTAAAGATTGAGTACAGTCCAAAAACATGGATTTTTGTTTTAACAGGTAATTATCAAGGAAAAATGTATATCGATTATTACAATGAAGAAATTGATCTATCAGTTGGAGATCAATCAAAAATTAAAAAAACAGTTCCTTTTATGCTTTTTAATGCAAGAATTTCAAAAAAGTTGAATCAGTTTAAGCTTTATGCAGGGATAAATAATATTTTAAATTACATACAAGACGAAAGACATCTAGACGATGCAGCTTTTTTGTATGCCCCTGTATACGGAATTATGTTTTATGGTGGAATTTCAATAGAATTAATGCGCTAATTAAAAAACCAGAATTAAAAGTGTAAGCTGTGAAATGGATCACCATGAATTAAAACTGGCTTTACAGGTGATTCAGAAGATTTTGTGAACCTCAGGGGACAGAAATCGAACCAATTTTTAGAAGATTTGAGGAAAATTGCATCAATGAGATATTTAGATACTTGAAAAAATATAGATTGCGCGAGATTGTATCTCGTATACACTCATTTTGAATCAATTGCTAAAGTTCAATCTTTAAAATGGCAAAGTAGAGATGTAATCAGGAATAATCAGGTTTTCCAACCTTTCCGATAAAGACAATAGCCCCTGTTGAATTCTCTTTGATGAGATAGAGGAAGGGTTTGCCCACCTTAAAAATAACAGGACATCCACCGATACCACTGAGTTCTCTTATTTCAACAATAGTAGCCGCAGCTGCTTCGGTGCCTTCCTCCTGCACATCGATGAACGTCTGGTGGATCACCCGGGAAATAAATAGGTCGCCGGCAGATCTGATCCGGGTGAAATCGGCTGCACCCGAGAAGGCTACCCCAAGTCCCAGGTTGCAAAGCGGACCGTTCAGCAGACTCTTGAAACCATACTTGAATTTTGGCAATTCAACCTGGACATTTGTCATACCGGAATTTTCGAACCATGAATCCCAATGTTCCACATCCAGATTAGTCACCAGGTCAGAAACCGTTTTCTCACCGGAGGCTAGCATCACTACCATGCTGAATGCACTGTCGCCGTATGGCAGCTCAACTGCACGAAAATCCTCATTGGAGGTGTAATTAAAGTCCCCATTAACAACCATATAGTCGGTGAGAATGCTGGAACCGTCTGCAAGGATGAAATTATCTTCATGGGTTTTGTCCTTATCAAATTCATATTTCCATTGTG
>CAZFQS010000025.1:16309-46791 GCA_964521285.1 uncultured Bacteroidales bacterium | reverse complement strand
GAGGATGTCCTACCTCTAATTTGTAGGCTGAAGCTATAAATTCACCGCAATCCCAGAAGCTGGATGTTGGTTCAATAGTGGATATATATACAAAACTGGCTATTATAAATGTTATCCAGCCAGAAATATTATTTATTAGATTAAATCTTTTCATAATTTAACCGGTAATATTGATATAAGCGAAAATAGAATAAAACACAAAGAACGAGAAATTTATTTAAAATTAAAATGTACTATATAATTATTCTTATTATTTGTTTTTGAGAATATATCTCCATGGTTTATCTTTCCAAGGCTCTCCGGCATAGTCAATACCTATTCTTTTTGCAGTGAAATATTCTACATTTTCATTATTATCTTCAATCCATATTCTATCAGAAACTGCCAGATTTTCACCATAGTAGCTCCTGCCAATGCCAAGAGTTTTAGTTATTTTTCCAGGGCCGTTAAGTCCTTCAAGGCCCCTTATTAATATTGCCTGCGGATGGCCTCTTTTCCCGGTGACAATGTTCAGCATCCAGTAAATACCATAAATCAGGTATACATATAAGTATCCTCCGCTCCTATACATTATTTCGTTACGTTTTGTTTTCCCTTTATTAGCATGGCATGCTTTATCTTCTTCACCCCGATATGCTTCAACTTCAACTATCTTAATTTTCTTTTGTGCTTTTCCCCTATAAACCACAAGGAATTTCCCCAGTAAATTTGGAGCTACTTCCAGAGCATCATTCTCGAAGAATTCTTTATTTATTTTATTATCTGAATTCTTTTTCAATTTAAGGGAATTAAAATAAATTATAGGTATAAATAAGTGTGGAGTATAATTTGTCATTCATTTTTATGGCCCAAAAGAAGAAGTGCATAAAAATATGAAAAGAAAGAAATACCTGCATGTGTTTCTAAAGTGTCTTCGTTTAACATAGAAAAAAGTGCAATCAGAAAGAAGATTATAAATAACAGACTTCTATGTTTTTTTTCGTAAAATACAGGATATATTAATGCGAACATAATCCAGATAAATCCAAAAACACCAAAAGTCATAAAAAAGGTAATTAACTGGTTATGTGCTTTTAACCGCCACCTTTTCGCTAATGGTGAGTTGGAAATATTATACTGAATGTTAAAAGCCTGCAGAACATCTCCGGTACCTACTCCAAGCCAAAAATTTTTTCTGATTATCTGTATAGCATTCTTTTGAAATTCAAATCGCTGAGTTATTGAATGGCCGCTGGGATTACCCAGTTTTTTATAGGTATCAATTTCCCATATAATTTGATATATCCTTGGATAAATCCCTAATTTACTTTTAAATATGTAATTTGAATAACCATCTTCAACTAACCTGATATCTTCTTTTGTTAGTTTAGATACTCCAGCCGAATCTTTTCTAAGACCTTTGGATGTTAAATATCTTATAAGTGTTTGATTTATATTTTGTCCTTTTTTATCCATTCCATCATAGTCGTATTTACTCCTTTTATTCCATTCTTTCCTAAGTTCATCTTCACAAATGTAAATTCTGATATAATTACCATTCTCAAGTACCTTATAATTAAAATCATGATAATATTTATTGCCATTAACAGTGTAATTATCAATACTTTCAGCATCAATTTCCTCGACTGAATAAAATTTCCTGATAGATTTAGTAATGTAAAGAGTAATCAGGAATAATCCTGCGAGAATAGCAAGAATTACTGTTGTTTTTGCAACAACATTTTTTTGTTTTATGGCCCATACAATAATAATGAAGGGAGTTATAATGATAAAAATTAAGATACCCGTGAATGACTGCAATAAAAACAAGAATATTATTAACCAGATAGCAGCAAGGACATAAATAACTTTTCCCCTTAAATAGGACTTATTGCTGGTATTGAAAAAAATATAATAGAGAAGTGAGAAAATAGCCATATTAACTAGGAGTGCAAATCTGATGTGTGAAATGAAAGGTGATATTTCCCTGATATCATTAACTTCTATTTTTGTTAAATTAAACAATATTGCTGTACTGATGAAGGAACTAACAATTACTGTAGAAATAAACAAAAGTAGAATATATTTAATTTGTTTACCTGATATTTGCTCGGAAGTACCAATAATTAGGGGAAGTGCCAGAAATGGAAGTTTTATTCTTAAATCGTGAAATGCATATTGAAAATCATTTGAATACAATAAACCAATTACATGCACCAGATAAATGGTGATTATTAAAAGCAGACTTTTTCGTTGTTTTAGTATCTGTAATTTTTTTTTGAAGTTTCCTTCCAGCACCCAGTTAGCAGATAATAATAATTCAGAAACACTCATCATAAATAATGACACAGGTAAACTAATACCAAGTAATGCTAATCCTGCTAAATATATTTTTCGGTGAATATCGGCCCTGTTAATGTTCATTAAACTTAAATGTAGATATGTAGCTGATAATTATTATTAGATGATACTGAAAAAACTCCAATTATAATATAAATATTTAAAAAGTAATTTGTTTTTAAGAACTTTTTTAAATTTCAAATATAACAGATTTATACTGTATTAAATTAGCAAATAAAAAAAGATATAATTGTTGTAATATTAAAAATAATTGTATTTTTGCACTCCACAAATTTTAACCTGTTGAATTTGTAATATTTAAAATATAAAAGAGAAGGTGGATACATTAAGCTATAAGACTATATCAGCGAATAAGACAGATATTCAGAAAGAATGGTATATTGTTGATGCAACTGATCAGATTTTAGGAAGATTGGCTTCAAATATTGCTATTGTTTTAAGAGGGAAGAATAAGGCAAACTTTACACCTCATGTTGATTGCGGAGATAATGTAATTGTTATTAATGCTGAGAAGATAAGATTAACAGGTAAAAAGTGGACCAATAAATTATATATCAGGCATACAGGGTATCCAGGCGGACAAAAATTTTCCACACCCTCAGAATTATTGGCTAAGAATCCTGCGAAAATAATTGAAAAAGCTATAAAGGGGATGTTACCAAAAAGCAGGCTGGGAAATTTGATTTTTAAGAATCTTTATGTTTATGCAGGATCAGATCATCCTCATCAGGCTCAGAAGCCTGAAACACTTGATTTAAGTTTAATTAAATAATAATATGGAGGTAGTTAACTCTATTGGAAGGAGAAAAGCTGCAATAGCTCGTATATATGTGAGTGAAGGTAAGGGGGAAATTATTGTGAATAAAAGGGATTATAAAGAATACTTCCCTGTTGAACAATTTCAATATATTATACAGCAACCCTTAAAGTTAGTTGACTCACAAACTAAATTCGATATAAAAGTGAATATTAAAGGTGGTGGATCAAAAGGCCAGGCTGAAGCGTTAAGGTTAGCTATTGCCAGAGCTCTTGTCAAGATAAATCCGGAAAATAAAGAAAAAATAAAAGCTAATAAATTGCTAACCAGGGATCCCCGCGTTGTTGAGAGAAAGAAGCCCGGACGGCCAAAGGCCCGAAAGAGATTTCAGTTTAGTAAACGTTAATGTATTTAACCTTGTTTAGTATCTAAATCGTAAAGACTCATGCCGATGTGTATTGGAATGGCTACTTGACGATTGATAAAATTGAATGTAAACAAAAAATAAAATGTCAAGAACAAATTTTAATGAATTATTAGATGCAGGTGTTCATTTTGGACACTTGAAAAGAAAATGGAATCCTAATATGGCTCCTTATATTTTTATGGAGCGAAATGGTATCCATATTATTGATCTGCAAAAAACAATAGTAAAAATAGAGGAAGCCTGTGCTGCTATGAAGCAAATGGCAAAATCAGGCAGAAAGATCTTATTTGTGGCAACAAAGAAACAAGCAAAAGAGTTAGTTGCAGATAGAGTAAGAAAAATAAATATGCCCTATGTTACTGAAAGATGGCCAGGTGGGATGTTAACTAATTTTCCTACAATAAGGAAGGCTGTTAAGAAGATGGCCTCAATTGATAAAATGGCTACTGACGGTACATTTGATAATATGTCCAAGAGGGAAAGGTTGCAAATAGCAAGACAGAGAGCCAAGCTGGAAAAAAACCTTGGCAGTATTTCTGATTTGACAAGACTACCTGCAGCACTCTTTGTAGTAGATATTTCAAAGGAGTATATTGCTGTACATGAGGCTCAACGACTTAATATTCCGGTGTTTGCCATTGTGGATACTAATTCAGATCCAAATGAGGTTGATTTCCCAATTCCTGCAAATGATGATGCTTCAAAGTCGATAGACCTGATAGTTGATATTGTTTGCAAAGCTATCCATGAAGGAATTGAAGAAAGAAAAATAGAAAAAGAGAAAGAAGCTGCAATCATAGCAAAAAAGACTAAGAAAGAAGAAGGTGAGGAAGAGGAAGAAAAGGTTGAAGATTATATAGAGAAGAAAGGAGAAATAGAAGAAGAAATGCATGAAGATGAGACAGTTCCATTGAAAGAAAAAATAAAATCACCGGCAAAAAAAATTGATGAATAATTAAGTGATTTTAATAAATTAAAGTAATTAAATATAAGTAATATGGCTGAAATAACAGCAACAGAAGTAAGCAGACTGAGAAAGGTAACAGGTGCAGGCATGATGGATTGTAAAAATGCCCTTCAGGAGTCTGATGGTGATTTCAACAAGGCTATAGAAATTATCAGAAAAAAAGGGCAGGCAATAGCAAATAAGAGAGCTGACAGGGAAGCCGCGGAAGGGGTTGTAATAGCAAAAACTAATAATGATGCAACAAAAGGTGCAATTATTGTGTTGAATTGTGAAACCGATTTTGTTGCAAAAAATGACAGTTTTATAAAATTTGCCGAATCTATTCTTGATAAGGCAATATCAGAAAATCCCGATAATCTTGAAGACTTAAAACAACTTAAGATTGAAGGAAAAACTATTAATGATAAAGTAATTGAACAAATAGGAATTATCGGAGAGAAACTAACTCTATCTTATTACGATAAGATTGAGTCTTCTCATGTGATTCCGTATATTCACCCCGGGAATAAACTGGCCACGCTGGTAGGATTAAATAAGGTGGCTAATATTCAGGTTGGTAAAAATCTGGCGATGCAGGTCGCTGCCATGAATCCTGTTGCTGTAGATAAAGATGATGTTCCTCCTGAAATTATTGAAAATGAAAAGGAAATTGGAAGAGAACAAGCCAGACGAGAAGGACGGCCAGAGAATATTCTTGATAAAATAGCTGAAGGCAAGTTAAATAAATTCTTTAAGGAAAGTACATTACTTAACCAGGAGTATACCAGGGATAACAAAAAGACAATCAGCCAATATCTCCAGGAGACTGATAGTGAATTGAAGGTGACAGGATTTAGGAGATATAGCCTGAATGACTAGATTTAAGAAGTAAATTTATATTTTTTCAGCAGTAAAATTTATTTTTCTTAAATTTGTTATAGTTCAAACCAATATATACTCTTATGGAAGAAGAAGTTAAATTTTGCATAGACGAAGCAACAGAAAAAATGGATAAAGCCATTAGCCATCTTCAGGATGAGTTAATGAGAATCAGGGCAGGAAAAGCAACCACCGCACTGTTAGATGGAATTACAGTTGATTATTACAGCGTTCTGACACCTTTAAGCCAGGTATCAAATCTTAACACTCCGGATGCAAAAACTATTATTATTCAGCCATGGGACAAGACAATGATTGAGCCTATTGAAAAAGCTATAATGCAGGCTAATATTGGCTTGAATCCAGCCAATAACGGGGAAATTATTAGAATTGTGGTGCCTCCTTTAACTGAAGAAAGAAGAAGAGAATTAGTAAAACAAATAAAATCATTAGGAGAGAATACAAAAGTAAGTATCAGAAATTCAAGGCGGGATGCCAATGAGGAACTAAAAAAACTGCTGAAGGAAGGTCTTGCCGAAGACATGGAAAAAGATGCAGAAAACAAGGTACAGGAAATAACAGATGATTATACAAAAAAGATTGATGATATGGTGGCATCAAGGGAAAAAGATATTATGACGATATAAATATATCTTATACAAAATTATTAAAACAATTATTACTATTTTCTGAAAAGTACTTTATTTAGCCCTTCTGTGCAATTACAGCAAATATTTATATCTTTTCTGACTGTAAGAATCTTTTTTCTGAATTTATTATAGTTATTATTTCTCCAGATTTTTTTTAAGCTGGTTTCATTTACATCTCCGAATAAATATAGGGCATCTTTATCAAAACAACAAGGTATTACCTTCCCGTCATGAGTAACAACTGTTGAGCTCCACATTCTCCAGCATTTATTAGTTAAGGTATTTTTAACAGTATAATTACCATTTCCCAGATTCTTATATCTTGAATACTTGCTGATTGTCGGAATTAAAGGGTTACCACTTTTGAACTCGTTTATTTGTATAGATTTGAATAATACCTTATCAACCCCAAGATTCTGAAAATATTTTTTCATTTGTTTAATCTTGTATTGATTATGCTGCATAATAAGTGACTGAATAATAGTAAATGGTTTTCTTGATTTTAGTTCCTTTTTACAATTAATTAATGTTTTAATACCGGCAATTATCTTTTTTATATTCCCGTTTTTTCGATATATTTCATATTCCTCCTGCGTTATACCATCTATACATATTATTAGTTTATCCAGTCCGGAGGCAATTATTTTTTTTGAATTTCGAATATTTAAAAAATGTCCGTTAGTTGAAACGGCAGTATAAATTCGCTTTTGTTTCGCGAGAGAGATAATTTTAAAAATTTCAGGATGGAGGAATGGTTCACCCTGAAAATAGAGATTTAGATATAACAGGAAAGGCGATAATTCATAAATAATTTTTTTATAAAGGGCAATTTGTATATTGCCAGCTGGCCTTGTAAGTGATCCCTGTCCACTTGGACATTCAGGGCAGGACAAGTTGCATAATGTTGTCGGCTCAATTGAAACACTTACAGGATAACCATACACTAACGGGGATTTAACTATTATAGATAAACGATAGCTTAATCCAAGTTTAATTAAATTGAAAATTCTTTTAAATGAAGAAGTTGATAAGAAATTTATAAGGTTATAAAGCATAAAAAAGAGAATACAAAATGGAAGCTAATTGGTCTCAAGTATTTTAAATAACTCATCTAATTTAGGAGTAAGAATAATTTCAGTTCTCCTGTTTTTCTGACGTGCTTCTGCTGTTTTTCTGGAATCTACAGGCATGAACTCACCCTTGCCTGAGGCTGTTAATCGCTTCGGATTTATTTTTGATCCGTCAAGTAATATTCTCACTATGGCAGTTGCTCTCTGAACGCTTAAATCCCAGTTATCTTGAAATGCAGACCCCGGGATTATAGGCACATCATCAGTATGTCCTTCTATCATTATATTAATATCCGCATTCTGTTCAAGGACTTTCGCAAGTTTTTTAAGTGCATTTACTCCTTTGGCATCAACCTCTGTGCTCCCGCTTTTAAATAGCAGCTTTTCTTCCAATGATACATATACTTTCCCATTTTTTTGAGAGACAGTAAGCCCTTGATTTTCAAATCCCAGTAATGCTTCAGATACTTTATGTTTCAATGCACTAACAGCAGAGTCCTTTTTTGCTAAAATATTTTCCAGCTCTATTAATCTGGCATTTCGGTTATTTAATTCAGTTTTGAGACGATCAAGATTTGCTTTTTTGTCATCCAGAGTACGGGAAATTATATTTAGTTCATCTTCTTTGTTATATAAATCTTCCTGGGTTTCTTTCAATTGGTTTAAAAGCTTTTTTATTTCTGATTCACTACCTTTTATTATTGTTTCCTGTGAACCGGATAAATTCTGGAATCTTTGTTTTAACTGGTTATATCGGCTGGATAATTCAACCAGCTCACTTTTTTTCTTTATGCTATCTTCTATTAATTTGGAAATATTCTCATTTATTACTTCTATTTTTGATTTCAATTCATTATTATCAACTGTTAATTTTTCATTTTCAGTTTTTAGAAAGACTCTTTCTTCCCGGCAGTTTTTATTTTCACGCTGAATATCCTTAAATTGTTTTGGAGGCACACAAGCCGGTAATGAAAAAGCAAATAATATTAACAGTATTTCAGATAATCTCATAATATGTTTTTTTTGTATTAAATAATTTGATGAAATTACAACATGAATTAATTAACCTCAAATAAAGTAAATAATAATTATTAACTTTGAAGGCTTAATTTTAAATATCTCAAATGTCACAAAATAGTACCGGCTATTTAAATCAAATCAGATTCCCTTCAGATATAAAAAAGCTAGAGGTTGAAGAGTTGATTCATGTTAGTAAGGAATTAAGGCAATTCATTATTGACGAAGTATCAGCAAATCCCGGGCATTTAGGTGCAAGTTTGGGCGTCGTTGAGCTTACAGTTGCCCTACATTATGTATTTGATACACCTTATGACAAGATAATCTGGGATGTTGGCCACCAGGCTTATGGTCACAAAATTCTTACAGGCAGGAAGGATGTTTTCCATACAAATAGAAAATATAAGGGCATTAGTGGATTTCCGAGAATGAGCGAGAGTGAGTATGATGCATTTGGTACTGGTCATGCGTCGACATCAATATCTGCTGCATTGGGTATTTCTGCAGCTGACCGTCAGAAGGGTATCGACAGGAATGTGATAGCTGTTATCGGAGATGGAGCATTAACAGGGGGATTAGCTTTTGAAGGATTAAATAACGTGGGTATTGAACAAACAAATATACTTGTAATACTAAATGATAATAATATAGCAATAGATCCCAGTGTAGGGGCGATTAAGGAATACCTTGTTGATATTACTACATCCAGAACATATAACAGACTAAAGAATGAGATTTGGAATTTGCTGGGGAAGATTAATAAAATTGCTCCTCATGCACGGGATTATGCTAAAAAGCTTGAAAATGGTCTTAAATCAATACTTCTCAGGCAAAGCAATTTGTTTGAAGTATTGAATTTTCGATATTTTGGACCAATTGACGGGCATGATGTTGTTCATCTGAGTAAGCTGTTAAATGATCTGAAAAATATTAAAGGACCTAAACTGTTACATGTCCTTACAAAGAAGGGTAAAGGATTTAAACAGGCGGAACTTAATCAGACAAAATTTCATTTGCCCGGAAGGTTTAATAAAAAGACCGGTGAAATATTAAAAGTCAAGTCTGACAAAAAGCAACCACCACTTTATCAGGATGTTTTTGGCTATACGATACTGGAGCTTGCCAGAAATAACGATAAAATTGTAGGGATTACTCCCGCAATGCCTTCGGGCTGTTCATTGAAGATAATGATGGACGAAATGCCTGAAAGGACGTTTGATGTCGGGATTGCAGAGCAACATGCGGTTACTTTTTCAGCAGGACTGGCTACTCAGGGTTTGATACCTTTTTGCAATATTTATTCTTCCTTCATGCAAAGGGCATATGATCAGATAATTCATGATGTAGCTTTACAAAATTTAAATGTGGTTTTTTGCCTTGACAGGGGAGGTTTGGTTGGTGCTGATGGTCCTACTCATCACGGTGTTTTGGATTTAGCTTATTTAAGAAGTATACCGAATATAATAATTTCTGCCCCTATGAATGAAGAGGAGCTAAGGAATTTAATGTATACTGCTCAGCTTCGCAATAATGGGCCATTTGCGATCAGATATCCCAAAGGCAGGGGAGTTATAATAGACTGGCAAAAACCCTTCAAGGAAATTGAGATCGGTAAAGCAAGAAAGATTAACGAAGGTTCGGATATAGCTATTCTTTCAATAGGCCATGTGGGCAATTTAGTAAATGAAGCAGTAATCAGGCTTGAAGCTGAAAATATAAGTGTGTCTCATTACGATATGAGATTTGTCAAACCCCTTGATAAGGATTGTTTGCATAGTGTTTTTAAGAAGCATAATCATATTATTACAGTTGAAGACGGAACAGTTGTGGGAGGGTTCGGAACCGGCGTCATAGAGTTTATGTGTGAAAACGGCTACAGCGCAAATGTTAAACGTCTTGGAGTACCAGATAAATTTATTGGACACGGATCGCAGGAAGAATTATATAAAGAATGCGGATTTGATACTGACAGTATTTGTCTTGCAGTAAAGTCTATGATTAAGCCAAGAGTTTTTTCAAATGTGAGCTGATGGTGGATTAAAAGCACAAATTCATATCAATTAAACCTTCTTCCGACAATTAATATATCATCAATCTGTTCGTAATTTCCTCTCCACTTCTCATAGGTGTCTTCCAAAATAACGCTCTGCTCTTCCATGCTTTTACTGCTTATTGCAACTAGCAGACTTTTAAGATTTTGGGTTTTAAACTTTTTGCCTTCTTCACCTCCAAACTGATCGCTATAGCCATCTGAATATAAATAGATTGTATCTCCTTTCCTGATTTTTATTTTGTGATTAGTAAATTTCATTTCCTTTTCTGTTGAACGTCCTATGGCAAATCTGTTTGCTTTTATCTCGGTTATTTCTCCATCATTAATAATTATTAATGGATTAAATGCCCCTGCATATTCCAGTTCTCGTGATCGCGGAACATATGATACCAGGGCAAGGTCCATTCCATCGGCTACAGCTTCCTCTCCCTTTTGACGCAAGGCAATAGCAACTTCTTCATTAAGATGATTTAGTATCTCAGCAGGCTCATGAATGCCGTGCTCAATAACAATCTTGTTAAGCGAGGTATAGCCAATAAATGACATAAAAGCACCGGGTACCCCGTGACCAGTGCAATCAACAGCAGCAAAAAATTCTTTGTTTGCCTGTGATGTTATCCAGTAGAAGTCTCCACTTACAATATCCTTAGGTTTAAACAATATAAAAGTATCTTTAAAAGGAATCTCCGGAGGTAATATAGCAAATTGTATCCGTTTTGCATACCTTATACTATCAGTAATATCTTTATTCTTTAATGCCAATTCTTCATTAGCCTCTGATAATGCCAGGGTCCTTTCCTTAACTTTGGTTTCCAGTATTCTTTTTTCCCTGATTAGGTTACGTTCCCTTATTTTAATAAATGTTATTATTCCTGTTATTATAAGCAGTGATGCTGTTACAATAAACCATGCCCGCTGATAAAACGGAGCTAAAATCTCAAATTCATATTTAATTGGTTCTGAATTCCAGACATCTGCACTATTTTTTGCAATTACCTTGAATACATATTTATTTGGAGGCAGGAAACGGTAATTAATCATTGTCTGATCAGCAGCATCCTGCCAGTCAGATTCCAGTCCGTCAAGCATTATCTTATAACGAACAGCTTCCGGGTTAGTAAGACATATGCTGTGATAATTAAAAACTATTGAATTCTGGTTATGTCTTAATTTAAGTCCGTCAACCATATCTTTTTCAAATCCGTTGACAGTCATATTAATTATATGTGTCAATGGTTCAAAAGGGCATTTCCGCGATAGTTCAGGACTGTATTTAATAGCACCATTTATTGTTCCAAACCATAAATTTCCTTTACTGTCTTTATATGATGCATTACTTTTGGTTTCAATACCTGTAAAACCGATTTTACGTGTATATGTATATATTTTGTTTTCTGCCTGGACTATCTTGTTCATCCCCCTGTTAGTGCCAATATAGATATTATTAAAGTCATCAACATTTATTAAATTTATTGCATTGGAAAGTAATCCATCAGTGATAGAGTATCTTTTAATTAATGTGTCTTTTACCACTAATACTCCTTTTCTTTCAGTACCTATCCATATTTTATTTTCTTTATCCTCAACAATACAGGTGGGTGTAACCTCTTCAGTCAGGTTGTAAATTTTGTAATCACCATCTTTCATTCTTGTTAATCCTTTGCCGGTTGAACCAATCCATAATGAATTCTCTGAGTCTACAAACAGAGCACTGATCTCTTTACCTGCGAGTCCTTTTTCCTGTGAGTGTCTTCCTATATATCGGGTCTCGTTGAGATCAAACTGAAATAAACCTTCATATGCCCCAATCCATAATTGATTTTCTTTATCAATCTCTAATACCCTGGGATCATATCGTGAAACATAACTGTTAATTTTAGGCTGACTGACAAACGATTTAACATTATTATCGTATTTTAAGACTCCCTGATCAGCTGTAAGAATCCATATGTTATTATTGTTATCCTGCTTAAAAGCTCTTATTTGATTACTTATATAATTATTTGATTGATTATAGTGAATAAAAATTTTATTGGTGTCAACATTGTTATATACAGTTATTCCTCCATTTGTGCCAAACCAGATGTTATTATCATTATCCTGGAATATTGCCCACACCTGATCATTAATAAGTCCGTTTTCAGTTGAAAAAGAAACAAATTGTTCACCTTTAAATATTTCCAGTCCGTTCTCAGCAGTTCCAATTAAAATATTGCCTTCTTTATCCTCTGTTATCCAAAATATCCAATTATCATGCATCCCATTTCTTGTATTAAATACTTTAACCCCATCTTCATTTATTTTTGTGATCCCTCCATTGCTTTTATCTATTGCCCAGTGGCCCACCCAGATGTTTCCCTCTCTGTCTTCGGAAATTGTACTTACCCAGTTTGCTGCCAGTCCGTCTTTGTCATCATAAATTTTAAAAGTGTCTCTTGAATTAATGTATTTAATAAGTCCTCCGTTATAAGTACCGAACCAGAGATTCTTTTTTGAATCCTCAAACATTACTATTGTATTGAAAAAAGTACTCAATCCTTCAGGAACATAGTTTTCAAAATTATTCTCTTTTTTATTATACTTTTTTATACCAATATCTGTAACAAAATAAAGTTCGCCATCTGAGGTCAGAAGGCTGCTATAAATTCTGTCACTAAAACGTTTACCTTTGAAATGTTCAAATTCCAGATCAGAAATTTCGTCATTAATGTTATAAAAAACATAAGCCCCATCGCCCCATGTAGTCAGCCATAATCTTTCATCTGAGTCCTGTATGATTGAAGTTACATCATTTAGTAATAGTGTATCAGGCAAATCGACAGACTCAAATCCGCCATCAGTAAACCTTGTCAGTCCCCCGCCCAGATGTCCCAGCCAGATATTGCCGAATGAATCCTGAAATATAGCCCTGACTCCTCCTGATGCCAGTCCGTTTACTTCAGTATAATTTATAAAATTAATGCCGTCAAATTGTGATGCACCACCTGCAGTTCCCAACCATATATAATCATTATTATCCTGAATTACAGTATATACTCTAGATGCATCAAGACCTTCCTCTGTGCCATATTTATCAAAGTAATAAGTTTGTCCGGATGCAATAAAACAAAGGAATAGTAATGGGTATAAAAAAATTATTCGTTCAAGAGAACGAATAATTTCTATTTTCTTTGCAATATTTAATACTATCATTAAGGCATTAATTTAGTTTTTTGAAATGAAGAAGAATGTTCCGTTTTCGTCTTCCAGTCCGGCTATTTTTCCAAACTTTGGTTTTTGCTGGTTATTTTTTTCAACTGCAATTACTACTTTGTTGACAATTGATTCTATAGGTATACAGGCATTGGGATTGTTAGCCAGAGTATTAGCAAAGGTCCTTGTGAACTGAGAATCATCTATTGCCAGCTCATATCCTGCTGATGATAATACCTGTGATGATTTAAGCCTGGTAGCTTCCCAGTCGTTACAGTTTCTTTTTTTCGGTATTTCACGCATCGCCTGGTAAAACGTCGGTCCCGATTCACAGGCATCCGTAACAACTAATGTGTGTGTAACATAATTAGCATAAGACTGTAATGAGGCTCTTAGTGCATTGATATTGAAATAAGTAAATTCATCGTCCCTTTTTGAATCTACCGGTATCCAGTACCCCGTCTCATTAATAAACTTACCGTGTCCTGCATACCAGATAAGTAAAGCATTTACTCTATTACCCCTGACAAGATCTCTCAATTCAATAGAGAAGAACTTTTCCATTTCTTTTTTTGTCAAATCCTTTTTATGAATGACTTTATGAACATCATAATTTGATAAAGCAGAGCGCATTAAAGTAACATCCTTTGAGGGCCCTTCCAGGCTTGGGAATGTTTCATAATTAGAATTTTCAATAAATACAACCCAGGTTCTACCCATAGGATTGTTTGCCAGGAGAGAAACTCCTTCACGATTGAGATTAAATACCTGTTGAGTTTCATTATTGTTAATATCTATTGCCCTTACCGTAAATTTGCTTTTATTTGAGATGCTTAATGTTGCAGAGAACCGTGGATTAAACTCATCCAATTTAAAACTTGCCGAGACACCATCTATTAGAATAGTTTTAATTAAACTTTCATCAGTTATTTTACCTTCAACATATATATTAGGATCTTCGTTATCAAGATAAATCTCTCCGTCATCTGAAGCATAAGGAGCTATTATTGCAATTTTGGGAGGATTAATTTCTGTCCTCTCAATTGTATAAGTACTATTCTGGATATTATCATAACTGTCGGTTGCAGATATTGTAAACATATCTTTGTCAGTTATATTTATATTTGCCAGAAATTCATATCCATCTTCACTCTCCAGAAAGGGTACGTCTTTATTATTAATCCTGAGGGATTTTATTTCGCTTTCATCAATAATCTTTCCCTTGATAGTAACCTCACTTTTATCTTTTGCAATTCTTACCACTAACTCGTCAATAGGTTCAGGATTAACAAGTACTATTACAGGCTTATTGTCTTCCCTGTTTAATTCAAATAATCTGTCTTTTGCTGATTCAAGTAATTTTTTGGCATTAACATCGTATTCGGATAACCTGGAAAGGGTCTCATAATCTTTAATGGCAGCTTTGTAGTTAGCTATCTGTTCGAAAGAATAAGCTCTTTTGTAATAAGCTTCTGAATATTTATCATCCATCAATATAACCTTGCTAAAATCGTTGATGGCATTTTGATGTTGTGCATATTGCTGGTAATATGTACCACGTATAATATACATTTCCTTATTTTCGGGATCGATTACAATGTTTTTTGAAATATCGTCAATTGCTTTAGGGTATTCCATCATTTTAATATATACTTTACTCCTGACAAGAT
The DNA here is from genome assembly GCA_964521285.1 of uncultured Bacteroidales bacterium. Taxonomy (GTDB): domain Bacteria; phylum Bacteroidota; class Bacteroidia; order Bacteroidales; family UBA10428. The sequence goes on along the minus strand of CAZFQS010000025.1, from coordinate 31,790 downwards.
ATGCGTCAACATTGTTTGGATCCAGGCTTATAGCAGTATTACAATTTTCAATTGCCTGATTTAGTTTGTTCAGGGTGAGTCTCAGATTTGCCAAGGCAATATAAGGCTCAACGAATTTTTTATTTTTTGATATTGCTTTTTGAAAATCAATTTCTGCCTGGTTATAGTTTTTAAGTTTTTCAGACACTATTCCATGAAAATAGTGATTGTATGCATTGTCTTTCAGGATTAAAGCTTTTTTAGCTGCGGTTAATGCGTTTAAATCCTCATCCAGTGCGATTAATATTTTTACCTGCAACTGTAGAGCTTCGAGGTATTTACTTCGTAATTCAAGGCTTTTATTAATATAATCCTTTGCTTCCTTGAAATGGCCAAGTTTATAATTTACCCTGGCGGCTCCATAAAATATTTCAGGATTTTTGTTTTCAAATACTATTGCCCTGTTATAATCGTCTGCCGCCTTATCTAATTCATTAATTTTTTCATATGCATTGGCTCTTTCAATATATGCATCCGCATAATCAGGACTCAATTCAATTGCTTTTGAAAATTGCTCAATTCCATCTTTATAATTTCTGGTCCCCATAAAGTCTTTCCCTGCCTTGAAATATTGCTTTACACTCTGACCAGATATAAAAGATGAACAAATTATTAGTATGAGACAGGTTAAAGTGAGATGTTTTTTCATAGTTTGAGATTTAAGGGTTACTTTTACTGCAACTTTTTAAAATAGTACAAATGCAGGTCGATTTAATATGAAATTTATATTCAAATATACAAAAATATATACAGAACATAATAACTAATGGTTATTAAATGTTTAAGTATGAATATTATGCGTTAAATTTATAAACATTAAATAATTATTTGCATATTAAATATTTAGAGGAATATTGTTGAATATAAGTAATCTGTCATTTTCCATGTGAATAACCTGTTTTGGATCAGCAGGTATAACCGGGGCTCTGGTACCCTCCTCAAATTTCCCGTTCCCTATAAAAACCCTTGCTTCATCCCATATTTTACTTTCTATGAAACTTTCAAGAAGCATTTTCCCTCCTTCAACTAGTAATGACTGTATTTCTTTGTGAAATAAAATTCTTAAAATTTCTTCAAGTGTCTTTTCATTAAAATTTATTTTAATATATTCTATTTTCCCGTCTAACTGCTCTTTTTTTTCATTAAATACAACAGTATTTAATGTTTTATCAAATAAATGCAAGCTGGCAGGCAATTTCAAGTTTCTGTCAAGAACAATCCTGAGAGGGTTATTCCCATACCAGAAACGTACGTTTAATTGGGGATTATCAAGTAAGGCAGTGTTTGTTCCTACCAGTATTGCATGCTCTTCAGCCCTCCATTTATGAACGAGCATTCGCGAAATTTTATTTGAGATCCATGTTAATTCAGGTTGTTGTTTGTTTTTCCTGATAATATCGATATAACCATCAATTGTCTGTGCCCATTTTAAGATGATATAAGGGCGCTTTTTCCTGTAAAAAGTAAAGAATCTTTTATTAAGTTCAGTGGAGTTATTTTCCAAAACACCTGTTATGACTTCTATTCCACTATCATTTAACTTTTTTATTCCCTTTCCGGATACAATTGCATTAGGATCTATTGTCCCGATTATTACTCGCGGCATATTATTTTTAATGATTAATTCAGAACAGGGAGGAGTTTTTCCCAGGTGAGAGCATGGTTCAAGATTAACATATAAAGTCGACTTTTTTAATAGTGATTTATCTCTGACTGAGTTAATTGCATTAGCCTCAGCATGAAGTTCCCCATATTTTTTATGATAGCCTTCGCCGATAATTTTCCCGTTATATACTATTACTGCTCCAACCATTGGATTTGTACCTGTATTTCCCTGCCCCATTCGTGCCAGATCCAAACAGCGTTGCATATATTTTTCATTGTCTGAAATAGTACTCACAATAATCTGTTTTTACTAATTTTGAAATATGAATAACTCAAAGAAAACTGTTTCAAATATTGTAGCGCAGATTAAAATTAATCTTTTGAACCATTATCCTGATAATGAAATTCAGAATTTTATATATTTAATTTTTGAACACCTGCTAAATTACACTAAAATTGATATACATATTAACAGTAATAAAACAATTTCCAGTAAGATTGAGAAACAGATTAATAAAATTGTAGATGATCTGAAGAATAATAAACCAATTCAATACATTTTTAACAAAACTGAATTCTATGGGCTTCCTTTCAGAGTATCGTCAGATACATTGATTCCAAGACAGGAAACTGAAGAACTCGTTGACTGGATAATTAAAGAAAATAAAGGAAACAAATATACAATTCTGGATATTGGAACAGGTTGTGGTTGTATAGCTATAGTGCTGGCCAGAAATTTAACTTCTTGCAGTATCGAAGCACTAGATATATCAAAGAAAGCAATTAATATGGCAAAGACCAACGCCAGAATAAACAATGCATCTGTAAAGTTTTTTCAGTGCGATATTTTAAAATATGAAACAAAGAAATTAAAAAGGAATTATGACATAATTGTAAGTAATCCCCCTTATATCAGGGAATCTGAAAAATCTGCCTTACCCGGGAATGTGCTTTACTATGAGCCACAGAAAGCGTTATTTGTTCCTGATGATGATCCATTAATATTTTACAGGGCTATTGCAAAATTCGGATTACGGAATTTAAAGGATAAAGGAATATTATATATTGAGATAAATGAAGCATTGGCAAAACAGGTTGCTAAAGAATTGGATAAACATAATTATGAAAAAATTATAATAGGAAAAGATATTAACGGAAAGGACAGAATGGTAAAGGCATATAAAGCTTAATAATAGGTAAAATGAACAATACAAATTCAAAACCAAACAGTGAAATAATACAAAGAATGCAGATACTGTGCAGCAGACAGGAAAGATGTACCAGTGATATCAGACAGAAACTTGTCGAATATAATCTTTCAATACAGGAAATTGACCGTATTATTAAAACTCTTATAAAAGAAAACTTTATAAATGAGGAACGGTATGCTATTGCCTTTGCAAATGACAGATTCAGATTTAATAAGTGGGGTAAAATTAAGATAGAATACCAGTTAAAGCATAAAGGTATAGATAATAATATTATATTAAAAGCCCTGGAGAGTATTGATAGCGAGGAGTATTTGAAAATGATAAAATCAGAATTGACTAAGAAGTTTAAAAAGGATAAATCTTCAAATGCCTATGTATTAAAAAGCAAACTTTTGCGCTTTGGGCAATCGAAAGGCTTTGAAACAGAGCATGTGTTTAATATTATTAATGAAATATTGAATTCGAACAGGTGAATAAGTAATATCATTACAATTTATATGATAACCATCTAAGAAAAATTAATAAATTTGAGACCCTGAAAATTAATATTTTAATTATGATAACATCAGAACAGATTAAAGAATTGTCAGAGCGTTGCGATGCGCTGAGGAGGTATCTTTGACATTGACAGGAAAATGGAGTATATAAGAAAGGAAGAAGAGAAAACGCATGCTCCGGATTTTTGGGATGATCCCAAAGAGGCTGAGAAACAATTAAAACTGATATCATCTATCAGGGCATGGACAGATGCTTACAATGAAGTAACAAGGAGCATTGATGATTTATTAGTATTATTCGATTTTCATAAAGAAGGTGAAGCTACTGATAATGATGTTGAAGAACAATATCATAAGGCATTAAAACTGATTGAGGATATTGAATTTAAAAATATGCTCAGGAATGAAGAGGATAAGTTTGGAGCTTTACTAAAGATTAATGCAGGAGCAGGTGGAACAGAAAGCCAGGATTGGGCTGAAATGTTGATGAGAATGTATATAAGATGGGGAGAAAGGAATAATTATAGTGTCAGAGAAGCAAGTTATCTTCAGGGGGATGATGCCGGAATAAAGTCTGTTACACTTAAATTTACAGGGGACTTTGCATACGGATATCTTAAATCCGAGAGTGGAGTGCACAGGCTTGTACGTCTTTCGCCCTTCGATGCGAATCATCGCAGACATACTTCATTTGCTTCAGTATTTGTATCACCTATAGTTGATGATGCTATTGAAATAATTGTTAATCCGGCAGATTTGGAATGGGATACATTTCGTTCCAGCGGAGCAGGTGGGCAACATGTTAATAAGGTTGAGACAGGCGTACGTGTCAAACATCTGCCGACGGGCATAGTAGTGGAGAACACTGAATCTCGCTCCCAGGTAAAAAACAGGGAAAATGCAATGCGTATCTTAAGATCACATCTGTATGAAGTTGAACTGAGAAAAAAGAAGGAAAAACAGGCAGAGGTTGAAGGAGAGAAAAAAAAGATTGAATGGGGATCACAAATAAGAAGTTATATTATGCATCCCTATAAATTAGTAAAAGATCTTCGAACAGAAATAGAAACTTCAAATGTTCAGGCCGTACTGGACGGAGATTTGAATAATTTTATAAAGGCTTTTCTGATGCAGTCAGGAGGAAACATAAATTAATACCCAAACGCTAATACCTGATTATTAAATGTTAAAAATTTACCACAATCCAAAATGTAAAAAAAGCCGTGAAGGACTTAAGTATTTGCAGGATAAAGGAATTGATCTGGAAATAGTGAATTATATTAAAGAAGGGATAACAGAGCGGGAATTATCAGATATAATTATGAAATTAAATCTCAGTCCTTTTAATATTGTACGCAAACAGGAAGAGCAATACAGAAAAGAGCTTAAAGGCAAAAAATTTACTGATATAGAGTGGATAAAAATTTTAGTTGAAAATCCTAAGCTGATAGAACGTCCGATTGTAGTAGCAAAACATAAAGCAGTGATAGCTCAGCCACCGGATAAAGCGGATGAACTGCTATAAACAAACAATGTAATTATTATTATATATTAATTTAAAGACCTCAAATTATGGAATTTAGAATTGAAAAAGACACAATGGGTGAAGTAAGAGTTCCTGCAGATAAATATTGGGGAGCTCAAACCCAGCGATCAAAAGACAACTTTAAGATTGGACCTTCAGCATCAATGCCCATAGAAATAATCAGGGCATTTGGATACCTTAAAAAAGCTGCAGCCTATGCTAATCATAAACTCGGTGTTTTATCAGATGAAAAAAGAGATCTGATATCACGGGTCTGTGATGAAATAATCGGAGGGAAACTGGATGATCAATTCCCTTTAGTAATCTGGCAAACAGGTTCAGGGACCCAGACAAATATGAATATAAATGAAGTAGTATCGAACCGGGCACACGTATTGAATGGAGGCAAGCTAGGAGAAGGAGAAAAACTTATACATCCAAATGATGATGTGAATAAATCACAATCATCTAATGACACTTTCCCAACTGCAATGCATATAGCAGCTTATAAAATGCTTATTGATATAACAATTCCCGGTGTAAGCCATTTAAGGGACGAATTAAAGAATCTCTCAGACAAAATGAAAAACATAGTTAAAATCGGGCGAACTCACTGGATGGATGCGACTCCTCTGACATTAGGACAGGAATTTTCAGGTTATGTATCGCAGCTTGATCATGGATTAAAAGCACTTGAAAATACACTGGAACATTTATCAGAGTTGGCTCTCGGAGGAACAGCTGTGGGAACAGGCTTAAACGCTCCTAAAGGCTATGATGTTGAAGTAGCGAAGTATATAGCAGATTTTACAGGAATACCTTTTAAAACTGCTGAAAATAAATTTGAATCGCTGGCTGCACATGATGCTATAGTTGAAACACATTCAGCACTTAAACAACTGGCAGTAAGCTTAATGAAAATAGCTAATGATATTAGGATATTGGCTTCAGGCCCTCGCTCTGGTATCGGCGAATTAATTATTCCGGCAAATGAACCAGGATCATCAATAATGCCCGGTAAAGTTAATCCAACACAGATTGAAGCAGTAACAATGGTGTGTGCGCAGGTTATGGGGAATGATGTTGCTGTATCAGTAGGAGGAAGCAACGGGCATTTTGAATTAAATGTTTTTAAAACCGTAATGATCGCAAACTTTCTACAATCAGCAAGGTTGCTTGGCGATGCCTGTGTATCATTTACAAATAACTGTGTTACAGGCATAAAACCAAATGAACCCAGAATAAATGAACTTATGAACCAGTCACTGATGCTAGTAACTGCATTAAATCCTCATATAGGTTATGAGAACGCAGCTAAAATAGCAAAAAAGGCCTTCGCCGAAAATAAAACACTAAAACAGGCGGCTTTAGAATCAGGATTATTAACAGAAAAAGACTTTGATAAATGGGTAGATCCAAAAAAGATGACAGGCTCTCTATAGAGTTGTTTGCAGAATTTCCACCAATACAGACGGAGGTCTGGGAGTCAAAAATAAAAACCGATTTAAAAGGTGCTGATTATAACAAAAAGTTAATCTGGAAAACAAATGAAGGAATTGATGTAAAACCTTATTACAGAGCAGAGCATCTCAGTGGCTTAAAGTATTTAGATACCTGTCCGGGAGATTTTCCGTATACCAGGGGCACATTTACCGGTAATAACTGGGATATTCGCCAGAACATAATAGTCGGAAAATATGAAGAAGCCAATAAAAAAGCTCTTCATTTTGTATCCAGGGGAGTTAATTCAATAGGCTTTGATTTGACTAAGAAAAATAAGATCACTCATGGACAATTAGTAAATCTTATAAAGAATCTGAATGTAGAATCCGTATTATTAAATTTTATAATTGGCGGGAGGGCCCCGTTAATTGCGGAATTTCTCAATAGTATAATAATATCCGGAAAGACTGATCCTGATAAAATAAAAGGATCAGTTGATTTCGATTCTTTAGGAGAAATAACCTTCAAAGGCAGGTTTTATGAAAATGAAAAAAAGGATTTTATGCAGCTTCAATCACTTGTTGCTTTCGCAGAATCAAATTTGCCCTGTCTCAGAGTTATAGCAATTAATGGAATAAAATTTAATAATGCAGGAGCTTCAACTGTTGAGGAGCTGGGACTGTGTCTTGCAATAGGTAGTGAGTATTTATCAAAGCTAATAGATTCAGGATTATCACTTAAAAATATTACCAGACATATACAGTTCAATTTTGGTGTAGGGTCAAATTATTTTATGGAAATTGCCAAATTAAGAGCAGCAAGGTTATTATGGGCGAAAATAGTTGAAGCATATGGTGCTGACGATAATGAACTGGGTAAAACATATATTCATTCTGAAACTTCATCCTGGAATAAAACTATTTACGATCCATATACAAATATTTTGAGGACAACAACTGAAGCAATGTCAGCAATTCTCGGGAGTACGAATTCATTAACAGTAAATCCTTTCGATTTTATTTACAGCAGCCCATCAGAATTTTCAGAGCGAATTGCCAGAAATATTCAGCATATTATTAAAGAAGAATCGTATTTTAATAAAGTAGTTGATCCTTCTGCCGGATCTTACTACATTGAAAATTTAACGGATCTTATAGCTGAAAGGGCCTGGAATATATTTATAACTATAGAGAATTTAGGGGGTTATATTGAAGCAATTAAGAAAGGGTACATTCAGTCAATGATAGAAAAAACTGTTACTCAGCGTAAAGATAATCTTGCTACAAGAGCTGAAGTATTATTAGGGACCAATCGGTTTCCGAATTTAAACGAGATGGTCGGAAGTGAAATAAACTCATCAAAAGCTCATACAGGAAATATGGGTGATAAAAAATCTATCAAAATAAAACCGGTTGAAATAAAAAGAGGGGCAGAAGAATTTGAAAAACTGCGTCTGCAAGCTGAAAGCAGTAAAAGCATGAGACCAAAAGTCTTTATGTTTACTTACGGTGATCTGGCTATAAGGAGAGCGAGATCTACATTTGCAGGTAATTTTTTTGCCTGTGGCGGGTATGAAGTAATTGACAATTTAGGATTCAACACTGTTAAAGAAGGAATTGATGAGGCTATAGCAAGCAAACCAAGTATTGTAGTTGTCTGTAGCTCTGATGATGAATATGCTGCAATAACTCCCATAATTTACAAAAAACTAAAAGATAAAGCATTAATTGTAATGGCAGGCATTCCTGACTGTATAACCGAATTAAAAGAATTAGGGATTGAACATTTCGTGTATAGTGGAATTAATATTTTAGATGAATTGAAAAAATATCATGAATTATTAAAATTTGATAGTGATTAAAGAACAAAGAAAAAAGATATGCATCCGGATTTCAGGGAAATAGATTTCAGACAACAAATGGAAGTAAGTATCTCACGATGTGATTGTTATAAACCTCCAATTAATAAGGAAGAGTGGGTAACCCCGGAACATATTCCGGTTAAGCAGGTATATACAAAGAATGATTTGGAGGGATTGGAACATTTGGGTTATGCTGCCGGTATACCACCGTTTCTTCGGGGTCCTTATTCAACCATGTATGTTATGAAGCCGTGGACAATTAGACAATATGCAGGATTTTCCACAGCTGAAGAATCCAATGCGTTTTACAGGAGGAATCTTGCATCAGGGCAAAAGGGATTGTCTGTTGCTTTTGATTTGCCTACCCACAGAGGATTTGATTCTGATCATGAAAGAGTCACAGGAGATGTAGGCACAACAGGTGTTGCCATTGATTCTGTAATTGATATGAAAATACTGTTCGACCAGATACCTTTAAATAAAATATCAGTATCAATGACCATGAATGGGGCTGTGTTACCCATTTTGGCATTCTATATTGTAACGGCTTTAGAGCAGGGCGTAAGATTAGAAGAATTAAGCGGAACAATTCAAAATGATATCCTGAAAGAGTTTATGGTAAGAAACACTTATATATATCCCCCTGAGGGATCTATGAGGATTGTTGCTGATATATTCAAATATGCATCCCAAAATATGTCAAAGTTCAATTATATAAGTATTTCAGGATACCATATGCAGGAAGCTGGAGCGACTGCAGATATGGAATTAGCCTATACTTTGGCAAATGGACTGGAATATCTGCGTACCGGTATCAATGCCGGTCTGGATATTGATTCATTTGCCCCGAGAATCTCATTTTTCTGGGCTGTAGGAATGAATCATTTTATGGAAATTGCCAAGTTGCGGGCTGCCAGAATTTTATGGGCCAAAATAGTAAAGAAGTTTAAACCTGCTAATCCCAAATCTTTAGTATTGCGAACACATTGCCAGACATCGGGATGGAGCCTTACTGAGCAGAATCCTTTTAATAATGTTGCACGTACTTGTATTGAAGCTATGTCAGCTGCATTAGGACATACACAGTCACTTCACACAAATGCTCTGGATGAAGCCATAGCTTTACCCACTGATTTTTCAGCACGTATTGCAAGAAACACCCAAATATTTTTACAGGAAGAAACAGGTATTACGAGGACTGTTGACCCGTGGGGCGGATCATATTATATAGAATCACTTACGCACGAACTGGTTCACAGAGCCTGGAAACATATGCAGGAAATAGAAGAATTTGGAGGAATGGTAAAAGCGATTGAAGCAGGTATTCCCAAAATAAGGATTGAAGAGGCTGCAGCTCATAAACAAGCCCGTATTGATTCATGTAAAGATACTATTGTCGGAGTTAATAAATACAAACCAGATAAATCGGAACATGTTGAAATTCTCGAAGTTGATAATACTGCTGTAAGAGAACTACAGATAAACAGGCTTAATCAGTTAAAAAAAGACAGAAATAATGAAGCGGTAAATACAAGCCTTGAAAAGATTACAGAAGCAGCTGAAACAGGAAAAGGAAATCTTCTGCAGCTTTCAATTGATGCTGCGAAAAACAGAGCCACACTGGGGGAAATTTCATTTGCAGTTGAAAAAGTATTTGGCAGATATAAAGCTACAATACATTCAATTATCGGAGCATATTCTGAAGAATCAGCTAATGATGAAAATTTTAAAGAAGCAAGGAAATTGTGCGAAATATTTGCTAAAAAGGAAGGAAGACAACCAAGGATAATGGTGGCAAAAATGGGACAGGACGGACATGACAGGGGGGCAAAAGTTATTGCTACGGGCTATGCTGATATTGGCTTTGATGTGGATATTGGCCCACTGTTCCAGATTCCTGCTGAGACTGCAAGACAGGCTGTTGAGAATGATGTTCATGTGTTAGGTGTTTCAAGTCTGGCAGCAGGACATAAAGTTCTGATACCTCAGCTTATTAAAGAGCTTAAAAAACTTGGAAGAGAAGATATAATGGTTGTTGTAGGAGGTGTGATTCCGGCTCATGATTATGAATTTCTATATAATTCAGGAGTAATAGGCATATTTGGCCCCGGGACAGTAGTATCTGAAACAGCAAAAAAAATCCTTGAAATACTAATAGATAATAAATAATAAGATACCGGAAGTCAAAAACTATAAAATAGTCTGTTTAATTTTAGTATTTTTGATGCAGAAATTAATTAACCATGAATGAACAAAATAAAACAGCCGGTCAGGGCCTTGGCATAGCAGGACTTGTACTGGGAATTTTGGCAATTCCTCTCGGAATTATTCCATGCACCTTTTTTGTAGCACTGGTATTCGGTGTTACTGGAATTATCCTTAGTTCTGTTGGATTATCACAGGCTAGCAGAAGGAATGGGGCTAAAGGATTATTAATAGCTGCTTTAGTGTGCTCTATACTGGGAACGACAATTGCATCTCTCTGGACCTTAGCATTGGGTAAAAGATCGATGATATTCAGGAATGTGATGAAAGAAGAATTTAAAGAGGAGTTTGGAAAAGAATTTGAAAAAGCATTTAAAAGCTTTGGTGATGATATGGAAGAAGTATTGGATGATTTGGAAAAGGATCTGGAAAAAGACTATGATGAAGCCCTTGAAGATACTTTAATAAAAATCGAAGAAGAAGTAGAGTAAATTAGAACTGTTGAATATAACCCGGATTTTTAAGAAATCTTATATAAAGATAAATTTAATATTTGGTGTAATAATCCTATTTGTTTTTGCCTATTCACTTAGTTTTTCCTCCAGGGAGCAAAACTACCCACTATCTTCGTTTTATAATAGAATTACAGGTAAAAAATCAATTTCCACCGGATTATCAAGAAGTTTTTCAGAACTTATTAGAGGTAATTTAAGAAAAGCAAAAGAATATAATACATATGGCGCAAGGATATTTATATTCTTTATGGCCCAGTTTTTTTTAAGGATTTTATTCTCTTATTTATATAACAGCGATTTTATTATTCGTAATTATACTATTCTCTCTGATTCTGTTATATCTGTTATTTTTTTTATTATTTGTTTCTGGCCTTTTATTATAAACCTGGCTTTGACAGCTTAACCTTTATTAATTAAAAAGTCTTTTAATTTATAGATTTTACCAATACGAATACCTTTTTCCGTTATTTTAAGGCTGCAACATTCAACATTTATATCGTGTTCAAAGAATAATGTATAATTATTGGCTAAAGCCTGCTCTAAAAATTCTTTTTTTTCATCCATAGATACAAGAGGTTTTGTATCAAATCCGCAGATCCATGATAATGGAATATGTGCTGAGGTTGGGATTAAGTCTGCCACATAAACAATAGTCTTATTATTATATTTAATAAATGGGATGATTTGTCCGTCTGTATGTCCATTATACAGTCTTAGTTTTATCCCCGGTACAAGTCCAAAATCATTATCAATAATTTCGAGTTGCCCATTCTTTTTTAATGGTATGAAATTTTCCTGCAGAAAGGAAGCCTTTTCCCGCTGATTTGGATTAACAGCCCATTCCCATTGTTGCCCGCTAATCCAGTATTTAGCATTTATAAAAGTAGGTTTTAACTCATTGTCTTCGTTATATTCGACGGCTCCCCCACAATGATCAAAATGCAGATGAGTTAAAACAACATCAGTGATATCATCGGGAGTATTACCTGTATTTTTCAGGGACCCTTTAAGTGAATGACTCCCGTTAAGGTAATAGTATCCGAAAAACTTTTCATCCTGTTTATTGCCAACACCAGCGTCAATTAGAATTTTTCTGCCTTCAGTAACAACTAAGAGAGACCTCATTGAGAAATTACAAAGGTTCATTTCATCAGCAGGGTATTGTTTCTCCCAGAGAGACTTTGGAACGACGCCAAACATAGTTCCTCCATCGATCATTAGATTCCCGGTTTCAATTTTATAAATTTCCATCTTACCTTATATTATCAATATAAGAAATCATTATAGGGGTACCTGGTTATATGTATCTTTTTTACTTCTTTATAAAGTAATTCCTTTAATTCTTCAATATTTTCTTTTTCTTTAGCTGAGATAAAAATGCAGGGCGAATTATTCTTTGCAATCCATGTATTTTTTAACTCTTTAAGAGTAAAATTCTGCTTTGTTTTCGGACTCAGGTCATCCTCATCTTTACTGATGTAAGAATAAGCATCAATTTTATTGAAAATCAAATAAGTAGGTTTATCATTTGCATTTATTTCATGAAGTGTTTGATTTACTATATTAATCTGTTCCTCAAAATTGGGATGTGAGATATCCACAATATGTAAAAGAATGTCAGATTCTCTCACCTCGTCAAGTGTGGATTTGAAAGACTCCACAAGATGATGAGGTAATTTTCTTATAAAACCAACTGTATCAGAAAGAAGAAAGGGGAGGTTAGCTATCACCACTTTCCTAACTGTTGTATCCAGTGTTGCAAATAATTTGTTTTCAGAAAAGACTTCCGATTTACTTAACAGGTTCATTATTGTGGATTTCCCAACATTTGTATAACCAACCATAGAAATCCTCACCAATTTGCCTCTGTTTTTACGTTGAGTAGCTTTCTGTTTATCAATTTTATCTAACTGTAATTTTAATTTAGCAATTTTATACCGGATAATCCGACGGTCTGTTTCAATTTCAGTTTCTCCGGGGCCTCTCAGTCCAATACCTCCTTTCTGGCGCTCAAGGTGAGTCCATAATCTGGTTAATCTCGGTAATAGATACTGGTATTGTGCAAGTTCGACCTGTGTTTTTGCATGTGCAGTTTTAGCACGTCTTGCGAAAATATCAAGTATAAGATTCGTCCTGTCAAGAATTCGTATATTCAGTTCTCTCTCTATATTTCTAAGCTGACTGGGAGATAAATCTTCATCAAATATTGCTATATCAATGTCATGAGTTTTTATAAATTGTTTGATTTCTTCCAGCTTTCCTGAGCCTATAAAGGTTCTTGCATTAGGAATATCCAGTTTTTGAATATACTGTCTTATAGGTATCGCACCTGCAGTTTCTGTTAAAAATGCCAGTTCTTTTAAGTAATCATTAACTTCCTTTTCACTGTGATAGCTGTTAGTGACACCTATAAGTATTGCTTTTTCGCTGTCATTTTTGGTAATATACTCTCTCATTAATTTAGTCCTCTGTAAAATAAAAAATGTAATCAGAGGGTGTGTGATTGTTGCTAATAGATCCTGTATCTGTTGTGTATGATTACATCTCTTATTGAATTTTTCAAAGCTTCACTGCAGTCATATATCATTGCATAGTCATCGGGGAATGGTAATGGTTCATTTTCCAGTAACCTTCGGGTCTCAGGTTTTAATGCATCAATATCTCCAACTGCTCTTGCTGATAAGTGCTCAAAATGGGTTGATGCAGCAACTGGTTCTTTAGTAATCAGCCGGCTTGGATTAGTTGAAATAATTTCGATCTCTCCCTTTATATTAACTGATTTCTCCTGTAATCTCTCTATAATTGTACATACGAGATCTTTGTATTTCTTTACCTTAATATCATTTCCAAGACTGTCTTTCATAACATTTCCGTTTTTATCAAGAACATATTCAAATCCATCTTCAACTGTCTTCTTTTCCATATACTCTTTAGTATTAATCATCTCAGGCGAAACATCAATAATCTGAAGATTTATTTCAATATTATAATCATATTCAATATCTCTGTCCATGTGCTCCAAATGATATTCGGCCCATTCACTATTTAAACCATTACTGTTAAAAACTAACAGATTGTCCATAAATTCCTGTGGTAATCTCAAATGAGTGCTGTTTGCAGTATATACCAAAACTCTGCTTATACCATTATACCTTGCTTCACTAATAAAATCATCAATATCCTGGTATGATGCTCCTTTATAATCCTTTGCTTTTCTAAATTCGTAATATGCCTGTCTGTAAGATTCTTTATTATTATTTCCCATTAACTCTTTTCCATGCTCATAGTAATAATTAGCAGCTTTTGTTTTTGCTTCAATAATTTTTGCATTATAATCGATAATTTCATAACTGATAGATTCCCCTCTAATATTTAAAGGGAGAACCTTTTTAACTCTGTCCTGCCTGGCTTTTAAAATAGCATATCGTTGAAATATCTCGTCCCATGTGTCAGGATTCCCTTCCATTTTCAAGTAATTTATTCTCTCAAGGTCTCTGTCATTAGCTAATTCGTATGCCTTATCTAAGTTTATAGCATCTTTCTCACTGTCAGGATTTTTAATCAGCTTCTTTACAGACTTGTTAATAATTTTATCGTAATGTCCCCTGCTAAATAATTTTTTTGTTGATGTACAGCCTGAAGTGATCAGGAGAATTAATAAAATGGATGTTAATATTCTCATAAAGTAGTTTTTACTAAGACATAGTAGATTTTTAAGAATATGTTTATGAAAATTTAAGTATAAACTTAATAATTTAATTTTATGATATATTAAAAATTAATCATAAATAAAAAACCCTGATTTTGAAATCAGGGCTTTTTTACTTTTTTTGATTATTGGAGGACAAAGACTATCGGGAATGTAAACTGAACTTTAACCGGTTTACCTCTTTGCTTTCCTGGTTCCCATTTGGGTGATGAATTCACTACTCTCAGGGCTTCTTTATCAAGAGCAGGATCAACACCTCTCATTACTTTGGCGTCAACTACTAGTCCTTTTGAATTGACTGCAAACTGCACAAATACTTTTCCACTTATTCCGTTTTCAGCAGCAATCTCAGGATAGCGTAAGTTTTCCTGAATCCATTTGCGAAAAGCATTCTGATCACCACCCTGGAATTTTGGCATATCTTCAACAATGATGAACACTTCTTCTTCTCCGGCTTCTTCTTCCTCAAATGGAATAAAATCCATCTCTAAATCCTGATCCGCTTCCTGATCATCAAGTTCAAGCTGATCATCCAGTTGTTTATCATCAGCTACTATGTTAATGACTTCAATCACTTTTGGCGGGGGAGGTGGTGGTTCAGGTGGTTTTTCCTGCTGTCTTGTAATAGGTACTATTTCTTCGTCACCTTCGTCTTCATCCAGATAATCCAAAGCACTTCCTTTTGAAGGCCTGGTTGTCCATTCGAAAGCAATAAGAACAATGCCAAGAACTATTACCAGACCAATTTCAAGAAACAGAGGCCTGTTCTTTTCCAGATTAGCCTTACTAGTTTTCTTTGCTTCCATCTTTTAAAATATTTGATAATTTCAAAATTAAAGAATAAATGGTTAAAGATAAAATTAAAATCACA
>CAZFQS010000025.1:0-16209 GCA_964521285.1 uncultured Bacteroidales bacterium | reverse complement strand
TTCATCTATGTTCGTCCGGTGCCTGTCTTCAGCATATTTATGCATCTCCTGAAATATTTTATTTAAGGCTCCTGTAATACTTAAATATAAATGCTTCTGTCGTTCAAATAATTACCATCAAATATTGTACCATAATTTATATGCAGAATGTGATAAGGATATTATATTTTTAATATAGAACAGATGGATTATTAATTATAATTACATTAAAATTTATATTTTTGTGGCTCATTAATAAGATTTTAGTAGAACGGAAGGGAAAAACTAAGATGATATTAATGATTATATGGGGATGTAGCTCAGATGGCTAGAGCGCGTGAATGGCATTCACGAGGTCAGGGGTTCGATTCCCCTTATCTCCACAATTGATAACCAACCACTTAGAGTTTTTCATCAGTGGTTGGTTTTTTGTTGGGATAAACAAATGAATAAACATCTTCCTAGTTAGCTGCATATCTTATAAGTTTAAGTAATATATTCCTATACGATTCCAATGTTCCTCTTAGTAATACCACTGCTTAAATGATTGTAAATCTACAATAAGTAGAACAGACTTTAACAAATCCACGTAACTTACTTATATACAGGCAAATATATCAATTATTTTAAAACTGAATTAAAGATTAGTTTATTAATTATTGATTTATACTAATAATAACGAAATAGTAAAAAAAGTGGATTAACATTAAAAAAAAGAAGTTATAACTTGAGTCCAACCAACTATAAAATGTTTAGTTAATAATTTTTTCAAAAAATAATCTTTAGTTAAATAATGATTTGAAAGTTTAAGGATATCTGAAATTGACTCACATAAGCATGTACAAATTTAACGAGTTAACAAATCCATTGGATAATATTAGTTTTTAATAACTTTGAAAATAATTAAAAATAAACATTGGTTCTATTTACTAAATCAAAGAAGAGAGCTCACTTAAGTTAGGTACATTTAAAAGTTATGTGGCATTAAAAAAGAATCAGCTTTATATTTATACTGTTTAACCTTATAAAATATAGATTGGATAAAAAATATTTCGTGCTTTTGTTGATTAAAGCGATATTTAAATAAAATATTGAAAGTATGAAGCTAAAACTTTGGATTGTATCAATTATTCTTGGGTTCATCGTTATCTATATGATAGCAAGTGGATTATTTAGACTTAGAGATATATTCTTTTTGTATTTCCTTATATTAATTCCATCGATAATTTTTATAGCCATCGAATTTTTCATAAAAAAGAGAATTCCTTTTAAAGATTTCATAAAAGGTAAAGTCTTTGGACATTTATTAACCGTGATATTTTGTTTAGGCTTTTTTATCTACTATATGTCAGGCAAACCAATTTTAAAAAAGACTACAATCAATGATTTGAACTTCATGATTGAATCATTGGAAAACATACATCCTGATATTTACCATATGATTCCAAAAGACTCTTTTTTAATAGAATTAAACAATGAAATTGATAATTTACCTGAAAAGATATCTGAGTTGGATTTTTTTAAAGTATGTGCAAGATTAACTTCTCATTTTAGGACAGGTCATACCAGACCGATGGAAAACCTAATACATGCAAAATTTATATTTAATAGAACATTTCCGTTTGAAACAGAAATTATTGATGATAGACTTTTTGTAGTAAATAATTTATCGTTGTTTAGCTCTATTCCAGTTGGTTCTGAAATTATTGAAATAAATAATAAAAGTATAAATCAGGTACTAGGTGAATGGAGTAAATTGGTAAGCTATGAAAACGAAGCTTTCAGAAACTATCTGATAACCAAACCAAAAAATATTGGCATTTGGAATGATTTCAAAAATTTTAAAATTAAATACATCGACTACAAAAGCAAGAAACTCAAAGAAAAAAGTGTGAGTGGAAGTGTTTGCTCAAATATGTATCGTTTTATTAAATCAAAATTTCAAAAACCACGAGAATTAATATACAAAGAATTAACTCCTGAGATAGGATATATTGGTTTTTTCAGTTGTATGGATTTAAAAAACTATGAAAACTTTTACAAATCAACGTTTAGCGAATTAAGAAAAAAGAACATTGAACATTTAATCATTGATATTCGGGATAATGGTGGAGGACACAATATAATTACTGCCTGGTTTGAACAATATATTTTCCATCAACCCCATAACGATGGAGATTCCGCAATTGTTAAAGTAAGTAATGAGCTTATTGCTACTGGCAAGGTAAAGAAAAAACTCGGACATATTAAAGATGTTAAAGCGGGAAAGACTTATACAATAATTTCTGGATTACGTCAATTAAAAGAGCTACCATTAAGGTATAAAGGTAAAACCTACTTATTAACGAATAATGGTACGTTCTCAGCTGCTCAAGGCTTTGCTTCAGCCTATAGATGTTATGGACAAGGCATAATTATTGGTGAAGAAACAGGTGGAGCGACCGTGAATTTTGGAGATGTACACATATTTAGGCTTCCCAATTCAGGATTGAAAATTATGACTTCATGGGAACAGGCGTTTAGTTCTTGTGGAATTGATAACCAAAGAGGAGTTATACCAGATTTTATAGTAAAAAACTCTATAGAAGATTATATTAACCATACAGATAGAGTATTAGAATTTACTTTGAATATGATAAATGATTGTGTGTCTTCAAATTAAGTTGGACAAAATAATTGTTCAAAAATCACAAATCCTGTCAATATCTTTAGCCAGAAAGTTCGAACTCTTGCTACTCAAGTCCACAATAAGTACCCATGATGTGTGTCATCACAGGATATCAGGTAATTGAAAAAAAATCTTTGAAAATAAATTTTGTTGGTATCGTTATCTTCCAAAATATATCTGGAATCCAATACTTAGGTCAATATCTGAGGACGCATCAGATTCATTCCATTTACTGTAAGTATATCCTAAGATTACCTCTAATCCGATGCTTCTATTTAAAAAGTATGTTCCTCCTGCTCCTGCTGAACCTGTTACTCCTGATGATGAAGAACTGGAATCATTATATTTTGATGTTAGGCCTCTTATCCCGACCGCCCCTGTAACGAAATACATTATGTCAGATGCCGGGCCAAAATAATATCTGAAAAAAGGTGTTATGCCATAGCCAAAGTTCCTATAACCCTCATGAATGTTGACGTTTAAAGGTAGGGAGGCACCCATTGCAAAATTATCTGAAAAAAAATAACCTATATCAGGATAAAGTGATATATTGAAAGAATTATAACCATTATAAAAGTCTATGCTTGTACTGGCACCGCCGCCTAACATATATGTTCCTTTTTCTGGCTGACTGTATGAGTTTAAAATACATATAGAACAAAAGAGAGTAATTATTAAGATTGTTGTTTTCATGATAATTTGTATTTTATATTATTATTTGATATTGAGTAAATTACATATAACTAATTAACATTATTAAAAAGTACTTATTGCTGTGGTTTTCCAATGAGGCAGATAAAATCTGAAATAAAATCTTTCTGCTAACTCTCATAAAATTGCTAATGTCTGTTTAAACCCCAATATTTTGCAATTTAATGTTTATTTATTATTATTTATAGCTTAATTTTAATAACAAATATAGTTAAGGAAGAATTAGCCTTAAATATTATTAATCATTTCAGAATTTTTGTTTATCATCCGTATAATATAATTTCTGTTCTAGCCATCATTTAACTATTTTTATTAATAAAATCTGTTATCCATTGAGTAAGTATATAAAAAGACTCATTAGCCAGGGTGAACATCAGCAACTGGATTTTAAATTTGAAATTTCTGATGCAAAAAAAATTGCCCGTACATTTTCAGCTTTTGCCAATACAGGGGGAGGCAAGCTCCTTGTCGGTGTTAAGGATAACGGAGTTATCACCGGAATAAGAACAGATGAGGAAGACTTTATGATTGAGTCAGCTGCTGATATATATTGCAAGCCTGCAGTTAAATACACTACTAAAAAATGGTGTATTGAAGGCAGGTGGGTTCTTGAAGTTAATATACCTGAGAGTGGGAAAAAACCACATTATGCCAGGAATGAGGAAGGTAAATGGCTCGCCTACTTGAGAGTGGATGATCAGAATCTTTTGGCGAACAGAATACTCTTAAGAGTATGGAAAAAAAGAACCAGGAAAAGGCCCGTGTTTTTGAAATACACTGAAGCAGAAAAAAAATTACTTGAATATCTCAGGCATAATGATGAAATAACTTTGTCAAAATTTTTAAAAACAGTTAAAATAAATAAATTCAGGGCAGAAAATATTCTTGTTAATCTTATTTCAATAGGGGTGTTAAAAATAGTGTTTACTGAAAAAGAAGTTTTTTATAGACTGAACGAACCAGCTAAAGTATAGATATTCAAACCCTTGTATGTGGGCAGTTCTATATTGAATTTGGATTAATGAACAAGATCTTTGATAAATTGTTGAAAGATAATATAATTTAGCAGATATTTTTGTGTAAGGTTAAATAACAGCTTTTAAATTAAATGAAAGGATTAATAACAATGACTACAAGAGTATATTTAATATTTGGTTTGATATTCACAATGTTGATTTCCTGTAATAATCCGTCTGCACAGGAAAATTCATCCGGTGTTTATGCTTCTAAGTCAGATAATCAGACAATCAGTAAGGATGAATCGATAAAACCAAGTAGTGATGTTATCTCAAAGTTAAATACAAAACCCATACATATAACAAAACAGGATTTTTTGGATAAAGTAATGGATTATGAAAAAAATCCTGAAAAGTGGATTTTCAAGGGCGAGCTTCCCTGTTTAATTGATTTTTATGCTGACTGGTGTGCACCTTGCAGAATAACCGCACCTATTCTTGAAGAACTGGCTGAAGAATATGCCGGGAAAATAAATATTTACAAAGTAGATATACAACGTGAACAAGAATTGGCCCAGGTATTTGGGATCACTGGTATCCCTGCATTTTTATATTGCCCACTGGAAGGAAATCCAAGTATATCTTCAGGTATAGCAAGAACAGTAGAAGAAACCAGACAATTATTTGTAAGTCAAATTGAAAGTTTGTTATTAAATACTGATATATAAAAATTCTGTTTTATATTAATTCAGCTATTAAAAGTGAATTAAAACAAGTTCAGTATAACCTTCCATAAACTACTACGCATTGGCTTTACTGAAATCATCCTAACTTTTTCCATTTTTATTAACAACTATATTTTTTTAGACTATTTAAGTTAAATTAGCAATTGGAATTTAGCTGCTGGCTAATCGCGATCAGGTTTTAGCATCTGTCATCCATTTGGATTATTTTCATATACTAATTTAACCGGGTTAGCAAATCAATAAGAAAGTCTATTAATGTTCCTGATTCTTGATACCGAAACAACTGGTCTGCCTGAAAAATATGATGCGCCAATCACTGATATTGAAAATTGGCCCCGTTTGGTTCAGTTGGCCTGGCAGTTACATAATAATAAGGGGGAACTGGTCGAGTCCAAAAATTATATAATCAGGCCGGAAAATTTTTCTATTCCTTATAGTGCAGAAAAAGTACATGGAATATCAACTGAGAAGGCGCTAAAGATTGGTGAAGAATTGAAATTCGTACTTCAGAAATTTGCAGAATCACTTAACAGGTCAGAATTCATTATAGGTCATAATATTGAATTTGATAAAAATATAATTGGAGCTGAATATGTAAGAACAAATATTTCGAATAAACTATTTGAAAAAGTAAGCATATGTACCAAGGAAGAATCAACAGGTTTTTGTGCTATACCGGATAGTCGTGGGGATAAATACAAATGGCCGACATTGGGAGAGTTGTACAGAAAGATGTTTAACGAAGATTTTAAAGAGGAGCATAATGCTGCTACTGATGTCATAGCAACTGCACGGTGTTTTTTCGAGCTAATAAGAAAAGATATTATTGATAAATCCAAATTTAACATAGGTGAAGAAGTATTAAAAGAACCTGAAAAACAAGATACTGAGCAAACAAAATCTGAAGAGGTTGAAACAGAACCTGATCCTGATAGTGATGAATCACTTCCTAAAGGGAAAAAGGCTGCAAAGAAGGAAGACATTGATTCATTAACAGGAAGGAAAATATCATTTTCCCATTTGCATGTTCATACCCAGTATTCAATACTCGATGGAGCAGCCGACATAGAAGACCTTTTATTCAGAGCTAAAGAAGATGAAATGAGTGCTCTTGCTATTACTGATCACGGTAATATGTTTGGGGTAAAGGAATTTCATAATGAAGCTATAAAACAGGGAATAAAACCTATATTGGGTTGTGAGGTTTATGTAGCCAGGAGATCAAGGTTTGATAAATCTGACAGAAGCGATGGGGGAGGATTTCATCTAGTACTTCTGGCCAAAAACAAGGAAGGGTATCAAAATCTTATTAAGCTTGTATCTTATGGATGGACGGAAGGCTTTTATTATAAGCCGAGAATTGATAAAGATTTGTTGAGAGATTACGGTAAAGGATTGATCGCCTCTAGTGCCTGTCTCAAAGGAGAAATACCCTACACAATAAAAAATAAGAATTATGAACAGGCAAAGAAACTTGTATTAGAATACAGGGAAATATTTGGTGAAGACTTTTATCTCGAATTACAAAGGCACAAATCGGGAGATCAACAAAAGGATAATTCAGTATATAAGGATCAGATTTATGTTAACGAACAGATGATAAAACTGTCAGGTGAAACAGGAGTAAAATATATAGCGACTAATGATGTTCATTTTATTAACAAGGAGGATGCAAAGGCACATGATATATTACTATGTATAAGCACCGGAAAAGATATAGATGATACGAACAGATTGCGATATACAAATCAGGAGTGGCTAAAAACCCAGAATGAGATGAAAGAGCTGTTTGCTGACCTTCCGGATGCTTTAATAAATACTAAGGAAATTGAAAATAAAATTGAAATTTACGATCTGGACCATGATCCCATAATGCCGGATTTTCCAATACCAGAAGGATTTAAAGACGCAGATGAATATTTGAGAAATATTACCTATGAAGGAGCTAAAAAAAGGTACGTTGATATTACAAAAGACCTGGGAGAGCGTATTGAATTTGAATTGGGTACTATAAAGAAAATGGGATTCCCGGGGTATTTTCTTATTATCTGGGATGTGATAAAATCAGCGCGTGAAATGGGAGTGTCTGTTGGTCCTGGCAGGGGTTCTGCTGCAGGTTCTGTAGTTGCTTACTGTTTGCGGATAACAGATATAGACCCTATAAAGTATAATTTACTCTTTGAGAGATTCCTGAATCCTGACAGAATTTCAATGCCTGATATAGATATAGATTTCGATGAGGATGGCAGGGAAAAGGTATTGCAATGGATAGAAAATAAGTATGGCAGGGAAAAAGTAGCACATATTATTACTTTTGGTACTATGGCTCCCAGACTGGCTATTCGTGATGTAGCAAGGGTACTTAAGCTGGAATTGTCGGAAGCAGACAGGCTGGCCAAAATGGTGCCGGAAAGGCCGGGTATTACCTTTAAAAAAGCTTATGAAGAAGTACCCGAATTAATTAAGGAAAGGAATTCACCGAATGAACTTATTGCACAGACTTTAAAATATGCTGAAGTGCTCCAGGGATCAGTGCGTCAGACAGGGGTACATGCATGTGGGATAATTATTGGCAAAAATGCACTTGAAGAACATTTGCCCATCTGCATAAGTAAGGATGCCGACTTATTTGTAACGCAGTTTGATGGAAAGCATGTTGAATCAGTAGGAATGTTAAAAATGGATTTTCTTGGGCTCAAGACCCTGTCAATTATTAAGGATACATTAGAAAATATTAAGAATTCCAAAGGTGTTGATATTGATATTGAAAATGTCCCGCTGGATGATAAGGAAACGTTTGAGATATACAGTAAAGGGGAGACAACCGGATTATTTCAGTTTGAATCTGATGGAATGAAAAAACATTTGAGGGCACTAAAACCTAACATGTTTGAGGACTTAATTGCTATGAATGCTCTTTATCGTCCGGGGCCGATGGAATATATTCCAAGCTACACCAGCAGAAAACACGGGAAAGAAAAGATCATATATGATCTTCCGGAAATGGAGGAATATTTGAAAAATACTTATGGTATTACTGTATATCAGGAACAGGTGATGTTGCTCTCTCAGAGATTGGCGGGTTTTACAAAAGGTATGGCTGACTCACTTCGTAAGGCTATGGGAAAGAAGATAATATCTATGATGGATGAACTGCAGGAAAAATTTATTGAAGGGTGTACAAAAAATGGATATGAAGAAAGCAAGGCAAGAAAAATATGGAAAGACTGGGAAGCATTTGCCCATTATGCCTTTAATAAGTCGCATTCTACATGCTATGCATATGTATCCTATCAGACCGCATATTTAAAATCTCATTTCCCGGCTGAATTTATGGCTTCAGTATTGAGCAGAAATCTAAGTGATATAAAAAAGATTACTCTTTTTATGGACGAATGTAAGAGAATGGGATTAAAAGTTCTTGTACCTGATATAAATGAAAGCAATATAAGATTTACGGTTAATAAAGAGGGTAATATCAGATTTGGACTTGCAGCAATAAAAGGAATAGGTGAAGCTGCTGTTAAACATATTATTGAAGAAAGGAATCAAAATGGAGCATTTAGGGACATTTTTGATTTCGTGGAAAGAGTAAATCTTACAACTGTTAATAAGAGAAGTATAGAAGCATTGGCAATGTCCGGGGGATTTGATAGCTTCAAAAACATTAAAAGGAGTCAGTACTTTGAATGCGATTTCAACGATATCAGCTTTATTGAACATTTAATAAGATACGGAAATAAGATTAAAAGTGAATCTGGTGCAGAACCAACATTATTTGGTGATATTAAAGCAATAGAAATAGCTAAACCAAGTATACCTGACTGCGAAGAATGGTCGAATTTAACAAAACTAAATAAAGAAAAGGAATTAATTGGAATATATCTTTCAGCCCATCCTCTGGATAACTATAAATTAGAAATGGAAACCTTCTGTAATACAAAACTTTCAGAATTGAGAGATCTTAATAATCTGAAAGGTAAAGAAGTTACATTTTCAGGCATAGTTACCGGAGTTAAAAATTCTCTCACAAAATCAGGAAAACCTTATGGGGTAGTTAATCTTGAAGATTATTCAGATTCTTTCTCGATCCCTTTGTTTGGACTGGATTATGAGAATTACAGAAACTACTTATATGAAGGATATACTCTGCTAATAAAAGGCAATGTTCAGAAAAAGACGTGGAAAAACAGCGGGGAACTGGAATTTAAAATAAAGAGTATAACAATCCTTAATAATGCAAGAGAAGAGTTAGTTAAAAGTATTTTAATCAGGATACCTGTGGAGATTCTGTCTGAAAAACTTCTGGACGATATTAAGAGCTATGTTGATAATAAAAATGGCAAAACAAACTTAAAGTTCTTAATTTATGATGAAAATGAAAATGTAAGTATTCAGATGTTTTCAAGAAATTATACTATATATCCTTCTAATCAGTTTATAGAGTATCTTGAGAATATCCCTGAAATAGGCTATAAAGTAAACTAGATAAATAAAAACATAATTATATATTTATTTGTTGAACAAAAGACATACAACTGAATTACGATTATTTTAAAAATGTAAGTTATGACTATAGAGTTAAATGATGCTAATTTTGATGAAATTGTATTGAAATCGCAAAAACCTGTAATGGTTGATTTCTGGGCTGAATGGTGTGGCCCATGTAGAATAGTAAGTCCTATTGTGAATGAAATTGCAGAAGAATACAAAGAAAAAGTTCTTATTGGGAAGCTTGATGTTGATAGTAATCCGGAGGTATCAGCAAAATATGGCATAAGGAGTATACCCACAATTCTTTTTTTCAGGGATGGGGAGATAGCTAATAAACAGGTTGGCGCTGTACCCAAAAGTAATTTGGTTAGAAAACTGGAAGAACTTTTTTAAAAGTATTGTAAATTACTTAGCTTTTGTATTTTTATCAGTTGTATTATTAATAATTAACAGGTTTTTATCTTAAAAAACTGCATATCCTATTAAACAACTATTATTAAGGCAGCTATGAATAATATCTCCTTATATGTTACTTAGACTATTTATACGCAAACAACAATTTATTATTGTATTAATCCTTATTTTAGCATTAGCTTTCTGGTTGCCGTCAATTGTAAATTATAAATTCTCATTTTTTATCTTTGATTTTTATCCATCTCCTATATACGGTCCGCTTCAGTTTATTGAATATTCGTTCCCGAGAATTACAGTAATAATTTCGCTTATTTTACTGTTATTCTCAGGTTTTTTGCTGGCACGATTAAATGTCCGGTTTTTTTTCATCCAGGCCAGAACCCAATTACCCGCTTTATTCTTTATACTAATTTGCAGTAGTCTTATACCCTTACAGAGATTAAATCCTGTATCAATTAGTGTTATATTCTTAATAATAGCTGTTTTTAGAATTTTTGATACCTATAAAAAAGAACAACTATGTTATAACTTTTTTGATGCTGCTTTACTAATTTCTGTGGGAAGTTTGTTTTATTTTAATTTAATATTTCTAATAGTCATTATCTGGATAGGGTTAATAATATTAAGACCATTTATATGGCGTGAATGGATTTTTACCTTAATTGGCCTATTAGTTCCTTATATAATATTATTTTTTTATTATTATATGATGGACCTGGATATTAAAAGTCTACTTGGGACCTATAAAAGTTATTTACTTTATAAAAGATATGATATGAATTTCGATCTTTCCTACAAGATTCTGGCAATTTATTATTTGCTTATGTTGATAATTAGCAGTGTATATATGATAGCAGTTTATCCTGGTAAGAAGATATATGCAAGAAAATATTTTATGTTTTTTTTATGGTTGTTTATTGTTGCAATAATTATTTATCTTTTTATTCCTTCAGCTGGTTATGAAATGATTATTATAGCATCGCTATCTATCTCTTTTCTGCTTGCTCACTTTTTTGTTAGTGTTAGGCCCAATTGGATAAACAGCTCGCTTTTTGATATGTTTTTCGCACTCCTTATTTACCTGAGGATAGTTAATTTGTAAGATTTCAGATATGTAATTCAGGGTAAAAAATATATTGTGAGTGTTGCTCTGGTAAAGCGATGTATAGTATTAAAATTTTTTAACTAAAGATAGAATTCCAACGGATTCTCCTGCCTTTCCTTCTTTAAACGATATGAAGACATGGTAAACTCCTGTTTTTTGGCATTTGAAATCGAAATATGGAAATTCTTTCCCTGTTGCCTGAATAAATGTACTGCCTAACAATCTGTTCATATCCATTAATTGCAGAACAGCATCTCCATCGGAATCGGGAGCAGTACATATAGAGAATCTATACATGGCATTTTTACTTAAGATCATTGCAAAACGTGCTGTAGGAGGAGCTCCACCCGGAGTCCCGGCATCTAATTTTACCACAAAGTCTTTTAAATACGTTACATTACCGGCATTTGCCGCACATTGTGCTACTAATTGCGTTAAATCTTGTGAATAAAGTGTTGTACTGAAAAGGATAGATAAAACAAAAATGGACTTTATAATGGTTTTCATTCTTTTATTATTGTTTAATTGTTCAATACAATTAGTTTTATAATTTGTTTATTATTTGAAATTAGTGGATAGGATCATAAATTTCAAAGTAGACAGTATGTACTATACACCAACAAGCTTGTTTCTGACTTCCTTAGTGACCAGTATTATATTATTTAACTGCTCATCAGATATTTTGACAATGCTTTCTTCATTCTGAATTATTATTAACATGCCATTTTCTTCTCTTGGTTCTGGCTCTCCGGGCTTATAACTTATTTCAACATCTTTAAAGAGAACATTTATCTTGTTTAACTCTTCCAGCAATCCTGCGAACTGTTTGTCTTTGCTGAAGTTATTAATAATAAGTATTAGTTTTTCCAGAATGATTTTCTGTTCTCCAATTCTTTCTGCCAGACTGGGATGGGGTGCATCATTTGCAACTTGCGTAGCCAGATACAATCCTTCAATCCAGACTCCTGTAATAACAAGGGCACTAATGCTGCTTCTATCGTTGTCACGCAGATACTGATCCATTTCATTAAAACTGCGCAGCGATAAATACATTAAAGAATCAAGGTTTTGATAATTTTGAGCAAGGCGCTTCAGTGTAGTAAAGTCAAAAAACTGACCTACTCTGATTTCATCGGCTAATGTTTTTATTGCTGATATATATTCGATTACTGAGGCTGTCTTGTTATACATGTTGAGGTAGCCAAGATCAGCACCGTATATACCCAGGTTTAGAGCTTGTTTAAAGCTGGTCGATATTTCATCGACATGATCAGTAGGAGCCAGGTATTTATTTGAAAACTTTATTCCCAGATCTTTTACAAGTGCTGCCATCTCAACTGGAGAAGATACACTTTGTATTATATCGTCTATAGTTTCTTTAGAAATTTCTAAATCTCCTTCTACTAATTCAGATTCATCAATATCTAAAGTTTCTGATTTATCCCCTCCTGATTTACAAGATATTACTAAAAGTGTAATAAACAGTATAATTAAAATATTTTTCAACATGGTTTATATTATTTAGTATTATAAAATTTCAGCAACGCACATAAAGATATTAAAAATCTAATTCTTTTAAAACCTAATTTATTCTTTTTAATCTGTCTGATAGAGTAATAAGTTTTTTTAATAGATCGAAATAAAGAGTTATATAGAAAATTATTGTAAGTATCCAGACTACACAAATGTTAAACCAGTATGTATCATAGTATTTCCCCATGAAATGTTTTTTAGGGGAGAAAAAGTGAGAACGAAAATCTAATTTGCCTTTTACTGCGGGATCCTGGTATATAGGATCAAAATGCTGAATTAGTTCATGCCGGAATTCAAGTATTTTATTTGTTTCATATACTTTTTTCACAATATCAGCTATTGCTTCATTATGATAATTATCTCTGAATCGATAATATACATCTGGTTTATTTTCAAGATTTGTATTAATTATTTTTTGTTTTATCTTATCTGCCCTGGAAAATATTTTGCTGTAATATTCATCTAACTCATTTAAATAATTATATACTTTTCTGCTAATCCCGCGATTAAAAGAGGTTGCATTAAGTTTTTCCAGGGCATCAAATTTTGTCTCAGGTACTTTTTTCATTTCTTTTTTTATCTCATTATATATAACTTTTAATGCATCTTTAGTTTTATTTATACCTTGTGTTTCGTTAAGTTCTTCATTAATATCTTTTAGTCTGTTTCTTAGTTCAGGGATCCAATATACTTTTTTATAATCTGCCTGACTTATTTCTTTGTCATATTCATAAAATGTTTTATTGAATTTATTGTCCTTAAATTGGTGCACCATAAGTGCTTCGTATGTCCATTTTGTAACCATAATCTCTGCAATCCATGGTACTTTATCTACTCTCCCGATACCGCGGTTCAATTTATCAAAGCTAAACATTGCTCCGCTAAGAATCATCATGGGTATCATTATAAGGGGAATAAGAATATATATGGTAACTGCTGAGTTAAATGAAGCTGAAATATTCAAACCCAGTATATTTGCAAATGCCGCTGTTGAGAATAGTGCCAGCCAGTATATAAAATACATTTCTCTTATCCCTAAAATTGTATTTGCAATTATAACAAACAGGAAAGACTGAATAGCTGATATAACCAGCAGGATAATAATTTTGGAAATCAGGTAACTTGATCGGCTGAGATTAAGAAAAGCTTCACGCTTTAGCATCTTCCTGTCCCTGAATATCTCTTCGGCGCTTACTGTAAGTCCCAGAAATAATGCTACAATAAGAGCCATAAAAATAAAGATAGGAATATTCTCATTTACACGGAATATATATGAATCTGAATTAGGATCTTCAATATATCTTATTATATAGGACAGAATGAACCCTAAAACAGGAGCCTCCATAAGACTCAGTACAATATATTGTTTATTACTTATTTTAGAGAGGAAATCTCTTACTGTATAAATTCTGAATTGTTTTATCCAGCCGGGGATTTTTAAGTTTTTCGGAGGGGCTTCACGGACGGTTTTTCCTTCCCTTAGTTTGATATTACTTTTATAATATTCATTCCACTTATGAGGTGTCACCTTGCGTGAATCCGTATAATTTCCGAATTCGTCAACGACCTTAGCTTCAATAATATTAAAAATAAGCTCTGGATTTACATTACCACATGATGGACATTCGCCAATTTCACTGTTAATTTGCGAATCAAGCCGCTTATAATACATTACTGCTTCAACCGGATTACCATAATATATTAAATAACCGCCATCATCAAGGATCATCATTTTATCAAACATTTTATATATTTCTGAGCTTGGCTGATGAATTACCACAAAAATCAGTTTGCTTTTTAATGTCAGCTCAAGTAAAAGATCTATTACATTTTCCGAATCCTTTGAAGATAATCCCGATGTAGGTTCATCTATGAAAAGTATTGAAGGCTCCCTTATTAATTCCAGGGCAATATTTAATCTTTTCCTTTGTCCGCCACTAATAGTCTTTTTAAACGGAGAGCCTACTTTAAGATCTTTTTTTTCAAATAATCCTAAATTCTGAAGAGTTTTATTAACCAGTTTAACTATTTCATCGTCTGATTTATCCTTGAAACAAAGCTTCGCATTATAATATAAATTCTGGAATACTGTTAATTCTTCTATAAGAAGATCATCCTGAGGTATTAACCCAATTACTCCTTCAAGTTTTTCTTTTTCCTTATGTAAGTTAATACCATTAATTATTACTTCTCCTTTTGACGGAGATTCAATTCCTGACAGAACATTTAGTAAAGTCGTCTTGCCTGTTCCACTTGAGCCCATAATTCCAATTAATTTGCCATGATTTTCAGAAAAACTGATATCTCTTATACCAATATTTCGATTTGGGAATCTGAATTCCAGATTTCTGGCTGAATAGGAGATTTGGTTTGTTGTTATATCAGCAAGGAAATGTGCTGCTACATCACTATAATAAACAGGAGCACTTTTTGGTAATTTAACAGTACTTCCATTGGCAAATAAATATATTCTGTCATTTCTGATTGGCAGGCCATTGAGATATAAGTTCTCATTACCTGTATATTTTAAAAAATAAAGATCAACGCTTTTTATCTGAAGGATGAATATGTTAGTATCCAGTTCTTTGGTAAAAATCTTTTTTGCATTTTTATATTTTTTCAGGTCATCGTTAATTATCAGAATATTTAAATCGTCTAATTCCTCTGCTTCATTTTTTATTACAAATGATTCAATACTGACAAATTCTTCTTTTGAGACCTTGAAAACTTCAGCAACAGTATTTATTATTGCCATTCTCTGATCTGTAAATTTACGATCTGCATTTACAATTTCAAACAAACGTACAAGAACGACAACCTTTTGTCTCTGGGTAAGTGTTTTATTTATTTTTTTACAAAGACCGAGAATTCTGACAGAATCTCGCACAGAAGTTAGTTTCTTTTTGTCTTTTTCTTCGTCCTCCTCTTCAATTTCGGTACTTATAAGTCCTGCATGTTCTTCAAATAACGCAAAATATTCTTTGACCTTTTCGTCACTTAACTGCTGTTGAAGAAAATTCTTAACATATTCGACCTGTGTGATTTCAACTCCTTCATCTTGTTTTGCAATTATTGCGAACAATTGCATTAAAGCTTTAAGAATCTCTTCACTCATTAATTAATTTAGTTTAGTAACTAATTGAGAAAATCATAGTGATTGTTATGCAGAATATCCGACCTGTTCAAATGGAACATCAACTATATCTGCATATTCTTCTCCTGCTTCCTCCATATCTTCATCATCTTCAGGATAATGCCAACGAATTAAAATGTCATTTCCGTTTTCATGCATTTCTTCCAGTTTCATTAAAATATCAAGCAGTAATTTCGATGATGCAGTATTAAAGTAAGTTAATTTAAAATTAAAAATGGTCTTTTTATTAGGATTCTCAGCATACTCATTCAACCAGTTTAAAACCGGCTCGTAAAAGGCTGAAACGTCTTCAGGTAATGAACGACCAGAAATTTCCATAATCTCATTTTCCGCGTCCAAAATTATTTTTGGAGTATCTTCTGTTCCTTGAATCTTTATTGTTTCCATAGTTTATTTTGTTTAAATCTCTTCTCTAGATATTGTTGAAGTTAATAAAAAGAATGAAGTAT
>CAZFQS010000024.1:4227-53833 GCA_964521285.1 uncultured Bacteroidales bacterium | reverse complement strand
GCTTGATAATGAACACAAATGTATTATAATGGCGACAGTGGGTGGTGTCTATGAAAACAAAAAGGACATCACAATAGATGTAGTTGTTGATAATTCTCTTTGTGAGAATCTCAGATTTGGGAGTTCTGTAGGAGATGATGTGATTGCAATGCCTTCAGGCTATTACAGCCTTCCCGGAAATATGCAGATAGTGATTCCTTCGGGGGAATTAATGGGCGGAATAGAAGTACAGTTGACGGATGCTTTTTTTGAAGACAGCCTTTCTATTAAAAATACTTATGTTATCCCTATGGTAATCACATCAGTAACAAATGCAGATTCGGTACTTAGAGGTCAAACAGAAATAGACACTGCTGACCGCCGTATTGCTAATGAGTGGAGTATTGAACCTAAAGATTATGTTCTTTATGCAATTAAGTATATAAATCCGTGGCACGCTTCCTACCTGCGCAGAGGTATTGACGTTGTAAAAGGCAATAATGGAAATACTTCACTTGATGCCACATACATTTACCATGAAAAATATGTGGAAAAGGATGAAGTGTGTAAGGCTGAAACCAGATCAATGGATGAAGCTTCAATAAAGCTAAATACCAAAGCCGAAGGTAATATTGATCTTCCTTTCGAGCTTATTATAATATTTGATGAAAATAATAATTGTACCGTATCAAATCCCGACACGGCTTCTTATACTTTGACAGGCAACGGTAAATATGTTAATGACGGCGATATGTGGGGGGGTGAAAAACGTGATGTACTGTACCTCAAATATACCATTGATTTTGGAACGACTACCCACACCCTGACTGATACCTTGGTAATGCGTGACAGGGGAATAAAATTTGAAACATTTATTCCTTTTGTGGTCCAGTAATTTTTGGATTTAATTTTCTCTGAGCGAAATGTTTTATAAATAGGGAGGCTTTTTATAGCCTCCCTATTTAATAGAAGTATAATTTCAAGAATCAAAAATCTACCAAAATGAAAAATAATGTATTCTTAATAATTATTACGCTATCGTTTTTACCATTAGTCAGTTTATTTGCACAGAAACTGCACAGTGACAACGGCGACGGAACTTATACCAATCCGGTTATCGCTGCCGATTTTCCTGACCCGGATGTAATCCTGGTAGGGGATACTTATTACATGGTTACTACTACCATGTTTGTTTTCCCGGGTGTTACGATTGTTAAATCTTATGACCTTGTTAATTGGGAATATTGCAGTAATGCGGTACAACGATTCGATTTCAGTAAATGCTATGACCTTGATGGTTGTAACAGATATTCACATGGTCAGTGGGCCACAAGTTTAAGATATCACAATGGTAAATTTTATTTGCTCTTCATTACACTCGATGAAGGTGGATTTCTCTGTAAAGCTTCAAAACCCGAAGGGCCCTGGGAAATAAAAAAATTACCAAAGGGTTTTTATGATCCGGGGTTATTCTTTGATGATGATGGAAGAATTTATGTGGCACATGGTTACAGTAAACTTTACGTAACAGAGATTGATAACAACTTTGCCCCCAAGGGAAATGATTCTTTAGTTTACACCGGAGATATCCGCAGAGGGCTTGAAGGGACTCATGTTTATAAAATCAATGATTATTACTATTTATACTGCACTTACGGAGGTGTAGATGGAATCCAGGTAGCGCTACGCTCAAAAAATATTTACGGGCCCTATGAACAAAAGGTAGTTATAAGAGATACCACAAAAGGAGTAAACTTTGGAGTACATCAGGGAGCACTCATTAAAACACAAACCGGGGAATGGTGGACAATACTCTTTGTAGATCAAGGTCCTTTTGGACGCTTTCCATCCTTGCATCCCGTAACATGGGTAGATGACTGGCCAATAGCAGGTGTTGACGGGAAAGGTGTCGTAACATACAAGAAGCCAAATGTCGGGATAAATTATCCGATCAAAATACTTCCAACGTCGGACGAATTTAATAATGCAGTACTTGGCATGCAGTGGGGATGGAACCATAATCCTGATTCTGCAAAATGGTCGCTAACTCAAAAGCCAGGATATATAAGATTAATAACAGGAAAAGCAGTTTCAAATTTGCGTGAAGCACGTAACACTCTCACACAAAGGCCATTTGCTTATTACTCTAAAACCATACCTACAATTGCCGTTACAAAGATTGATGTGGACCATATGAAAGATGGTGATATAGCCGGTTTAGCTGTATTTCAGGATCCATATGCTTATATAGCTGTGAAACAAATTAATGACTCCAAATACATCATAATGGTAAACAATGGAGAAACTATAGATTCGGTGGAAATGAAAGATAAAACCATATACTTGCAGGCATCGGCACATTATGGTACAAGCAAGGCATCCTTCTCATACAGTTTAGATAATAAAAAATTTACTTCACTTGGTAATGAATTGTCAATGAGATTTAATCTTACTGTATTTACCGGAAACAAGTTTTGCCTGTTTAATTATGCAACAAAATCAACAGGCGGATATGTTGATTTTGACTGGTTTAGAATCCCGTTGGAATACTCAAATGCTCATAACTAAATTATTTATTCACTAACAAAATAATTACTAACGTGAAAAAATTATTCTTTATTTTACTGCTTGCTCTTCCTTATTACTTATTTGCTCAAACGGCAAATATCAACATCGATATTGACAGAATAATAGGGGAAATTGATCCTAAAATCTATGGTGTATTCATGGAACCTATAGAGTTTAATCCCAGGAGATTCGGATTATCTGATACCACATCCATAAACACAATGTATGGAATTTTGTATGATCCTTCCTCTCCCCTTGCGGACGAGAACGGCTTCAAAAGAAATTATATTGAAGCGATGAAAGAACTTAAAATAACAAACATGCGGTGGCCAGGTGGTAATTATGTTGCTGGTTATAACTGGCAGGACGGCATTGGCCCGAAAGAACAACGTCCTGTGCGTAAAGACCTTGCATGGGGTGCCATTGATAATAATCATGTTGGAACAGACGAATGGATACAATTAAACAGGTCGATTGGAAGTGAAGATGTTATTTGTGTTAATCTTGGTCTTGGCAGCATAAACGATGCACGCTACTGGGTTGAATATTGCAATTTGGAAAAGGGTACCTATTATTCAGATTTACGTGCTAAGTATGGTAATCAGGAACCATTCAATGTAAAATACTGGTGTCTTGGTAACGAAGTTGACGGATCACCCTGGATCATGGGATACAAAAACGCCGAAGATTATTGCAAGGTTGCAATTGAGGCTGCAAAAGCGATGAAAGCCACCGACAATACAATTAAGTTTATCGCTAACGGTTCGTCGTACTACGAGAGTACCGGCAAATGGATTGACTGGAACTGGAAAATAATTACCGAACTTAGAGATATTGCCGACTATATCTCCATTCACCGTTATTGGAACAGAACCGATAATTATTATGATTATGTAGGACAGAGTTCATTTGATATTGAAGAAAAAATTAAAGTCCTTCATGCGCAGATTAACGTTGCTAAAGCCATGTATCCGACAATGAAATCCATTTACCTCTCGGTTGATGAGTGGGCCCCGTTCGGTCAAAATCTGTTATCTACCCTGGCAGTTGCCATGTATTTTAATTCTTTTATTCGTCATGCCGATATTGTTAAAATGGCAAACTTCACATTGCTTACTTCTCTGTTACAAATAGACAAAGCAAAAGGAACTTTCAAAACACCGTTATATAACACGTTTAAATTGTTTTCAAACAACTGTTGTGGAAACTCTGTCGATACTTACGTTGAGTGTGATACTTTCAATACAGAAAAATACAAAGGCATCCCTTTTCTTGATGTTACAACAGTCTGCTCAAAAGAAACAAATAACGTTTATATTAATGTGATTAACAGGCATAAAGACAATACGATCATTGCGGACATAATTACCAGTTCAGGTGAATTTACAGGGAAGGCTGAAGCAAAAGTAGTTACCGGAGATTCGCTCAAAGACCACTTTATATATGATAAGCAGGGGCAGTATATTCCTGTATCAGAAGAGATCAAAACAGAAAAGAATAAAATATCATATTCATTCCCTGCGCATTCATTTACACAGATTAAAGCAGGAGTGAAGAGGCAATGACTATGATAGAATGGCGATATATTGGTATCAGCAAACTATAAAGTCAAAAAAACTAGTGACTCTCAGAAAACAATCCGGGTTCTGATTCTTAACAACTAAAAGTATGATTAAATATAAACTAAAAACAGGCAGGATAAAACGGGATTTTATCAGAAAATCATTAATTGCTTTAATGATTGTATCTAATCCACAAGTTCTGTTCCCGCAGGATAATATAGCTCCTCCTCCTTCAGGGTTCGATGGTTATAAGGCAAATATTGACCATTATTATTTGATTGAAGCGGGCAAAGGCCACGATTGGTCGGTTTGGAAAGCCGGTTTGTACCATTTCGCACAAAGGATTTTCGGTCGTGTTCCCGGAATAGATACTACCAGTACTGATATATCACAATACCAAAGCGATATTGGATTCAAAATTTTTTACAATCCATTATATCAAACCATTAAGCTTTTTGGTAACTATGATATTAAAAAACTGAGTATTTACGATATAAACGGCAGGTTGGAATTATCTTATTCCAACATCAGCAACAATACACTAAATATTGATCAGTTAAGCAATGGTGTTTATCTGGTTAATCTGTATGATGGTAAAAGAAATATTCATGGCAAAATTATATTGTTATGAAAGTATTTGTAATATTACTACTTGTTTTTTTTATTTGGGCTAGTTGCCCTGGACAGAAAATGCAAAGTGACAACGGAGATGGTACATATACCAATCCGCTTATTTATGCTGATTTTCCGGATCCCGATGTAATCAGGGTAGATTCGGTCTATTATATGGTTACAACTACCATGTTCATTTTTCCGGGTGTTCCGATCCTTAAATCCTACGATCTGGTAAACTGGGAATATTGTAGTAATGCAGTGCAGCGCATGGATTACAGCAAATGCTA
This sequence comes from uncultured Bacteroidales bacterium, assembly GCA_964521285.1. Classification (GTDB taxonomy): domain Bacteria; phylum Bacteroidota; class Bacteroidia; order Bacteroidales; family UBA10428. Next base: position 48,822 of record CAZFQS010000024.1, on the reverse strand, counting down.
TAATCTCGATGGATGTAACAGGTACAGTCACGGCCAGTGGGCAACCAGTTTAAAGTTCCATGATGGCAAATACTATTTGATGTTCATAACCCTTGATGAAGGAGGTTTTGTGTGTACAGCAACAAATCCTGAGGGACCCTGGGAGCTGAGGAAGCTACCCAGGGGATTTTACGATCCGGGCTTATTCTTCGATGATGATGGAAAAATATATGTAGCTCATGGCTACAGCACGATTTATATTACTGAACTGGATTCGAATTTTGTTGCTGTTGATGATGATGTACTCGTTTTTACAGGTGATATTCGGCCCGGGCTTGAAGGCAGCCATGTCTATAAAATCAACGGTTACTATTATTTATATGCTACCTACGGAGGGGGGGACGGATTCCAGGTTGCCCTGCGTTCAGAAAATATCTATGGACCTTATGAAGAAAAAATAGTTATCAGGGACAACGGTAATTTAGGTACAGGCATTCACCAGGGAGCTCTCATTGAAACACAGACAGGGGAATGGTGGTCAGTTATCTTTCAGGACGGAGGTCCGTTTGGACGATTTCCGACCCTGCAACCTGTGACGTGGGAAGATGACTGGCCCATGGTAGGTGTCGATGGCAAAGGAGTAATAACCTATCCAAAACCTGATGTCGGAAAGGAATATCCTGTGACCATTTTACCTGCTTCCGACGAATTTGAAGACGATGAAATGGGTATGCAATGGGGCTGGAACCACAATCCGGATTCCACAAAATGGTTGCTCACTGATAATCCCGGATATTTAAGACTTTCAACAGTAAAACCGGTGACTACACTGCCTGAGGCACAGAATACGCTTACACAACGAATTTTCGCTTATTATTCAAAAGAAGTTTCCTCAACAGGTACCATCGGAATGGAGGTGGATAATATGAAGGAAGGTGATGTGGCCGGACTCGCTGTTTTTCAGTATCCATATGCGTATATAGCGGTCAGGAGAACAAATGGCAGTAACCACATTGTCATGGTCAATAATGGCAGTACAATCGAGTCTGTAGCCACAGATTCTTTAAGTATATATCTTAGGGCTAACGCCCATTATGGTACGGGTAAAGCCACTTTTGCATATAGCTTCGATAATCAATCTTATTCATTACTTGGAAATGAACTTGCCATGCAATTCAACCTTTCAGTCTTTACAGGTAACAAATTTTGCCTATTTAATTATGCAACAATTGATACGGGTGGCTATGTAGATATAGACTGGTTCAGGACCGACACATGTGGTCCGGCGATATGTATACCCTATTTACGCGTAAATGACGGTATATTAACAGATACAAATGAAGTTACTGTTAACCCTGGCGATTCGGTATTATTAATTCCGGAAGCTTATGGAGATGGTACTTGGAAGTGGAGTGGCTGTGGCTTATCCGGCACATCGAATGCACAAGTAATCTATCCTGTTAGTACATGTTATATAACTGCAACTTTTACAAATCCGTGCGGGATAAAAACCGTTTTGGGATGGAAAATAAATGTGAATCAACCTGATGCGATTGAAAGTAAAAATGTCAGTTACGATATTTTGATCATACCTAATCCTGTTCAGTCGGAATTTCAGGTTTTGTGGGAACCTACCTTCAATAAACTGGCTATCTATAGTATAGATGGTAAACAGGTAGTAAACTATAGTTATAAAATCCCTTTAACCTCCATTACGCTATCACTGTCTCTTGATTCCGGAATTTATTTTATAGTACTGCAAAATAATAAGACAATTGCAACAACCAAGTTCCAATATTTGTGACGAGTATGAGAAAATAAACAAGGAATTTATTATTAGTATAAACTGAAAATTTGCACATATGAAAGTATTTATTTTTTCCGGTCTGATATGCATCATATCACAACTGGATATTATTGCACAAACGGATGATACCTACATGAATCCGGTAATACCCGGCGACCACCCCGATGCCACACTTACCCGCATCGGAAATGATTTTTATACAACCGGTTCATCTTTTAATGTTACACCGGTAATTTTTCATTCAACCGACCTGATTCATTGGGAAGCGATTTCTCAACCTGTAAAAGCATCATGGTCAAATTACGGTGATAATCCCGGGGGCGGATGCTGGGGAGGCCATATGGTTTATTATAATGGTCAGTATTGGCATTACTTTTCCCGCTCAAATACTATGCATTATGTAACAGCAAACGATCCGGCAGGTCCATGGTCAGATCCGGTAAGAGTGAATAATCCTTCGAGCCTGCCATATGATTTAGGATATGATAATTCTATTTTTATTGACGATGACAACAAATGGTACCTGGTAGTTAAAAACGGGAGGCCAAACAACGGTATTGTTGAACTGGGAAATGACGGTCAACCTAAGGGTGTTGTCTATAATCTGGACTGGTTAAACCCGGCACCTTCCCATCCGTATAGCTGGGCAGAAGGACCTGTAATGTGGAAATATAAAGGTTATTACTACTATTCTTTTGCCAGGGATTTAGGCGGGGGTCAAAAGGTTATGAGAAGTCAAACGCTAACAGACAGTGAGGATTCATGGGAAATGCTGGGTGATTTTTTTAATGTAAACGATCCTCAGAAACCGGGTTCGCTTTTTACAGGCCCCAACCATGCTTCACCAGTTATTATGCTTGATGACAGTACCTTTTGGGTAATTCATCCTCTTTATGCGAAAGGCGAATGGATAGGACAGGGACGGCAGGGATTATTAAATCAGGTTCATTATGATGCTAATCTTAGACCTGTTGCTGATTACCCTGTTAATAAGCCCTTCACTGCGCCAAAAATTTCCGGTAGCGGTATTCCCTGGATGGTGCCAAAATCCGATTTCTTCACTTCGGATAAACTGAATCCCGAATGGTCGTTTTTAGGTTATACCCTGGATAATACATATTCGCTGACCGACCGGCCGGCATGGTTGCATTTATCACCTAAGAGCAGTACAAAGGCCAATACTGTTATCAAGAATGACGGGGAACATAATTACTCACTGATAACACGTCTTGAATTCAATGCAACTTCGGTTAATGACGAGGCCGGCCTTAGAATTATGAGAGGAGATGAAACGATGTTTGTAAAATTATTCAGCTCTGTAAATGAGTACAACCATAAAGTAATAGTCTTCAGTTTTGACAACACAGAATATGAGATCGATAATACAGTGGGAAATACCCTGTGGCTCAGGATCATCAGGGTAAACCATAGTATTAGCGGTTATTTCAGCAATAAAGGTTGCGACTGGGTGCAAGTAGGTGAGGATTTTGATGTATCTGAAATTGATTCATATTCCGATTATGTAACATTTACCGGAACCAGGCAGGGACTGTATGTTCAGGGAAGTGATGCTTTTTTTGATCTGTATATTTATCGCGATGCATATACACCTATCATGGCTGAATGTCCGGCTAATCAATATGGTACGTGGCGTACAACAAAAACAGACGGTATATATCAGCTGGATAGTATTCATAACAATGACTGGACTCTCTATGCGGGTGTAGAGTTTGGAAATGATGAATATTTAAAGGCCCCGAAAACTATTGAAGTAACTGCTTCCAGTGCCGGTTCCGGTGGAACAATTGAAGTATGGCTCGATTCTATTGATACGGGAATAAAGGTAGCTGAATGTGAAATATTAAATACAGGTGACTGGAACACTTTTGAAACTTTCACTGCTTCTGTAAATCATGTGGAAGGACGGCATGACGTATATCTCCGGTTTACCGGTGCCGAATCAGGAAGACTATTTAAGCTGAAATGGATACAATTTATTGCAGTAACCGCACCTGAGTTTGTTTCAGCAGGCGTAACTAACGATGATACGCTGCAATTAAAGCTAAGTCAGACGGTAATAAAGCCTGCTCTACCTTCCGGTTTAAGTATAGAGGCCAATGGTTCTCAAAATATTCCAGTTTCAGATATTTCCCTGGCTGAAGGCGACAGCAGTCTCCTGGTTATTACTTTGGCAGCATTAATAACAAATACCGACGAAATTACAATTTCATATAATCCGGGAACGATTACAAATCCGTCTGGTATTAACCTCATGCCTTTTAGCGGTTTAGAAGTTGACAATCTCTTGCCTGGTGCAGTTCCAAGGATTAAATTACTGGAAACTAAACATGAAGGTGATACGGTATGGATGCACCTGAGCAAAAAAATGAATTCGCCGGCTTCTTACGCCGGCGATTTTGTAATTGAAGTAGTAGGAAAGGATGATATTTTGATAAATACTGCGGAAGTTTTGGAATATGATTCTACGATCATAGTCCTCCTTCCTGATAGCAGAATCTACTATGAAGATATGGTTTCGCTCACCTATACGGGAACCGGACTGGAAGCAGTTAACGGTGGTCTGTTAGCTTCTTTTACCTCCGAGCCCATTAAAAATACTGCCAGTGGCTATCCGCCAAATGTCATATCGGCATTAACCAGGAAGGCCGGTTCGTACTATAGATATATCGATATTACTTTTGACAAACCTATGCTCGATGCCAGCGAAGAAAAAGAATTTTTTACGATTACACTGAACAATGTTCCTGTAACTATCCCTTCACTAACTTCCGCTAATGATTTGATAAGCTTTTCTATTTTTCCTTATATTCAATACGGTGATGAAATTAAGGTGAGCTACTCCGGTGGCAATGTAAGAAGCCGGTATAATGGCAAACTTCAGGATTTCAGTGATTATTTAGTAACAAATACTGTTCCTCAACCACTGGTTGTTAACCCCCATAACACTACTAAAGATTCTGAAATTGCAGTTTTCCCTAATCCAACACGTTCAGAAATCCAGGTTTCCTGGGAATCCTTATTCAATGCACTGACAATCTTCAGTTCCGAAGGGAAAGAACTGGTTCACATTGAATATGGCACACCTTTGCAGACTACAAGTGTGTCGTTGGATCTTGAGGGTGGCGTTTATATATTAATGCTTAGAAACGATAAAGTATGCGGAATGAAAAAAATACTCATTGAGTAAAAACTCCAATTTGCACAAATCAACCTAACATCAGAAAGTGCTGATGAAATTTTTAAAAATCAGTCAATTTGTTTTTATATCGCATCTTTAAAATTTTTTAAGATTTTTTTAGATATTTTAACAATTGATTCTAAGAACTTTAAAATTAATGAGTTACAATAGTTTATAAGCGTATGAGAGCATCTTTGAAAACAAAAAGTGATTTTTTAATTTTAATTCACATTTTAAATTTGCATTTAGTACCAGGAATTCATTTTAAAATTAAGGAGGATTTTTTATGTCAATTCGTACGAAATTTTTTGTTCTGGGTTTATTCCTGTTATCAGGATTTAACTCTTTGAGTAATTATACAGCTTTAGCAGCTGATGGTGTGACCTTGTATACTCCCTACACGAAAATTTCAGTTCCGCCGGGAGAATCTGTTGACTACACAATTGATGTGTTTAACAAGAGTGATCTTACTAAAAATGTAGATGTTTATTTATCCGGACTTCCAAAGAGCTGGGATTATGAGTTAAAATCAGGAGGATGGAATATCAAACAACTTTCCATACTTCCCGGAGAGAAAAAATCGCTTTCTCTTAAAGTTGCAGTACCATATAGAGTCAACAAAGGAAGCTATCTATTCAGGGTTATAGCGAAAAATTACTATACTCTACCACTGGTAGTAAATGTATCAGAACAGGGAACCTTTAAGACAGAATTCACATCTGAACAGGTGAACATGGAAGGTCATGCCAAGTCTACCTTCACGTTCAGTACTAAATTGAAGAACCGCACGGGAAACAAGCAATTGTACTCACTAAGGGCAAATGCTCCGCGAGGCTGGACAGTAACATTTAAACCCAATTACAAACAGGCAACTTCAGTTGAAATTGAGGCAAACAACAGCAAGGATATTACGATTGAAATTAAACCTCCGCAAAATATTGCTGCAGGTACATATAAAATTCCTGTTGGTGCTATTACAAGTACAACATCGGCGCAACTGGAGCTCGAAGTCGTTATTACCGGATCTTATGACATAGAATTAACTACACCAGTTGGTTTGCTAAGTACAAACATTACTGCAGGCAATGACAAACGGATTGAACTTCTGTTAAAAAATACAGGTTCAGCTGAACTTAGAGATATTCAATTTAGAGCTTCAAAGCCAAAAAACTGGGATGTTACATTCAATCCGGATACTGTAAGCAGACTTGAAGCAGGGAAAACAGCACTGGTTTATGCAACAATAAAAGCCGCTAATAGAGCTATTCCCGGAGATTATGTGACCAATATTTCTGCTCAAACGCCGGAAGCATCCTCTAAGGTGGCTTTCAGGGTTTCAGTAAAAACACCAATGTTGTGGGGATGGTTAGGTTTACTTATAATTATTGCTGTTATTGGAGGTGTTTACTATTTTTTCCGCAAATACGGAAGGAGGTAAGCCATGGACAAGAAGGTCATCGAAATTTTCGGTCTGACCAAGAAGTATGGTTCGTTTACAGCGGTTGACAATCTTAATTTGACCATTGGTAAAGGTGAAATTTTCGGACTACTGGGGCCCAATGGTGCAGGAAAATCAACAGCTATTCTTATGCTGATGGGTTTAACTGAGCCGAACTCGGGTACTGTGAGAGTATGTGATATTGATCCATCCCGGAATCCTGTTGAGGTGAAAAAAAAGGTAGGTTACCTGCCTGAGGATGTAGGTTTTTACGATAACCTTTCAGGAATGGAAAATATAATCTATACAGCGCGACTTAATAGTATACCAATAGGTGAGGCAGAACAAAGGGCTATTAAGCTTCTTGGCAGGGTAGGATTATCAAATGAATTAAAAAAAAAGGCAGGTAAATATTCACGCGGAATGAGACAGCGGCTTGGATTAGCCGATGTATTAATTAAAAACCCGGAAATTATAATACTCGATGAACCTACTATGGGAATCGATCCAACAGGAGTAAAGGAATTCCTTGAACTGATTGTCCGTTTAAGCAGGGAAGAAGGCATAACTGTTCTTTTTTCCTCCCACCATTTGCACCAGGTGCAGAAGGTCTGCGACCGGGTAGGTATATTTGTAAATGGCAAACTATTGGCAGAAGGTGATATCCATTCCCTGGCAAAACAATTATTTAAAACCAGTGCATATACTATTGAGGTCGGTGTATCTCCCGAATACTTTGGAAAAGGCAGTACAAAAAACAAATCTATAAAAGCTAATCAACTGAAAGATAAATTAGTAAGCCTTAAAGGTGTAGTAACTGTTAATGTAAAAAATAACCTGTTTCTGGTAGAGTGCTCAACTGATATTTCCTCTGAGTTAGCCAGAACTATAGTCAATTCAGGTGCCGATTTGAATTATCTGAACAAAAAGGAATATGGTCTGGATGATATTTATTACCGCTATTTTGAAGGAGGGAATGCTTATGAATAATTTAGAAAACAAAACTCAATATAATCAGAATACGGGATTGAAAAGACTGTTTGGCTTTTTTTCGCGTATTAGAGAGCAAAAACATCTGAAACGTAGCAAACGCATTATCCGTCCCTTCTGGGTTATGGTGCAAAAAGAAGTGGCAGATCATGTGAAAAGCTGGCGTTTCATCATCCTTATGGCTATTATAGCTTTAACCTGCATTGGCTCTTTGTATACTGCCCTTACAAACATTAGCAAAGCGGCAAATGCCGATAATGTTGATAATGCTTTCTTTTTTCTGAAATTGTTTACAATATCCGACGGAACCCTCCCTTCTTTCTTTGTATTTGTAGGCTTCCTGGGCCCTTTACTAGGTATCAGCCTTGGTTTTGATACGATTAACTCGGAGCAAAATAGAGGAACTCTCAGCCGTATTCTTTCACAACCGGTGCCGCGGGACTATGTACTTAATGCCAAATTCACAGCTGCATTAATTGTTGTTGGCGTGATGTTTTTTACTCTTAGCTTTCTGGTAATCGGAACGGGTTTAATTGCTATTGGAATTCCACCAACGGTTGAAGAATTTATGCGTGTTATTTTCTATACTCTATTAAGTATTGTATATGTATCCTTCTGGTTAAACCTGTCAATTTTGTTTTCGGTCCGCTTCAGACAAGCTGCCACATCTGCATTGTCCGGCATTGCTGTATGGCTGTTTTTCACTGTATTTTATCCTCTTATATTTAATTTAATCACAAAAGCCTTTGAGCCATCAAAGTTTGCCTCTGCACGTGTTATCTATCTGTATGAAAAATTAAAATTTGTCCTTGTGCAGATAATGCCCAATGAGCTTTTCAGTGAGGCGACTACTACCCTCTTGATGCCTTCGGTGCGCAGTCTTGGGCCATTAACTATAGAACAGTTACAGGGAACTATTCCCGGACCGCTGCCGCTTGGACAAAGTTTATTACTGGTATGGCCACAGCTTACCGGACTAATAGCAATAACAATTCTCTGTTTCCTTATTAGTTACCTTCTTTTTATGAAGAGGGAAATACGATCAAGATAAGGGATAGGTTAATATCAGTAATCTGCCTGTAAATATAGTTGCATAATTATTAACTTTTTTGAATCCGGCGCATGAATAAAATGCAGTCTTAATTTTACAAAATGTAAATTACAAAATGTTAAAAACGCAGATTAATTTGTAAAATTAATTCAGGAGTTTTGGATCTGCCCAGCAGATATTGCTGAAAGCAACTTTGAAATTACTACATTAGATCGGACAAAATATTAAGCAATAACTACTTTAATACCACTATCTTCAAGCTTTTTACGATCCGATTGACTCAATCCTTCGTCGGTAACAATAGTATTGATGGAAGATACAGGACAAATAAATGCTAAACTCTTGCGATTAAATTTGCTTGAATCTGCAACTAAAATTACCTCATTTGATATACCAATCATAATTTCATTTAAAAAGGCTTCCTCAATATTTGGAGTAAATGCCCCAATTTTTGGGTCGAAGCCATCCACCCCAATAAATACTTTGTCAACATGCAAGTTTTTAAAGTTTTTTTCAGCAAGGGGACCTACCATTGATAGTGAGTTCTTTCTTAAATATCCACCAGGAATAATGACATTAATGGCCGGAAACTGGACTAAGATATTTACAATGTTAATTGCATTTGTAATAACCGATATGTTATTTAAATTCGCCAGGTTCTTAGCGATTTCTGCAGTAGTTGTTCCTGAATCGAGAATAATAGTTTCTGTATCACTAATTAAACTTGCGGCTTTTTTTCCTATTCTAGCCTTTTCTGTATAATGTAGTTTATGTTTTTCCGAAAGGTTGAAATCTAAAGATACTTGACTCTCTAATTTCAAAGCCCCACCTCGTGCCCGGATTAAATGATTCTTTTTCTCAAGTTGATCCAGATCGTTTCGAATGGTAACTTCACTTACCTTAAATAATGCACTTAACTCATATACATAAACTTTTCCTTGCTCAGAGATTAGTTTCAGAATTTTTTCTCTTCGATCCACCGTTGCTTTCTTAAGGTTACCTTCCATATACTTTAATTTATATTTTATTGCAAAAATAAGAAATAAAGTCAAATAAAGCAGTCTGTTTTAAAATCTTATTTAATTGAAAAAAATTATCTGAAAAGTAATAGAAAGTAAATATAAGTTAATATATTTGTAACGAAATGAAACGAAAGATACATAAATAATAATTTAAAATTAGACTTGTATGAAATATCTAAAGATAAACGAAGCTGAATTGATTTCAAAGGGAGCAATTTATACAGCTAAGGAAATATCAGAGCAACCTTTAACCTGGGAAAGAACTTATGAAAAATTTATCCTGGAGCAGAAAGGTATAATGGAGTTTTGGAATACTTATATTAAGGAATGTAAAAAAATCATATTAACAGGAGCCGGAACCAGTGCCTATATTGGATATTCATTGGAAGGTGCCTTTCAAAAATATACAGGAATTACAACTGTATCTATAGCAACAACTCACCTTGTAACTCATCCGGCAGATTATCTGCAAGCAGATATACCAACCTTGATAATATCATTTGCTCGTTCAGGAAATAGCCCTGAAAGTGTTGCTACTGCGAAACTGGCCGATACTTTTTGCAATGAATGCTATCATTTGGTAATTACATGCGACGAAGAAGGGCAACTTGCAAAATACAAATCAAAAAACGGTAAGTACAATTTTATTCTCCCTCCAGAATCAAATGATAAAGGTGTGGCTATGACAAGTAGTTACACCAGCATGTTGTTGTCGGGTTTGTTGTTTGCCAGAAGAGAGCAAGCTGATGCTCTCAAGGAACAGATTAATTATTTACTAAAATTCGGTAGGAATATAATAGATAATTATTGTGACAGACTTCAGAAAATAGCTAAATTAAATTTTGAAAGAGCTGTTTTTCTTGGTTCGGGTCCTTTATACGGTACAGCAACGGAATCACATTTAAAGTTACAGGAACTAACAGATGGACAGATTATCTGTAAAAATGATTCTTTTTTAGGATTTCGACATGGCCCAAAAGCTGTTATAGATGAAAAAACAATAGTCTTATTCATATTCTCAAATAATGACTACGTCCATAGATACGAAAAAGATCTTGTTCGATCAATACAAAAAGGGAAAAAGGCTATGATGTTGGTTGGGGTGGCAGATAGTCCAATTTCTAAAATAAATCTCGATGTAGAGATTTCTTTTTCAGAAACAAGTAAACAGATCGAAGAGGAATTTCTGCCTGTGTGCAGTGTACTTCCCGCACAAATTCTTGGATTCTTTAAATCGCTCGAATTAGGTCTAAAACCTGACAATCCCTCTGTTAGCGGTGCAGTTTCACGAGTTGTTGAAGGTGTGGTTATATATGATGAATTAATTCAATAATTTATAATAAACAATGAATGAATGTTGAGTTACGAAAACAGGCCAAGGAAGCAAATTTGTCTTTGCTAGATTACATATTGAAACGTATTGATTTGCTGGAAAAGGAAACAAAAGTAAAAAGAACGATTTTTGCAGCCTGCCCTAATTCAATATCTGTTTTAAAAGCAGCTCTGTTGTCGGCGAAGAGATGCAATGCTCCTATTAAATTTGCTGCTACATTAAACCAGGTTGACACAGATGGCGGATATACAGGATTTACAGCAAAAGAGTTTGTTGATACTATTAGGGAAGAGGCACGTGTTATTAATTTCACCGGACCTGTTATTGTTGCTATTGATCATGGGGGTCCCTGGCTGAAGGATAAACACAGAGTGGAAAATTGGAAATATGAAGAAACAATGGCCGCAGTAAAGGAATCATTTGAAAAAGCTATTGATGCCGGGTATGATCTTATCCATGTGGACCCTACTATTGACATCACTTTGCCTAAAGGTGAAACTATTAATATTGATGTTGTTACTGAAAGAACGATTGAACTAATTGTTCATTGTGAAAAGTACAGGAGAGAAAAAGGTTTAGAGAAGATTGCCTATGAGGTAGGAACTGAAGAAGTTCATGGAGGTTTGGCAGATATGAATGTTTTTAATCGGTTTCTCAAATTGCTTCGGGATGGTTTGAAAAAGAATAACCTGCAAGACACCTGGCCTTGTTTTATAGTTGGTAAAGTTGGTACGGACTTACACACAACATTGTTTGATCCGATAGTAGCCAGACAATTAACCGAAGCAGTTAAACCATACGGAAGCAAGATAAAAGGACACTATTCAGATAATGTGGAAAACCCTGAACAATATCCCTTATCAGGAATGGGGGCTGCAAACATTGGTCCCGAATTTACCGAGAAGGAATATGATGGATTAATTGAATTAGATAAAATAGAGGCAAAATTATTCAATGAAGGTAGGGTTGCTAAACAATCGGGAATGAAAAACAGATTGTGGGAAGCTGTAATTGATTCTAACCGGTGGAAAAAATGGATCAATGAAGATGAATCCTCAGACAACTTTTATTCATTGGCGGAAGATAGGCAAGAATGGCTAATTAAAACAGGTTGCCGCTATATTTGGGAAAATGCTGAAGTTGTTGCTGCCCGTACAAAACTATTTATAAACATGATACAAAATGGTATTAAGCCGGATGAAATAGTCTTAACTTCGATAGGTAAAGCAATGGATAGATATTTTCATAAGTTTAACCTTGTAGATTTAAATAATTTACTTTAAGTGATTCTAAACTTATTAAAAAATGAGAAAAAAAGAATTTGACGTATTGGTAGTAGGAGAATTAAACATTGATTTAATCCTTAATAAAGTAGAGTCACTACCTGAAATTGGAAAGGAAGTTATTGCTCAAGAAATGATTCAAACCCTGGGAAGCAGCTCTGCAATCTTTGCAAATAATATTAGTGTGTTGGGTACTAAAGTTACTTTTTTAGGCAAAGTTGGCATGGATAGCTTTTCGGACCAGGTTACTTCCTCACTTAGTCAGGGAGGTGTGGATATTAGTAACATTATAAAAACGCCGCATTTTTTAACCGGCTTGACAGTTGCAATGAACTTTGGTAACGACCGGGCAATGGTTACCTATCCCGGGGCTATGAATGACCTTAGGATTCAGGATATCCCGGATGAAGTCCTTAAATCGGCATCACATATGCACTTAAGCTCTATTTTCCTGATAGAAGGACTTAAACCCGATGTAATTATTTTATTTAAAAGGGCAAAAGCATTGGGTATGACAACATCTTTTGATCCTCAATGGGATCCTCATGAAAAATGGGATGTTGATTTAAAGAGTTTATTGCCCTATGTCGATGTTTTTCTTCCTAATGCAAGCGAATTAAAACAATTTACTTCTACTTCAACTATAGAGGATGCCATTTCATCAATAAAACCATTCTGCAATGTTGTGGTGGTTAAAGATGGTGTAAATGGCGCGATTATGTGGGATAAAACAAAAATAGTGGTACAAAAAGCATTTATAAATGAAACCATTAAAGATGCTATTGGAGCTGGTGATAGTTTTAATGCCGGCTTTATGTATAATTATATAAATAAAAAGTCTCTTCCTGAATGCCTTGAATTTGCAGCATTATCTGGTGCCATAAATACAACTGGTGCAGGGGGAACCTCGGCTTTTAAAACATTTGATAACGTAAAAAAAGTTGCCAGAGAGAAATTTAATTTTACTATATTAAGATGAAGCGAAAATGGAATTTTTAAGTTATTTGAGAAATCAAGATTATAAGTATGAAACTGCAAAATAAATTACTTGAACTTAGAAAGGAGAAAAAAGCTATATTGGCTGCTAACTTCTATAACCTTGAGACCCTGAATGCAATAATTAATGGGTCAAAGGCAGAGAACGCATCTATAATTTTACAACTTTCAGAAAACTCAATAGACTATATTGGTCTCGATTTAGCTGTCCAAATGGCTAAAACAGCTTTAAAAGTTTCTGGTGTAGAGGGATGGTTGCATTTGGATCATGGAAGTAATATTAATCTGGTGCAAAGATGTCTTGATGCCGGTTTCGATTCTGTTATGATTGATGCTAGTGAATTACCTCTTGAAACGAACATCAAAATAACAAAAGAAGCCGTTAGACTGGCAGAACAATATGGTGCAAATGTTGAAGCCGAACTTGGCTATATTGCAAAACTTAATCAAAGCCAGGAAAATACTGAATTTACGCAGCCTGATGATGCAAAATTCTTTGTTGAGCAGACTGGTGTAACCGCGTTGGCAGTGTCAATAGGTTCAACACATGGATTTTACAAAAAAGAGCCCAGACTTGATATACAGCTTTTAAGTAAAATTAGATCCACTATAGATACTCCTCTGGTTTTGCATGGTAGTTCCGGAATTCCTGACGATATGCTCGTGAGTGCGATTAAAAATGGAATCACGAAAATTAACCTGGCTACGGAGACTAAGAATGTTTTTATGCAAAAACTAAGAGAAGATTTGTGTAATACGGATGAAATAGATCTTAGAATTGTATTTCCTAAAGCAACTTTGCGGGCCCAGGAATTAATACAAAATAAACTGAAAGTAATTAATCAATATTCATAAATACTATGATATTAAAACAGATGCCAATATTGCTGTTCATTTTTATCATTTCTAATGTTTATGGACAGCACGATTTAACAGAACTACCGCTAGACAGATATAGGCCAAACTCTGTTTACAGAATCCCAGTGACTGATGTCGAGAAACCTTCTTATCCTGTCATTGATATGCATTCGCATGATTATGCCCAAAGTGAGAAAGAAATTGAACAATGGGTAAAAACTATGGATAAGTTAGGAATTGAAAAAACTGTTATATTATCAAAGCAAACCGGAGTGGGATTCGATTCGGTATTAACTAAATATTCAAAATACCCTGAAAAATTTGAAATTTGGTGCGGTATTGATTTTACCGGATATGATACCGATACAAATTGGACAGAAAATGCAATTAAAGAGCTTGAACGTTGCCACAGAATGGGAGCTACAGGAGTTGGAGAATTGGGAGATAAAGGTGAGGGATTGATCTATTCTATACCCACTCCAGCTTATGGACTTCATATAGATGATCCTGCTATGAAGCCAATATTGGATAAATGCGCTGAATTAGATATGCCTGTCAATATACATGTGGCAGAACCAATTTGGATGTATGAGGAAATGGACTCAACCAACGATGGATTAATGAATGCTTATACCTGGAGAATTGATCTGTCAAAAAAGAATATTTTAAACCATAGCGAACTTATTCAAACCCTGGAAAATGCTCTGGAAAGAAATCCAAAAACAACTTTTATTGCTTGTCATTTTGCTAATTGTTCTTACGATTTGGAGATTTTAGGTAATCTGCTGGACAATTATCCGAATTTATGGGCTGATAACTCGGCCAGATATGCAGAAACAGCTCCTATACCCCGATATATGAAATCTTTCTATAATAAATATCAAAATCGTCTGGTTTATGGAACGGATATGGGATTCGATGAAGATATGTACAAGATTACTTTTCGTATTCTGGAAACTGAAGATGAACATTTCTACGAAACAGAATTGTTTAATTACCATTGGCCTTGTAATGGTTTCAATCTGTCAGACTCTGTTCTAAAAAAGATATATAAGGAGAATGCATTGATAATTCTAAATTCAAAATGATATGAAAATTACAAAAATTCAAAAAATTGTATTTCTATTAATTATATCTGTTGGCTTTATCTCTTGCAGTAAAACTGTGGTAATAAACAGCGGAAATTTACAAATAGAATTTGATAACAACTTGTATAGTAAGGTTAAATCTTTATCGAGCAATACAGATGTATTTAATGAATTATTTCAATTGTCTGAATATTTGGAGACTAAAAACTTTCAAACCGATAGGTTTAAAGTCTATGAAGTTACATCACATAGTCTGGAGGGAAAATTTGGTGCAGGTACGGAAACAATTCTAAAAGGTGAATTCCGTGAACATAATATTTGTCTGACTAAAATTATTTCTGTAAAAACTTATTCTGAATATCCTGATATTGCTTTTTTTGATGTTAGCTATGTTAATTGCGGGGAACAAGATTTACTCGTAAATAAATGGATAAACCATAATTATAGAATTTTAGCTCAGAAAGAGTCACCAGGATTCTGGGCATTTCAAGGTAGTTCTTCTGGCAACCGGGATGACTGGGTAAAGCCTGTCACTCCAGGTTACTATCAGAAAAATTTCATGGGAATGAACGATTCAGACTACGGTGGAGGTATCCCTGTTACTGATATCTGGAGGAAAGATGGCGGAATAGCCATTGGCCATGTTGAGTTAGTACCCAAAGAAGTATCGTTGCCGGTAGATTTCGATAAATATTCAGATTATGCACAGATTGGGATTGAAAAGGAATACGATTCTCCTTTTAAACTTAATATTGGAGATACACTCAATACCTTAAATACGTTTGTTTCTGTTCATACCGGCGATTACTATTCTTCTCTTCAGCTTTATTCAGAATTTATGCAAAAGAACGGAATTGATTTTGTTGAAAGAGAAGAGGATGCTTTCGAAAGCATTTGGTGCGGATGGGGATATGAAAGAAATTTTACAATGGATGAAATTATCAATACTCTGCCAAAAGTTAAAGAATTGGGAATAAAATGGGCAGTTATTGACGATGGTTATCAAATTGCCGAAGGTGATTGGCGGGTTGATACTAAACGATTTCCGGGGGGTGAAAAGGATATAAAAAAAATGGTTGATGCTATTCATTCTTATGGATTAAAAGCTAAGCTGTGGTGGGCGCCACTTGCTGCAGATCCTGGCAGTAAAGTTATTGAGGAAAATCCTGATATATTATTGATTAATAAAGATGGAGCACCTCAATATATAACATGGTGGGATAGTTATTATATGTCCCCTGCCAGTGAGGCAACTATTGCACATACAAAAGAAACAGTTAAGATGTTTCTGAAAGACTGGGGCTTTGATGGCTTGAAAATCGATGGGCAGCACTTGAATGCAGTCCCGGCTGATTACAATTGGGACCGCCCACTGGAATATCCCGAAAAGTCGATTGAGATGTTACCAGAGTTCTTTAAAATGATATATGAGACTGCCCGTGAAATTAAACCAAATGCAGTAATCGAGATTTGTCCCTGCGGTACATGCATGTCTTTTTATAACATGCCTTATATAAACCAGGCGGTTTCATCCGATCCGGAAAGTAGTTGGCAGATCAGGCTTAAGGGAAAAACCTATAAAGCTATTATGCCTCAAACAGCTTACTACGGCGATCATGTTGAAATAAGCGATAATGGAACCGATTTCGCAAGTTCATTCGGTATAGGTGCTGTTTTAGGAACAAAATTTACCTGGCCAAAAGACAACCCAAATGTTAAAAGAAGCTTTCTGCTAACTCCCGAAAGAGAAGAAATATGGAAGAAGTGGTTCAACCTTTACCGTGAAAAAATGCTTTCTAAGGAAAAATATCTTGGCAATTTATATGACATAGGGTATGATAAGCCAGAAACTCATGTTATCGTTAAATCCGATACAATGTATTATGCTTTTTACTATGAGAATTGGAAAGGTGTGGTTGAATTACGTGGATTAGAAGATAAAAAGTACCGGGTAAGAGACTATTATAATAATAATGAACTGGGAACAGTTAACGGCGTTGGTGCTACAATGGACGTAGAATTCAATCAGTTTCTTTTAGTAGAGGTTTTTCCGGAATAAATACATAAAATTCGAAATCCGGGAAAGAAGTGCAAATAAAACTAATTCAAATTATTTGGAATATGAAAAATACGGCAACAACTCTATTTATTCTGCTTCTTACATTAAGCTTCTTAGGCGCGCAGGATTCACAGATTATTTTTCCCCGGGCATTTGCATTTGCAGTTGATGATATGGCATGGAATATTGGAAATGATGCCGGAGACATTGACAATCAGGGACCATACAGAATTGGTATAGACAGGAACATGGACATCAAAGATTATCAGGCCATTGTTGAAGTGGGAAGAGCTGTGAGAGTTCGTATACAAGGCTTATTTGTATTGGCTGAAATGGACAGGGAGAATATTCTGGCCAAATACCCTTCAACTACCTGGCAGGGAAGTGAGTGGGATAATGCCGGTAATAAAAGTCAGGAACAGATTGATATAATGAATTATGTTAAAAACAATACTGCATATTTAGAATTTGGGTTACATGGAGTAGGTCATGAATATTGGGTTAATGGAGAAAAAAAACGTGCTGAATGGTATTGTACACAAGACGATCATCCCTGGCCGGAAGAAAGTATGAAAGAGCACATTCAGTGTTTCAAAGATATAATGGCGCAATATGGCCTTAGCGCTGAAAACGGGCATTCGTTTCCGGAAAGTTTTGTTCCGTGTGCTTATGGATATTACTGGAATCCGGAAGGGGAGTATAGTACCGGTAAATTAATGTCCGAATCAGGTGTAAAATATGTAAATACCCTGTTTGATGAGATTAGGGAATTAAACCCTCCTGAAGATGCTAATGGGGGAGGTTTTGATAACGGTGTAGTTGTAGTAAACAGACTTAACTATGGAAATGAGTGGTACGCGTTGTCTTCTGTTCCTACAGTGGATATTGCCGAGCAAGAATCAGATATAATTGAATCGCACTGGAGTAACTGGTTAGCTCAGGATGATTTTTTACAAAAAGAGACAAATAATAACTGGATTGATTATTACAAAATGGTTCAGGCTACACCCAACAGGTATATTGCTAAAAATACAGAGCAGTTCCATTCTCAGTGGCTGTATAAAAAATACACTCATGTTCATGAGGGCAAACCCGGATGGGTTGAATTAGACAATTCCAACATGCCATCTGAATACTATAAGTATCATCTCCTTGGTAATATGGTATTGAAAGTAAAATTGAATGATGAAGAGCATATATCACAAGCTAGTCTTAATAATGAACCGATTTCATGTTATTATGAGGATGAAGGATATGGATATATCTATCTTCCGGTTTTAAAACAGGAGAAGTATATTCTTAATTATGAATTATCGGCAGAGAAAATGCCTTTTGTGGTATTTAATGACGGTACCTATAATGTTTATAAGGTTACCGATACAAAAAAGGAGAAAACTATTGAGTTAAGGGTTTATGGTACGCAGGAAGTTAAGATTTATTGCTTAAATCCACAGAGAATTGAATCAGGAAACCCGAATCTAAGAATAGTAAAATCGGACTATAACCAGGAAAGCGGGGTGCTTTCCATTACCTTATCTGCGCATGATATACAAGGTGAAACTGGCATGCTTAGGTTGTCACATTAGAAATAGCTATCTATCCTATTATGTCAATTGTTGCATTGTGAAATTATAAACTGTATGTGTGTATTCATAGTAATATAAGCATACGAAAGATAATTTATATAAAAATAACTAAATAAAAGGTATGTATATTTTAAAAACTTTCGTATATTTATACTGTTAAATCATAATATTATTAAATGCGTTGTGCACAGGTGATAATTTGAAAATTATTGACTAGTGGTTCACTAAATTTTGAAGCCAGATTACAGAATGATTAACAATTAAATTATAAACTTAAAATTTGTACTAATGAAAAAAAATCGACTATTTTTTGTGATACTGACCATTGTTGCATTGGGAGTATTAACAATAGTATCTTGTAAGAAAGATGAGAGTAAGCCAAAACCTACTCCGGATTTTACTTACGAGATTAATGACAAAACTGTCACCTTTACTAATTCATCTACAAATGCAACTTCTTACGAATGGGATTTTGATGATGGCACTACTTCCGAAGAAGTGAATCCTGTTCATGAATATGCTGCTTACGGTGATTATGACGTAAGGCTTACAGCCACAGGTGAGGGGGGCCAGGAGACAAAAAGAATAACAATTTCAATAGTGAAAGAATGGCCTGCAATAACAATCGACGGAGATTTTAGTGATTGGGACGATGTAGAAGTTTTCTATGGCGGTTATGGAGACGCTTCAGGCACCTTAACCGAAGCAAAAGTTACTTCAAACGCTTCCTATTCAAAGCTTTATTTCTATGTTAAAGGTACTTTAAATGATGATTACCCTTATCTTCAAGTAATGATTGATGCTGATGGAGATATCGCTACAGGCTGGACAATTGTAGACGCGGGTTTGGGTGAAAATGGCGCAGAATATCAGTTTGAATATGGTTTCTTGGATGAATGGTGTGCTACATACGCATATGAAATGGGAGACGATCCACTCTGGCCGTGGGATAATGAAATTACTGCAGATGAAGAAAATGGAGATATTACTGAGACATCGGGTGTAATAGGTGAATCTGAAATTGAGTTCGTTATTGAAACTTCATTAATGGTAAATCCTCCAATGTCAACTACTCAAATTGGCATTTATTTCTGGCAACAACCATGGGATTGGTTTGAAACTTCGGGATATTTACCACCACTTTATGCCGAACCGTTGGAAGTAACAAAAATGTTCAGTTTCCAATAAGAGAAAGGTTTAATAAAGACAGAAATTTCGAAATGCTGCCCGTTCATTATGCGGGTAGCATTTTTAGTAAGTCCAAAATTGGTTAATGCTTTTTATTATCTGGAATAGAACACGTATATTAATTTCCTGTTTTATTTTACTATTAAGGATTTTTGCATCAAATTGTTTTTTAGTGAAAACCTTATAAAAAATTCATAATTATTTGAATTGTTTTTACCATGAAACGAAGATCTTTTCTGAAAACAACCGGATTAGTAGGAATGCTGGCGGGTGTTGGCTTGAAAACAGCAAGTGCCAGAATTCCACCTCATAACTGGGATAATTATAATTTTGGGCCATCTCCTGCAATAACCGATCGATTGTACCAGGGCCCTTTTTCTGCCTATGGGCCTGATGCTACAGCTCCGGGAGCTGAAGTTATTATGGCCACAACTCCTTCAAAACTTGTAGTTCCAAATTATGGCATGGGGTTGGTAACCTATATATGTGACGAGGTTGGCCCTCCGCAAATAGAAGGAGAATCATTAGATAGTTCCATTGAAAAACTCGCCGGATTTCCGTTGGGTAATAAACTGTATATGCGGGTTGACTGGAGGGATATTCAAAAGCAACCGGGAAGATTGGATTTCCCCGATCACTGGAAAATAACTTTTAAAATGGCCCGAAAGTACAATAAACGGGTTGGGTTGCGTATACAACTAATGAGTCCGGTAATAGAGAGACATTCGGTACCGGATTACCTGGCAGATAAAATACCCTTTGTAAAGCTGGGTAAAACTAACAAAATTGGTATCCCCAATAAGGTGCATTATGCTCCAAGATATGACCATCCTGAGTTTATGTCTGCTTTCAGGGAACTGGATGATCTTTTAGCCGATGAATATAATGGCCACGATTTGGTAGAATTTATCGACACTTATATGTATGGGTTTTGGGGCGAAGGACATACCTGGCCATTTACCGGAAATCCGTTCCCGGATTATCATACTGCTGAAAAAACCTCGATTGTATTATTTGAGCACCAGGCTAAAAATTGGGATAAAACTCCTTTACTTACTAATACTCAACCGGACTACAGTCATGTTGGAAATTCCGAAGTTCTTGACAGGACCGTAAGAAGCTATAATTGGTTGAGAACTGATACTATTTTTATTGAAAATGAACAAATTGAGGCACTAAGTAACAGACCTCCATGGATCGGAGCTTTAGTCGAAAATGGAATCTCTGACGGTTCTTCAAATACACTTAAAATAAAAGAGGGCGTAACACGCTCTGACAATATAATTTATCATGCAAAGGATGTTGGGGCCAATTATTTTTCATTATGGAATTGGCATAACATATCCGCTGATAACCTGTTAGGTTATTACCAACAATTTCCCGATGCACTCAACGATTTATCAACTTCAATTGGTTACCGTGTAAGGCCCTCGTGGATTTGGCTCTTTGAGAGGGAAGAATATCCGGTAATAGTTTTGGGGCTGGTAAATGATGGAATATCGGGTGTGCCCGGTGCATTGAGAATATACCTGAGGAATAATGAAGGTACGGTCAATGTTGGAGGCAGCCTGGACCCGGGGTATCCTCTTCCGGGTAAAGTAAGACAGGTTCAAATAACACTTCCTAAAAATACAGCATGGGAAGGGTTGAAACTATACGCTGAAATAGAAGTTAAAAACATACGGTATCCTGTGCGTTGGGCATGTCAGCAAGCACTGAATGCAGATGGCTCACTTACACTTCGCTCTAATATTTAATAATAATTTGAAAAAGATAAATTTATGAGTAAAAAGATTTGGTTAGTTTATGCGCTGATTACAACCGCCGCATGGGGCTTGTGGGGAGCCTTTTCAAAGAATCCGATGGAAAATGGATTTCCATATACCCTGGTTTATAGTATTTGGGCCCTAACAATGATAGTACCGGGATTAGTGATCCTGAAAATAAATAATTGGAAAATACAACATGACAGAAAATCAATCCTATTCGGTTCTTTAATTGGATTTCTTGGTGCAGGAGGTCAGTTGTTACTTTTTCAGGCATTAAAAGTGGGTCCTGCTTATCTAATATTTCCGGTTATTTCAATATCTCCTGTTGTTACCATCATTTTATCTTTTATTTTTTTGAAAGAACGAACCGGTAAACTCGGCGCTATAGGAATTGTTTTAGCATTAATAGCCCTACCCTTGTTCGAGTATTCAAAAGGTGAAGAATCTAACGGATATGGTTTGCTTTGGTTTATTCTTGCTGTGATGGTACTTGCCGCTTGGGGTATTCAGGCTTATTTCATGAGATTGGCAAACAAAACTACCGACGGAGCAAGTATTTTCTTTTATATGATGGTGACTGCTTTACTGCTTATTCCAATTCCTTTGTTGATGACAGATTTTTCGATGGATATTAACTGGGGAATAGACGGATTATGGCTAACCGCTGGTGTGCAGATACTAAATTCAATCGGAGCATTATGTCTTGTATTTGCCTATCGATACGGAAAGGCAATTGTTGTTTCTCCTTTAATAAACGCCGGTGCGCCTTTAATGACCGCAGTAATATCGATGATTGTGTTAAGCGTCATGCCATCATCAACTAAAATTGCAGGTATAGTATTTGCTGTGGTCGCAGCTTTGTTGCTTGCTCTTGAACCGGAAAATGAAATGGTTGAGAATCCTAAAAAGGAATAGCAATATAACATCCGGATTTGTATTAATAAATTGATAATTATGAGTGTCGGATATAATTCAAGAAGAGTTTTTACGCTGGTTATAAACCTTTTTATAATATCTGTACTGTTTGGACAGCAAACAACCATAAACTATATTTCATCATCATCAATTATAGCCAATCCTGAACGTGGCTGGTACGACGATTATTATAGCCATACCGGTGGGAGCAATCTTTCAGTTAATTATCGGCCACTAAATGCTAAAGAATTAATAGAAAACAGAGAAAACGATAAAATTACACTAATAATGCGGCTCTTTTATCTGCATGAGTATCTTGATCAAACTGCTGTGAGCACTGAGTATCTTTCTAAAATGCAGGCTGATTTTGATTCTATTCGTGCTGCAGGAGTAAAATGTATCATCAGATTTGCATATAGTGCTTCACAAAATGCTGATATTTGGGATGCAACACCCGACAAAGTCTTTTCTCATATAGAATCACTTAGCAATGTACTTTCAAGTAATAGTGAGATTATTGCCGGGATTCAAGCAGGCTTTATTGGTGCCTGGGGTGAGTGGTATTACACAAAGAATTTTGCTGGCACAGGATATGTGCCAGGCACCACCGATCAGGAAAACAGAAGAACTCTTGTTGAAAGTCTGCTTGAAATATTGCCTGAAAATATTATTGTTCAGTGTCGTACCCCTGCAATTATGCGAAACATTACTCAAACAGATGAACCAATCACGGAGGAAGAGGCATTTAATGGTTCTTATAAATCAAGAGTTGGTCATCATAACGATTGTTTTCTTGCAAATAGATCCGATTATGGCACCTATGTCAATCTTGAAGAAGATATTGCTTATTTACATGAAACCACTAAATATACAATTACAGGAGGAGAAACCTGCGATGCTTCTAATCAATACAGCGATTGCGAGAATAGTGTACCAAGATTAAAAGAACTACACTGGACTTACCTGAATCGGGACTATAATCGTAAGGTTTATAGCAAGTGGGAACAACAAGGTTGTTACGATGAAATTAATATATCGTTTGGTTACAGAGTCCGCCTGGTATCAGCAACTATCCCCGATTCTACCGATGCGGGTTCATCCCTTAATTTTTCTTTTGAATTTAGTAATGATGGGTATGCTGCACCAACACAATACAAACCTATCCAAATTGTGCTGACTCATACCCTAACAGGAGATCAAAGCATATTAGACTATACAGGAACTAATGATGATATTAGGTACTGGCTTCCTGGTAATATTCAATCGGACGGCTTCGTAACAATACATGATTCCCTTGCCGATGGTAATTATAGTCTGGCTATGGTATTTCCTGATCAATCACCCATATTAGCTTATAATCCGGCATATTCTATTCAATTGGCTAATGCAGGTATTTGGGACAGTGAAAAAGGATTTAATGAATTAAATCATATTATATCTGTTGGGGTCGGAGGTGAGGGGACACTGCCAATGGCACCAGTTGATGTAACTGTTACAGCAATATCTGAAACTCAAATTGACTTAACATGGACAGATGGTTCTGGTGATGCAAATGGTTTTGAAATAATGCGATCAAAAGGTCATGAAAATGTTTGGATACAAGTAGCTACTCTGGACATTAATGCGACAGAATATAATGATGAAAATTTATCAAAAGGAACAAAGTATCATTATATAATACGATCAATGAATATTTATGGTAACTCTTCATGGTCGGACATTGTATCTGCAACCACCCTGGGCGTTTCGGCATACAATACCCCAAAAAGCCAACCAGTAGCAATATATCCAAATCCTTTAAATAACAGTGATTTAATTGTATACTTTCCTGATGAATCGGAGAAGCACATTGTAATTAGCAAAATTTCAGGTGAAAAGATATTTGAAAAAGCTACCAGGCAAGATAAATTTCAAATTAGCCGGGAGATATTCAAACCGGGTATGTATATAATTACTTTTTATCAGGGCAATGGAATACTGAACAGGAAGCTAATTGTATTATAATACTGACTATTAACCACAATCTATGAAATAACTATAAGATTAGAAACTTATTTGTTTTAATTTTATCTTTATGCTCAATTTTAAGAAAGTACAGCCCTTTTTTTAAGTTGCTGGTATCAATAATAACTACTTCAAGATTTGACCGGTTCGACATTTCAAGTTTCCCCAGACCATCGTAAACAGAATACTTTATGAGTTCTCCATTTTTATTACCTGTCAGATAAACAATGTCTCCTTTGTTGGCAGGATTTGGGTAAAGCAATCCGACAGAATTTTGCTTAAAATTATCTATAAAACTAACTGGAAGCTCTTGTGTTCCATAAAATTGTATTTCCTGACCTTCCACTAACTTGTCGCATTCAATTGTGATCTCAGCATTTTCTGCTGCTGCCGATAATGAATAAGTTTTGGTTTCACCCGGAGCAAGCAGTTTTAAAGATTCAGGAGATCGGATTCCGTTTACAGTAATATAAGCATCATAATAAATAGGGGCAACACCGTAGTTCATAATTTCAAAAACAGAGGTATCTGATGCTGTCTGAAGACGTACAATTTTAAATTTATAGCCTGATGCCATACTTGCCTCTTTAATTCTCTCCATGGTCTGATAACCGGGTTGATCATTACCAATCATATAAGTAATATGAAAATCCTTTGCAAAGGTTTCATAAGGTTTCCCGTAGGGCCCGTCCGGGAAGTCAAGAACATGGCTCTGATCATAATCGGAATAATAACTAAATTCACCTCCGGCTGGTGAGGTTTTATATCTTGTACGATCAAAAAAGTTCCAGCTTGATGTATTATATCCGCTATGATTCTTATGCATAAAGGAATCATCGAAAAGCCCGAATTTAATATTTTTTAACTCAGGTTTTGCCACGAATGGTGAGTAGGTATCGTCTGCAGCATCAATGGAAATGCTCCATGGGATATTTTTAAATGTGGTATCAAGATGATGGAAGAATTCTTCCTGAAATTCCTTACTTGGAAAAGTCTCACCTAAAATAAAAGGTCCGTCGTAGATGTGGTATTCTGCCCATAAACCAAATCCAACCTGTATAAAAGCAAGTCGTGGATCATTGTCATATCTTTCTGCAAATTTGGTATAAAATTCTAATGTAAATCTCTTTAATTCTTCATTTGTCCAATCCGGGAAATGAGTTACCCTACCCTCTGACTCTCCAACAGTTTCATCATAATCTTCTCTGTTTAGAATGTATTCAGGTACTGAAGTTTCATAACCAGGATAAACATAACGAAAACGAAAAATCGCCTGGTGCTTCCTGCCGGCAATGGCATTTAGTTTATTTTCAACTACATCCCAATTATATATTCCACTATCTTTTACTACCTTATTAAAGAGCATATAAGAAAATTCCAGAGAAATTGCATCTGTATTTTTATCACCAGAATTATCCCAAAAAACAATTCCGCTCATGGGTTGTACCTTTGTTATAGTGTTGTCAAGAAATATATCCATTAATTCTACCTGGGAATAAATGCGCGATGCTGCAACGATGAATAAAATAGTGAGCAGATATTTTTTCATTTCTTATTATAGTTACGGTTAAAAATAAAGGGTAGAAAACAGATCGGCAAATCCAGCTCGCTACCCTTGGAGTTGTATTATTTGAAATATCTAATCATTCTGTTCACAAAGCTGATTATAGGCAATTTCTTGAGCAGCCGGAATATAATAAATCTGACGTGGGCTATTATATGGATAGATATCATCTTCACCATTCACATTCTGAGCAGAAAGAAAAGATCGATCCAGATCAATCTTGTTTCTTAACAAATCATCCCTGCGATGGCCTTCAAAAGCAAGTTCCAGTCTTCTTTCATTCAAAACTGCATCAAGCACGCTTGTGAAACCATGTGAGGCAAGGTTACCTAATGTTATAAGTTCGTCACCTGACAAACCGGCCCTTGCTCTGATGGCATTTACATCATCAAGTGCATCCTGGTCTTGCCCCAGATGTGCGTATGCTTCGGCTCTATTTAATTGTACTTCTGATAGACGCATAAATATAGGCGAGTGTGAAGTGTTGATGTTATTTTGATATGAAAATTTGGTCACATAGATCTTCTCAAAAGCTGTGCCTTGGTATAATTCCGGATCGCCATTAGCATCAAATACAGTATCTATCAATTCGTTTCGTATATCGCGTGGATAGTTAGAAATTAATTCACGGAATGGCGCAGAAGGAAAAACTTCGCCCCAGCCTCCATCGCCGTTATACATGGAACCAATAGCTCCTGAACCCCTGTTTTCAGTATCGTCATGAAACAGGATAAACATGGCTTCACTGGAATTAAAGGTATTTTGTAATCCATAGACATAAGTTTCACGGGATTCCAGTTCAAAAAATGAATTTCCGTCGAGTAATTCGTTTGCTACCACAATGACAGAATCATATTGTTCTGTAAACAGGTAGGCTCTCGATAAATATCCTAAAGCGGCATACTTATTACCATATTTTATCCCGTCCGATGACCTCATTGTCATCAGTTCGGCTCCTTTTTTAAGGTCGCTGATTATTTGCCTGTATGTTTCACCTACAGTTGCCCTGGGTTTGGCATCCTCTTCACCTAATCCGGTTCGTAGAATTATGCCATTATTTTCGGTACCATGTGAGGGAGGAAAAGAGAACAGTCTTGCTAAATCGAAGAATACTATTCCTCTGTAAAAATAGCATTCACCGATATATTGTTTTGCTTCATCACTGGTTGTCTCATCAATGTTAATACCATTAATTACCGTGTTTGCATTTAGTACAATTTTATAACCGGTTGCCCACAGGTATGAGGTGTTTTCCTGCGACAAGATGTGTGCCCGGTTAAAAGATAACCATAAGGGGTCTGTTGTACTTTTGACTATCAGTACATTGTCTGATGGAAATTCAGTAGTCTGAAACAGAACTCTTACATAAACATTATTAGGTTCATCTTCAAGCAAATCTTTCATCATTCTTAACGAACCATTTGCAATTCCTTCCATTCCAGCTTCATCCACCAATAACTGGTCAGAAGTCAGGGCATCGTATGGTTTAAGATCCAGAAAATCATCGCAGCTACCGGTAAATATCATGAGTAGCACAAAAATAAAATAGAAGTATTTACTTTTTATATATTTCATAATCTTTGATTTAATTTGTTAGAAGCTAATTTCAAGTCCAAGCAGGAACTGTTTACTAATGGGATATTTAAAAAACTGCGTTCCTGGTAAAATCCATGCACCTAAATATAGAGGTACGTCCGGATCTGGACCAGAATATTTTGTCCATGTTTTCAAATTATCCATACTCAAAGTAACCCTAAGTCCGTTAAGCTTTATCTTTTCTGCGTATTTAACAGGGAGGTCATATGCTAGCGTAAGGTTTCTTAGTCTTAAATAGCCCCCATCTTCAAGATATCTTGAAGAATATTTATTTGAATTGAGATTACCTCCATAAATCGGTTCAGGGTGGGTAGCAATATCTCCGGGATTTATCCAGCGTGACCACCCGTCCTGCAATTTCATTGCATTTACTGATATGTTTTCACCATCATTATCAACTTCCTGACGGTTTGAGTGGTATATCTTATTACCATAAGAATATGAAAAGGCAGCATTAAGTGAAAAACCTTTATAAGAAAAGAAGGTTCCGAATCCTCCGGAGAAATCTGGAAATGGAGACCCCATATTCTGGTAATCTTCGGCGGCATCAGTATAAATATTTGTTGCTACACGGTCAATTTCATTGCCATTCTCATCATAAATTATGTCTTCCCAGAGAGGTTCTCCATTGTCAGGATTAACACCAAGCCATTTCGGCATGTACCAGTCAAATGCTCCTCCACCTACAATAAGAATCTGAGTAGGATCACCTCTGCTAATTATCATTTCAGTGACACCTTCTTTATCAGAAAGGGCCACCATTTTATTTTTATTAGATGAAATATTAAAATTTAAATTCCAGGTTATGTTTTTTGTTTTAACTGCAGCTGCATTTATTGCTATTTCATAGCCTGTGTTTCTAATTTCGCCAACATTTGCCCATTGGAATTGATAACCCTGTGAAGAAGGAAGGGGGTTCATAAACAGCAGATCTTTAGTTCTGGTGTCGTAGAAATCGAAGTTTACTTCTATTCGGTTTATAAAGCCAAAATCGACACCAATATTAAGTGGATTACTGGTTTCCCATGTTAAATTGTAATTACCCGGCACTTCCGGAAAATAAGATGATTGTCCGTTATATACCCCGGCTGCTGTAAATGATGGAAAATAAGGATAGTATGAGTCGTCAGGGAAAGATGAATTTCCTACAGCACCGTAACTGGCCCTGATTTTTAAATAGTGAATATACTCAAGTTGATTCATAAACTCTTCATTACTAACGAGCCATGAAGCTGCATATGTAAAAAAGGATGCGTATTTATTTTTGGGAGCAAATTTAGAGTTCCCATCACGTCGATATGAGACAGTCGCAAAATATTTCTTGGCGAAGTTGTAATTTAATTGTGATAACAGTGATACACCTCTTGATTCAACAATGGTTCCTAAGGGTTTTACCTGAGCACCGGCAACTCCCATTACCACCTGACCATCTAAAAATCCAACAGCTTCACCACCAATATCTCGTTCACTTTTATAGCTTCCAATTTCTGTTCCAACCAAACCATCGAGTCCGTGTGACCCGAATTCTTTGCTAAACTTAAGAAGAAAGGTATTACTGATAGATTGGTCCAAATAGATGTCATTTTCTATTCTTCCTCCATCTGAAGCACCTTCATAGCTTTTGGGTGAAGAAATAATTTCAAATTTACCATACCCCATACCAAGGGTCGTCCAGGAATCAATTTTAAGCCAATCGAATATTTTTATATCGAGGGTAAAATTAGCGGACCCGTCTATATCGTATCCACCCTCCCTGTTATATTGCTCAGAATGATAAGGATTGCTAATAAGATTCGATAACCATCCGGCATCAGCAACATCATAAACTAGTTCTCCATCAGGATATGTAGGCTGATCCCAGGGTTGAAGCCTGAAAACACCTTCTGACATATTCCAGTTAGCGTATGTACTTTTACTATGGTTTAATACGATATTTGAACCGATATTAAGCCTTTTGTTCAATTGGTATTTTATGTTAGAACGAATGCTTAGCCGATCATAATTTGTGCCTCTTAGTGTTCCATTATCATCCAAATAGTCAACAGATATGTAATAGTTTGTTTTCTCACTGCTGCCCAATGCAGAAACGTTTACAGAGGTTATGTTTGATTGTCTGTAAGAATTATTCACCCAATCGAAATCATAGTTTAACAAACTATCGGGGCGTGCAATGGGGAATAAGGCAGGTGAATATAAGAATTTGTGATATGCATACAATTCGGGAGTATTCATCATTTGATAGTTTCCGAATTCAGGGCGTTTAATACCTCGTTTTATCTGTGCCCTAATCTCTGGTTTACCTGGTTTTCCGCTTTTTGTTTTAATCAGGATTACGCCAGAAGCTGCCGCAGATCCATATAATCCTGTAGCACCCGCATCTTTAAGAATAGAAATACTTTCAATATCGTTGGGGTTATACGAGCCTCCAATTATACCATCTACAACAATCAGTGGTTTTTGTGGGGAAAACACTGAGCCAACCCCACGAATTCTAATATCACTGCTTTCACCGGGCTGACCTGATGAGGTTTGTACATGCACACCGGCAACTTTGCCTATGAGCATGTCCTCAACACTATTAACAGTTACCTGGTTAATATCCTCTGCCCGTAAAGATACTACTGCACTGGATATTTCAGTTTTTGATTTTTCCGAATAAGCTATAATTACAACTTCCTCCATGCTTAATAAATCATTTACCAGGGATACATTAATGATTGCCTGCTCATTAACTGGCATTTCTTCCTTTAGAAATCCCATATAAGAAATAACTAATACTGCATCCTGGTTGGTTACAGTAATTTTATAGTTTCCATCCGGATCTGTTACAACACCATTTGAGGTTCCTCTTTCCATTACTGTTGCTCCAGGGAGAGGTGAATTGTCAAGAGCAGAAATTATTTTTCCACTCACATCTACTTGCCCGTTTACCTGGGTAATAAACATTAAAGTTATTATTAAGAATAACCAGCGGCAAGTTGCTTTTTGTAGTGCTTTAATCATAAGAATAGTATATTTAGAATTAGATCAATGATTAGTTTTCGAAAAGTAACAAGACAAATATAATTAATTATTTAAACTTTCGTAAAGCTTTCATAAACTTTTTTAAATAATTTTGGTGGGTTTCATTAGGTTATTATTATCTTAAATGCAATTTTAACACTTATTTATATGGGTGCCGTATTATCCCTGCAGATTACCAAACTCAAATGGATCCTTTTTTCTTTTTGGATAGACTCGAACGAGATCGTGACCGAAGGGAGCAACTTAGCAAAGCGATCTCGTAAGCGAGCAAAGCTAGTGAGTAATCTCACCACCCCGACAAAAATACAAAAAGGCCGCCCTTTGGAGACAGCCTCCAGGTTAAAGTTTAATAACTTTTAATATCTATTTATTCCCAACCGGGATTTTGTTCAAGAACTGCATCCAAATTTGCCTGAATTATTGTTTGAGGTATCGGCCACAGGTTCCAGCCTGAAGGTACAGCGCTGGCTCCCAGATAGTAAGTGTTTTCGGAACCTGCAAAATATGAGTATTTGGCAATCTGATCGATTGCAACTGTCCCTCCAATACGTAACAATGTACACCACCGTCTTTCTTCTACAAAAAGTTCGCGTACGCGTTCGGCAAGGATTAAGTCCAGGGAAACTTCAGCTCCTGTTACAAGATGAGAACATTGTGCACGGTTACGGAGTACATTTATATCGGCAGCGGCATTTGCCGAATTCCCATCACGCCAATGGGCTTCTGCACGTATAAGATATGTTTCGGCAAGGCGGCATGCATAATCATCCTGGTATATATACGTGCGGAGCTGTGCATTTCTGTTGCCCCCATTTGCAAGGTCTTCATAACCCCAGTCATCGATCGGTGCAAATTTTGTCCAGATTGGATATAAACGTTCAAGCGTGGTTTGATCCAGCATATCAAGGGTAACAGTATCACCGTAATAGGAAGAAGCAGTGTCAGTACATACAAGAACACGGCGAATATTAACCGGAGAGTTTCTCATATCGTCCCAGTAATCGCCTTCCCATACTACATTTTGCACATAATCAGTAGGTGCGTAAAATGAAACACCACGCCCTCCAACATAGGCATCTATTTTTTCGGGCCATGGAGAGGAATTAGTTTCTTTATATGTCGAATTCCAATTTGCATCTCGCGGAACAGGTGATAAATAACGAGGATAATTCAAATAATTATCATTAGGATTATTATTATCCGGATGTGCAAGATATGCATCGTAATCATTCTGAAGGGTCCATAAGGCTTCTGTATTTCCTTCTTCATAATCAAGATTGCCCCGTTGAAAAAGATCGAAAAAGACATTGCCATCTTCATAATAAGCAGCAATACCGTTCACATTAGGGGCGCCACCCGGGGTAGCGCGACTGCCAAAACGGCTTGTCATCAATGAGTGAAGTTCCATGGCTTTTGTTGCATTTTCAATTGAGGCATCCAGGTAAGCTTTATCGTTTCCCAACTCAGTTGCCAGTGCAAGGTACGTTTCTGCCAGATAATGGTAAGTTGCCCCTTTTGCCACACGCCCGGCTTCTTCAGGATAATCAGGCATTCCGGTCAAAGCGTCCTCCAGGTCTCTGATAGCAAACAGATACGTTTCTTCCCTTGTTGAGCGAACAAAATCGTATTTAGGGTTGGTATATAATTGATCTACCAAAGGTACACCACCAAATAATTCCCCTAAAGTCATAAATGCGAAACCCCGGAAAAATTTAGCCTGTGATATTATGTAATTACGATCCTCTTCATCGGGCCAGGTAATATTTCCCACCTCAACACCTTCCAGGGTCTGGTTAGCATAGCTAACTAACTGGTAAAATGCATTCCAGATATCTTCCACCGGTTGATAGTCCGGCGACCATAAACTAAAATTTGAATCTCCATTACCACTGCCTCTCCAAAACGGAACATCCAGTAAATCTGCTCCGGAGCCTTTCATCAAATAATTGAACTGGAACCAGTAACGGATATGAAGATACATGTTTGTAACACTAGCTTCCACCTGGGAAAGTGTATTAAATGAATTCTCAATCGTGTAGAATGTAGACGGGTTTTCTTCAAGAAACTCATCATCATTACATGTGGTCATAAAAATCAGAAAAGAAATTATAACCGCGATATAATATATTTTTGTTTTCATTTTCATACTATTAAAATTAAATTAGAATGTTAAATTAATACCCATTGAATAAACAGCTGAAAGCGGATATCCATAACCATATCCATCATATTTCAATGTCTGCCCGGTTTCCGGGTCACCCCCTTCCCAACCGGTAATAGTAAACAGGTTGGTTGCTGATATATATAACTTTAAATTATCGATATGGAGTTCTTTTATCCATGACTGATTGAAACTATAGGATAGGCTGAGATTTTGTAACCTTACAAATGAACGGCTTTGAAGAGGTGTAAAATCATTATTGGCATAGTTTACCCTGGGATATGTATTACTTTTATTTTCTGCAGTCCACCAGATGTGATCAAAATTATTATCCCACGGAACATCAGTCATACTACGATACGCATAAAGATTGATGGCTTTATAATAATCCTTTCCTCCAAAGATACCGGTTATCAAAGTGTATAATTCAAAGTTTTTATACTTTAAGGTGTTGACAAATGACAAACGGAAATTTTCTTTTTCATAACCTAAAATATGCCTGTCTTTTTCATTGATTGTATCATTGCCATCTATGTCCCTGAATTTTACATCACCGGGAACTCCTATATTAATACTCAAATAATCCTCGTCACCTTCTTCCTGTATAATGCCAACCTCTTCATATCCATAAATGCCACCTAAAGATTTGCCAATAAACAGGTTTGCATTTATATCATCCTCTCCATCACCATATAATTCAACTAATTTATTCCGGTTCATATAAAAAATTAAAGAAGAATTCCATTCGAAATTACTATTCTTTATATTCTGGGTATTTAAGGTCGCTTCAATCCCCTTGTTATCTATCTGACCAATAGTTGCATCAATTTCAGTAATACCAGCTCCCATTACAGGAATGGTTCGCTTGAATATTTGATCTGTTGTTTTGGAAAAATATGCATCCATATTTAAGCCAATACGGTTATTGAACATGTTTAACTCAAAACCACCGTTTATCGCTGCGGTTTCTTCCCATTTCAAATAGGTATTGCCTATATGGTCAATCCTTTGTCCCCAATAAAGTTCTGATGTATTTCCAAATGTGTAGGCATATCCTCCATCCTGCCCCAATGAAAGGGTAGATAAAGTTTGATAAGGTCTTACGGAATGGTTCCCATTGATTCCCCATGAGAATTTCAATTTTAGATAATCAATCAGGTTGATATTATTCATGAAACTTTCCCGGGTAATAGTCCAGGCAACACCAACGGATGGGAATACCCCCCATTTGTTATCTGCTCCGAATACTGAAGCACCATCGCGCCTTACAGAAGCTGACAGATGGTATTTATCATCATAACTATAGTTGATACGACCAAGATAACCTATATTTGTTCTGATGGTGTCATATAAAGAAGTTATTACCTGAGTTCCTGCATAAACCAGCCCATCATAACCTAACGCTGTATTTCCCATTTCGGAAAAATCTCTGCCTGTATGCCTTTGATAGTTGAAATGATAATAATCACGGGTATAGACACCTGTTATATCGAAATTATGTTTTCCAATCAAGCGCTTATAGTTAATGATATTGTCCCAAATCCATGCAACTTTGCTGCCGCGTCCGTTGTACCCGTTGGCATTGGGTAAAGAACTGGCCATGCTTTCAATAGAATAACGATCATCGGAAACCCCTTCAGCAATATAAAATCCTTCATGGGTAAAATAATCGCGTTCTTCTGACCGGTTGGTATATGAATAATTTAAACGATAGCTTAAACCGTTTATCCATGGACATTTAATCACTGTGTGACCATTAAGAATCGTTGTGTAATATACGTCATGGTCATCAATAGTGCCGCTATTTACGTCCCATAACGGATTGACCCTCCAAAGACCTTCCGTTGCAGGGAACTTTTCTAGCAAACCTTTTTCTTCATCCCGGTAAATCCGGCCGTAGGGGGTTAAACGGATAGCCTGGTAGATATCGTAAACCGTTGGGCCTGAATAATCATTGAAACTATAATTAACGTTGCCGCCAACTTCCAGCCAATCTGTAATATCAGTGGTTAAACGGGCAGTAACAGCTCTGCGGTCATAATCATCACCTACTAATACACCTTCCGTTTTTACGTAAGAACCAGAGACATAATAATCCATTTTTTCGGTCGCTCCGGATACAGATAGGGAGTGATTTTGAGTGTGACCTGTATGTTCACAATAATCCTGCCAGTCGGTTGTTATACTATTTTCATAATTTTTATCTTCAAAATCCGACATCCAGCTTGTTGGGTCCGCATCTTCCTGTAAACCCAGTGTAAGGTTTATCTTTCTTATCCAGTCCTCCGGGCTTAAAACATCAGCTTTGTTTATTACTTTTGAGATACCATAAGAACTTTTAAAACTGATAACAGGTTTACCAATTTTACCCCTTTGAGTGTTAATCATGATCACTCCATTGGCTGCACGTGAGCCATATGCGGCAACAGTAGCTGCATCTTTCAACACGGTAATGCTTTCGATCGTTGAAGGATCAATATCACGAATAGCTCCCATGAAGATAACTCCATCTAATACAATTAATGGATCATTAACTCCTTCTTTAATAGATTTCTGCCCACGGATCAAAAGTTCAGGGCTTTGACCGGCGCCTTGTTGCTGCGAAACGGACATGCCAGGCACAACTCCCCTTAAAACATCCATTACATCGGTATTAGGGATCAGGGCCAAAGGGGAATCTTCAACTTTCTTTGTGGTTGTTGAACCTGTAAAATTCTTACGGGTAGTTGTACCATACCCGATTACCACTATTTCTTCCAGTGTTTTAATTTCCGGAATGAGTTGCACATTAATAACATTTTGATTACCTACAGTAATACTCTCTGTTATATAACCAATAAAAGAAAACTGAAGTGTAGCTTCAGTATCCGGAACAGTTACAGAGTAGTTACCATTAACATCTGACATGGTTCCTAAAGTAGTACCTTCTACTACAATATTAACACCGGGTAATGGTTCACCTGTAGTAGCATCAGTAACTGTTCCCTGAATATTCACCTCCTGGGCTTTTTCAGCCACAGACTGCTCTTTTATTACAGGAGAATCTGTAATTGTCCGGTCTTGAGTGATATGATGAATATCCTCTGCCATTAAATTACCTATAGACAATACAGCTAACAAGAGTGTTAGCTTTGCAGCCAGCTTTGTCTTTTTCAGCCGGCATCGTTCCATGCCGGTGCAATTTGGTAGTGGTCTTTTTTTCATAATCTTGTTTAGTTTAGTTAGTGCGAAGGTTATATAAAAGTTGCGTTCAATTTAAATAACCAGAGCTTTCATAATTGGCTTCTGAATATGTGATTTATATACAGTAAAAATATATTATTTTGGTGAAATAGAAGAATAATCTAATGTATGAAAGTCACTTTATTTAATTAATTTGTCTTAACTTTATTTTATTGTGGTTATTTAAGAGATAGATGAGATTCGAAAACGCATCTGACCCTTAATATTAATTATTTTGTAGAGATATAATAAATCTTATTCAAATTAATTTGGTTATACACTTATACCATTTTCCAAATAGATTCAATTACTAACCAAGAAAACAATGTATGACACCATCAGTTGAAGAATTTAAAAAGCGATCTGCAGAGGATCTTTTCAAGGAACTGAGAACTTCCCAGAACGGACTGGAAAGCGAGGAAGCAGCCTTACCTGCAGTGTTATCAGTAACTATGGCTGTCGGTGCAGCAGCATTGGCAAAGAAAGAGGCCATTGTTAGCAAGCTTGCATCCATTGAAGAAATGGCAGGAATGGACATACTTTGTTCCGATAAAACAGGCACTATCACCAAAAATGAACTTACCATAGCTGATGTGGTTCCATTCGACAATTTCACAAAAAATCAAGTTCTTTTGTTTGCCTCACTTGCCTCAAATGCTGAAGACCTGGATGCAATAGACAGCGCTATTCTGGAGAAATCATCAGGAATTTCTGAAATACAGGATTTATTAACAAATTATACCATAGAAAATTTTAAGCCTTTTGACCCTGTTACCAAACACACGGAGGCAAGTGTACACGATGAAAAGAATAATATATTCAAGGTTGCAAAGGGAGCACCACAGGTAATTCTTTCACTTGTTAGCAATGATCAATCGTTACAATCAAAAGTTAACCATAACGTCGTCGAATTTGCCAAAAAAGGCTACAGAGCACTGGACGTTGCTCATGTCGGTTCAAAAAATAAATGGCAATATGTTGGATTGATACCATTATATGATCCCCCTCGGTCTGATTCTGCGGATACGATTAAACAGGCACAAAAAATGGGGGTTGAAGTGAAGATGGTTACTGGTGATCATACTGCGATAGCACGACAAATAGCCGGAGAGGTGGGTATGGGACAAAATATCATACCTGCAGATAAACTATTGGCCCTGGATGATCGCAAAGCTACACGTTTAATAGAGAATTCAAATGGATTCGCGCAGGTATTTCCCGAACACAAATACGATATTGTTGAATTACTACAGGAAAAGGGACATATAGTTGGAATGACCGGTGATAGAGTCAACGATGCTCCTGCTTTGAAAAAAGCAGATGCAGGAATCGCTGTTTCAGGTGCTACTGACGCAGCCAAATCCGCTGCCTCTATTGTATTGACTAAACCTGGCCTGTCTGTTATTATTGATGCGATCAGGCAAAGCCGTAGAATATTTCAACGCATGGGAAATTATTCAATTTACAGAATTTCCGAGACAATACGTGTACTTCTCTTCATAACGCTGTCAATTATTACATTTCAATTTTATCCTGTAACAACCCTGATGATCGTTTTACTTGCTTTATTAAATGATGCCCCTATTATGGCAATAGCTTTTGATAACGTAAAGGTTTCTGCAACACCCGACAGATGGAATATGAGAAACACCATTGGCATTTCAACTGTTCTTGGAATTATTGGCGTTTTCAGTTCGTTCGGTATCTTTTTTATCGGTAAGGAGGTTTTTCACATGAGTAATGAAACTCTTCAATCTTTTATCTATCTGAAACTTTCTGTGGCTGGTCATCTTACTGTGTTTGTAGCCCGTACCAAAGGACACTTCTGGACTGTCAGACCTGCAAAATCGCTATTGTTTGCAGTAATCATAACGCAAATTATTGCCACTTTTATTGTTGTTTACGGTTTCTTACTGCCTGCTCTGAGTTGGAAACTGGCACTGTTTGTCTGGGGTTATGCTTTGGTTGCTTTTTTCATTACCGACTATTTAAAAGTTCAGGTTTATAGTATACTGGATCATTCAAAGATAAAATTCAAGAATTAATATATATACAGGATCATGAGCTTAATGTTAAATAAAAGAAATGAATTGAGGAAATTTGGGTTTCCTCACAGAATCTTAACTCGTTTATTTAGTTTGATTGATGTCAATAACTATAAAAAGCATATTGAGGTAAAGGAGAATTTTGTAAAAGAAGGGGAAAAAATACTTCCGGTGATGCATAAATTGATGAAATCAAATTATAAAACAACCCGCAAAGAGGCCATCAAAGTTGTGGAGATGATCGCTCATAAATCATCTATTCAGGGGGCAATAGATATGCTGGAGGACAGGGAAAGTGAAATACGCTGGATTGCTGCCGAGGCATTAATCAGGATTGGGAGATACAGTATCAAACCACTTCTGGAAGCACTGGTCGCAAATGGCATGTCTTACTATTTAAGAAAGGGTGCACATCATGTATTATCGGAATTGGTAAATAAAAAAGACTCAAGAGAATTGAAACAATTTATTCATATTATAGGTCTAGGGTCTGAGGCTCCTGAAATAATTCCTCTAAAAGCAGCAAAGATTCTTGAAAAGGGTTCACTGTAAAAAGGGAATATAGATTCCTCGTTTAAAACCTGAAGTTAAGATGATGAAGGAAAAGAAACTTGGATTAGCAGAAGTAGTCTCTATTGCAGTGGGAACAATGATTGGAGCCAGCATTTTATGGTACACTTGCAGTTATTGCAGGTGCAACATTAGTCGAATTATTTTTCAGAAAGATCAAAATCAGAATATTTAACAGCAAATTATCTCTATGACAGTTACAATATGGATAATCATATTAAGCATCATTTTTTTGTCCGGAATTGTTAAGGGCACAACCGGCTTTGGATTTGCCCTTTTCTCACTTCCACTGCTTGTTTATTTTATTCCCATAAAAGCCCTCATTCCCATTATCATGTTATTCAATTTGTTTTCGTCAGTGCAAATTGTTTTGCAGTCCGGCCAGTTAAGAATTAAAAAAAGCATAATTCTTTTATCAGTAACAGGGGTTGCAGGAATTGTTTGTGGCAGTGTTGTGTTAAAATTTTTACCTGAGCAATGGTTAAAATTAATGGCTTCCGTTGTCTTAATTGTTTTATCTGTAATGTTTTTATCCGGTTATCGTTTTAAAATAAGAAAGTTAAAGAGGGGAAACGCTATTGCCGGTACTATCAGCGGTTTTTTAGGAGGTAGCTTATCTGTGAGCGGTCCTCCTCTGGCTTTATTTTTAACTTCTTTAAAACTTGATACGCAGAATTTCAGATCTACATTCGCATGGTTCAGTATTATAACAGCATCTGTAGCTATGGCCGATTATATTAAAATAGGGATTGTACATGTTATTACCTTTAAGATATTTTTTATATCATTACCTGTGCTTATATTAAGCATCCAGCTTGGTAAACTGATAAGCAAAAGAATATCGGTAAAACTATTTTATACGGGAGTGGTGACTATTTCACTTATGGCCGGTATTTTGCTTTTTTTGTCCTGTCTGAGGGAATGCTTATTATATTGACAGATATTTCATATCGTACCGGTTAAAAAACGGATTAGAATATAAGTGTCTCGTAAATTAAACTCATTATGAAAAAAATAGTATTTGTATTGATAGTAATCTTGATATCAATTCTGCCGGCGCGGGTGAATGCACAATTCGGACCAGATAAACCGCAGGAAGTTAAACTATATGACATGCACTGGCGCGATGTATGTATTTTCCCTGACAGCACTTCCGGGTATTACTATATGATAGGTCCGGGAGGGAGGGCTGTATTATCCTATAGGAGTAAAGACCTTATTCACTGGGAAGATCCCAGGACGATTTTTGAAATTCCCGATAACTTCTGGGGCGAAATTGATATAGTAAATATTTGGGCTCCGGAACTTCATTTCTATAAAGGGAAATACTACCTGTTCCTAACTTTCAATACCAATAATAAGTTTGATGAGCAGTGGCCCAACTGGAGGCCACGGGTTACAAGGGGATCTCAAATTCTGGTGAGTGATTCGTTAACCGGACCTTTTAAGCCATTTCAGAACCATTCAACATTACCTATGGACATGATGACTCTGGATGCCACATTGTGGGTTGAGGATGGAAAACCTTATATAGTGTATGCCCATGAATGGGTTCAGATCTCAAATGGAACCATGGAGTATATGCAATTGAAAGATGACCTTTCAGAGACCATTGGGGAACCCGTACTTATGTTCAGGGGAAATGCCGGCCCCTGGGTTTTGGCATCCAGGACTGAAGGATGTTTTGTAACAGATGGACCGTACCTCTGGAAAAATAAATACGGTAAATTAATGATGATTTGGGCAAGTTACGGTGAAGGGGGATATACTGAAGGAGTTGCTTTTTCAGAATCAGGCAGGCTGGCCGGGCTGTGGATACAGCAGTCCGATCCGCTCTATAGCGATGACGGAGGACACGGAATGCTGTTTGAAACCTTTGACGGGAAATTGATGATGGTACTTCATGCACCCAATAACCGCAATTCACGGCCCCATATCTTTGAAATGGAGGATACAGGCGATGCATTGAAAATAAAGAGAGAATTGTAAGAATAATGTTATTCTTTTGAGATTTTTATGTTAGTTATTATGGTTCCGCTTTTTTTAAGATGGAGAATATAAATCCCTTTTTCCAGTCCGTTTAAATTAATCACAACATGAACCGGATTAGGATTTATCAGATGTTTAACTTCTCTTCCCAGAACATCCGTTATCAAAATTTCATCAAAATATTCACATTCATTGCATTCTAAATTTAGTTCATTCAAAAAAGGATTTGGATACACCTTAAAATTTTCATTTATATTATTTGTTATTGCTGAAGGGACCATATTTTCAACTCTCACGTTAATATCATCCAGCCAGTAGCCGCTGGTTGCGGTTAGTGTGCCCCGGTTATAATATACTCTTACATTTTCGCCTGATGATACTGGACTGGCCAGTGTTATGACCAAAACCGAATCATTTCCCGGTTTGCAATCGATACCTAATAATTCCGCATAACCAGAGCTCGTGCGTACCTGCCAGTCTGCGAGCGATCCTGACGGATCGCTGACAGCTTCACTTAGAAATACTTCTACAGCATCTCCTTCAACAGTAGTCTGTGCACTTATACAACCGGGTATTTTATTAATCATTGTCTCAGGACCTGTAGCATCGAGTAACGCCCCGTCTGTTGATCCCCAGGATCCTGGTACGTAAGTAAAGCAATAATAGGTATTGTATTTGAGATTAGAGGTTAAATAAATCTCAACTATTTTATTGTCTTCAGCATCCAGTACGACTGAATCTATATCTATAGATATTGGTGGACAAATAACAACCAAGTCGGAAATATGGGAGTAGGGATCCTGCATTTCTTTATCGAAATAAAGATAAACTACTGTCCCGTCAAAGTTATGATTTATTTGTAACAGATGGGGAGATTCAAGTACAGCATCAGTGAGACTGACTGCAATTTCCTGTCCGCCATCAGCTTTAAGGCATGAAGCAGTAATAACCACATTCTCATCACCTGATTTTAAGTATACTTTGTAATCCCCGTAAAAACCATGAAACTGGACAGTACCATTAACTTCAGGCATAGTTTTTATATTTGTTGACCATTTTTCATGGATAAGGTGGTAAACAGTATCAGCAGCAATTTTCGGACTTCCGTCTTCTGAAAAGATACCTGAGCCTTCTCTGTAAGTCGGATCACAGTATCCCCACCATATAAAACCTTCCACAGCAGGATGTGAAAAGCATGTACGCATCATTGTCGCGTAATAATTGGCCATATTTTGATCATTTACACCGTATTGGTCAATTTTCATGTCGAACTCTGTAACCTTTATTGGCAGGCCCAGTTCAGCCACTGCATCGAGTTTTGTTTTCACATCATTCCAGTTGATCCAGTCTTCCATATGCCCCTGCACTCCAATTCCATCAATAGGAGCGCCATGGTCAATCATATTCTGAACTTCATCGATAAATCCGTATGTGCCCCATACTATAACATTATATTCGTTTACAAACAGACGGGCATCAGGATCTTCCTGGTCAGCCCACTTAAAGGCATTCCAGTTTATGGAATCACCTGCATTATCAGCGAGCCAGGTTTCGTGTAAAGGTTCATTTATTACATCGTATTCCTTTATTGTACCTTTATACCGACTTACTTCCCGCCTGATATGTGTTTCACATTCATCATATAATTCCTGACCCCCCATGTTCCATGTCCACGAAGGCATCTTCCCATAGCTATTACCTCCCCATATCAGTGTATGTGCACGAATGTCCCAGCCGACTTTCTCTGCCCAGTCATATACAAAATCTACTTCTGAATAATTCATACTTCCTGGAGTACCTTCAATGTATGGCCACTTAAATCTTTCCACTACTCCGGAGTTATAATATTTTAATAAAGCAGCCTGTTTCCATTTTGAAAGGGGTGAGTTATCAAAAAAGTCTATCGTGTTTCCCCAGGGGAATTCGTGTTTTCTCAGGCGAATATTTACCGAATCAGTAAAAGGATTGCCCAATGTATCGGTGATACGTAAAGTAAAGTCTCCTTTGCGAATGGTATCAATTCGTTGCTCAGCAGTCTCATACCATGTCTGGGAATAAATGCTGCAAGTGGAAATTAAGCATATAATAATTAATGCTTTGATCGCGGTTAATACCTTTTTTTTATTCATGAATGATAATTTTGTTAGTCTGTAAATATGTTTGCAGATTTTGTCAATAAATAAGAATGATAAATCCTCGTGTTATTTTTGAAGAAATTGTATGAAAGCAAATGTAGAATAATAATTTTATTTTTCTTTATAATTAAAACAGCCTCATTTGATTTTTTATACTCAAAAATTTTCAAATAGTTGCACTCTGGTTCCAGGAGTGAGGGATAAGGTTAAGGAGGACACTATAAGTTTTATGAGCGCAGGAAGCAAACTTAAGAATAACTAATCAACTGAAAAGAAGCAGGTGCCGTAAATTTCAGTTTCTCCCTTGCTGTTCTTACTTCGCACAAAGACTATATAATCACCTTTACTGTCTGATGTATAAAAGGAAATTACCGACTTTTTACCGGAAGTTAATCTGAAATCAGGTTGCCAGTAAAGGCAATTTCTTCTGTCAGGTATTCTTAAATTTTGAATATTTTTCCAGTAATCAGCTGGATAGTAACTTTCATCTGAAAATAAGTTATAAGTAAAGAACATGCTGTTTGCTGGTAATTCAATACCTGCAAGATCATTGTTTTTTGAGTATATGCTAATCAGCCCGTTAAACAACATGTTGCCTTTGGTATATCCCTGGTTTATTAACTCTATCCGCTCTATTCTGTTTGTTGTAATTTTAAGAAGTTCCTCATTATTGTCTACCGGTATATTGTCAATTAATATGAGAGGGGGATAGGAAGTCAGGCTTGTTGGTTTGTTAATTTTTAAATGTGGTTTTCTTTTCGAGTACAATACTGTCACCTCGGGTATTAGCTCAAAGAAGAATTCTTGCAGGTTGGGTAGTTCGATATAATCTTTTGTGTAGATTATGCTTTGTGCGCTGCCGTAAAAGACCTTGTGTTCCTCGAAATTCTTTTCTTTATCCATTAAAGAAATATCTTCCGATAGATACTTCTGATTTATCTGCATATTAATCATCATTTCACGGGCAAGTTCTTTTTTCAAATCATTCAGTTCGAACGGTATGAAGGGCAGGGCTACCGGAGCATCACAAAAGTCATTGTCAATTAGTATCTCAGCTTCTATGGTGTCAACTTTTGTTAGCCCCATATAAAAATCATGTTTTCCCTGCATAAATGGAAATGTGAATAAAAATTTACCGTCACGGCTGGTATTATACCCTGCATAATATAATCCGCTTACAGGTGTGGTAAGGTTTACAGTAGCGTTTTCCAATGGTTTATGACTATCTTTATCCATAACCTTG
Source organism: uncultured Bacteroidales bacterium (assembly GCA_964521285.1). Classification (GTDB taxonomy): domain Bacteria; phylum Bacteroidota; class Bacteroidia; order Bacteroidales; family UBA10428. The sequence continues at coordinate 4,708 of CAZFQS010000024.1, read as the reverse complement.
CCTGAAACAGAAATACCTCTTATTTCCGGGAGGTATTCAACTTTTTTCGGGGCCAGGATTCTGTTTGATTCGTCTTGTTTGACAGTAGCAGTGATTGTATCAATTGTTCCAATCCTGACTATTGTAATACAGACATTATAAATATGATTGGGATCAACATCTTTAGTTATCAATTCCAGTTCGGCTTTTTGTCTTTTTTTATATTTTTTCCCCGATGTTGAACAAAGAATGCCTCTTGTGCCACTATTTAAACTATGTAAAAAAACTCTCTGCAGGGTATCATCCTCAGGTGGGCCGATATCTGTTTTTGTTTCAAATGGATTTATAATTGTGAGAGGTATATAAGCGTATTTATACGGTGAATAATTGCGCATCCATTTTGTATATGCTCTGAGATAGTAATTGCCTGTAATTACATCTTTATTGATTTCAATAAAACCGGAGGACCCGTTTTTGCTAAGCGGAAACTTTCCCTGTGCCA
>CAZFQS010000024.1:2591-4127 GCA_964521285.1 uncultured Bacteroidales bacterium | reverse complement strand
ATTAATCTTCAATTACCAGAAATCAGGCTTTTCCAGTGAACCACCCTTCTTAGTGCAATCGAAACATTCCTGATTGGCAGTCTTCCTGGTGTCGGTTAAAGGATTATAAGTAAAATAGATAGGGTAAGGTCCAGGCCCGGGATAAACAGTGTCAAGCGTATCCAGAACACAGTAATCAAATGGTTTTACGTATTGAGAAGGCTCTTCAAAAAATATCCGCTTTTCCGAGCGTGAGGAAGCCCAGAAGAAACCTAATACCTTTTCTTCTTTATCATTAATATTTACAATATTCGAAATTGACTGGGCCGGTTGACTTGTATATAAACCTCCTGATTCCTCGGCTTCCACTTTAGCCTGATGCCAGTAATCATATGCTCCCTCATTTAGTGCATATTGTCTTATTAATAAACTGTATTTCACTGACAACTTTATTGATCCTCTGGCGACATAATTTAAAGGTATTTTTTTCTTTTCGTTTTTAATCAGGTTGATGGTGTTGGATGAGTATAATCCACTTACCTTTTGAGTAGTCCAGCAAGCATATAAACTATCTAACGGCCTTGGAAAATAATAATATTCCTGTCCGTCATAATATCCATCTATATAATAAGGGCTATGGTATTCATAAGTTTCAACAACCTCCCAGCGGTAATATCTTGTTCCCTCTTCAGGAGCTTTTAAATCAACATAGAACTGGACTCTTTCCTCCATTTCTTCTGATGAAGATGAGTATTGACTTTCTTTAATGAAGTAAAAACTATCAACAGGGGCACTTTCCAAAAGAGTTTCAAGGGCAGACTCATACGTGTTCCCTTCCTGTGTGCTGAAAACTAATTTATACTGTCTGTTGTATTGTAGAAATTCATCATCAATTTCTGCGACGTATGTTCCCTCCGATTCTTTATAAAACATGAACTCATTTCCGTAATCATCAATTATTTTAACATTGCAATTCTCTAAAGGTATAAATTCCGGTTCCATTAATGAAGAGGCGCGGGTAATAGTAATAGTCTGTTTTACGCGTCCCTTTATCACACTCCCGTCTACTGTAATTAAATTTGTTTCTTCATTGATATCAGGGTCGAAGGGATCGATGCAAAGGGCAAAAATCAATGATGTACCAACTAACAGCCATAAGAGTAAAATCCGGATATGTAATCTTTTAACTTTTTGGAGTTTATATTTGCGGTGATCATTAAATTTTTTCAGCATCATAATGCTTTTTATATTCTATTCGGTTGAGTAATTGCCAAACTTAAAATTCCAGGATAAAGTAACGATAGGCCTTGCAAAAATTGAAAGCCTGTATCCCTTAATTATGCCATCTTCCGCTTCATAATAAACAGAATAGGCATTTTTGCGTCCAAAAAGGTTATAAACATTTAGCATCCAGTAGCTGTGAGTTAATTTTTTGTACTTCAGGTTTCCTTCCAGGTTTATGGATAGGTCTATTCTGAAATAATCGGGTATACGGTATTTATTTCTTTCAGAGAAATGCATAAATTGCTGACCTTCTGAATAATAAATACTTATAGG
>CAZFQS010000024.1:0-2491 GCA_964521285.1 uncultured Bacteroidales bacterium | reverse complement strand
ATATGATAATCACATAACTTCCATTGATCATTTGGTGAAATTGCAATAGTATTGCTCAGCATAAATATATACTGGCGTAATCTGTTATAGGATAACTTTACCGAGCTGTTGTTTCCGGTCCTATAATTAAATGCACCTCTTAATTCAGGTCCGGAATAAAGTTTTATTAATTGCCCTTTATTATAGGTATTTGTTTCTTTGATATTGTTTTTGTTTTTAGGGCTACCGGAAAAATACTCATTTATTTCAGCGGGTCCAAGCTGGCCAAAAAAGCTATACCTTACACCTCCTAACAATGAAAGACGGGGGGAAACCTGATATTCATCCGAAATATAAACAGCACATTCTATTCCCTTTTCTTTTCCCAAAAAAGAAGTAATCCTAAGCGATTCTTCACCGTAAGGGACTATATCACCACGGTTCAGATCATAGAAGATTGTGGAACTGCCAAATTCAATACTGTGATTTGAAGGAGTCACTAATAAAAAATCGGCATTAGTTTCGTAATGGTTAATGAAATATGTATGCTTATATTCTTCTGAAACTTCGTTTTTGTCTGTATTGCTGAAAAGATAGCGGCTAAAAACCAGGGAAAGGTTACCTGTTAATGATAAAGAAAATAAATGTTTCCAGCTTAATGAAGCCCCAGTATTGGAATAACTATAGTCGTTCTTGGTAGATAACGTGAACTGGTCAGCGCTTGTGTAGCCAAATACTTTAAAAAGGTTTTTATCGTTAATTTCTGTGTTTAAGCTTAAAGTTGCATCATAAAAGAATGCGCTGCTGTTTTGAATATCATAATCTTCTATTCTCTCAAGTATCCAGTTTGAGTATGTACGTCTCCAACTGGTAACAAATGAAGTCTTACTTGCCTCTTCCGAATTAAAGTCTTTTTTTAAAGGGCCTTCTATCATAATATGGCCTGTAACCGGACTAATTCCACCTTTTGTGAAGAATTTTTTCTTATTTCCCTGTCTTGTTGATATATCAAATATTGAGGCTAATCTGCCTCCGAATCTGGCAGGAATATTGCTTTTATAAAAAGAAAAATCTCTGACAATATCGGAGCTGAACGAAGTAAAGAACCCAAAAAGGTGAGAAGTATTATAGACAGGTACTCTGTTGATATAAAACATATTCTGATCGGCAGCGCTGCCCCTGACATTAAAACCTGATGAACCTTCACCCACATTCTGGACACCAGGTAACATTTGTACTACTTTTAAAATGTCTTTCTCACCCATTACAACAGGAATTTCTTTCATAGTCTTAGCTGATACCCTTTCAAATCCCATTTGCATTCCTTTAACATTATCAAAACGGTTAGCAGTGACTGTAACCTCATGGATTTCTATAAGCTCTTTTTCCATTTCTATTGTTACTGTACCGCTTGAATATACCTGAAGATAATATTCCTTCTTTTTCATCGACATATAGTTGAAAATAGCTTTGTATTTTCCTGTGGTCAATGCCAGTTTGAATTGTCCGTCCAGATCCGTAACTGTACCAAATTTCAGTTCATCAATAAAAATTGTAGCTCCGACAAGGGGCTCCCCAGTTTCTTTTTCACGTATCTTACCATTTATAATGCATGTTTTACCCTTGATTGATTTTTCCTTATCACCTACTGTAATAACTTCGATTGAGGCAATCATCCTGCCTTCGAGGTATTTTTTTTCAGTATCTGTAATGCTATCCTTACTATCAATATGCTTTAGGTCGCTAATATAATGGTGTTTGTAAACAGGGAGGTCGGTTGACAGAGGCGTCTCCGGGAAAATGTAAAAATTATAATCTTCCTCTTTGTAGAAATGAAGGCCTGTTTTTTTAAAATTGTCGGTTAATATCTTGCTTAGTGATACATTTGTGCCAGAAAAAGAAATAGTTACATCTTTAATCCAATCATGCCGGAAGTAAAAATGAGCATCCGTTGTTTTTTCAATCTCTTCAACAAATTCAACAAAGGGAACTTTATCGAATTTACGGGATATAGTTATATCGGACTTTTGTCCGGATAACTTTGGAAATGATATAAAAATGAGACAGATGAAAAATATTATCTTCATAATTACTCCTTACCTGTGTACAACGAATTCAATTATTCTGGTTTAAACATTTATGACAATGTTCTATCAGTTTTCTTATACTATCATCGTTACTCTTTAAAACTTTTATTTTTTCAGATTTTAAATATTTTCTTATTTCATAGCGTTTCTCCTCCGGAAAAAGTCTGACAAAAGAGAATCTATTTCTATACTTTAACAGCTTATTATCCAGAACAAGATAACGCGTTTTTTCACTTTTATAGAACTGGTATGAGGTAATGACCCTGAAATGGGAAGATTCTGTCCTCTCCTTAAAACAGTAATAGAGGCATTTTATATCATCATAGTCTGCAATTACCTGGTAAAATTCAGGAGCCATACCAGGGAAAGAATATTTTTTAAAATGCATTTCATTGAAACTGAATTCAGAAATAAACTCATTAGGG
>CAZFQS010000023.1:0-58064 GCA_964521285.1 uncultured Bacteroidales bacterium | reverse complement strand
CTGTCAACTGTTATGGATGATTATTCCAGGTATATTATAAGCTGGGAGTTATGCAGGAACATGAAATCCGATGATGTGGAACGCTGTATCGATGAAGCCCTTCGAAAAACACATCTAAAAAAACAGGAGCGGCCAAAACTATTGTCGGATAACGGATCCTGTTATATATCAACAGAGTTAGCAAATTACCTGAACAGAGCAGGAATACATCATGTCAGGGGAAGAGTTCGCCATCCACAGACACAAGGAAAAATAGAACGATACCACAGGTCTATGAAAAATGTAATTAAGCTTGATAACTATTTTTCACCGGAGGAATTAGAAAAAAGCCTGTCTGAATTTATCGAGTATTACAATAATGAGAGGTATCACGAGTCACTGGATAATCTTACTCCCTCAGATGTCTTTTTTGGGAGGGATTTTCAGATACTAAATCAAAGAAAAGAAATAAAGTACAGAACTATAAAACAAAGAAGGATAAATTATTTGAATAGAAAACTGAAAATATCGCAGGAAAATAAAAAAGAAATTGCTTAATTTTAATTAATGGAATTTAAAGAAATACCACTTAAGAAAATACATAAATTTTGGACCACAGCACTTTGACGATTTACACTCGTAATATAAACAGATTGTATTTTAAAAGGTATTGTATTATATAATTGCATTGATTAACTGAACCAGAATAATTTTAAAGTTTTACAAAGGATAATCCATTAGCTAATGAAGATAGATTTATAGAATTATGAGATAAGTCAAATAGTAATGGTGATCATAACAAAAAAATTATGATGATTGATTACTAATCACAATTATGTGAATCAATCCGTGTACACTGGACTTGAATTTTTCTTTTCTTCACTTTTTGTAAAATAGTGTTTGAAAACATAATATCCAACAATAGTACAAGCAACAATCGCTATTCCTGCCACAATGATCCAATAAGTTGTATTTGTTTTTTTGCTTGGACTAGATGTTGATGTTTCATATGCGGGTTCACTATTCAACGGATGATGATCAAAAATTCCTTCTTCTTTAATATACATAGGTTAATAAGATTTATAGATTTTAAAAACTCTTTCTGGTAATTCCAGTAATAAATAATCCTTCAGAGTATATATGATATAATTTTCAATTTTAAACCTGCGATCGTAACAATGTGGATTGAATTTTACATCTTCCAGTTCGGCTTTTGTATATGATGTTTTTCTTTTAGTGTAAAGCTCATCTAAAAGCAGATCATTTAATTCCAATGCTTTCCTGTCTTCATTTTTAAGTCTCTTTTTATCTTGCTTTTTTTTACGAAACATCCTTCTTTTACACTTTTCTGTACAATATATCCGGCTTAAATGATTCGCGATGAATTTTTTATTACAGAATGGACAATTCTTTTCATATATATTCTCAAATCCCATCAAATGAATCTTTTATATTCAATTTGTGTGTATGATAATTAAAAATATACCCTGCACTTAACAATTTTTCTTTGGAAATTATACCATTATTCTTTTCAAAGTTTTGTCTGAGTATCTCTCGGTTTTTTGCCAGAATTGCATTTATCTTTTTTGTCAAATCTCGTTTTATTTTTTCTTTATAGTTATTCTGTTTCTGGTAATGATCGACACTGCAATATTTTTGATTTGACCGTTTAGCGATGAATTCAGGCTGTTCGCAGAATTCATATTCGCATATTTTATGGTATGGTGTTTCCATTATTATTTATTTTGAAATTTATTTTTATCCATTATTCTGTTTATATCCTCAACATTATAATAGTAAATGGAACTTATTTTCGTATAAGGCAATGTTCCATTTATCCTTAAATTTTGTAAGGTTCCAGGGGAAATAGAAAGCATTTTCCGGACCTCAGAACTTCTTAACCACTTAGATACCCCCGCTGGTTTCCTGATTTTCTTTATCTCGTCAAGTAATTTCTGCTCAAGAAGTATTAAATCATCTTTTGTAACGATTTCATTTAGATTCATAAAATGACATATTAACTAAAAACTTGCATGAATTTACAGAAATTTAAATTACTGTGCCTATACAACCAGGTTGATCAACCCCATTGAAAAGCCTATTGGTGAAGGGGTCAGGGTAATTATTTTTTATTTTGTCTTACAGCAATATAGGAGAGGTTTCTTACCACCTGATGAAATTTCTCCAGGTTTTCTTCTGATAATCCTTTATTTAAAAAGATTTTATTTTTAACACTATTTAAAGACATAGTTTTCTGATTGGATGATTCAAAATGTTCAGTTATCTTTCTTGACAGGTCTGATATGTTGATTTTATTATTTGAATTTACTGGTATTTCAATAATATTATTTTTTGCTAATTCAAGGAATAATGACCCAATTTCATGCACACTAAGATTGAATTTAATTTTATTGCTTGAATCATTATATTTATTAAAATCCATTTCATCTTTTTCATCTTCACTAGCAGAAGGCTCAGGAGATATTACTAATTTTTCAATTAGTTTTTTCCTTTCTGCCAATAATTCTGAAAATACTTTAAGGAAATTTTTTGAACACTTGTATGAGAAATGGAATTCGTACGTAAACTTATTCTCAACATCCGGCTCTAATTCAAATTTGATTTTATCCCTTGCAGACATAAGATAACCATGGTTTTGCAAATGGAACATTGTTGGTAATAATTGCTTTGTGTTACTTTTTGCTACTTCTGATATCTCCTTGCTTAAAAGATCAATAAGAGCAATTTCAGATTGAATGTTTTTTTCATTGAAAATTTTTTCAATAGATCTTGCTTTTGCATAACATACTAAAAATGCAGTAATGTTTTTTTGAATTTGATTTAACATTGAACTTAGGAAAACTTCTGTGGGGTATCTGCCGGGAAGGCCGCTATTACTTCTCCTTCTCAATCTTTCAATTCCTATATGTCTTAGTTTTATTTCCTCTTGAGTTTCTCCAATTTCAGGTATAGGGCTTGGAGGGAATAATGTATACCGAATAAAAAAATCATTATCATTTTTATTAAAATCTTGCAAATCCTTCCAATGATCAAACCAGTAAATCAATTCCTGGAAATAGAACTCATATAATTTATCAGAATTTGGTATTTCTGCAATTGATTGATCCAATAAAGGATCTTTTAATTCATTTTCCATTTGCTGTATTCTTTTGTTGGTTTTTATTCTTTTCTTTAAGCCGTAATTTAAGTGCAAGCATATCCTCGCTTACTTTTTTTTCAATTACTTTTGAATAAATCTGTGTTGTCTGGATGCTTTTATGCCCTAGCATGCTGCTTACAGATTCAATTGGCACACCATTTGCTAAAGTAACAGTTGTCGCAAATGTATGCCTTGCAAGATGAGTAGTCAGGTTTTTATTGATCTCACATAGGTCAGCAATTTCTTTTAGGTATGCATTCTGCTTTTGATTGCTTTTAATAGGCAGTAATCTGTTCATATACTGTGCCTCTGGATTGTCTTTATACTTTTCAATAATCTCCAATGCAAGGGGCAATAAAGGGATATTGGAAGGAGTATTGGTTTTTGACCTCTTAATACGCAACCATTTTTCACCATCAATACCAATGGCTATATTGTTTTCATCAAGTTTTGAAACATCAGCAAAAGCAAGGCCTGTGTAACAGGAAAACAAAAATACGTCCCTTGTCACTTCAAGGCGCTTAATTTTAAATTCTTTTTCCTTCAATATCTTAAGTTCTTCTTCTGTTAAATAATCCCTTTCAACTGGTTCAATTCTTGTTTTAAACTTTTTAAACGGGTCTTTATCCAGCCAATCATTATTAAGGGCAATATTTACAACTTTCTTCAGGTTTTTAATGTATTTCATTGTAGAATTATGGTTGCAACCACGTTCGGTCCTGAAATAATGTTCCAGATCAGTAATAAACTGATGTTTTAATGCAATTAGTAAAATATCTTCCTTCTTATAGTTAATTTTTAAAAATGCCTTAATATGCATTAAGGTGGTTTCAAACCGCCTTAATGTTGCAGGGGCATATTCAATATTTACCTTCTCCTTCATCATTTGGTTATGATATTCAAAAAGCTGAACAAGTGTTTTCATTCTTGTGGTCCGCCCAAGGAGTACATTCTTTATCTCGGCGGCAGAAATAATTTCATCATTATCAATAAGGCTTTTATGTGCAGCATATATTTTATTGCGAAAAATATCAATATAAGCATTAAGTTGTTTTGCATTTTCTTTAAACCCTTTTGCATACCCGGCAGTCTTGTCCCACCGGTCGGGTTCAATATACCTTTTAAGCGTCACAAGCGACCTTTTACCATCCACTGTAATACGTACATAAACCGGTGCTTTACCATCTTTTGCAAGTTTTTCTGTTCTTGCGAAAAAGTATATGCCAAGTGTGGAATTATTGATCATAATTTATAACAGGTTAAAAACTTCCGGTAAAGGTAGACAGAATTAACGATTTTATCAAAATATTCAAGCCATTTTTATTAAATCTTTCTTAAATTAATAATCACTATTACAATATATTACAGACATCTCGTCTACCTATTTTAAAAAATTGAATTAGGTAGCCGAAAAGGTGTACTTTATAGTGAGAAAATATGGGTTTTTTGGGTAGTTTTAAAAAACAAAAAACCCTTAACTCATTGTATTTAAGGGCTTATGTATTTATTTGTCTTTAAAGTTGCGGAGAGAGGGGGATTCGAACCCCCGGTACCCTGTTAAGAGTACGCTGGTTTAGCAAACCAGTGGTTTCAGCCACTCACCCACCTCTCCGGTAATATTTTAAGTGCCTGAATTAGTATTATAATACGTCTGAAAGAAGATGGACAAAAGTATAAAATCCCTAAACAAACGCAAAGAATTATTTTTAAATAAACTGAATCTCAGCCTAACCGTTTGAATAGATAATATTCAGGATTTAAAATGGAGTTTCCTCAGTAAAATCAGAATCCCTGGATAACTGATCACCGTCAGCTTCATCATTCATTCTTGAACTCAGGGTTACAGCTGATGCCTGAATATCTTCATCATCTGCTATAGGTGCCAGAAAATCATCTTCAAGTTCTACAAATTTTGCACATTCCTCCCTGAATCGCAGATGAACATCACCAATAGGTCCATTGCGATGCTTAGCCAGAATTATTTCTGCTACACCTTTCAATGAATTTCCTTCTTCATCTTCCATGAACCCGTACTTTTCAGGGCGATGGACAAAAATAACCATGTCGGCATCCTGCTCAATAGCCCCTGATTCTCTTAAATCAGATAGCTGGGGCCTCTTATTACCCGAGCGTATTTCAACAGAACGATTTAATTGTGATATTGCAATAACAGGCACATCAAGTTCCTTGGCAATACCTTTCAGTGATCGTGATATGGCACTTACCTCCTGCTCCCTGTTACCTTTGGTATCAGGGGTACCCGTCATTAACTGCAAATAATCCAGGACAATTAAATCAATATCGTATTGTCTTTTTAGTCTTCTGCATTTTGCCCTAAGTTCAAATATAGATATAGCCGGTGTATCATCAATAAATATCGGGGCTTCAACAAGTTTTTTAATTTTATAATCAAGCTGCTCCCATTCATATTGTGCCAGATTTCCATTCCTTATTCTGTTTGAGGGCAACTCGGTTTCCATTACTATTAATCTGTTAACAAGCTGAATAGAAGCCATTTCTAGTGAGAAGAATGCAACTGACTTTTTATGCTCAATAGTGATGTTTCTTGCCATGGATAAAACAAATGCAGTTTTTCCCATTGATGGTCTTCCTGCTATAATTATCAGATCAGAATTTTGCCATCCGCTAGTAAGCCTGTCCAGTTTTGTATAACTGGAAGGTATACCACTTAAACTATCTTCCCGTTTACTGGCCTCTTCGATCTGGTTTATTGCCTCTTTAATCAGTACATTTATTTTTATAGTCTCTTTCTTAATATTCCCCTGGGCAATATTGAACAGTTCGCTTTCAGAGAAATCCAGTAAATCGTTTACATCTATACTCTCATCAAATGCCTGATTTTGTATTTCTGTCGATACACGAATCAATTCCCTTTGAATGTATTTCTGTGCAATAATTCTTGCATGATAATCAATGTGGGCAGCTGATGCAACCCTGCCGGTTAACTGTGTAATGTAAAGAGGACCGCCAACTTCATCCAGCTCTTTTCTTTTCTTCATTTCTTCGGTAACTGTAAGTATATCTATAGCTTTATCATTTGAAGAAAGATCGATAATTGCCTGAAATATTTTTTGGTGCTCTTCTTTATAAAAGCTCTCCGGTTTTAGAATATCTATTACTTCAATAATTGCATCCTTTTCCAGCATGATGGCTCCCAGTACAGCCTCTTCCAATTCCACTGCCTGAGGGGGTATTCTGCCCAGGTCTAAATCTATTTGTCTCGTCTGGGGAGAGCTTTTTGTACTAAAATTCTTCTGTGCCATATTTAAAAAAATTTACACTTTTAGAACCTAAAAATTCAGTTACAAATTTAACAATTGAAAAAAGTCAATGCTTGTTAATTAATTAATCTTATTAAAAAGTATTCAACCAGGCTTTTCAAAATTGTTAAAAACCTTTGAAAACTATTTTTATCAAGTTTTTTGAAGATTTCTATATTTGATTAAACATAAAAAAATGATTTGTTTCCCAAATGCGAAAATTAATATTGGCCTAAACATAACAGGAAGAAGGCAGGATAGTTTTCACAGTATAGAGACTGTTTTATTCCCGGTTGAACTATGTGATGTTCTTGAATTCGTTGAAGACAAGAATCCGGGCGAAACGGATTTCAGGTTAAGCTGTACCGGCATAGATTTGAAGATTTTACCTGAAGATAATATTTGCATAAAAGCTTACCAGTTGCTTAAGAAGTTTTATGATCTCCCCAAAATTTCAATCCATCTTCACAAAATAATACCAGTAGGTGCAGGTCTGGGAGGAGGATCATCGGATGCAGCATATATGCTAAAAAATCTTAATAAGGTATTTCACCTGAATATCTCAAATAAAATGCTACATGGGTATGCCGCCAAATTAGGGAGTGATTGTCCTTTCTTTATCAATAACAATCCTGTTTTTGCTTATGAAAGAGGTAATAAGTTTAGAGAAATAGACCTTGCCCTTAGCGGATACTATATTGTTATAGTATATCCTAATATACAAATAAGTACCGGCTCAGCATATTCAAAAGCCTTTATTAAAACTCCTGAAAAATCTATTAAGGATACAATAAAACTCCCTGTAAAAGAATGGGAGAATGTTATTAAAAATGATTTTGAAAGAACTATTTTTCCAAAATATCCGGAGATTCGGAATATAAAAAAGGAATTATATAATATGGGCGCAGTATACGCTTCCATGTCAGGAAGCGGTTCTGCGTTATACGGAATATTTGAATCAATTCCGGAAATAAAAAAAAGCCTGAGGAATTACTTCATATGGCAATACAGGATATCATAACCAGATACCTGTTATCGCTGTTATAGTATCTTTATAAGTTAGATGTCAACAATAGATTATTCATACTCAGCCATTACAAATCCTTTGGGAATCTTGTCGCCTGCCTTAATATTAACACGTTTAACTCTGCCGGTTATAGGAAAATAAATCGTATTCTGCATTTTCATTGCTTCTATTACTGCCATTTCGTCATTTCTAGTTACACTTTTACCCTCACCTGCAAATACCTTAATAATAGTACAGGGTATAAAAGAAATAATACTTTTCTTGTCCGGTTTAACCCATTTTTTTCTACCCGCAAATTTCCTGTTAAGGAATGTTCGGTATTTTTCACCGTCTATGATTAAGGTTTTAAGTTTGATTTTATTTTCAATATTATTATCCCCCTTACTATTGTTTGCAAAGAATGGTTTTTTAAAGTCAGATTTGCTCTTTGAATTATGATTTATAGTCATTTCATAATTTTTAAAAAGGAGGAACACCATGTTTCTTTTTAGGCATACTGGTAGACTTCTTACTTGCTACTTCAATTGCATGTATTAATAGTTTTCTGGTTTCAGAAGGTTCAATCACTGAATCAACATAACCCCTGGCAGCGGCCACATAAGGATTGGCAAATTTCTGCTTATATTCTTTTACTTTCTGCTTCCTGGTTTCTTCGGGATTATCAGCCTCCATTATTTCTTTACGGAATATTATATTAGCTGCGCCCTCAGGCCCCATAACAGCTATTTCAGCGCCAGGCCATGCAAATACAAAATCTGCACGTAAATGTCTCGAACTCATAGCTATGTAACCTCCCCCATAGGCTTTACGGAGAATAACTGTCATTTTTGGTACCGTTGCTTCACTATATGCATATAAAACCTTGGCCCCATGCCTGATAACGCCTGAATGTTCCTGTTCAACTCCGGGCAGATATCCCGGTATATCAACAAACGTAACAATTGGTATATTAAAAGCATCACAAAAACGTATAAATCGTGCTGCTTTGTCTGCGGAGTCCACATCAAGCACACCTGCCAAAACTAATGGTTGATTGCAAACAAAACCACAGGTTTCACCATTTATTCTGGAAAAACCAATTACAATGTTTGCTGCCCAGTGTTCCTGAATTTCAAAGAATTCAGAATTGTCAGCTACTGCTTTAATAACATCCCTGACATCATAAGGCTGTCGTGGATCGTCAGGTACAATTTCGTCTATTTTATATTCCTGAACTGGTTCCTTTGGTTCATAACTCTTTGCTTTCTGGTCATTACTCCATGGTAAATAAGTCATAAGCTTCTTTATTTGTTCAAAGCACTCTAGCTCACTTTCAGCATAAAAATGCGCATTACCTGATGTTTCACTATGTACCTTTGCACCTCCCAGATCATCCATAGATATTTCTTCACCAAGAACAGTTTTAATAACCTCAGGGCCGGTAATAAACATCTTGGATATTTTGTCTACAACAAATACAAAATCCGTTAAAGCAGGAGAATAAACAGCACCTCCGGCACAGGGTCCGAGAATTACAGAAATTTGAGGTATTACACCTGATGAAAGTGTATTTCTGAAAAATATTTCTCCATAACCGGCAAGTGAATTTACTCCTTCCTGAATACGTGCTCCCCCCGAATCATTAATCCCAATTAAAGGTACTCTCATCTTCAATGCATGATCCATTATTTTGGTTATTTTTCGTGCATGCATTAATCCCAGAGAACCTCCCGCAACTGTGAAATCCTGTGCAAAAATACAAACTGACTGACCATATATTGTTCCCGTACCAATAATAACACCATCGCCATGAAGCACTTTCTTATCCATATCGAAATCACGTGCTTCATGTTCAACAAATAAATCATATTCATGAAACGAATCTTCATCAAGCAGCTTAATGATCCTTTCCCTGGCAGTCATTTTACCCATAGCTACCTGCTTTTCGATAGCTTTTTCGCCACCACCCATTTGAACCGTCTCTCTCTTTCGTTTTAATTCCTGAATTTTTCTTTTAAGAGCCATTTATAATTTTTTTAATTTAAATATATAATAACTTTTTTATTTTGGTGTTAATTTATAAAGAAAAACAGCTACAACTGCAAATATAATATTTGGTATCCAGGCAGCAATCAATGGGGGGAATGCCCCACTTTTTGAAAATTCAGCTGAAAACTGCATAAAGAATATATACATAAAACTAACCAGAAGACCAATACCTATGTGAACACCTATCCCTCCCTTTGATTTACGGGATGAAACTGACATACCTATTAAAGTCAGTATGAATGATGAAAAGGGAAATGAGTATCTTTTATGCTTCTCTATAAGTAGTTCATCAATATTCGGCTCACCCTGAGCCTTTTGAGTCTCTATATATCTGTTTAATTCTCTTAATCGCATTGCCTGAACATCATCCTTCCTTCTCCTGAATTCACCCGGATGCATATTTAAAAGAGTGTCAATAACTCTGCCTGAAGTAATAGACTCTTTATCACCATCAAAATTTCTTATATAATAATTTCTTATGATCCACTTGTTTTTTACTGAATCCCATCTGATGTCATCTGATAACAACTTTGATACTAATTTCCCATTATCATATTTTTCAATTGAAAACCTGCGACCATAATTATTACTTACGTTATAGTTTTCAAGATATATAAATATCCCTGGTTCTATTTGTTTATGTACATTTCTTCGTCTGTAAACCGGAGCATTACGGTAATAATTCTCTTCAAAAATCAGTCTTTTTTCATTTGCCCCGGGTATAATATAATTATTTAATACAAATGAAAATACTGTTATTACTACTGCACAGAAAAAATAAGGTATTAGTAATCTATTAAAACTCACTCCACTGCTAATAATAGCAATGATTTCTGTATTATACGCCATACGCGAAGTGAAGTAAATTACGGCAACAAACGTAAATAACGGACTGAAAAGTACAGCAAAGAAAGGGATAAAATTTAAGTAATAATCAAAGATAATTCCCTTTAAAGGAGCTTGATTTTCAAGGAAATCATCAATCTTTTCAGAAAAGTCAAAAACTACCGCAATTAAAACAATCAGCAGGATTGCAAAAAAGAAAGTCCCCAAAAATTTCCTGATTATATATAAATCAAAAGTTTTAAAACCTAATAGTCTCATAATCTTTTTGATAGCTTCTTAACAATCATATTTTTCCATTGTAAAAAATTACCTTCATAAATTTTTTTTCTTGCTTCTTCCATTATCCAAAGATAAAAACATAAATTATGAAGTGTTGCTATTTGAGCCCCTAAAATTTCCTGTGAAATTATCAAATGACGTAAATATGCCTTAGTATAATGAGTGTCCACAAATGATGTTCCGTTCTCATCCAATACAGAAAAGTCATTTTTCCATTTAAGGTTTTTAATATTTATTATTCCTTCATATGTGAAAAGCATACCGTTTCTGCCATTTCTTGTAGGAATAACGCAATCAAACATATCGACACCCATTGAAATTGATTCCAGTATATTAACAGGGGTCCCCACTCCCATTAAATATCTTAACCGGCTTTCCGGCAAAATATCTGTGACCACTTCAACCATCTCATACATTTTATCTACAGGTTCACCTACTGATAAGCCGCCAATAGCAAACCCATCCATATTTAAGGATGAAATTGTTTCTGTGGATTCAATTCTTAAGTCTTTATAAACACTTCCCTGCACAATTGGCAAATAACTTTGATTATATCCATATAGAGGCTCAGTATTTTCAAATTGCCTGATACCTCTTTTCAACCAGCGATGTGTAAGTTCCATAGATTGTCTGGCGCACTTATAATCGCAGGGATAAGGAGTACATTCATCTAATGCCATCATGATATCAGCACCCAGCTTTCTTTGAATATCAACAGTATTTTCAGGAGTAAAATCATGCTTTGAACCATCGATATGAGAGCAAAAAAAGGCCCCCTCTTCTTTCAATTTTCTGCTCTCGGCAAGAGAAAATATTTGATATCCTCCACTGTCAGTTAGTATTGGTTTATTCCAGTTCATAAATCTGTGTAATCCACCGCTTTTATATATAACATCTATACCTGGTCTCAAGAAAAGATGATAAGTATTTCCCAGAATTATCTGTGCCCTGACATCATTTTCTAACTCTCTTTGATGAACGGCTTTTACTGTTCCTGTAGTCGCCACCGGTATAAAAATAGGGGTGGATATTTCTCCGTGGTCCGTTAATATGCTCCCCACCCTGGCATTTGTATCCTTATCTTTTTTTAATACTTTAAATTTCATCAAACAATATAATATGTCACAAATATAGCTATTAATGCAAATAATTTCCCTGGCTATAATTAAAGCTATTATTTGCATTAAATGGAAATATTTAATAAATTAATATATAACATTATGACATATGTTAATAAAATAAAACCTGATATTTAGATTTTATAAATTTGATTTTTTATTATTGGGACATAGTATCTTGAATAAATTTGTGATGAATATATTAGAATTTATTGCTGTAAATCAGGACAATATAATAATTACAGTTTTTGTAATATGCCTGTTAGTTCAATTATATTATTATTTGGGTATATATAGCAGACTGTTATTTTACAAGGTAAAAACAGGTAAAAGAAAGACAGAACCTGTGTCAGTAATTATTTGTGCGAAAAATGAAGAACTTAATTTAGATAAATTTTTGCCATACGTACTAACCCAGGATTATCCTGATTATGAAGTTATTGTTGTAAATGATTGTTCTACTGACAATACTGATATGGTCATTGGAAAATATATAAAACAATATCCTCATCTGCGAACAACAACAATAACGGAAGATAAAAAGTTCTTCCACGGAAAAAAACTGGCTTTGACAATTGGAATCAAGGCAGCTAAAAATGAAATATTAGTATTCACGGATGCTGATTGCAAACCTGAAAGTAATCAATGGCTTAATAAAATTCAGAAGAATTTTACAAGGCAAATATCAATTGTTATAGGCTACGGCGGATTTTTCCACAAGTTTAGTTTACTGAATAACTATATCAGATATGATACATTAATTATTGCACTGCAATATTTGAGTTATAAACTCGCGGGTTTTCCGTATATGGGTGTTGGACGAAATTTAGCATACAGAAAATCTTTGTTCTTTGATAAGAAAGGATTTGCATCGCATTACCAATTATTATCAGGAGATGATGATTTGTTTGTAAATGAAAATGCTGATAAATCAAATACTGAAATTGAAATTTCAAAAGAGAGCCATACAAGGTCTGTACCTGCCGGCTCATTCAGACAATTGTTTAAACAGAAAAAGCGCCATTTTGTCACTGGAAAATATTATAAGAAAATCCACAAATTATTACTGGCCGGAGAGCAAATATCCAGGTTATTTTACTATGTTACTTTGGCTTTATTAATATCTAATAATATATTAATAGGGTTCGTTATTGGAGCTTTTATTTTTCGAATGATAATACAGCTGATTATTTTAAAAAAGACTATGATACGTTTGAACGAGAAGCATTTATTATTATCTTCGTTATTTTATGATATCTTTTCCCTGATCATGAATTTTGGATTATATGTTTCAACCAGATTTAGAAGAAGCCCCCGAAAATGGAAATAAATGAGAATCTTTCAGATAAGGCGAAGCGAGATTATATGTTAGTACAAAAAGCTACTGGTGGTGATCAGAAAGCCTATGCCGAATTGCTTGACAGATATCGTGATGCAATCTATTATATGCTTCTTAAAATGGTTAACAATGCAAGCGATGCCGAGGATCTTACTATTGAAGCATTTGGAAAGGCGTTTAAAAACCTGAACCAGTATGCTCCCAATTATGCATTTAGTACCTGGTTATTTAAAATAGCTACTAATAATTGTATCGACTTCATAAGGAAGAAAAAAGCAAACCATATTTCGCTTGACCACGATGACGAGGAACATGAAAGGGCAACACATGAAGTTCAGGCTCCTGTCCCGGATCCTGAAGAAACCCTCATAAACCAGCAAAAAGTGATACTTATGCGCAGTGTTGTTACCAAACTTAAGCCCCGTTACAGAAAATTAATCGAGCTGCGATACTTTAATGAATTCTCATATGAAGAAATAGCCGAAGAACTGGAACTTCCTATTGGAACTGTTAAGGCCCAATTATTCAGGGCAAGAGAACTTCTCTTTAATATTCTTAAAAACACTACAACAAAAATATAGCCCTTATAACATAATCAATTTTTTATATATCCCGGATATTGCAATAATATCTTTAAAAATATTTTTATAACTAATTTTAGTGTATCATATAATTAAATATTTTCCCGAATTAACCAGTGCTCAGAAAAGCAGATTTGAAAATCTTGGAGAGCTTTATAATTACTGGAATCAAAGAATAAATTTAATATCAAGAAAGGATATTAAATCATTATATCTTCATCATATTCTGCATTCTCTCTCAATTGCCAGGGTAATTCAATTCAGGCCCCGGACTAAGATTATTGATATAGGTACAGGTGGAGGATTTCCGGGAATACCGCTAAGTATTCTCTTCCCTGAAGCACAGTTTTATTTTATTGATTCAATAGGAAAAAAAATTAAAGTTGTCGATGCAATTATAACTGCATTGGGACTACAAAATTGTCATGCAAAAAAAATCAGGGCCGAAGATATTAATGATCAATACGATTTTGTTTTAGGCCGTGCTGTAACAAGTCTTTCTCAATTTGTAAAAATAATTTCTGATAAGGTAAGTAATAAATGCTTTAATTCACTTAATAATGGTGTATTATACCTGAAAGGAGGCAATATTACAGAAGAAATAGAATCCCTGCCATATAAAACTGAAATTTTTAATATTTCCGATTTTTTTAAAGAACCATTCTTTGAAACAAAGATAATAGTATATATTAATCTCATTAATAATTTAAAATAAGCTGATAAATACTATTATCACTCTGTTTAACAATAGTTCTATTTCCGGAACAGAATCCGACCTGATTTAATTATTAATGAAAGCTTTATACTTTATGGCATATTATTTGCATTTATATTTTTATGTAAAACAAAAAGGATTTGAAGCAAATGATAAGTCCTGAAAACCCGGAAAAAATGATACGCAAAGAATATAAGAATTCATATATAATCTATACCTTAAAAAGGGTAAAAAGAATAGATATTTTAAATTCAGATATAATTAAGGAAATAATTGAAAAGGATATATTAAGGACAGACAGCAAAAAGAAAATTAAACTTGTTATTAATTTGAGGGGAATAAAATTTATAGACTCACACGGATTCCGTGTTTTAGTTGAATTAATAGGAATTTCTAAAATATATAATAATCAATTATATTTTGCTAATATTTCTGATGAGGTAAGAGAATTAATTCAACTATTAGAACTGAAGAACATTTTTAGCAAAAGAGAAATTATTATACCTGATGATAAAATTGCTGCATAAGTTTTTTTTTCTGCAAAGCAACCTTTTACTCTGAAAATTCATCTTGGAATAAACTATTTTTGTTCTAAATTAAGTAATCATGAAAAGATGTATTTTTCCTTTTATATTTCCTGCAGTCTTCTTATTAACAAACTGCGAAAAAAATATATATAATGAAGTTGATCCCCGCTTTTATAATGATGCTATGCATGGAAGCATTGTGGGAAAAGTATTGCAGACTTCCAGTAGTGCACTTGTAATTGCCAGCCAGGTTAAACCTGTAGACTCGGTATTTATAGATCCGGCTGACGGCTCATTTGCTATAGATAATTTACCTATAGGCAACTATGATTTAACAATAAAAGCTGATAATTACAGGATCTATAAAAATTGCAATGTTATGGTTGAAGGTGCCGGAAACACTTATATTGGGGAGGTAGACTTATCAACTATACCCGACCTGGTAGCATCTCATTATCCCGAGGACAAAGATGAAATTGCCTTCAACAACATGTTTGCAAGACTTACTATATCCATGACCTTTACCCAGCCAATGGACCGTGAAAGCGTGGAAGAAGCCTTCTCAACCGATCCCCCGACCGAAGGAGTATTTTACTGGGGTCAATATTCATATGCCCCAAGCTGGAACTACTTCGAAGATAGCAGAGAGTATGCTACCGGTGGATTTGACCAGAGTGCAACTATTACGACTTACAGTAAAATTACATCATTCAGTTATAGAATAGCACAAAAAGACTGCTTTGTAGATACTACATATACTGTAATATTATCATCATCTGCACAGGATACCGCAGGCAATTACTTAAGATTTCCTTTAGAGTTTTCTTTTAGTACTGTACAATCATCAAGCACTATAAACGGGATTCAAACCTATCCTTATCACGGTGATATTTATGTTGATTTAATTTCAAACTCAGGCATAAGAATTACATTTCCCAGAAATATGGACCAGTCCTCAACAGAAAGTGCAATTACTATTACTCCGGATACAGATCCTATATTTATCTGGCCACAAAGCAACGAACTGACAATCTATACAGGTGGAGCTTTCAGGGCGGATGCAACATATGAGATAACTATTGACTCAACTGCAATGGATTTGGATGGAGTTAAAATGGGAGATATCTTTTCATTCTCGTTTTCCACAACCTCCGTAGGTCTTAGCTATACATACCCAAATAATGGAGAATTGTTCGTGTCACGTTCATCAGATATCAGGCTGACATTCAATACTTATATGGTAAAATCATCCGTACAATCAGCATTTAGTATTTCTCCCGGTGTTTCAGGCAGCCTGGACTGGTATTATGATTCAAAGACCGCCATGATATTCAGTTATAATGGACTGTTACAAGCAAATACCAAATATACAGTTACTATCGGAACGGAAGCAGAAGATATTTTTGGAATGCATATGAAAGAACCATATATATTTTCATTTATTACAAGACCTGATTAAGGTTATTGAAAAATATCAATTGTATTAATACTTCCCTCTAACGGACAGATCAGTTCGTTACTGAATCCGGTCACATGAGAATTTTACCGGATTAAATGGCAATAAAGTATATTCTCTACTGAATATTACTAGCATTTATTGTAATCTAAATTATATAAAACATTATTAAACATTAATAAATATTAATAAATATTAATATTTATTAATATATATTAGATAATAATAAAATAATTATTATATTTGCAATTTAATCCTAATTCTTATAACCATGAAAAATTCACAAAGCATAAAAGAAGTATTTAAGGTATTTCAGAACCGCGAGGAATATTTTGAAAAACTTAATCAAAAACATTACTCAAGCAAATTAATTGTGAATCAGGCAATCGTGATAATCGGATTCACTTTTTTATACGGTATAGTTATGGGAAGCTATAATAGTGTTTTACAAGCATTTGTAACAGGAGTCAAAGTCCCGGTATTATTTACATTATCAATACTTATATGTTTTCCTGCTTTTTTTGTAATTCAATATATCCTGGGATCTAAGCTTGCATTCATTCAGATGACAGGTATAATTCTTTCAGGCTTTGTCTTTATTTCTTCAATTATGATTTCCTTCGCTCCAATAGTAGTTTTTTTCCTGATTACTGGCAATAATTATGAGTTTTTAAAGCTATTACATGTTGCTATTTTCATATTTTCGGGGTTTTTCGGAATCAAGACAATAATTGAAGCATTAAAATATTCATGTGAAGCCAAGAATGTATATCCGAAAATAGGCTTAAATATTTTTAAGTTTTGGGTCGTGATTCTGGCATTTGTTGGTATACAGCTAGCCTGGAATTTAAGGCCTTTTTTAGGTGATAAATTAAGACCTTTTGAGCTATTCAGAGAACGTGAAGGCAACTTTTATTTAGCAGTGATTCAATCATTTAAGCAACTATTTATAACAACTGTTGATACACCCGTAAAGACTAATGAAACTGATAACGATAATACAGAAAATTAAAATATACTGTCTTCAGTTGTTTAAATAGAAATCATTATTATGTGACAGATATTTAAATAAGAAACTCAATTAGCTATGATAAAAAATAATGATATAATGACTTTGGAAGAAGTAGCTGACTATTTAAGATTAAAACCTCAGACTATTTATACATGGGCTCAGGAAAAGAAGATTCCGGCAGCAAAATTGGGGAAAGAATGGCGATTCAGAAAATCTTTGATTGATAAATGGTTTAATCAGCATATAGATGATAAATTTAAGGAGTTTCTTGATGATAACAAATAATTCTGAAATATGGTAAGACAATTGTTAACTTAAAATCCCTATATATCAAGATTTGTAAGTCCTGCCTGTTTTGCCCACATAACAGCCTCTATATATTCCTTATTAGTCAGCCCCCTTGATATTTCAGGGTATTGGTCTGCTTTATACATTGGCCGGTACTGCGACATAAGATTTAAGTATGTGTCCTTAGGTAAATTTTCAGCAATCCATTCAATTACTTTTCTTGTTCCGCTGACTTCATTTGGCATCACCAGGTGTCGTATCATCAGCCCCCTGTACATAATACCGTTCTGTTCGGGTTTCGCTACTCCGACCTGCCTGTGCATTTCAATTAATGCGGCTTTGGTCACTTCAGGATATTCTTCAGCCTCAGATGAATATTTGATTGACATTTCACTATCAAAATATTTGAAGTCGGGTAAATAAATAT
The DNA here is from genome assembly GCA_964521285.1 of uncultured Bacteroidales bacterium. Lineage (GTDB taxonomy): Bacteria > Bacteroidota > Bacteroidia > Bacteroidales > UBA10428. Next base: position 40,001 of record CAZFQS010000023.1, on the reverse strand, counting down.
CAACAACACCATCCAGGTACTCGAGTATTTCCAGACGCTCCCACCCGCAAGTGTTATAGACTAAGGGTAACCGCAGACCATTAGCTGCAGCTATATCCAAAGCCAGCAATATATGCGGCGCATAATGAGTAGGAGTTACCACATTAATATTATGACAACCTGTCTTTTGAAGATGGATCATCATTTCTGCCAGATCATCAATACTCTTTACACGGCCCATTCCTGCTATACTAATTTGCCAGTTAATACAAAATACACATCTTAAGCCGCAATTTGTAAAGAATACAGTTCCTGAGCCGCCCTTTCCGACAAGAGGTCTTTCTTCACCAAAATGAGGATGATAAGAAGAAATCTCAAGTTTAGATGAGGCATTACAAAATCCCTCTTTACCCTGAAGCCGGTTTTTGTTACATATCCTGGGACATAGCCTGCAACGTTGCATAATAGCCCACATCTTTTCACCACGTCGTTTCAGTTCCCCGTTTCTGTGCAACTTTAAATATGCAGGCTCAAATACGTTTAAATAATAATCTTTATTATCGTTATTTATTTCTTGTTCCCCTTTATTGCCATTATTTCTTTCAGATATTTTTAAATCAGGATTTGCAATCTTTCCTGCACACGCAGGCATAAAAAGAGACAATAAGGATGTACCGGCAGCCCTGACTATGGATCCTATAAAATATCTTCTTGATTTCAAATTCATAAATAAAGCATTATTATTCTAACATTTAATTTTATATTTAATCCGAATAAGATATAAATAAATTTATTCACTAATATATTGCTTAACAAACTTTTTAATTATAATATTGCTCTAGTAATCTATTATTGATAATAAATATAATCATGAGAATCTTAAACAAACTTGTTTTAATCTTCCTTGTGTTTGTTGTAATTAATCCTGCCGTAGCACAGTCTAAAAAAGCTGACAAAGCATATTCTACATATGAAGCAGGTGAATATTATGCTGCAATTGACCAGTTCAAGGATGCTTATCAAAAAACAGCAGATAAGAAAGAAAAACTCAACATCGCCTTTTATATAGCTGAATCTTATAGATTAACAAATAATCCCAAACAATCTGAGCTTTGGTATGGTAAAGTAATAGCTAAAAACTATGAAAATCCTATTGCCGTATTGCGTTATGCAGAAGCATTAAAAATGAATCAGGAATATGAGGAAGCAAAAGTTCAATTTCAGACATATAAGGAACTTGTTCCTGACGATCCCAAGTCTGCAAATGGAATACTTTCCTGTGATATAGCGCAGGAATGGATAGAGTTTCCTAACGGATATGTTGTGGAAGAAATGAGATTTCTTAATTCTAAAATGAGCGATTATAGTCCCTTTTATTCAAGAGATGATTATCAACAGCTTTTCTTCACATCATCCAGGGAGGAAACAACAGGACAGGCCGAACACGGGGGAACCGGACAGGGATTTTCTGATATTTTTGTATCCACAATGGACAGAAAGGGTAAGTGGAGTACTCCTCTTCCTCTTGAAGAACCCGTAAATACGGTGGCTGAAGAAGGCACTCCGGTTTTAAGCAGCGACTATAATACACTTTACTTTACAAGGTGTAATGTTAGTAAAAGAAAGGCGTTAGGTTGTGAAATATTTTCAGCTAAAAGAAATAATGAAAAATGGGAAAAAGTCCAGTCTCTGGCACTGGCCCCTGACAGTATAACAATTGCACATCCTGCTATTTCACAAGACGAACTGACATTATATTTTGTATCTGACATGAAAGGCAGTACTAAAAATTATGAAGGGAAAAACAGTAAAGACATATGGAGAGTAACAAGAACATCTGCGTCTGATGACTGGGGAGAACCAGAAAATTTGGGCCCTGACATTAATACTCCTGGGGATGAGGTATTCCCTTTTGTTCATGCAGATGGAACACTTTATTTCTCATCCGACGGACATATTGGTATGGGCGGACTAGACATTTTTAAAGCTACTAATAGTAATGCTGGTGGATGGGAAATTGAAAATATGCAATATCCAATAAATTCAGCGGCTGACGATTTTGGAATTGTATTTGAAGCTGAAAAGGAAAGTGGTTTTCTTAGTTCGTCTAGAAAAGGCAAAGGTGATGATGACATCTATTCGTTCATACTTCCACCCCTTAAATTCAGCATTACCGGAGTAGTTAAGGATGAAAAGACAGATGAACCCATATCAAATGCAACTATTAAATCTATCAGTAGCGACGGTATCACATTAGAATCAATATCAGGTAAGGACGGGGCTTTCAAATTTATGCTTAAAGGCGGGGTTGACTATGTATTTATAGCCTCAAAAGAAGATTATCTGAAGGGTAAAGAACGTGAAACTACTAAAGGACTAACTCAAAGTACTGAGTTTGAAACAGAAATCTACTTATCATCTATTGACAAACCAATTGAAATTGAAAATATTTTCTTTGAATTAGACAAAGCAGAATTGAGACCTGAATCAATAGTATCATTAGACCAGCTTGTAGAAACTCTTAATGATAATCCAAATATTACAATAGAGCTTGGCTCTCATACAGATGCAAGAGCAAGTGATGCATATAATCTTGATCTTTCAAGAAGAAGAGCTCAGTCTGTAGTAAATTACTTGATTAGCAAGAATATTGCCAGGGCTAGACTAATTGCCAAGGGTTATGGCGAATCTACTCCCAAAGTGGTTGATAAAAAGGACAATGAGGCATATCCTTTTCTTCCTGTAGGGACCAAATTAACAGAAGAATACATAAATAACCTTGAAGATGAAGATCAACAGGAAATGGCACATTTTCTTAATCGACGGACTGAATTTACGGTACTGCGGATAGACTATAAGTAAATAATAAGCCAGATGCTTGCGTTATAGTAAATCCAATTCATCATGTTTGAGAGAATCTTTCAGTTAGAGAAGAATGGGACAAATTTCAGGAAAGAACTCATTGCAGGTCTTACTACATTTATGACAATGGCCTATATTTTAACTGTTAATCCTCAAATCTTAAGCGATGCTAATATGGATGAAAAGGCGTTATTCACAGCAACGGCATTGTCAGCATGTATCGCAACACTTATTATGGCATTCTGGGCAAAGTTACCCTTTGCTCTTGCACCAGGTCTTGGACTCAATGCCTTTTTTGTTTATACGGTTGTCCTAAAAATGGGATATAGCTGGCAGACTGCATTAACAGCTGTTTTCATTGAAGGTATAATATTTATTTTACTTACCATGTTTAACCTGAGAGAAGCTATTATTAATTGTATACCTTTGAGTCTAAAGCACGCTATTTCAGCAGGTATTGGTCTGTTTATTGCGTTTATTGGTCTAACTTATGCAAAAATAATTGTTGGAGATCAGGCAACCCTGGTAACCTTAGGTGACATGTCCGAACCTTCTGTATGGATTGGTTTAATAGGTATCTTATTAATAAGCACCTTATTGATATTCAAAATTAAGGGAGCTATTATTATTGGAATTATAGTATCAGCAATAATCGGTATTCCTCTTGGAATTACAAATCCGCCAGATACTATCCCTTTTGGCCTGCCGCCTTCGCTTAAACCAATTCTCTTAAAATTTGAATTTAACCATCTGTTTTCATTTGATATGCTCATTGTCCTTTTTACTTTCCTTTTTATAGATATGTTTGATACAGTTGGCACATTGGTGGGAGTAAGTTCAAAAGCCAATATGCTGGACAAGGATGGTAATGTGCCAAGAGCCAAACAGGCTCTGTTTTCAGATGCTATTGGTACTACAATAGGGGCATGTCTTGGAACCAGTACTGTAACAACATATGTTGAAAGTGCAGCAGGTGTAGAAGTTGGGGGGAAAACCGGATTAACTTCCTTCTTTGTAGCTGTTATGTTTGCCCTTGCACTATTATTTTCTCCTGTATTTCTTAATATTCCCAGGGAAGCAACAGCACCTGCATTAGTAATGGTTGGATTATTTATGATGAGTCCTATTAAAAAAATAAATCTGGAAGATTATGCTGAAGCTATACCTGTTTTTCTGACTGTTATTATAATGCCACTAACAATGAGCATCTCTGAGGGAATAGTATTCGGAATGTTAAGTTATGTTCTTCTAAAGGTTTTAACAGGAAAATGGAAGGAAGTTTCCCTGATAATGTATATTTTAAGTGTGTTCTTTGTTTTAAAGTTCTTTATTTGATTTCCTCAGAACATATACTCATTGTTATTTGTTAATAAAGGTTATTCAGTACTATTTAATTTTATCTATAATTCTTAAAAATTTTATCAACCAATAAAAACCATCCTGTAATGAAACATGATTTATTAGTTATCGGCAGCGGACCAGGAGGATATGTCGCTGCAATTCGGGCTTCTCAGCTGGGAATAAAAACCGGTATTATTGAAAAAGCCGAGCTTGGAGGAGTCTGTCTTAATTGGGGTTGTATTCCAACTAAATCATTGCTTAAAAGTGCGCAGGTCTATGAATATTTTAAGCACGGAGAAGATTATGGTATATCCAAAACAGGAACCATAAAACCGGATTTTTCAAAAATGATAGAAAGAAGCCGAAAAGTTGCTGAAAGTATGAGTAATGGAGTACAATTTCTGCTAAAGAAAAATAAGATTGGCCATATTCCGGGACATGGAAAATTAATTAATAACAAGACTATTGAGGTAACTGATAAAAACGGGAAAAAAGAAAATATTTCAGCAGACAATATCATCCTGGCAACAGGTGCCAGATCAAAGGAATTACCCAATTTAAAGCAAGACGGAAATAAAATTATTGGTTACCGGGAAGCGTTGTCATTAAAAAAGCAGCCAGAATCGATGCTGGTTATCGGCTCAGGAGCAATTGGGAGTGAATTTGCACACTTTTATAATGCTATTGGCACAAAAGTAATACTGGTTGAGTTATTACCAAATGTTGTCCCTCTTGAAGATGAAGATGTATCCAAACAACTGGAGAGATCTTTTAAAAAAGCAGGAATAACCGTTTTTACTAACTCATCAGTAGAATCGGTTAATACTTCAGGCAATAAGTGTAAAGTGAAAATTAATACTGGCAAGAGTGTTGAAACATATGAAACAGAAATTGTGCTTTCTGCAGTAGGAATTACTCCAAATCTGGAAAATATTGGAATTGAATCTTTAGGTATACAAATAGAGAATGGGAAATTAAAAGTCGATGATTTTTACAGAACTAACATAAATGGCATATATGCAATTGGAGATATAGTGCATGGGCCCGCATTAGCCCATGTAGCTTCATCCGAAGGAATTGTATGTGTTGAAAAAATAGCAGGGAAAGATCCTGAACCAGTTGACTACAATAATGTACCTGCGTGCACATATACCATTCCTGAAATTGCTTCCGTCGGTTACAATGAAAAGGCAGCAAAAGAAGCAGGATATGATATAAAAATTGGTAAGTTTCCTTATTCAGCATCGGGCAAAGCAAATGCTACCGGACATAAAGACGGTTTCATAAAACTGATTTTTGATTCAAAATATGGAGAATTACTTGGCGGACATATGATAGGTGATAATGTAACAGAAATGATAGCAGAAATTGTTGTGGCAAGAAAACTTGAAACAACAGGCAATGAAATTATTAAATCAATACATCCACACCCCACTATGTCAGAAGCTATTATGGAAGCTGCTGCTGCTGCTTATAACGAGGTAATACATTTGTAAAATTGAGTTACCTGTTTTAACGGATGTATGTAAGTAGTTATTTTATTCTTTGACTGACAGAAAATAATACTCTCAGAAAGATCCAAATTTAATATTCAAGTTAAAAGTAAAGTCAGACAAATCCCCGGATGAAACCCTGTCCATGTCGCCCCTGAAAGCGAATCTGTAACCAATACCTAATCCCATCCTTAAAAACCTTGTAAAAGTCACTTCAAGGTTAATCCCTGGTTCATAAATAATAAATACTCCCCCTTCAACCATTTTCTCATCAGCAATCATATTAATGGTTGTATCTGGTGAAAATAATACAACTCCTGCACCACCCACCAACATTGGAAAAGATAACTGTACAGGTGAGCTGGTGCGAATAATATAATCAATATTAAAACCACCGTATAGCATCACCGTATTTAACAGATCTTTATCACCCTGATCATAATAGTATTTAAATACTGTTTCAGTTACAAATCCTCCTCCTGACAGTCCGATTGCAATTTTGTCATTAAATAATACACCTCCTTTGAATCCTGTGTATAACTGATATCCTTTAATCATCCTGGAAAGTTTAAGTTCCGGTCCTAAAAAAAAGCTCTGTTTCACATTTGATTTTCTACCAAAAATGTAATTAGCATCATACTGTGCAAATGATGATTGAATACATAAGGGAATAATAAAAATAAAAAACAACTTGTTCATAATTTATGAATTTTAAATCTTACATAATTTTCTACTCAGAATTAAAAAGTAAAACGAGAATATAATAAATATCAAGCATCAGTAAAACTTACAAAATTTATTATAATTTTAAGATATACAGAAGCAAATTTAATGAAGATAACTACATTTTGCGAGTTTATTTGATTAGTAATACACTATAAATGACAAATAAAAGTGTAGACCGGATAAATATTTATTTGTATTTATGAATAGGACTGTGAAAAAAAAGAACCATATAAACTCTAAAATGGTTCTTTAAGAGAGTAATTAATATCAGATTTATGATGGAATTCTTTAATATGAGAACTGGTATTTCTTTTTAAGTTCGTTTTGATAATCAATAATTTTCTGCTCTAATTCTTCAATCTCATTCTTCAGCTTAGTTACATCATTACCTTCTGACTCTAATTCACGAATAAAACGTCGGTTAAGGATAATCTTTTTCTGGCACTCATAAATACTTGATATTAAGTTTTTTATATTATATTTCACATCAAGCATTGTCATAAATTTAGAATTAAGTGTTTAATTTATAATCAAAGATATTAAACTAGTTCAATTACGTCAAATTAATATAAGTGATCTTAGTTACCTAATATTGGTGACCTAAATCATCAATATTTATTTCCTTGTATTTCAAAAAGTTATACATTAATCTGTAAGATACTTTAAACTTTTTTTTTCAACAATCTGATTCAAAATATTTGCTACCTGTTAATTATTTTTGTTTACTTTTTTCAAATCAATTATTAAGGTAAATTTTAATTATAATAACAGTAAAAAAGAGATTTTGTTTTATCAATTATAAAATTTATTTACATCAGCATAATAACTTTTATACATTATAAGTAAGTTCAATAAAATATTGTCTTGAAATAAACCCTATATTTGAGGCGTTATTTTATTTATTATGAATTATTACTAAGGATTGAAGACAAATTTTATATGCGGTATTTCTATATTCTTATATTATACCTGTTATTTTCAACCCTGGCCTTTCCAAGCAATAAAACTACCTCTGATACCATAAATATCTACGATCAGCAGCAGATTATTTCTGTCTATGACTCATCTGAATTTCAGGCAGACACATTATCAATAAAAGAAAGTTTTACCAACATCTTATTTCAACTGCAATCCCTGGTTGCCGAGCAGGAATATATAATAAAATTTTACCGGAAAGCAGTTATTGGACTGATAATTATTGCAGGCTTTTTGGTCATTGTGATAATAATCATTATTAAAAGGAGATTTTATTTCCCGCATTTTCCTTTTTATAAGCAAAAAAGAGGTTATCAATCAGGTTTGGTCTGTCTGCAAATGATTTCTAAATATTATGGAAAAAAAATTTCATATAAAAGAATCAGGAAGGCTTCTAAAATATCAGGGACATTAAATATACTTTCAGTAAATGATATTATAAATACGGCAGAAAATATAGGTTTGCGGATAAAGTTAATAAATACAGATATTAATAAGCTAATATCAGGTGTTTACCTGCCATTAATTTTATATCTGCCAAATCATATGGCTATATTACATAAAATCACAAATGAATTCGTTTATATAGCTGATCCGTTTTACGGATTTTTAAAACTTAAAATATATTACTTCTTGTCTACGTGGTATGCAGCCAACAAAAATCAAAGTGGTATTGCATTGATGATTAAACCTTCCGGAAATTTTAAAGGCAAGGCCAGACTGATAATTAAAACACAGTCGCTTGATTTTTCTGAAATGAAACAACTTGAAAAAACATATTGGAAAGATATTAAGTGTGAAATTTGATTTGTAATCTAAGAAAATTTGAATCAATTTATTAGGAGATGAGAGAAATAGTATTTTTAAATGGAGAATTCATTGATAAAGAGAAAGCATATATTTCACCTGATGACAGGGGATTTTATTTTGCTGATGGTGTATATGAAGTAATTCGTTGTTTTAAGGGTAATTTCTTTTGCTTCGAAGAACATATGGAACGTCTCAAAAGAAGTCTATCTGAAATAAAAATAAATTTTAAAGGTATAGACACATTATATTCTATTTGTAAAAATCTTATATCTCAAAATAATTTGGAAGGGCAGTACTCGGATATTTATCTGCAAATAACAAGGGGAGTACACAGAAGGATGCATAGTTTCCCTGTTGAGAATGTATCACCTACAGTTTATATTTATGCTTACGAGAGAAAACCCTCTGTAAACGATTTGAAAAGAGGTGTTAAAGCTATTACAAGACCTGATATTCGCTGGTTACGTTGTGATATAAAGTCTGTATCACTATTGCCAAATACTTTATTGTTCCAGGAAGCAAATGAGGAAAACGCCAGAGAATGTATTTTAATAAGGAATGGGGTAGTAACAGAGGCATCTCATTCAAATGTTCTGGGTGTAAAAACAAATGTTGTTTTCACCCATCCTGATTGCAATTTAATCCTGCCTGGAATAACAAAAAAGGTGGTATTTAATATCTGTAAAGATCTGGGAATATATATTAAGGAATCCTCTATAAGAGAAGTGGATATATATGAGCTTGATGAACTTTTTATTATTGGCACTGGTAATGACATTACACCTGTCGTTCGATTAAATAATAAAGTAATTAATAATGGCTTTCCGGGTACGGTTACACGTCAAATTCAGCGGGAATACTTCAGAATTACATATAAAAAGCTTGGAGGTGAAACAAATCTCTGGTTTTAATAATAATTAAAATATAGAAAACTCTTTAAGAAAAATTTTGTTAAAAGATATAGGTTATGAATATAAAAAATATTAATTGCATTGTAAATAAATAATCAGTATGAGGAATAATAATTTAAAGGCTACTAATCTATTATTAATAATATTTATAAGCATTTCGAATATTCATCTTTTCTATGGACAGGATCCCGTGATGACGATTATCTCAGATGAGCTTAACAGGGAATTTACCAGACTTGGTGAAGAAAATTATCCACCATATTATTTAAGTTACAGGGTTGATGAAATATCTAGTACAGCAATTGAATCTACCTTTGGAAGTCTGACCCAGTCAGATGACTACAAGGGTAGAATTTTAACTACTACCCTAAAGGTTGGTAGTTACGAGCTTGACAATACCCATGAGCTGAAGAATGGATTTAATGCAAATAATACAAGTCATAGCTTTGGCACGGTATTTCCTGTTGAAAACAATGAAAATGCATTGAAACAGGCAATATGGCGCGTAACGGACAGGGCTTATAAAAATGCAGTTAGTTCCTATACGATAATTGAGAATGAACTTAAAAATGATACTTCAAAATATACAGGTGATTTCTCAAAAGAACCTCCTGTGTCCTACTATGAACCACCACCTGATGATAGTGAAAACCAATTGAATAAAACAGAATGGGAAAATAAAATTAAAAAATTTTCCAGGCCGTTTCTCGAGGAGCAGGCAATTATTGTTGGTAAAGCATTAATAACTTATGTTACTGAAAGAAAATATTTTATTTCAAGTGAGGGAAGTAAAGTTGCTCAAAATAAGACTTACACCAGATTACAAATATTTGGTAAAATAAAAGCTGATGATGGCAGTTTACTGCCACTTTACAAATCATATTATGCATTCAGGCCATCTGACTTACCGGAAGATGAAAAAATCATGGAAGATATAAAACAGATGGTTAATAAACTCAGGAAACTAAAAAACGCATCTATTGCCCAGCCCTATACTGGTCCGGCAATATTATCACCGGAAGCTGCAGGAGTATTTTTCCATGAAATATTCGGACACAGGGTTGAAGGTCACAGACTGAAAAGCGAAACAGACAGCCATACTTTTAAAAACAAGGTGGGTGAAAAGGTCCTTCCGGAATATATAAATATTGTTTTTGATCCAACTATGGTTTCATTTAACGGTCAGGATCTCTTTGGCAAATATGTTTATGACGATGAGGGAGTAAAAGCTTCGAAAGTTGAAGTTGTAAGTAAAGGAATCCTGAGTAATTTTCTTATGTCCCGGACTCCTTTTAAAAATAATATGAACTCAAACGGACATGGAAGAGCCCAGGCAGGGATGCATCCTGTTTCCAGGCAGTCTAATTTAATAGTTGAGACTTCTAATCCCATATCAGATAAAGAATTACGTAAATTACTAATTAAGGAATGCAAAAAACAAAAAAAAGAATATGGTTATCTCTTTAAAGAAGTTATTGGAGGTTTTACATTAACAAATGTATATACTCCAAATGTTTTTAATATTATTCCTACTGAAGTTTATCGTATATATATAGATGGCAGGGCCGATGAACTGGTTCGTGGTGTGGAACTGATAGGCACTCCTCTTTTAATGTTCTCTGAGATCATAGCCGCCGGTGATTCACCGCAGGTTTTTACCGGTTTCTGTGGTGCTGAATCAGGAAATATACCTGTAACAGCTATTTCACCATCATTATTCGTAAAAAAAATCGAAACGCAAAGGAAGCACGAAGACCAGGGAGCACTACCTATTCTACCGCGACCAGAACTCCCTAAAAAAAATAGCAGGTATTAAAATTTAAACCTGAAATATTTGAGAAGAAAAAATATATGAAAAAATTAAAATTAACAATCACAATCTTAACAGTTATTTCGTCACTTAGTCTTTTTGCACAAAATGACTTTCCAGCTGACAGTACAGAAAATGTAATAATGTTAGCAATGCGTGACGAATTGCAAAAAAATATGGAAAATCTTGAATATAAAGATTATAACAAACCTTTTTTTATAAGTTATGCCATAGCAGATGCACACACTTTATCAATTAATGCAACCCTTGGATCCCTGGTAACATCAAATATGACACATCTCAGGGATTGGATTATACGCGTTATGATTGGCGATTATCAGATGACTGACGAGAACTTCGAGGATATTATGGACAGCAGTCCGGATAACCCTCAGTATCATCAACTTCCCCTGGATAATGACTATTATGGTATCCGACGTTGTTTATGGGAAGCAACAGACAGGGTTTTTAAATCTGCCTCACAAACCTACAAAAACAAAATTACGGCCATGAGGGAAAAAAACATAGCACCTGAAGATTTACCTATTGCTGATTTCAGCCATGCCCCTGTGGTGAAACAAAATATTCCCTGTGTAAAATTTGATTTTAATAAAGATAAATACGAAAATGTTGCCAGAGAATTATCATCAATATTTAATAATTACCCGGAAATATTTTATTCAGATGTCACAATAATAATGTATTACGCAGATATTTACTTTATCAACAGCGAAGGAACTGAGGTAATTTTACCATTATCTGTTTGTTCAATTGTTGTAAGTGCACAAACCGTAGCAGATGATAGTGAAGTAATTAATAATCAGGTTATATATTACTTTTTAAAGCCGGACGAATATCCTGATTTGGAAGTATTAAAAAAGGATGCCGAAAATATGGTAAATAATTTAATTGCGTTAAGAACGGCAGATGTATTTGAAGATAGTTATTCCGGCCCCATATTAATAACTGATCAGGCAGTGGCTCAGCTCCTTGCGTATAATCTGTTTACCGGTACCAACAGTTTAATTGCTTACCGTGAACCTTTGTATGCTAATCCTCAGATGGCTATGTATTATGGTCAGCAAAGTTTTTCTACTGAATCAAAAATTGATAAAAAAATAATTTCCAGCTATCTTTCAGTTACAGCCCGGTCCAAATTAAACAAGTACAAGGGCACAAACCTGCTGGGAAGTTTTCCTGTAGACGCTGAAGGAGTTATTCCACCTGACAATTTGGTACTAATTGAAAATGGCATCCTGAAAACCCTCCTTAATGATCGAACTCCTACAAAAAGAATAAAGGAATCAAACGGACATAACAGGTTTGCAATAATGAACAGAGGATTCACAAAGCAGATTGGTCCCGGGGTTATCTTTTTCTCATGCCCGGAAGGAAAATCAAAAGAAGAGTTAAAAAATGAATTAATTGAAAAAGCCAAAGAAGAAGGATTAGACTATGCAATTATTATTAAACCGGTTTCCCTGGAAACAAATTATCGTCCTGTCAATATATATAAAGTGTCATTAGAAACCGGCAGTGAAAAACTTATACGATCAGTTAATTTAGAAAACATGGGTGACAATAGTCTTAAACACATATTAAGACTTTCAAATGATGAAATAGTTTATAACACAATCTTTCCCGAGGGTATGAGCAGTAATATATTTAACTCCTTTGCATCAGGTCTGAATATAATAAATGGACTTCCTGCTACCTTTATTGCTCCCGATGCTATTCTGCTTGAAGAAATTGAGATAGAAGGTATAATTAAACCACTCTCGGGAAACCTGCCAATAGTTGATAATCCTGTAGAAAAATAGAAAACAACAGGTTATTTTTGGTTATAATAAAAAAACATTACTTTTGCAGGTCGAAGAAATTGGTTAATTGCATTAAAATCAAAATTTGATGAAAAGGACATTCCAGCCCTCAAACAGGAAACGTAAGAATAAGCACGGATTTCGTGAAAGAATATCGACTGCCAGCGGGCGCAAGATACTTGCAAGAAGAAGAGCTAAAGCAAGAAAGAGACTAACAGTTAGTGATGAAATAAGAAAAAAATAAATTCTTTTAATTAAAAAAAAATGGAAGGTCGGTTACCTTCCTTTTTTTTTCTGATCTTATTGCTATAATAATCTGACTATGGCTTTGACAAAGGAGATATTAGCCCTTCTTATCCCCAATGATGAAGATGTAATTAATTATACTCACAGGACTGATAATAAGGATGTTGCCAGAAAAATTATTGAAACCGGACTCAAATTCACAGAATCTTTTTATAAAACAACAGATATCGTAATTAACAATACGGTCAATTTAAATTATGTGAGTATATTAAGGAAGGCCTACGGAAAATATGTAGTGGTAATAAGCTTTGCAAAAGAAGTAATAAAGCATTATGAATCAGCCGTGTTCATTACTAATATTGACAGAATAAAAAGCACACTGAATTAACTTGTAAATAATAATTCCCTGTACTTTGGTAAAGGCCATATTTCATCATCCACAACTATTTCAAGGTGGTCAATATGATACCTTATATCTTCAAGATAATTAAAAATAGTAGTGGAATACTCTGCTGCTTTATCTCTTTCATTTTCTATTTTATTTGCGGCCTTTCTGGCTTCTGTCATTTCACTGACTTTTACTTTAATGTTGTCGATGTGGTATGATATGGCTTTAATCAATTCTATTCTTTCACCGCCAAGTTCTTCATATTCCTTTTCATTGTATAATTTCCTCAATCCATTAACATTTTCAAGTAATGAGGTCTGGTATTTAATGGCTGTAGGAATGATATGATTAAGGGCTAAATCAGCAAGAACTCTGGACTCTATCTGGACTTTCTTAGTGTATGTATCCAGTCTCACATTAGTTCTTGCTTCAATTTCCCTGCCTGTCAATATGCCCAAATCTGCGAATAACTTTACACTTTGTTCAGTATTATAAACGTCCAGAGCTTCCGGAACATTGGTAATATTACTCAATCCCCTTCTCTTTGCTTCTTCTTTCCACTCTTCACTATAACTATTACCTTCAAACCTTCTTGCTTTTGAATCAATAATATACTGTCTCAGTGTCTGGAATATTGCTTCATCCTTTTTAACTCTCTTTTTTATTAATTGATCAACATTCTTTTTAAATTCTATTAGTTGCTCTGCAACAGCTGCGTTTAATACAGTCATTGCAGATGCACAATTAGCCGAAGCGCCTACTGCCCTGAATTCAAATTTTTCCCCTGTAAATGCAAATGGGGAGGTCCTGTTTCTGTCAGTATTATCCAAAAGAATTCGTGGCACTTTAATAACATTTAATTTTAACTCGGTTTTTTCACCTGGAGTCATCTTCTTATTAGTAACCTTCTTTTCAATAAGTTCAAGCATTTCGGTCATCTGGCTACCTATAAAAACTGATATAATTGCAGGTGGAGCTTCATTTGCGCCTAATCTGTATGCATTACCGGCAGAGGCTACGCTCGCTACCAGCAAGTCTGCATGCTTATGAACTGCTTTTATTATATTTACCAGGAATGTAATAAACTGCAAATTTGTCCTCGGGTTTTTACCTGGTGCCAGAAGATTAATCCCTGTATTTGTAGCAAGTGACCAGTTATTATGCTTCCCTGAACCGTTAATATCCTTATAAGGTTTCTCATGATGCAGAACCCTGAAATTATGATGGCGTGCAATCCTCTTCATTAAATCCATTAATATTGTGTTATGATCAACAGCAAGATTACACTCTGTAAATATGGGAGCACATTCAAACTGGCTTGGGGCGACCTCATTATGCTTGGTTTTTAATGGGATACCCAGTTTGTAAGCTTCGAACTCCAGTTCGCGCATAAAAGCCCCCACTCTTTCCGGGATTGAACTGAAATAATGATCATCCAGCTGCTGGTCTTTAGCTGAAGCATGGCCCATTAGTGTCTTTTCTGTTAATACAAGGTCAGGGCGGGCATAATACAATGCTTCATCAATTAAAAAGTATTCCTGCTCCCAGCCCATGGTTGCGATAACTTTTGTTACGTCTTTATCAAAGTACTGACAAACTTTTACTGCAGCCTTATCCAAGGCATTTAAGGCATTTATCAAAGGCGTTTTATGATCAAGTGCTTCCCCTGTATAAGAGACAAATATCGTAGGTATACTTAGAGTATTACCCACAATGAAGGCCGGAGATGATGGATCCCATGCTGTATAACCCCTTGCCTCAAATGTGTTTCTTATACCACCGCTTGGAAAGCTGGATGCATCCGGTTCCTGCTGGGCTAATAAGCCTCCTGAAAAATTTTCTATAACACCCCCTGACTCTCCCTGTTCAATAAATGCATCATGTTTTTCTGCCGTACCTTCAGTTAAAGGCTGAAACCAGTGAGAATAATGTGTGGCACCCATTTCCATCGCCCAGGATTTCATCCCTGAGGCCACCTGATCGGCAATCTTTCTGTCTATTCTTGTACCTTTTTCTATAGCTTCAATAACATGATTATAGGCTTCATCTGATAAATATTTTTCCATCTTCTTCTTATCAAATACATTGACGCCATAATAATCTGATGTCACGCTGGCAGGAGCTTTTACATGTATTGGCTTTCTTGATATAACTTCATTAAGAGCATTAAACCTTAGTGTTGCCATAACTAAATACTTTATTTTAATATTATTAAATAACTTTCACGACAAATATATATATTTTTATAACATGCCCCTTATATTTTTATACTTATTTTTATTAAAATATATATTTTTTTTATTAACACCCAGTTTAGTATGGGGTATGTTTCAATATTTAATATATATTAATCATATTTATTATAAATAAAGGAGTTCATTCATAATATATTAAGTCATTTATAACAATATCATGAATCCGGGTTTCAGGAAGAAAAATTTGAAATGCAAAGATCCTGAAAAATGTTTGGATAAGAATTATTTTTCAGGAATTGCGGGAAGATAAGCCAGGGATTATGCTTTTTGAATTAATGGATAAGACTATTGAATAAATTTATATTATTATAATCTTTCTGACTTTAAAATGTTTGCTGCAATTTTAATTAACTTTTTAAACCACTCTTTTCCGTATTTACTGATTAATGCATCTTCTACAAATTTATAAACCGGTAAATTCAGATTGTTACCTAATTCACGAGCCGGTTCACATATTTTCCACCTGTCGTAATTCACTGCATCAAAAGTGTTATGTTTCTTGATTCTGACTGGATAAAGACAACATGACAAAGGTTTTCTAAATTCTGTTTTCCTGTTAATAAATGCCAGTTCAATTCCGCATTTTGCAACTCCATTCTCAAAGACTGTGTATGCACATTCCTTACCATTTATGATAGGTGTTACATATTCCTTATCCTTATCAATAACATAGGTACCCTCATTCTCTATAGTAATTATTCCTTCATACCGAAGATAGGGTTTTATTGCCGGATATATATCCTTTAAAATATTTAGTTCAAATTCTTCGAGAGGAGCACCTGAATCTCCATGAACACAACACAGACCTTTACATTTTTTAATATCGCATTTAAAATTCTCCTTAACAACATCAATACTAACAAGCGTATTTTCAATCTGAAGCATAAAATATTTTTGATCTGAATTTTATAAATATTAAATAAAATTAATATAACAATACATAAATTAAAAAGTAATTTAATCCTTTCTCATTTTTATCAGTATCTATTAATTCATTAAATCATTTTTGATATTACATTAAACTGTTAAATATTTTTACTTATCGTTACTTTTTGTTGTTTAAATGTCAGATTTTCATGATAAATGCTGGCAAAAAAAAGATAAGTAAAATATATTTAATTTATAGACGAACGTTTTCTTTTATCCTGATTACCAGAGTATTGGAGCATGGAGCATGGATCTGAATACATTATCAGGATTTTGTATCTGAAACAATGTTAAAGGGTAAACCGTATTAATCACTACTAATACTTACCCGGACTAGCTAAACTATGAAAAAACAAATAATCATACTTTTTATGAGTCCTGAATTCACAAACGAGAAGAAATACAGACTGAAGATTGTTAGTAAAAATGTGGGTTACAAAGGTAAATAATTTTTAAATTTGAAAATAATTAAAGTATTATTCAATAATAAAATAAATAAAAAATCAAAAAAACTTTAAAAATGAAAAAGCTAAAAGTATTAATTATATTATTGGTAGTTACAATTACTATCATGTGCTCCTGTAACAAGTATATATGCCCCGCATATGCAAGCAATGATAATTATGAACAAAAAAATAATAATTAAAAAGGGTTTTAAGTATAAGTTTTTTTACTTATTTTTGAAGGTAGCACATGGTTGGATAACTTAATTATATAAATCATGAAAAGAATTTTCATCTTAGCAGTACTTTTAATTTCATTAGCTCTCGCCTTTGTTTCATGTAAAGGGAGCAAAATTTGTCCCGCTTACGGACAGAATGATACTGAGCAATCTGAATCCACCAATAGTTAATATCTAACATACACTTTTTTTACTATCTTTACATTATACTTTTCCTTAAAGTATACTCTTTAATCAGGAATAGTCCTTTATTTTATATTCCGTGAAAAAATTACTTATTAATATACCTTTTATATTCATCTGTTTTCTTTCATTAGCACAAGGGGAAATAGATGACCAGGAGAAAATTTTTTACCGTAATGAACGGACTTTTGCCGCATTATTAAATTCAACCGGATTTGGAGGAAATTTCAGGTACGCCAGACGCATGACTGCCTTTAAAAAAACTCTCTATGAAATTGATTTTGCCGGTATAAAACATCCCAAAGAGGTAAAAATATCAACATCAGCAGCAACTTTAGCAGGAAGGAGTTTTGTATATGGAAAACTTATAAATTTTTATAATCTGAGAGCAGGTTTTGGTATTCAGAAAGAACTTTTTCAAAAGTTCGACAGGGGAGGAATATCCATAAGATATTTCTATAATTTCGGTCCTGCCCTGGGAATTAAAAAGCCAGTATATTATAACATTTATGTCATTAGTGCAGATGGCAGAATTGTGGATCAAAAAACCGAAAAATTTGATATTACCCAGCACATTGACCCCAGAATAATGTCAAAGGCTTCATATTTTAATGGTATTAATGAAATAACTTTTGCTCCCGGTTTATATGCAAAAGCTGGATTTACTTTTGAATTTAGCAAGTATGATGAGATCATACACGCTTTAGAGGCTGGTATGATTTTAGATGCATTTGTACAAAAGATTCCTATAATGGCAATAGAAAACAATAAGCAAGTGTTTTTTAGTTTATTTGTAAGTTATAGGTTCGGAAAGGTAATTGATTCAAGATTTAAAAGTAGAAAGACTAAAATTGATGAAATCCTTATTCAGGAATAATATATAAATCCATTTTTATTTTATTTAATAACCTCCAATAATTGATTATCTCTTACTGATAATCAATTATTATAGTAAAAATTCATTTTAACTTTAAAAACCTTATTCTATTTATTGTGGGAATTCACTAATTTTGTTACTTTCGCATTTCATTTTTTATTGACCTTAAATTGTTAATCTATAAATACATAAATTATGACTAAAATTAAAATAGGAATCAATGGTTTTGGCAGAATTGGCAGAAATGTATTTAAAATTGCTCTGGAAAGACCTAGCATGGAAGTTGTAGGCATTAATGATATCACCGAAAATAAGGTGTTGGCTCATCTGCTTAAGTACGATTCAACTCAGGGGAAATTCGAAGGTAGTGTCAGTTATGATGATAACGGACTAATAGTAAACGGCAATAAAATAAGAGTAAGTGCGGAAAGAAGCCCTGCAAATATTCCCTGGGCGGATACTCCTGACGTTGTAATCGAATCTACCGGTGTTTTCAGATCAAGAGAAAGTTCCAAGGGTGGTTATGGTGATCATCTTAAAAACGGGGCAAAAAAGGTAATTCTTACCGTTCCTGCTAAAGATCAGATTGATAATATGATAGTACTGGGGGTTAATGATGATGATCTCAGGCCAGAGGATACTTGCGTATCTAACGCTTCATGCACAACCAATTGTCTGGCACCTGTTGTAAAAGTGCTGAATGACAAGTTCGGTATTGAAGACGGCCTGATGACAACAATTCATTCCTATACCAATGACCAGGTTATATTGGATGCACCTCATAGTGACTTAAGAAGAGCCCGGTCTGCTGCATTATCCCAGATACCTACTACAACAGGGGCAGCAAAGGCAGTTGGTAAAGTTATACCTGAATTAAATGGCAAGTTAAATGGTTTGGCTATTAGAGTGCCTACTCCTACAGGTTCTTTAGTTGATTTTGTTGCTAACTTGAAAAAAGAGGCAACTGTAGAAGAAATTAACGCTGCAATGAAAGAAGCAGCTGAGGGTCCAATGAAGGGAATTCTCGAATATACTGAAGATCCTATTGTATCTGTTGATGTTATTCATAATCCCCATTCTTCGATCTTTGATGCTCAGAGTACCATAGTTTTAGGGAAAAAAGTAAAAGTACTTGCATGGTATGATAACGAATGGGGCTATTCTTACAGGGTGGTAGATTTAATTGAAAAATTAATATAGGAAAATCTGATAAATGTAAAAACCTGGAGTTGACAACTCCAGGTTTTTTTATATATACTCAATAAGATTGAAGGGTATTTTAATTGTAGATTTATAATGTTCTCCCAAACTTAAAATTGCTTCGTCATCTTCTTCATAGTACCAGTTTACAATGCAGTTCTTACCTTCATCAAATCTCTTTTTTATAAGTCTGAATATTCCCAGTAAGTACTTTGAAGAACCACTGTTAATATATTCAAGGTTAAGATCTATCCTTGTGATTTCTTTGGGGTTATTAAAATATTTCTCTATCCAGGCAATTAATCTTTCAAAAAAATCACTTGGATTTTCAGGTATAGATCTTCCTTCCAGTTTCAAAATTCCCAATTCAGGATCAAAGTGTACATTTGGTGTATTACTTGTTTTTTTAATTACTAACTCTTCCATATTTATTTTACTTTCAAATATTATTCATACCTCAATGCGACTATCGGATCCAGTTTCGATGCTTTTACAGCTGGGAAATATCCGGAGACCAGACCAACAACAAAGCATAATGCTATGCCACCTATAATCCACAGCCACGGTATAATAAAGGCTGATTTTAGAACTAAAGATACAATATTTCCCACGAAAATTCCTAATAAAATTCCTAAAATACCCCCAAATTGACATATAATTATCGCCTCAAATAAAAATTGTAATTTAATTATATTATTTTTTGCCCCGATAGCTTTACGTATTCCTATCTCTGTTGTTCTCTCAGTTACCGACACAAGCATTATGTTCATAAGCCCGATAGCTGCTCCAAAAAGAGTAATAAATCCAATTATTGTTGCAGCAATCAAAACTTTCTTTATGGCATCATTAAGAATATTTGACAAGAAATCACTCTTTGTAATATTGAAGTCTGATTCATCCCTGACACTCAAATTTCTTACTATTCTGAAAACACTTTCAGCCTGTCCAACAATTTCATCATAAAGCAATTCATTATCTGGTGTTACATTTATTGAGTAATTTCTTCCGGGAATTGAAAAATATTGCCTGACATTAGTGTATGGCAGCAAACACATATTATCACTTCCACCTATGCTGGAACCTTTATCCTCTAAAATACCAATAACTCTGTACTTGCCACTTCCGATTGTGATAACCTCATTAAGTACCTTATTACTTCTCTTGAATACTTTTTTTACTAATCCGTTTCCAAGTACTGCAACATTACTGTTTAATCTGATATCCTGAGCAGACAGGTTTCTTCCCTGTTTAATTTCGTAACCAGCCGTATATACGTAATCTTCATCTGTGCCTATAACGGCAACATTGGGATGGGACTTGTTTGACTTGTATTTTACTGTCGCTATTCCTGAGGCGTAAGTATATATAGACACAATAGCAGGATAGTCATAGTTATCCTTAAATTCCTGTGCCTGACGATAAGAAATATAAGGATGATTTTTTCTTCGGTATTTCTTTTTACCTATCTGTACATTAAAACTTCTGCTTTCAATGGTAAAAGTATTGGCTCCCATTGTTGCGAACTGTTTATTAATAGTATTTTTTATAGAATCAATCGCTGTAAGTATGCCTACTAAAGCCATAATACCAACACCAATAATTAAGACAGTAAGAATGGTACGAATTAAATTCGCTCTTATGGAACCTAAAGAAACCTTTATATTTTCCTGTAATAAAGCTATATAGTTCATTATACGACTTTAATTGCCATATTACAAAATTATACTAATAACGAATTAGTAAAGCAATTAATTATGCAAATTAAAACTTTAATGTGCTTTCTTACGGAAATGTTTATCAATTACTCTGCAGGTTTTATTATTACCTCAACCTTACCTTCAAGCAACTTCTTAAATTCTTTTGCATCATCTTCTTTCCCTTCATAAAGACCGTAATGAATAGGGATGGCAACCCTGGCTTTAACATCGATAGCAGCATCTGCTGCCTCTTTTACACTATTCATTGTATAAGTCTGACCCAGCGGTAACATCGCGATATCACATTCAATGTCTTTCATTTCAGGGATCCTCTCGGTATCACCAGCATGATATATTTTTACCCCCTCAATTGTAAGTACATAACCAACCCAGTTTTTACTTTTTGGATGAAAATTAGTTTTTACTACATTATAAGCCGGCACAGCACTTATATTTATATCATCCAGAGTAATAGACTGTCCGGGCTTAATTGATTTGATTTCCCGTACATCAAGATCTTCAAGCTTACCCATACAATCATCAGTAGCAATGATAATACTATTCTTAGTAATAATTTTCTTTATATCACCTGGTGATAAGTGATCAGAGTGTCCATGCGTTATAAGTATAATATCTGCCTGATCCTCATTGCTGATTTGATAAGGATCAATATAAATTACTTTTCCGGCCGCGGCAATTTTTACTGCTGCCTGTCCAAACCAGTGAATATTATTAACCATACTTTTATAATTTTGATTTTGTGCATTTACAAGGTAACCGGATAAAATTAAAGTTGTCAGAATAACTAATGGATTTAATAAAAACCGAAATAATTTCATAATCAATAATATTAATGTTTTATATAATTCTTATTGAATAAATTTAATTCAATTACTATTCAAAATTAAAATAAAAACTTATAAATTTTACCTAATTTTACTTATTAATACATTTAAATTAAATCACAAATATGCTGCTTAAAATACATCCCGAAAATCCGAGCCAAAGACAAATTTCAAGGCTTGTCGAAATCCTGAAACAAGGAGGCGTAATAATTTATCCAACAGATACAGTTTATGGATTGGGTTGCGATTTATTCAATCAGAAGGCCGTCGAAAAAGTTGCAAAAATTAAAGGAGTAAAAATTGAAAAAGCGAATTTCTCTATTATTTTTCATGATTTGAGTCATTTATCAGATTATGCACGACATGTAAGTAACAGCATATTTAAATTAATGAAATTTTACCTTCCGGGCCCTTATACATTTATATTGGAAGCTAACAACAAAATTCCCAGAATATTCAGGGGCAGAAAAAAGACAATCGGTATAAGAATACCTGATAATAATATTATTCGTCAAATTGTTAAGGAATTGGGGAATCCTTTACTTACATCTTCTATTCATGATGAGGATGAACTACTTGATTATACAACTGACCCTGAATTGATATATGAACAATATAAAAATACAGTAGATGCAGTGATAAATGGAGGTTATTGTAACAATGAGCCTTCAACTGTAATTGATTGTACTAAAGGAGAACCTGAAGTATTAAGAAAGGGTATTGGTATTTTTGAATAGTACAGTTATTTTTTCCAAAAGCTTGGGGCAAACAGAATCAGCACAGTAAACAATTCTAACCTTCCAATAAGCATCAAAAAAGACAAAAACCACTTTCCAAATACAGGAATGTGCGCATAATTTTCAATCGGGCCCACTGCTCCTATCCCCGGGCCGATATTTCCAAGAGTTGCAGCCACAGCACCCAAAGACGACTCAAGATCATATCCCATTGCAGATATAACTCCTGTACTAATCATAACAGTAAGTATATAAAATGATACGAAAGCCAAAACATTGGTTACTATCTGTGATGAGACAGCCTGTGAATTTAACCTTACCGGAATTACGGCACTGGGATGTACTAATCGCTTTAATTCCAGAATACTATTCTTTAATAACAGTACCACCCTTACTATCTTAATGCTGCCTCCTGTAGAACCTGCCGAACCACCAAAAAACATTAAAAGAAAAATTAATGTTATGCCTATGGGCACCCACTTCAAATAATTAGTTGTTGTATAACCCGTTGTTGTGAGTATGGAAACAACCTGAAATAAAGCATGCCTGAAGGAACTCTCCAACGTAATATCACTTGTAAATCTCAGTATAAAGGTTATTATTATTGCGAATAAAAAAATAAAGAAAAGGTAGAATCTAAACTCTTCATTATTTATAACCTGTTTTAATCTAAAATGCATGGCTAAATAAGAAAGAGTGAAATTTGTTCCTGCCAGAAACATAAAAACAATAATTACATATTGTATATAGGGGGAAGAAAAATAAGCAATGCTATCGGGCTTTGTAGAGTATCCGCCAGTAGCCATGGTTGTGAATGAATGACAGATGGCATCAAAAAAACTCATCCCGCCCAGCACTAATAACACCATTTCTGATAATGTAAAAATAAAATAGATACCCCACAGTCTTTTTGCGGTCTCTTTAATCCTGGGGTGAAGTTTATCAGGTGCAGGTCCGGGCACCTCGGCAATAAATAACTGCATCCCTCCGATGCCTAAAATTGGTAATATTGATAATGATAATACTATTATGCCCATACCCCCAAGCCACTGTATAAGGCTTCTCCAGAACATCAGTCCGTGCGATATCAGGCTGTATTCTTCGGGCCTCAGAATTGATGCCCCTGTAGTTGTAAATCCTGATATTGTTTCAAAGAATGCATCTGTATAAGAAGGGATTGCCGTAGAAATGTAAAAAGGAATAGCCCCAAATAGAGAAAATACTAGCCATCCAAGGCTAACAATAAT
Source organism: uncultured Bacteroidales bacterium (assembly GCA_964521285.1). Classification (GTDB taxonomy): domain Bacteria; phylum Bacteroidota; class Bacteroidia; order Bacteroidales; family UBA10428. The sequence goes on along the minus strand of CAZFQS010000023.1, from coordinate 15,990 downwards.
ATATCCTTCCCTTTTACCCAGATTTTTATCCGATGTCTTGAAAATAAAAAACAGTAATAACCCAATAGCCAGTGCAATGAAGGAAGAAAATAATATATACTTATAGTCAGGCTCTCCATACATTAAGGAAACAGAGACTGACAACATCATAAAAAAGGCTTCAATAATCAATAATACGCCAAGTATATAGCCAACAACTTTGAAATTTATCATACAGGATATTAATTAAAGAACTTCCCTACCTTATTAATAGCGGAAGGTAACGCGAAAACAACAACCCTGTCATTGGGCTTAATAATGGTATATCCATTTGCTATAAAACTTGATTTATCCCTTATTACACCTCCAATAATTGAATCTTCAGGAAAATCAATCTGGTTTAATGCCCCCTTGGTAATCTTTGAATCTTGATTAACTACGAATTCCAGTACCTCAGCGTCTGTACCTGTCAGATATTTAATAGAAGTTACTGCTTCATTTGTAGTAAAATGGAAGATTCGGCTGGCAGTAACCAATTTTTTGTTAATAATTGTATCAATTCCCATATTTTCCGCAAGGGTAATATAGTCCATATTTTCAACCTCAGCAATGGTTTTTTTAACTCCCATATTTTTAGCCAATACACATGACAATATATTTGTCTCAGAATCCCCTGTAACAGCGATAAAAGCATCCATATTTTTTATGCCTTCCTCAATCAACAGGTTCATATCTCTGCCATCGCCATTAATAACAAGTGCATTATTTAAATAATTTGAGAGCCGGTAGCTCTTTTCTCTGTCAATCTCTATTAATTTTACATTATGCTGACTACCAAGTTCTTTAGAAGTAAGCATTCCAATCCTGCTACCACCAAGAATCATAATATTATGAATATCATATTTCTTCTTCCCTGAAAACTCCATCAAACCCGGAATGCCGGTCTGGTTACTTATTACATATATCATATCACCCACCAGGAATTTATCTTCACCTCTGGGAATAATTGTCTCCCCGTTCCTGGTTATTGCAACAACCCTGTAATTTTGATAATCAATTCCCTGTGTGGTCTCAATTATGGATTTATTTATTATTGGCGCATCTTCTTCAAGCTTAATAGCAAATAATGTTAATTTGCCCCCTGAAAAGTCAAATATAGTGGTAGTTCCTGTTTGCTCCAATAATCCAACAACTTCCTTGGAAGCTAGCATTTCAGGATAAATCATATAATCAATCCCCAGACTGGTAAAATGATCCCTGTATTTTGGAAAAAGATATTCCTGATTATCAATTCTGGCTATTGTTTTTTTTGCCCCTAACTTTTTACTTAATATTGAGGCTGTAATATTAGTTTCTTCTGATGTTGCTACAGCAATAAACAAATCAGCACGTTTAACATCGGAATCTATAAGCAGACTGATCGATGTAGCTGAACCTGTCCTTGTAAGCACATCAAGATTGGCTCCAATTTGTTTTAGTTTCTCCTCGTCAGGATCAATCAGAACAATATCATGATTTTCCTGACTTAACATCTTTGCTAAATGAGAACCAACTTCCCCTGCTCCTGCAACAATAATTCTCATTTTAATAATTTACTTATACTGAAATATTTTGACAAAGTAAGGCATATTCTTACAAAAAATCTACTACTTTGATTAAATTTTTGCATGCTTTTTAAACAAAGTACATAGTTCTTATAATTTTCACCCTGACCCGTCATTTCCTTTACATTTCTCTTTACAACTCTATTTCAAGAGCACCCTCAACCGAAATAATATTACAGTTAATTCCATATTCTTTGCACTCCTTTTCCCAGAATTGCCTTGTCCGAAAATCATTTGATGAATCAATGACTATTTTATCAATGTCAAACAAATTTGTCATGGTCTTTATATGACACTGTAGATTATTGCCAATAATTAAGTAGTCTAGTCTGTACTTTTTATTACTTGTATATTTAAAAAGGTCAGAATTATACAATATCAGTAACTTTTTATCCCTGAAGCCTATAAACATATTATTAAATAGTTGCTTTATATGCAATTCTGCAGTATTATCAAAAATCATCTTATTACCTGCAGAGGAGCCAATATCAATTACCTTGCTTATGTCATTTACCCCATACTTCAGCCAGGAATTTTGAACTGCATTTAATAATATTCTCCTGTCCTTCTCCGGGTTAAGATCAGTTAATAAGTAGTTATTCCTGCTATTAATAAAGTTGATTGCAGTATATTTATTTATATTAAAAACTATAATTTTTTTTTGTTTGTATATTTTACAGGTTCTAAGAAAATTTACGGACAGAAAACATATTAAACAAATTAAGGATACGGGCAAATAGTTCCTGTTCTTTAATATTATAAATGTACTTATTGAAATAATAAGTATATAAAGCAGTAAAGTTTCTGAAGAATTATTATAAATATTTTCAATCATTGAGCCAGGTAATTTCTCAATAGCCATAATTAAAAAATTAATAATTCTTAAAATAAGATCAAGAATCGCAGCTATTATTAAAGCTATCTGGTTCACCGGATAAAAAATAAATAGCAATATTGCCAGATATATTGATAATGCCAGAGGAAATACTATCAAAATATTTGATAGCCAGAAATAAACTGAAAAGTGATGAAAATAATATATAATAATCGGAAAAACACCTAACTGCGCTGATACAGAAACGGTAAACAACATCCATATCTTATCTAATATCCGGTTTTTAAAAATTAGCAATTTGTAAAAGAAGGGTTGAAAAAAAATTATACTTAATACGGCGAGAAATGATAATTGAAATCCTGTATCGTATATTTCCAATGGATGGCACAATAGAATTGAAAATGCTGCAAAGGCAACAATATTGTAAATATTAATTGTTCTGTTCAACGATATACCGGCCTGAATAAGAGTAAACATGGCAGATGCCCTGATAACGGATGAAGACAGACCTGTTAACAAGGCATAAAACCAAAGTATTATTACTATAAGAATTAACTTAATATTTTTGCCGTACTTTGTCCTACCGCAAAACTTAAATAAATTATTCAGGACATAAAAAATTATACCTACATGCAAGCCTGAAACTGCCAGAAAATGCATTGCGCCAGCTGAAATAAAAGCATGCCTGATTTCAGGATTAAGTTCATCTTTATACCCCAAAGTAAAGGCTGATAGAACAGCAAATTCACTGTCATTGATTCCATATTTTTTGTATAAATTAAGAAGTTTATTCCTTAATTTAATTGCAAATGTTATAAGGTCATCGCGTTGCCCAACTGTTTGCCATGTCCCTGTTTTAATATAAGACTGGTATCTTATACCTTTATGTTTCAATAATTTCTTATAATCAAACTCACAAGGATTTTTGGAATTGTATATTTTACGGAGTCTGCTTTTTAATACAATAATATTCCCGCTCGATAATGTTTTCGCATTATTATCTTTCTGAAAATATGCGATAATATTTGTTTTGCATTTATACCAGGAATCAGAATCTTTATATCCAATAATCCTCAATAATACTTTGATGGTTCCGGATTTCTGTTCAGGCTGATTGATAAGCTTACACAAATAGTATTCAGAACTCTTAATCGCAGCTGAAATATTTTCCTGGTAATCTGACTTTGATTTAATTAGAAGAATACCTGAGACAATAATGAATATATTAACACATATACCAAATGCCAGTCTGAATTCATATCTCTCTGATAAATTATTTATAAATAAAATAATTATGAAATATATAACAAGCAAGCAGGCAATGGTAACAATGAGACATAATGATATTTTAAAATAAAATCCAGTTATTAATCCAAGAATCAATGGAATAATCAGCCGGACAAAAGGAATTTTTCTAAATTCGTGAATGCTGTTCATTCAGTATGTAATAATACTAATCTTAAATGTTCAAAAACATGGAGAAAATTGATATTAAGTTTTTAACTTTAAGCTTTTAATTCATAACTAAAAGAATACTGTTATTTCAGGAAAAACTGATCTTATAAATATCATTTGGTAACTGGAAATTAAGATAAATTATTAGTAATAACCATTATATTAATTAAAAACGAAACCAATGGCTGATCTAAAAACCAAATACCTGGGAATTGAGTTAAAAAATCCAGTAATTATTGGTGCAAGTAATCTTGTTGCAGATATTAACAATATAAAAAAAGCTGAAGAATTTGGCGCTGCAGCTATAGTATATAAATCTTTGTTTGAAGAACAAATACAGCTGGAAAGGGCGCAAATGGAAGATGAGCTGCATGAATACGATGAGAGACATGCAGAAATGGTAAGTCTTTTCCCTGTTATTGAGCATGCCGGACCTGAAGAGCATTTACTCAATCTCAGAAAAGTAAAAGAAAGTGTAAGCATTCCTGTTATTGCCAGTCTTAATGCAATTTACAAGGAGACCTGGGTTGAATATGCTCAACTTGTTGAAAAAACAGGCGTAGATGCACTTGAACTTAATTTTTATTTTGTTCCAAGAGATATGACTACTGACGGCAGGTCTATAAACGAAAGCCAGATCGACGTATTAAAGGCTGTAAAAGAAAAAGTAAAATTACCGGTCAGCGTAAAATTAAGTCCGTTCTATGCAAATCCGCTAAACATTATTTCACATATGGATAAGGCCGGTGCCAGTGGTTTTGTATTATTTAACAGGCTGTTTCAGCCCGATATAAACATGGTTAAAGAAGAACATTATGCACCCAGCAGCCTCAGTGTGCCCGAAGATAACAGGTTAAGCTTAAGGTTTACAGGACTTCTATACGGTCAGATAAAGGGAGACATATGCAGCAGCACCGGTATTTTCACAGGTACTGATGTGGCAAAAATGATTTTGGCCGGGGCGAATTGTGTTCAGGTAGTTAGTACAATATATAAGAATAAAATTGAATATATAAAAACAATAATCTCTGGTTTAAACTCGTGGATGGAATCAAAAAACTATAAAAAAGTTGATAATTTTCGCGGGAAACTTTCCAATAAAAATATTAATGATCCTTTTGTTTACAAACGGGCACAGTATATTGACCTGTTATTAAAATCAGATAAAATATTCAAAAAATATCCGCTGTATTAGAGCGATAATTACTTTGTTACTTAATTATTTCTATTTTTGATATTTTACCAGGTAATTTACTTCTACCTTACCTCTGGAAATTTCTATAAGCTTGCTCTTTAACAACTTCCTCTTTAAAGGAGTAACCTTATCCGTAAAAAGTATGCCATTCAAATGATCATATTCATGCTGAATTATTCTGGCTTTTACGCTATCAAAATAATCATCATGGTAATTCCAGTTTTCATCAAAATATTGAATCCGTATTCTGTGCTTTCTCAGAACATCTTCTCTTATTAAAGGTATACTCAAACATCCCTCATTAAATGACCATTCTTCACCATCTTCTTCTATAACTGACGGATTAACAAAAACCTTTTTAAAACCCTCCAGGCTGGGATCACTTTCTTTCAATAATGAAGCATCCAGAACAAACAATCTTAATGATTTTCCTATCTGTGGAGCAGCAAGGCCCATACCATCAGCCTTATACATAGTATCAAACATATCTTCAATTAAGGTCTTTAACCCACTAAAATTTTTATCAATTTCTTTTGACACCTTTCTTAAAACCGGTGATCCATAAAGCATTATCGGATAGACCATTATTTCAATATTTATTTAACATTTTTTTTATAATCAAGATATGATTGCAAAATTAAATTCGCACTTATTTTATCAATAAGTTCTTTATTTCTTCTCTCTTTCTTCTTTAATCCTCCTTCAATCATACTCCTAAACGCTATTTTTGAAGTAAATCTTTCGTCCATTAATACTATTTCCTTATCCGGAAACAGTATTTCAAGCTTTTTAATAAATGGATTAATATAAATAACAGATTCAGAGGGTTCATTGTTCAATTTTTTTGGATAACCTACCACTATTACATCAACTTCTTCTTCTGAAAAATACCCGGTCAGGAAATCATAAATTTCTTGTGAAGGTACTGTTGCCAGATTATTTGATATTAACCGGAGCGGATCAGTAACTGCAATACCTGTTCTTTTCTTACCATAATCAATTGCTATTACTCTTCCCAAACTTTCAGAATTTAGATAAAATTAAGCTGTAAAAATAAAACTGTGAATTAAAATACTATAAATGGATTACAATTATCACATCCATTTTAAATACTATTCTATTTTACAGAATAGTCTATTGAAGCCATACGCTTATAGCTGTTATATCGCCATATGGCATCTTTTTCAGCAGCTGCAAACAGCTCCTTGGCTTCCATGGGAAAAGCTTTCGTAAGTGATGTATAACGTACTTCGCCATTTAGGAATTCCTGGAATTTACTCCAGTCAGGTTCTTTAGAGTCTAATTCAAAGGGATTCTTTCCTTCTTTTTCAAGTAAGGGATTATACCTGTAAAGATGCCAATAACCAGCTTCTACAGCTCTTTTCTGCTCCTCCTGCGATTTGCCCATACCTGCCCTTAGTCCGTGATTAATACAGGGTGAATAAGCTATTAATACCGATGGTCCCGGATATGCTTCGGCTTCTCTTAAAGCTTTAAGGTACTGGTTCTGACTTGCACCCATGGCAACCTGCGCAACATAAACATATCCATAGGTTATGGCCATTGCGCCAAGGTCCTTTTTCCTGATCTTCTTTCCGGATGCCGCAAACTTTGCTACTGCTCCTATTGGAGTAGCTTTGGAGGCTTGTCCTCCCGTATTTGAATACACTTCCGTATCCAATACAAGCATATTTACATCCTCACCCATGGCAATAACATGATCCAGCCCTCCATATCCAATATCATAAGCCCATCCGTCACCTCCAATGGCCCAAACAGATTTTTTTATTAAATACTGCTTTAATTCCAGTATTTCTTTAGCCAAAGGATCTTTCTCCTTTTCCAGCAATTTAAGTACTTTGGCTGAAGCAACTTTTGACTGCTGTGCATTATCTTTATTAATAATCCACTCTTTGCATGCTTGTTTTATCTCATTTTGAAAACTCCCTTTATCATTTATTATTCGCTCCATTTTTATTGCTATTCTCTCCCTTAGTTTTCTTATACCCACGGCGATACCATAACCATATTCGGCATTATCTTCAAACAAAGAGTTAGCCCATGCCGGACCTTTGCCATCTTTATTGGTACAATAGGGAGTTGACGGAGCCGTGCCGCCATAAATTGATGAACAACCTGTTGCATTGGCCACAATCATTCTATCACCGAATAGCTGGGTAACAATTTTAATATATGGTGTCTCACCACATCCGGCGCAAGCTCCTGAAAACTCAAAAAGAGGCTGAGCAAACTGGCTGTTCTTTACAGATTTATCAATTTCCAGGTTTTCAGTCTTATACGTAACATTTTCAACCATATAATCCCATCTTGCAGCTTCATCCAACTGCGATTCAAGAGTTTCCATAATTAAAGCCTTTTCCTTGGTAGGACAAACTTCCATACACACATTACAGCCAGTACAATCAAGAGGGCTTACCTGAAGCCTGTATTCCAGACCTTCAAATTCCTTGCCTCTTGCTTTTAGAGTAGTAGTACCTTGCGGTAAATCCTTCATTTCCTTTTCATTTAATAAAAATGGCCTTATACAGGAATGGGGACATACATATGTACACTGGTTACATTGAATACAAAGCTCCGGTATCCACCTGGGAACATGTACTGCAACCCCTCGCTTTTCATAGGCCGTTGTTCCGGGAGGAAATGTACCGTCTTCGCGATTAAGAAAAGCACTGACTTTTAAATCGTCTCCTTTAAGAAGATTAATAGGTACTGCTACTTTCTTAACAAATTCCGGCAGTTTATCATCGGTATCAGTAGTTTCCTTTATTTTAATATTTGCCCATTCTGCAGGAACCTCAACTTTTTCAACTTCACTTCCGCGATCTACTGCCGCAAAATTCATATTAACAATGTCTTCACCCTTTCTGCTAAATGTTTTCACAATGGCCTTCTTCATTTCTGCCACTGCATCTTCATATGGTATAATTTTGGCAATTTTAAAGAAAGCTGACTGCATAATTGTATTTGTTCTGCTACCAAGACCTATCTCTTCAGCTATTTCTGTAGCGTTGATAGTATAAAAATTTATATTATTCTCTGCCATAGTCTTTTTCATAGTATCAGGCAGCCTTTCTTTTGTTTCTTCAGCGCTCCATATGCTATTCAATAAGAATGTTCCTCCCTTTTTTATGCCTCTAAGCATATCATATTTATCAATATAAGAGGGCACATGACAAGCAACAAAATCAGGGGTTCCAACTAAATAGGTAGATCGTATTAACTTATCACCAAATCTCAGGTGAGAAGTTGTAATACCTCCTGATTTTTTTGAATCATAGGCAAAATAGGCTTGTGCATACTTGTCTGTATTATCTCCGATAATTTTAATTGAATTTTTATTGGCACCTACTGTTCCATCTGCTCCAATTCCATAAAATTTTCCCTCAAATGTACCTTTCGCTGATATACTTATCTCTGGTTTCAGTGGCAGAGAAGTAAAAGTTACATCATCATCTATTCCAACTGTAAATCTGTCTTTAGGTTCTGGCTGTTCAAGATTTTCAAAAACACTGATTATCATCGATGGTGTAGTATCTTTAGAGCTTAGTCCGTACCTGCCACCAACAATAACAGGAGCATTTTTTTTTCTGTAATAGACATTTCTTACATCCAGATATAAAGGTTCCCCTTCTGCGCCCGGTTCTTTTGTCCTGTCAAGCACAGCAATCTTTTTCACTGTATCAGGTATGGCCTTTAATAAGTATTTGGATGAAAAAGGACGGTATAGATGTACTGCCACCATACCAACTTTTTTCCCATTATTAATAAGGTAGTCAACCACTTCTCTTATTGTTTCCGTAACAGATCCCATTGCCATAATTATATTTTCTGCATCTTCCGCTCCATAATAGGTGAAAGGGTGATATTCACGACCTGTCATTTTTGTGATTTGCTGCATATATTCTTCAACCATGTCAGCTACCGGATCATAAAATCTGTTAATTGCCTCCCTTGTCTGGAAATAAATATCAGGATTCTGGGCAGTACCCCTGGTGACCGGATGTTCAGGATTTAATGCCCTGTCTCTGAATTCCTGCAAAGCCTTATAGTCTATTAGCTTTGCCATATCTTCATTGGCTGGAGCCTCAACCTTTTGTACTTCATGAGAAGTTCTGAAACCGTCAAAAAAATGCAGGAAAGGAATCCTCGATTTTATCGCCGTTAAATGCGCTACACCTGCTATATCCATTATTTCCTGAATACTTCCTGTTGCAAGAAGAGCAAATCCTGTATTCCGCGTCGCCATAACATCGCTATGATCACCAAATATTGATAAAGCCTGTGCTGCCAGACTCCTTGCCGAAACATGAAATACTCCTGGTAACAACTCCCCGGATATCTTATACATATTTGGAATCATTAATAATAAACCCTGTGAAGCAGTAAATGTGGAAGCTAAAGCTCCGGACTGGAGACAGCCATGAAGAGCTCCTGAAGCTCCACCCTCAGACTGCATTTCAGTAACCTTTACAATTTCACCGAAAATGTTTTTTCTGTCATTTGCTGCCCATTCATCAATGTATTCGGCCATTGTTGATGATGGAGTTATAGGATAAATTGCTGCCACTTCACTAAACATATATGCAATATGCGATGCAGCATAATTCCCGTCACAAGTAATGAAATTATTCTTCTTATTCATTTTAATTAGCTGATTATTAATATTTTATGCTTGAAATCTTAAAAAATGAAAGTACAAAATTACAAGAAATCGATAAATTTTTATACTGTTTTACAACATTTAAAGGTTATTCATTTTGATTAAAAATAAAGAATAGAAGATCCAGTAGTTTTCTTATAATAAATATATTGAATAAAATAAATAAAAAAAAGCGGGAAAAGCCCGCTAAGATTCATCAGTTTAATTTCTTATTCACCGTTCATTGAAATTAAAAACTCTTCATTTGATTCGGTTTTCGCCAATCTTTCCCGCAGAAATTCCATAGCTTCGATAGAATTCATATCAGTAAGATATTTTCTGAGAATCCATATTTTATTAAGAAAATTCTTGTTTAATAATAATTCTTCCCTTCTTGTGCTGGATGCTGTAATATCAACTGACGGATAAATACGTCTGTTGGATAGTTTACGGTCAAGCTGCAATTCAAGATTCCCGGTCCCCTTAAATTCTTCAAAGATCACATCGTCCATCTTTGAGCCGGTCTCTGTAAGCGCTGTGGCTAAAATTGTGAGAGATCCCCCGTTCTCAATATTGCGGGCTGCCCCAAAAAATCTCTTTGGCTTATGTAACGCATTGGAATCAACTCCTCCTGACAAGACTTTACCTGATGCCGGGGCAATAGTATTAAATGCGCGGGCTAACCTTGTTATTGAATCAAGCAGAATCACAACATCATGACCACATTCCACCAGTCTTTTTGATTTTTCAAGTACTATGTTGGCAATTCTCACATGTCTTTCAGCAGGCTCATCAAAAGTGGAGGAAATTACTTCTCCCCTTACATTCCGGGCCATATCTGTAACTTCTTCAGGCCGCTCATCTATAAGGAGTATAATTAAGTAAACCTCCGGATGATTAGCAGCTATTGCATTTGCTATATCCTGTAATAAAATAGTCTTTCCGGTCTTGGGCTGGGCTACAATAAGACCTCTTTGCCCCTTGCCTATCGGACTAAACATGTCGACAATTCTCACAGACAAAACCCCAACTTCTCCCGGCCGTATTAGCGTAAATTTTTCATTGGGAAATAGAGGAGTTAAATAGTCAAAAGGAACCCTGTCCCTTATAAAGTCAGGATCCCGTCCGTTTATTTCCTCTACTTTAATAAGTGGAAAATATTTTTCTCCCTCCTTTGGAGGTCGTATAGTGCCTTTCACGGAATCACCGGTCTTTAGTCCGAATAACTTTATTTGTGATTGAGATACATATATATCGTCAGGTGAATTCAGATAATTATAATCTGAAGATCTTAAAAATCCATATCCATCCGGCATAATTTCAAGTACTCCCGAATTGCTGATAATTCCATCAAATTCATACAACTTGTCCGGTTGCCTTTTCTCGTGTTTAGCAATTGTCGGAGGTTCAACATCTTTCTTTTCCTGTTTGTCTATATCAAGCCCTTCACTAAAATCGGTTTTGATCATATCTCTATTCCTTTCATCAGCATTCTTCATCCTTTGTTCTTTATCCAGCAATTCAATCGTTTCATTAACCAGCTTTTCCTTATCATTTTTAAAATAACTATTGTTATCTTCATCTATCTCCGTCAGTTTCTTAGCTTCAGTATCTACTTCTTTCCTCCTGGATCTTACGCGCTTTTTCCTTACAAACTCATTTTCTTTCTTTTTACCAGTTGCACTAATAGCTTGTTGATCCAAAATCTTATAAATCAAATCTTCTTTCTTTAATGAATCAATTTTCTTAATTTTCAATTGCTTGGCAATATCTCTAAGTTCTGAAACAAGCTTTTTATTCAGTTCTAATATGTCATACATAATTACTATAGGATATTAATTATTATAATAATAGAGGCTTAAAATTCTAAATCAAGATGTTATGTAATTATAAAGGATAATATTCAATCAAATTGTATTCAGGGATACGATTTCTACAATCAACTGGTTAATTCATATCGGTAATTCAGTGCAATTATAAGTATTTACTCAGAATTACCAAAAAAAAATATAAAATATTTTACAAATAATAAAAATTAATAAATTTTTTTTAATTTTAGTGGCTTTTATCTTATTACGATAAATATAGGTTCGTTGACAAGGGTTAACTGATTGCAATTATATCAGGTAGTATCTCAAAAGTAATATTTTTTTTATACAAAACCTAAAAATACTAAAATAATTTTCTCACGGGATATCATCACAATAAACTCACAATTATAAGTCCCTTGTAATATGAGACAACTCAAAATTATTAAACAAGTTACGAACCGCGAAACCCCTTCTCTTGACAAATATTTACACGAAATAGGGAAAGTTGATCTCATAACCGCTGAGGAGGAAGTTGAGCTTGCAAGAAGGATTAAAATTGGAGATGATAAGGCATTGGAAAAATTGATAAAGGCGAACTTGAGATTTGTTGTATCAGTCTCAAAACAATACCAGAATCAGGGACTTAGTTTACCTGACTTGATAAATGAGGGTAACCTGGGGCTTATAAAAGCTGCCCAGAGATTTGATGAAACCAGGGGTTTTAAGTTTATATCATACGCAGTATGGTGGATCAGACAATCCATTTTACAGGCCCTTGCTGAACAGGCAAGGATTGTACGCCTTCCTTTAAATAAAATTGGTTCAATAAACAAAATAAATAAAACTCTATCTGAGCTGGAGCAAAAGTTTGAAAGAGAACCTTCAGTGCAGGAAGTAGCATACACTTTGGAGTTAGCACCCGATGATGTAAAAGAATCCCTGAAAACCGCAGGAAGGCATGTTTCAATGGATGCACCCCTGCAGCAGGGAGAAGAGGGAAATATGTATGAAGTAATGCTGAATAAAGATACTCCCAGTCCGGATAAAGGATTATTAACCGACTCATTAAGAAAAGAAATTGAAAGGGTTTTATCTACTTTAACTTTCAGGGAAGCTAATATAATTAGATTATATTTCGGACTAAACGGAAAACACCCCAATACACTAGAGGAAATAGGCGAGGTTTTTAATCTTACAAGGGAGAGGGTAAGGCAAATAAAGGAAAAAGCCATCAAACGCCTGAAAAATGCAACTCGCTGTAAGATATTAAAAACCTACCTGGGTTAAATAATTTTAATATATATTTACTAAAAAAGGGGAATTATAAGAATTTCCTCTTTTTTGTAATGTAGAAATTATATTTTTGTGTCAAATTTAATTATTGATAAATGGAGCATTTAATTGCCCCTTCAGTTCTTGCAGCCGATTTTAATCATTTATATGATGAAATTTCAATGCTCAATGAAAGTGAAGCAGACTGGATTCATTTTGATGTAATGGATGGTGTGTTTGTACCGAATATTTCCTTTGGATTACCAGTCATTGAACATGTATATAAAATTACCAGAAAGCCACTGGATGTTCATCTAATGATTGTTGAACCTCATAAGTACCTGAAGGAATTTAAAGATGCAGGGGCATTCAACCTTACTGTTCATTATGAAGCATGTAATCATTTGAACAGGACTGTTCATAAAATAAAGGAACTAGGAATGAAAGCAGGAGTTTCTTTGAATCCTCATACATCAATATCTCTGCTTGATGACATTATAACAGATGTTGATATGGTACTTATCATGTCAGTCAATCCGGGATTTGGAGGGCAGGAATTTATTAAAAACTCCTATCAGAGAATAAAAAGGCTTAAAGAGCTTATTATCAGCAAGAATTCAAATGCACTTATTGAAGTAGACGGGGGTGTTGACACTGGTAACGCCGGAAAACTATATGAAGCAGGAGTGGATGTGCTGGTTGCAGGAACAACTATTTTTGATTCAAAGGATCCCAAAAAAATGATAGCTGATCTTAAAAACGCCAGATAGTATAAAAATCAGTATTAAAAATGGCATAAATTTTGTAATTTTGTACGGTTAAAATATATGGGGCTGATCTGGCTTTGACAGCAGGATAAACTGGTAAGTAAGCATGCCGGGCAACGCATTTTATCCCGTAAAACTGCAGTGCAATAAGTTTAAATGGCGAAAATAACTTCGCGCTCGCAGCTTGATCGAAGTTTAGTAGATTAAAGGCTTAATCCCGGCTCAAGGTAGTTGGGACGGGCTGCTTCTCCGGAACCTTTCCCTGCGGTAATGGATATAGAGGCACATCGTAAGTCAGGGATAGTCCGGGTGATTCTCCTAAGTCCGGATGAAAACTTAAGGAGATAAGGTTTAGGTTCGGTTGCCTGTTACCAGCCTTTACACAAAAACCAATAACAGGATAAGCATGTAGAAAGCTTTCTGGTTACTTGTTTGGACGGCGGTTCGATTCCGCCCAGCTCCACAACTATAATTTATAAACGTCTGTATTTCAAAATATTGGGCGTTTATTTTTTTAATTACATTCCTGTTTACACACAATAATTACTTAAAACTAACTGCTAAAATTAATTTACCATGTGGTGGGTTTATAAATTTTTGAGCCGTCTTTTAAAATTACCGGATCGGGAAATTGATTATTAATATATTTTTTGAGTTTTATTTTAAAACCATTCAGGGATTTATTTTTTCTATCAAAGGGAAATCCAAAATATATCTTTTTATCTTTAAATAATTCAATACATAAATTATAAGCTGGTTTTAAATCTGTATCTCCCGTAATAATTATTACTATATCACATAAATTTGAATATAAAACTTCAAACAATTTAGCTGCAATTGCGACATCGGTCTCTTTTTCTTGATAAATTTTGTAATTCTCTCTACAGGTGGCGCCACATCTAACATTTTTTTCCTTAAAATCATTTATAATTACCTCAATTCCGGAATTTTTTAGACATTTCAAATATGTCTCATGTCTGAATATCTTCTGGGGGTCTTCCACCCGTTTGTGTTCCAATATGGCAGTAAAATAATATATGGTCCCTATTCTGATTTGATTTTTTTTACCAAATTGATTTAAAAATGATTCGCACAACGAATAAATATCTAACCATTTTAGTTTTTGTCCCGTTTTGAAATAAATTGATAATATAGAATGATACAGATTAAAACCATCTACTAAAAAAATTATCCTTCGCATAACTATATAAAAAAAAACCCCTCGACCGGAGCCGAAAGGGGGGCTGGTATCTGATTAATACCAGGGATGATTAATACTGTAAATTTATAAAAAAATTTTATATAAAATACCGAGTAGAGTATATTTTTTTTAATATACGACAAAAATACTGCCAGAGTTGTATATTTTACTATATTTTATGGTTATTTCCCCCCTTAGCTTGTTAAATTCGTGCAATTTTGGCCAATCTAAAATTTTTGGCGCATTTTAAAGCCCTCTAATGCACGTTCTCGATTCAAGTAATGGTATTATACTACTCCGATATAGAAATTAATACCTCAGCAACCGGATTGATCCTGGTGCGCTAAAATAATTACTTACGAACTTTTTTATTAATTTCTTATATATTGTAATCTGCAATGGAAATATTAATTTAATAAAAGTACTAAAAATATATTTTGAAATATTATTAAGTATTCGTAAATTGTGTTTTCATAATATTTATCGGTAATAAGACATTTGCATTTCCATTTTTTCTTCAGATATTAAAAATTTATAATAATGAAACTTGAAAGAATATTGGATCAATTAAATTCTTTTGAAAAAAATTCATTTTTAAAAGTAATTACTACTATTATTGATTCTTCTCCCAAAAACTTTAAAGAGATTGAGGAAATACTGTCAGAAACCAATAAGGATTTAAAAAACGTGGACAATATAAATATTGCAAAAGTATTTTCATTAGTTGAAGATGAATTTTTAGAAAGTATTAAATCTGAATTAACAGAGGCTATTTCACAATTAGATATTTTGGTCGATATTATTATTAGAGACGGAAATTGTATAATGTCAAGAGATTGGTTTAACTCACTTTATGAGAATGAAATAAAATCTTTAAGCTCAAAAACAAAGGCTTTTGAAATAATCCTTGAGTCTGATAAGTCAGAAATTGAAGAAGCAAGAAAACGAGATTATAAAATTTATAAATCCTGTCTGTACACTGCATATTATAATGATATTGAGAGAAATCAAGAATGTAAAATAACCTGTGATGAGCAATCAATATTATTAACATTAGCAAGAGGTTTGGGCCTTTCCCAGGAAGAAATCAAATTAATTAATAAAGGTAAAGATATTACAGTAAAAGATATCATTGATTTTATTATATATGATAATTTAAGTAGTTTACCTTCAAGAGTTAAATTTACAGGTACAGGACAAATAGGTGAAAG
>CAZFQS010000022.1:17164-58446 GCA_964521285.1 uncultured Bacteroidales bacterium | reverse complement strand
TATGTTTCACAGTAATTCTTATTGGATATTCATCATATACTATTATAATTATTCGATCATTAGCTAACCCGCCAATGGATCAGAATAATCCTGAACATGTTTTTTCTCTACTGTCCTATCTTAACCGCGAACAATATGGCGACCGCCCCCTTATTAGAGGGCAATACTTTAATGCCCCTGTAATTGCCACAGAAAAAGGTGATCCTGTATACACTCAAATTGATGGAAAATATAAATTAACAAATCATAAATTAAAGTACGTTTTTGATAATAATTACATCACTCTTTTCCCCCGCATGTGGAGTTCTAGTCAGGAACACATAGATGCCTATATCCAATGGGCCAAATTAAATGAAAACGATATTTTTGAACCAAGACTTGATAATAATGGTAATGTTATGAGGGATAGAGAGGGCAGCATAATTTATGACCGGAGTAGACCAAAGCAAAACCCTACTTTTTCTAAGAACTTGAAATTTCTTTTCAGATACCAGCTGGGACACATGTATTTCAGGTATTTCATGTGGAACTTTACCGGCAGACAAAATGATATTCAAGGCCACGGCTATGATCAATATGGATTTAAAGAAATTACAAAAGGTAACTGGATAAGTGGCATAAAATTCATTGATGAAGCAAGATTAGGAGACCAGGATAACTTACCCGATAGTCTGACTTTAAATAAAGCCAGAAACAAATATTATATGCTGCCTCTGTTACTAGGCTTACTCGGATTGATTTATCACTATAAAAATCATAAAAAGTACTTCTGGATTGTAATGATATTATTTATAATGACCGGAATAGCTATAGTATTCTATTTAAATCAATATCCTTTTCAACCCCGTGAACGGGATTATGCGTATGCAGGATCATTTTATGCATTTGCTATATGGATAGGCCTGGGAGTATTAGCTGTTAATGATCTATTAAAAAGGTCATTACCTTTATCTTTAAGTGCCATTATCTCTTCACTTTTATGCCTTTTCACAGTCCCCGTTATTATGGCCAAAGAAAACTGGGATGATCATGATCGCTCAGGAAGATATTTTGCAAGAGATTTTGCATACAATTACTTAAATTCCTGCGCTCCCAATGCCATTCTCTTCACCAACGGTGATAACGATACATTCCCCTTATGGTATGCCCAGGAGGTTGAAGGTATTAGAACGGATGTCAGAGTAGTAAACTTAAGTTATCTGGGCGCAGACTGGTACATTGAACAAATGGAAAGAAAAACTTATGACTCCGACCCTTTACCTATGACACTGACAAAGGACAAGTACAGGCAAGGGAAAAGGGACATCGTTCATATTATTCCAAGATTAAACGGATATACGGATTTAAAACAGGCTATAGATTTTCTTGCTGATGATGATCCAAGAACTAAACAATTACCAAACATCAGTGAAAGAGTTGACTATTTACCAAATAAAAGATTCAGCATAAGTGTTGATTCGGCAAAAGTAATTGAGAATAATACGATAAGACCTGAAATGGCCAATAAATTAGTATCTTCTGTCAGGTTTGAGATTAATAATAGATATCTTACAAAGAATCACGTGATGGTGTTTGATTTTCTTGCGACAAACAATTGGGAACGACCTATCTATTATGCCATTACCGTGTCCAGTGATAATTATTTAAACCTTGAAAGTTATTTTCAGGTTCATGGACTCGCTTATAGAATTGTCCCTTTAAAATCAGATAATATGGCCTATTTTCGGGGAAGCATTGATACTAAAACAATGTATGACAATATTATAAATAAATTCAAATGGGGAGGCATAGATAATCCGGATATATATATTGATGAGAATGTGTTGAGAATGCTTTCAAATTTTCGTAATAGCTTTGCATCATTATCAGAAGAATTAATTGAAGAGAATAAAAAAGATTCGGCTAAAATAGTTCTTGATAAATGCCTTGAATTGATGCCTAATAAAACTGTTAGATTTGATGTTTTTACAATTTCAATGGTTGAAAGCTACTATAAGCTGGGAGAGGTTGAAAAAGCAAATCTTATTACTGGTATTCTAAGTGATAATGTATGTAACGACCTGGATTATTATATGAGTCTGAATGGGAAATACAGTAACTGTCTTTTATACCAGAAAAGATTAGCATTACATATTTTAAGCGAGCTGGAGAGGATTTCAAAAACATATAGACAGGAAGAACAAAGAATGACCCTTGAGGAAAAATTGCGGACTTACGCATTAGGATTAAACTTCACTCGATAATGATTTTATGGTTTCAGCCCGAACCCCGTATATTATAAAAAAAATCTACTATAGCCTGATCTGGGATCTAAATAACGGGGAAAAAGACCTATATCTGACTTTCGATGACGGCCCTACTCCCGGAATAACTTTGAAGGTTCTGAATATTTTAGACAAGTACAATGCTAAAGCTACATTTTTCTGTATTGGCAGAAATGTTGAAAGGTATCCTGAAATATATGGCCAGATCCTGAAAAGAGGACACTTTGCAGGCAATCATACATACAGCCATTTAAAAGGATGGGAAACAGAAAGCAGAGAATATTACAGTGATATTAAACTTGCCGGTTCTTTTATCAAATCAAACCTCTTCAGACCGCCTTACGGTAAAATAAAAAGAACCCAGCTTAAACACCTGAGGCATTATTACAACATTATAATGTGGGATGTCATGAGCTTTGATTTTAGTCAGTCTGTCACCAAAGAAAAGTGCTTATCTCTGGTATTGAATAATGTACGTCCGGGCTCCATTATTGTCTTTCATGATTCACCCAAAGCCAGCGAAAATATGTTTTATGCACTGCCGAAATTAATTAAAATATATAGTAACCTGGGTTACAATTTTAGTACAATAAATATCCCAATTATTCAGCGCGAACTTCAAAATGTCTGAATTAATTAATTCTATTAAGTTTTTAATAGTAACCCCTTTTACTTGGCCTGATACTGCAGGGACAGGGATTAATGCATTCAATTTCTGCAAATATCTTCTTCGAAAATCTATTCCATTTACACTTCTAACATATAACCGCAATCTGAAATATAAAAAATATGAGGTAGTTGATAGCATAAAAATTACAAGAATACCCTATTTCAATAAATCACTAATTCATAGACTTTTTTCTCTTCCTTTAATAATTATAAACTATTTGAAATATATCTTTAATAGTAAATGCATAATTATTTATGGAGGGAAAATTATTGGTTATGAATTTATAATTCTTTTAAGTGTAATCTTAAATAAAAAAGTGATCTTTCAATCACAATTAATGAATGTCGATGATATTTATTCTATAATTCTTTCAAAACCAGGTGTGATCAGAGCTGTCTATAAATTTTTATTCCGTAAAATCAATATATATTTTTCAATAAATGGTGAATTCTCAAATAAGTATAAAATTGTTTATAACGATGATTCAAAAATATTGCAGATTCCTCAGGGTATAGATACAAATAGGTTTAAGCCTGCTTCTGGCATTGAAAAAACCAGACTGCGAAAGAAATTAAATCTTCCTGCTAATAAATTTATAATCTTTTCAGCTGGATTTTTAATTAACAGAAAGGGGTACGAGGAGATATTTGAATGTTTAGAAGATCTAAAAATCCCTTTCTATTATTTGATCGCTGGAGAAATATCTTTAAATAAAAACCATTTCCTGTCTGATTTCAATTCCGAAACCCAAAACATATTAATGAAAGGAAAGTCAATACTAAATGAGAATATTCAGTTTTTAGGCTTTAAAACCAATATTGATGAATATATAAAGGCATCTGATATTCTGCTACATAATGCTTATCAAGAGGGCCTTCCTAATATTATACTTGAGGCTATGGCGTGTGGTACGGCTGTTATTACAAGAAAAATAAAAGGATTGGATAACTTTATCCTATACAACAAAAAAAATGCCCTGGTTTTTGAAAATAAAAATGAGATGGCAGATCAAATCTATTATCTCTATTCTAATCCGAAATCAAGATTAAATCTTGGTTCAAGTGCCAGGCAATATGCACTGAAAAATTGTTCATTTGATAAAGTTTATTCAGAGTTGATAAAGGCTTTAAATTGTTAATTATAAATGAATAAAAGTGAAACAATAAATTTAAAAGGTAAGAGTCCGATAAAAATTCTTTACTTTATACAGCTTCCTCCTCCAGTACACGGAGTTAGCTTAACGAATAAAATTGTATATAATAGCCTTCACATTAATAAGAATTTTGAGAAGTATATAGTTGAAATAAAATTCTCTTCTCAGTTTCGTGAACTTCGCCGATATAATCTGAAAAAAATCTTAAAATTCTTTAGAATAGCAATAAAACTATTAAATGTACTTAATAAAATAAAACCCGGTATTGTTTATTTTTCACTGATGCCAATTGGAACAGGATTTATCAGGGACTTTTTCTATATGATCATTATAAAATTATTTAACCCAAAAATTATATTTCATCTACATAATATTGGCATCAATAAAAAATCAAAAAGACTATTATTTAAATGGATGTATCAGTATGTTTTCAGCAATTCAACTATCATACATCCTTCAGATATTTTACTAAGAAAAGAATTTGAAAATTTAAATCTTATAAATACAAATAAAATTGTTATCCCAAATACCTGCATGCCGTTCTCTAATTCAAATATAAACTCTGTTAAAAATAAGAATGATATTATTAAAATTCTTTTTCTTTCAAATCTCTTGCCTGAGAAAGGTTTAATGGTGTTATTTGAGGCTATAAAGAATGTTTCAGGTAGATTTCAGAACTTCGAGCTTAATATTTATGGAAATTATTACAGAGCCAAAGAAGTTACCCGATATAAACGTTTTATATCAAAAAATAAACTTTCGGAAAAGGTTTTCATTAAAGGGCCATGTTTCAATAACGAAAAAGAAAGAGTATTTTGTGAATCAGATATATTTGTTTTCCCTTCATATTTTCGGGAAGAATGTTTTCCTTTGGTTATACTGGAAGCAATGCAAGCTGGCCTTGCAATAATCTCTTCCTCTATTGGAGCAATTCCTGAAATTATCGAAGATGGTGTTAATGGTATCCTTGTTGAACCAAAGAATTATTTGCAACTTGCTGCTAAAATTCAATTATTGGCTAATAATGAAAAATTGAGAAAAAGAATAGGAAATAGGGCTAAAGAAAAATATTTGCAACAATATTCTATTAGAATATTTGAAAGTAATATATATGATTCCTTATTAAAAAACATAGAGAATTGAGGCTTATCTTCATTACATATGTGAACAGATCAGGATCCACTTTTCTAGCAAATGTTATTGATAAATCTAATGATATACTTTCGTGTCCCGAAGGGGATATTCTTTTAAATATTTTATGCCTTTATCCAAATAGTATATTTAATGAAAAGTATTATATCCCAATATTGGAAAAGGAATATCGGTCTAATCTCAAACTAAAATATTGGAATTTGCATAAGTTGGATATTAATTACACCCTTTTCGGTATAACATGTTTTGATGTATTCGTATCCATTATATTTCATTATAAACAAAAGGTAAAACCTGGAGCATCAAATATTGTATTCAAAGCTGAATCTATCTTTCAATACTATAATAAACTGAATCATACCTTTATTAGTAAATATAAAATTATACTTTTAGTCCTAATACGTGATATCAGGGGAATTTACGAATCTCAAAAAAGAACAAAATTTCCTGGTAGTAACAAATATATGAGTAAAAATCCGGTTCGTACAGCCTTATTCTGGAATAAATTCATAAAGAATGTATTTGAATTAGCTCATAATAAGAATGTTTTTTTGATAAAATTTGAAGAAATGATTTTGCAGACAGAATTAATAATAGATAATATCAAAAATTTTCTGAAAATAGAAAGAATTGATTTTAATGTACAAAATGACGTTTATGAGAGACTTCCAGAGAGTCATAAAAGAATTCACAATAAAATTAATATTTATCCACCTGATATAACAATAATCGATAAATGGGTCAACAACTTAAAAAAGCATGAAATTTTTATATTAAATTTCTTTTGTAGGAGGAATTTATCAATCCTTAAATATTATCCAATTTCGTTTATAAAAAAGAAAAGACTAATTATATTGCTTATGTTAGCTCTTTATATGTTTGAAGCAATTTTTGTTAAATTAAATAAATATCTTGTTTATAAACTAAAAACACTCTATTTTAAAAAGCTATATTTTTATATTTAATATATATGTTTTAAGGCACTCCAAAGCGATAATCAGAATCTAACCAATTTCTTTTATATTTTAAAAAATATTTTTAAAATATCAAACCATTTGTTTAAATAATAGAAAAACATAAATTAAAACAATTATATATTAAACTATACTACATCTAGAATATTAGTCATAAAATAATATTTACTTTTGTAAAGTTTATAGCTAGGCCAATTATATATAAAATTTATGAAGGTTCTTCTTTCTGAAATAAAGACCAGATCAATAAATAAATTTAAATTTATTTATTCCTTTTCTTCATCTGCTATACTCGGTTTTCTTTCCCAAAGAAAATATAAAAACATAAAGACTTTCTGCCTTTTTATTGGATATCCAAGAAGTGGGCACACTCTTATTGCATCATTACTTGATGCACATCCAAATATAATAATAGGAATTGAGTGGGATGTACTTGACCATGTCAGACTCGGCTTTAAAAGAAGACAAATATTTTATTCGTTAATCAGAAGTTCAAATCACTTTATGAAGGTTGGTAAAAATTCTTGGACTGGATATTCTTATAAAGTGAATAATAGTTGGCAAGGAAAATACAAGATACTCGAAGTTATTGGTGATAAATTTGCAGGAACATCGACCTTAAAATTGAAGGAAAATCCTGCTTTATTAACTAAGCTTGAAACTATAATAAAAATAAAACCCAAGTTAATTCACATAATTCGAAATCCGTTTGATATTATTACAACCGAAACATTACGCCGAGTTGAGTATAGAAAGATTAATAATACTCCAAATCATTTAGATCTATTAGTAGAAATAAGAAAATTTTTTCAACGCGCTGAAAATATTAAAAAGCTTAAAACTGATAATAAATATGAAATTTATGACTTGTATCACGAAAAGACTATTTCTGAACCAATAAATAGTCTTAAAAATTTAATTACTTTTTTAGGTTTAACAGCTAATAATAATTATTTAAATAATTGTGCTACTATAATAAATTCAATTCCTAATAAGTCAAGATTAAAATTCCATTGGCCAAAAGAACTAATAGACTTTGTAACAAATGAAATTCATAAATACGAGTTTCTGAGACATTATAATTTCACTAATTAGCTATATATTCCATCTATACGAATTTTGAATTTTGATTGATTGCTATATGGAGTAATTTTAAATTTTCTTTTATTTTTGTTCAATATGAAATGAAAATACATAAGCTCTTGATATGCGTTAGAATCAAATAATATTCCATTGTTCCATTCTATTAGCCAATTGCTGTTATTCTGCCTATTATACATTAAATCTGAATAAATACAATATAGGCGCAGAATTTTAATATTTCCTAATTTTTCTTCTTTTTCCAGGACTCTAGATATATCATATTTTAGCGGAAGTATTTTTAACGACCTGTATCTTATGCTATTTATAGCTCTTTGAATAGTATTAGGGATTATTTTGAAATTGCCTGAATTCTTGTTTAGAAATTTATAGCCTATGTAATTTGATTTTTCATCTATACAATAATGACGATTATTATCTCTTAGTATCTTCTTAATGTTCCATATATTCATATATAACTGATTTGTATTAAAGTTATTCTTATATAGAGTGAAATGCCCTGCCATATATTCTTTACGAGTTGTTATTATATCAAAATTTTTAAAATGAAACTCCTTAATAAAATTAGAAATTTTCCCAAAGATCAAATCCAAATCACAATAACCCCAAAAATCAAAGTCCCTGATATAATCATAAAATATATGCCCGAATGCAGGCTTAAAATCACATAGCTTATAAAGATTGATAATATTAATTGGTAAATTTAGCTTTGATGTCGCAAGCTTGTTAAAATCTTCTATATCAGCTTTCTCTAAGTGTACATTTTTTGGTAGCCAAGACTTTATTATGATATCACTGAATAATAACCAATTTATTTCCGGATTATATGAGCAGCTTTTAATAAAATAATCAATCCATCCGGGTGTTTTACCAAAATACGGTACTATAATAATAATTTTCATATTATACCTGTTTAATCCCTTCCGATGAAATTAAAAACTTATTTGCATATAAATCAGCCTTATCTATCTTAAATTTCTTTCTGTTTTTAGACATCATAAAATGAAAGTACATTATTTCCTCACCTGTTGTTAAATTTCTGAGGGTCCCATCTTTCCATAAAATTACCCAATTTCTTATTCCTTCTTTGAATAACATCATGTCGCAATTATATGTTCTTTTAAATTTGACATTAAGATCTCCTTTTTGCATAAAATGTTTCACAATAGAAGTAAAATCTTTTGGCATTTTTGATTCACCTTTTTTCTTAATATAATTTTTAATTGCATTTATATACCAAAAAGACTTGTTTCGGAATTTATTAACCAAATAATAAACTAGTAAATGATATCTTATTTGAATTGACTTAGAAATTTTAAGGAATATTGGACTTGGAAATACTTTTATTAGATTTAAAATTTCATCAAAACCATTATATAATTTTGATTGAAATACTCTTTTATATATAGGTGAATATTTAAATAAATTGTTTACTAATTCAATATTCTTTAATAAACATAAATGCCCTGGGACAAACTCATTATGATTTGATATTATGTCATAATTACTAATACTATTAAAAGGAAGAAATTTGTTAATATTTCCATATATCAAGTCGATATCTCCATATCCCCAGAATTTATATCCCTGAATATAATCTGAAAATATTAATCCAAAGGCAGGTTTCAAATCACATAATTTATAAGGATATTTTATTAATATTTTAAATCCTAATTTATTTGAGGCAAGCTTATTGAAATCCATAAGAGTCATACTATGAAATGTAACATTATCAGTTTTTATTTTTGAATAAAGACAATCTGTAAAAAAGAACCAGTCAATATTTTTATTCATACTACAAGAAAGAATAAAATAATCAAACCAATATGGATTACTTCCAAAATATGGAAATAATAATACAATCTGGTTTTTTCTGTTAGTTTGTAATTCCATTGTTAGTAATATAAAACCATTCTTTTGTTTCTAATGATTTAATAGTAAAATCATTGTTCAGCTTAGTTTTGCGAAAATGAAATGCAAATATTTCTCTTTTTGATTGCATATTAAATAATTTGCCGTTAACATATTTCATTTTCCAATTATGTATTCTATTAACTCTTTTCAGGTGTTCATCAGATATTAATACTTCCTTAAAATAAGCTTTAAGCTTATTGCTTTTTTGAGCTTTCCATACTGCTTCTGTCATATCAACCGGGCTATTATGACGAAGCATTCTTTTTTTGAAATACCATTGAAATTGATATCTTAACTCCTTGAAATTATAAATAAAGCCCCACATAAATATTTCTTTCAATAAAAATACTATAAAGCAGATTACTTTTTTAAGACTAACTCCTGTTAATTCAGGCCTAATAATATTTTCATCCATCGCATAATGCCTATCACTACAAAAGATTTTTTTGTATGTTGGAATGCTTTTAAAGAGGTCTACTATATTATTACTATTTCGAAATATGCAGAATGGCCCTGATAAAAATCCTCGATAAAAACTTAAAACATCATATTCTTCTAAAATGTTACTTTTTATAACCGTATCTATTTCCCCAAAAACTATATCGTTGTCACAATAACCCCAAAATTGATAACCATGTAAAATATCATTAAAGATTTTTCCAAAAGCAGGTTTAAAGTCACAAATTTTATATGGATGTTTTATATTTATTTCTAATCCAAGTTTCTTTGATGCAAGCTTATTGAAATCACTCATTGAAAAATAATGTACTTTTATATTATCATATTGATAGTTTAATTTATTATTATCAGAAAGAATTATAAACATTATATTATTATTTCTAGCACAACTGTGAAGGAAAATAGGAAACCAATCGGGTAAATTACCCCAATACACGCTTAAAATGCAAATACTTTTATTAATGTCTTTTCTTGAAATCATTTACTGTCTGAATTTTAACATTTTATAAATTAAAATTAAAATTTATTAATATTTTTACATAATATATGGTACCTTTTATTAATATTAAATATTTTATATCTAAGTCCTATTAATACCCTAATCCTATGAAAAAATTACTGGTTTTGGTTTATATTCTCTTCAGCAGTATAATATTAATCAAAGGGCAAAACTGGAATTGGTCTAATCATTTTAAATGTGATGGAAATGTAGTACCGACTTGTGTTATTCCCGATAATTCATCGAATATATATATTGCAGGATACTACATAAATTTCCCACTTTCTGTGGAAACTGCAACTATTCAAAATTTAGGAGACTGGGATGGTTTTATAGCAAAGTTTAATATGAACGGAGCTTTACAATGGATTACAAGAATTGGTGGAACTGAGAGAGATGAAATAGTATCACTTGTTATTGTTGGAAATAATTTATACGTTGCTGGTAATTATAGAAATAGTACAGTTTATTTTACACCAACAGATTCACTTATAAATGAAAATCTTTGGGATTCATTTCTTGCCAGATATGATTTAAATGGTAATTATCTAGAATCTACCATCATATTTCACGGTAATGAAAGAGAACGTATAGGTAGTATGATTTTTGACTCTTATGAAAATCAATTGATAATTGTCGCTCAATTCAGAAATGAAATAAAGTATAATGATCTATCCGGGCCGGTAATAATTCCTGCACGTGGATCAAAAGATTTTATTATCGCTAAATCAGACTTTTCCGGCATCATCAGGGATACTTCATTTTTTTACTCATCAATCACAAACTCTATATTAAAGAATATAAATCTTTCTCAGAATGAAGGTTATTTCGTAAGCGGAGATCTTTTCGGCACAATATATTTTAATGCTAGTGATTCAATTACTGGAAATACAACTTATAACGCAGATGCCTTGGTTTTTAAAATAAATAAAAACCTTGATTTCCAGTGGGCAAGAAAAGGAGGAGGACTTGGATATGATCATGCTAACTCAGGAATTTCTGATAAATATGGTAATGTTTATATTGCAGGCAAATGCGAAAGTACTATAACTTTCGACAGCACGGCAATCTTAAGTTCTCATTCCATTTCAGGTTTCGGAGCCCAGGATCTCTTTCTGGCAAAATATAATAAACTTGGAACTTTACGTTGGATCAGGCGAAAAGGAGATGCCGGAAATGATGACGGATTTGGACTAGCACAAAGAGAAAATCTTGTGCAGTTTTGCGGAAATGTATCGGGCACTGTAATATTTAATGTAGATACACTTAAAACTTCAGGCACTTCAGATGTTAATACAGGATTTGCCATTTTCAACACTAGTGGCAATGAAATTGGTGCACAGGGAATAGGAGGTACCGGACTTGACAGGGGTGAAGTTATAACTTTTACACCAGATGGTAATACAGTAATTGGCGGATATTTTGATTCTCCGACCATAAATATCGGTGATTCAACATTCAATAATTCTACAGGAACATATAATGGATTCATCGGTGAATATCATTATCCTTTAAATGCTGTATTTACAACAATTGAAAATATAACCTGCAATGGGGGAAATGATGGCAGCCTAATAGTTACGCCTTATTTTGGTGTCGGACCATATAATTATCTATGGAGTGCCAATGTTACATCTTATACTGACTCCCTGGCATTCAATCTTTCTGCAGGCAACTATTCGGTTACTGTTACTGACAGCAGAGACTCAACTGCATTTACAAACATAATTCTTTCTCAACCATCTGCAATTACAATAGATTCTTCACTTACTCATGTAACATGCTATAACGGGAATAACGCGTCTATTGATATTACAGTGAGCGGTGGTACGGTTGCAGGTAATTACCAGTATTCCTGGCAGACAGATATCGGTTCGGGCCTTAACCCTACGGCTGCTGATCAAACAGGACTGACTTACGGGAACTACTTCCTTGCCGTTATGGACGACAATAGCTGTGAAGCTTTCGATACATTCACCATAAACCAGCCTGACAAAATAAACTTTGGCCAGTCAGTTGTCACAAATGTTACAATTCCGCCCGGAGGTAATGGAGCTATTGATCTTACGGTTTCAGGTGGCACACCAGCTTATTCCTATTCATGGACCGGTCCGGGTACTTTTAGTTCAACAGATGAAGATATAAGCAACCTTGATGGAGGTACTTATATTATTCAGGTAACGGACTTTAATACATGTACAAATGATACTTCTTTTCTCGTAAACGACAGCACCCTTTTAATTGCCTATATATCAAATAAAACTAATGTTGACTGTAAAGGTAATTTTACAGGAAGTGCAACTGTTTCAGTTACAGGTGGGTCGGACGATTATACCTATGCATGGAGAGATGTATTAAGTAATCCTGTGGGAGGAAATGATCCGGTTTTGTCCGGTGTTCCTGCAAATACCTATTTTGTTCTGGTTACTGATAATACCGATGCAAGAACTGCCGAAACTTCTGTAATCATTAATGAACCGACTCTGGATCTGACTTCTTCCATTTCCGGAACAGACCTTAAATGTTACAATGATGGCAGTGGTGTTGCCAATCTTTCAGTTTCCGGAGGGACATTGCCATATTATCATAACTGGTCTAACGGAGCAACAAGTGAAGACCTGATAAACCTTCAGTCAGGCACCTATAGCGTTACGATCACAGATGCAAATGGTTGTATAGACAATAATAGTATATTTATCGACCAACCTGAAGTTATGGCAGTAGACATTATAATTGAAGCGGAGATATTATGTAATGGAGACCTTACAGGGAGATTAAGGGCCGATGTAACGGGAGGTACAGGTATGTTATCATACCTGTGGAATGATCCTGGAAGTCAGGATACAAAGACAGCAACTGACCTTGAAGGTGGAAATTACACTGTGACAGTTACTGATCAAAGTAAATGTAAAGTAACAAATTCTGCTCAGCTCGTTGAGCCCCTCGCAATAACTATAACTGAATCAATCCAGGATCCCGCATGTTTCGGACTTTCCGACGGCCAGATAATACCAACAGTATCAGGTGGTACAGCTCCATTTGATTATGTGTGGTCAACCGGCTGGACAAATAGAATTATAAATAATATTGAGGCAGGAGATTACACACTAACAGTAACCGATCATAACAATTGTACTAAAGTAGGAGATTATACATTAACAGACCCTCCTCAAATCACCTTTGAAAATATTTCCCTGACAGATGCATCGTGCTTCGGTTACGATGACGGCTCTATAACCATGACTGCTTCAGGAGGTACGGGCACTTATGAGTATTCCAATAATAATGGTGCAACTTATCAGACCTCTCCGGATTTTATTACACTCTTTGCCGGAGATTATACGCTGATAGCAAAAGATGAAAACGATTGTGAATCAGCTGATTCATTAATCACTATAAATCAACCTGATGGAATTGATATCCAGTCAGAGGAAGTCCAGCATATCACCTGCATGGGAGACAATAACGGAGCAATTACTATTGTTGCATCGGGAGGTGCAGGCAGCCTGTTATATTCAATTAATGATGGTGCAGATTATTTTGACAATAGTGGTTTATTCACCGGATTAATTGAAGGAGAATATCCTGTTAGAGTTATAGATGCCGATAATTGTGAAGTTTCCGGAAGTGTATTAACCATTACTACCCCTGACTCTCTGGTAATTACATCAGAGGAAGTTCAGAATATCACATGCAACGGATACAACGATGGCACTATTATCGTTGTTGCGTCGGGTGGTACAGGTACACTATTGTATTCCATTAATGACGGCACTGACTATTCTGATAATGGTGGTACATTTACCGGTCTTTCAGGAGGAAATTACAATATAAAAGTCAGAGATGCCAGTAATTGTGAAGCAACGGGAAGCGTTTTAACCATTACAGAACCCAGCACGTTAACAATTGATACTACATCGGTTATTCATATGTCTGATGTGGAGAATGGTTCAATAATACTTGGTTTCTCAGGAGGAACAGAACCTGTTACTTATATCCTTATCCCTGAAACTACAGACAGTCTGACTAATAACACCGGTCAGTTTAATGATCTTGAAGCTGGAAATTATATAATATATGCCCTTGATAATAATGCGTGTATATCAAATTCCATTAATGTCCAGATTCTCCAAATTCCTGAGCCACCTCCTCCACCCCCAGATACAGTGATAACTATCTACGATGCATTTTCACCGAATGCAGATGGGAAAAATGACGTATGGAACATCGGAAATATTCAGGCCTACCCGAATTGCGTTGTAAAGATCTTTAATTCATGGGGCATGGCAGTGTTTGATTCCAAAGGATATGACGAGCCTTGGGATGGTAAGCATAATGGTAACGAACTGCCGGCTGGTACATACTATTATTATATAGACCTTGGAGATGGAAATGAAACATTTACCGGAACAGTCAATATTGTAAAATAAAATATTAGTTATTCAATTTGTAATTATAAAAAACATATGAAAATATTTATTATTAAAATACTTCTGATTCTGGTTGCTTTCCAGTTAGCTGGACAACAACTAACACATCAAAGCCAGTATATGCTGAACCATTTTGAAATTAACCCCGCTGCTTCGGGAATTAACGAATTCCTTCCCCTGTCATTTTCATTTAGAAAACTGTGGGCAGGAATCGAGGGATCGCCTTCTCTGCAAACACTATCAGCTCATATGGAGATATATGATAATATGGGTGCAGGTATAAAGATATTTAATTATACTGCAGGACCCGAGAGAAAAACCGGTCTTGAAGGAGCATATTCATACCATATTCCTCTGGATAATATTGATTCAAAATTAGCATTTGGAATATCATTCCAGGTATACCAGTATTTCCTTGATAAAACCAATATGACTGTTGAAGATGAAACAGATGAAGTCTTTCTCGGAGATGAGAAAATGATTGTGCCTGATGGTTCATTCGGAACCTATCTCTATGGTAAAACCTATTATGTGGGACTCGCAATACCACAGCTGGTTCAAAGAAATATTAAATTAAAATCAGATATTTTAGAACAAAAGCGCGTAAGACATTATTTCTTGCATGGCGGCTACATTTACCATGTTAACAGGGAACTTAAAATTGAACCCTCCGTTCTTATGAAACTAATTGAAATAGGTATCTTTCAGGCTGACATAAATACCATGCTCACATACAGGGACATGTTATCATTCGGCCTGTCTTACAGAACCTCTGATGCAGTTGTATTCATGCTTGGATATCAGTATGACAGGTTCAGAATTGGTTATTCATTTGATTTAACATTATCAGATATAAGAACCCAGAGCAGCGGTTCACATGAAGTATTCATTTCATACTCATTTGAAAATTTCCTTAAATAACCATTATTTCCTTTCCATAGAAAAAAATTCTATTGAGTTTAAAATAAAACTTTTAAATTCAACCCTTCAAAGTATTTAACAACATAATATAATCAGATTATGAATATTTTATTGACAGGGTCCGGGGGCAGAGAACATACCTTAGCCTGGAAAATAGCTCAAAGCAAAAGACTTGGTAAATTATTTATTGCACCGGGAAATGCCGGGACAGCTTTGGTTGGTGAAAATGTCAATATTAAAGTTGATGATTTTGAAAGCCTTGGTAAGTTCGCCTTAAAACAAAAAATAAATATGGTTGTTGTAGGGCCGGAAGTTCCCCTGGTAAAAGGTATACACGATTATTTTTCAGACAGAAGGGAATTATCACATATCGCCATTATTGGTCCCCAAAAAAAAGGTGCAATGCTTGAAGGCAGTAAAAAATTTGCCAATGAATTTATGTCACGCCATAATATACCCACAGCAAAATTTATAAGTGTTACAAAAAACAATATTGAAGAAGGACTTAAATATATCGAAAATACTTCCCCTCCTTTCGTACTTAAGGCAGACGGACTGGCAGCTGGTAAAGGAGTTATTATTCTCGATGGAGTGGAAAAAGCTAAGGAAGAACTTAAGCTAATGCTTGAAGGTAAATTTGGTGAATCCAGCAAGACAGTTGTTATTGAAGAATTCCTGAAAGGAATTGAAATATCAGTATTTGCTCTAACAGATGGAAAGTCATATAAAATATTCCCCGAAGCAAAAGATTATAAAAGAATAGGAGAAAATGACACCGGATTAAATACTGGCGGAATGGGAGCAATATCACCTGTGCCATTTGCAGATAAAATATTCCTTAATAAAGTTGAAGAAAGAATAATAAAACCTACAATAAAAGGATTGATAAAAGAAGATATAGTATATAAGGGATTTCTATATTTCGGATTGATAAATTGTGACGGAGATCCTTATGTTATTGAATATAATGTTAGAATGGGAGATCCTGAAGCCGAAGTAATTATTCCCAGACTTGACTGTGATTTGCTGGATTTATTTGAAGGGGTTGCAAACAACAACCTTTCTGAAAAACAACTCGCAATAGATTCCCGCTCTGCGGCAACTGTTATGCTGGTCTCCGGAGGATATCCCGGCTCCTATGAAAAGGGCAAAGAAATATTCAACCTCAACAAAGTGAAAGACAGTATAATATTTCATGCGGGAACCCGGCAGGTTAACAGCAAGGTTGTTACAAACGGAGGACGGGTTATTTCTATAAGTTCCTACGGTAAAGATTTTAAGGATGCGTTAAATACATCATATAAAGCCGCTGAAATAATTGATTTTGAGAAGAAATATTACAGGCGCGACATTGGCTTTGATTTGTGAGTCTATGGTAAAGTTCTTTCTTCTGCCTTAGCAAAAGAAAGAACTAAAAAAAAATCAGGTTTATACTAATCCCTCCTTAACTATATATTCAGCAATCTGTATTGCATTTAATGCGGCGCCCTTCTTTATCTGATCTGCTACAACCCATAACACAATACCTTTGGGATTTGTAATATCCTTCCTGATGCGCCCGACATATACTTCATCCTTACCTGCTGCAAATAAAGGCATGGGATATATCTTATTTGCAGGATCATCTTCAAGTATTATCCCTTCTGCATTTCTGAATGCATTCCTGACCTCCTCAACTGTCAGTTCTCTCTCTGTTTCACACCATACTGCTTCGGAGTGAGCTCTCACAACCGGTACCCTGACACATGTTGTGCTTACAACAACATCTGAATGCATGATCTTCCTTGTTTCAAAATGGGCTTTCATTTCCTCCTTTGTATAATCATTATCAAGAAAGATATCTACCTGCGGGATAACATTATATGCAAGCTGATACTGGAACTTGCTAACCGTAGGCTCCTCCCCTCTTACCAGCTGCCTTATCTGTTCTTCCAGCTCCATCATAGCAGCAGCTCCTGCACCGCTTGCAGACTGGTATGTAGCAACATGTATCCTTTTTATATGCGATAAATCTTCAATCACCTTCAGTGCTACTACCAGCTGAATTGTCGAACAATTTGGATTTGCTATTATATTTCTTGGTCTGTTTTTACAGTCTTCTGCATTAACTTCAGGAACAACCAGAGGTACATCATCATCCATGCGAAAAGCACTCGAATTATCTATCATTACCGCACCATGTTTTGTAATTGTTGATGCAAACTCCCTTGAAGTGCCTGCGCCAGCAGAGGTAAGAGCAATATCAACACCCTTAAAATCATCATTATGTTTTAATTCCTTAACCTTATATACCTTATCCTTAAACTTATACTCTTTACCTGCACTTCTTGAAGAACCAAATAATACTAATTCATCAACTGGAAAACTACGTTGATCCAGGATCTGGAGGAACTCTTGTCCCACAGCTCCGCTTACACCAACAACTGCTACATTCATGATATAAAAATTTAAAGGTTAATAAATTGTATATAAAAACATCAAAAAAAAGAGGATATCGCCAGAGTAGTATTTACAACTTTGAGCATTAAACACAATACCTTAAGAAATGCACAAAGAATTCTATTTCAAACGTTTAGAATTCGTCTGCTTTAAAATATCTTCAACCGGTGTTGTGTTTAATACTAACATATACCACTCATTAGAAATCCTCTTGCTATAATAAATTCTAATATATACTTTAAATCTGTTTTAGCAAATGCAAATTTCGAAATAAAATTTAATTTATGAAACGAACATGAATTTTTTTAATCAAAAATTTAAAAATCTATGATTAAAACAATCTTTTTTTTATTAATGCCAACTACTTTATTAGGCCAGATAAGCGAAGATTTTGAAAATTCGTCTCCTGAAATGTGGCTTCAAAACAAAAACTCAAGATGGGATACTTCTTCATTTCAACCGATAAATGGAAAATTTTCCCTGCATCATATATATAACAGTCCGATTGCCAATCATGATCAAATATCTTTAAGCCATAAAGCACTTCTTCTGGATTCAGCATTAACCACATGGCAATTTAAAATCAAATACGGTTACAATCCGTCCTCTAATAATAACTGGGGTGTATTTATTGTCTCTGACAAAAATGCAGTGAATATGGTTCCCGGGGAAAATATCAACGGCTATGTAATAGGTGTTAATTTTACCGGATATGATGACTTAATTAAACTATGGAAAGTATCATCAGGAAATATTTATACTATCATAACCACAAATTTTAACTGGCAGGACAATGTTGGTACAGAAAGAGCCGCGGAATTTGAAATAATAAGAAATAAGACCGGTATATGGACTTTAAAGTTAGATACATCGTCAGCCTCGAAAAGTCCTTTATCACTTGGCACCGTATATGATTCTGAATTCAATTATTCACTGTTTTTCGGAATATACTATAAATACTCTGCACAGCAGGATCAAAAACTATGGTTTGATGATTTGCATATAAATGGCTGTTTTTATGAAGATTCAACAGGTTTTTTATCTTATGAACCCAATCCTTATGATGTTCTTATTACTGAAATAATGGCCGATCCTGAACCGCCGGTTTTACTACCGGAATTTGAATATCTTGAAATATATAATAAAAGTGACTACGATATCAGGCTGTCGGACTGGAAAATTACTATTGGTAATTCAACAGTCAGTCTTCCCTTTTCAAGGGTAAAATCAAAAGAATATATAATTATTACTGAATCTGATAATGATTTTACTTCGGTAAATGTGAAAAACATATTATATGTCGATGCATTACCCGTTCTGAACAATTCAGAACAAACTGTTACGTTAAGAAACAATGAGAATTCTATAATACATTCTGTTAATTACTCCAGCAGATGGTATAGTACTAAATATAAAGCTGAAGGTGGCTGGTCACTCGAAATGATTGATGTTAATAATCCATGCGGGAGAAGTAATAACTGGGCTGAATCAACTGATTATAGAGGCGGCACACCAGGACAGGTAAATTCAGTTACAGGTTTCAATCCTGATTATACCAAACCATCGCTAAAAAGAGCTGCAATTATATCTGACTCTACGATTAAAATTTACTTTAATGAATCATTAGACAGCCTTTCCTTAACTGACCACCGTAATTATTTTATCGACTATAACATTGGATATGCGACAGACATTGTCCCCGTTATTCCTGATTTCCAGACTATAAAACTAAAATTTGATAACTCTTTTAAAAAAAATATTATCTATACAATAACTATAGGAAACACGATTAAGGACTGTGCAGGTAATGCTCTGGAGAAAAAAAGTCAGGCCCCATTTGCCATGCCTGAGGAAGCAGACAGCCTCGATCTTATTATAAACGAAGTATTATTTAATCCTGATGAAAATGGAGAAGATTTCATAGAAATCTACAACAGGAGTAAAAAAATAATAGACATCCGTTATTTTAACATAGCTTCCCGCAAGTTATTTTCAAATGAATTCAAGGATTGCTATCCGGTTATTAAAGAGCATTATCAGCTTTTCCCGGGTGAATATGTTTTGCTTACAACCAACACTGATATTATTAAGCAAAAATATGCCAACACAAATCATGATTGTCTGATTGAGCTTCAGTATATGCCGTCCTTTCCTGACGATGAGGGAATAGTTGTTATTACGGACAATGAACTTAACGTAATTGATGAATTTCATTATTCTGAAGATATGCATTTTGAATTACTGAATTCCTGTGAAGGAGTATCTTTAGAAAGGATAAACAGTGAAAGGCCAACGAATGATCCCAATAACTGGCACTCTGCATCAGAGCATTTTAATTTTGCCACTCCGGGATACAGAAATTCACAATACAATGATTTTGAACCAGCGGACAAACATATAATTATTGAACCAGAAATATTCTCACCGGATAATGATGGTTATAATGATTTTGTCAATATTCATTACAATTTTGATGATTCCGGATATATAGCAAATATTACTATTTTCGATGCAAAAGGCCGGATAGTAAAATACCTGGTTAAAAATACACTGCTGGGGACTGAAGGAAGTTTTACATGGAATGGTATAAATGAAGAAAACAGAAAAGCCAGTGTCGGAATATATCTTATATATGCTGAAGTATTTGATCTGAACGGAAAAACTTATAATTTTAAGAATAGCTGCGTACTGGCTTCAAAAATTAATTAATGCCCGCAACCTTCCCGTACTATTATTCATCAGATATAAAACTCCTAATACAAATAGCTATGAAAAAATTGGTATATTTTTTAACAGTATTGTTAATATCCTTTATTTCCTGTGATGAGAAAAACACTTTAACAACAGATTACGGCAATTATTCATATTATTCTTACTCGAATTATAATGCCAGTGAGGGCGGATTTAACGATTATACAGGCGGTGACCGGTATAACGAATCCACAGAAAATCCTTTCATTTATACATCAGAACAACCTGTATCAACATTTTCTATTGACGCTGACGGAGGATCATACAGTAATGTAAAGGATTTTATCGAAAATGGCGAACTCCCCCCGGTAGAAGCTATCAGGACAGAGGAATTTATTAATTATTTTAACTTCAACTATCCTGATCCTGAAGGAGATCATTCTCTTTCAGTAAACAGTGAAATATGTTTATGTCCGTGGAATGAATCCAACAAATTGCTGAGGATTGGAATAAAAGGGATCACAATTCCAAATGAGTTATTGCCTCCTTCAAATCTCGTTTTGCTGATAGATATTTCGGGATCTATGACTCACGAAAATAAACTCCCCCTGTTAAGAGAATCCTTTCAAATGCTGGTCGATGAATTCAGGAAACAGGATAGAATAGCAATAGTAACCTATGCTGGCAGTGCCGGAGTGGCATTGGAATCAACAAGCGGAGAAAATAAAAACATGATTAAAAATGTTATTAACTCTTTGCAGGCTGGAGGCAGCACTGCCGGCGGCCAGGGAATAGTAACGGCATATGAAATTGCAGAGCAAAATTATATTGACGGCGGTAACAACAGGATTATTCTGGCAACAGATGGTGATTTTAATGTCGGCATATCGAATCAGGATGCTCTTGTAGAACTTATAGAATCTAAAAGAGACAAGGGCATATTCCTGACCATAATAGGTGTAGGAAGAGGTAATCTTAATGATGCTATGATGGAGCAGGTAGCTAACAATGGTAATGGCACTTATGAATATCTGGGAAATTATACTGATGCTAAAAAGATCCTTGTTGATGAGTATGGAAAATTCTTTACTATTGCCAAAGATGTCAAGATTCAAATTACTTTTAATGAAGAAACGGTTCAACAATACCGGTTAATAGGATATGAAAACAGGGTAATGGATAATGAAGATTTTGAAAATGACGAGGAAGACGCTGGAGAAATAGGTTTGGGCCAAACAATTACAGCTCTTTATGAAATTGTTCCTGCACAATCATCTGATTCAAATATTGAAATCTGCAATATAGATTTCAGATACAAAAAGTCCGGCGAAAATCAGAGTGTACTTATCAGTGCTACAGGAGAGGATAAAGGAAATAATTTTTTAAATGCTTCTGACGATTTGAGATTTGCTGTATCAGTAGCAGGGTTTTCATTGATTCTCCGTGATTCCGATTATAAAGGGGATCTTACGATGCAGAATGTATACGAATGGGCTAATAATTCAAAAAGTTATGATCCTTTTGGATATAAATCTGATTTTATTGAGCTTATTAGCAGTGTTATGGAAATGAATGTTAATCCTTCAAAGGATTAATTCTTTTTTTCATATACCCGGAAAATTTTCGTAACTTGTATTTACTTTTTTCTGCTTAATTATTTAAAATCAGATTAAAATGAAAAAACTAGTTTACATAATAATTTTAATTGTCACACCACTATTTTTAATTGAATGTGGCGATGACGATGATGAAGGAGATAATGGGCCTGCTGGTGATAACGTAGTCGTTATTACCGATGATATTGATGAAGTAACTACATGGTATAGTGATTCAATATATATTATAAAGGACCATGACTTCTGGATCAATAATTCTCTTACAATTCAACCTGGTACTGTAATAAAGTTTACTCCGGACGGACAGGGAATGTCAGTGCACGAAACAGGGACCGTTATTGCCAATGGTAATGTGGATAATCCAATAATATTCACTTCATATAAAGATGATGCTCATGGGGGTGATAATAACGGGGATGGCAATGCAACCTTCCCCGCAGTTAGAGATTGGGGCAGTGTTTTAGTTGAATCAAATGGTTCAAGTTTTATACATTGCCTTTTTTACTACGGGGGTAATTCATCTTACCTTAGTACTCTTGAAATATATAGTGGCCGGGCAACAATAACAAATTGCATATTTGCCCATAATAACGGGGGGAAATTCGGAGACTTTTATTATGGCGCCCTTGATGCAACTCAGGCAGATTTATCAACCCAGATTAAGAATAATATTTTTTATGATAATAATCTACCTCTTTCAATTCTCTCAGAAATAGATATTGATAATTCGAATACATTCGAGGATCCAAATGATCCTTCTGTTAAAAATGTTATGAATGGAATTTTTATTTATGATCTGGATAATATAGATAAAGTAACCACCTGGAGTGAAACTGAAGTCCCATTTGTAATTAATGATAATGATCTGTGGATAGTATCTCCCGGGTCACTTAAACTGGGACATAATGTTATAATAAAATTCACTCCTGATAGTTATCTGGTTATAGGAGAGGGTGCGTCCCTGGATCAAAGCCAGGGAAATGTTTTTACGTCTTTCAAAGATGACAGTTACCTGGGGGACACAAATGGAGATGGCAATGTTACAAGTCCGAGTGATGGAGATTGGGGAGGCATCTATGATGATGCAGCCTCTGCATATCTATCAGGAAGCAATATTTTATTTGACAGCCATTAAAATATTATATTATCCTGTATATCTTCTCCCCCTGTAAATACAATTTTTATCATCACACTGTTTACAGGGGTAATTATTTTTTTCAACATTTTTTCCGATACCAATTATCCCGCTAACAGATTTTATCGGGTACATAAAAGAAATATCAGACAACTTAATACCACAAAAATTTTTCGGGAAAAATGTGAATAGCTTTTGCTGTTCTGAAACATTCCACCCGCAATACCCGGGACTATATCTGTTTGTTATATATAATCCCTGGTTTTTCATTTCCATTTCCAATGAATTCTGAATGTTGTCCATAGCTGATTCAACTATTTCAGAACCTACTACATCAATGATGTATCCTTTTAATGTTTTGCCCTCTGACATGAGCTTTTTTGACCACTCTCCAATTTCTGGCCCGACAGTACATAGAAAAAGTGCCATTTTCTCTGATTTCTTTACCTGCTCTATGACAATCTTCTGAGTCCTAAAATCTACAGCACCAATTATTAATTTATGATTTATTAAATCAAAACTTATATCACCCCTTACAATATATCCTCCTTCGATTGAAGAATAGGTGAGGGCAATATCAAGAATTTCATCTATTAACCCGGGAAAGGGATCCGGAGAATTCCCGGACTTAAACCCCATTGCTTTCTCAATCTGTGATTTGGTAATATTCAAATCATCAAGTTCAATATTAAACTGCCTCATTTGCTTCAAGTTTCTATAATATCCTTCTTGTGTTTTTTCAAAATCAAACAGTTCTTCTGACAATTTCCGCAATCTTCTTAATATGATTTGGTGTAGTGCCGCAACAACCACCTATTATATTCGCTCCTGCATCTATTAACTGATTTACAAAACCTGCCATATGTTCAGGTGTTTCAGGGAATACTGTTACACCATCTTTATAGATTGGTATTCCGGCATTTGCATGAATCAAGACTGGTATATTTTTATTTACTTTTCTTATTTCTTTAACAATTTGAATCATTCCTTCAATACCGTTTCCACAATTTGCTCCTATTATCTCTGCCCCATATTCTATAATCTCATTAACCATTTGAGAAGGCGATACTCCCATCATAGTCTTATAATCATTATCAACAGTCCGTTCAAAAGTCATCGTACATATTATCTCACAACCTGTACTCTCTTTTGCTGCCTTTACAGCTTGCTTAGCTTCTTCCAAATCACTCATTGTTTCAACTACAATTGCATCTGCACCTCCCTTTTCCAAAGCCATGCTCTGTTCCTTAAACGCCTCATATAATTCTTCTGGGGTGACATCACCCATTATAACAATTTTACCAGTTGGACCAACTGACCCAAGCACATGCTTTTCTTTTCCGGCTGCTTTTCTCGATATTTCTGCTGCGGCTTTATTTATTTCAACAACTCTTTTTTCCAGTCCATAATGTGCCAGCTTAAACCTGCTCCCACCGAAACTATTAGTCTCAATCATATCAGCACCGGCATTAATATAACTTTTAGCTATTTCAAATACTTCATCATAATGTTCAATATTCCATAGTTCGGGACATTCACCGGGTCCTAATCCTTTCTGTTGAAGGAAGGTTCCCCAGGCACCGTCAGAAACCAGAATTTTACCATTTTTTACTTTTTCATTAATTCGTTGCATTGCAGGTATTTTATTTAAGATAAAATCCTAAACAGGAAATTTAGTGAATTAAAATTAAAAAATTTGTAAGAATTAAATTACCTGCTTTCAGGTATTAGTTAAATTTTTAGTTCTTTATTATATTCTTCCAGGGCCTCAAAAAATGCATCAATATTTTCTTCAGGTGTTCCATAAGGAATGTCACATCCGCTTGATAGAACAAAATTTCTGTATCCTGCAGCTTTTTCAAGAAGGTTTCTTACTGTTGATTTAATTTTATGCGAATCACTGTTTTTTATTATACTGACAGGATCAATATTCCCAAATATAAGCCTGTCAGTTGGTGCTTTATTTAAAATTTCCATTATATCTATAGCATTCCCAAAATGTAATGCCAGAGCTCCTGTCGAAGCCATTGATTCAACAAGTTCGATGGTATTGCCGCAATTATGCAAAATAACCATAAATCTGTCGTCCTGAACATAATCAACTATATCCCTGATATAGGTTGATGAATACTCTTCACACATATCGGCTGATAGAAGGCCTGCTGCGGGTTCTGCAATCATAATACCATCAACACCGCATTCTTTATACATCAAAGCATATTCCTTCAGGAATTCACTGCATTTTGAAATAAGTTTATGGGAATTTTCTATGTCAACAAGCGTAAATACCAGCATTTCTGAAATATCAAACAGCCGGCCAGCGAGGGAGAATGGACCAATCATATTTCCAAAAACAGGCTTATTATTTATATTTTTAGCTGCCAGTTTTGCAGCTTTTAAAAATTCAAAGGTTCTTGCCGTTCCGACCTTAGGGATTTTCAAATTTTGAATCATTAAAGAATCATGTATTAACCTGCTTTTAATTAACGGGACTTCATTATCCCTAAGATAAATACGGGATCCGAAAGCTTCTGCTTCTACAGATAAATCCATTGCCATTAAGCTTGCTGCCGATGGATATCTTTCTGCTAAAATCTTAATACAATTATACTGTGCCTCACCTCGTGTAACAATATCGCTTACTTTCTCCCCGGTAAAATTTAATCCCGGATAAGTTAATACAGGCATTGCATTTTTAATCTCTGACCTTACAATACCATTAATCCAATTTTTTATGTCAATAAATTTCTTACTTTTTAACAATACTTATTCAACTTTCATTAATAAAATCTAAGCAACATGTTTATTCAGGTATTCAACAGCTCCCTGAGGATCGGGAGAATAAAAATCAGCTCCAATCTGAATCCTGAACTCATCATTAACCGGCGCCCCACCAATTAAAATATTAATACCTGAAGTATTAGATTTTATTTCCTTAACAGTCTTTTCCATATTAATCATAGTAGTGGTTAGTAATGCCGAAAGTCCTACATAATTAGCGGAATGCTTTTTTATGGCTTCAACAAACTTTTCAGGCTTTACATCTGTGCCAAGGTCAATAACTTCCCATCCATTCCCTTCAATCATCATTGCTACAAGGTTTTTCCCAATATCATGCAAGTCTCCTGTTACGGTACCAATTATGAAAATGCCCCTGTGTTTTACTTCACCTGACTGGAAGAAAGGTTTTAAATGCGCCATGGCCGTACTCATTGCTTTAGCTGACATAAGGACTTGAGGAACAAATACCTTATTCTCCCTGAATTTAATCCCAACCTTCTCCATCCCTGTTACTAATCCATTTTTTAGAATCATATCGGCATTTATACCCTGATCAAGGGCTTGTTTTGTTAATTCGTCTGCACCATCCTGATCTTTCATATCAGGCGGATAAGGTGCTTTTTTATTTATTTTCCCAAATTCAACACAATAGGCTATTTTTCCCAGTAGCGTTTCCATAACCGAAGAATTTATTTTTTAGTAATTAAAATTTTTATATTAAACCGTATGTCTGTTTAATTTCTAACTGTTTAAATGTCTTAGAGTGAATTTTCACTATAAAATATGACTCCTCCCTCATATTAGTATCTCTATATTTATTATATATCCGTAAAGATATAAAATAATAAAATTGAAAATACCGGTAAATAAGCTATATTGTTAGTAAAAAGACTATTATAGAATGCAAAGCTTTGCGGGAAGGTTTGCATAAATATTTTTTTACAGAAATGTTAAATATTTTTATTAATTTATACTGATTTTAAATAATATAATATAAAGTCATTTAAAAATACTAATTTACATTCTTAAAGTGATATTTTAACCGTAAGTCGGTTCATAATTTTTGCTATTTATTGAATTTCTATATTTATACCTGAAAACAAATCATATTCATGTGAAAAAAAGTCATGTATCCTTAAAAGATATAGCAAAAGAATTAAACCTTTCTATTTCAACCGTCTCCAGGGCTATTAGAAATATTGGAGAAGTTAATCCGGAAACAAAAAAAGCTGTACTGGAACTTGCAGAAAAGTGGAACTACAAACCAAACCCGTTAGCTATGGGTTTGCTAAAGAATAAGACAAATACTATTGGTGTCATTATACCGGATATTGAAAGTTATTACTATTCTTCGATACTCAGGGGAATTGATAAAATTGCAGCTGATAATAGTTACAGGATTCTTACATGTTATTCAAATGATATGTATAGAAATGAAATTCAGGCTATTGATGAATTGTTGTTTTCAAGGGTGGATGGATTAATTACCTGTCCGGCACAGGAATCCGTAGATTTTTCTTATTATCAAAAATTAATAGACGATAAATTTCCTTTGGTTTTAGTTGACAGAAAATGCGGAGATATCAGAACTTCTGCAATTGTTACTGATAATTATCGTGCTACTTTTGAAGTTGTTGAACATCTAATATCACTGGGGTGTTCTCGTATTGCATTAATTACCAGCCTTGAACCCCTCTATCAGTTGGCCGGCAAAGATATGAAGCCTATAATGATGCATTAATAAAACATAATATCACCCTTAAAAGGGATCTGATTATCCATGCTAATCTTAGTATGAGTACATCAATTGAAGCTGCAAAAAATTTATTAAAACTTCCTGTATTACCCGATGCTATAATAGGAAGTGATGA
Organism: uncultured Bacteroidales bacterium; assembly: GCA_964521285.1. Taxonomy (GTDB): domain Bacteria; phylum Bacteroidota; class Bacteroidia; order Bacteroidales; family UBA10428. The sequence continues at coordinate 30,376 of CAZFQS010000022.1, read as the reverse complement.
TACAGTGGTTATGGCTGCAATGAAGGTAATCAAGGAATCCGGCTTAAAAATTCCTGAAAATATAGCTGTTGTAGGATTTAATGATGACCCCTTTTCATCATTCCTCGAACCATCACTTACTACTGTTAGCCAGCCCGCTTATCTTATGGGAATGAAAGCAATGGAAAAAATCCTGCAAATGATTACCGGAGATATTGAGATTAACTTCTGGCAAACAATAGTAATGGAATCTGCTTTGGTTATCAGGGATTCAACAAAAAAGCTCTAACCAGGGGCAGTATAACTTCCAGATTCCCGAATATAGTTAATTCTGATTACGGGTACATCTTTTAACAAATGAAGTTAATGCCCTAAGTGATTCTTCCACTTCTTCAATGAATCCCATATGTCCTGAATTTTCAAGAGTATATATTTCTCCTTTATCGTTCAATTTAATTCTCTCCTTAATAAGATCAAATGGAATATAATTGTCCTTTCTGCCCAATATTATCAAGACAGGAATTTTACTGTTACTAAGTATTTCTGATCTGTCCCTGCGCAGCTTCATTCCTTCAAGAATAACCTTTACGCCTTCATCAGTTGTATTCTTTGCAATCTGTAATGCTTGTTCAACTTTTCTTTTTAGCTTTTTAAGATTATCATTGGCAAAGGCTTTCGGAACATTTGTATTAAAAATAATTTCCTTTTTACCCTGGTTTACCAGTTTAATTTCCCTGTTTCTGTTCTGTTTTTTTTCTTCAGTATCTCTAAAAGGTGTCGAATGAAATAATGAATAACCATATAATCTGTCCGGGAATAAATCAGCAAAAGCCATTGTAACATATCCTCCCATTGAATGCCCGATCAATATACATTTGTTAATATTTAATTCGTTTAGAACTGTTTTGACTCCTTCTGCCAATATTTCCATAGTATGGGTATCAGAAATAATCCCTGATTGTCCGTGTCCGGGAAGGTCTATACATATTACCTTGAATTTTTTCATCAGCTCTCCCGAAAATACAGACCAGATATCCAGAGATTCCAGGTAGCCATGAAGTAATACAACAATTGTTCCCATACCTTCAACTTTATATCGTATAAATATGTTTTTAAATTTTACTTTACCAGTCATATTTTTTTAGTTTTCATTATGCTTTCGATTTCATCCGGCTCGATCGGTATATCTCCTGTCAAATCAATATTGCCTCCTTCAGTAATCAGAATATCATTTTCCAGTCTGATCCCTGTATTTTCTTCAGGGATATATATTCCCGGTTCACACGTTAGAACCATACCAGCTTTAAATTCCACATCTTTATTCCCGGCATCATGTGCATCCAGCCCTAAAAAATGTGATGTTCCGTGCAAATAATATTTTGCCCATAAAGGTTTGTTTTTATCCTGGTTCTTAACTTCTTTCCTGGTATATAACCCTAATTTTATATGTTCTTCTTCCCATACGGCACACACCTCTTTGTGTAATTTATTTATTGTAGTTCCCTTTTTCATAATACTTTTTGCAAATCTGAATACTCTTAAGGTCGATTCATAAAGTTCCTTTTGTCTCCCGCTAAACCTGCCGTTTATTGGTATTGTTCGTGAACAATCAGCTGCATAATTTGCATATTCAGCGCCAAAATCCAATAATACCAGATCGTTATCCCTGCATTTTTGATTATTTTTAATATAGTGCAGTATGCAAGCATTTTTGCCTGAAGCAATAATTGGTTGAAAAGCATGCCCATCAGACCCTCTTTTTAAAAACTCATGAGTTATTTCGGCTTCAATCTCATACTCCATAACACCTGGTTTAATAAATCTCAATACCCTGATAAATGCATCTTTTGTAATAGCACAGGCTTTCTTCATCAACTCAATCTCTTCAGGTTCCTTAATTAACCGCAATTTATTTGAGAGAGGAGTCAACCGTTTATAACAATGAAGGGGATATTTATTCTTTAATTCATTAGTAAATCTTAATTCTTTGACAATAACTTCAGGATTAAATTTTGGATTCTCCGGCAGAGCAATATAAACATTGTCTGCCTTTGTCATAATATCGGATAAAATACTATCAAATTCATCCAGCCATTTTATTGCCTTTATTCCGGATATCTCTTTTGCTTCCTCCATTGTAAGCTTTTCACCTTCCCAGATTTCCAGCTTTTTATTACTTTTTCGGATAAAAAGTATTTCCCTCAAATCAGTATTATTATGATCCGGATATAATATCAATGATGTTTTTTCCTGAATTATTCCTGTCAGATAAAACAAATTTGAATTCTGCCTGTATGGGAAATATTGATCCCCGCTACGTGGCATTTGATCATTGGAATGAATTATTGCAATTGAATTCTTATTTAATTTGCTGATAAGCTTAGCCCTGTTCTTTTTAAACAGACTTGTTTCAATTTTCGAATATCTCATATTATCTTTATGTAAAAATTTTTTAACACTAAAATTCAATTTATTCAATAGGATTGAAAAAGATAAATTTGTATATTAAACATTTCCAAAATTATTATTCTTTAAAATTAAATAACATCTATTAAAAAAATTTCTTATGAGCAATATTTTTAGTTCATCGATAGGGAAAAAACTTATTATGTCTCTTGCCGGACTTTTTCTGATAATTTTTTTGATAGTCCACCTGGGTATAAATATTAGCTTGATACTATGTAAGTCACGAGAATATTTTAATATAGCAGCTCATTTTATGAGCTCCAATATTATTATTAAAATATTTGAAATAGTTCTTTTTGGAGGTTTTATTTTACATATGTTATATGGTGTGATTCTGCAAATTCAGAACTGGCTGGCCAGACCAAAAAGATACAGAATTGAAAATTATTCACAAACATCTTTTTTTTCCAAGTTCATGATTCATACTTCAATTATTATAACCATATTCTTAGTATTACACCTGCTTGACTTTTATATCAAATCAAAATTTACTGAGAGTGTAGAAGAAGTTATTTATAACGGAAAAGAATATAAGGATCTTGCATTATTGGTAGTTCAAAGGTTTAAAATAGGATGGGTTGTGATTGTATATGTTGCGGCACTATTGTTTTTAGGATTTCATCTTCATCATTCTTTTCAATCAGCATTTCAAACCCTTGGATTGAATCATAAAACTTATACTCCCATCATCAAAACACTTGGTGTAATATACTCCATCGTAGTAACCGGAGGTTTTATGTCAATTCCTTTGGTGATCTATTTTTTAAAGTAATTTAAAATTGCACTGATATGACAAAACTCGACGCAAAAATTCCGGAAGGATCTCTCGCAGAGAAATGGACAAAACATCAAGCATCAGTCAGACTTGTAAGCCCTGCAAACAAGAAAAAACTTGACATTATTGTTGTTGGCGGTGGTGCAGCAGGAGCATCAGCAGCAGCATCCCTGGCTGAGTTAGGATACAACGTCAAGGTTTACGTGTTTCAGGATTCCTCCCGCAGGGCACATTCGATTGCATCACAGGGTGGTATTAATGCAACAAAGAATTACAAAAATGATGCTGACAGTGATTATCGCTTATTCTATGATATGATAAAAGGCGGTGATTTTCGTTCAAGGGAAGCAAATGTTTACCGAACTGCTGAAATAAGCAATAAAATAATCGATCAATACGTAGCGCAGGGAGTTCCTTTTGCAAGAGAATATAGTGGTTATCTTGCTAACCGTTCCTTCGGCGGAGTTCAGGTATCCAGAACTTTTTATGCACAGGGTCAAACCGGCCAGCAGTGTACATTAGCTGCGTATCAGGCACTGATGAGACAAATAAAGGCGGGAAAGGCAAAAATTTTTACACGCCGGGATATGCTCGATCTGATAGTTATTGAAGGCCGAGCACGAGGAATTATAACAAGAAACCTAATAACAGGTGAGATTGAACGACACTCGGCCCATGCTGTTGTTTTTGCAACCGGAGGTTACGGAACAATATATTACCTGTCAACACTTGCTATCAATTCAAATGGCAGTGCTACTATGGCAGCTTTCAGAAAAGGAGCCCTTTTAGCCAATCCAAGTATGGCACAAATCCATCCTACCTGTATTCCCGTTCTTAATGAGTATCAGTCGAAACTCACCCTCATGTCGGAGTCACTCAGGAATGATGGGAGGGTTTGGGTGCCCAAACAAAAAGGAGACAAACGACCTGCAAACGAAATAAAGGAGGAAGAAAGAGATTATTATCTTGAACGTAAATACCCTGCTTTTGGAAACCTGGTTCCCAGGGATGTTGCCTCCAGGGCTGCAAAAGAAAGATGCGACGAAGGTTATGGTGTTGGAGATACGGGATTATCTGTATATCTGGACTTTAGAGATGCCATTGAGAATCAGGGGAAAGATGCTATAAAATCGAAATACGGAAATCTTTTTGATTTATATGAAAAAGTCACAGGAATAAATCCCTACAAAGAACCTATGCGGATATACCCGGCTTCTCATTATACAATGGGAGGATTATGGGTAAATTATAATCTTATGACCACCATCCCCGGTTTATATGCTATTGGAGAAGCCAATTTCTCTGATCATGGTGCTAACCGCCTTGGTGCAAGCTCGCTTATGCAATGCTCCGGCGATGGTTATTTTATACTGCCTGTCACCATTGGGGACTACCTGGCCGACCAAATCAGGACTCCAAAAATACCGACCGACACCCCTGAATTTGATGAAGCTGAAAAAGCAATTAAGGAAAAACTGAATAAACTTATGTCAGTAAAAGGGACACAGAGCCCAACTTCGTTCCATAAAAGGCTGGGCCATATATTATGGACTTATTCCGGTATGAAAAGAAACGAGAAAGGATTGAAAAAAGCCCTGAAAGAAATAAAAGAATTAAAGGAAGAGTTCTGGCGAGATGTCAGAGTAGCAGGTGAATTATACGAATTAAATCATGAACTTGAGAAGGCAAACAGGATAGCCGATTTCTTCGACCTTGCCCAGTTGATAGTTCTCGATGCTCTAAACCGAAAAGAATCGTGCGGCGCACACTTCAGGGAAGAATATCAAACTGAAGAAGGAGAACCAAAACGGGACGATGAAAACTATTCCTATGTTGCAGCCTGGGAATACACCGGCGATATATTAAAGTCTAAATTACATAAGGAAGAGCTTAAATTTGAATATGTCACTCCCACGCAAAGAAGCTACAAATAGGGAAAATAATTAATAATCAAGTCTTTATGATATGAATATAACACTTAAAATATGGCGTCAGAAAAACAAAGATGATAAAGGAAAATTTGTTACATATAAGCTTAATAGTGTCTCTACTGAAATGACCTTTCTTGAAATGTTAGACTATCTGAATGAAAAGCTTATTAGAGAAGGCGCCGATCCTGTTGCTTTTGACAGTGATTGCCGTGAAGGAATCTGCGGAACGTGTGGATTATATATCAACGGCAGACCGAATGGCCCCATGAAAGGTGTAACTACGTGTCAGTTAAGTATGAGTGTTTTCAAAGACGGAGATACAATAACCGTCGAACCATGGAGATCAAGAGCCTTCCCCGTAATTAAAGACCTCGTAGTTGACAGATCTTCTTTTGATAAACTCATACAAGCAGGGGGATATATCTCGGTTAATACCGGTGCCGCTCCTGAAGCAAATGCTACTCCTGTAAAGAAAGAAAATGCAGAAAGAGCTTTTGATGCAGGCGTCTGTATAGGTTGTGGATCATGTGTGGCAGCATGTAAAAATGCATCTGCCATGTTATTTGTTGCTGCCAAGGTTTCTCACCTGGCAATGCTTCCGCAGGGCAGAATAGAAGCACGTGAACGGGTCATCAGAATGATTGAAAAAATGGATGAATTAGGATTTGGTAATTGTACAAATACAGGTGCATGTGAAGCCGAATGCCCAAAAGAAATTTCTATGTTATATATAGCAAGATTAAACAGGGAATATTATACTGCCAAGCTGAAGTAGAATTAAAAATCTGGTCATTAATCTTTAATAACTCAACTGAATTCAATAAGATTAATTTTTACATCTGTTTCCATTTCAAAGTCCTGAATCTCATCTATCATATCAGGGTCCTCCGGATCATAATACCAATTCACCGAAACCCTTCCACCATCATCCTGATATTTTTTCACAATGTCTAACATATCAAGAATTAATCTTGAAGAATTAGTGTTAAAATAAGTAAGCTTGAAATTAAGAGTCAGAGGCCTCTTCACTTCATTGGTATACTTTGTAATCCAATCTATAAGAGGAGAGTAAAATTTGAATGTCTCTTCCATATATGATTCACCTGCTATTTCACATATACCACTTTCGGCATTAAAATTAATTGAAGGATAATAAGGTGAATCTTGTACTTCCTTTATTACTAAATTCTCCATGTCTTTAATTTTACAGGTTCATTAAATTATATAATAAGTTATTTGTCTAATCTCACTGATATTGTAAAATAAGAATGTTTTGAATTAATTTCAGATACTTTGAAATCCAGTGGATGTCCGCTTAGCAAGCCAGTCTGTATTAATCCTATATGCGCCCCAATATCTCTAATCTTAGCTTCTCCCCTGGTTTTTCGCTTTAATATTCTTAATTCTTCCTCATTTAAAGAATTTATCTCATTACAATTTCTGTCTAACTTATATCCATCTTCTATTTTAATAAGATTACCGGTAGTGAATTCAAAATGTTTACCATGTTCATTAAGTAAAAACCAGCCTACTCCCGATTTAATTCCTTTTTCTATTTCTTTAACTTCTGCTGAATAATAAGAGACATTTTGCGTTAACTCTATAAATATTTTATATAAACGAGAAGCTAAAACCTGATCTGTATTAATTACCAGTTTTAAATAATTGCCTACGAATGAAAGCAGGCTTATTGTTAAAGGTCCGTGAAATGATATTATTTTCTTCCCTTGATTGTTTATATTATTCATTACCAATAATTCAAATATTTAGAGTATTCTTAATCCCAATAAAGTAATATCATCTCGTTGTTCTTCGCTACGCATAAAATTATCTATTTCTTTATTAATATTCTCGCTTTGTTCTTTAATGGAAAGTCCGCAATTATCAACAATCATGTCCTCAAACCTTTTACTGCCAAATCTTTTTCTGTCAGGTCCATTCTGATCAATAATTCCATCAGTTGACAGATATATACAGTCCCCTTTATCCAACAAAACCTCATGATTGCTAAAGCTTAATTTTTTACTTATATTCTCAACACCTCCAATAGACTTTCTGGCGCCTTTGAGCATTATTAACTCATGATCTTCCTTACGCATTATATATAAAGGTCTCTTGGCTCCTGCAAAAATGAGCTTTAATCCACTTTTGTTCAGTTTATCAAACCTGCATAATAATAAGTCCATACCATCATTATTATCTGTCTGATCCTGTCTTAGAGATTTTCTTATCTCATCATTTAACGCGCTAAGAATTTCTTTGGGACTTTCAATCCTTTTTTCATTAATCATCTCATTTAATAAACTGTTGCCTATCATAGACATAAACGCACCAGGCACCCCATGTCCTGTACAATCAACAACTGCAATAAACAGAGAATCCACATCTGGCTTATAACTATTCAATTTCGAAAACCAGTAAAAATCTCCCGAGACAATATCTTTTGGCCTGAAAATTAAAAAAGATTCAAAATAATTATTAAGTAAAGAATCCTCTGGCAATATTGCTTGCTGTATTGTTTCTGCATATCTAATGCTTGCTTTTATATTCTTGTTTTGCCTGTCAAGTGTATTTTTCTGATTCTTTATTTTTTTATTTGCCCTTATAATTAATATTAACAGGAAAGTTAATATAATTGAAAAAAATGAAATTACAATAAGTACTCCTGAAATATAAGCTCTTTTTAGTTTTTCTTCCCTTAATTGAGATGCTGCTAATTCAAGTTCCAGTTTTTGTTCTCTTGTCAGTTCTTCAGCTTTCTGAAGTGAATCAGATGTAATTTTTAATTCCTCTTTCTTTGTTTTTAATTCGTCTTCTGTAAGCTGTTTCTCAGCATAAGCCTTACTTACTTCAGATTTTGCCTCGCTCTTTACCTGGCGGATTTCCTGTTTCTTAATTTCCTTGTCAAACGATAAATAGAGCTCAAAGTATTTATGTGCTTTTTCAGAATCGCCCAGCTTATCATAATTATCATACATTAATCCATACGAACTATGTAATAACCTCAAATTATTGATTTCCTTTGCTAATCGTACTGCTTCTTCTAATTTTTTATTGGATTCTTCATATCTTTTTAATCCCTGTAATGCTAATGCAAGATTTGTGAGGCCTGCTATTATTCCCTCCTTCTCAGATAACTCTCTGCTTAATTGTAATCCCTTTTCAAGATAAGGTAATGCATTATTAAATTGTTCCAAATCAGAATATATCATGCCGATGTTATTATAAACAACCATCAATCCTTTTTTATTATTTAATTTCTCATTTATATCCAGCACCTGTTTAAAATAACTTATCGCCTCTTCATATTGATAATTGTTCTGCAAAAGAAAAGCTGACTTACTGAAATATTTAGCAGCTTCAGTTAAGTTCCCATCTCTTAAGAATTCCTGAGCCTTTGAATCATACTCTCTGATTCTTATTTTAATATCAGATTGGTTATTCTGAGCTGCCAGTTGAATATTTTGGAGGGATAATATCACATAAATTACTAATATTTTTATTACTGCTTTATGAAATATTATGGGCATAATAAATATAAATCTTACAATAAAAATAATTATTTTAATAAAGTTAATCAAAATTTACTCTAATTCCCATAATTAATATTTCATCTGTGAAGTAATGATATTATTCATAAAATTGTTAATCCGGCATAAAATAATTTGTTTTTTAGTTACGAATGAATTGTTTTTAATTAAACATTTTATATCTTCGCCACACTAGTACTATATAATTCTACAATCTAAAGCCCGGGCAAATGCCATATCGAAGGCTTCCTAATACTGATGCTGCCAGATTAAGGGCATTAAAAATAGCTTTTGAAAGGGGCAAAGAAATACCTCCCTTTAAATTATCATTTTCGCAGAGTACTCTTCATAAAATTCAGACTTTTCTTCCTTCATTTGAAAAAGCCATATACGAATACAAACAAGCATATGCAAAACAAATTGAAAAAAACAAAAAGTATATATCTGTTCTGAAAAAAGCCAAAATTTATATATCTCATTTTATACAGGTAGTAAATATGGCGATCCACAGGGGGGATTTGCCAGTATCGGAAAGAAAATTCTTTGGCCTAAAAGAAGATATTAAGAAGTTACCATCATTAAATTCAGAAGCAGACGTAATAAAATGGGGTGAAAAACTAATACTTGGAGAAACTATACGCACCAGGGAAGGGCGGTCACTTATTACCAATCCGACAATTGCAGTTGTTAAGGTCAGATACGAGAATTTTCTTGATAGTTATAAATATCAAAAAATGCTGCAAAAGAACCATCTTCGGGCACAGGAGAACCTAGACAATCTAAGAATAAAAGCAGATGAAATAATTACAAATATTTGGAATGAGGTAGAGGATTTTTATAAGAATGACCCTGACAATGTGAGAAGAGAAAAGGCAAAAAATTATGGATTGGTCTATGTTTTTAGAAAAAATGAATTAGCTAATAAAAAATCTTCGGGATAATTATCTGTTAATAACCCTTGATCTCGTTATAATATAAATTGAAAATATAAGCGTAAAAGATAAAAAGATACTCAACGCCAGAAAAATAAAATCCTCTTCTGAAGTACCTAAATTTTCAATTTCTGAATGTCCTATATCGCTGCCAGAAATATAATAATAAACAACTGCAAACGCATTATTCGTGAAATGAGCTATGATGGGAAGCCAAATTGTCCTGCTCCATGCAAAAAGGTATCCAAAATAAATACCAAGTAATAATCTGGGTAAAAAGCCAAAAAACTGGAAATGTATAAAACTAAAAAAAAATGCTCCTAAAAGAATTCCAATATGAATATTCTTTGTCCACTCTATAAATAGTCGCTGAAATATTCCTCTGAATAAAAGTTCCTCACCTATTGCAGGTAAAATGCATATCATTATTATGTTTAAAATAAATCCCTTAATTGTCAGTGTATCCAGGAATGATTCCATGAGGTAATTAGCCTCATTTTCCATATCAATAATTTTATCTTCCAGGATCCCCATAAAATCAGGCAAATCAATATTTGAATTCAAATATGAGAAGTAATTGATTACAGGAATTGAAATTATGATTGATAGAATTGCCAATATCATACATATAACATGAGGACTATTTTTTAATTTCAAATACTCCCGGTAATTACCATGAAAAATAAAGGCCAGTATGAATGAGGGAATGATAAACACACCAACTGATTGAAAAATTTGAAAAAATTTTACGATTACAATATTACTTAAATCAGGCCCTGATATTATATATTGTTTCACTTCCCCATAACTCAGGTTAAAAAGTGGTATTGCCAGAAGTAAAGCAATAAAAAAAAATATCAGGAAACATGAAACTGTGACAAAGAATGCAATAAATACTTTATTCCATGCAGGTATATCATAAAATAAATCAAATTTCCTTCTCATTTAAGCCTTACTAAATAAAGAAAAAATAATACTTCCGCTTTTATTTAATAATTTTGCTTCGAAATTAAACATTTAAATTGGTTTTGGTAAAAATAAATCATATTGAACTGGGAGAAAGACCTTTATTGCTTGCACCTATGGAGGACATAACAGATCCTTCTTTCAGGTATATGTGCAAAAGCTTTGGAGCAAGTTTAATGTATTCAGAATTTATATCAGCTGACGGTCTGATAAGAAATGGTGAAAAAAGTGTAAAAAAATTGAATATTTATGATCATGAAAGACCTGTCGGAATACAACTTTATGGCCATACTCCTGAATCAATGGTTGAAGCCACAAGAATTGCAGAACATGCACATCCTGACATAATTGATATTAATTTTGGATGTCCGGTAAGGAGAATAGCTGCCAGCGGCGCAGGTGCCGGTATATTAACTAACCTTCCATTAATGATAAAGATTACTGATACTATTGTAAAAACAACAAATGTCCCTGTTACTGTCAAAACAAGACTTGGATGGGATGAAAAAAACAAGAATATTATTGAGATTGCAGAAAAGTTGCAGGATGTGGGGATTAAAGCTATCACAATTCACGGTCGCACTAAAACACAGCTGTTTAAGGGACCAGCTGACTGGACTCTTATTGGAAAAGTAAAGAATAATCCACGAATAAAAATTCCGGTTTTCGGAAATGGAGACATTTCAGGTCCTGAAGGAGCAAAGCACGCATTTGACAGATATGGAATTGACGGGATTATGATTGGACGGGCAACTATAGGGAGACCATGGATATTCAGAGAGATAAGGGAATATCTGGATACCGGAAATTATATGAAGCCATTAACATTACCTGAAAAAGTTGACCTTATTAAAGAGCATTTCGAAAAGTCATTGGAAGCTAAGGGAGAACCAAAAGGTATTTACGAAATGCGCAGGCACTTCTCAAATTATTTTAAGGGATTGCCGGATTTTAAAAATTTAAGAATAAAATTATTAACCTCTTTAGATATAGCTGAAATATATAATCTTTTAGACTTAATATCTGAAAAATATTGTTATTATTAATTTGATATTTACACTGATGGAGGGTAATCAATATTATAGTGCAATCCTATACTTTCTTCCCTGCGCATAGCCATTTTAATAATTAAATAACCAACATTAATTAAATTTCTAAGTTCGCACAGCTGTTTTGACAGCTTCGATTTTCTGTATAATTGTTCGGTCTCTTTATAAATAATCTCCAACCTGTCAAGGGCTCTTTTTAAACGTAGATTTGAACGGACTATCCCTACATAAACACTAAATATTTGCTGTACTTCTTTGTAATTCTGAGTTATTAAAACCATTTCTTCAGGATGCGTTGTACCCTTATCATCCCATTCAGGAATATTATTCTGTATCTCAACATTTTTTATTTGTTCAATGGCATCCTTTGCAGCACGATCAGCATAAACTACAGCTTCAATAAGAGAGTTGGAGGCGAGTCTGTTTGCTCCATGCATACCGGTTGAGGCAGTTTCACCAGCTGCGTACAATCTCTTTATCCATGTTTTTCCATTCCTGTCAACCTTAATACCCCCACATAGATAATGAGCAGCAGGAACAACAGGTATCATGTCCTTTGTAAAATCGCAACCTATAGTCAAACATTTTTCGTAGATATTGGGAAAATTTTTCTTAAGCTCTTCTGCAGCAAGATGAGTGCAATCTAAATAAACATAGTCATCACCCCTTACCTTCATTTCATTATCAATAGCTCTTGCTACAATATCGCGGGGGGCCAATGAACTCCTTTTGTCATATTTATGCATAAATTCTTTACCATCAACTGTTTTCAATATGCCTCCAAAACCACGTAAAGCCTCAGTTATCAGGAAAGAGGGGCGTTCTCCCGGATTATATAATGATGTGGGATGAAACTGAAAGAATTCCATATTTTCAACAGTGCCCTTTGCACGATATACCATTGCAATCCCATCACCTGTTGCAATCAAAGGATTGGTTGTGGTTGTGTACAGGTTACCGGCACCACCAGTAGCAACGAGAGTGGCTTTCGATAAAAACGTATTAATCTCATGAGTTTTCAAATTAATGGCATAAACACCATAACACTCAGTATCACTATGTATACGTTTAACGAGTTTCCCAAGGTGATGCTGAGTGATCAGGTCTATTGCAAAGTGATATTCAAATACATCCACATTTGGATGGCTCCTAATTCTGGCACTTAAAGCTCTCTGTATTTCATATCCCGTATTATCTTTATGATGCAGTATTCTATGTTCTGAATGCCCCCCCTCCTTAGCCAAATCGAACTTCCCGCTTGATTCCCTGTCAAATCTTGCCCCCCAGTCAATAAGTTGTTGTATTTCTGTTGGAGCTTCTCTTACAACCATTTCAACAACTTCCCTGTTGCATAAATTATTACCTGCAATTATTGTATCTTCAATATGTTTATTATAAGTGTCAGGTTTATACGTCACTGCTGCGATACCCCCCTGTGCATAGCTGGTATTAGTTTCAAGTAAATCGACTTTTGTCAACATTGCAACTTTACCATAATCAGCTGCTTTCAATGTAAAACTCAATCCTGCCAGGCCCGAACCTATAACTAAAAAATCATATACTTTATTCATAATACATAAATAT
>CAZFQS010000022.1:188-17064 GCA_964521285.1 uncultured Bacteroidales bacterium | reverse complement strand
TTTTTTATGGCAAAGGAAGAAGTTTTTAAGAAGATCATTGCACATTGCAAAGAATATGGTTTCATATTTCCGTCCAGTGAGATCTACGATGGTCTAGGAGCAGTTTATGATTATGGACAAAATGGGGTAGAGTTAAAAAATAACATTAAAAAATACTGGTGGGATGCTATGATCCTGTTAAATGAAAATATTGTCGGCATTGATTCAGCTATTTTCATGCATCCAAAAATATGGGAAGCCTCGGGACATGTGGGAGCATTTAATGACCCCCTTATTGATAATAAAGATTCAAAAAAAAGATACCGTGCTGATACTTTGATTGAAGACTTTTTTGAGAAACTTGAAGATAAAATACAGAAAGAGAACGAAAAGGCCCATAATAAATTCGGGGATGACTTTGATGAAAAAATATTCAATGAAACAAATCCCAGGGTTCTTGAAATCCGGAAAACTATTAATGAAATAAAATCAAGATATATAAAAGCAAGTGAAAACGAAGACCTTGGTGAACTTAAACAAATAATTTTAGATGCAGGAATTACCTGTCCTGAGTCAGGAAGTAAGAATTGGACTGACGTACGCCAGTTTAACCTCATGTTCAGTACCCAGCTGGGATCAGTAAATGAAGATACAAGTACCATATACTTGCGGCCAGAAACAGCACAGGGTATATTTGTAAATTTTCTTAACGTACAAAAAACTGCCCGGTTAAAGATACCATTCGGAATTGCTCAAATAGGCAAAGCATTCAGAAACGAAATTGTTGCCCGCCAGTTCATTTTGCGTATGCGTGAATTTGAACAAATGGAAATGCAATATTTTGTAAGCCCGGGAACAGAGATGGAATGGTATGAATTCTGGAAGAATGCCCGTCTGAAATGGCATACAGCAATTGGCATGGGTGCAGAAAATTATCGTTTTCATGACCATGATAAACTGGCTCATTATGCTAATGCAGCCACTGATATCGAGTTTAAATTTCCTGCAGGTTTTAAGGAAATCGAAGGGATCCATTCAAGAACTGACTATGATCTCGCTAACCACGAAAAATTCTCAGGGAAAAAAATACAATATTTTGATAATGAAACTAATAAAAGCTATATCCCCTATGTAGTTGAAACATCAATAGGCCTTGACCGTACTTTATTCTCCGTTATTTCAAATGCATATACCCAGGAAAAAGTAGACTGGGAAGGTAGCGCCAAAGAAGAAAGGGTTGTAATGAAAATTCATCCTGCCCTGACACCTGTTAAACTTGCTGTTTTACCATTGACTAAAAAAGACGGTCTGCCTGAAAAGGCGCGGGGAATTATTGATAGATTAAAACTGGATTTTAATTGCCAGTATGAAGAAAAAGATTCAATTGGACGACGCTACAGAAGGCAGGACGCTATTGGAACACCATTTTGCATAACAGTTGACCACAAGACCCTGGATGATAATACAGTAACAATCAGATACAGAGATACTATGAAGCAGGAAAGATTAGATATTAGCCGCCTCCCGGAAATAATGGGCGAAAAGGTTAGTATGAAAAAGCTGCTTGAAAAGTTAAAATGAAAAAAGTACTTATTATTACATATTACTGGCCCCCCAGTGGGGGTTCCCAGGTATTACGATGGTTGAAATTTTCAAAATATTTACCCGGATTTGGATGGGAGCCAATAATCTATACACCTGAAAATGCAGAACCGCAAGAAACAGACACTTCCCTAATGAAAGAAATACCTGATAAAATAACTGTAATTAAACGCCCTATATGGGAACCCTACAGATTTTACAGAATACTTGACAAAAAAAGGAAGGATGAAAGAATCTCCACTGCTTTTATTTCAGAAAAAAAAAGCAACATAATAATTGATAAAGCATCTAATTTTATAAGGAGCAACTTTTTTATTCCTGATGCACGTAAATTCTGGATAAAACCATCTTTCAGATTTTTAAAAAAATATATAAAAAATAATACAGTTGATTTAATAGTTTCCTCAGGCCCTCCCCATAGTATGCATATCATAGCTTTTTTGTTAAAAAGGAATCTAAATACCCCATGGATCGCAGATTTCAGGGATCCCTGGACAAATATTGATTACTATAAAAATTTGCTTCTTACTTATTGGGCCGATAAGAAACATCACAGACTGGAAAAAAAGGTACTTACAACTGCAGATTATATTTTAGCAATAGGACCAACAATGAATGAAGAATTTATAAAGGCAGGGGCTAAAAGGGTGAAAACACTAACTAACGGATATGATGATTATGATTTGCCTGCAGACAAAAGTAAATATGACAGGAAATTTTCCATTACACATGTTGGATCAATACCAAAGAGCAGAAATGCTGAAATACTCTGGAAAGCTTTGTCCGATCTTATTAAAACGCAGAAAGGTTTTGGAGATAACCTTCAGATTAATCTTATCGGTAAAGTCGATTATTCTGTTACTGATTCGCTTAATAAGTATAGCTTAATTAATTTTACAACACAACATAAATATATTCCGCATTTACAAGCACTGGAAAGAATGTCAATGTCGCAAGTATTATTGCTGCTTATTAATAATACTCAAAATGCAAAAGGTATTTTAACAAATAAATTTTTTGAATACCTGTCAGCAAAACGGCCTATTCTTGCAATTGGGCCATCAAGTGGAGACATTGCCAATATTTTAGCATCAACCAAAGCAGGTAAAATATTCGAGTTTAACGACCTGGATAATATAAGAGAGAATATTCTTTCTTATTATCATTTGTATTTAATGAATAAACTTGAAATAAATTCTGTGAATATTGATAAATATTCAAGATTTAATATAACTAAAGAACTAGTAAAGACATTTCAGGAGGTTATAAATTGAAAAAAATTCTGACTATATTGGGTGCCCGGCCCCAACTCATTAAAGCTGCCAGCGTTAGCAGGGCAATTAAGAACTCTGAAATGAAAGAAAAAATTATTCATACAGGTCAGCACTTTGATAAAAATATGTCTGATATTTTTATTAAGGAAATGGGTATTCCAAAACCTGACTATAACCTTGAGATTAATAGTCTTAAGCACGGTGCAATGACTGGCAGAATGATAGAAAAAATAGAAGAGGTTTTATTGATAGAGAATCCGGATATAGTGATTGTATACGGAGATACAAATTCAACTTTAGCTGGTGCAATTGCTTCTAAAAAATTGCATATTGCACTGGCTCATATAGAGGCAGGCTTGAGATCGTTTAACATGAAAATGCCTGAAGAAATTAACCGTATTGTAACTGACAGATTATCTGATATCTTATTTTGTCCAACCGAGGTGGCATTAAAAAACCTTATATCTGAGGGTTTTAAAAATTTTAGTTCAAAAATTTACAATGTAGGAGATGTTATGTATGATGCTGCATTGTATTATAGCAGGATCTCACAAGACAAATCGTCAATAATTTCAGATTTCAAACTTAATAACAGAAATTTTATACTATGTACAATTCACAGGGAAGAAAACACAGATAATGTAGAGAATCTTAAATCAATAGTTTCTGCCCTTAATAATATTAATAAGGAAACCTTAATAGTATTACCATTGCATCCTAGAACCAGAAATGTCTTAAATAAAAACAATATAAAGCTTGCCTTTGATCCCATTGAACCAGTTGGTTATTTTGATATAATTGAATTACTCAAGCACTGCGAGCTAGTCATAACCGACAGCGGAGGAATGCAAAAAGAAGCATATTTTTTTAGTAAATACTGCATAACTTTAAGAGAAGAAACCGAGTGGACAGAGCTGGTTGATAGTAAAGTTAATTTTCTGTCCGGTTCAGATGAAAACAATATTCTTGCATCTTACAGCAAAATCCCCGGAAGAAAGGAAAATTTCAATTATAAATTATACGGGGATGGCAAGAGTGCTGAGAAAATAGTGGAACTGTTGAAGCAAAATCCGGAATGAAATAATTTCTATTTTTTAGAGAACATTTTCATCTTTAGTAAGTTTTGTCTCCATTTCAGAGGATTCCTCCACTTGTTAAATGCCTCCCTAATGCGCATTATTTCAATTGGTTCATAAAATTTCATTAAAAACAGTATAAAAGGAAATGAGATAACAGATAATATTTTAATCACCAGTTTAATATGTAAAGTCAAATCGAAATATAAAAATGAGAGAAGAAATAGTCCGCATCCCGTTAATATTATCATAATTATCTTTTTGATTTCATAATTCACCTTATAAAATTTTTGTGAAAAAATGTAAAACAGGACTGCCATAAACATCCAGCATATAACTGTTGTAACAGATGCTCCAATAATCTTAAAAGCCGGGATAAAAATAAAATTTAATATTACATTTAATATTGCCAATGACAGCACAATTAGTGCATTATACTTTGTTTTTTTTGTATAATGTAATCCCAGAGAAAAAACGTATTCGATCCCGCGTAAAATGAAAGCCAGAGAAAAAAATGGTACTACCTTATAAGCACTGAAGTATTCCTCTCTTTTCGATAATAACTCAATTAACTCTTTACTGAATAATGAAAGCATTAGTGCAACAGTTGTCAGGACAAGTGTATAATAAGTAAGGGTTTTTGAAAAAAACCTGTTGGCATCTTTAGTTTGAAATTGCTTGTAAGCAATTGGCAGAAATCCCATTTGAAATGACTGAAGAACAAAAATATTGATAACACTAGATATTTTGTATCCTAATGAATAAATTCCTACTTCTGAAAAATCCAGTAAATATCTTATCAAATAACGATCCCCCATATTCATTAACATCATTGCTATTGTTGAAAAAACAAGAGGGACTCCGTAATTAAGCATTTTCTTGAATTCATCCCAGTCATACCTTAATATCATATTCCTTCTCAGAAATGGAAAGGTTATTAAAAAGACTAAAACATGTCCTGATAATTGACTTAATATTATTCCTTTTATGCCGTAATTACAGTAAGCCACAAGAATTATATTAAGAGTCAATACTACAACTGTCCTAAGAATAGCTACTGCAACATAAAGAATTGACTTCTCCTTTAGCCTGATAAGTTCTAATGCATAATAATTAAGTATTTCAAATGAAGATGATAAAAATATTAATCTTACTAAATCGTATAAGTACTTATCATCTAATAATATATCTGACAGAAACTTACTGAATAAAAAAGAATTTATATTTAAAAAAATCACTACCAATATAGATGATGAGAAAGCAGTAAAAACTATAACCTTTTTATAATTATCATCCTTGATAGCAGACCACCATCTCATCATAGATGTGGACAACTTAAAACTAAAGACATAGGTAATAATCAGAGAAGTTACCTCAAGAATTGCGAAAGCACCATATTCTGCCGAACTCAGATGTTTTGTGTATAAAGGAAGAAGAACCAGTCCAATTAGTTTTATACTTAAATTGCCCAATCCGTAAATGAAAGTATGTTTGAGAGTATTTTTTAGCTTATCCAGCATTTTTATATGATTACTTTTTGATCATCAACAATTATTGATGCCAGTCTTTCAGCAATATATGCATGTCCTTCCACTGAATAATGAATTCCGTCTGGTACATAGTGGCTCTTAATATCACTTATATTAACATAGTATTGTAAAAATTCATTTGTTATAGCTTCAATAGCATTGTTATATTTTAACCGATTCTTTTTGCTTCCCGGTAATTCTTTCTCTATTCTGTCACTTACAGGATTTATTGGTATTACTATTATTTTTGCATTAGTTTCTTTAAGTAATATTTGTATAAGATTTTTAAAATGTCTTTTAAATCTTCTGATACTGATCCAGCCTTTTTTGCCCCTGATATAAACCAGGAATGGCCTTATATTAACTATTATTCTGCGATATAAAAAGCTAAAAAAATTATAGAAAATATTATCCTTCTGACTATTTGCCAGCCTGTAAAACCATAAAGGGACTTCACGCGAACAACTGTCTACAATTCCAATATTTAACACATAATATTGAGGAAAGCTATTTATATATTCATCAGTTGAAGATGTAATATCGCATATAGTCAGTGCACCCTGAGATTTATTCTGTATAATAACTGTATTGTCTTTAATTTTTTTTTGCAGTATTTCTTCGAGCTGCTGAGTATAATTTTTATTAATTGGGTGCCTTTCCGGAGGTCTAACTCTCAACGCAACAGAGTTCCCAATAATTGTGACCTTTAAATTTCCCATATTTTTAAATAGACTAATTGATTAATTCAGCATATATGTAATGTCTGTTTAATATTTTAATCCTATAATTACGATCTTTCAGTATGGCAGTAACCGAATTGACAACAGTCTCCTTTTCCTTTTTATACCTTGCGGCTATTGCGATATTCAATGGTTTATATTTTGTCATTCCGACTAATGCTTCTTTTTCAGCTCCATTTAGTTGAATTATCATAAAATTCACCTCATTAATATCATTTTCAGCAAGTATATTATCTAAACTGTCTACAGGTACTATTATTTTGTTTTTATTTTCACTAGTAAGTTTAATGCTCCCTGATTGTAGATCCTCCTTTTTTCTGAAAAATGTTAATTCTGTTTTCTCTTTCCATACTCCCCTGCTTACAATTGTTACATTAGATAATTCATTATTTAAAACATTCTTCCGTAAAAGGAACAGATTTTCCTCAAATGGCTCAATTGCAATTACATTTCCATATTTCCCCACCTTTTCCGACAGATACATAGTATAAAAACCCTGATAGGCTCCCATCTCTGCAACAACATCTGCTGGCTTCACCTGGTAATACCTTTCTTTTTTCGGGCCCCCTAACCTCAATCCCCCTTCATAATATCTTATCACAATGTCTTGAGCTACCCTGAAACAACTAAAAGATAATATATCTTTTGTTTTCTTTAACAGTAACCTGTAATATTTTAAATCCTTGTCAGAGGATTTAAGTCCGTAAAAAAATAATTTATTTCCCAGTTGTACATAAGGTGTTTCATCAGCATCAATACCCGCCCTGATTATTGCCAGATCATTTATCTTTTTTGTTACTCTGATTTTATTATATATATAATCAGCTGACTGTAATATCCTTTTCATTTATTATTTAATAACATCATTTTAAAATAAAAGAAAGGGCTCTTAACATCCATGATTCAGACCATCTTATATAAGGTGTTTTGTCAATTTTACCGCTGTTTAAGAATCTATAATAAAAATAACCTTCATTATCAAACATATTATTAATTGTCCAGTTAGCAACCTTCTCCTTAATCTCTTTCAAAACCGTATTGAATTCCTCCAACTCCCCAAAGGTAATGATACTCTGCGCACAACTTTGAATATCAACAGGGAATGTTTGATTATGCCTTAATTTAGGAATATAATCCTTTGTAAACAGATTATCTATATAATACTTTAATCCCTTATTAATAGCTAAATCATGATTAAATTCATTTCCTGAATACTTTTTAATCATGCAGAGTGATTCGAGTATAAATCCGGTATGATAATTATCTATTATATAATTAAACTTGTCCGGAGGCCCCCAGTAGTACCAGGATCCATCCGGATTTTGATGTTCTAATGTATAATTAAGTGCTCTTATTCCATAATCCTTAAATTTCTCATTTTTTGTATGATACCACGTCCTGATAAGGGTTGATGACGCAAGTATACTGGCATTATGAATATTATAATTATCTAAGGTGGTATAGCTGAAACAAATATTATTGTCGTCATCAACATTATGATTTAATTCATTAATATAGAACAGACAAATACTATTTGCTACGTCAAGATAGCTATTGTCATTTGATATTTCATAGGCATCCAGAAAAGCATTTGCGACCTGTGATGTTACTGTTGTCCTTGGAGTATAGGCTGGTATTAGTTTTCTTGAAAACCAGGCATAAGGTTGTCCCCAACAATAATACTTAAAACTGCTTATCCTGTTCTCTAAAAGCCATTTTAATATTTCCAAAGATTTATCGAGGTATATTTTTTTTTTAAAATCTTTATAGACCTTAATGTACGCCCTGGCAATCAATGCCTGAGCCTGTGGATAGACTTTCTTTTCAATCCCGAATATTCGGCGAGTCTTATCTGTAAACTTATTTGCTATCCAGGAAACAGGGTATTCAATGTATTTGCCAAATTTATACTTATTCGAAATTTTGCTGAGGGTTAAAAAAAGGGGTAAACCTTTTATGTCACATATATCATAGCTTTCATAATTATTCTTAAGTATCCATTCCTCAAGCTTATTAAATACTGACCAGTATTGTCCGTTCATATAAATTAACAATTTAAAGGCTATAATTATATTTATCTGCAAGTGGCGCACATATAGCTTTTAATTCCTGCTTTTGATTATGCGACCATTCAGGGTACCTGGGGAAAGACGAATCAGGTTGTGTATTTTCCTTCCTGCCTAAAATTTTATGTATTTTTCTTTCACTGATATTTACATCACAAAAATTAAGTAGTTCCATTATTTTTTGAATGCTGGATATCTCATTAAAATTAAAATTCAATATCCTTTCTTTAGCTGTTAATCCTTTAAACCTTTCAATAAAACTGTTAGTTTCTGCCCAAATCCAGCTTATTTTTTGAAGCTGGTTCATTTTATCCCAATCCTTATTTAAAGGATTTATTTCTGTAGGATTGATTTTAAAAATTGAATTATATTTCTCAGTAAACCATCCTCTTATTATACCGGAACGTACAAAACCTCCAGGGTCCCGATACAGATGAATAAATTTTGCATTCGGAAATAAAACTGACAGAACAGGGGCAAAAAAGGTTATATTATTATTGGTCTCAATTATTCTTTTATTTGTCTTGAATGAATATCTTAAATGCTGTTCCCTGGCAGTAAGATATATCTCTTTTATTATCCTTAAATAGTTCTCATCTAAATTCCAGTCATTATTTATAAATATTTCATAGACTACCTTACCCTGGCTTCCCAGATTAGGAACAGGATTATGTAAAACCCTCACACTTTTATCAAAAGAAATCAGTGTACTAAACCATTTAGTACCACATCTGCCTGTAGATAAGAAAAAAACGGGCGTTTCAATTCCACTAAAATTATCAGCACGAAGATCATAAATATTACATTTTCTTTTTGATTTCCCGAATTTTATTAGCCAGTATAATTCATCCACAGGCACAATTTTTTCTAATTTTTTCATGGCAATTTCTTTAATAAATCCTTAAACAGGACGTTAACAGGATTTTCGTTTTTAATAATTCCTAATAATTCAAAATAAAATTTTGTTACCCCTGAATATACGATTTCATCAAAAAAGCTATTATGCCATAAAAGAGTAAAAATACCATGCATTTTTTTTATTTCTTGAACTAAAGTCCGAATGCCTTTTATAGCATCATCATATTTATATCTCTGATAAGCAAATAAGGTGATATCCATCACATTCAACGGAAACTCCCAAATATCGATAATTTTATCCTTCTCAAAATCATAAAGTTTAAAAGGCAGACAATAAGAATTTCTGAAACCCTCATGGGAAGCAAAACCTAAAGTATTATCATAGCCCAGTCCAGTTTCACATTGATACCTTAAAGTACAGGGATGCACATAATTTAATCTATGCTGTCTTATTCCAAGTACTTTCTGAGGAATAACACGTGCAATCCTGTTGTAGTCTCTTTTCATCTTTTCAAGTGAACCTGAAGAACCTACAGTGCCATGCAAACCAATTTCATGGCCGTTATCAATTAATTCGTTATAAAGCCGGACTAATCTTTCTTCTTCCAGATCATAATAAGCGTCAGTATGCATTGTATCTTTAGGAAGAAAAAAGTACGATGCTTTTACACCATATTTAGCTTCAACCTCTTGAAGAAAAGAAAAGTTCCAGTATGGATTATTATCACTTAAGAGTCTTAAATTGCCCAACAATCCTTTAATTAAAAGTCTAAGGATTTTTGATTTTGGTAAATTCGTTTTCACAAGACCAAGCAATTCCTTTATTTTATATCCATTATAGTACCAGTCATATTTATCTATCCGATCAATATCATGAGTCAGCGCAAATCCGAAAGTCTCAAATAATTTTTTCTCTTCGAATTTTATATTTGCTTTTTCACAATATAACCTTATCCCCTGTGCGATATAGTTAAAATAATAATTAACAACAGGTTTGAGTATTATCTCTAATTCTTTTTGAATGGATGCTTTATATGGAAATCTTCCTAAATCATCCCTTTCTTTGGAACCATATTCCTGATATCCTGAAAGCAAATAAAAGGCTGATTTTAGAATATCATCAGAAAAAATAAGATTGTTATTTTTAAAATAAAATATTTCATTTCTATCAGATAAGGGAAAGAGCAATGGAATATTATCAACCCGTTTTACTCTTTTCATATCAATGTCCTGGGGAGACAAATGAAATATTATCCTGTCATTATATTTTTCAATATCAGTAAAGTCACTAATAAATACTATTCTTCTCTTTATTTCATCATGTAAATTAAAAATATTATTTAAATGAAAGAATAGATACTCAATATGATTATTATTTAAACTACCTTTCATTAAAAGTTATTTAACCAATTTTGTATTGTAGAACTCTGTTAACTGATTAATAGTTTGTTCCCAGTGATATTTCCCCGATATCTTTAGACAATTTTCAGATATTATATTGTATTCTATCGGATTATTATATAAATAAATGACTTTATCAGCGAATTCTTTATAATTACTGGCTGAATATCCTATTTTATTACTTTCAACGAACTGTTTCATTAATTCAGCTTTGCTAACCAGTATTGGTTTGCCCATTGATGCGTACTGATATATTTTAGTGGCTATTGTTTTATTTATTTCATCTCTGTTAACAGGGGGAGTAAAAACACATATCTTACTGGCAAACATATAGGAAGGCAAATCCTCCACAGGTATCCATCCTAAAAATGATACCAATTCATCAACATTGTTTTTCTTCGCAATATCCATCAGGTCAAATCCTTTTTGTATTTGTCCTGCAAGGACAAATTTTATGTTAGGTATAATATTCTTTATTACTGGCAAGGCATTAATGACCATATCTATACCG
Source organism: uncultured Bacteroidales bacterium (assembly GCA_964521285.1). Lineage (GTDB taxonomy): Bacteria > Bacteroidota > Bacteroidia > Bacteroidales > UBA10428. The sequence goes on along the minus strand of CAZFQS010000022.1, from coordinate 6,028 downwards.
CGGAGTATATCTATCCCCCCGGCATAAAAAATTACATAATCATTTTTATAATTCTCAAGTATATTTTGTTTTATATTACCCACATTAAATACTCTTTTTAAGGGAGTATTAGGAATTTTAATTATTTTATCCGGATTAATTTTTATTTTATCGATATATACTTTTCTCAGCGGTTCCTCTATTGTAATTACCAGATCTGCCTTCTTCAGATATTTTTCTTCGTATTTACTCCAGTTACTTAAGCGCCTGATTATTTTACCAATAAAGGTATTATAATGTGCCGTATAAATAATCCAGTTACTATAATATTCATGCTGGTCACAAACCAGTTTCAATCCATATTTATTACATAACTTATACCCTGTTTTTGTTAGTGGCAGATCATGAATATGAATAATATTGATTTTCTCCTCTTCAATAATTCGATCCAGGTATTTATTCCAGAACCGGAAATAAAAGGGTAATAATAAACTTGCCGCACTGCTTTTATAAATTAGCTTTGAAATAGGTTTTCTAATAACTTTGAAATATTTAAAATCTTCGATCTGTGGCTTATCTGTTAAAGTGTAACATGCTATAATAATTTTGTTGCCTGCCAGAGAAAGCGAATATGCTTCCTTTTCCACTCTTTCATCCGGGGGAAACTCCTTTTCCAGAACCATTAAAATATTCATTCACATGTCCTTTATAATAAATAATCCCAAATATTAACATTTTTTTGAGATACAACAAAATTACTATTATTTTTTCCTTTAGAGAATGGGACAAGATAAAGGCTTTTCAATACCTTTCCAGCCAGCGATATCGCCGCGAAGTATCCCCAAATTTAAGTGAAAGGGTTATTTCATGTGATCCAACGGTATAGCGGGATAAATTATTTAATCCATAATCAAATGCGTAACCTATATAGTAACGGTTGAGTTTAACACCCAGTATTAATACCAATTCTTTATTATTTGAGAGTAGCTCTTCTGATGTCCTGAAAGATAATCCTGCCCAGTATTGCCTCTGAAATAATAACTTTACTGAAAGGTCAGCTGTATATCTTACATCCTTATCATCCTGCTTAAAGGTTAGTTTAGTAACTCTTATCAGGGAGGAATATTCGACTTCCCATTGAGGTTTTCTGAAAAATGCCATCCGGTAAGCTCCTAAAATATAATAGTGCCTGGTAAAAGGAGTAGAATTTTTGTCATTAAAATCAGTGTATTTCCCAAATTGTATAGATGACTTAAATAGCTGTGCTACTGCCAGACCTACATGATAATTCTGAGTCATTAAATTAACTCCGAAATTTGCATCCGGCACAATTATACCATTTGTTAAACCATCAATAACTATATCATTCGGGTCTTTATATACAAAATCATCCCCGTTAACCTTAAATTGAAAAATTGAACCTGCCAAACCTAATGAAAGCTGAGAATTTCTTATAAATATATGATATGCATACGTAAACTGAAATCCTGTTCTGTTCATTGCTACATTAACATCCTTTAAAAAATTAACTCCCAGTCCGACTCTACCCTTTGAAGTGGGTTTGAAAGAAGTTCCCCCTAAAAATCCTGGCCTAATAGAAAATCCTTTTTTCAATATTCTTGACTGTGCACTGAAGGAATAGGTTTCAGGTGTATTACTTATAAATCCTAATAATTCTTTACGCGCACTAATATTCAAACTTGTACGTCCGTCATACCCTGCCACAGCAGGATTTATTAAGAATTCATTCATTATATACTGGCTATAACGTGGCATTTGCTGTCCACGCATATCCAGGGCATTTAATAATAAGCCCAGAAATAATATATTAATTAAATAATTTTTCATCCCCTTTTTAAGGAGTGTAAAACAACATATTAGCTAAAAATTAGCCTAAATTATATATAATACGTAAAGTAACAATAAAAGTTTTATGGTTTTATTATAGGATTTGAATTATGATTTAGTAGATTAAACTTATAATAAAGCACTATCACAAGTCGATTTAAGCTATCCTGATTCTTCTAATAAAGAATAGTAACTGTTCCTTTATACACTTTGCCTGAGCCATTGTTTAATTTGATTATATAAAAGTATGAATCAATCGGCAGTTTCCTGCCATTATATGTTCCATCCCATCTATCCGGACATTCACTGCCTTTACATGAAAAAACTATTCTGCCATACCTGTTATATACTTTTATTTCAGCATCAGGATATATTTCATGTAAACTTATACCCTCCTCTCCTCTGTATCTTATGTCCCAATAATCATTTCTATCATCAGGTATTTCATTGGGCGTAAATACATTAGGAATATCAAGACAAGTTTCATATTCAGCATCCAAATAGAAAGTGGTATCAAATATACAATTATTGGCATCCGTAATTTCCACTGCATAATATCCTTGATTAATCCCTTCCAAAATTGCATCAACTTGAGATTCATATCCTTCCCAGTCATAAAAATAAGGGCCTGTTCCTCCGGTTATTTTTAATGCTAAGATACCTCCGTAATGATCCGGACAGAATGGTTTTACAATATTATCTGTATCTTTTTCAACTGTTAAAATATAGGGTTGTGATAATTCTATTTCAATTGAATCGGAATAACAATCCCTGGAATCATAAATCTCAAGAATATATTTAATATTAGCACTTAATCCGGTAACAACATTACCTTCAAGTAAGTTGCCTTCCCAATAATACGTATATGGTCCTGTGCCATTATTACCATTTATTGTTACTGCCCCATCACTATAGCTATAACAAGATATTGAATCTATAATTAAATCAGCTGATACCGGCTCTGGTGCTGTTACGTCTATTGAGGCGGATCCTCTGCAGTCTTTATCATCTGTGACTGTAACCGTATAAGTACCCATGCCAACATTATCAAGAATGCTTGAAGTAGTAGAGTCCTCATCACCCCAAATAAAACTGTAGGGTGCAAATCCTGCCGATGGATTAGCTCTTAACCTGCCATCTGAATAGCCATAACATGAAATCTCATTTAAAACATCTATCTGAATTTCTATCATTGGGTCCTGCCCAATGTTTGCTGTACCTGTTATAAAACATCCATTCTCATCTGTTGCAGTAATTCCATAAATCCCAACTTCAAGATCCCATATACTATCAGTTATTTCATTATTAGACCATAAATATGATATCTGGCCAGCCCCTCCGGTAACTATTGCCCTGGCAACTCCAAAATCTTCCCTTGAACAATCAATATTACGGGTGTTAACCGTTAATTCAAGTGCTAACGGAGATTTAAGGGTATCTTTCCAGTTTACAGTGCAACTATTATAATCAGTTATTGTTAATCCATATATTCCTGATTCAAGTCCGTATATTCTGGAAGTATCCCTTCCAAGGTCATTTCCGTCTCTTTCCCACACATAATGATAATTCTTTACTCCTCCCTCCGGGTAAATTTCAATAAAGCCGTTAGTACTGTCATAGCATGTCACTCCATATCCCAGGTAATCTGAATAATTCACCGAATTAATAACCAGTTCCGGGGGTTCAGTTAATGTAATTCCGGCTGAATCGCTACAATTTATTCCATCACTAATAGTAACATAATATGTCCCCCCGGGTATATTTAATAATTCATTGCTAGTTGGTCCGTGCGCCCAGTTATATGAATAAGGACCCAAGGATGTATCACCTCCGCTAACTGATAATCTTATATATCCGTCCGTATCCCCGTAGCAAGATAAGTTATTCATGCCATCAGGAGCGAGTGGGAGGTCAACAGCTATTTGAATATCTGTAGGTTCTGTTAGCTTAAAAGTATCAAATGTATGGCATGTAAAAGGATCCGTAATTCTTACATAGTAAGTATCAGCGACAAGATCATAAATTCCTGGTGTTGTAAAAGGCAGAGTATCTGAATTATTCCACCATTTGTAACTAAAGTTTCCATGTCCACCGGAAATATTATCAAGTGTTATACTTCCATTCGAATCCCCAAAACATCTGATATTATAACCTCCAAGGTACTCTGAAACAGTTGATTCTTCTACTACTACATAATCCGGTTCCATCAAGTCTTCATAGATATCAGCAGTACATCCTTCCCCATTTGTATGGGATATCATATATGAACCGGCGGGTAGACTATCAAATACTATTAATTGTGCATCACTATAAAATGAAGTATCAAGGCCAGGGCCTAATCTCCTCACCCTGAAGAACAAATATTCTTCTAACGGATTACCAATCTCTATTGATCCGTTATTTTCACCCTTACATCTAATCTGATAATCACCATAATTCGAGACAGTAGTGTTAATAAATGCAACATCAGGCTCCCATAATATAGTATCGGAATTATAGTAACAACCATTTGTATCGTAAGTCTCAAACCTATATCTACCATTAACAATATTATAAAGTGTATCGGCAATATATGGTGCCGGGATTCCATAGAATTCCGGTAAGAGGGTCCATCTTGTCCAGTAATCGACCGTCCCTCCGTAATTTAAAACATTTATTGTACCATCGGCTCCCAGACATGTAAGACTGTCAATAATGTTTATAAAAGTTAATAATGTATCAGGTTCAGTTAGGTTTGTTGTATCAAAATCAATACAGTTCAATTTATCATTTACAGTAACAAAATAAGAACCAGCTGCCAGGTTATAAATATCTTTGGTTGATTCAGCAGTACTCCAGGAATAACCCAGGTCAAATACATCATAATTATCATATGCGGTTATTCCTCCAACAGGCATAAGCTTTATAAATCCATTATTCTCACCTTTACATCTGATATTTCTTCCGCCAATATATGTTCGTATAGTATCTATTTCTATCTGCAATTCTGGAGCTACAGATACATATGATGTATCAATAATACCGGGACATTTCTCAACTCCCAGATAGTCTATTAAATACGGTGACACAATAAATCCAACAAGCTGCGGTACTTGTGAAGTATTAACTATCGAATCAATAACCATAAATCCCGGAGCCAGGTCAAATGTATCCTGGTTATAGTAGACTTCAACATCTACTGGTGTGTATATTGCATTATACTTAAACCTTACCTCCTGTAATGATTGGGTTATAGTTGTAAGTGTTAGTGAAGTTCTTAAAGCTGTACATATTGTATCAATCTCAGCAGAGAATGTTACTTTTGGTGTCGGCTCAATCCAAATAATTGCCGTTTTGGGTATTCCCTCGCATCGAGCAATACCATTTCCATCAACCGTATAGGGAGTGATGCTAATTATCACTCTTTGTGCCCTGTCAGAAATATTATCAAATCCCTCAACAATTATTTCTCCTTTAAATAATCCCGTAATTTCAGTTGAATTATAAACTAATGAATCAGGAAAATCCGGATTAATGATATACTTAAATCTTATTGGATTAGTAGGCTCTGTCGGACTGGAAATTAATATTCCTGTTGCAGTATTATTACAAAGAGTATCTATATCCGGAGTAAGTGTAAGTTTTAACTCCGGTTCTACTAATATGTCTACTGTATCATTTATGCCTGTACATTTTTCATTCTCTGAACCTGCCTCCCTTGTATAAGGTGTAATTATAAACTGAACAAGCTTGGCTGTGTCTGTGCTGTTATGTATGCTGTCTGTTATATGAAAGCCCGGAGCAAGTCCTGTCTGCTGACCACTGCTCACCGTTACTCCATATGGTATATCAAGACTATACCTGAAACGTACCTCCCTTGTAGCTACACTTACACTCGTTAATTCTATGTCTACCCTGTCATCATTGCATATAGTGTCTATCTGTGGAACTCCTACTATCTTTGGTGTAGGTTCTACCCATATGTCTACTGTATCATTTATGCCTGTACATTTTTCATTCTCTGAACCTGCCTC
>CAZFQS010000022.1:0-88 GCA_964521285.1 uncultured Bacteroidales bacterium | reverse complement strand
TCTATCTGTGGAACTCCTACTATCTTTGGTGTAGGTTCTACCCATATGTCTACTGCTATTGGCGCTCCCGTGCACCCTATGCCGTCAT
>CAZFQS010000021.1:0-59936 GCA_964521285.1 uncultured Bacteroidales bacterium | reverse complement strand
TCAACAATATCTGCTGTAGCGAAAATCCTGTCTATTGTAGCTGAATCAATCATAAAATCTGTTATAAAAAGCGAGGGCTGAATTAATAATTCAACAGGTTAAAATTGCAAAAATTATATCATGCAAAATTTGTTTGGCCAAATTATCTATGAACAAGATTTCAATAATATGTTGTTGATAGAATATTTTAGGTTAACCTGCAGGCAAAATGTTAAAATCCTGCTAAAGCATGGCAAATTTATCTTTTATGTACTAATATTATAATTTATTATATTTGGCGTTCAATAAGTATAATTAACCGTATTTTATAATTGTTAACTGATTATTAAATTCATCGTTGCTTCAATTTATGAAAAGTACTTTAAAAGCTGATAAATCCGTTAACACTGAAATATATCTGGGACTTGACATAGGTTCAATATCTCTTAATACTGTTATAATTGATAAGAATTTGAACCTTCTGGAAAACTATTATGATTATTGTCATGGCCAGCCTTTCCTTGTCCTTAAAAAGAGACTTGAATCATTATTAAAAAAATATCCTGCAGATAATATCGAATCTGTGGCTCTTACCGGAAGCGGAGGAAAGCTTGGATCAAGCCTTATAGGCGGGGAATATGTAAATGAGATTATTGCACAGTCAGCTTCAGTAGCAAGGTATTACCCTGATACAAGAACTATAATTGAAATAGGGGGTGAGGATTCGAAACTTATATTCATGGATAAGGGAGTTATTGAGGATAAACTGCAGCTTCGTGATTTTGCGATGAACAGTATTTGCGCTGCAGGCACAGGATCATTTCTTGATCAGCAGGCAAAAAGACTTGGAGTTTCTATTGAAAAGGAATTTGGCGAACTGGCAATAAAGTCCGAGAACCCGCCGCGTATCGCAGGGAGATGTAGTGTATTTGCAAAGAGCGATATGATACACCTGCAGCAGATTGCAACACCTGTTTATGATATTGTGGCAGGCTTGTGTTTTGCTGTGGCACGTAACTTTATAAGCAACCTTGGACGCGGCAAGACACTGAATAAACCTCTGGTTTTTCAGGGAGGTGTAGCAGCAAATGCAGGAGTAGCCAGAGCTTTCAGAGAGCTTCTTAAACTGCAGGGGGAAGAGTTGATTGTTCCTGAATATTATGCATCTATGGGCGCCATAGGGGCAGTATTAAGCAGGGTGACAGCCAGCGATAAAAAGAAGGCTCATTTTACAGGACTCCAAAAGCTTGAAGAATACCTCAAAGGTGACAAGACAGAAAGGAATTATCTTCCTACCCTGAAAGAATCATCAGCAATATACAATAAGGAAGTAGTTTTCAAGAACGACGGCAATGGTAAACTGGAAGTTTATCTCGGACTTGATGTAGGATCACTTAGTACCAACGTTGTACTTATTGATAAGGAAAATAATGTTGTTGCAAGGCAATATTTGCCAACGGCCGGTAAACCTCTGGATGCAATAAGAATCGGACTGTCGGAAATATACAATGAGGTAGGGGAAAAGGTTGTGGTAAAGGCAGCCGGCACCACAGGCTCAGGCCGTTACCTGACAGGTGACTTTATTGGTGCCGACACTATTCAGAATGAGATAACAGCCCAGGCAACAGCTGCAATAGCCATAGACCCAACGGTTGATACCATCTTTGAGATAGGTGGCCAGGACTCAAAATATATAAGCATAGAAAAAGGTGTTGTTGTTGATTTTGAAATGAACAAGGTCTGCGCTGCAGGGACAGGCTCTTTTCTTGAAGAGCAGGCAGAAAAGCTTGATCTGAATATAGTTGAGGAATTCGGGAAGCTGGCACTGCGCTCTCAAAGGCCTGCCAGTCTCGGTGACAGGTGTACTGTTTTCATGGAATCGGATTTAAATACACATCAGCAGCGCGGAGAGAGTAACGAAAACCTGGTAGGCGGACTGGCATACTCTATAGTACATAACTACATACAAAAGGTAGTTGGAAGCAAGCGCATTGGCGATAAGATATTTTTTCAGGGCGGAGTGACCAATAATAAAGGAGTGGTTGCCGCCTTTGAACAGGTAACAGGAAAGAAAATACATATACCGCCACATTTCGATGTAACAGGAGCTATCGGAGCTGCCATGCTGGCAAGGGATGTTGTTAAGGACGGGGGAAAAACAAGGTTTAAAGGTTTTGGCATACGCAATACACCCTTTGCTATATCAAGATTCACTTGTAAGGGATGTTCAAATCAGTGCCAGATAAGAAGAGTAAAAATTGAAGGGGAAAAGAAATCACTTTTTTACGGAGGCAGGTGCGAAAAGTATGAAATTGATGAAAGAAAAAGCAAGAGGGAGGATATTGTAAACCTCTATACTAAGAGAACAGAAATGCTTGTCGGCGATTATAGCGAGGATGATAACAAGGATAATATTTCAATTGGCATTCCCAGGGCACTTATGATATTCTACCAGCAGTTTCCATTCTGGAGGACATTTTTCAGGGAACTGGGATTCCAGGTAGTATTATCCAAAGAAACAGACCACCAGCTGGTGACAAGATCCCTTGAAATACTTACTGCAGAAACATGCTTCCCTGTTGAAGTAATAAATGGGCATATTGAGGATTTGCTCAACAAAGATGTCGATTATATATTTCTTCCTTTTAGTGTGAATGCCAGGGCTAAAGATAATAATCCCACTGCAAACTGTAATTGCCCCTGGATACAGAGCCATCCGTTCATGATTAAAAGCTCTTTAAAAAGCCAGAAAGATAAAAACAAATTACTTATACCTACTTTGCATTTCAGATATTATGAAAAGGTACTGGTAAAAGAATTATCAGATTTTATGAAAGAGAAATTTGGTATTTCTCCGGGCAGAACCAGGAAGGCCATAGATATGGCAGGTAGTGAGCAGACTAAGTTTGAACAGGGTTTGGAAAATGAAGGTAAAAAAGTACTTAATAATCTGCCTGACGATGTTGAACCGGTGGTTATACTTGGCAGGCCGTATAATACATCAGACCCTGAACTAAATCTTAGCCTGGTGGAAAAACTTATTACTCATAATGTACTTCCCATCCCCCTTGACTTTTTGCCATTATCAGAAGTGTCAATTTTCGAAGATTATCATAAAATGTACTGGCCAAACGGACAGAAGATTATTGCCGGAGCACGTCTTATTATGGATAACAAAAGGCTACATGCGGTTTATTTAAGTAACTTCAGGTGCGGCCCCGATTCTTTTCTCCTGCACTTTATCAGGGAAGAGATGAAAGGAAAGCCATATCTTCAGCTTGAAGTAGATGAACATAGTGCTGATGCAGGAATGATAACACGTATAGAAGCGTTTCTTGACAGCCTTAAAGGAGAAAAATTCGTAGAGGCTGAAAGGAAAAAATTGACAAGAAGAGGTACAATGAGGGCCTCCCCGACAAAGGACAGGGTATTATACTTTCCTTATATGTGTGACGCTGCATATGCAGTGGCTGCCGGAGCAAGAAGCTGCGGAATAGAATCATGGGTGCTGCCTGTACAGGACAAGGAAGACCTGGAGCTGGGCAGAAAATATACTTCCTCAAGAGAGTGTTTTCCTATGATTTGTACTACGGGAAGTTTTTTGAAAAAATTACAGGAACCCGGTGTTGACCCTAAAAAGATATGCTTCTTCATGCCTGATCATAACGGGCCATGCCGGTTCGGACAGTATAATCAACTGCAAAGAGATATATTTGATAATCTTGGATATGAAGATGTCGAGATTGTCTCTCCTTCAAATGACGAGGCATATGAAGATTTTTCAGGAGATCACGGGACAAGGTTCAGGTTCAATGCCTGGAGAGGGTCAGTGGCAGTTGACCTCTTAAGAAAACTTCAGCAGGAGAGACGGCCATACGAGTTAATAAAAGGTGAAACAGATAAGGTTTATAAAGAGGCCCTGGATAAAGTTATAATCTCTGTTGAGAATGGATGCGAAGGTCTTAATAAACTGATGAAGGAGGCAAGCGAAAAGTTCAGCACCATTGAACTGGCAAATAGTATACGTAAGCCTGTAATTGGAATTGTTGGTGAGATCTTTATGAGAGATAATGCTTTCTGTAACGGCGGACTTATAAGAAAACTGGAAGATCTGGGAGCCGAAACTGTAATCGGACCCTTTCATGAATGGCTTATATATTCAACATACCGCTATACAAGAGACAGCCTCTGGAAAAATGATTACAGGGGACTGCTAAAATCACAGATTCAGAAATATTCGCAACAAATAACACACTGGAACATTCACAGGCAGGTTAAACAACATATTGATACGGAAAAGGAAGTCCACCTCCATGATATTCTTACACTCTGCAATGATTACATACATAAAGATTATGACGGTGATCCGCCTATTGCAATGGGTACTGCAGCTAGCCTTGCAAGGAAAAGAGCGTCAGGCATTGCCAATATTCTGCCTTTCACATGTATGCCCGGAACATTGATATGTTCGCTGTCAAATTCCTTCAGGGAAGATAATGAGAATATACCCTGGGTGGATATTGCATATGACGGACAGGATGATATTGGCATCGACACAAGACTTCAGGCTTTTATGCACCAGGCACAGGAATTTGCAATGGCTAAAGGTTATACCTGATAAACTTATTGCATCACTTGAAGCGAATAAATAGATTTCTGACAAGTTATTGCATGGCAGGAAACGGATTTAAATATTTATGAAAGGTTGTTGCCTCTACTTTTACATACTAATAAAATTTAACGATACAATAACATCTTCTATTTTAATTTATTTATCCGTTTTTCAATTTCATTTCTTGGCAGCCAGCTATTTATAGCCATTAATTTCTCAAGCAGTAATATTGCCTTTTGTTCCGAAATCAAGTCTCTGTTTGTTAGTTCATCGATTACCCAAATACTCCCATGAACCTCAAGACCCATGTTTTCAGCCAATTCTCTCATTTTTTTATCGCCAGTAAGCATGGGACAATTAAGCTGCAAAGATTTCCATATTACGGATTTATCGGTAAAACGTTTTAAATCCCGTACAGTATTAGAATATTCTATTTCTTCAATCTCTTCACCTGTAAATTCAAAAACGGTTAATTTCTTTGCTCTGATAAACGTTTCCACTAATTCCCTTTGTGGAGGTGGTTTAATTTCTTCAATCACAAACACTGTTGTGCAAATGTCAAAATCGAGACTGAAAAATTCCGGTAATGCGTCTATTTTGATGACATCAAACAATACATTGGAGTCTGTGATAATCAGTTTCATACCATTTGATGGATTTGTTCCCTGAATTCCCATACACTTTTACCTGAAAAAAAAGCAGCATCGTTGACGGATATCAGTTCTTTACCCAACGCAAAATATATTAATCGTTCAAATTTAACAGGTTTTTCCTTGCTTAAAAAAGTTGCAGGTTCATTTAAATGCAACCTGCGGGCACGGTAATCGATATTCAGGTTTCTATAAACGTAGTTGTTAATTATTCCTAACCGTAATGCTCTGTTGAAAATTGCAGGAAATGAAATTCCCCAGCGTTCCTTAACCATTTCAAGTTCTTTCTGGTAGAAATGAAACCTGTCGTGGTGAAGCTCTTTAATTGCCATTTCTTCAGGATAGAGTACTGCCGAAGCAAAGACATGGCATAATTTTTCCTTGTCTTTTTCTAACAGGTTATCTGAAAAGGATAATGAGTGACGAGACAGTTCGTGCAATGCAGTAAAACGTTTACGAACTGCATCACCATCATAATTCTGCCGAAGTACAATTACTTTTTTGTTGGCAGCTTCAGCTTTCATACCATCAAAATACTTTGATGCTTCAACTTCAATTACAATGTAACCTTTGTCCTCAAGCATTTTAACAACATCAGGTATCGGGTCATTGCCGAGATTCCATTGATTACGTAATTCCTTAGCTGCATTTTCGGCATCATCTTCGGTGGAAATGGTTTTGCTGTATTCAAAATATTCTGGAGAATCCTTAAGGTTGATGATATGTTCGAGTCCAAAATATCGCTCAAGAATATCTTTTGATTTTTCAATCACGGCAGCTTCTTCTGATTTTCTCAGTTTGGATGAATATTTACGAAAATCCACATTTGTTAGACGTATTTCGACATCAGGACTGGCAAAGAAATAATCGACGGAAACATTTAATATCCTGGCAAGCTGAATAATCAGGTTGCTGTCGGGTTTCATCTTCCCCTGCTCATATTTGTTCAATGACTGTTTGGTGACAACATTTCCCAATTTGTTAGCTAAACTTTGCAGCGACAATCCAGACATTTTGCGCGCAGCAATTAATCGGGTTGCAAAAATATTTTTCATAGTTTTAATCATTTGTGTTGACAAATATACAAAATATATGCCAATTGTCAACCATGAATAGTAAAAAATATTTTTTATATGGAACTTATTAATTTATTAGGAGTAGAGGTGCGTTTATAGATTTCTTAAATTATTGATCTTAAGTTATAGCAATCCTTAAATCAATTAATTTAAATTTGTAGAAACATTAAATTCCGGATTATATGAAAAAAATTGTTGTTCTAACCGGTTCGGGCATAAGCAGGCTAACATAGTTTTAAAAAGTTGAATCCGGGTTGGATAGATTTAAAATATTTTTAATTGTGTTACAACCTTTGGATGAAATGTTCCAATTATGACAAATGGATTTTTTGAAGTAAAATGATAAATCTGTGTTGTTCCTAAAAATAAGTACAAATCCTTAGTTTTCGCAAAATCATATAGGTATTTCTTTTTTACATCTTCGCATGCTTTAATTTCATTTCCTTCGTTTCTTCTTAAGCAATTCCAATATAACTGACCTGTCTCCCAATCTTCAATCAATAATTTACTAAGTGAACCTTCCTCGTCTTTAAATTTGTAACTGAATTTATATGGAAGCTTCTTGACTATGTTATATTCATTATCACTAACCTTTTCGAAAAGATTAAGCTGCTGAAATTTTGAAAGTTTATCTTTTGGCCAGTCTTTTTCTTTCTCTTCCTCATACACAAAATCAATTATTTCGGTTGGTTTAAAAACCGCTAAAGATGTGCAAATTGTTCTTTCTTTTGCCTCTGCAATTAATTTTGATATGTTTTTATAGACCTTTTTAAGTACGATTTTCCTTCGTTCACTCCATGAATTTCCATCTGGGGGAATTTTACCAATAACGTTAATTGGGGTGTTATGAGAAACTGGTCTGTAACTTTCAGGGCGAAAATCACTCTTATTTTTTACAAGGTCTAACTCAATCCATTCATATTTTGAGTATTGTTCGCTATACGGTTTTTTCCTGAATTGAATAGGGTATATTCTAATCCATGAACCATCCTCACGAAAACCTGCCGTGCATACAAGTTCATCATATTTTTTGGAAATTGCCGGATAAGTTTTAACGGCTATGAGAACTTTTGTGAGGGCCATTAAATATGCTTTATTTCATAATTAAAGCCATCTATTTTGGCTATAGCTTCAGCCAAATGTTTACGATGGCATTGAGAGATATTTGCTTCAAAACAGGTTAGGGCAATTCGCTTTTTTATTTTAAGTATGTTTAAAATTTCTTCCTGTTTTGTTCTTTCTTTTGCTAAAACGGCATTTCGATAAAAAGTAAACAATTTATCATAATCAGCCTGATTATTTAGTTGGGCTCTTTTATTTGATTCAATTCCTAATTCCGGAATATGAATATAATCTATATTAACTCCACTACATGCATTTTTAAGTTGGCTTTTACTGAATCCATACTTCATGCTTAATGGATTTTTCCTCACATCACACAACACCTTCACATCATTAATTATTAATTTATTTAAATATTGTTCCAGTGTTATACCTTCATATCCAATTGTAAATAAGACAGTATTAGTTATTACAGGTTTTTGTTTTTTAATATTTTCAATATTCTCATTATTAATAAGATTTGATATAATTGTGCTATTTATTGCGAAATAAGGATATTTATCGTAGGTTAATTTTATTAAATCATTTTTGCTTAAATTACCATAACAATTTTTCACAGAACTAATCGCTGCCTGGTCTTTGAATTTCAGTTCACAGTAATAATTCTTTGAATCAGTTTTTATCCAATACTTATCTGGTTGTGATACTAGTCCATACTTATCAAGTGCATGTAAGTCTGAATTTGCTTGAAATGAATAACATCCAAGTTTATAAGGTACAAAATGATATGATGCTTTTGCCTGGTGTTCTGTTACCAGGAAAAGTAACTTCTGTAAGCTTATTTTATCAAGCTTTCCATTAAACTGTTGTAATAATGCCAATAATATTTTTCTGCGATAATACATATTGTTAAAAATACTAATATAATTCCGCTTTTGGAATTTTTTTATAAACTTATCAGTTTATTGGTTATTCCATTAGCAATTGTTAAGTACTATGTTGACCTTGCCCATAGCACCTACATATCAACACGTTTGTAAAATTATAAAATTATTGATCTTAAGTTATAGCAATCCTTAAATCAATTAATTTAAATTTGTAGAAACATTAAATTCCGGATTATATGAAAAAAATTGTTGTTCTAACCGGTTCGGGCATAAGCAGGGAGAGTGGAATAAAAACTTTCAGGGAAACAGGAGGACTATGGGAGACCTATGATGTTACTGAGGTGGCTAGCCCTATGGGATGGGCAAATAATAAGGAGCTTGTCCTTAAATTTTATAACGAAAGGCGGACACAGCTGGAAAATGCCAAACCCAATGAAGCACATACCGGACTGGCAGAACTTGAGGAATATTTTGATGTTCACATTATTACACAGAATGTTGATAACCTGCATGAGAGGGCAGGCAGCAAAAATATTCTTCACTTGCACGGATTGCTCACACAGGTAAGGAGCACAGGAGACCCTGACCTTGTTTATGATATTGGTTACAAAGAGGTAAATCTTGGTGACAAATGTGAAAAGGGATTTCAGTTAAGGCCTCATATCGTATGGTTCGGGGAGGCTGTCCCTGCTATCGAAGAAGCCGCATTTATAACAAGCACTGCTGATATTTTTGTTGTTGTAGGTACTTCGTTAGTGGTTTATCCTGCAGCCGGACTAATTGATTATACTCCAGGCGGCTGCCCTGTATTCCTTATTGACCCCAATGAAGTTGCGGCACCTGGATATCGTAAAGTTGAATTTATTAAGGAAAAAGCCAGCAAGGGAGTTAAAATACTGAAAGAAAAATTGATAAAGGAGCATATTTAATTTTCCCCTGAAATAAGATATACTTTAATATTGCACAAATGAAGAAACTTTTAATTATAGTGTTATTTATTATTCCGGTAATGGCATCAGCCCAGAGGTTCAACGGGGGTGCATTAGTTGGTATATGTGCCAGTCAGGTTGACGGTGATACATATGCCGGCTTTGATAAGGTAGGTTTGCTGGGAGGGGTTTTTGTTAATACAAAGTTTACAAAAGCCTGGGGTGCACAAATGGAAATTAAATACAACGGTAAAGGGGCTAGAAAAAAGACAAGTGAAAGTGATCCGGAAACATACTCGTTAACTCTGCATTATATTGATTTACCGCTAATGGTAAATTTTACTATCCAGGATAAGTTTATTATTGATGCTGGATTTGTGCCGGGATATCTTTTTGCCAAGAACGGGGAAGAGAACGGGATTAAATTTTCTGATGAGGAAATAAGAGCATTTAAAAAGGTTGACCTGTGCTGGCTGTTAGGCCTAAATTATAAAATAACTGATAATTTCATTGCTAATATCAGATATTCATATTCCCTGTTTTCCATAAGGGATTATGAAAATGTAAATGCCAATTATGGGATTATCGCACAGATATTCGGATACACCAACGGCGACTACAATAATTTCCTGACAATGGGGATATATTACCAGTTTGATTAGAATAATCTGTTCCCCAGGGATTAAATATCTATAGCTCTTGATTTTTAACCAGGAGGCCTAATGAAAAAATAAATATGCAATAAATATTGCAGCCACAATTCCTGCAAGGTCGGCAATTAATCCGCAGGTTACCGAATATCTTATTTTACGGATATTAACAGCCCCGAAATATACTGCAAGAGTGTAGAATGTTGTTTCTGTTGAACCCTGAAAAGTAGATGCCAGTCTGCCGACAAATGAATCCGGTCCGTAAGTCTTCATAGCCTCAACCATGAGTCCCCGGGCACCGCTTCCGCTTAATGGTTTCATCAGGGCAGTAGGCAGGGCAGGTATAAAATCAGTGTTAATACCAAATAAACTGAAAAATTTATCAAGACCTGAAATAATAAAATCCATTGCACCTGAAGCCCTGAATACGCCTATGGCAACTAACATCGCTACAAGGTATGGGATGATCTTTATAGCAACACCAAAACCTTCTTTTGCCCCTTCGATGAAAGATTCGTAGATATTTATCTTCTTTCTTACCCCCAGCCAGATAAACATTATAATAAACAGGAACAAAATAAAATTTCCTGCCAGGCGCGATATAACTTCAACCCGGGGTTGCTCGAGATTGTTAAGATACCATATTACCAGGGCTATAAGAATGGTAATTCCTCCCAGGTAAGCCAGAACAACTTTATTAAGTAAGTTGATTCTCTGAATAATGGATACAGCTATAAGTCCTGCCAGCGTCGAAAAATAAGTTGCAAGGAGTAGAGGCACAAAAACATCGGTAGGGTCCTTTGCGCCGCTGGCTGCCCTTATTGCCATTATGCTTATAGGGACTATCGTGAGTGCCGATGTGTTAAGTACAATAAACATAATCTGCGGATTGGAGGCCGTATCTTTTTTGGGATTTAGTTTCTGTAAGTCCTTCATGGCTTTCAGACCCAGGGGAGTGGCAGCATTATCCAGTCCCAGCATATTGGCGCAGAAGTTCATTAGTATTGAACCTATGGCAGGATGGTCATCAGGTATATCGGGAAATATTTTTTTGAAAAAGGGAGATACAAGCTTTGATAATGAATTTATTGCACCTGCCTTTTCACCTATTTTCATTATTCCCAGCCAGAGCGTCATTACACCTATAAGGTAGATGGCAATAGTTATTGATGTCTCTGCCATTTCGAAGGTGCTGTTGACAATTGCCGTGAAAACCTCAAGATCAGCCCTGTCAAATATTATATTCAGATATTCAGCAAAAAAATCACGGAAATAATAACCGATTATCCTGATAAGGGCTACTATAAAACCGACGAGAAAAAAACCTACCCAGATATAATTAAGGAGCATAAGGGCTCAGGTTAAATTTTTTATTCTGTCACTCAATATTTATCCGGATAAATATAATAAAATTTAGCAAGCTTTTGATATAGGCAGGCTGTTAGAAAATGTTAATAAGTAAATCAAGAATATCTTTTCCAGGCTTGTTGACAGAAGCAAATCTCATTTTCTTATTTATTTAATTGAATAATTTGTTCCGGGTCCTGTACCAAATTTCTCGATTAAATTATTTTTTACCAGATCTGTTAATATTCTTTTCACTGTTGGATTAGGTATATCAAGTTTGGATGAAATAACTCCGGATCTGACACCTGGATGATCAGCAATGAATGTAAGTATTAATTTCTTTTTTGGAGATAACTTAGAGGATAAACCGCTTGATTCAAGCTTTTGTAAAAGTTGATTATGCATATTTTTCAACACATCAAGGAAAAAATATACCCAGTTTGTTATATCCTCATTTGGTCTTTGGGCTTGACATTTTCTTAATTCTTTGTAATATTCAATTTTTCTATTTTCAATTTCATGCTCAAAGCTTACATATTGTATCCATTTATATCCGTGCTTAAGTAGCAACAATGTTGATATTAACCTGCTTAATCTTCCGTTTCCATCTTGAAAAGGATGTACACTTACAAACTCATATATAAAAAGTGCGCATTTTGCTAGTGGATGAGTTGTAGAATCTTTCCTGTACCAATTGATCAATGATCTCACTGCATCTTCAGTCTCAATACCTGGAGGAGTTGTATCAAAAATAATTTGAGTCGTTCCATCTGGTAATGAGGCTTCCACCTTATTACTGTACTGCTTATAATTTCCTTTATGCCATTGGTCTTTATTGCTATACTTTAAAAGTCGATTATGTAGATTTTTGAGTGAATTTTCAGATATATTGATGTTTTCATAGCTTTCAGTAATTAAGTCTAATACTTCAAAATAACCCACAACTTCCTGGGAATCCCTGTCCTCCAACTTTTCGATGTTAAGATTATGAAGTAATGTATCTACTTCTATATCACTCATTTTAGAGCCTTCTATTCTTGTTGATGCACCAACACTTCTAACAGTTGCCATAGACTTAAGTTCCTTAAGGCTTTGACCTTCCTTTTTTTCAATCGAGCTCCAGGAAGCATCAAATCTATCTATTATGCTTATTTCAGAAATTAATTTCCAATCGAGCTCGATATTATATGTATAAACCTTAGTCATAGTTATGCAAAGATATAATTATTTTGTAAAATGATACGATATGATTCGAAAATATACGATCATAGTACGATAACATAACAGATCGAATGATACGATACAATTCGAAAATATACGATATTGATACGATAAAAAATAACACCAACAAGCATATAATTCAAACAAAAGCAGAGCTATTAGAATAAATATGCAAATAGGGTGCAGAGTATATGAATGAATTAGATGAACAAATCATTAATCAGAATAGTGAGAGTTAAATGTCGATACTTGACTTGCGGTTTTCATTTGATTAAGTTTGTATTGGTTTTTTTTGCTGTGGTAATTTAAAATAAGGTATAACCAGGAATAGACTAAAATATTAAGCTATCTACTGTAAATCGATTTAATACACACTTAAGATACAAATATGAAAGATAAGCAAAAAGGAAGACTTGTTATTCTTTCCGGGCCTTCATGCGTGGGTAAGAGCCCCCTTTCCAAAGTACTTGCCAGATTCTATCCGGAATTATGGAGGACATTACATCCACTTGTGCTTTATAACAGTCGTTCTGCCCGGCCCGGTGAGACAGACGGAACCGACTATCATTTTCGTACCCGCAAACAGGTTGAAAGTTTAAAGGGGAAAGATCATTTCGTAGTTATGGATGTCCGGGGAGACTTGAATGCCCTGGACCTCCGGGAGTTTTTACAGTCGCTGGACAGAGGTGATGTATTTTTTGAGGGAAATCCCTTTATCGGTAAGACGCTCCTGACACATCCTGCTCTGGCAAATGTGAAGCGCCTGAGTGTATTTATGACACCTCTCTCCCGTGATGAGATTATTTTTTTGAAAACTACGGAACCAGGGGTTTCACTTCCGGACTTTGTTACCGATATCATGAGGAGGAAACTGCTACGTCGAACCCGGCGGCAAAAAGGTGAGCTCTCTTTCAAGGACCTTGAGGATATCGAAAGACGTGCTTCGAGCGCTTATTACGAAATGCAGGAAGCACATAACTACCAGTACGTAATATCTAATCACGACGGGGAAGACAGTGAAAACTGGGATGCGTTTTACTACCCTCTTGGTGATGCACGGATAGCATTAATCACATTCGTTGCCTTGCTGGAAGGTGAGGTACCTCCCGTAGTGGAAAACTGGGAGGAAGACCTTATACCATAGCAGAACATTATAATGCAGGTCGGAGATGTTATCGAACAATATGAATGCTGGAGACTTTTATTCCTGGTTCTGCACTTATTTTTATAATCTCTTGTATTTGACAGGCAAATTTTTCTATTCCAGGCTTTTTCTCCTTAGTAATATTTTCGCGTATTCTCTTCCAAGTCTATCATTATAATCTTCATAGGACTTTTTAGCCCATTCCAGAGCCAGGTCAGTATTCCCAAGTACTTCATAGGCTACGGCTATATTCAGGCAAGCCCTTCCTGCAGTTTTATATTTCACACGTTCAATCATTTTGCTCCATATATCTATTGCTCCGTCCCAATTGGCTACTTCAGTGCGTCTGAATCCTGTTCTGAATTCATGTTTGGCCGGGCCCTTGGCTTTCTTATACATATCTCTTTTAACAGTATAATAACTTGGCAAAAAACGCCGTATGTATTCCTGTCCTGCCGCATAGGCAGTCTGTGGCAGAGCATCAGGAGGAGGAATACTGCCCTCAGTATGGAACATCATATAAAATGTATGCTGATATTGATCAATAATGCTTTTGGAATCCGGATCATACAATCTCCAGTAGCACAAAACATTCATTCTGATATCGTTTGGTAAAGCAGGTTTTTGGGGAGTGCCGGAAAGAATTGATGTAACCTGATCTGTAGCTGTCGTTAATAATAAATCCGTATTGGAATCAAATGTTTCAAGAACCAGTAATGCATCGGCATCTGTTGAATCACATATTTTTGCAACCAATTTCCAGGCCAGTATATCCGGTGTTTCACGTGTACCTGTGCCGTACATTCTGACTTTCCTGGGGATTACCATATTAACTCCGTGCAGGCCCTGTATGCCATCATATACACCTTTAATACATTCATCAGATGCCAGGCGATCGGAACCGCCCACTTCACTTGTTATGATTGACTCGAGAACCTTACGATTTTTATCTTCTTCCCTGGTTAGCGATCTGTTCACAACAGCTATTGATTTGACATCATCCGGCAGATAGACTAATGGTTCCTGGGGATAATTTAAATGGACATAACCATATTTACTGCACCCAATGAATACCAGGGACAGTAAAATCAGGTATATTAAATTATTTCTCAACATAGCTTATAAGTTTTAATTTATACTAATTTAGTTAAGTTTTTTTATTTATCATAACCATTGGATTTTAACCTTAAAAGGAAAGCTATGAAAAAATTATTTATTCTTTTACTATCATCCGTCTTTTTTATTTTCTGCGGAAAAGACAATCCTAAAGTCCTTCTTTTCATAACAGACGGATCGCGCGATCTGGAGCTTATGCTTACCAGGGAAGTCGTTGTCATGAAAGAAATTCTTGAACAATCAGGTTTCGAGGTAGTAATAACTACGTTATCTGCTGACCCTGTTTCAGTAGATTCTCTAGTTATAGAACCTGACTTAAAACTCAACGATGTCAATCCTGATGATTATTCAGGTTACATTTTTCCGTGTATGGCACCTCCATGGGAAAAGATATACGATCCTAACCAGGAAGTAGTAGACTTTATAAAAATAATATCTGTAGAAGGAAAGCCCATGGCGGCTCAGACCCTATCTGTAGCGGACTTTGCCAAAGCGGGTATTCTTGTTGATAAGAAATATGCTTTTACTATTGATCCCGATGTGAATGAGTACCCTGAATTTAAAGGGGCTATTTACAGCGGAGAGGGAGTCATACAGGATGGCAATATTATTACATCAGGTACCTGTCCCTGGAAAGAAAGAAGATACGGAATCCCGGATGGCACAAAGGAACTCACTCAATTACTGATCAAAGCCATAAGGGCAGGCACTGAGTAGTCCACTATATTGTTATACTTCATTTGAAATATAATTATTCCCAGGATAAAATTATAGACTCCGGGTTTGATTAATTCCAAGGCTTAATTCGCTCAACTAACGATAAGGTATATAGCCGCTCTCTTCAATGACACTTTGTCCTTTATCTGTCAGGAGCCATAGATATAATTGGTAAGCAGTTGATGACCCGTCCAGATCCTCACGGATTACGACATAAACATCTGTAGTATAGATATATTCTCTTTTCTTTAGTGTATTGTATTCCGGAACAACCCCATTGACGGCAAGTAATTTTAAACTGTCGTTTGGGGCCATAAATTGTTCAAAAAAGTAAACAGTATAGCCTAATCCATCCTTGTCCTCTGTAATTCGATTTATTGGTCCCATCATCCCTATCAATATCATTTCTGGGAAATCCATCATTTCTAAATCTTTCATAACCAGCGATAACATAAGTTCCTGGCTGCCAGAATTTGGATTTCTTTGATAAGGATTAATTTCTGTATTTGTTCCACCTACCTCATTCCAAAAAGTTATATTACCTGTGTAAATATCTTGTATCTCTTTTACTGCTAAGGAATGAACGGGATTTTTAATATTTACAATAAAAACAAAAGCATCAAGTGCTATTGGTGTTGTAGTTAATTTTACACCCGCACTATCTGCTAAATTAATTTCATCATTTGAAGCTTCCCGTGCAACGATTATAATATCAGCCTTTCCATTAATAAGATTAGTATATGATGAATGAGTGCCATTATGAATAATGCTATCCAGAATAAATTGTGCAATATCAGGTTTTTCATCAAATGATGGCCATATCCGGTAAGTCTCATCAAACCAGCCTGGCATCCAGGAATATTCAACACCCAGTATTTTGCATGCAATCAGCACTTGAAGAGGATGAGCTGATGTAGAACCATCAACTTTTGGATAATTATTAATAGTAAGGCTGTCTAAATTGATTTCGCTGGGCCTATTGTCAGATGAATCTTCACAATTTGATAAAGACAATACTGTTAATATGCTGAATAAGTAAATCAGGTTGCTTAAGGAATAAAACCTGGGGTTCATTTTAATTAGATTAAATAATTTATATAAAAAGGAAATAGTTTTTATAATCTGATTATTATGACTGTTTTGCTTAAAGATGAAATTTAAATAGAATTGGTTGCTTCAATTCATTTTATTGTCAGATTGAAACAACATGGGTCAGCATGTTTTTTGAAGCATTATTAGACTTACCTTCAACTTTCAGGTGCGGACAGCTTGCTGCCTGTAAAAACCTAACCCGTTTTGTGGATTTATTTTATATGCAATGTTTTTTAACCCAATGTTAGGAGGCATATTATTCTAATTGTCCTGCCCGAATACCTTTATTAGGCATGAGATTGTATCCGTACTCTGATACTTTTAAAGTATCATTATGCTGATTACAATCAATCTTTATCCATCCATAGTAATATTTTTCATCAATATACTTTCTGAATCCAAGATACTTTTCTCCTTGCCCTTGAAATTGTCCTGCATTTTGAAAAGTGCCTAAAACACCTGTTTTATTTGACCAGAATCCTTTGGATGAAATAGAATCATTAAAATTAAGAGCTGTCGGATAACTAAAAGTTGAATTATCTAAAATTTCATTTAAAATTGGATCAACTCTTGCAGCTAATGTATCAAAGCTTTCTGGTAAAGGATTTGAATTATAAACATTTAAATTAATAATTTCAAAATTAAAATCCGGAGCTTGATCATTATCTATATCAAGTGATTCAAAATTAACATTATAAATCTCGATGTTTAAGTCTTTATAATAAATGCTATCCTTTACAATCGGGTTTAAATTATCATTTGCAATCGGGTTTAAATCATCATTTTTTGTGTCAGATTCACAATTTGTGATTATGACTGATGAAAAAATGGATAGGATTAAAATTAAGTTTTTTGGGTTCATTATTTTACTTTTAAAATTTAACGATAATTTGAAAATATCTGTATTTATAATAAAAACGTTAAATAGTGAGAATTATTTTGCTATAATAAGTTTCTCAATATATTTCCCTATATCGTTGCTTATATTTAAAAAATACATGCCGTCAGGCAGATTCGAGATGTCTAATTGCTTACCACTATAATAAGATTGTGTATCAAATGACAATTCAAATACTTTCTGGCCCAATGAATTAAATATTTCAACTTTTGAGGGATAATGGCAGCCATTAAGGGCTCTGATGTTAATAATACCATTGCCCGGATTCGGATAAATACTAAATTTTTGTGGATTATTACTTTCAAGAAAGGTCGCATCCAGTTTAAAATAATCATTAATATGTTGCTTCATATAATATGGTCTTTCAGAAAAAAAATCTTTGTAATCCTGAATATTTTCTTCCCATTCTTCACGGGAGCCTTCCATGGTTATACCCCATCCCAAATCAGGAATATTTACACCCCATTTGGCCACCTGCATGTCAATAACAGGATTAATTAAGTCTACCAGGCTGTCAGTTATCCTATTAACCCTTTCGGGAGTAAATATTGTTTCAATAAACGTATAGGTATGTTGTATAAATTCATTTTTAAAATTTTCATTTTCCAGTAATTTTCTTAACAGTACAGTGCTTTTCTCCGAATTTGGGGGTGAAAGTTCATAAGAAATTCCGATTTGCCATCTGAGCGGATTATTTAAATCATCGGTAATATATAAGCCTTCAATATTTATCGCAGATGGACCTGCATTATATATTTCTATCCAGTCATCAAGATCCCCATGCTCATCCGTAAACTGAAAATTTGTCGGGGAAATTTCATTAATAAAAAGGCTGTCGTACTCAAAACTCTGGCTAAAAACATATTCTCCGGCGGTCAAAATACATATCAATAATCCAATTGCAATATTTTTAAATAAAGTGAAATACATCCCGAATTCATTTATTAGCAGTGTTAGCGGTATTTCTGTTTTAACCTGCTCACCTTGTTTGCATAAAATATTCTGAAGGTGTCTGTTGGTTGTGTACAATAATAAACCTGTAACCCATTTTCTCTGAAATATATATTATTTACCTGGCCGATTTTTTTATACGAATCAAATAAAAAATCTATATCACCTACTTCATCATTCACATAAATTAAAGGAACATTATCGACACTGTCAGGTGCCCAAAAAATAAAATTATCATTAAAACTTATTGGTGCCGGCAATCCATGCTTTTTACCGTAAAAGTAAATTGCACCGGCTTGTCCGTAATTTTCTGCATAGATAAGGCAACTATCCCTTTCGCCTGGTGAAAGGGAATTGTAATGCTGTATTACAATAGAACTTAATTCTTTCCATCCCGTCATATCAGCATAATCCTGGGGCACATTATATATTTTACCGTCTTCCCATCGATTTGTAAACGCAGCTGTTTTTGCCGAATATTCTGCAATTTTTTCATGGCTGTAAACCGGCAAACTAAATGGAAGCATGGGTAATGATAACAAAAATATCAGAGCGATTATAGCATACTTCATATAAGGTTTAAAGTATTTGTCTGCAGCATAGCCCCCCATAGCAAATAAAACAGGATATAAGCCGAGAGTATAATATGGTTTACCCCTGAATAAAAGAATAAGGAGTACGGTAAATAAATATAAATAAGCCAGAACTCTGAATTTCTTTTCTGATTTAAAAAACAAAAATGTAATCAGTCCGGTCATCCAGATGACCAGTCCGGGTAAATTCATTATAAACTGATCAATGATAAAGCCAATAATTGAAACATTTACAAGCTGATATTTCTGAAGTTCTGACATATGGTGGATTAGCGGCCAACTATGATTGAACTGCCAAATAAGGTTTGGTAAAATAATAACTACTCCCAGCAGACCGCCGGCAAAGAAATATTTTGATTTTAATAAATTCCTGTGTCTGGTAAATAGTACAGCAATAAGGAAAGATACTATAAAGAAGGTTATTGAATACTTGTTTAAAAAGCCTATCCCCCAAACTATAAAAATGCCTATCCAATATTTAGGGTTCTGGGTATTCAGGAGTTTAACGATCAGATAACCGGAAAAAAGCCAAAAGAACTGGTTAAATGAGACAGGCTGAAACAATGTGTTTGATCTCAAAAATGAGGGAGAAAAGATAAAAGCCAGCGTTGCTATGACTATTGCAAAAATACCTCCCTTCAACTCCTTAACAATTTTTGCAATTATTATTAATGACACACTACCTATAAGGGCAGGGAAAAATCTTAAAGCAAAAACCGTATTACCGAAAATAAAGGTTGAAAATTTTGCGATTAAAGCAATAAACGGAGGTACGGAAGCATAGCCCCAGGCCAGATTCTCCCCCAGGGAATAATATAACAAGGCATCTCTGTGCAGTTCGTAATTTGTGTTAGTGGCTAAATGAATGCAGAGTTTAAACAATGCCAGTCCTATTATAATTAACCACTCCTTTGATATTTTTTTTAGCATAGACTATTTTAGATTTTTATATCAATTAAATTACTGTATTACTGTAATAATAATTGTTAACTAGCAGTTAAACCGAACAAGTGTAGAGCTATTCAAATATATATGCAACCAGAGTTTAGGGTTGTTAAAAGGAATATCCAAACGATAATCCAAACCAGAAATTGTTTCCGAAAGTATCTCCTTTTTCGGTATTATAAATATACATAGGGGTAGCGCGAATGACCAGGCCCTTAGGGCCCTGGAAACGGTAACCTCCTGTTAATGCAATAAGCCGGTCAGGAAAACCACAAAAATGAGTATACCCTATCCCAGTTTCAAAGAAGTGTTTGGGGCCACCATAAAGAATACCTGTTGCGCCTATTAAATTGATACTTACTTCGTTAGTATCCGCTCCATGGTATTCATTTCCTCCAACCCTTAAAAACATTGCCAACATATTGCTTAAAGGCAGAGTTCGATCATAATTAAATGAATATACTGCACCGTTGCCTAAAATCTCCAGGTAGATGGAATTTTTTCTAATGTCATACATGCCTGAATCTTTGAGATTAGCATTCTGAGCACTCATTATACCACAGATTAAAAAGTAGCTCAGTAAAAAGATTAAAAATACTCTCATAATTTAAATTTAAATATTGTTAGCGTTGAGTTTACTATTGCTCCGACTATTTTTTATATTCATTGTTTAGTCGCGTTTTAAAGTCCTTTATAACAGTAAATATTCTTTACAGCCTATTCAGCATATACTCTCAATTCGCTTATTGATGTGTAATACCGGGATCCAGAATGTGCATTGGCAACGTCTCTTGGCAAGCCACCAGCCATCCCGACTATTCTGATGCCTTGCGATTTTACCGGGGCAAAACTGATATCATAATCTATAAAATTTGGTTTAAGCCATTGGGAATTCTCCAGATTCATTTCCGGTGAAATATTTATATTTTCAATTTTTGCCCATTTGCTTCCGGCCAGGTATTCAATATCAAATGAAGTAAACCATCCGCAATTTTCATGAGGGACGCCGTTATTGTAAGACAAAGCTGATATTTCTGTTGGCTCTTCCCACTTATAACCATAGTAGTCTAGTTCCCGCGATTCTCCTTCTTTAATACTATAATAAGTTTTTTCTGTGCTGCCGTCTCTTATCACTTCAATGTCCTTGTCTATTGCATTCTGGTTAAATACTATTTCAGAGGCTTTGCCTGCCAGATTCCCGGAATGTACCTTAAAGTATACCGGAATGGTTTTTTCTGTTTTTCCGTCACTGGCAATAATTTTAAAATTATATACTCCTGTTCTGGTCGGAGAACCAGCTATGTTTCTATTTACAATTTCAATTCCGGGAGGCAAATTTCCTTCTGCAGAAAGTGTTACTGAACCCGGTGTTCCACCTGTGTAAACGGGATATGAAAATGATTTATTTATTTCAGCAAATAAAGCGGGCAATGGATTTAGCTCAAATGGCGGTATAAATTCCGCATCAGCATTAATACTGTAGTATTTCTTTCCTTTTTTGGTAACTATTTTACCGCCTTTTGCCAGTATGATTTTCTCTCCCTGTGCTGCCATACGTTCAGCCATATCTGTAAGTTTAGCATCTTCCAGTCCTTCCCTGGAAATCATTTTATAAGTATCATTAAAAGGTTTTTTCCAATTTGAATCTGCCAGAGGATACATCAGGTCTCTGGGTATAGCTTCCAGTCCGTTAACAATACCTAATAGACCACACATGGTAGCTGCCTGGTTATCTGCGTCCATACCTAAGGCACAGCAATAATCAAGAGTTTTCTGAAAATCTCCCTGCCCGTATAGTAATGCCAGGATTCCCAGTGCCCCGTTCAGATTTGCATCAACAGCCGGCCATACATGCCTGTTATAATCGGCTGAAACATAATAATTGTCCACGATAATTTTTCTTGCAGCTTTCCAGTTATTGGGATAATCCCTGTATAGCTGTTTGACATGCTCAACTATATCAGCAAATCTGGAGCCACCTGATAAAGAGGCCGTCCCTATGTCTATAAGCTTATTAATATCCTTTTCAAAAAAGGCGGCACTATACATCGCTGCATAATGTAATGTGGGCTCAATTCCAAAACTGTCGCTTGTTATCCGGGCCATAAATTCCGATTTGTCAACAGCATAATTTATCATTCCGGGAGATGTAACTGCCCAGATTTCGTTTATAAGCTGAGGATCTATCTGGCACCATTGGGGATTGTAGTCCTTCGATCCTGTTACAGGCGGATAATGACCGGCATGCATAAGTGTGAGCGCAGCACGGTTGGCACACCATACCCTGGTTTTAACATGAGCTTTCCAGGCCTCTGCCAACTGGTAATAGGTTGGTTCTATTCCATTTTTTTCCATCCGGGTGAGATACATGTATTCTATATCAGTATCATCATCCGAAAAAGCACCGTTATATTTTTTAAGTTCATCCAGTGTCCATGTGTATCCGTAAGGGAAAGAATCCGGGCCGGGTTCATCAACAAATTTAAATTCATAACATAAACCATAGGTATTACCTACAATCTGACCAATCCATGATGCATAAACGGCATCTTTATATTCCCGGACGGATAAAAGTTTCCTTTCCCCTTTTTTGGTTTGTTTTTCTGATTTACAGGTCGAGCAACATATTGCTGTACCAATAAGTAAACATAAAATTAAAAGCCTTTTCATGAGTGCTATTTTAAATTTTCCAAAGGAAGTGCTCCATAAGAGCAGTTGATGATTTAAATTTTGTTTGCTGGGCCATATTCCACCAAATTACAAAAAAATATTTACTTGCCAATTTACTACACACTGGCAATGAGCTATATGCGACTTTATATTTATTAGCGCCTATATCTTGCTGGTTTTCAATTGCCATAAATTGCGTCTAAAGGCCGGGGGTTTTAAATAAATAGACTGCCAGGTCAGAGCTTTATCAACTCTGCATTTTTCAGGACGTCCTCAGCATGTACCATTCCTAAACCAGGTGCTGTAGGTACATTTAAGAAGCCATCTTTAACCTTAATTGGAGGTTCGAACAAGTCTGCTGTTGCTTCCATTCCGGTTTTTAATTCCTGGAACAGACCTATATTTGGTGTGAAATTGCTGAAATTTACCATCTCTGCATAGCCGGCATTGTCGCTAGAAATATGAACAGTAACAGGCTTGTCAGCCAGCTCTGCCATACGGGCAACACGTGTGGTACGAATAAAACCACCATAATAATGCAAATCAGGTTGTACAATCTGTAAAACATTGTCAGCAATCATTTTACGGAATCGATATTCACTTGATTCCTGTTCGCCTCCTGAAATTGGTATATCAAGAGCATCGGCCACATGTTTTGTTTCTTCAATATTATCAAAACGGCATGGCTCTTCAAATAAATATGCATCGATGGCCTCAAGTCTTTTCCCTATTTCTATGGCCTTTTGCACACCGTATGATCCATTAGCGTCGGCCTGGATTGTTATTTCATTACCAAGTATTTTTCTTGATAATTCAATCAGACTTTCTGATCGCCCGGGAATCGAATCCATATCCCGGCTCATACGGCCTCCTACTTTAAACTTCACTGCTTTTGCTCCTGTTAAAGCAATTTTCTTTTGAAGTATTTCTATTTCTTCTTCAGGAGAAGTGTCCCTGTTGCCACTTGCAACATATATAGGTATTTTATCCCTTATCTTGTTTCCAAAAAGGGAACTAATATGTTTGCCAGCGGTTTTACCCAATAAGTCAATAATACTGCCTTCTGCCCATGCAACACAACACCACAAAGCCAGTCCCTGCATTTTGTAGTTGCTTTTGTATACATATAATTCTTCCAGCAATGTTTCAATTTGCCTGGCATCTTTTCCAATAAAAAAGGGGATTATCAGTTTAAGAAGAATAGGATAAAGAATATCTATTTTATTATTTGTTACGGAAATACCTTCGATTCCATCTTTTGATCTTGTTCTGACAAAATAAGTATCTCCCAGCTTAAGCAATTCCATTGACTCTATTATAATGGGCTGGTTAAGGGAATCTATTTTCAATACCGGCTTGTTACATATATCAATTAGATCTTGTTCATTGATCACCTTATTATCCATTCCGACATTTATACAAGAAGAAAGTGGTAATGCTAAACCTGCCGTAGTAGCTGTTTTTAGAAAATTCCTTCGGTTATATATCATATTATTAATTTATAATTATTTTGTTCTTCAGTTAATAAATATTAAGTTCTCCTTTTAAGCGAATATCCTCTGATGAAGAACCTATAAAGATCTTAAATTTGCCAGGCTCAACTACTCTAATCATATCACTATTTAGTAATTCCAAATCTTTTTGATGAATTGAAAAAGTTATTACCCTTTCTTCGTCAGGCTTCAGGTTAATTCGCTTAAAACCTCTTAACAATTTCTCGTAAGATACAACCGAACTATATTCATCCTGGATATAGAGCTGTGGAATTTCATCTCCTGCAAACTCTCCAGTATTTCTAATTTTAAATGAAATGGATATACTATCAAAATCCGATGAAGTTTTCCCGGGAATAATTACCAAATCACTATACTCAAATTTTGTATAACTTAGTCCATGGCCAAAAGGGTATAAGGCAGTATTAATTCGTGTTTTGCCTATATCGTTATTTCCCTGCCCTTTCTGGGAACTTCTTTTATATGGAAAATTAAACGGTATTTGTCCTACTGTTCTGGGAAAAGTTATGGGAAGTTTACCTCCGGGATTATATAAGCCAAAAATTACTTCGGCGATTGCGTTTCCTCCATATTCTCCCGGAAACCACGATTCAACGATTGTGCTGATATGATCATCAATCCAGTTTATTGTTAAAGGGCGACCGTTCACTAAAATAACTATTACAGGCTTATTTGTGCTATAAAGTGCCTTTATCAGGTCAAGCTGGTTACCCGGTAAATCCAGGGAAGTTCTTGATCTGGATTCACCAACAGTATGTTCATTATCCCCAACTGCAACAATAATTAAATCGACCTTTTTTGCCATTTCTACTGCTTCTTCAATATGTTTTTGCTGTTTATCGTCAGGGGGGATTTGGTACAATTCATTACGGGGCCAGTTATTATCATAAAAATCACATCCAAATGCATATTGCACATCTATTTGATTACCAACCAATGCCTTGATTCCTTCATAAACTGATATTACATCAATATTGGAAGGACCATACCGGCTTATGGAATGATTAACGGCTTTTGCATTTGGTCCGGTTATCAGAACCGATTGAACAGTCTCTTTATTAATTGGCAATAGCTTGTCTTCATTTTTAAGCAATACTATGGATTCTCTTGATGCCTGGAGGGCTATTTTTTCTTTTTCCTTGCTATGTACTATTTTGTCTGCTTCCAAAGGATTTTCCACATAAGGATTATCAAATAATCCTAACTGGAATTTAACCCGAAGGATATCTCTGACACGATCGTCAATAATCTCCATGGATATTCTTTCTTCTTTTACCAGCTCGCGCAAGGGAAGAATAAAATCTTCAGGAGGTGTAAAATTAGTTCTGATATTCAGACCAGCTAATACTGACTGAAAAACACATTCTTTATAATTTTCAGCTACATAATGACGCCCTTGTAATCCGCCAACAGCCCAGCTATCAGATACAATGTAACCTGTAAAACCCCAATTTTCACGCAGCAATTCTGTTAAAAAATAATGGCTCCCGGTCACAGGAATTCCGTCATAATCGTTGTAGGAAGACATTAATCCAAGGATATTTCCTTCTTTTACTGCTGTTCGGAAAGGTTCGAGATATATTTCATGCATTTCCCTTTCTGTAATATGCGGGTCGGTTCTGGCCGCACCATCCCGCCCTCCTTTAGGGGCGCTATATACAGCATAATGCTTGGCTGTGGATGCGACACCTTTCGACTGCAGGGATTTTACCATTTCCAATCCCAATTGAGACACTAAAAACGGATCCTCGCTATAACACTCAACTGTTCGCCCCCATCGCGGATCTCTTGCTAAATCAAGTATAGGAGAATAAATGTTTGTATAACCCAATATCTTTGCTTCCTCACCGGTGATGTTACCTATCATGGAAACCAATTGCCTGTTCCAGGTACTTCCAATACCAATTTGTGCCGGAAAGCTGGTAGCTCCGTGATGACACAATCCCCTTATTCCTTCGTCTGTAAAATCAACCGGTATACCCAGCCTTGTTTCTTCTATAAAAAATCGCCGGACTTCATTTATCGCTTTTGCATGTTTTGAGGGAGGCCAGGAGTATTCTGTTGTTGCATCATGATATGCCAGTCCGTTCAAATGCTCATCAATATTTCCTATTCCGTCTTTAATAATTTGATTTTTCCAATCCTCAGTTGGCAATTCATCATTCATTACCCTCTTATAACCATAAAGAGTTGCCATTTGGCAGGTTTTTTCTTCCAGGGTCATCTGGCTCAGGAGATCATTAATTCTTGCATCTATTGGTTGAGAAGGGTCTTCATATATGTCTTTATTGTTATTTTTATTTAAATCGATCCAGTTATTATGATATATATTCTTTCCTTTTTTTTCAATAATAAATAGTTGAGATTTTACATCGTATAAAATCAAAATTGAAATAATACCAATTAGAAACAACTCTTTAATATTCTTCATCATTTTTATAAGTAATTTAAGTTAACGGTACCGGCATATGAAGGGTTGGGCATTTCGAAGCCACAAACCTATCAGACCGGGAAACCGTTGATTAATTGTTTTGACCTTAAATATACTATTATCTGCCCAATTTTTTATATACCATAGTTATGTGCCGGGCGATACTCCTTTTCAAACACATAAGTATCAACAAGGAATTTATTCAACGACATTTTAATAGTGTTCAACGAAATTAATTGTCTGGCGTTTTTAAACAGATTTACTTTGAACCCGAATTATTAAAAATTAAATTTGATTATTATGAAAATAAAAAGTATTTATTTAATCGGGTTATTGATATTTCTTGTATCAAGTTGTGTGGTTGTTTCGTTTTACCCTATCTATAGCGAAGATACCTTAATTTTGGATAACCGTATAATAGGGAAGTGGGAAAGCCAGAATGATGACGCGATTTGGGAAATATGCCTGCCTGATACACTTAAATCCGGTAAATATGAAGAGGTAAATGAAAGTGTGGCAAATAAGTACACCTACTTATTGAAAACATACCTTAGTGCAGAGCCGGATAAATGGGCTGAATTCTGGCTGCATTTAGTTAAAATCGGAAACAATACATATGCTGATTTCTATCCTGTTGATTGGAATATTGAAATGGAATTTTTAATGTTTCATAAATTATCTGTACATTCATTTGCAAAAGTTAAAATAGGTGAAGAGATTGATTTTAAATGGATCGCCCCGGATTGGCTTGAAAAATTATTTGAACAAAACAAAATTCATATACGCCATGAGGAAAGTGATACAGGTAATATCCTGCTTACTGCAAAACCAAAAGAATTACAGAAATTCTTATTAAAGTATGGTGATGAAACGGAACCTTATGAAGATGGAAGCAGCCAAAATTTTAAAAGGATGAATCAGGATCAATGAAAGTATATCAAATATTAGTAAAAATTGCACATGCCAGATTCTTACAGCATTTAACCTTCTGGATTGTAGCATTCATTGTCCTTATTAATTTTTTTAAGGTTTCGGTGAAGGTCGAAAAAATCGACTATATATATACTGCAATTTTTCAATCAACATTGATGATTGCAGTATATATAAATTTATTACTATTAATTCCACGGTTATTAAGTACTAAAAGGATTATCCCGTACAGTATATTTTTACTATTAGTATTATTTGCAGGCTCTTTTTTTAATGTTTTATTATTTAATAGGTTTATAGATTTTTTCTTACCGGGTTATTATTTTATTTCATATTACTCTTATTTTGATATTTTACTTTTTTTTACAGTATTCATTCTTTTAACTACCTTAATAAAGCTTTCAAAGGAATGGTTTCAGTTGATAGAATCAAAACAAAAACTGGTTGAAACTGAAAAAGAGAAAGTTGAAATTGAACTAAAAGCTTTAATATCGCAGGTTAATCCGCATTTTTTATTTAACAGTTTGAATGTGCTTTATTCTCTTGCCTTGAAAAAAGCAAAAGAAACTCCTGAAGCTATAATAAAATTATCCGATATTTTGCGTTATGTTATATATGATTCTAATTTGGATAAAGTTAAATTAAGTTCTGAGGTTAAACTGATCAATAACTATCTGAGCTTGCAAAACCATAGAATTGATGCCACTTCGAATGTTGTTTTTAAAACTGATATAAAAGATGACATTCAGATAGCACCAATGCTTTTCCTGCCATTGGTTGAGAATAGCTTTAAACATGGCATTAAAGGTGATGTTTCAGAGACCTATGTGCATATTACACTATCCACAAAAGACAATGAAGTAATTTTCGAAATTGAAAACAACAAAGGTATAACCGACAATATTGATAAAGAATCAAAACATGGAATCGGAATTGCAAACATAAAACATAGACTTAAATTATTATATCCTAATAGACATTTGCTTAGGATATCAGAAAATGAAAAAGTTTTTAATGTATTATTAAAAATAAAAAATGAGGATTAATTGTATTGTTGTAGATGATGAACCTGCTTCAAGAGACATTCTGGAAAAGTATATTTCAGATTGTCCTTCAATAAATTTAATATGTTCATGTAAAAATGCTATGGAAGCCTCAGATATTTTAAATAAAGAGGTTATTCATTTAATTTTTCTTGATATCAACATGCCGAAATTATCAGGTTTAAAGTTTTATAAATCCTTAACCAATCCACCCTATGTTATTTTCACTACAGCCTATCCCGAGTATGCTGTAGAAGGATTTGAAGTTGATGCTATTGATTATCTTCTAAAACCTTTTCCTTTTGAGAGATTTTTAAAAGCTGTAAATAAAGCTATAAATAAATTCGATAGCAGTAAGCAGGAAAATCATGAGTACTCATTCATTTTGTTAAAATCCGACAAGAAACTTTACCGGGTGGTAATTGATGAAATAAATTTTCTCGAAGCTCTCGGGGACTATGTTAAAGTGTACTATTCAGATAAATCAATATTGGTTCACGAAACTTTTCAAAACATGTTAAGCCAGTTGCCTGAAAACGAATTTATCAGGGTACATAAATCATTTGCAATTGCATTTAATAAACTTGAAGTCATTGAAGGTAATATGGTAAAAATTAAAGACAAATCAATACCAGTTGGTCAAACCTACCGCTCCGAGTTTTTAAATATTGTCAAATCTCGTGGATAGGCTCTCGGATTTTTAAACATGTCTATGTATAAACCTTTATATTCAGAAATTGAAAAATCCCGGTTATGAAGTCCGGGATTTTTACTTATAATTTTTTCTTCTATAAAAGATAACCCTGAGAGATTTTACCTAATCAACAATTGCAAGGTCCAGTTGTCTTTGAGGCAGGTTAGTTCTCAGGATTTCAACATTTACAGGATCGCCAAGCTGGTATCTTTTCCCTGTGTGTCGGCCCGTAATGCAGTAATTATCTTCATCATATTCGTAGAAATCATCTAAAAGCTCTCTTAGTGGCACCATACCTTCACACTTGTTTTCTATTATCTCAACATATATACCCCATTCACTTACGCCCGAAATTATTCCTTCATATTGTCTTCCTATTTTGTCCAGCATAAATTCCACCTGCTTATATTTAACTGACATCCTTTCTGCTTCTTCGGCACGCTGCTCCATATCTGATGAGTGCTGGCATCTTTTTTCATATTTTTTATCGTTTTTTGAAGCCTTCCCTTCAAGGTAATCTGCTAACATACGGTGAACCATAACATCAGGATATCTTCTTATAGGTGAGGTGAAATGGGTATAAAACTTAACTGCCAGTCCGTAATGCCCAATGTTTTTCGTTGAATATTCTGCTTTTGCCATTGTTCGTATCGCAAGGGTTTCAACCATGTCCTGAATGTTCTCTCCCTTTACATCTGCCAGTAATTTATTTAATGATTCGGAGATTTTCAGGTTTGAGGATAAATTCAGGGAGCGCCCGAATTTTTTCATAAATTGAGAGAACTTACGGAGCTTTTCAAGGTCAGGTCTGTCATGTACTCTGTAAACGAAGGTTTTTTTATTTTTTTTGTCAGCAACATCACCAATATGCTCAGCCACCTTTTTATTTGCCAGCAGCATAAATTCTTCGATGAGTTCGTTCGATTCCCCGTGTTCTGTAAAATATACCCGAAGAGGAAATCCAGTTTCATCAATATCAAATTTTACCTCCTCACGTTCAAAATCTATTGAACCATTCTCGAACCTTCTTTTTCTCAGTTTCTGTGCTAACCGGTTCAAGGTTAACATTTCATCTTTTAAATCACCTTTACCTGTATCAATTATTAGTTGCGCTTCCTTATAAGTAAATCTGCGGTCAGAATATATGATTGTCCTTCCAAACCATTCATTTAATACACTGGCATCATCATCTAGTTCAAAAACTGCTGAAAAACAAAGTTTTTCTTCATCTGGCCTCAATGAACAAACATTATTAGACAACTTTTCAGGAAGCATGGGCACAACCCTGTCAACAAGATAAACCGACGTTCCCCTTTTAAAAGCCTCCTGATCCAGTAAAGTTTTTGTCTTCATATAGTGTGTGACATCTGCTATATGTATACCTGCTTCCCAGTTGCCATCAGGTAGTTTTTGTAAAGACAGGGCATCATCGAAGTCTTTGGCATCCTCAGGGTCAATGGTAAAGGTCGGGACATCACGGAAATCACGCCTTTTTTCATAATCTGCCGCAGTTAGTTTATCCGGTATAGCTTCGGCTTCTTTTTCCACTTGTTCGGGAAATTTAAATGGGAGTCCGAATTCCGCGAGAATGGCATGCATCTCTGTTTCATTATCTCCGGGCTCACCAAGAACCTCAATAATTTCTCCAAATGGATTTTTTGACTTTCTCGGCCACTCGGTGATTTTAGCTATTACCTTCTGTCCGTCTGTGGCCCCGGTTAACTTATTCAACGGGATAAACAGATCATAAGGCATTTGACGGCTGTCAGCTATAAAGAAAGCAAAATTCTCACTCACTTCAACAATTCCGACAAAGGTGTCTCTTGCCCTTTCTATTATTTCAATA
Organism: uncultured Bacteroidales bacterium; assembly: GCA_964521285.1. Taxonomy (GTDB): domain Bacteria; phylum Bacteroidota; class Bacteroidia; order Bacteroidales; family UBA10428. The sequence continues at coordinate 28,939 of CAZFQS010000021.1, read as the reverse complement.
ACTTCACCTTCAGGGCCCCTGCTTTTTTTCTTCGCATAGAGATACACTTTTACAGTATCACCGTCTAAAGCACGGTTAAGGTTCCTTTGAGAAATAAATATATCTTCAGACACAGATTCCGAACTTACAAATCCATAACCGCCCGCAGCAATGTCGACCTTTCCAATAACATGGCCGGCCCTTGACCTTAACTTAAATTTCCCCTGATAAATCTCTTCAAGGGCATTAGCCTGTGTTAATTCATTTAAAACTTCTACAATTAATTTCCTCGTGGATGTATCGGTAATTGATAAATGCTTTGCAATTTGTTTATGATTTAAAGTCATTTTAGGATTATTTGAAAATAATCCTAGTATACCGTTGGTCAGCGACTTTTTATTGAAAGTAACTGATTTTTTCTTTTTATGTTTTTTTCTGCCCATATATTCTAAAAAGAAAGGATTAACAAAATAATAAATTTACGGGCACTTATGACATACTTCATTAACTAATTCTTTTCCGTCAACAAAATCTTTGATATTCTGCATAGTCGTTTGTGCAATATTATGCATTGCTTCTTTGGTAAAAAATCCCTGGTGCGAAGTAATAATTACATTATTAAATGATAAAAGGCGGGCAAGGATGTCGTCTGTCAAAATTCTGTTTGAGAGATCTTCAAAGAAGTATTCGCTCTCTTCTTCATAAACATCAAGTCCGGCAGCCATAATTTTCCCTGATTTAAGTCCCTGTATGAGGTCATAGGTTTTTATCAGCTTTCCTCTCCCTGTATTTATTATCATTACACCGGACTTCATTTTTTCAATGTTCTTTTTATTTATTATATATTCGGTTTCCTTAGTAAGCGGACAATTGAGCGAAATAATATCTGATTTGCTGAAAAGTTCATCCAGTCCCACATATTTATAATCCAGCTGACTGGCATATTCTTCGTCCTCATATTTATCATATGCAAGGACATTCATCTCAAAGCCGTGCAGTATTTTTATCAGTGCCTTACCTATTCTTCCCGTTCCTATTATTCCGGCAGTTTTATGGTACATGTCAAAACCTAACAGCCCGTCCAGAGTAAAATTCGAGTCCCTTGTTCTGAAATATGCCCGGTGGATCTTACGGTTCAGGGCAAGCATTAATGTTATGGTATGTTCAGCAATAGCATTCGGTGAATATGCAGGAACCCTTACAACCTTAATTTTGTTCAGGGCTGCCTTTAAGTCAACATTATTAAAACCCGCACAACGCAGGGCAATAAGTTTTATACCAAAGCCAGCCAGCTTGCTAATAATTTCAACATTAATAATATCATTTACAAATATTACTACCACATCAAAGCCCTGTGCTAAAATAACATTGTCATTGGTAAGGTGATATCTGAAATAACGGATATCAAAACCATAATCTTTATTTAACTCATTAAATGATTCCCTGTCATAAGATTTGGCATCAAAAAAGGCAATTCGTGTATTCATGATTCAGCCATTTTATTATAAACAAGTGAACAAGAAAGATGTTTGATATGCAAGTTACTCAAAATATTTCCTGTACCCTTCAGACAAGTATTATTATTAGCCTGTACAAATTTAAACTTTTATTCAATGATTCAGTATCTGAATATTTTTTTAAGAATGACAAATAAAAGCCTTAATGAAGGATATTTATTATTAATTTTAGAAAATTTTAGAAACTTCATACATTTATATGATGCAGCATAAATTTTACATTTATAATACATTAACGAGAAAGGAAGAACTATTTAAACCAATTAATCCACCGCACGTGGGGCTTTATGTTTGCGGGCCTACTGTTTATGATGATCCTCACCTGGGCCACGCAAGAGGAGCCGTCACTTTTGATATTTTATTCCGCTATTTAAAGCATTTGGGCTATAAAGTAAGGTATGTAAGGAACATTACAGATGTGGGGCATCTTGAAGATGAACTGCATGGAGAGGGCGAAGACCGGATAGCAAAAAAAGCCAAGCTCGAAAAGCTTGAGCCCATGGAAATTGTGCAGCATTATAGTAATCAGTACCATAAAAGTATGGATCTCCTGAATGTGTTGCCTCCCAGCATTGAACCCCTTGCATCGGGACATATTATTGAACAGCAGGAATTGATTCAGAAAATACTTGACAATGGATTTGCATATATAGCAAATGGCTCTGTATACTTTGATCTTGATAAATACAGCAAAAAATATAATTACGGAAGACTGTCAGGAAGGAAAGTTGAAGACCTGATTAGTAATACACGGGAGCTGGGGGGAAAAAAGGAAAAGAAAAGTGCCCTGGACTTTGCTTTATGGAAGAAAGCAGGTTCCGAACATATTATGCAATGGTCTTCAAAGTGGGGGAGAGGATTTCCGGGATGGCATCTCGAATGTTCTGTAATGGGAATAAAATACCTTGGCGAGAGATACGATATCCATGGAGGTGGTCTTGATTTGTTATTCCCTCATCACGAATGTGAAATAGCACAATCTACCGTTGCGCTGGGATCGGACCATGTGAACTACTGGATGCATAATAATATGATTACCATTAAGGATCAGAAAATGAGCAAATCGCTGAAGAATACAATAAACCTTGATGAGCTGTTTACAGGTAATCATAAGGAATTGGATAAGGCCTATAGCCCGATGACAGTAAGGTTCTTTCTTCTTCAGGCGCATTACAGAAGCACACTGGATTTTTCAAACGAAGCACTGCAGGCTGCGGAAAAAGGACTGGAGCGATTAATGAATGGTTTCCATGCATTACAGAAATTGAAACATTCCGGGAAGTCAAAGGTTGATGTCAAAGAACTAAAGAGCAGCTGCTACGAAGCAATGAATCATGATATGAATAGTGCTGTTGCCATTTCTCATCTTTTTGACGGAGTGCGGCTTATAAACTCAATAAAGGATAATAATGAAAGTATAAGCAAGCAGGATCTTGAAGAACTTAAAGATCTTTACAACACATTTATTTTTGATATACTTGGATTAAAAGATGAAGAAAATGTAGCAGCAGCTGATGATGAACTTAATAATGAATTAGTAAAACTCTTATTAAATATCAGGGCTGACGCCAAAAACAAGGGAGATTTTAACACTGCCGATAAGATACGTTCTCAGTTGAATGATCTGGGAATTACTGTAAAGGATACAAAGAGCGGCTTTGAATGGGAAAGGAAGTGACGGCTGGAATTGACAGGGCGCTGTCCTCTGATCAAGGGGGCTGTCCTCCTTCGCAGGGTGCTGTCCACTTATAAAATAAAGGCGTAACCTACTTTGAAAAAGAATGCCCAGTCTGTTTGCGTAAGCTGGGTATCTCTTTCATTAATTTCACCTCCTGTGTAATTATCTGAATAACCTAGAAACAGAACCGTTTGCGGATTTATTTTGTATGAAAACAGAAACTGGCTGAAAAATTTCTGTTCCAGAGGATCCGGGGGATCTTCATTATACAGGTCAACATTATAATCATAATTTCTGTATTGCAGAATGGCTCTAAGAAAAATTTGTTTGTTTATCTGGTAAATTATACGTCCTTCTGAAATGTTTGCAGTATATAAGCGTCCGGGCTCTACTTTTAATTTCTCATAAGTATGATTTAACTCTAAGGTCAGATGCATACCCATTTTCCAGCTAAAACCAGGGGCAAAACGAAATCTCTTACCTAAACGGGTATTATCGTAATCAATTCTGTCACCGAAATGAAAATTCAGCCAATAGTATAAACTGCCGATAGGCCATGCACAGTGATGGATGTAAAAAGAATTCTGATCAAATTCCGAATTATTATAAGCTTCCCTTGTTCGGGAATAATCTATATAAATATGAGATTGTTTAATCATATTTATATTAAACTCAAATTCTACTCCACTTTCCAGAAGATCATAACTTTGATCCAGAACATGATCATATTCTCCACCCAGCTCTATGGAAGTCCACCATAAATCCTTATTATTTGCTAACCATGTATAATTGGCTCCAGCATCCAATTCTTTATAATCAACCTGCGTAATAAAGCCCTGATCGACCCTGAGGTCTTTACCCATATCTTCATAAGATAAATACCAGTCAATGTTCCTTGTATTATGACTATAATTAAATGTTGCAGCATAACTATTAAAAGTTCCGTCTGGCTGTTCAAATTGTTCAATAATTGAATCGGGATAATGTGTTGATGTCAATCCTCCCTGTATAACTATTCTGTCTTTTTCTGTAATTCTTAAATTGACATCTGCCGCCCCCAGACGGTTAAAATAGTTATCTCCTTCCCTGTCAGTAAAAATTACCCCTAAAGTATATTTATTCCCCAGATCCCTTTTGTAGCGTAAAACAGATGAATATGATTCTTTTTCAATTGTTGTTGCATCATTCCCCTGGTTCCCGGGAAAGATCAGGTTTGTTAACTTATCCTGAACAATATATGAGCCTATGGTATTACCTTTTTCCTTACCTGTTAATTTAATGCCCCATACAGGGTCCCGCAGTGTACGTGTATAGATAACATCAGGTTGAAAAAAGTCAGCTCCCTCTGTAAAGAATGGTCTTTTTTCAGGATAGAATAAGTCAAATGGTTCATTAACATCCATTTGCGCCGCATCTGCTTCAACCTGTGAGAAATCAGGATTTACTGTGACTCCAAGTGTTATGTTTGGCGTAATACCCCATTTGGCAGTAATTCCCGGTTCAATTGCTTTTGTGCGCCAGTCAAATTCGCCCTCTGTTTCATTTTCGCGTTCCTGGCTTAATTTAACAGACAGTGTAGGAGCAATCTCAATATTTTTTCCCGGAGTAACATCTTCGAAACCGGTAATTTTTAATGACTGGCACAGATAACAATTGTTATTTCTGTCGCGCTTGAATGTCCCGATATGATATTTTACATTACGGGGATAGCTTCTTATTGCATCAAAGCCCCAGGTCTGCACATCTTCACTCCTTTGAAACCGCAGCGAGCTGAAAGGAATTGACATCTCTACAAAATAGCCTTGTTCATTTATTCTTCCCCCTGATACCCATATAGCATCCCATGATTCGTCATAGCTGTTTGTAGTTTCTATTGCATCTTCCTGTATGCCCAGTGGATTACATATAAAGTCAAATGATCGACGCTCATCATTGTAGGTATCCAGGATAACCCCTACACAATCGTCGCTGAAAACATTATCCCTGTCCATATAATGGGCCTGTATCTTTGAAGGTTCAGGATCAAAGGCCTTAAATCCAATATATAAATGAGTCTTTGTGTAAGATAAAAGAACATACGTTTTAACAGGAGCTTTAAGGTTTTCTCCGGGAACAACTTCATATGGAAGTTCTATTTCCAGCGCTTCATCCCAGAAATTTTCGTTAAGCAGTCCGTCTACATCGATCTTTTCTAAAGTTGAAGCTACAGTATAATGGGGATTTTTCTTCTCATCTTCAAAGGAGGGCTTATTTTGTGAAAAAATATTAAAACAGTTAAAGCCGACTATCAAAATAAAAAAACCGATATTGTACCCTTGTTTTATTAGAATACTTTTTGTATGTAAATTCTTAATGCTCAATAAAACTGTTATGCGCTATTCCTTTGTGTAAAAGAAATAAAATCTCAAATATAGACTCTTTATTTAATACAAGACTTATGATTTAGTATTTTGATACTAAAATAACATTAAAAAATTAACATTTTTACCTAATTTATATTCCTTCCAGCTTATACAGAACTTCACTTACATTTTCAGATGGTAGCAAGGCCCTTGCATTTATAAATTTTTGATCTCTGTCAATTAATATAAATATAGGTATACCCCAGATTTTATAGTCTTTGGCAAATTGAGATTTCCATCCTTCTGTTGCCCTGATTTGAATCCCTTCCAATTCCTTATCTTTAACCATATTTTCCCACTTTTCATCATTGTTATCCAGAGAAACTCCAAGGAAAATAATATTTTTATCCTCAAACTCTTCTTCCAGTTTTTTTAAATGGGGGATTTGTTTGATGCATCCTCCGCAAGTAGTTGACCATACGTCAATATAAACATATTTGCCTTTAAAATCGGCTAAAGAGATTAAATTACCGTTTATATCGGAATATGCAAAAGCTGGCGCCGGATTACCTGCTGAAAGATCCTGCATACTTTTATAATTTTCTTCAACTTTTTTTAAATATTCACTATTGCTGCAGTTATTATTAAATACAGTTAACATCTTTTCAATATTATCAATACCTCTTAAATTCATTTGAAATAACATATTTTCAAATAAATATTTATTTTTAATTTTTTCATCCGTAAATGTTTCAATGATAATTTTTTGAGCCGCAATAAACTCATTGTCATATGATATTGCTATAGAATCTGAGATTTCATCTATGATTTTTGATTTGATATAACTTTTCAGGAAATTATTATAATCCTTAAGAGTCAAAAGAGAAGTATCATTTAAATTAAGATCATTCAAAAAATTATAATAATTCTCACTAAGGTTAATTTTAGTTCCTGAAAAATTGTGATAGTCCCTTGGGAAATCCGTTAATCTTTTAGCTTTATAATATTTAAGTTTTAATTCTTCATGCTTGATAAATTTATCGTTAGTTTTTTCTTTATTCTTTAATGCGAATTGTTTCAAATGATCCTCCAGAACTGCAATGAACGAATCTGTTTTAGCTCTGAATGTTTCTTCTCCGGACAGACATAACTCTTTATAATTGATGTTATCATCCATTTTTTCATCCAGCAAAAATTTTTCAATTAAGTAGTTATTCACAGCACTTCCTTTCCCTGAGAATTTTAATGTTTCATCAAATTGGTCGGTGTTTAATGTAAAATAAATACTATCGCCCGGAGAAATATAAAGCAATGCCCACTCTCCACATTCAAGGTCGAAATAATCAGCATTTTCGATTTCAAATCTGAGCTCGAAATAACCTGAGGAGTCTATCGGGGTTGAATATTCATCTGTTTTGTTACTTACTGAAAGGATATCTGATGTTGGATTTTCAATTTTCCCATGTAATAAAACGGATTTGTTTATCTCTTTGTTTGCACATGCTATACATAAAGCTATGGGAATTGTAAGAAGAAAATTTTTCATAGAATAAATTTTTATTATAACAATTATTTAATGTATTTATTATTAAGAATAAGAATTATATTAAAAAACAAAAAAAATGCCTGTTAGTCTGGTATTAACAGGCAATAAAGTAACCTAACTCTATATTTGTATTTTACTTAAAATTGATTCCCTCACTTTTTGCATTAAATCCCGGAGGGAACATTGTACTTGATGAGGCTGTGGCTCCTTTAAAATTTGTTTCATGAATTGATGCCTCACTTAGATTAGCTCCTGTAAGGTCGGCATTTCCAAAATTTACTTCTGAAATGCTGGCTTCTTTTAAGTTTGCTCCTTTAAGGATGGCATTTCTGAAATCTACTTCATTTAATTGTGCTTCTTTTAAATTAATGTAAGATAAATCAGAATTACTGAAATCCTGTTCATTGAGCTCAACTTCTTTAAGATTTGCCATGGTAAGATTAACATTCCTGAATTTCGCGTCTTTTAAAGAAGCTTCCTTAAGGTTGGCACCCTCCAGATTTGCGCCGGTAAAGTCAGCTCCGGTCAATATTGCTTCACCAAGATTAACATTTTGCAGAGATGCATTAGTGAAGTTTATATTTGGTAATTTTGCTTCTTTAAGACATGCTCCTCTGAGATCAATTTCTTCATTTCTGTTTTCTGCTCTCCATGTATTCCAAAAATCTACGCCTTTTTGCAGATTATTCAAATGTTCTCTGTTGCCTATAAAGGATTCACAGTCATAATTTATATCATCATCATAATCTTCACTTTTAACAATATGTTCCATTTCTATCTCTTTAAGCGCTGCCCTTGCTCCATTCATCGCCTCGCTGACAATAACATTTATATCCATTTCTTCCAGGGCTGTCTCTATTCCGATAAGGATTTCGTTAATTATCATATCAATGTCCATATTCTCAATACCTTCACGTGATCCTTCAAGTGCTTCTTTTACAATTGAATTAAGGTCCATTTCATTTAATCCGGCATGTACACCTGCCATTGCTTCATCAACAATCAAATCTATATTCATTTCAGTAATGCCCTGCTCAATTCCTTTAATAATCTCTTCTGTTATATCCTCAAATTCTGAAGAAGCCTTTTCTTCTTTGTCTTTCTCCTTTTCTTTTTCCTTATGGATTTCTTTTTTATGGTAATTCTTTTCTTCAGTTTTTTCTTCCTCAATGTAAGGTGACTCATCTTCTGAATCTATTATAATATCTTCATGTTCATCCTCAGTTTCAACCGTCGTATCTTTAAGGGCAGGTAATTCCGCAGATATTATTTTGCCGTAATCTTTGATTTCTTCTTGAGTTAGTGAGACTTCTTTTTCACTTTTTGTTAATTTTTTTTCCAATGCCTTTTCGGATATTGCATTTGAATTTAATACAATTGCAAATATCCCAAGAAAGATAATACAGGATGCTGTAAATCCTTCAATAAAATTTGTTTTCATTTTTGGTTGATTTAATAAACGTTTTATTCTTTTTAATAGTTGGTTTCTGTTTCCGGTAATAGCCATGGCCAGGTTTTCTTTCAGTAATAACTGTTCCTGAATATTGGCCAGTGCTTTGGCATAGTTCACGGAATCCCCTGTCTTTTCAATAGCAATATCATCGCAGCAGTTCTCTCTTTCTGCGCGGATAACACCATTAATCCACCATACTGCAGGGTGATAAAAGAACAATATTTCAACAATGGACTGGAGTAAGTTTACCAGGTAATCTCTGCGGATGATATGAGCCAGTTCATGCACTATAATACTTTCCAGTTGTTTTGGTGATAATCCCGTAAATGCACTAACCGGTAAAAGGATAATGGGCTTGATGAGTCCGATTACCATAGGAACTTTAGCCAGGGCAGATTCATATATTTTTATTGTCTTCTTTATATTGAGTCTTATGCATAATTCTTTGAATTTTTTCTGCCATTTAGCAGAAACCCGGGATATTCTGTAATATTTTAAACGTTGTGTATAGGTTAAACCTCCGATGAATTTTAGTGTAAATGCTAATATTCCCAGTAGCCATATAGTAACGATTAAAGGGAAGTGTCTGTAAAAATAGGATTTGAACTGTTGAGGATTTAAGCTGAAAACATTTTTGTCAGCAACGATCTTATTTTCTTCTGCCTGAGTGATCTGAGATTCATATAATATTTCTGAGTCTGATGCTATCGCAATAGCTGTTGCGTTTTTATATTTTGTTTCCGGATTATAATTTTTTATAAATGTATATACAGGACAAATTAACATAAATACTGATGCGGTAACTGCCAGAATATATCGTGTGCCAGATGTAAACTTATTTGTTGCCAGCATAAGTATTCCTAGCACAATAGCAATAAGGGCACCCTGCCACAGTGAGTGTATTATAGTCAGGCCCAACGCCTCGATAATGTCATTTGACAAAATATTATATATGAAGTTCATTATTTACCTCCATCCAGTTTATTGATTAACTCTTTTATTTGCTTAAGTTCTTCCTTTGATGTTTTATGGCTTCCCAGTACCTGCATTACTAACTTGCTCGTTGAGCCACTGAAGGCTGTTTCCAGAAACCCGTTCAATAATAGATTCTGGGTTTCTTCCTGCTTTAAAACAGGAATGTAAACATGACTTTTTCCGTTAAGTTCACGCCTTACTATATTTTTAGCTGCCATGTTTTGCATTATCTTGAGTGTTGTTGTGTAACCTACATTTTTTTTGTGGTTTATTTTTTCATGTACAAATTTTACAGTAGCAGATTTGTACTTCCAGAGGATTTGTAAAATTTCCAGCTCGGCAGCTGTTGGTTTTATTTTTTTCATAATAATATTATTAAACTACGATAAATGTCGTACAAATATATACGATAAAAATCGTAAATACAAAATATTTTAATAAATTTTTGAAGATACAATTCAGGGGGCAGCATTAAGGAGGCGATTTAAAGAGCGCTGTCCCCTTTAATCAAATATCCATATTTTGAAGTCTTTGCTTAGCCAGCATTTGTACAAAGGTATCACTTGCATTGGAAACAAGATATCTTAATACTTCTTTATCATCAATAAAGCTGGCTATTTTAAATCTCAACCACTCATTATCCAAATCACTGCACAATTGTTTAAGCAATTGCCTGTCATGAATTTTAAGAGCAGCTTCAACTTTTATATTGTTGCTTTTACTGTTTAATATAATGTCATTGAGCAGGTTTTTATTAACGATATGGTTTAATGCGATATCCTGTAGAAAATATTCTTTACTGTTTTTTGCAATTTCTGCTAATGCAATTTGATCATCCAGCTCAATGGCAATTTCCAATTGAATACTTTCATCTTTTGTGTTTTTGAGCAAATCTTCAAGTATGTTTTTATTATCACATCTAATTGCTGCTTCAAGCTGTATCCATTCATCTTTTGCACTTCTTGCCAGTCTGTTTAGAATTTCCGGATCATCGATTTTATCTAAAGCCTCTTTACGGGAACTATAATATCCCTTGTTATTGGCAGCTATATCCGCAAGTTTATTAATATCATCTGTATGTCTGACTATCTCAGCTGCTATATCAACTTTAGTCAGTGATTTACCATTTTTACCCATTGTGAAATATTTAAAAATTAATTAATAAATAAAAATATATTTAAAAAAATGATCAGTAATAAGTTATAAGATGGTTTTAGCAGGGTTAAAACTAGACCGTTATTAGAAACGAAATAATATGATATTTATGATATTAATGGGGGAGGTAAATCAAGTTCAAAATAAGAGGATGATTTTTTTGTTATAAATTCTGTTACTCTTAAAGGGAATATTTTACTTTTCTCAGAATTTAAAATGCGAATAGATATGTTATTATTATGACTTGAGTTATCATTATCATTTTGGTCGATTTCCAAATCACTATTATTAAGATCTGTCAGATTAAAATTACTATTTGATGATTTTAGTATGTATGCCAGGTTCCTGTAATACTTATTAATTATTAATTTATATTGATGTTCTTTACTATTTTGCTTAATTGGGGAAGAGTATTCTGTATTAAGCAATCCGACTATAATAAAGGATAATATGTAGTTTAGAATATTCAAAGTCTGTGCTGCATTAATTTTATGAAGTAAAGGTATATATTATTATTATTGTTTTACTATATATTTTTATCATTTTTTGAGGAGACAACGCCATTTAGGGGATAATCTGCCGGAGAAACCTCACTCGCAAATAAGGGAGCTGTCCCCCTTTCAGGGCGCTAGCCCCTATGCAATATCCCCTCTATAGCCATTTTTTTCTTTTAAAATACAGAAGCATTACCCCGGCCATGCACACCATTACACCCAGCATAATGAAATAACTGTATTTATAATGCAACTCAGGCAGATGATCAAAATTAGTTCCGTATACGCCCGCAATGAATGTTAAAGGAATGAATATGGCTGCAAATATTGTAAGTACTTTCATTACATCATTAACCCGGTTACTCAGGTTAGTATGATAAACAGTTAATTGATCAGAAACCATTGTATAGTAAATTTCTATAGCTTCCAGCGCCTGAGTTACCAGATCATCAAGGTCATTCAGGTAAACATGAGTTTTCTTATGGATAAATTTTGAATCGGATTTTATAAAATGTGTCATAATCTCTTTTACGGGGCGAATTGATTTTCTTATATAACTTATTTCTGTTTTATGTTTGTATATTTCTTCAATAATATTCCTTTTGGCCCCTTTTAATATTGTTACATCCTGCTCCTCAATTATATCACCCACTGCTTCTATATTCATTATGTAACTGTCTACAAGAGTGTCGAAAAGTGAATAACATAAATAATCTGGCTCTGAGGTACGAATTCTTCCCATGTTATTTCTTAACCTTTCTCTTACAGGCTCGAAGTAATCACCTACCCTTTCCTGCAAAGTAATCAGATAATTATCTCCCAGTATGAATGATATTTGTTCAGAGTGAAGAATGGATGAGTCTTTATCAAATGTGAGAGCTTTTAAAATAATAATTACGTTATGTTCATCCTCGAAAAATTTGGGCCGCTGATCAGTATTGAGCATATCCTCAAGAGCCAGTGAAGATAGTTGGAACATATTTCCCAGCTTTTCCATAAGATCAACATCGTGCAAGCCGTCAATATTAATCCATGTTAAATAGCCTTTTCTTACATAGGTGCCGGCATTTTCTATTTTATCCGGCTCTTTTTCAACAAGATTTTCTTTATTGTATTGAATTACCCTTATCCGGGACTTTTCCATTTTCTGGTTACCTATAAATATCAGTGATCCCGGAGCTTCACCATGCGATTTTTTACGGTTTTTAAGGAAACGTGCCATGACTTATAATATTAATTTTCAATGTCTTTTTTAAATACTACAGTTCGATAAGGAAATGGAATCTCTATACCTTCCTTATCAAACCTATCTTTAACTGACTTAAATAAATCACATTTTAATATAAAGCCTGTAGTATGGTCTTTTGTCCAGATAAAAGCCCTGAGGTTTACCGAAGAATCCCCAAAGCCTATAACCCTAACCATTACGGGATGAATATTATTTTTCTTCTCTTCTTTGGTCCTGTTGTCAATATAATTCGGATGCTTCATAGCTTCATCCCTTATTATCTCAATAGCTTTATTTACATCAGAATCATAACTTATTCCGAATTCAACGAAATTACAGATAAGTTCGTCTTTAATACTTGAATTTATAAGGGTCTCAGAACCTATTACTGTGTTTGGTATAATGATTCTCCTGTTTTCAAAATCTCTTATTATTGTGTGCCGGAGGGTAATATCTTCAATTTTCCCAGTCCTTAAATCCCCGACTTTAATTACATCGCCTACTCTGAATGGTTTGAATATAATAATAAAAATACCGTTGATAATATTAGAGAAAGCCTGCTGAGAGGCAAGAAGAATTATGGCCGCTGCCACGCCCGCTCCTGCAAACAACGTAACTCCCAGGGCCCTTAAACTGGGGATGGAATAAAAGATAAATATTAATGCCCCTAAATACATAACGAAACTTATGGCATTATTCAGAAAGTTGTACTGGGTGGCATCAACATTTAACTTTTTTGAAGCTAACTGGAGAAATTTTGTTAGCAGGGCTCTTAGGATTTTTGAAAGTATAAAAGCAACCAGAAATGATGCAATAATTATTAGCCCGTATTTAACATTACTTATCTGAAATATTTCTTTAACTGAATTCATAATATGATCGATATATTGCATATTCAAGATGATACATCAATATGTATTATTGATAAGCAAATATATGAACTATTTTACTATACATTAAAATACACCCCCCGAATCGTCATTTTCATGTTTGACTGACTTTGCCTTTTTTTTAGGTATAAGTAAACCAATTAATAAACCAATGAAAATACAGATAATAATTAATAATGCCCTGGGTATCTCATATATCCAGAAGAATAGTTTTATAGAATCAATTTCCGAATTCTGTATTGTGAAGATAACCAGTAATATTGCCAGAAGTACTGTTATAAATATCCTTATTCTCATATTCGAAATTTAATAATTGCTGTTTTATGGGCAAATTTTAGTTACTCCCTTTAACTTTTTCTTTTTCAATTTCATAATTGACAGAAATCATCCAGTCAGTGTAACCGGGGTCAATAGTCTTTAATTCCTGTATAAGTTCCTGCCTGAATGTGGTTTCTATTGGGGCACCTGTTCCCGGCCATATTTTGAAAATTATCCTTTTATATTCTTTACCTGCGCTTGTTTTAACTATCTTTTCTTTTAACGGGCCTCCTCTTAAAATATTTGGATATTTCTCAAAGACGGATTTTACTGATTTACTGACCAGCTCATCAAATGATCCTCTGACATCAGGGATTTCCGGTAATTTTATATCAACAATACAATTAACATAGCCTTTTGTATAGTTTATTACTATATTAATATTTCTGTTAGGAAAATAAATTTCGGCACCCATAGCATTACGAATTACAACAAAGCGCATACCTATGGATTGCACAATTCCGTTTTGTCCGTTTATTTCAACCATATCGCCAATATCAATGAGATTGGATACTATTAACGTGAAACCCGTAACAATATCCTGTACCATACCCTGTGAACCAAAACCCACTGCCAGTCCGATTACAGAAGCACTTGCCACATATGCTGTTAATGATATACCCAGGCTTTTCAGAATATAACCTATTGCCAGAAAGTAAATCATAAATACTAGTATACTAGTTAAAAGGCTGACAGCAGACATAACCTTTGCCCCGGATTTTTGCGCCAATGATTTGAAAAAAAATCTGCTCAGGCGCTTAATTATAATTACAAGAATATGTGCACCTACTGAAATAGCTATGATGGTTAGTATTCTTCCACCCAGTTTTTCATAATTAGTTATACTTTTGATCAGGAATAAGGATGATATTAGTGTGTACAGAAAAATCTGCATTATAATGATAACTTTATATTATTATTCTGTCTAAATTAACTATGATTTTTTACAATATCAATAAATATATTGTAATTCAGAAGGATTAATAAAATGTTTTAGTTTTTGATAATGTTTATAATTTAATCTCTAAAAAAAATACAGGTTAATTATCGTTAAAGTATATCAATGATAGCTGTCTTATTATTAGTTTTTGGATTTGTGCTTCTGGTTAAGGGAGCTGACTGGCTGGTAAACGGAGCTTCATCATTAGCAAAAAAATACAATGTCTCTGAACTGGTAATCGGACTTACCGTAGTGGCTTTTGGTACATCTGCTCCGGAACTTGTTGTAAATATCATAGCCTCTGCCCAGCCATATGATAAATATGATGAAGTAGTGTTTGGCAACGTTATAGGCAGTAACATTTTCAATTTACTTATGATACTTGGTATCGCCGGATTAATTTATCCGATAAGCGTCCAGGTTAAGACAGTCTGGAAAGAAATTCCCTATTCCTTACTGGCAGGATTAGTTCTTCTTCTGTTAGTTAATGATGCTTATTTATGGAAGCAGGGGAATAATTTATTCAGATTATTTGACGGGATAATCCTGATATTCTTTTTTATTATTTTTCTGATTTATATTTTACGCAACCTCAAGGCAGAAGAGGGACAGGGATTTGATGATACTAAGGTGTACGGGACATTGCGAACAATTGTCTACATAATAATCGGATTTGCAGGACTTATTATCGGAGGAAGACTGGTTGTAAAAAATGCAGTGGAGATAGCAAACAGACTCGCGGTAAGTGAGAAGCTGATAGGCCTGACTATTGTTTCTATCGGAACTTCATTACCGGAATTGGCTACATCAGTAGTTGCAGCAATAAAAAAGAAAAGCGATCTCGCTATAGGCAATATAATAGGATCTAATATTTTCAATATTTTCTTAATACTCGGAGTGAGCGGGATAATATCACCCCTGAAGTATAATATCGCATTTAATACAGATATTCTTGTATATATTTTTGGAACATCTTTTCTTTTTATTGCAATGTTTACGGGGGGGAAGAAGAAATTAGACCGCTGGGAGGCCGGACTGTTGTTACTGTTTTTTATTGGATATATGGCCTTCCTGGTATGGAGAAAATAAAATGGTCTGGTAAATACAGACCCGATATTTACCAGGTACTGTAAAAATGCTTTTAAATATTTGTAAAAATATAGAAGTAAAACTGGATTACAATAGTAGTAAAATATAAATTTGTATTGTCTAAAATCTTTAAATTATGGGAATAAGATTAAAAATTTTTACAGGTTTTATGATTCTGGCAATAATGTTATTGATTGCCGGATTTATATCAATTCATGAATTTATGAATATTGGCAATTATGTGCAAAAACTTCTGGACGATAACTATAGAAGTATAGAAGCTTCAGGAACAATGGTTGAAGCTTTGGAAAGGGAAGATAGCGGAATCTTGCTTCTTCTTATGGGAAATTGGGAAGAGGGGAGGAAAATATTAAAAGAGGGAGATGACCTTTTTAATAAAGGATTTTCGTCTGCAGAGAATAATTTAACAATTCCCGGCGAGCATAAATATGTTGAAAGGATTAAGCAAGATTATAACATATATAAAAAGACATGGGAAAGACCTATAGTTGGTACAGATAAAGAGGGTAATTTTGAATGGTATTATAATAAATCGCATCAGATGTTTCTTCAGATCAAGGAATCTGTAAAACAATTGATGGAAATAAATCAGGAGACAATGTATAAGACCGGCTCCGACCTGAAGAACCGTTCACAGCGTGCAGTCATGCCCGGTATAGTTGCTATAATTGCAGCAGTGGTTTTCACTTTATTGTTTAATTACTTTATAAATTTCTATATTGCCAAACCTATTGTTCACTTAACAAGGGGAATTGAAGAATATAACAATACCGGGGAAATATTTAAATTTACATCCGAAACAAGTGATGAGATTGGCAGATTAACAAATGCGATAAAGGAGATGCTGCAGTCATTAACCTATAAGTAATCACGAAAATGAGGGCTCATACAATATCCCGCTATATAGGCCTTGTCCTGCTTTTTAACGCTGTCTTCCTGTTCATATCGTTTCTTGTTTCCCTGTTCAATTCAGATTCTGCACTTTATCCTTTGCTCTACAGTTTTCTTATTACTTTTCTTTTTGGAATATTTCCTTTAATCTTTGTTCCAAAGAGTGATTTTATAAGTAAGGAAGAAGGATTTTTAATTGTTATTCTAAGTTGGCTTTTTGTTTGCCTTTTCGGAGCATTACCATTTATTTTATGGGGAGGTGAATTTAGCATAACAAATGCGTGGTTTGAAAGTGTCTCCGGATATACTACAACAGGATCCTCTATTCTTACGGATGTGGAAGTCTTGCCTAAAGGATTACTTTTCTGGCGTTCTGCGACACATTTTATCGGGGGTGTGGGCATTATAGTACTTGCGCTTGTAGTCTTACCTAATTTAGGACATGCAAGATTTGTTTTGTTAAGGTCTGAACTGTCTACACTTGCCGGGACTAATTTCAAATACCAGACCAGAAAAGTACTTCAAATTTTACTATATGTTTATTGTGGACTAATTCTTACAGAGACTGTATTGCTGAAAATTTCCGGAATGAACCTTTTTGATGCTCTCCTGCATTCTTTTGGTACTATAGCAACAGGAGGTTTCTCAACAAAAAATTTAAGTATTGCTTATTATAATAGTCCGGCTATAGAGATTATAATTATGATATTTATGATATTGTCAGGGATTCATTTCGGATTGTTATTTGCAACGATAACAGGATTATCATTTAATGTCTTTAAATCAACAGTTATTAGATTTTATGTATTTTTGATGTTAACAGGGATAATATTAGTAAGTGCCGATCTTTATATAAATAATTTTAACTCTTTATTTGAATCATTACGTTATTCAGCTTTTCAGGTTATTTCCCTGGGAACATCAACAGGTTTTGCTACAACTGATTCAGCAAACTGGAGCGGTTTTGCACATATGATATTGATTTTTTTTACATTTCTATGTGCATGTGCAGGATCAACATCAGGGGGTATAAAAGTAGAACGATTAATAATATTTCTCAAAGCTATTAAAAACCAGGTACTCCTGCTTCATCATCCAAGGGGAGTTTTTACCATTAAATTAGACAGTAATACCGTTGAGGATGACATAGTAAGAAACGCCCTTGTATTTATTGTACTCTATATTATTATAGTATTTTTATCTTCAGTCGTTCTGGCAGGTTTTGGAGTGGACAGCACAACAGCCTTATCCGCATCCGCAGCAACAATGGGTAATGTGGGGCCGGGTTTCGGAGAGGTTGGTTCTATGGGAAACTATAGTACAATTCCTGATGCCGGCAAATGGATATTAACTGCTAATATGTTGTTAGGAAGACTTGAGATATATGGATTTATTTCATTATTTGTGTTAAAGACCTGGAGATGATGATATTTAAAAAATGATATGTTAATAAATGAGTACAATTATCTTTAATTTACATAATCTTATAAATTAAAAATTAATAAATGAAAGAAAAAAGTTCTCTTTCTTCAATGTCCGATAAATGCCAGGTTTGTAAAAAGAGTTTTGAAAAAAACAATCTCTACCCTGTAGAACTTGTTCGTCCGACATTACTTAGGTTCATCAAATTAAAACTGCCTGATATAGGCCGCTCAGGTTATATCTGCCTGCCGGACCTTAACCAGTTTAAAGCGGAATACGTTGAACATATAATGAAATTAGAAAAACAGGAGACGAAGGTACTGGAAAAAGAGGTGGTTAAAAGTTTACGTGAACATGAATTACTGGCAAAAAACGTTAATGCTGATTTTGATAAAGGATTAAGTTATGGCGATAGGCTATCTGACAGGATTGCCTCATTTGGCGGAAGCTGGAGGTTTATTATTATTTTTCTGTCGGTAATTTTCATATGGATAGTTATTAATACTATAGCGTTACTAAGTAAATCGTTTGACCCATATCCGTTCATCCTGTTAAACCTGATATTATCATGTATTGCAGCTATTCAGGCACCGGTAATTATGATGAGCCAGAACCGCCAGGAGGCAAAAGACAGGTTACGGGCCGAACAAGATTATAAGATAAATCTGAAAGCGGAACTGGAAATACGTCATCTGAATGAAAAAATGGACCATCTTTTAATGAGTCAGTGGCAGCGGCTTTTGGAAATTCAGCAGCTGCAAACCGAGATTATGGAGGAAATATTAGGTAAAAAGAGCAATGACTAGATAATTAATGTTGTAATAATGAAAGTAATATATGGATATATTGCTCTTTTTATAGGATGTTTTCTTGAAGGTGAAACAAGCCTTATTGCCGGTTCTTTTGCTGCGCACAGAGGAATGCTTGAAATTGTTCCGGTTTTTATTGTAGCATATATTTCAACCCAGTGTTCAGATTGGCTATGGTTTTTTACAGGCCGGAAACAAGGCCAGATAATACTTAACAGAAGACCTAAATGGGGGAAAAAATATAAAAGGATTGATAAGATCATGAAAAAATATCCTGTAGCCATTTTATTAGGTTACAGATTTATTTATGGATTCAGGATTATTCTTCCAATAGGTATTGGTATGAGCGCTATACCTGTAAGCAAATTTTTTATTTTCAGCCAGATAGGTACTTTCCTTTGGGCTTCGGTGCTTTGTTGTGCCGGGTATTTCTTTGGTGCCGTCATTGAAGCTAATTTTAAAAAAATAGAACATTACGAAGTAGAAATATTGATTGGCCTTATTGTGGCGGGATTGATAGTTGGGTTGCTGATACGTCTGATATCAAAATGGAGAATGAGGAATAACAATGTTGAATGAAGAAATTTTTAATAATATCCAGCCATTTAAGCTAATTTTAGTCAGTTATTATATCCACTTCACCAGGTTAAAATCCTGCCTGTGGGGCAATAATTTATTTTTTGGCAATATTCTTATTGCATAATCGTAGACTCCCGCTTTGTCAATTAATATGTTACTACTATAGGTAACATTGTCCCCTAAATTTTCTGCCAGTTGCATTTCAGCTACTTTAACTACTTCCCTTTTTTCTTCACCTTCTATATTTTGTCTGAAGATTAGTTCTACGCCGATATCATTTTCAGAGAGCTCATGCAGATTCAGAGTTATTTCTGCTTTGAACTTATCTCCCAGTTTCAATGGTAATTTATCCGTATCAGGAAGGTTCAGAAATATAACTTCTATGCTTTTCCAGCTTTTCATCACTTTTCTTTTCCATGATGCAATTTGTTTAGCCAGTTTATAGTTATTCCGGGAAATTGATTTCGTTCTGTCCAGAAGCTTTTTGTAAAAAATATTCCGGTAATCATCGATCATCCTTTTTGTTGTAAATTGCGGAGCTATTTCTGCTATATTATTTTTTATGTAAGTAATCCATTCACTATTTATACCTTCATCATTGATTTTAAAGTACAGAGGAATTATTTCATCTTCAAGCATATTATAAATTATTTCGGCATCTAACCTGTTCTGGGCATCCTGCTTATCGTAAGTCTGGAAATCTTTAATAGCCCATCCTGCCTCAGGCCTGTATCCTTCGTGCCACCAACCGTCAAGTACACCGAAATTCAGTACTCCGTTAATTGCTGCTTTCTGTCCGCTTGTTCCTGATGCTTCCATAAGCCGTGTCGGTGTGTTGAGCCACAAATCTGCCCCCCGAACCAATTTTTTTGCGACCTCAAGGTTATAGTTCTTTATAAAAATGATTTTTCCAAGGAACTGAGGCTTTTTAGAAATTTCCACAATCTTTTTTATTAAGTCCTGGCCTGCTTTATCCTGGGGATGAGCTTTCCCCGCAAAAATAAACAATACGGGTTTATTCTCATTATTAACCATCTGCGATAATCTTTCAAGATCATCGAATAGAATATAAGCCCTTTTATATGTGGCAAAACGCCTGGCAAAACCTATTATTAAAGAATCTTCATTAATAGACTCAATTGTTTCAAATATTAAGTTGGGATTCTCCTGTCTGTCTGTTAAATCATCATTTAAACGCTCTTTTAAATAAGCTATCAGTTCTTTCTTTAATTCTTTTCTAATACTCCAGATTACTTTATCAGGAACATTCTTAATCTTTTTCCAGAATTCCGGATTAGACTGATCTGAAAGAAAGTCTTTACCGAATTCCTTTAAATAAAGCAATTGCCATTGTTTTGCTGTCCATGTCTGATAATGCACGCCATTGGTTACATGTCCGATATGCAGTTCACCGGGGAAAAATCCATCATATAAATCACTGAACATCTCACGTGTTACTTTTCCATGTAATTTACTTACTCCGTTCATTTCCTGTGATAGTCGTGCGGCAAGAACACTCATAGAAAATTTTTCATTAATATCATTTTTTCGGAACCTTCCCAGATTCATAAAGTTTTCCCAGCTTATGTTGAGATGGTCGGTGTAATGTGATAAATATGTTCTTAATAAATCCTCGCTAAAACTATCGTGCCCTGCTGGTACAGGAGTATGAGTGGTAAATAAGGTTGAGGCTCTGACCAGTTCAATTGCTTGATTATGAGTAATATTTTCCTCCTGAATAAATCTTCTGAGCCTTTCTATTGTAATAAATGCCGCATGTCCCTCGTTGCAATGATATATTGAAGGAGTTATGCCCAGGACATTTAATAGTCTGATACCTCCTATGCCCAGCAGCATTTCCTGCTTTAGCCTTGTTTCATTATCACCTCCATAAAGTTGATGAGTAATGAAGCGATCAGCATCGGAATTATCCTCAATATCAGTATCCATAAGATATAAAGGTATACGGCCAACATTTACAAGCCAGACTTTCGCATTTACAATCCTGCCGGGCAGGGCAATACTTATTTTTAAAAGGTTCCCGGCATTGTCCATAACAGGGATTACAGGCATTTTACTGAATCTTTGTCTTTTATATTCACTTATTTGTTCACCAAGAATAGATATGTTCTGTACAAAATAGCCATAGCGATAAAGTACACCTATACCTATCATGTTAACACCCGAATCGCTTGCCTGTTTTAAATAATCGCCTGCCAATACTCCCAGACCCCCTGAATAAGTTGTGAGAGTATGGTGTAATCCATATTCCATACTGAAATAGGCAACAGGGTTTTGAGGATTAACTAAAGGCCTTGTTATGTAATCATTATACTTTTTGTATACTATATTTAGTTTGTCTTTAAATGTTTTACTTTTTGCAAGCCTGGTTAATTGCTGATAAGACAATGATTCCAGGAGCAATTTAGGATTACCCTTTACTCTTTTCCATAAATCTCTATCAATAAGTTCAAAAAGTTCTTCAGCTTCATAGTTCCATGTCCACCATAAATTATTAACAAGTTTTTGAAGTTTTTCAAGATTTTCAGGGACACTTGGCTGAACAAGAATTTTTCTCCATTCCGGTTGTGTTTTTTCTTCTGCTGAATACACAGGAAGGCTTTCAGCAACTGTTTTCGATTTAAATAATTGAAACCTTTCATTAACTTTATTCAGTGCCAGAGAATATGATTGCTTGTAAAATGAATACAGATTTTTCCACGAAACCGATTTAGAAATTAATCCGGCGTTTTTTCGTATTTTATCTGTTTCAGTAATTGTAAGCCTGGAGAATTCAATAATACTATTGGCTATTTTTTCAACCACATTAGTCTCGTTTGCATCTGTTCTGTCAATTATTCTGACAGCATGATTGATATTCGCGTTAATTGAAAGCAGCCACCTTCCAAAACCCGATATTGAGGTTGTAATAGTTGGAATATTGAAACCAAGACTCTCCAGAGGAGTATATCCCCAGGGTTCATAATAAGAAGGAAAAACAGAGTAGTCAAAACCAATAAGAAAGTCATAATAACGCAAGTTGAATATCCCATCATCACCATTAAGGTAAACTGGCGAAAATATTACTTTTACTTTATCGGCCGGTGAATTATTAAGTCCTTTTTCTTTAATCTTCTTCAGGACAGGATCATTATCCGGTTCACGTAACAGATGAGTCAGATATTTTTCTTTTATTGAAATTGAAGGATCCCCTTTTTTTAATTTTTCCTGTAACTGTGTATTTACTCCTTTATGGTTAGCGGGAACCGCAATAAAAGCTATAATTTCCTTCTTAAGTTGGATATTCTTACTATTTATTTTAGCCAGGGCATCAATAAACAGATCCAGTCCTTTGTTTTTGAATTCGTATCTGCCGCTGCTGATAATAAAGATACTATCCTTTGAAATTTTATAACTTAAAAGTGCCTCTGTTACTTCCAGAAGTTTATTGCGGGCTTTGTTCCTTTTGATTAAAAAACTCTTTTCCTCGGGGACAAATGAGTTTTCAAATCCGTTTGGAGTTATGATATCAGGGTATCTGTCGAGAAAATGTTTGCATTCATTTGCAGTTACTTCACTTACTGTTGTAAATGCGTCGCAGTTTTTAGCAGATATTATTTCCAGTGAGTTCTTTGAAACAACTTTTAGTTGCTTTGCTGTTTCAGCAGAATTATAAGCATTTATTTTATCGTATAAAGACATATTTATTCCTGCAATCGATCGGCCTAAGACTGTTGCATGAGTAGTAAATACCAATCCGACCTGGGGTACTCTATCCCGCAGATATAAAATGCCCAGCCCTGTCATCCACTCATGAAAGTGAGCAACTATTTTATCCTGAGCAGAAAGGTTAAATTCGTAAAAACTTTCTATTACCTTCCCTGCAGCATATCCGAAAAGTGCAGGTTCAGCATAATCCCACTGTCCTGAGAGTGAGTCTAACTGATATTTTTCCCAGTACTCTTTAAATATTCTGTCCTTATCAGAGAAAAGGGCGGTAAAATTAATAAGAATTACAATTGGTTTACCAGGAACATTCCATCTGCCTATCCTGAAGGGGATCTTATCGCTCTCAGCTTTTTCCTTCCATGCCCGGTAAAGATACTTATCTTCAATAAATTCCGGATTTACATGTGTTTCCTTCCAGACATCAGGACCAATGAGAATATAGTTTTGATCTCCGTATTCGTTGATTGTTGTTAATACTTTTGTAGAAATTACAGTGTGTATACCACCAACTTTATTACATACTTCCCAGCTCACTTCAAAAAGATAGTCCGGGATTAACAATTTTTCAGCCATAGGATTAAATATATTTTAAAATAAACAAGATTTAACCAGATGTTTTTCTGATTCGACATCAGGTAATACTAATATCCCAGAGGTAAGCTTTCCAATGTATGAAACGTTTTAAACACTGTTTGTCCTTTTTTCCCTTCAATAATAAAGCTGTAGTTTTCTTCCCTGCTTTTATTTGGAGAAAGACATTTTAACTCAAGTTTATTTTCACCTTCATCAATATATACCCTGGAATATGAGATACTATAAGGAAGAGTCTGCCAGTTTCTGGTATCTGCTTTTTCAGAAACAGCATTTAACACTGAAACCAAAGCGCCAATATTTTGATCCTGTTTTCTTATCTGATATTCAGCCGATTGTTTTACAGCCAGCCTTAATAAACCGCTTCCAAGTTCTCTCAGCATACGGTCTTCCAGAGTTTTAAAAGCAATTTCATTGATGTTTTCCGCTGGTTCAAGATCATACTTAACGCCCTTATTTATGATATATCCAGATCTATAGTAAGGTTTCCTTTCAAGATATTTTGGAAAGGCAACTCTTACAAATTTTAAATCGCCGGGAAAGGATGACTGGCTTTCAGATTGTGGTAAAGGAAAGGGTAAAGTCAATCCAAGATCTTCATTAACAAAAGATACAACTCCTCCTTGCCCTTTTACAATAAAGAAATTAATACTCCATTCATATTTTACCGGGCCTAAACCGTTATGCCAGAAAAAAATTAACTCACCGCCATTTTTTGGGGTATGAACATATTTTGTTTCAAATAGTTTTTCATAGTGAGCTAACTCATCATAAAAACCATTTAAATATGCTGACCTTAACAAATCCTGCTTTAATTGTTCTGGTAGTGATGAGTTAAAGAAGGGAGTATATATATCCTTGTATGCTTCATATGCATTTCTGTATGCTATAAAAGCATTATTTATGTCCCCGGCAGCCTCATAAATAATACCTGTAAGGTTTAATACAAAAGCATCTTTCTTATAACGATTTTTATGTTTTTCATACCGGTCATTCAGGGAATTTATCTTTATATCCAGTCTCCTGCATTCAACCAGGGCGGCGTCAAGGTCACCGGTCATCACATAATTAAGTGCCTTAAAATAGTGTATTAAAACGATTTCGAAGTCTTCACCTTCATAAGGCTTGATTGCAGGATTGGTTAATATGCTCAGTGCTTCTTTTGTGTAATTTTTCCTGAAATCTTCAGTAAAAATATATGCTTTTTCAAAGTATGAATTACTTTCTTCATAATTTTGGAGCATCTGCATAACTACACCTTTCTGAAGAAAGTACAACAACTTATTCTTATCAGTTTCTCCCCGCTTATTCTTATTTAAGATATTGTTAGCTTCATCTATTTCTCCCTGAACAAATTTTTGCTGGAACTTCTGATTTTTATCGTAATAAGTTGCACAACCAAAAAATAGTAAAACAGCTGTATAAATTAATAAAACCTTTGAAGAGCATATCAATTTATAACATGACATTTTATTTTAGTTTTTTACTACTTTTTTAATCTTTTTACTTCCAATCCACACCTTTTCGTTTGATTCCAGGTCTGACAATTCCAGGTCAGTCTGATAATATACTATTTTTTCTTTATTATAGGCATCAGTAATAGAATTAATAGTCCCCTGCAGCATAAAGTCAGCACCTTTTTCGAGCCCCCATTTTTTTACCGACTCGGCTGAAGCGAAATCTTGCTGGTCGGCACGCTCATTTCTTAATTCATCACGAGCCTCGCTGCTTTGAACTACTTTAATTTTGCCTGAATTTATAAATTCGCGTTCAATATCTTTAATAAAGGTTTCTGTGCTTATATGTTCACTGGTTTTATTCTTTATAAGCCCAACTATTAAAACAGGATTGCGATTTTTATTTTCCCGAAAGTTGGCCAGCCACACCCGGCTTAGGGCATCTCCAATCATTTCTTCAGCCACAAGCCTGGAATCTGTATCGTTCCATCTGCCACTCAAATCAATTTGCTGGGATTCATCTACCCTTGTAACTTTTCTGGAAGAAGAACATCCAACAAATAATGGCAATAATAGAATTATAATCCAATACTTTTTCATGATTTACATATTTTTAGTATTAGTCTAAATTATACCAAACTAATATTAAGCTGCTAAAACAGGGCTCCTTTATTTTGAACCTTTCAGTTCTTTTTCAGCCTGTAACCAGTCAGATTCAGAACTCCCGGGTATTCCTTTAGCTATCCTTTCATTATAGATTTTTTCTGCTCTTTTGCGGATATCATCAATAGTGATATTCTTTTTTTTGGTGCTTGCAGGACTCGATTTTGCTGTTGGGTTTTTACTCCCAGCCGATTTTGTTTTTGTAGTTGCTTTTTTCTGTGTTGCCATGATTTTAAATTTTAAATTATTATTCAACCTTTCTCTTTATATTAAAAATTTATAAAATGTATAATATTTTTTTTCTGTTTTGAGAAATAATAATACGTTAACAAATATTGAAATAATTTGTTTTAATTACATCTAACTTTAATATTAATCCCTAACCGGTTCTTTTACTCAATCAATTTCCAGAATTTCGCTTATAGCAAATTTACATAATTTATCTGCTAAATATTTAGACAATGCAAATATAATTTAGTCACATTTGAAAAGTTACAGAAAAGGGGACATCGCCCTTATTTATATAAGCCGTTTTATTCTTAAGGTTTTAATCCTGGGGCACTGTCCCCTTTCCTATTGCCCCCCTTCCTATTTCTCTAAAATTATCCCGGTGTTTGAAATAAACAGTTTAACTGCAATAGCTAAAAGAATGATGCCGAAAATTTTTTTAAGAATCAGCAGCCCTGTATTTCCTATAAGAGACTCAATTACATCAGTAAGCCTTAGAACAATGTAAACAATAATCATATTCATTGCCAATGCTATGATTATGCTTAACAGAGAGTAATCAGCCCTTAGTGACAAAAGGGTAGTAATAGAACCGGCCCCAGCAATTAACGGGAAAGCCAAAGGGACGATTGAAACGCTTTTAGGGGATTCGGTTTTAAATATCTTAACACCAAGGACCATTTCCATGGCAATAATAAATATGACAATTGAACCTGCTATAGCAAATGATGAAATATCAACACCAAATAACTGTAAAATTAATTTACCTCCAAAAAGAAAGATAATAAGGATTAAAAAAGCCACCAGTGTAATTCTTAACGGATGAATTTCATTACCCTCATGCTTGAATTTAATAATAACAGGAACAGATCCTAAAATGTCAATTACTGCGAATAAGACCATAAATACAGTTGTTATTTCAATAATATTGGCTCGCATAAATATTTTATTATTATTTATATAATTATCTTATAATGAATGAAAGTAGTTATTATTAGATTATTCGTCAATTTATCACAGCAAGTTCATTTTTGAATAGGGCTAAATCCTCAGGTAAGTTTAACATTTCCGACCGGGTAAGCATTTGCATAAATTTGTTATCTTTTTGTTTTTTGAATAAATGAGCAGGTAAATTTGAATCCACTGTATAAAATTCTGTATCCTCCGGTAAAATGAGACATTTTGGCTTGTATTTATCAAACAACGTTAGCATGAATTCACTGAATAATCTATTTTCAGTATGGTTGTTGTGATTAGTGATTATTATTAATAAATTTTTATTTTTTAATACTTGCAAAAGATTGAATTCAATGCCGCCTTCATTTATAATATTTTTAAATATAATATCATCAAAACTTTTCCATTTATTGAATTGTCCCTGATAATATCCCCGCAATTCCAATAAATGGTAATATATTTTATTTTTTTCTTTCTCCGCTGCTTTTCTATAAGCTTGTACTGTTAATAAGTCTTTATATTCGATATTATAAGTCGTAAGAGTTATTACGCATGCATTTATTTTTCTGGCCATTTCAACTGTAAATGCAAATGAATGGCGGTTATCATAAGCAATACAGTATGGAAATAAAATTACATTTTCTCCCATAATGAAAATCTTTATATTGGGACGCTTAAAATGGTATTGGTCACAGGGAAGTATAATGCACCAGGTCGGATCTATCCTGTTAGAAAATAAATTATTAAATGCAGGGAAATTTATTTGAGTGTAAAGGTTGTTGTCCCTAATTTTTGTTTGTCAGTGAATAATTCCACCAAATAAAGCCCTGGCTTTAATGAATAGTCCAGTCGCCATATTATGCACTTATTTACCTTTTCACTTTTGTAATTTAAAATCTCCTGTGCAGTGTATTCAGCATTTATCTCAAATACGGGATGAAAAAAAGTTTTAGTACTTACATCATCATGCTTCAGGATTTTACCTTCAGGTGTAATTATTCTTAAATAAATATCATAAAAACCAGCTGGAATTATCCTGTTTCCCAGTATATCAAAACATATCTTGATAGACCTGGCCTTTCTTGCCATTGCCGTTTGCTGACGACGGCCAAAATTACTTTCCTTGATAGGAGCTGCAATTATATTTTCAGTAACAAATAGTTCAGCAATGCCAACTTTCTTACTCAGGGTTATGATTTCATTTTCCAAATCCTCAATAGTACTGTTTAAAAATGAGTTTATTCCCCTTTCAACCAGCAATGAATCAATAACTTCAAGATAATCCTCTTTTATCTCCAGGATTTCGTCTTTGAGCTCTTTGTTCTCCTTTTGAATATTAATATTTTCCGATACCAGCCTGGCAATCTTTGATTCTTTTTCCGTGATCTTAATATTAGCCTCCTTAACTATCAGATCTAGTTTTTCTGATATTCCTTTATATTTATTTATTTCAATTCTGGCCTCTCGGAGTTCTGTTTTTAACTGATCATTTTGAAGAATAAAAGACTCACTTTTTTTCTTATAGAAATGTTGAATAATAATCAAGATTATTAATATGAATGCAACAGCACTGAGTCCTATAATTATTTTGTTGTATTTACTTTTTGGAGGCTGGTTCATGACCGTATAAATTTAAAATTATTAAATAACTACTGCTGATATATTTGTTTGTTCATAAAGTTTTTGTACCTTTTGTCTTGCCCTTTGAAGCCTCATTTTTACTGCGCTGGCCGATATATTAAGCTCTTTTTGCAGATCTTTTATTGAATAATTTTGCTGGTATTTTAATATTAACATTTTTCTTTCGGTTTCACGTATATCTTTTAACATACAATCGAGAATTAATTCCCTTTGTTCATATAATTCTCTTTCATTTAAATCAGTTGGTTCTTCAGCAAGATTTTCATTGTATATAATATTTTCAAAGTGAATGTTCTTTCTTTCCCTGGAGTAAGCAATACAATGATTTTTTGTAATTGCGAAAAGCC
>CAZFQS010000020.1:0-60044 GCA_964521285.1 uncultured Bacteroidales bacterium | reverse complement strand
AGACATGTTGAAAGGAAAAAGTTTAAAAATTGCTGTTCTTCCTGCTAACGACTGAGTCACACCACTCATTAAATTAAACTGTTGACTACCTGACAGGATAAACATCCCCGGAGTATTATAATTATCAACTATTCCCTGAATATATGAAAGCAATTCAGGTACACGCTGCACTTCGTCAAGAATAATTCCATCCAAATACTTGTTTAATAATCCGCGTGGATCGGTTTTTGCAATTTCGTAATTATCAGGATCCTCAAGAGAAATGTACTTTTTATCCGGGAAAAGGTGTTTTATCATTGTTGTTTTACCTGATTGGCGTGGGCCAGTAATAGTGATAACCGGAAAACCAGACACCCCCTTCAATATTTCTGCTTCTATTTCCCTATCTATATACATACTATGTAAATTTGTAATTATACTTCAAATTTACATAAATATTTTAATAAAAATTAATATTTTATGTAAAAATGAATTACAACTTCAAAAATGCATGAATTTATGAGCATTATTCCTGGTTACAGATATAAAAAAAAATAATGACCTTTTAAAGTTTAGCTAATGCCCGGGCAAAAAGCTTCCTTTATATGATTAATATTATATTTACTGCCCTCGCCAATAACTGAGATTATATCAAAACGTACCTCCAGATCAATCTTGTTTGTAATAATATAATTTTCGGCAGCATTTATCAGAAATTTCTGTTTTTTTAAATTCACAGCCTCTTCAGGATCACCAAAATAATTATTCTTCCGCGTTTTAACTTCTACAAAAACTATTTCATTTTTATCAAGAGCTATAATATCAATTTCTTTATGTCTTGTTCTCCAGTTCATCTCCAGGACCTTATACCCCCGGGACTTAAGATAATCAACTGCTATCAATTCTCCCTTTTTCCCAAGTTCAATATGCTCTGACATAAGATACTGTTAACGTTTAAAAGATTATTTTACTTGTTTGAGAGTCTACTGACATTTTAATCCGCCTGCCTAAAATTAAGGCCATATTTGGCCTAATGTGCCCTGCAGGAAAATTAAAAATAACCGGATAATTATATTCTTCAACAGCTCTATATAATATTTCATAAGCACTTTCTCCAAAAGCGACGGGTGAGTCTTTCATTCTGTTCATCTGTCCGATTATCAGGCCTCTTAAATTATCCAGCTTTCCGCTTAACTTAAAGTTTGAAATCATTCTGTCAACATGATAAAGGTATTCATTCACATCTTCAATAAAAAGTATTTTGTCCTTTGTGTCAATTTCCAGGCTGGTTCCCTGCATACTATACAAAACTGATAAATTACCCCCTATTAATACACCTTCTGTTTCCCCCTGTCTGCTTTGAAAATGTGAGTTTATCACGTATTCTGCTTTTCCTCCGAACAAAATATTTTTTAATGAGTTAAGCGACTTGCTCCCCTTTTCATTTTCAGGAAAATTCCCTGGCATTACAGCATGAATACTCTCACATTTAATGTTCTTCTGCAAAAAAGAATGAATTACTGTAATGTCACTAAATCCTACAATCCACTTCGGATTCTGCCTGAACTTTTTAAAATCAATTTTATTAATAATTCTTAAAGTCCCATAACCACCTCTTGCACAAATAACAGCTTTAATATCCTCCATGTCAATAACATTCTGGAAATCGTCTCTGCGTTGCTTATCATTACCGGCAAAAGTATTCTTTCTCTTATAAATATTCCTGCCCAGTTCAACTTTTAAACTCCAATCGTTAAAAATCTTAATTGCCCTTGCTATCTTTTTTTCTGTTATTTTGCCTGCCGGAGCAACAATAGCAATAGTATCATTTTCCTTTAAAAATGGAGGTGTAATCATAGGCTAACGAATTTTCTTTCTTAAATCAGCAGGTTTGAATATCTTTGGCAATTTAATAAATCTTTATGTACTTTACAGAAAAATAAATACCAGTTAAAAGTCTTTGATTTAAAATGGAAAACTATAAGCGCCATCTTGTCACAGCAGCACTTCCGTATGCAAACGGACCAATACATATAGGGCATCTGGCAGGAGCATACATTCCTGCTGATATTTATGTAAGATATTTAAGGCTTAAAAATGAAGATGTTCTTTTTATATGCGGTTCAGATGAACATGGTGTTCCAATTACCATTAAAGCCAGGCAGGAAGGCGTAACTCCCCAGAATATTGTAGACAGATATCATAAAATGAATAAGAAAGCATTTGAGGATTTTGGAATTTCCTTTGATATATATTCCAGAACAACCGCCAAAACACACTATCAGCTGGCATCAGAAATATTCAGCAATTTGTATGAAAAGGGAGAATTTATTGAAAAGACAACTAAACAATACTTCGACGAAGAAGCTGATCAGTTTCTTGCCGACAGATATATTACAGGTATATGTCCTTATTGCGGAAAGGACTCTGCTTATGGAGATCAGTGTGAGAGCTGTGGCACATCACTTAGTCCGATTGATTTAATTAATCCAAAATCCACAATCAGTGGTTCCGAACCTGTACTAAAAGAAACTAAACACTGGTTTTTACCATTAGATAAGCATGAGAGTTTTTTAAAAAAATGGATTCTTGATGATCATAAAAACTGGAAAGCTAACGTCTATGGCCAGTGTAAGTCCTGGCTTGATCAGGGTCTTCAGCCACGTGCTGTAAGCCGGGACCTGGACTGGGGTATTCCTGTTCCGGTGA
Organism: uncultured Bacteroidales bacterium; assembly: GCA_964521285.1. Taxonomy (GTDB): domain Bacteria; phylum Bacteroidota; class Bacteroidia; order Bacteroidales; family UBA10428. The sequence continues at coordinate 57,356 of CAZFQS010000020.1, read as the reverse complement.
AAGGAGCCGAAGGAAAAGTGTTATATGTCTGGTTCGATGCCCCGATAGGATATATTTCAGCAACCAAAGAATTAACAAATGAATGGGATAAGTACTGGAAAGACAAAGAAACCAGACTGGTCCATTTTATCGGGAAAGATAATATTGTATTCCATTGCATTATATTCCCGGTAATACTCAAAACCGAAGGCAGCTATATATTACCTGATAATGTGCCTGCAAATGAATTCCTGAATCTTGAAGGAGACAAAATTTCAACATCGCGTAACTGGGCCGTATGGTTATACGAATACCTGAAAGATTTTAAAGATAAACAGGATGTTCTTCGCTATGTACTATGTGCCAATGCACCTGAAACAAAGGACAATGATTTTACCTGGAAAGACTTCCAAACAAGAAATAATAATGAACTTGTCGCCATTCTGGGTAACTTTGTTAATCGCACATTTGTGTTAACGCATAAATACTTCAAAGGCAAAGTGCCTGATATTAATGAACTCACTGATTACGACAAAAAAATAATTAATCAAATACCAAAAATAAAGACCTCTGTAGAAAACAGTATTGAGAATTTCCGTTTTAGAGAAGCATTAAAATATGCCATGGATTATGCGCGGTTAGGAAATAAATATCTTGCAGATACTGAACCATGGAACTTAATAAAAAAAGATGAGTCCAGGGTTAAGACTATCATGAACATATCCCTGCAAATAACAGCCAACATATCTGCGATAGTTGATCCTTTTCTTCCTTATACTGCAAATAAACTGGCCGGATTTCTGAATATTAAAAAACTTGCGTGGAACGAAATCAGCAAGATAAACCTACTGCCTCCCGGGCACAAAATAAATAAACCTGATTTACTGTTTGAAAAAATAGAAGATTCAGATATTGAAGTACAACTTAAAAAATTAAAAAAGGTGAAAACAAATAATGACAAAACCAAAGCTAAAATCAAACCACAAAAAGAAAACATAAATTTTGATGATTTCTCAAAGCTGGATATCAGGGTGGGAACGATTTTGGAAGCAGCAAAAGTACCTAAGACCAATAAGTTGCTGGAATTGAAAATTAATACAGGATTGGACACGCGGACAGTAGTTGCGGGAATTGCTGAAGATTTCAAACCTGACAATATTATCGGGAAACAGGTAATTATTCTTGCTAACCTTGAACCCCGGAATATTAAAGGTATTAAATCACAAGGTATGATTTTAATGGCTGTAGATTCCGGAGGTAAACTAACATTCATTACACCAGAAGAGACAACTGAAGAAGGTTCTGAGGTTAATTAATATCATTCTGCCAGATATTGACTGTTATACTGTAAATCAATTGATTACAAAAGGCTTCTTCTGAAAATATTTAGAAAAAGTTTATTAACTCCGATTATAAATGGTTAGAGTATTTTTCTCATCAATCTTAAGAAATCTAGGTTTAATCTACTTCGGAGACAAGGTCAGATATTTTTGTCATTATCTTAACAATATCAATAATAATAAAATTTTCAGAATAAGTAATCCTGATATCCCGCTACCCCCTGACTACCTCATTTATGAATCCTTCCGCATGGATTATAATAAATATTTTTATGGCGGTCTGGAAACCTGCAGATCACTGGTATCAATGCTGGAAAAACACATTATATTTAAAGATATTAATATTCTTGACTGGGGATGCGGCCCCGGAAGAATTACAAGACATCTTCCTGTTTTGCTCGATAAATCATGCAAGATTTACGGTACTGATTATAATAAAGATTCAATACAATGGTGCAGGGAAAATATCAAAGGGATAGTTTTTTCACAAAATAATCTGGGGCCCCCAATGGCATTTAATGACAGCTCATTTGATATAATTCTGGGTATATCAGTTTTTACACACCTTTCTGAAAAAAATCATATAGAATGGTTTAATGAACTATTAAGAATTGCAAAACAAAATGCAATTATACTATTATCAACCCAGGGGAAAGCATTCCTGTATAAATTATCAAAGGAAGAGATCAACAAATTCAATAATGGAGAACTTGTTGTCAGAGGTAAAACAAGGGAAGGCCACAGAACATTTTCAGCTTTTCATTCCCCTGAATATATAAAGAAATTAATTTCTCCTAATAAAATACTGGAATTCATTGAGGGAGGTAAATCAAACGGGAAACCTCAGCAGGATATCTGGATAATAAAGGTTATTAAATAGGCATTATATACTCAAAATCCACACAGATTTCTTCAATCCCTTGCGTATTCTTTCCAGTTCACGTATAGCTATATTAAGGTTGTCAAATGAAGAAAGTGTAACTCTGAAATAGCCGTTTTCGGTCTTAAGAATTTGTGGATTATATCCGTCATTTAACAAATCAGATTTTAATCTCTCAGCATTTTCCAGTCTTTTAAAACTTCCTGCAACAAGGTAATATTTATTTGACTGGCTTATAAAATCTTCATCTTTATAGTCTTCATCTTTATAATCTTCATCTTTATTATCTTCAGGTTCACTATAAAAAAGAGCAACTTCTTTTCTGGTGGCATTGTCAATTAGTTGTCCAAAATCATTTGCAGAATCCTGTTTTATTATTCTGCGTTTTCCGAATATGATCTTCTCATTTTCCTCACTACTGATACTATCCGGTTTACCCGGGAATAAAAAATTAAAATTTAAATTAGCCTTATATTTGGAATCTGTTAAAGGAATTATCAGAATCAATAATAAAATTAATATTACAATACTTGAGGCCACCCAGATTCCCGTCTTTTTCCAGTTAATAACTTTAACAGGTGGAATTTGAAGATTCGTGTCGTCCGGACTAACAGATTTTTCCAATTCCGATAATTCAAGATTCATCAATCCATATGAATCAATAAGATAGTTCTCATCCCTGAAAGAAAAAAACTTAATCTCCTGATCGCTTAAGTCTTTTACAAATGAACCAATACCTTCCAGTACAACCTTCTCACCCCTGTTAAGTTTAGCATTAATTTCATTTACATAGTCCTGAATTAATCTCATGGCTCTTGTAATAAATATTTTTTTCTTTTTTGCTATATAATCTACAAGAAGCCCATTATCCTTTTTTAAATCCTTTCGAAATTCAATCTCCTTTGAAGGAGGTGTCAATATTTTTTCCCCGGGGTCAATATTTGCAGGACGATATCTTGTAATAAATCCTCCGAAATGGGGTAGTATAACACATTCATTCCTCAAAATCAATTCCTTAATAAAGACAGCAATATCCAATTTTTTAAAGAATTTTTTACAATTATTATAAATATAACCTTGTCCAAAATTAATAAATAATAATCATTAAATACTTATAAAAACACATCATCTGTTTATTAACTGCAAAAAGAAAAGACTTAAATTAATATTATTAAATAGTTATTATTCGTCACCAAATATTATATTAGTAGATAATTTTAAGAATAAAATATCATGCGAAAAATCACGATGGTAGATCTTAATGCTCAATATCTTAAAATAAAAACTGAAATTAATAATGCCATACAAAATGTTATTGATTCTGCATCTTTTGTTAAAAGTCCTGTTATCACAGAATTTGAAAACGAACTGGCCGGATATCTTAAAGCAGACCATGTTATTGCATGTGGAAACGGCACTGATGCATTACAGGTCAGTTTAATGGCATTAGACTTAAAACCCGGTGACGAGGTTATTACACCTGTTTTTACCTTTATTTCAACTGCAGAAGTCATTTCTCTTCTCGGACTTAAACCCGTGCCGGCAGATGTAGATCAAAATACATTCAATATTGACCCGGCTGCTCTGGAATCAACTATCACAGATAAAACAAAGGCTGTTATCCCTGTGCATTTGTTCGGACAATGCGCAGACATGCAAAAAATTATTGACATTACATCCAAATACAATATATATATTATTGAAGATGCTGCACAGGCAATGGGTTGTGATTTTTATTTTAAAAACAATGAAAAATTGAAAGCCTCTACAATTGGTAATCTCGGATGTACCTCGTTTTTCCCTTCAAAAAATCTGGCATGCTTTGGTGACGGAGGAGCAATAATTACAAACAATGATGCATTAGCTGAAAAAATAAGAACTATTGCCAACCATGGCATGAAAGTCAAGTATTATTATGATATGGTTGGTGTTAATTCGAGATTGGATGCAATTCAGGCAGCTATACTCAGTGTAAAATTAAAATACCTTGATAAATATAATTTGGCCAGACAAAAGGCAGCGGATTTTTATGACAATGCATTTAAGGGCGTTCCCAATATTATTATACCATTGCGTGCCGTTTATTCTAACCATATATTTCATCAATACACATTAAGGATAAAAGACATCAACAGGGGTGAGCTTAAAGAGTATCTGCATTCAAAAGGTATCCCCTCTATGATTTATTATCCGGTTCCAATACATTTGCAAAAAGCATTTGCCTTTCTGGGTTATAAAAAAGGGGATTTCCCGGTTGCCGAGGAACTCAGCAGGACCGTACTTTCATTACCAATGCATACAGAACTTGATGAAGAACAAATGAACTATATCACACAATCAGTAATTGATTTTGTAAGTAAATAATTATTATGGATAAAGAATATTTTGCTCATGAAACAGCAGTAATTGATGAAGGATGCCAAATTGGAAAAGGCACGAAAATTTGGCATTTTTCACATATTATGCCTGATTGCATAATCGGAGAAAAATGTAATATTGGACAAAACGTCGTAATTTCTCCTGAAGTTGTGCTTGGCAGAAACGTTAAAGTACAGAATAATGTTTCAATTTATACAGGCGTCATCTGTGAAGATGATGTGTTCCTTGGCCCTTCGATGGTATTTACTAATATAAACAATCCCAGAAGTGCTATAGTCAGAAGAGATAAATACGTGAAGACCGTTATTGAAAAAGGTGCTACTATAGGGGCTAATGCTACTATCATATGCGGCAAAAATATTGGCAGATACTCATTTGTAGGAGCCGGAGCTGTGGTTACAAAAGATGTTAAACCTTATTCTTTAGTTGTAGGAAATCCCGCAAAACATATCGGCTGGATGAGTGAATACGGACACCGGCTGGATTTTAACGAGGAACAAATTGCCATATGCCCTGAAAGTAAAGAAAAATATCAGCTTAAAAACGGCGTTATAATTAAAATAATATGAAAAAGCTCGTATTAGTTACCGGAGGTACTGGCTATATAGGGTCCCATACTGCCGTTGAACTCATTGAAGAGGGGTTTGAAGTAGTAATCGTTGATAATTTATCGAATTCACGATTAGAAGTACTTGATGGTATTGAACAAATTACAGGAATACGGCCGCATTTTGAAAAATTTGATCTATGTGATAATGATAAAGTGGTTGAGCTATGCAAAAAGTATCCTGAGATGGAAGCTATTGTACACTTCGCTGCTTTAAAGGCTGTAGGTGAATCTGTTGAAATTCCTCTTGACTACTATTATAACAACATTGTTTCATTGATTAATTTATTAAAAGCAATGATTGATTATAATATTCCTGATATGGTATTTTCTTCATCCTGCACTGTTTACGGACTGCCTGATAAATTGCCGGTGACGGAAGATTCCCCGATTAAAAAAGCTAATTCACCATACGGAAATACCAAGCAGATCTCTGAAGAAATAATTCTTGATACAATAAACGTAAATAGTAATTTAAATGCTATCTCCTTACGTTATTTTAATCCTGTTGGAGCACATAAAAGCGCACTAATTGGTGAATTACCTTTAGGGATCCCTTTAAATCTTGTTCCGTATGTTACTCAAACAGCCATTGGAATACATGATCACTTAAGGATCTTTGGAGATGATTATAACACTCCTGACGGCACAGGAGTGAGAGATTATATTAATGTTGTAGATTTATCAAGAGCGCATGTAGCAGCAATAAAAAGATTATTGGAAAATAAATGTAAGAGTAATTATGAAGTCTTTAATTTAGGAACCGGGAAAGGAGTATCTGTATTTGAAATAATCAGCACCTTCGAAAAAGCTACCGGCCAAAAGATAAAATATAAGATATACCCGAGACGCCCAGGCGATATTGATATGGTATATGCTGACACGTCTTTTTCAAACAGGGAATTAGGCTGGAAGGCAGAAATATCATTAGAAGAGACTCTTTTATCAGCCTGGAATTGGGAAAAAAACATACGAAAAAAAGTCTGAAAGACTAAACTGGATAAATATGAACAAAATAATTCTCATAACCGGTGGTGCCGGATTTATAGGCTCTCACGTTGTTCGGTTTTTTGTAAATAAATATCCGAATTACAAAATAGTTAATCTGGATAATCTTACATATGCAGGAAATCTTGAAAATCTCGTTGATATTGAATCCAAAGAAAATTATAAATTCCTTAAGGCCGACATTAATAATCCGGTATTAATAAATGAAATATTTACGGAATTCCGGTTCGATGGTATAATTCATCTTGCAGCAGAATCTCATGTTGATCGATCAATATCAGACCCAATGAATTTTATACACACAAATATACTGGGGACGGTAAATTTGCTTAATGCATCAAGAAAAATCTGGGAAGATAATTATACTAATAAACTTTTTTACCATATCTCAACAGATGAAGTATATGGTTCTATTGAAGAAGGCAGATATTTTACTGAAGAAACACCATATGACCCAAGAAGTCCTTACTCTGCCTCAAAAGCCAGCTCAGATCATTTTGTCAGAGCATATTTTAACACTTACAAACTTCCTGTAATTACTTCAAATTGCAGCAATAATTATGGACCAAACCAGTTTCCTGAAAAACTTATTCCACTAACAATCAACAATATTAAGAACAACAGGCCTATTCCTGTTTATGGCAAAGGGGAGAATATAAGAGACTGGCTGTATGTTGAAGACCATGCAAATGCTATAGATATAATTTTTCATAAAGGTGTAACAGGAGAAACCTATAATGTTGGTGGAAATAATGAATGGCGAAACATTGATTTAGTAAGAAAGCTCTGCGAAATAATGGATGAAAAACTGGGGAGGAAAGAGGGCTCATCAGCCAAATTAATAACTTTTGTCAAAGATCGTGCAGGCCATGATCTCAGATATGCAATTGATTGTACGAAATTAAAGGACAAAATGAAATGGCAGCCTTCCGTTAAATTTGAAGAGGGTTTGTCAAAAACCGTAGACTGGTATCTGAATAATGAAAAATGGTTAAATAATGTTATAACCGGTGAATATGAAAAATATTATGATAACCAGTATATTAAAAGATGATCATTCCACAGTCACTGACTTTGCAAGGTTTCTCGGCTGATCAACGTTACAACCCCTCATTACAGCAATATGATATGACAGTAATTGTAAGGGTATAACAGCTAACAAGGGTGAAAAAACAGTATCGATATCAGGAATTTCCAGCACATGATCTGCCAGATCTTTGATAACCTTATCACCTTCAGTCACAATAGCAATTACAATTCCGTCCCTTGCCTTAACTTCCTGAATATTACTTACTATCTTGTCATAGGAGTTATCTTTGGTAGCTATAACAACAACAGGCATATTATGATCTATAAGTGCTATAGGACCATGTTTCATTTCAGCTGCCGGATACCCTTCAGCATGAATGTAAGATATTTCCTTTAGTTTTAATGCTCCTTCCAAAGCAACAGGAAAGAAATAACCCCTTCCCAGGTATAAAAAATTATTTGCTTCTTTGTATAAAGTCGCAATTTTTTTGAAATCCTCATCCATCTTAAGAATATTTTCAATCTTCTCAGGTACTTCAGTCAAATACTTAATGTATTTAACATATACCTCGTCAGATAAAATGCCTTTCTTATGTCCTAATAAAATCGCCATCATTGCCAGGACAGTAACCTGAGCTGTAAATGCCTTTGTTGAAGCTACTCCAATCTCAGGCCCCGCATGAGTATATACTCCAGCATCTGTTTCGCGCGGGATGCTTGATCCTACGACATTGCAAATTCCAAGTACCAAAGCACCAGCCCGCTTTGCCAGATGAATTGCAGCCAGTGTATCTGCAGTTTCTCCGCTTTGACTAATTGCTATGATAACATCATCTTTATTTATTACCGGATTCCTGTATCTAAATTCAGAAGCATACTCAACCTCTACCGGGATTCTTGCCAAATCTTCAAACAGATATTCCCCCAGCAATCCTGCATGCCATGAAGTCCCGCAGCCTATAATGATTATTCTCTTAGCGTCAATAAGTCTTGGTAATACATTAAATAGTCCGCCCAGGCGAATGCTTGAATTATCTGAGGCTACTCTTCCTCTGAATGTATCCAGTATAGAACGAGGTTGCTCAAAAATCTCTTTTAGCATATAATGAGTGAATCCGCCTTTGTCAATTTCTCCAATATCTATATCCAGTTTTTGAATTATAGGAGTCTGGGGATCGTTTCTAACTGTTTTCAGTGTTAATTCATTTTTCGTAATAATTGCTACATCATCATCATTCAAATAAATTACACTTTTAGTGTATTCAACAATAGGTGTAGCATCCGAGGCCAGAAAGTATTCCTCATTTCCAACACCAATTACCAATGGACTGCCTCTCCTTGCAGCGATAATCTTATCAGGTTCATCCGTACACATTATTACTAATCCATATGCCCCAACGACTCTGGATAAAGCTAGTCTTACAGCCATTTCTGCTTTAACCTTCCCTTTTAAATATATATACTCCATTAAATTAGCCAGTACTTCTGTATCTGTCTCACTTTTAAATATTACACCTCTGTTTTTAAGTCTTTCCTTAAGTTTTGCATAATTTTCGATTATGCCATTATGTATAAGAATAAACTTACCTTTTTCCGAGGAATGGGGATGGGCATTTACATCATTTGGCTCACCATGAGTAGCCCATCTTGTATGCCCTATGCCTATATGTCCCGATAAATCCTTATTTTTTACATATTCCTCTAAATCACTGACCTTCCCTTTACATTTATAGATTAGTGGTTTCTTATTTAAAATCGATATCCCGGCAGAATCATATCCGCGATATTCCAGACGCTTTAGTCCGTTTATTAAAACAGGGTATGCTTCCCTGTCTCCTATATAACCTACAATTCCACACATTTTTAAGTTTCTTAAGGTATTTTAGTATAAAATATATCTAATCTTATTTTATTATTTGAATTATTGCCACTGGCCAGTACAACTCTATCAGCTTTTGTAATATTATACGTTAAAAAACTGGTAGTCTCATCATAGGTTCCGACAAATAGACGTAAATCATTATATTCATTGCCATTAACGAGGCTCTGAATATAATTACCTATATTAAATTTATAAGCTTTGATTTCATCGTCATATTTCCCTCCAAAGTACCCAACAAGCCCCAGTACTGCAGGATCATCAGGAATGATAGTTTCCTTGCCTTCAGCATTTACCGATCTTAAACCTAACTGATCGGGAATCTCATATTCAGTCTTTTCAAGACTATCCGTTATAACTGGTATAATAAGTTCAGCTTTATTTATAGATACTCTGCCCAAATCTTCAATTAAATTGCCAATATGCGGAAATTTTATATCCGCAACAGTACCTCCTAATGATTGCAGATATATGGCTGTATCCTGAAAAGCCGTATTATTTAAGTAAGGTATGTTTGCCTCGTTATGACTATTAAAATCGAAAATGCCTATTCTAACATACGACCCGTAAAAATAATATGAAAACTCAAGCGTATCTTCCAGATTATGATAATACAAAACAATTCTTGATGATATATTGGAAGGTATTGCATATAAAATTAACCCTCCTTCATCAACTTGATCCACAGAAAAATATAATCCTTTAATGTTGGCTTTAAAAACAGAATCATTTATGTAAAAAAGGCTGTCATCTTCAACAGGAGGATAAAGAAGCTTATTTCCATAAAAATTACTTAAATGTATCTTAATTAAGGTTGAATCTGTATTATCATCATTCGTATTTAAATTACTAATTATGGCATCAGAAACATTAATTTTATTTATGTTATATAAGCCCACCGGATCAAAATCAGAATAATAATCAATTGAATCAGCCAAATCTGAAGTCAGTTCATAAACATTTATTTCCGATGTAAACTCGCCATTTCCATAGCTCCCTGAACAAAACAACTCAATTATCAATGAATCGCATACAGAATAGAGTCCAAAATCAACATAATCACTAAATGCAAATTGTGCTAAAAATTCGGCTTTGACTTGGCCAAAAATTGGATCAGCATAACTACCCAGCGGCAGACTGTATTGACTGGTTGTTAAAACATGTTCCCTTTCTACAGTAAATGCCTCTACTGTCAGCGTATCAGTTAATGCGACATCCAGCATATCAGAATCCTGTAAAAATTCCAATCCCAGTTTACTGGGATCCTCCTGGCATGCATATAATAAAATGAGTAGAATACAGGAATTAATATATTGCTTTATCGTGGTTAATGGCAGCCTTTTTTTAAGAGCAGGATGAGAATATCTAAGCATCAACAATTTCAGTTAAAATTTTATTATAAAATTCGGAATATATATCTACGTAATTATCCCCATCATAATATTGCAGTATAGGTTTATCCTGAATATCAATATATTTTTTAATTTCAGCATTAATTTTATCGCTACCCATTATTACAGCATCTGACATTCTTATTGCTAACTTGTTTAGGTTAATATAATTAGGATCTTTAATTAAGTTCAGCTCCTCTCCTGCAATTCCTTCGGCTAATAATTTGTTCTTTAATGATTTATTTAACGGTTTATTAAATTCATTATTATATATTGATAAAATAATTTTTGTGTCCAAAAATAATGGATCATCATAAAATACTTTTCTCAGATATAAAGGTATTAAATAAGTAAACCAGCCATGACAGTGAACAATATCCGGGGCCCACTGTAATTTTTTAACTGTTTCAATTACTCCTCTTGCAAAAAATATTGCTCTTTCATCATTATCATCAAAGAATTCCCCGCTATCATCCTGTAATATATACTTCCTTTGAAAATAATCTTCATTATCAATAAAATATACCTGCATTCTGGCAGTTTGTATTGAAGCAACCTTTATAATCAGCGGATGGTCAGTATCACTAATAATAATATTCATTCCTGAAAGCCTGATAACCTCGTGCAACTGGTTTCTCCTCTCATTAATACATCCATATTTTGGCATAAATGTGCGAATTTCTCTTCCTCTTTCCTGAATTCCCTGTGGCAGATTACGGGCAATAAGGGACATCTCTGTGTCCGGTAAATATGGAGTAATTTCCTGTGAGATATACAAAATCTTTGAACTTTCCATATACCTGTGCATATTATTTATAAATAACATGCAAAATTACTAAAAATAATTAAGATTATATAATTCAGGAACTACAACAGTCTTTATTGATTTCTCTTAAGAATAATAATTACAGGTGTGCGAAATTAATATCAGTTATAGTATAATAACTATTGAAATTATTAATATTTCCTTTTAAAAAATTGTATGTTTGATTCAAAATTAAGATTTACCTGTGGATATATTTAAATATAAAAAAGACATCCGTGAAAGAATTGAATCACTTAAGACATGGGCAACCATAGGATTTGTACCTACTATGGGAGCTTTACATAAAGGACATCTTTCTTTGATTGATTGTTCAATAAAACAGAATGACATAACAGTAGTCAGTATTTTTGTAAATCCCGCACAATTTAATGACGAAAACGATTTTAAAAATTATCCAAAAACTCCCGATGCGGATTTAAAAATCTTAGGAGACATAAAATGTGATATTTTATTTATTCCTTCAGAAAATGAAATGTATGATAAGCCTGATAACAGAAAATTCTATTTTGGGGAACTGGATAAAGTTATGGAAGGTAAATACCGTCCCGGACATTTTAATGGAGTAGCAAAAATTGTAACCAGATTATTCGATTTAATTAATCCGCACAGAGCCTATTTTGGATTAAAAGATTTCCAGCAGTTTGTTATTATTAAAAAGCTTACAGAAGATTTAAAAATTCCTGTTAAAATTATCGCTTGTCCGATTGTACGGGAGAATGATGGCCTGGCAATGAGCTCAAGGAACAGTTTATTATCGGCCGAAGAACGAAAAAGTGCAGCTCTTATTTACCATGCTTTGTATCAGGCAAAACAAAATAGCAGAAAATATGCTATTAGCGACATAAAAGAACAAGTTATAAATACTCTGGATGAAAATCCACATATCAGGATTGAATATTTTGAAATTGTCAATGCGGATAATCTTGAACCTGTTCAAAGCTGGGATGAACCTTCAGAAAAAATTGGCTGTATTGCCGCTAAAGTTGGAAATGTAAGACTAATAGATAATATTAATTTTAATTTGTAATTTTGCAGCACTATGCTTATTGAAATAGTAAAATCGAAAATACACAGGGTAACGGTAACTGACTCAAATCTTGATTATATTGGAAGTATCGCCATTGATGAAGATTTAATAGATGCTGCAAATCTTACAGAATTTGAAAAAGTACAGGTACTCGATATTAATAACGGTGAACGGCTTGATACTTATGTAATGAAAGGCAAAAGGGGTTCCGGGGAAATATGTATAAATGGTCCGGCTGCCAGGAAAATATCTATAGGTGATATTATTATTATTATTTCATATGCCGTGTTAGATTTTGAAGAAGCTAAAAAGTTTAATCCCTCATTAATCTTTCCGGATACCAGGACAAACAAACTTAAGAAGTAGTCCCTTCAAATTTTTTATGTTTAATATCATATAAATAAATTTTCATTTCTTGAATATAGTTTTTTATATTTATCTGTTATAAAAATTGTTACTAAACTTTTGCATTAATGGACAAATTAAGAATAATTAAATCGAAAATTATTAAAGCTGATTCCATTCACTACTGGTTAACATATTGGAGGTTTAGAAGAAAAATTATAGTATTTACCAATGGATGTTTTGATATTTTACACAGAGGCCATATTGAATATTTGTCTAAAGCGGCTAACAATGGTGACGTGCTTATTATAGGGTTAAACACAGATAAATCAGTAAGGAAAATAAAAGGATCAGGAAGACCTTATCAGGACCAAAAATCCCGCGCTTTGATTCTTGCATCACTTCATTTTGTAACTGCCGTAATTCTATTTAATGAAGAAACACCTTATGAATTAATAAAACTTATTCAGCCTGACATTCTTGTTAAAGGAGGTGATTACAAGCCTGATGAGATAGTCGGTTATGATATTATAAAAGCAAAAGGAGGTAAGGTAGTTACTATAGATTATGTCGATGGTTATTCTACTAGCAGCCTAATAGAAAAGGTCTCACTTAAAAATAAATAATATAGTTATTATTTCGTACTTTTTTAATCACTATTAATGCCAAAAACCAAAACTGTATACATTTGCCAAAATTGTGGGGCGGAAGCTGCTAAGTGGATTGGAAGGTGCCAATCATGCGGGATGTGGAATACTTATGTTGAAGAAATAATACATAGAAATAGTAAACTATCCAGTCTTGAATTTTCTGAATCCAGCCCTAATCCTGTATCAATTTCAGAAATTGCTTCAACAGGTGAAAAAAGGATAAATACTAAAAACACTGAATTAAACAGGATCCTGGGAGGAGGATTAGTGCCCGGATCACTTGTATTACTTGGAGGAGAGCCGGGAATCGGAAAATCTACGATTGCCCTGCAACTTGCTCTTACTTTAAATGAGTTGAAAGTATTATATATATCAGGTGAAGAAAGTTACCAGCAGATAAAACTCAGGGCAGACAGACTTAAACTGAAAAATGACAACTGTTTCGTATTAAGTGAAATACTAATAGAGAATATATTTGTCCATATCCGGAATATTTCTCCTGATATAATAATTATTGATTCAGTGCAAACGTTGCAAACCGAAGAAATTGAATCGTCTCCGGGTAGTGTTTCCCAGGTCAGGGAATGCACTTCCAGATTGTTAAAATTCTCAAAAAAAACTTCTATCCCCATAATTCTTATAGGACATATAACAAAAGATGGTAGTCTTGCCGGGCCTAAGATCCTGGAACATATTGTTGACACGGTCCTTTTATTCGAAGGAGATCATAACTATATATACAGAATATTAAGAGTAATAAAAAACAGGTTCGGGCCAACTTCTGAACTAGGCATTTTTGAAATGCAAAACACCGGATTAAAAGAAATTAACAATCCCTCACATATTTTAATCTCAGCTAATACAGAAAATATGAGTGGTGTATCCATAGCAGCTACAATCGACGGTATACGCCCATTTTTAATAGAAGTACAGGCATTAGTAAGTTCAGCTGTTTATGGAATGCCACAACGGAGCACAACAGGATTTGATATCAGAAGATTAAACATGTTGCTTGCTGTTCTTGAAAAAAAAGCAGGATTCAGGCTGGCTACAAAAGATGTCTTTTTAAATATTGCAGGAGGAATAAAAGTTAATGATCCTGCAATAGATCTTTCAGTAATATGTGCTATACTTTCCTCAAGTTTCGATAAACCAATAAATAAAAAAATATGCTTTGCCGGAGAGGTTGGTTTATCAGGTGAAATAAGACCCGTGAACAGAATTGAGCAAAGAATAAGGGAGGCAGACAAGCAAGGATTTCAGAAAATTCTTATTTCAAACACAAATTTAGGTCCTGGTTTTAAAAGCAAAATAGAAATAATAAGAGTAAAAAAAGTTGAAAGTGCTTTAAAATACCTGTTTAAATAAAATTATTAAAAATCTATATCATCAAAGTCAAGAACTTCCGGATCTTCAATCTCATACCTGTTACAATCCAGAATAATATCAAAATCAGAAGGTTCTTCAAAAATATCTTCCTGGCTTATTCCCGACAAAGAATCGGCATATACTTTTTGCATGTAATGTGCCCAGATTGGTAATGCCATATTTGTACCCGAACCCATAACAAGATTATCAAAATGTACTGATCTGTCTTCTGCACCAACCCAAATACCGGTTACAAGGTTGGGTGTAATCCCCATAAACCAGCCATCAGAATGATTTTGAGTGGTACCTGTTTTACCCGATATTTGTGCCGTAAAATTATACCTGTACCTGAGCCTGGCAGCAGTCCCGAAATTTACTGCTCCTTCCATTAAATTAAGCATTAAAAAGGCTGTTTTCTCACTTATTGATTCTATTCTTTCCGGTTGAAAAGATGCTAACAGATTTCCATTCTTATCCTCGATCCTTGTTACATACAAAGGAGTGGTATGAATTCCCTTATTGGCAAAAGTCGCATATGCCCCTACCATTTCCTCGACAGACATATCTGAAGTCCCGAAGATCATTGGTGGAACAGGATCAATATAACTTTTAATTCCCATCTTATATGCAACATTAGCAATTGGCTGAGGTTTAAATCTTTTAACCAGCCATGCCGAAATATTATTCTCTGATAGGGCTAATCCCCACTTTAAAGTTCTCATCTGATTTAAATCTTTAGCCCTGCTATTGCTCTTTGGAATCCATACAGTATCCTTATAATAATCATAGAAAACTTGTTGTGTGTTCAGTACTTTCTGACATGGAGAGAATCCCTCCTGCATTGCCAGAATATATAAAAACGGTTTGAATGTTGAGCCTGCCTGTCTTTTGCCCTGTGTAACATGATCATATTTAAAATATCTGAAATCTAATCCCCCGACATACGCTTTAACATAACCAGTTATAGGATCCATTGATAACACTCCTGATTGAAGAAAATGCTTATAATAAATTATTGAATCAAGCGGAGCCATAATAGTATCAATATCTCCTTTCCAGCTGAAGACTGCCATTTCTGCAGGGGTATTGAAAACCTTATAAATTGAATCTCTTGAAACACCAAGCCTTCTCAGCTTTCTCCCCCTTTCGGAATTAGCAATTGCCCTCCAAAGAATACTGTTTATTTGCTTTCGATCCAGATCTTCAGAGAATGGGGCATCTTTCCTGCCCTTTTTTTCATTAAAAAAAATTTCCTGCAGATACCCGCCTAAATATTCCCTGACTGCCTCCTCGGCATACTGCTGTAATACAGAATTAATGGTTGTGTGTATTTTTAATCCGTCAGTATAAAGATCATATGGCGAATTATCGGGCTTTTTATTTTTTTCGCACCAGCCAAATAAGGGGTCATTTTCCCATTTTATGGAATCCTCCCTGAACCTGTCATACATAAAGTAGTTTCTTCTGACTGGTTTTTTGGCTGTTAATGTCCTTCTTAAGAACTCTCTGTAATAAGTAGCCAAACCCAGGTTATGGGAAATATTCTGATAATTTGTTACTATGGGAAGGTTTTTTAATGAATCACTTTCGGCATGAGTGAGAAATCCATATTTACTCATTTGCGAAAGAACAATATTTCGTCTCCTTAATGCCATATCTACGTATTTATCCCTTAACGGATTATAAATTGTTGGATTTTTTGCCATCCCAACCAGCAATGCTGATTCTTCAATTTTAAGTGAATCCGGACTTGTATTAAAATATACCTTTGCTGCAGACTTTATTCCCACAGCTTTATATAAAAAATCAACCTGGTTGAAATACATTGTAATAATTTCCTGCTTGGTGTAAGATCTTTCAAGCTTCACTGCAGTTTCCCATTCTCTCAGTTTGGTAATTACCAGTCTTGCTGACCGTTTAATTTTAGAATTATATCTTGTTGTATCGCGCGGGAAAAGGTTTTTGGCTAATTGCTGGGAAATAGTACTCCCTCCCCCGCTTGTTTTATGTCCGCCCAGGACAGTTCTGAATAACACCCTGGCTAAACCACGTGCATCAATTCCAGAGTGTTTGTTAAATCTAATGTCTTCGGTGGCTATTAAAGCATCTACCAGGTGCTGCGGAAGATCCTCATAATCAACAAATGTCCGGTTCTGATTTTTATAATAAAAAGAACCCAGAACTACACCATCTTCGCTAATAACCTGTGTGGCTAAATTTATATTAGGATTCTCCAATTCTTCAAAATCAGGCATATAACCAAGTTTCCCCCAGGATATTAAAATAAAAATGATCAGCACCAATACAAACGGAAATGCAAATACTGTCCAGAAGATTATATTAACTCTTTTTCTCGATATCTTTGTATCGCGCATATGCTTAAATTAAGTTTAATTGATTAATATTGTGCTGCCTGGCTTAATCATAGTCCTTTTACTGTTCGAAAATAAATCACACAATGTGTGTTCATAATAAAGTTGCATGTTTAACGTAAAAGTAATAATTATTTGAATTAAAATTTTGAACTTAGTATTGGAATTATATTACTTTGTTAAGTTTTTAATAATATTATATTGATGATTGATAATCTGGTAATAGTTGAATCTCCTGCTAAAGCGAGGACTATTGAGAAATTTCTCGGCAAAGACTTTCAGGTAAAGTCAAGTATGGGTCATATCCGGGATTTATCAAAAAAGGATCTGGGTATTGACATTAACAACAATTATAATCCAAAATATATTGTCCCTGATGATAAAAAGAAAGTTGTATCCGAGTTAAAGAAGCTGGCTAAAGAGGCAAAAACTGTGTGGTTAGCTTCAGATGAAGATAGAGAAGGTGAAGCAATTTCCTGGCATTTATGCGAAGCTCTTAATCTTAATAAGGATAGCACCAAACGGATAGTCTTCCATGAAATAACGAAAAATGCTATAACTAATGCTATTAAAAATTACAGGGGAATTGATTATAATCTTGTTGATGCCCAGCAGGCAAGAAGAATTCTCGACCGTTTGGTAGGATTTGAACTCTCTCCTATATTATGGAAAAAAGTAAGACCTGCATTATCTGCCGGAAGGGTCCAGTCAGTCGCAGTCCGCTTAATCGTTGAAAGAGAAAGGGAAATAATTAATTTCAAATATACATCGTATTACAAAATAGCAGGAATCTTTAAAATAAAAGATAAGAATAACAGAACATATGAACTGAAAGCCGAAATACAGGATAAAATAGCTTCGGAAAAACAAGCTATAGAACTACTGGAAAAATTTAAAGTTGCAACATTTACTATTACAGATATAACAAAAAAACCTTCGCGAAAGACACCATCTCCTCCATTTACTACATCTACATTACAACAGGAAGCAAGTAGAAAATTAGGATTTTCTGTATCACAAACAATGACAATTGCCCAACGTCTTTATGAAGCCGGGAAGATTACTTATATGCGTACTGATTCCGTTAATTTATCAGATACTGCTCTGCGTGGAGCAAAAGAGATAATAACTCAGGAATACGGTGATAAATATCTAACTATCAGGAAGTATAAGACCAAATCAAAATCCGCCCAGGAAGCGCATGAAGCAATTCGGCCAACATATCTTACAAAGCAGACCATATCCGGTAATAATACCGAAAAGAAATTATATGATTTGATATGGAAAAGAACCATTGCGTCCCAAATGAGTGATGCTCTAATTGAGAAAACTACAGTAACAATAGATGTATCAAATACAAGTGAAAAATTTCTGGCAACTGGTGAGATTCTTACATTTGACGGTTTTCTAAAAGTATATATTGAGTCAACTGATGAAGAACATGATGAAAATTCAAAAGGCCTGTTACCGCCATTAGATATAAATGACCTGTTAATCCCGGTTACAATAAATGCAACAGAAAAATTCACATACCATCCTCCACGCTACAGTGAAGCCAGTCTGGTTAAAAAACTCGAGGAGCTTGGTATAGGAAGACCCTCAACGTATGCGCCGACAATTTCTACTATCCAGCAAAGGGGATATGTTATCAAACAGGATAAACCGGGCTACGAACGAAAATACACATCACTGTTATTAAAAGACAATGATATCCAAAAAGAAATTAAAACTGAACTTTTTGGAATGGTGAAAGCAAAGCTTTTCCCTGATAATACCGGAATGATTGTAAACGACTTCCTTGTACAATATTTTTCTGATATACTTGATTATAACTTTACTGCTACAATTGAAGAAGAATTTGATGAAATAGCTTCCGGGGGAAAAAACTGGACTGATATGATAGACAGGTTTTACAAACATTTCCATCCAAAAGTTGAAGCAACTCTTGCCAAATCCGAGTTAAACAGAGGAGACAGATATTTAGGAAATGATCCTGAAACAGATAAACCCGTGATTGTAAAAATGGGTAGATATGGTGCAATAGCGCAGATTGGAGAGAATACCAGCAAAGATAATATAGAAAAGCCGCGGTTTGCAAGCCTTAGACAAGGTCAGAACATGGAATCAATTACACTGGAAGAAGCACTTCAACTGTTCAGGCTTCCAAGAAATATAGGTCAATTTGAAAATAAAGACCTGATAGTCAGTATTGGAAGGTTTGGCCCTTATATAAAACATGATTCAAAATTCTACTCTCTTAAGAAAGGAATTGACGATCCTTACTCAGTCACAATGGAAAGAGCCATAGAAATCATCAGAGAAAAACATGAAAAAGATAAAAAGAAAATAATAAAATCCTTTAAAGAAGATCCGGAACTTATGATTCTTAACGGAAGATGGGGCCCTTATATAACTTTTAAAAAAGAAAATTTCAAAGTGCCAAAGAATTCTGATCCAAGTACATTGTCTTATGAAGATTGTGTAAGAATTATTAAGGAAGCTGAAAAAAGAAAAAAAAGTAGTAAAAACTAGTTTAATTATTTATGAATCTTAATAATTACTTCAACCCAGTTGAACTTGATAAACCGGAAAATACTGAAGTATTAAGTGATTACGTTTTAGGCAAAAACATTAGGGTAAACACCCCAAGTACTCCAATTGACGAGATAAGTAATTACAATATAGCGATTTTAGGAATTCCTGAGGACAGAAACTCACCAAATAAAGGAGCTTCGCTTGCCCCGAATAATATCAGGGCAAAGTTATACCAGTTATATAAAATTAATGATAAGCTGAAAATTATTGATCTTGGCAATCTTAAAGAAGGAAATACTTATAATGATACTTATTATGGATTACGTGATGTATTAATTGAGCTGCTAAATAATCAGGTTATTTCAGTAATTATGGGAGGAACACAAGATCTTACCTATGCCACCTATCTGGCTTTTGAGCATTATAAAAGTAATGTTAACCTTATTACAGTTGACTCTGTTATTGATCTTGATGAAACCAGATTTGATTCCAAATCATTTCTGTCGAAGATTATATTAAATAAAGAAAAAGTATTTAAGTATGTAAACCTTGCTCATCAGCAATATTTAAATGATCAGAGGGTATTAAAGAAACTCGACAGCCTTTTTTTTGATTCTGTAAGACTTGGCCTTATTCGCTCAGATATCTCAATGGTTGAACCAATACTAAGAAATGCAGATATTTTAAGTTTTGATATTAGTGCTGTTAAACAATCTGATGCCCCTGCAAATAGTTATCCTTCTCCAAACGGCTTATATGCAGAAGAAGCATGCCAGATAGCAAAGTATTCAGGATTAAGTGATTCCATTTCTTCTTTTGGGATTTACGAATTGAACCCCGTTTATGAAAATAATAACCAGACTGCTAATCTTGCAGCCCAAATTATATGGTATTTTATTGAGGGATATTCTGTCAGGAAAATTGAAAATCCCTTATCTGATAATAAGAATTTTAAGGAATTTATTGTAAGCCATAAAGATATGGAATACGAAATAACTTTTTATAAAAGTCTGATCACAAATCGCTGGTGGATGGTAATTCCAAAAGCTGATTCCTCAAATCCTTTTATTATAGCTTGTTCTCATGAGGATTATCAGCAGGCATGCAATCATGAAATTCCGGATCTGTGGTGGAAATCCTACCAGAGAATTAATTAGCCCTCTGTAGTTTTTAACTCCGGGAACACCTATACTTTTTAGTAAATAATTTTTCTTACTGTCAAATAAGGTTTCTCAAAAAGCAACTTTTTTCACGTATTTAAGTATAAAGAAATAATTATACTTTACAATTTTATTAACACATAACTGTTAATTTTAATTTGCTTGAATACAATATTTTTACTTATTTTTACTTTTTATATAAGGTGAATGAAGGAATTTCCTGTTTTTAACAAATAGTAGGGAAGTAAAAATATGAATAAAATCATTTTAATCTTATTAGGTTTAATTATATCTGTTTTAATAAAAGCACAGCAAGATTATCAGATAAGTCAATTTATGTTTGACCAGATCTCAATAAATCCGGGAGCAGCAGGTAGTAAGGATATTGTCTGCGTTAATGGTATTTTACGTCAACAGTGGCCCGGAATCGAACATGCCCCGGAAAATATTATAATTAACGGGGACTTCCCCTTTAAAGTTTTTAATAAAAGCCATGGATTTGGTTTATCAATTACACGCGATAAGATTGGATTTTATAATGATATTAGTCTGAAACCCTCTTATGCTTTTAGAGCAAATACAGGGAATGGCAAACTGGGTTTAGGAATAAGCCTTAACATTCAGAACAGAACCTTAAATCCTGACTGGCAAATCCCGGATAATTCAAGCTTCCACACAAGATATACTGACGATCCCTTAATACCCGAAAGTGAAGATCCAATATTTGCAATTGATGTTGCATTCGGCCTCTTTTACAAATCAGACGAGTTATATGTAGGATTTTCTTCAACACATATAAATGAAGGCACCTTTAAATATATTGAAGACACAAAAGAGGTTAATGAAAAACTCAAACGCCATTATTATATTACGTCCGGATATAATATACTATTACCTAATCCATCCTTTGAATTGATGCCGGCTATATTAATACAATCCGACGGATCAATTCACAAGTTTGATTTAAATATCTTACTTTTATACAATAAAAAGTTTTGGGGTGGCGTTACTTATAGGCCGGGAAGTGCAATTGTCGGGATGTTGGGACTGGAAATAATAAACGGACTGAAAATCGGATATGCTTATGATTTTTATACATCAGCTATCATGAAACATATTAATATACCATATGAGATAGCAGTAAGTTATTGTTTTAAAATTGGTATTGAAAAAACACCACAAAAATACAAGAGTATTAGATTTTTATAAAAATTTAATTAAATTTAAAGAAAATTAAAATTATTGTTATTTCAGATAAATACCTTCGATTATGAAAAAGTTGATTACTTTAAGTTTAGTTGTAGTATTACTATTAGTTAGTAATTGTACGAATTTCAAAAGCGGAGAATTAACCGGGGTTCCCAGCAGGTCTAAATATTTTGAACCCGATCCTTTTGGGATGATTTTCGTTCCACAGGGCAGTTTTACCATGGGGCCAAATGATCAGGATGTTGCCTGGGCTCAAACAATGTTTTCGAAAACCGTTACTGTTGATCCATTCTGGATGGATGAAACTGAAATAACTAATAATGAATACAGGCAGTTTATACACTGGGTACGTGACTCGATTATGAGAAGAATGTTAGGTGAACAGTTAGATGATTTTGTTATAACCGACGATGCATTTGGAAATCCAATTGATCCTCCGGCCATAAACTGGGATATAAAGATCGACTTCACCGATGAAGAAATCAATGAGATCCTTAATGATATATATATTCCTGATAATGAGAGATATTTTAAAAGAAAAGAAATTGACACCAGAAAATTAATGTATGAATACTTCTGGATCGACCTGAAGCAGGCGGCAAAAAAATCAAACAGATATAACTTTGAGACCAAACAATATGAAGGATTTATATTAAATAATGATGGCGAAAGAATTGAGATCAGAGACCGATCATCATTTGTAATAAGAGATGTAATTAATGTTTACCCTGATACATTATGCTGGATAGCAGATTTTACATACTCTTATAATGAACCATACACTACTATGTACTTCTGGCATCCTTCATATGACAATTATCCTATAGTAGGTATAACATGGGAACAGGCTACTGCATTTTGTGTCTGGAGAACACAGCTTCTTAATTCCGCACTTAGAAGCGCCAGACAGCCAGGCGTTCATAATTACCGGCTACCAATAGAATCAGAGTGGGAATATGCCAGCAGAGGTGGTCTTGATCATTCTATGTATCCCTGGGGTGGTTATTATACCCGTAATAAGGAAGGTTGTTTCTTAGCTAACTTTAAACCATTAAGAGGTAATTACGCAGATGATGGAGGAGTTATTACTTTATCAGTGGGGACTTATCAACCTAATGAATACGGGCTGTATGACATGGCAGGAAATGCTGCGGAATGGACTTCAAGTGCATATGATGAGTCAGCTTATATGTTTTCACATGACTTAAATCCTGATTACAGATATAATGTACGACCCGATGATCCCCCTGTATTAAAAAGGAAAGTTATTCGCGGTGGTTCCTGGAAAGATATTGGATATTATATGCAGTGCGGAACAAGAAGTTATGAATATCAGGACACCTCAAAATCTTATATTGGATTCAGATGTGTGAGATCTTACATGGGAACTAATTAAATTATTATTAATCTAACTAAACATTAAAAATTTATGGCAAGTATTACTGATATTGTTGTAAGTTCCGGCTGGAAAAATTTCATGGCAAAACTTTATGGTATTGGCGCATCAGTAGTAATTATAGGAGCGTTATTCAAAATTCAGCACTGGAAGGGCGCAGGTTTGTTCCTGACTCTTGGATTATGTACTGAAGCAACTATTTTCTTCTTCTCTGCATTTGAACCATTGCATGAAGAACTGGACTGGACGTTGGTATATCCTGAACTTGCAGGCATGGGAGATGAAGAAGAAATTGAACATTTTAAAGAAAGTGCTCTGACTGACGGTGAAAGACCGATTGAAAGGATAGAAACTTTATTGACCACCTCCGGAGTGGATGAATCAATACTTAAAAAATTGGGAGAAGGACTAAATAAATTAAATCAGGCAGTTACAAATATCGCAGATATATCAAACGCAACAGTTGCAACCAAAGATTTTCTGGATAATCTGAAGAACGCTGCAACCTCCATTAATTCGCTGAATGAAACTTATACAAGTTCTACAGAGTCAATAAAAGAATCAGCAGATAATCTCGCAAGCGCATATTTTAGTTCAGCAGACTTAATATCAAAATCCGGTTCAAATGTTGCTAATTCATATGAGCAAATTGCCGATGCATTAACGGGTGAACAAGCAAGCATTACTGAAAGCAGTAAAACTCATGATAAACATCTTGAAGCGCTTAATAAGAGCTTAGCTGCTCTTAACGCAGTATATGAACTACAGGTAAAAGAGAGCAATGAACAGATTAAAGGGGCAAAGGACGTTTATACAGGACTGGGAGATATGATAAAAAAACTTAAAGAATCTGTTGACGAAACCAATAAGTACAAGGAAGAAATAACGAAATTAAAAGATAATATTTCATCATTGAATACTATTTACGGAAATATGCTCTCTGCAGTTAATGTATTAATTAAAAAGTAAAATTATAACTGTAAAACCGCCAATTAATAGAATATGGCTAAAGCTAAGGAAACCCCGAGACAGAAAATGATTGGTATGATGTATTTAGTGCTGACCGCCCTTTTGGCACTAAATGTATCAACAACCGTACTGGATGCCTTCTCGATAATTGATGAGGGATTAAATAAAACAGCAAAAACAATCCAGGATAAAAGTGAAGAGATTTATAAAGATTTTGATAAGCAGTATGCAATAAATGAGGCTAAAGTAAGTAACTGGAGAAATATGGCGCTGGAAGTAAAAGAAGAAGCAGATAAATTATATAAACATATACAGGATTTAAAAATTGAAGTTGTCATTGAAGCCGGGGATGAAAAAGCAGTAGAAGGCGATATAATCCATAGAGATTTAATTGAATCTATAGAAAATTATGATACTCCCAAAAGGATAATGATAGGCAGTGAATATAGAGAGGACTGTAAAGCAACTAAACTAAAAAATATGATTGCCGATTACAGAAGTTTCTTACTTAATTTAGTTAAAGAAGAAAATGTACAGTTAAGAGAATCAATTATAAACAGTTTAAATACTGATAACCCCCAGGCTGAGCACCTGCGAGGCAAGACCAAAGATAAACTTAGATGGGAAGAATATAAATTCGGCCATACTCCATTGGTTGGCTTTCTGGCAATAATGTCCAGCCTTCAGATAGATATAAGAAATGCAGAGTCAGAGGTAATAAAATATCTTTATGCACAAATAGAAGCAGGAGCTGTAAAGTTTAACGAAATTGAAGCAGTAGTTGTTCATAATTCAAATTATATTATCAAGGGAAATGATTATCAGGCCCAGATATTCTTAGCTGCCAGAGATACAACACAAGATCCTAAAGTATGGATAGCCCAGGGTGATAAGCCCTATGCAATGGTGAGGGACGAGATGGGAAATATAAATTATGAAAGAAAAGAAGGGCTCGATTATCAAAGTCTTCCCGTTGAAGGAGGAAAGGGTGTTTACCGGATAAGAGGAACCAGCATGGGCTATAGAAAATGGGGCGGGATAATTGAGATACCCGGCCCGGGGGGCGATCCTATAAGAAGACCATTTACAGAAACCTTTCAGGTAGCTGAGGGTAATGTTGTTGTTTCACCAACTAAAATGAATCTGTTTTATCTGGGTGTTGACAATCCGGTTGATATCTCTGTTGCAGGAGTACCTCCCGATAAAGTATATGCAAATATGACTAATGGTACGATAACAAGGTCCAGAGGCGCATGGATTGTACGGCCCAGAAGGCCCGGAAATAGTTTTGTTATCGTAAGCGCTGACATTGACGGGGTTAAACGTGAAGTGGACAGAAAAGAATTCAGGGTCAAAACAGTGCCAACACCCCAGGCAATGGTTAACAATCAAACTGGAGGAGCAATAAATAAAAATGTTCTGCTTGCCCAGTCTGGTGTCGCAGCTGTAATGGAAAATTTTGAGTTCGACTTGACATTTACGGTAACAGAATTCAAAGTGCTTACTATCGTACAGGGATTCGTCAGGGATGCAGTATCAGAAAGCAACCGTTTTACACAAAAACAAAAAGATATTATAAAGGGATTATCAAAGGGTAGTCCATTATATATTCAGGACATTAAAGCAGTAGGTCCGGATGGTAGTGTTAGAAATCTGCAGACAATAAATTTTAGAATAAATTAAACTTAAAACCTATATATGATGAAACGAGTTGTTACTTTGTTTATCGGATTATCTTTAATGACAGTTTCGTTCGTAAAATTAACTGCTCAGGATATTAAAACAGAGGTTTATGTAAGGGAACATATCCCGAATAAAATGCCCGTACCTTATGCATACGTTAGAGAAGCTGACGTTATGTGGGCAAAAGACGTATATAGAATAATAGATTTGAAGCAAAAACAAAACCTGGCATTATATTATCCTACTCATCCTATTGGCGACAGAATGAATTTGATTGATTTACTTTTATATGGTATAGATAATGAAGGCATACGAGCATTTTCAACGGACGATCCTTTAAATGAATTTACTATTCCCATGACAAGAGATCAGATAGATGAAGTCTTTGAAGCCGGCGTAGATACGATACCCACACAAGATATAAATACAGGGGAAATAAAAGATATGGTTATTACACAGGAAAGAAAAACAGATGAAGTAAAACAAATTATGATAAAGGAGAAATGGTTCTTTGATAAGAACCATTCAGTTATGAAGGTAAGGATTGTAGGAATCAATCCTATCAGAGTATATAATCAGCTTGATGACCAGGGACTGCCTACTGATTTAATTTTAAAGAAACAAACCTTCTGGGTATATTATCCGGAAGTTAGGCCACTACTCACAAATCATGAAATATTTAATCAGTATAATGATGCACAGAGAATTTCATTTGATGACTTCATGATGCAAAGGAGATTCAGCGGCTTTATAATAGGAGTGTCCAACGTGTATAATAATAGAAGAATAATATCTTATGCAATAGGATTGGATGCTCTTCTGGAAGCTGATAAACAAAAGGAATGGCTATTTGAAGTTGAACACGACCTCTGGGAATATTAACATTGATACAACCCTGTAAAAATATTATAAAAAAGCTCTCGAAACTGAGAGCTTTTTTTATTACATAAAGTCTTCTCCCTTTTCCAGTCTGATATCATTTACAAATCTTTTTATCTTCTGTTCGTCTTTTTTCTTGCATATTAATAACATATTGTCTGATTCCACAAGTATATAATCATTAAGCCCCTGAACAACTATCAGCTTGTCATCAGGAACGTTAATCAGACATTTTTTGGTATCATATACGAATACATTCTTACCTGTTATAGAATTAGATTCTCTGTCCTTTTTAAGATTCTCATAAAGGGAGCCCCAGGTTCCCAGGTCAGACCATCCAAAATCTGAACATAAAACAAATACATTATCAGCTTTTTCCATTATGCCGTAATCAATTGAAATATTTCTGCACCTGGGATATGTTCTTCGTATAAAATCATCCTCTTTGTCTGTTAAATAGTAATCAATTCCCTCCTTAAACAAATTATCAATCTCAACTAAATACTTCCCAAATGCATTCATTATTGACTTTAATGACCAGAAAAAAATACCGGAATTCCAGAAAAAATCACCACTGTCTATAAATAACTCAGCCATCTTTAAGTCCGGTTTTTCAGTAAAAGTTTTTACTTTTCTGAAACTTTTATTCAATTCAATTGTTTTTTTATCACCCTCAATTTGAATATAACCATAACCTGTTTCCGGCCTGCTAGGCTGAATTCCCAGGGTTAATAAGCAATCGTTCTCACTAACAAATGCCAGTCCTTTCTTCAATACATCATGAAATTCATTTTCTTTTAATATTATATGATCTGATGGTGCTACAATAATATTGGCATCAGGACATATCTTCTGTATTTTATAGTTTGCATAGGCTATACAGGGGGCCGTATTGCATCTCTTAGGTTCCAGAAGTATTTGTTCTTCTTTAATTTCAGGTATTTGTTTCTTAACAATACTGCCATAATCATTGCTTGTTACAATAAAAATATTTTCCTGTGGTATGACATTCCTGATTCTATTGAAAGTTTGTTCCAGTAAAGTCTTACCGGTCCCTAAAATGTCGAGGAACTGTTTCGGGTTTTTCATCCTGCTAAGTGGCCAAAAACGACTTCCAATACCACCCGCCATAATTATGGAGAACATATTGTCTTTCATATACTAAAATATTATTTAAATTATAGACTTCTAATATAATAAATTTAATTAAGGTATAAATTCTGTTTTTTATACTCAAACAGACTTTGATTAGTTATATAAATAATATAATTTAATTTAGACATAAATTTATCTTATAAATACTAAAGATATGTCAGAATTTCTGATATATTCGGTATTAATTTTTTATAAATATAAAAAAATCATCAGATATGGGAATCCTTATTGCTTTTGGTAAATATGTTATATTAATATTCCGGGTATTTTCAAAGCCTGAAAAGACAAAAATTTACTTAAAACAGACTATAAGAGAAATCGAGAATCTTGGAGTTAATTCAATTGGAATTGTTATAATTATTTCCATTTTTATCGGAGCAGTTATAACTCTGCAAACACGCTATAATCTTGAGAGTTCATGGATACCTCTTTACCTAATCGGACTTACTGCCAGGGATACCATCCTGCTGGAATTTTCTTCCACTATGGTAGGCTTAATACTGGCAGGGAAAATAGGTTCAAATATTGCATCAGAAATAGGACATATGAGAATAACCGAGCAGATAGATGCTCTGGAAATGATGGGGGTTAACTCAGCCAGCTACCTGATTCTGCCTAAAATTATTGCTGCAATGATATTCAATCCGTTTCTTACAATTATAAGCATGCTGGTTGGGATCTTTGGAGGATGGCTCGCAGCAATTATTACCGGAGCAGTCTCATCGGCAGATTATATTTATGGTATCCAGTATTGGTTCGAACCTTTTTATATTACCTATGCCCTTGTTAAAACAGTTGTATACGCTTTTATTATCACTTCAGTGTCTGCTTTTTATGGTTATTTTGTAACAGGCGGCGCATTGGAAGTAGGCCGGGCAAGTACTAAAGGAGTAGTTTATAGCTGTATACTTATTTTGATGTTTGATGTTATTATAACACAGTTAATGCTGACATAATGATTGAAGTAAAAAATGTTTATAAATCTTTTGGAAAAGAGTTAGTGCTCACTGACATATCTGTAACATTTGACCAGGGTATTACAAATTTAATAATTGGCAGAAGCGGATCAGGTAAAACGGTCCTTATGAAGGCAATTGTCGGCCTACACGGTATTGATACAGGGGCAATATATTTTGATGGCAGGGATTTCATAAGTATGTCAGAATACAAAAAACAGGAATTACGTAAAGAGATGGGTATGCTCTTTCAGGGAAGCGCTCTTTTTGACTCCCTTACAGTTCAGGAAAATATAATATTTCCACTGGAAATGTATACCAATATGACATATGAAGAAAAACTGGAACGGGTAAATTCCTGCCTGAAAATGGTAGAACTTGAAAATGTCAATCAACTTTATCCGGCTGAACTAAGTGGCGGCATGAAAAAACGCGTAGGTATTGCCAGAGCTATTGTACAATCCCCCAAGTATCTCTTTTGCGATGAGCCAAATTCAGGACTTGATCCTATGACTGCATTAGTAATTGATAACCTAATCAGCAAAATAACTCATGAACTGAATATAACTACAATTATCAATACCCATGACATGAATTCAGTAATGGAAATAGGGGAAAAAGTGGTTTTTATCCATGAAGGATTTAAATGCTGGGAAGGTACAAGAAATGAGATCTTAAATTCAGATGATAAATATTTAAATGATTTTGTTTTTGCTTCAAACCTGGCTAAAAAAATAAAAAACTTAAAATAATAAATATCACTTATTTAACCTCCTTAAAATCTATGTATTCGCCTTTATCTTTACTTATTTTTTTCTCTTTCTTATCAATATAATCTATAGTAATTTCACCCTCTCTTTTATTCTTTTGTTTTGAGTATTGATGACTGCCGGAATAATTCCCGGTTCTTTTATTTACATATCTCTGAAAAAAGTAAGGAAAAATGAACCTTACAATTAATTTACCCAGATAATAAATAATTATCAGTATTAATATGATTCTTAAGAATTGCACCTTATACTTAATTAATAATCCTTAAAATTAATATCTTTTAAACAGAAGGCGTCCAAAAAAGTTAAATATTTAGGATAGAATATTGGACAGTTCAGACAAAAGCAAATAAATAAAATCGTGCAGCCGGATATTAATTACAGTACAACAAGTTTATAAAACAGACCTGACCAGCGGCTGATCTTTCATTTTTGCTTTCTCTTTATCACAGCCGAAGACCAGGTTAAAACCGAATCTGAAATTAAGTGCTCTTGTTTTATTGGGGATTGGTATACCTGAAGACTGTTCAACTGCAAAGTTTAATGGAATATTATCAGTTATTAAATAAATATTGAAAGGCCCTGGCTTAAATGATAACCCGATACCAAAATTATTGAAAGATTTATTCATAACTGAATAACTTAATGATGCAGCTATCTCTTTTATAGGATAGAAATTAGCAGAAAGAGCCAGTTGCTCCCTTATTCGTCCTTTAAAGATCTCGGTACGGGATAAAAGACCTACGCTTATTTCCTCTATTATCTGGTATTTTGCTCCCAAATAAAGTTTAGCTCCCAGGAATGAAGTATAAGGCTCCTGTGTATTATTAAAAATAAAAGTATTATCCAGTGTATCCAGAAAGTCTTCAAAAACACTGTCCCTTCTGCTATAATCAAATTCAATACCATCATAAATGTATTCCACATCCTGGGAAATATTATAAGTATTATTTTTCCACCTGATAAAACCTATATCCAGAAGACTTGCTGCCAGTGTAAGATTATCTATTGGCTTATAATGTACTCCCAAATCAATAGCTAATCCTTTATTCGCGGTTGCCATTTTGATATAGTCCGATGTGTTTAAATTTTCCTGACTCTCAATATCACTAAAAGTAAAATTTCCCTCTTCATCTGTAGGTATATTTATCCCTGGTAAGGTAGCATTTGCTTCAAATTTGGAACGTATAGTCCAAACCTCCTCTGTTATTAGCTTTAGATCCGTTCTCCTTGTTGAAATATTTGCATGTCCGAATAAAATCTTCCCTCTGTAACCAAGTTTCAGCTGATCATTTACTGAGTGTGTAACTCCTGCTGCAAATTCCATGAATCCAACTGCCTCAACTCCTGTACTGCTCATATCAAATTCATCACCACGTTCATTACCTTCCAGAAAAAACTTAAATAAATCACCTGGATATGATCCCCTGAAAGATACTCTCTCGGTCAAATCATATGTATAATATATTTCACCTGACTTAAATCCGAATGAAAAAATATTAGTACTTAACTCGGTAGATATAAAATTACTCTTCCCTAGATTATTTAAAAAATCTTCCTGGGCTGTCAGGGTATTATAAAAAAGCCTCGTGGAATCATTCTCATACCACATAATATCACTGACGCTCAGACTACTGTTCCCTATAAATACCTGGAATGGAGAAATTGCGGGTATTCCTATATATAAATTACATCGCGGCTGATTTGCAGGATTTACCAGGTATGACTGGGGCACGCCGTCCATAAAATACAGAATATTACTTTGCTGTGCCGTAATATATCCTCCTCCTGAAAGGATAATATAAAAAAACAATGCAATTATTTTCAGAATTACAATTCTAAAATTTGCCATAATTATTTCTGTCAGGGTTTTCATAATTAATTTTTTAACGTATCAGTATCAAGATAATCTACGTAATGAATTTTAATATCAAGAC
Organism: uncultured Bacteroidales bacterium; assembly: GCA_964521285.1. GTDB lineage: Bacteria > Bacteroidota > Bacteroidia > Bacteroidales > UBA10428. Next base: position 25,627 of record CAZFQS010000020.1, on the reverse strand, counting down.
CAAATTTAAAATCAAGTTTATAGCTCTTTAAAATTTTTACTGAACTTACATTACCAGGATCATAAGAGCTGAAAATTCCTGCAATAATTAATTTATTTGCGTCATTAAGCAACTTATATATCTTATCTTCATCAAGGTCTGTCATCCCTTCAAATTCTCTGACCTGTTCAATGATAGTTTCACCTTCAGAATCTACCGGTGCTGCAGTAATGAAATAATTATCCCCGGTTTCATTTAGCCTAATCGTATCTATTTTGGTATCTGTTATTGAATCATAAAGTACCAGGTAAGGATCCACATTAACTGGAAATTCATTCCTGAAAATGTAATATAATCTCGCATATTCAATATAATCGATCTCTTCAACTGTATCTTCTGCCAAATCAAATTTCAATGTATCCCTGAACTGCAAGTCAGCCCTGAATTCAAGTGGAATCTCAACTTCCATATTATATATTATTTCACTGTTATAAAGTACATAATTATTTATTGTTGTATCCTTACCAGGATTAGCAGCAACTGAAAGATTATACCCAACTTCATCAGGAGCAGGAAATACGAGAAACTCATCAATATTTGGAGTATTACTCCTGTCAAAAACAGTTACTCCACTGGCTTCGGGTGATATATAGTCCAATGATACATTCATTGTGTCCGTTCCCCGATCTAAAATAACACTATCACCATCCTCGAAAAAACCTTTAATCTTCATATTAAATCCCATAGGTAATCCAAATGTATGTTCATAATTCAAATTTATCTTTGGATTAGTTATTGCAAATGTCCCGCTAACACCTTCAAGCATGCCTAAATCAATCTCTATAATAGTATCTCTGGTAAATATTTTTTCTCCTGCATAACCAAATAATGTTTCAAAATCCTGTAATCCCTCAATCGTAAAGACGATATCTGTGTAACTATTGGCTCTGATTGTGTCACCGGGTTCTGCATCTACATAAATCGTGAAATAAATATCAAGATAACTATGTCCTGTTATTGAACTTTCGGGGATGATTCTTGCATTGTCCAGGGGAAATGTCTCAGTTGTGTGAAATTCTCCGTTAGTTCTTGCACTTAAGGGTACGTATTCATCAAATTGTACATTATTAACATAGATTGAAGGTATATTAATCCTTAAAAGTCCATCAATATTAAATGTAGAAGTGATATCAATATTTAAATCCCCTGTGAGCAGAAAAACACTATCTATGCGAACATTATTTTCAAGTAATATTTCATATTGCTCCTGCTGTTCTATAGTGTCCTTTTCTTCCGCGGGTATATCTATGATAATCGGGTCAGCAGGCATATGATAAATAACAGGAGACTGCTCCGGAATATTTATAAGATCCGATACATCAAGCATGAAGATCGAATCCATTCTTAAAAAGAATATAACCTCTTCGCCCCGGAATTCCAGAACCGAATCCTCATCGTCACTAACCAAATCCTCAATTGAAAATGATCCTTTAATAAGGGGGGCATTAAAATGCGGATTATATTCAATACGGTTTGATACTTTTTCAAAATCGAGTTTATCTTTCATGCATGATCCCAAGAAGACTATAATGATAAACAGAATCAATAATCCGGGATTTAAAATAATTAATGTTCGTTTCATATCTTAAAATATTAGTATTTTCATTGTACGATATAATTTAACAAAAAGTTTTCATCACTGCCTACCACAAGGTTGAACTGTGATGCTGTACTGGTAAAATTTCCGATACTAAATAAAGTGCTTCCTCTCAGAGGGAATCCCTTATATAAAGATCCGTCATTATTTATTAAATAAATAAGTTTTTCACTTTTTGATACAACACCCAATTTCCTGTCAGAATAGGAAAAATAATAATACACAGGACTATGTATTATTTCCTCACTGAAACTATAATCAAACATTCTTTTTTTATTATGCCTGAAAACTTTCAGAGTTTTATTATCCAGATATACAAAGTCTCTGTATCCGTCACCGTCCATATCTTTAAAATCAAAAAAATGATCGGAAGTAAACTGTCCCAAATTTACTTTTTCAATTTTACCACTAAAATAAATAAAATGAACAACCCCTGCTGTGTCAGTAACAACAATGCGTGAATCTGCCACGTCCTCCTTATCATCCAATAAATAATTATTTCTGGAAGATAGTGGAAAAATCTCCTCGACGTTAACCTTTGCATTGCCTTTTCTGTCAAGAATATAAGTTTTGAATTTATCCCCAAAAACTATAAAATCCTTGTTTCCCAGCTTGAAATGATTTACTGGCTGATTTACTTCGCTTTCAGTCTTATTAAAATTCCAGCCGCTTATTAATGTTCCGTCTTTAGCGTATGCATATACTTGTTTATCTTCACATGCTATAAAGATTCTGTAATTCTTATTGTTATCATAATCAAAAAGTGACATCCCATTTGTTGCCGGGGCCCTAAGCTTTACCGGATATCTTTCAACATAATTTCCATTACGATCAAGTAAATGGATAAAGTTTTTTGTACTGAATATTATTTGTAATTTGCTGTTCTTATAATAATCAATTTGATATATTTTGCTGTTTATTCTCTCAGGTATATTTACTTTCCACAGGATTCGCCCGGCATTATTTATTAAATAAATATTATTCTTTAAATCCTGAACAAATATCTCACTTTGATCTGTATAATGGTTTTTAACAAACTGTGGTTTAAAATCTATGACTGTATCAAGACGGCTTTCCCAGACAGTTCGGGGGGCATAACTAAAATCGGTGACATATTTAAGAAAAACATTATTGTATATTAAATCATCACTTGTATTAAGCTGGAAACCAACAACCTGCACCTTTTGAAATACCTGAATATTCTCTTCCCATCCATTAAAAATTTCACTGGTTATAAATTTTGAATAATTCGTGGATGAACTCCCCAGGTTGGCATAAAAACTTACAGTTGAACGTGGAGATATGTTGTATTTAAACTCTTTATATGCATCCTCGGTAATTATTGTCCTTTTCAAAACATTGTTATGTATAAATTTAGATAAGGATTTAACTGAACTTCCAAATACAATATAATTCTCTATAAAGGTAAAATATGTCTCTTCATTCATGTTGAATAGCTCTCCAAATATTTTACCGGTCAAATTTTTTAAAGGAAGTTTATAAACGGGATGGGACAATTCATTGTCGATCCGGCAATTATAAGTCAGTTTATCAACTGTTAACGGATTTCTTTGAGCCATCTTTTTAAGCATATCTGACAATTTCTTTTCGGACTGGCTTTTACTTTTTGTTCCCAGTATTACATATGTATCGGGCTCCCCGCTCTCAACTTTGCCATTATCCATTGCGACAGCAATTTCACTGTCAAAAATGGATACCAAATCATCAATAATATCTATATTATATTTGTTTTTAATAAGATTTACCTCCTTAAGATATTTATTTAGTTTTCCCAGCTTGAACAAGTAGTCCTTATAATTTTCAAAATAAGTATTAATGTCTGATAAAGAAATAACCAAAAAGGTTGAAATAAAGGATGGTAATATGTTGTCGATATATATTTTCTGAGGGATTTGATCAATAAAAAGATTTGCAGTATAATTCAAAGTATCTGAAAAATGAGTAAATCCATTTAGTAAAATCATATCTTCTTTTACGTTGATATCAAGTTCTGCCCAACTTGCAAAATAATCATAGGATCTCACCTTTGATTTATACTTTTGATTAATACATGTTGAGACAGCTTTAGGCAGATTTTTAAAATTTACAAATAAGTTAGCATCTACATTCTTTCCTGCGGTTGACAGTACTTCTTTAAATCCGGTTTGCTGAACAATTGATTTAGTCAGGTCTAATTGTCTGATAGCATCTTCAATTAATATTGATGAAAAACTTAAAATAAACAGCCCTTCTGTTATAGTATAAGAGAAATTCTTAACCGGGCTTTCATTTAGCAATCTGATATCATAGATGTCTCTCCCCTGATACTTCCTTTGTGTTTTTGTGCCCGAGTTAATTAATAACCTGGATATAAATTCATTAATCTTTTTCCCTGTCAACCCTTTTGGTAATTTATAAATATGAATAAAACTCACCCTGTCTCTGCCGGTATAGTGCGCTGAAATATAAGAAGGCTTATTAAATAGCAAGTCTCTTGCAAGAGGATATTCTGAATTTATAAAATCAAGAAATCCGATTTGTTGATCCATCCTGCTGAAGACCGGCAGCCTTCTTAATTCTTCCCAGATTTTATTATTCTTTTGTGTGTTTTTCAACAGATTGCGATAATTATTTATACGAATGATAAATGCTGCATCTAATGGAACTGCTTTTAGTGGTTCACCTGATACCGTAAGCCTGTTCTTAAAGTACAAAAAAACCAGTAAAGAAATTACAGCAACAAATACCAGAATTACATATATAAAAGCTCTTTTAGATAACATTTTCAAACTGTATAGCTCTTTATTCAAATTTAGAAAATTAATTTGTTAGATAAAATCTTAATTACTAACACATCCCCCGTATAATATTTGAATTATTAAAATTAAATTGCATCACCTATACTGAATGGAACAATTTTTGAGGGTAATTCTGGATTCAACTTCTTAAATGTTATGAATTATTTATATTGTTTGCTTCTCCTTTTTACTTTCATTACGCAACGTGTAACAGGACAGCAAATTACTGTTATTAATTATTTAACAGGCGCCCCCATAGAGAATGTTGCTATCTACAACGGGAGCAAGACGAAATCAACCCTCACAAACCAGAAAGGTAAAGCAGATATTACATTATTTAATGAAGATGACAGTCTTTATTTTCAACATACTTCATACAATAATGCTATCCTCACCAAAGAGCAAATCCGGCAATCCAGTTACAGAATAGCACTGAAAAAAAGAAATATATTAATTAAAGATATAGTTATATCATTTAATAAACTTGGTGAAGATAAAAATGAGATCCCTCATATGGTAGATGTTATAATATCGGAGAAGCTAAAAAGTAATACAGCCCAGAACTCAGCAGATATCCTGTTAAGTACAGGTAATATATCGGTACAGAAGAGTCAGGGTGGAGGGGGAAGCCCGGTAATAAGGGGATTTGAAGCTAATAAGATTTTACTTGTAATTGATGGTGTTAGAATGAACAATGCTATATACAGAAGTGGACATCTGCAAAATTCAATTACGATTGACAAAAATATTCTCGAACGTACTGAAATAATATACGGGCCTAATTCTACAATCTATGGGAGTGATGCACTTGGAGGTACTGTTCATTATTATACCAGAGATCCTTCATTTGCCATTGAGGTGGGAAAAATCGCTTTTCAGGCAAATATATTTACACAGCTTTCAACAGCGAACAAAGCTAAAGTTTATCATTTTGACTTTAATACAGGGACCAGGAAGTTTGGATCTCTTACCAGCATTACATTAAGTGATTTTGGTGACATAAGGATGGGAAAAACCAGAGCCCCGTTTCTGAATGATGATTACGGTAAAAATCTCCATTTCGTGAAACGATATGAGAGAAGAGATTCTATGGTAATAAACCCTGATCCTTATACTCAAAAGAATACCGGATATAAACAATATGATTTCCTGCAGAAATTTAAATATTCACCTGGCGATTATCTTGATTTGCTTGTTAATTTTCAGTATTCCACATCTTCAGACATTCCCCGTTATGATCAGCTAAATATTTATAAAGGAAAGTATCTGAAATATGCTGACTGGTATTACGGTCCTCAGAAAAGAATATTAACATCCCTGAAATCTGTACTAAAAACCTCAAATCCTTTATTTACGACCTTTAGCAGTATTTTCGCATTTCAAAATATTGAAGAAGACAGAATAACAAGAAAATTTGATGATGAGAATGAAATTAATCAGGAAGAGGATGTCTATGTTTATTCAATTGACCTTGATTTTTTCAAATTGCATAACCAACAGATAAAAACTAACTACGGAATTGAATTTGTTCATAACAAAGTTTACTCTCAGGCATACAGATATAACTTTTTAGATTACTCAGTTGCAGATACTATAACGCGTTATCCGGACAAAGACAATAATACTTTTGATCTGTCAGCATATATTACAAACAAATGGAATATAAACAACAAATATATTATATCAGGCGGAATAAGATTTAACTATTCTCATTACAATTCTGAATTTGAGTATAATACATCTTTTTATAATTTGCCATTTTCTGATATTACCCAGGAAAATAAAGCCTTAACAGGAAGCTTAAGTATGGTTTATCTGCCAGTCGCTGATTTAAAACTTAACCTGATATTATCAAGTGGTTACAGAAATCCGAATATAGATGATTACGGGAAAATAAGAGAAAAGAGCGGTGACCTGATGATCCCCAATAATAATCTTAAACCTGAGTATTCTTATAATGGTGAAATCGGCTTTTCAAAAACAATTGACGGTTATATTCAAATTAATGGTGCATTTTTCCTGAGTTATCTTAATAACGCTATAGTAAGAGCACCTGCTATGTTGAACGGCTCATCTGTATTAATATTTGAAGATGATACCTTAAGATTAATTAAAAATGATAATGCAGAAGAATCTGTTATTTATGGCACCAGTCTGAATATAATCTCCGATTTAAACTCAAATATCAGTTTTAAAGCAACATTAAACTATACATATGGTAAAAATCTGACAGATACACTTCCATTATCACATATACCTCCAATTTACGGCATAACATCCATTAGTTACGATATAAAAAGATTCTGCAATGAAATATATTTGATATATAACGGATGGAAACACATGGGAGACATGAATCCCTATGGTGAGGATAATATTGATTTTGCTACTAATGACGGATTCCCGGGATGGTTTACCATTAATTTAAAATCCGTTTACAGAATTAATAAAAATTTATCACTTCTGATTGCAGTGGAGAATATTCTTAACACTTTTTATATTCCTTTTGCATCAGGTGTGGCATCTCCCGGCCGAAATTTCATCGGTACATTAAGAATAAAGATTTAACTGCACATTTGCAGTCAACCAGTTTTAATTACAAAATATTAAATCAACAGTTTATATATAATTAGATAATAATCGTTTTGAAAATGATTAGCCGTCCTCTGTTATTATGACTCAATATGGATCACATTACAGGTGATAGTATCACTGTTGAAAGAGCTAAAGGCTTAAGGACAAAGTATTATACCACTGTTTATTCTGATTTGTCTGAATAACTAAATTTCGTAATTTTAAAAACATTGCTGAGAATTGTCAGCAAGTTATTTAATGCAGGTATTTTTATTTATTTATGTTATTAGTCATGCCACAAACACAGGAAGAATATTTTTGCAATATGCTCTTAAATATTATAGAACAATGTCGCTGATAAATCCTCAAATAGAAGAAAGCTGGAAAAAAATTTTAAAGGATGAATTTAATTCTCAATATTTCATTGAATTGAAGGAATTTCTTATTGAAGAAAAAAAGAAATATAATGTTTATCCTCCGGGGAGATTAATTTTCAATGCGTTAAACAAGACACCCTTTGAAAATATAAAAGTAGTGTTACTTGGGCAAGATCCGTATCACGGGAAAGGCCAGGCCCATGGGCTGTGCTTTTCCGTACCCAAAGGTATTTCACTTCCTCCTTCATTAGTCAATATTTTTAAAGAATTAAAAACCGATTTAGATATTCCCATTCCGGCTCACGGTAACCTCGAAAAATGGGCAGACCAGGGTGTATTTCTGTTAAATGCAACCCTTACGGTAAGAGCATCCCAGCCGGGATCACATCAAAATAAAGGATGGGAAGTATTTACCGACTCTGTCATAAAAAAAATATCTGAAAAAAGAGCAGGAATAATCTTTCTCCTTTGGGGTAAATACGCACAGGCAAAAGAAGTCCTTATTGATACAAATAAACATTATATCCTTAAGGCAGCCCATCCTTCTCCATACTCTGCCGACTATGGCTTCTTCGGGTGTAAACACTTCTCACAAACCAACAATATACTTAGCAAGCATGGATTATCGACAATTGACTGGAGTATCTGAAAAGTTAGTAAAATACCCTAATATAAATTTAGAACTTCATACCCAGGTTAAAACCAAACCATCCTCTTATACTATCTTTCCTGTCAGCTATGGTAAATGCCCATGAGGGGGCGATCTCATCGGCATAGTCAATTATATCTGCAACCAGAATGTTAAAAGAAGGACCTGCAAAAATACTGAAATGCTCAGCTATATGATAGTTAAAACTTACTCTTAACTGATTCAAATAATTATAATTCCAGTTCTCCCAGAAATATCTATTCATTGCATAACTATGAGCTTCTATATCAATTGATTTATCTTTGTCCAATTCAATATTTGTTCCAACACCAAAGGCGATTCCTGTATTAAAATCACTCTCAACCGGTTTAAATCCGAGAGTAAAAACTGTATAAAAGTACCTTAGGCCGATTTTAAATGAAGCATTCATGAAAAATGTTTCATTTCCCCAGAATTCAAACCTTCTGTAACCTCCTCTTTTTACAATACTTAGAGGAGCAATTGGTATCCCGTCAATTGTATCACAAATATTAATAAATCCTGCAATTTGAACCCCTTTGACTTTTTCAGCAATATTAAGAAATCCTCCTCCCTGTACTCCGTCCATATTGCTGGTTCTATTTAAAAAACCTGCTACCTGGACTCCTGTCATATCACCGGTAACGTTCATAAATCCCGATATCTGAACTCCTTCTGACTGTTCTGCAATATTTCCAAAGCCTGCAGCCTGCACTCCATTAGTCTCTTTGGCTATATTTCCAAATCCTGATACCTGAACTCCTTCAAGTGCACCTGATATATTTGTAAATCCTCCGATTTGAACAGCTTCTGTCCTGCCCCCTGCAATGTTTATAAATCCCGAACCCTGGAATCCTTCTACTTCTCCTCCATTAATGTTCATGAATCCCGCTATCTGACCTGCTTCGGAGTTACCCCCTGTAATATTTCCAAATCCGCCAATCTGAAATCCCTTAACATAATCATTCGCAAGATTTAAGAATCCTCCCAGTTCAAATCCGTCAACCCCTCCATTATATCCTGCCAGAATATTAAATGAAAAATTATTTATGATTCGGGGTGCTTCTGTACCATTCGTCCCCAGGGGAGTAATAAATGTAACCTGAAAAGGCCTGATATTAGCCTCATGTTTATCTTCTTCCTGGGCATTAATACCAATAATTATAAGAAAAAGTAAACTTATAAATAACAATTTATGTTTCATCCGTATAAATTTTAATTTTTTCTATAAAGACATTGAAATGACTAATAGGTTGCATTTGGCAATTTAAAAAAAAAGTTATATTGTTCGATCACACAGTTGCTTTTTTATTATATTTATTTACTGTTATAATATATTTGATAATTACTTACTTACTATACCAGATGAAAGTCAGGGAGGTGCACTATGTTTAGATCCACACTATCTATTGTATTAGTAGCTATCCTGTATACTACATATTTATTATCTATAAATTATCAGCAATTATTCCCGACACATACATCATTATACCTGCCTGATAATGATAAGATAAAATATACAGGAAGGATTGATTTTACAAACCCGCAAAAGCCCAGATTAATCGGATCAGGGGCCTACTTCATGATAAAATTCAGGGGGGAAAATTGCGACATCCTGCTGGAAGATCAGAGTCTATATAATAATCACAATTATATCTCTATTGTGATTGACGGCAAATATCATGGGAGAATCAAAGTGAGCAAAGACAAAACTGAGTACCGGGTAGCCAGGAATTTGAAAGGAAAGAACCACACTCTTCTGGTATGTAAAGATACGGAATCACAGACTGGTTATATTGATCTGGCGGGCATAGTATGTACTAAAATACTGCGTATTAAAAAAAACAGGAAACGCAAAATTGAATTTATTGGCAATTCGATTACTTGCGGTATGGGCCTTGATTTGTCAGAAATTCCCTGCGATTCCGGAAAATGGTTTGATCAGCATAATGCATACCTTGCTTATGGCCCTCTTGTAGCACGTGAACTTAATGCTGACTGGCTTTTAAGTTCAGTATCGGGAATTGGTATAACCAGATACTGGAATAGTCCGGGCCCTACGATGCCTGAAGTCTATAACAAAACATATCTGAATAAAGATTCCTCTTCTTTATGGGACACACACAAATATACACCTGATCTGGTATCAATTTGTCTCGGCACTAATGATTTCTCCGATGGTGATGACTCATATGACAGGCCTGACCTGGATTCAGCAGAATTTGTTAAAGCTTATATCAGTTTTATTGGAACTGTCAGGGGTAAATATCCATCTGCACAAATATGTTGTCTGACGAGCCCGATGTTAGATAAAGAAAAGAGTGTCAGCATGCAAAATTATCTTTCCGCAGTAATAACATATATGAGAGAGGTTATGGACGAAAACATGATTCAAATGTTCAGTTTTTCACATTCTTATACAAACGGATGCAGTTATCATCCTGATAAGGAAGATCACAAAAAGATGGCAGAAGAACTTTTACCATTTTTCAAACATGTAATGAACTGGTAGTAAAAATAATAAATACCTTTGGAATACCTTTTTACAAATATTTACCTTAATTAGAAATATTATTACTATGAAAGAAACAGCACCAAACCGCTCAGATGCTTTTGAATTATTTAAAAAATATAATAAATCCCAAAGTCTCATTAAACATGCACTAGCAGTAGAAGCAGTCATGCGGCATTTTGCTGAACTTTACGGTGAAGATCCTGAAAAATGGGGAATTATCGGTCTCGTTCATGATCTGGATTATGAAAAATATGCAGATCAACACTGCAAAATGACAGAAAAAATCCTTGAGAGTGAAGGCTGGCCAAAGGATTATATAAATTCTGTATTGTCCCATGCATGGGGAATTTGTTCCGATGTTGAACCTTTACATATTATGGAAAAGGTATTATATACTATTGATGAACTGACAGGATTAATAGTCGCATGTGTTCTGGTAAGGCCATCAAAAAGTATCCTCGACCTGAAAATCAAATCAGTGAAGAAAAAATGGAATGTTAAACATTTTGCTGCAGGAGCAAATCGCGAAGTGATTGAAAAAGGCGCCCAAATGCTAAACAAGGACCTTGATTATATTATTCAGGAAACTATCACCGGCATGCAAAAAATTGCTGAGCAACTTGGTTTAAAGGGTGAGCCCCTGGCACAATAGTTAAAAATCTTTGGGGGTAAAGCAACGTTTTATAATATAAATGCATCATTAATATGATACTTATCAACCAACAGGTTTCTTTATTAGTTTGTCCGGGTTAAGAGTTACTCTTAGCCCGGCTTTTTTATATTGGGCATTATCCCTCTAAATAATCAAATAATTAAATAAATGCAGGATGCTGTCCCTCTAATAATCTTTCTGATCCAGCATGTGATTATAAAATCCCACCAGGTCGTCCTTGTCTTCTCCATTCATCCATTTCATTGCACTTCTGGGGTGTTGATTCATTGATCCTGTTATAAGGTAAGGAATATAATAACCCCAGTGTATCTCTTTTTGTAATGGAATTAACTGCTTTTGAATTATATCATAGATAGGTCGGAGCTTAAACTTGGGATTTTTTAAGAATGAAAGAAGAACTTCAAGCGGACAATTACCTGCGCCCCGGCCTATTCCCAGCAGAGTTGCATCAAGCATATTACATCCATGGATAATTCCGGTAACAGTATTTGAAAATGCCAGCTGCATATTATTGTGCATATGAATACCAATGGTTTTATCAGGTAATGCAGCTTTATACTTATTAATTAATAATTCTATCTGCTCGCAATACATGCTGCCAAAACTGTCTACAAGATAAAATATTGGGACTTTTGATTTGGCAACATCATCCAGTGCTTCATTTAAGTCTCTCTCCATTACAGTAGATACAGCCATAAGATTTATTGTTGCCTCATAGCCTTTCTCTAAACAATGCTCAGCAAGAAATATGGCTTTATCTATCTGGTGAACATAACAGGCAACCCTAATCATATCTAAAACACTCTCTTTTCTGGGTTTTATATCATCAGGGTCAATCCTTCCAATATCTGCCATAGCGGAAAGTTTAAGGTTAGTCTTGTTATCTCCTACTATTCTTCTTACATCCTCATCATCACAAAATCTCCAGGGTCCAACCTCCTTGCGGGAGAAAGCTTTCTCACTGCTTATGTATCCTATTTCCATATAGTCAATTCCTGATGCAGCACAAGCTTTATATACATCTTTTACAAATTTATCCGGGAAGTGCCAACCATTCATTAATCCGCCATCTCTGACGGTACAGTCCAAAACCTTAATTTCTTTTCTATACATAATATATTAAGTATTAAATGTTATCAATTATTTTTTATAGTCTGATTTTTTAGCAATTTCTATTTCTTTATTAATGAAGTGATTAATAAGGCTCTTATAAATATTTTCTATTAAATCAGGATTAAGTCCATTTTCAACTGCCAGCATCCTTCTGTTTTCAATAACTTCATTATACCTGTCTTTTGCAACAATACTATCCCTGTCTTTATTTTTAAACTTAACTATCTCTTTAACATAACTAAACCGCTTTCCGATTAACTTAATTATTTCTTCATCAATACTGTCAATAGCCTCTCTGATCTCCTGAATATTTTGACATTTTTCAGGTAGTTTCATTATTAATAATTTTAATTATAAATATTTAATAGGCGTGCAAATATAAAAAAAAACTTTTTCATACTATGAATATTCTATGATCACTTGCTATAAGGACTATGATTATAGGTTCCTGAATTTTAAAGCGACTTTGCCCTACACAATAAAATATTATGATGATCTTAACTGGAGAACTCCTTTAACCGGAATATCTGTTAAAAATGAAAGGAAGTTAATTACTGAACTCGAAACAGGTTCTAATAATTAAAAAACCGTATGCATTTAAATTTTCAGTTACTTTTTAAAATCAACAAATTAGATTTGCTCTACAATCAACAAAAAATTTTATGTAAATTTTGGACTATATTATTGAAAATTTTATATTAACTTTTGTATTAATTTTATTGAGTTATAGTGGTAACTGTAACAAGTTATTTGATAAATTATTAATAATTAATATAATTAAATAAAAATTTAAAATTTTATTGAAAAATATTGTTTCAATCTTGTTTTTTGAAAATATTTTTTACATACATTTAACCCAAATTTTTTTTATTCGTATTATCAAAATATAAGAATATTTAAATTTATATACGACTTTGTTCAGATCTCTAATCTTAGCACAGTGGGAAAGAAAAGAATAATAAAAAATTATGAGCAATTGCCTGAAGATATTGTTGAACAGGTAAAGGAAAGGTATCCTGACGGCTTTGAAGATAACTTAATAACTTTCGAAAATTCAAGAGGAGAAATTGAACTTGCATTGCCATTTGAAACAGAAGACACATATTATTTAATTAAGATGCCTAAAAATAATACTGCAGAGGAAGAAGAAGAAGAAGATTACGATAATACTACAATAGATGAATTTGACAACTTTGAGAACCTCGAGATTACTGATGATGTTGCAGATGAGGAAGAATAGAAAAATAATAACTTACCCTGGTTTTAATTTCTTTACGGATCGGTTGAATAATTATGAAATTTGAGATATCAGACCCGAAAGAGCACTATAAACAAATTAATCTGTATTTTATAGTTCTGTTTTTAGGAATAATAATTTTATTCGGAGCATCAGTTTTTGTTAGAATAACAAACAATTTTAGATTTACATTTAGAAATTACAAAGAAATTGGTTTTATATTCAAGATATTATTAGGAATATTCATAATAATCCTTTACCCCGTAAGTTATCTCTTACATAAAAGGAAAATTGAAAATCTGAAAAAAAACTCAAATCTATCACAAAAACTCTCTGGTTATAAGACTTCCCTGATGGTCAAATTAGTTATAATTGAGTATTTATGTGTTTTCAATCTGCTTACTTTTTTCTTTTTTGGAAGTCCTTATTTATTAATTCCTGTATCTGTTTTTTTGCTTGTCCTTTTAATGAACAGACCAACTATTCAGAAAATAAGTGCTGATCTGAATCTTACAAGTGAAGAGAGGGAAAAGATATTGCAATAAGACTGTTCTATTGCTGAATTGTTTTATTGCTATATTGTTCTATTGCTATATTGTTTTATTGCTGAATTGTTCTATTGCTATATTGTCTAATTGTAACATTGCTCTATAATTCATCTATCAGGGCTGTGAATAATCTGATTAGCTTTAGTTCTGCTTTTCCCGCAGTTTCAATTATATCTTTAATATCGGCAGGTGCTAAATTATCCGGATCACATTCATCTGTGAGAACAGAAATAGCTGCGCACGGTATACTCATATGATTAGCTACAATCACTTCAGGCACAGTGGACATGCCCACAGCATCAGCAATTGTCCTGAGAAATCTGTATTCAGCACGTGTTTCAAGGTTAGGTCCTACAACTGCTACATATACCCCTTTATTCAGTTCAATATTTTCCTGCTTTGCAATGGCCTCCAGTTTATCATTAAGTTTCCTGGAATACGGCTGGCTCATATCAGGATATCTTGGCCCCAGCTCATCATAATTTTTACCTCTTAAAGGATTATCCGGTAAAAGGTTAATATGATCATCAATTAACATCAATGAACCTTTTCTGAAATGTGGATTCATTGCTCCGGCAGCATTCGAAAGAAGCAGATACTTAATACCCAGAAGTTTCATTACTCTTATCGGAAAAGTTATCTCCTGCAAACTGTAACCTTCATAGAAATGGAATCTTCCCTGCATAGCAATAATTGTTTTGCCTTTTAACTTTCCATAAATAAGCTTCCCTAGATGATACTCTACTGTAGCAATTGGGAAATGAGGAATATCAGTATATTCGATTACTTTATCTATATTGATTTCATTTACTAATTTACCCAGACCCGTTCCTAACACTATTCCTATTTCAGGAGAATAAATTCCTTTCTTTTTAAGGAATTCATAGGTTTGTTTTACTTTTTCCAGCATATATTATATGTTTATAAAACATCTGAATGCGAATAATATATTATGAAAAATTCCTGACTTCCGGTGACCAGTTAAAAGGTGTATAAATGATCAATGGTGTACTGTCGCCTGGTATTTTTTCATATTTTTTCAAAAACTTAAGAATCCCGTTCATGCCCCCGAAGTCTCCAGCATACCAGTTAAATAACTGAGAAACTGTAACCATGTTTTCTTCTTCAAAAAATGTAACCTCAGAATCCAGGTATAATTTTGTTGATAATTCCAGCTGGTGGCTTATCTCTGCACTGTTATATATACGAACAGGAGGACTGCTTTTGCTACCATAGTTAATCGCAAAATGAATGCGATTATCAAAAATACGAACTCTAAGTCTCCGCTCGAGTTTCTTTACATAAATATTTGATAAATATCCTTTTGCCCACCATACCTTTGAATGTCGTAAAATTCCGTGCAAAATATTATTGAGACTTAATTTGTTTCCTCCAATGATAATCTGATTATTGCCAAATAATAAATATCTGAATTTTTGATTTTCCAAAAGAGAGGGATTTGATTGAAGGAAAACAATCCTGAACGAATTATAAATATTTATCCAAAATGCCTTTCGTTTTTCGTCATTTGATATTGCCGAAAAAATATCGCTGGTTTTAATCTCTCCTAATTTACTTACCAGATTTGTGTAATCTTCCCCATTCCTGATTCGACTTAATAAATCGAATGCCAATTGTTCGATTTGCATATTAGTTTTAAGTTTTTACTTTTTCATTTAATAATTTCCTCACCTTCTGCAAACTCACGTTCTTCAATGAGTTTCCCCTGTTCATTAAAATAATTCCATATACCGGTCTTTTTATTTTCTTTATATTTGCCCTTGATTTTTAATGTCCCGTTTTCATAAAACTCCCTAAAATTTCCGTGTTTTAATCCATTTTTTAATCCTACCGTAAGTTTTAATTGTCCGCTGTCATAATATTCCTCATGCTTTTTGACATCCAAATCGTCAATCACTATTTCCGATTCCCTCGCCAAATCAACAGATTCAGTTTCCTGAATTATTTTTCCGGCATCAACCGACTCTGTAAGTATATTATCTATATCGTAATATTCAGGCTTAAATTCTTCTACCTGTTCATAATATTGCGCAGCAAAATCAAGTTTAAACAGATCATCGGCATTATTTACCTGAAATCCTATCTGAGGAAAAGATGTGATGTATTCTTTGTTTTTCTGCAGATTTAACCATGTTTTGGGCCCGACAAATTCCTTTAAATTGGTAAGAAGTAATGGTGTTTGTATATATATAAACACGCTTGATTTTTTTGAGAAATTCTTCGAAAAATTATAAAATTCAACAGAATTTGCTAAAGTACTTCCTGATTTATAATCATCAATTATACTTTTTAAAGTTTGTGGATGATTACTGAATATTACATATTTATCAATAATAGTAAAATATGGTTTTTCTAATTTAGATAATAGCTTCCCCAGTATTATCTTAAAGAATCCCGGTATATGAAGATAGTTAACCTTATATTCTTTATAATTTATTTCTTTAAACTTAACAGGGGTATTTTTCTTTATTTGTTCTGTTATATAATCAAGATTCTTTTCTGCAGTATTTTTATTTTTTGCTTTGAAAACCACTGCAAATTCATTTTCCTTTCCAAGGTTTGAGGGCTGAGTCTGTATCAGTGCAATTTCATCATCTATCCAGTTAAAGAAATTTTCCTGTATATTAATCTTTAGTCTTTTTTCAATTTTTTGTATTGCACTTTGATAGTCTTTCAAAAACTCTTCTCCCATTGATTTTTCAAAATTTTCGTAAAAACTAATTATATCATTAAATCCCAGGCAAATATATGAAGCTGTCCGTTTGGGAATAATTTCCAGAATGTTTTGTGACCCTTTACCTGAATTTAAAATGGCCAGAAAATAAGAACTTATAGTATCATTAACAGTAGTAAAACCTGTAAGCTTCATTAAAGCGCTTTCATCTATATCAAATGAAATGCCTGAATAATACAGGCTCCCGGATAAAGTTGATATGAATTCATTCGTTTTGCCAAGAAGATTTTTAATATAATCATCAAAATATTTATAATTAATATATATCCTGAATAAACCTTTCCCTGATATCTTTTTCGAAACCTCTATATAATTTAAATCACGGCCTATGATTAATTCATCCATCTGATCAATGGAAGCTTCCAGAAGAATATAAACCTTTGAAAAGATAAGTTGATTTTTCACAAGGGAGAAGTAATACATCTCACTTGATTTTATATTATATAGCTCAAAAATCTCTAATCCTTTATAATTTCTTTGAGTCAGCTTGAAATCATCACCCAGAACCTTTTGCATGTATTTATTAATATCCCTGAATTTTGAAAATTTCTTCAGATCAATAATATACAGGAAATCATATTTACCATTGTAAGAATGCGCTGAAATAACAACTTTTCTGGAGCCAAGCAATTTGAAAAGTAACCTTTTCGAGCTAATTAAAGAATCCAGACTTCTAATATTTGTATCAAGTTTTGCTAAAAAAACATTTGTTCGAAGACGGTTCCATGCTTTACTACGTATAATGTTATCCCATGCCTTAAAAGGCCTGTCTGATTCAACTATAAAGGCTGCATTTTCAGGGACCAGGTAAATTGACTGATATCCTGCTTCAGGTTGAATTAAAAATACATAGCCTAAAATGACTATACCTGCTATTAGTATAAACCAAAATATAGTTTTAATAGCCTTTTTCATTTTTAATTTATTTAATTCGCCCTAAATTATTGAATTTAATAACTCATCAAATAATGATTTATTAACATCGTACTGCAATTGCGGTTATTATAGGTATTCATCAGTCACTCCTGAACAGAATATTCATTTATATTTCTATAAATATATATAATCAGGAGAAAGCAGGTTTTATAATAACCATCCAACTAACAAAAAAGTGGGAAAACATGTTTGGCAGTGTTAGGCTATTCCAAACATCTGATAATATTAAACATGTTGAAAAGAAATGGGTTGTAAGGCAGGCTATATCAGATCATCTAATAATTAAATCCCTTCCGCAGCATCTAACTTACATAGTCTTTATAAATACTGGCGATTCCCTGTTCCAGTCCGATTTTTGCTTCCCATCCCAGTTTATTTAGTTTCTTTACGCTCAATAGTTTTTGAAATGTGCCATCAGGTTTTGAATTATCCCATTCTATTAATCCGTCGAATCCTATAATACGTTTAACCATAAGAGCCAGTTCCTTTATGGTTAAATCTTTTCCAGTGCCTATATTTATATGACCGTTTCTAACTTCATGTCTGGTATCCCTTAATGTAATTTCCTCATCCTTTAACTTAACAAGATCTTTAAAATCTATATTCTCCATTAGAAAGACACAGGCATCAGCCATATCATCGGAGTGCATCAATTCCCTTCTTGGAATTCCTGAGCCCCATAATTTAATAGTTACAGGAGTATCTGAAGAGCTATGTCTGAAAATACCATATTTTTCAAGCTTTTCACTTATTTCAACCTCGGGTGACTTTCCATTAACTCCTTCAATCGGATTTTTATGCAAATCGTTCCTTATAGCGGGCCAATTATCTTCAATCAGGCATTTTCCCAAATGCATTTTTCTAATCAGAGCGGGCAAAACATGTGACTTTTCCAAATCATAATTATCATGAGGGCCATAAAGGTTTGTTGGCATAGCACAAATATAATTTGTTCCGTATTGTATATTATAACTCTCACAAAGTTTTATTCCGGCTATCTTCGCAATTGCATAAGGCTCATTGGTATATTCCAAAACATCGGTTAATAAATATTTCTCTTTCATGGGCTGTGGAGCCTGCTTTGGATAAATACATGAACTGCCCAAAAAAAGTAATTTCTTTACTCCATTCAAATAACTATTATGTATAACATTGTTCTGAATCATCAAATTCTCATAAATAAACTGTCCTCTATATGTATTGTTTGCAACAATTCCGCCAACTTTGGCTGCAGCAAGAAATACATATTCGGGCTTTTCTCTTTTAAAATAATTCGCAACGGATCTTTGATCAGTTAAATCCAGCTCGTCAATCGTTTTTCCAATTATATTTTTATAGCCCTTAGCAACTAAGTTTCTGGTAAGCGCACTTCCTACAAGCCCTGTATGACCTGCTATGTAAATTTTACTGTTCTTATCCATTTGTAATTACAATTTGCTATTATCATTAAGATGTAATTTCCTTTTATTCAAAATAGTTTAATGTTTTATACCCGCCGTTTTTTAAAAATTGTTCCTTTTTCATAAGCTTAATATCGGAATGAACCATATCTTTAATCAATCCTTTCAAATCATACTCAGGTTCCCAGTTTAGCTTGGATTTGGCTTTTGAGGAATCTCCAATCAGTAAATCTACTTCTGTTGGCCTGAAATATTTTGGATCTACCGCCAAGATTTCTTTCCCTCTCTCTAACTGATAATTAGAATCATTGCAAGCTTTAATAAATCCTTTTTCATCAGCTCCTTTACCTTTAAATTCAATTTCTATTCCCACCTCCATAAAAGCCATTTTCACAAAGTCACGTATCTCAGTTGTAATACCTGTTGCTATCACGTAATCATCAGGCTCATCGTGCTGAAGTATTAAATACATAGCTTTAATATAATCCTTGGCATGTCCCCAGTCACGTCTGGCGGATAAATTACCCAGATAAAATTTATCCTGTAATCCAAGTACTATTCTGGCAACAGCACGTGTTATCTTTCTTGTAACAAATGTTTCTCCCCTGATGGGTGATTCATGGTTAAATAATATACCATTACAGGCAAATAAGTTATAAGCCTCCCTGTAATTTACAACAATCCAGTATGCGTATAATTTCGCCACAGCATACGGACTCCTGGGATAAAATGGCGTTTTTTCAGTCTGGGGCACTTCCTGTACAAGTCCGTACAATTCGCTCGAAGACGCCTGGTATACTTTTGTTTTGTCGATAAGTCCCAGTAATCGTATTGCTTCAAGAATCCTCAGAACACCTAATCCGTCCGCATTAGCAGTATATTCGGGAGTGTCAAAACTAACCCTGACATGACTCATTGCTGCGAGATTATAAATCTCATCAGGTTTAATCTCCTGAATTATTCTTATAAGGTTAGTGGAATCGGTTAAATCTCCATAATGTAAAATGAAATTTCTGTTTTCAACATGAGGGTCCAGATACAGGTGATCAATTCTATCGGTATTAAATAATGAACTTCTTCTTTTTATTCCATGCACTACATAACCTTTTTTTAACAGATACTCGGCAAGGTAAGCTCCGTCCTGTCCTGTTATACCAGTAATAAGTGCTGCCTTTTTCTTATTATTCATATGTTTGTTCGAATTAATTATATTAATACTATTTTATTAATAGTCGCTTTTACAAAGCGGATGATAGTCTCCCTTTAAACCAACAGGTGTAGCGTTTCGAATTGTATAAACAGTCTCAATTGCAGGTTTTGCTTCGCGAAGTCCGAATCCGTCACCTGCAAGTATATCAACATAGCTCCTTGTATGAAGATCATCAAATCCATAACTAAATTCTATTTCTTCCCTGTCAATCATTATCGAGCGATATGTACGTCCTTTTTCCACTTTTGATGACCGGGGAATATCATTAAAGTCCAGACTCAAAAACCATCTTACCCTGGCCCTTTCTAACTCAAGGTAACCGGATGCTTTATTTCTTTCAAGCAAATGAACTATATTTTTTTTGACGTCTCCAAAGATCCATATTAACATATCAAAGAAATGTACACCTATATTAGTGGCTATACCTCCTGATTTCTGAAGATCACCCTTCCATGAAATGAAATACCAGTTCCCCCTGCTGGTTATATATGTCAGATCAACCTCATGTATTTTATCTTCTGACGATTTTTTAATTTTTTCTCTAAGACTAATAATTGATGGATGAAGTCTCAATTGCAATATATTATAGATATAATTCCCGGACTCTTTTTGAATTTCCTGCAGGGCTTCTACATTCCATGGATTAAGAACTAAAGGTTTTTCACATATTGCATGTGCTCCCGAACGAAGGGCAAAACGAATATGTGAATCATGTAAATAATTTGGAGAACATATACTTACATAGTCAACATTGGTCCCGGTTCTTCTTAATTTGTCAATATGACGATCGAACCTTTCAAACTCAACAAAGAAATCACTGTCAGGAAAATACTGATCTATAATGCCGACGCTGTCGCCGGGATCTAAAGATGCAACCAGCTCATTGCCGGTTTCTTTTATTGCCCTTAAATGCTTTACAGCAATATAGCCCCCTACTCCAATAAGTGCAAATTTTTTTTTTGAATGACCTGTCATTTGCTTTATAAACTCATGTATGTTAATTTATTTATATTTTTTCTATATATCCCTTTAACGTCCATTAAAATCCCATTATTACTGATAATAGACTCAAAATACTTTTCATTCAGTTTTAAGTATTGTTTATGAGCAACTGCTACAACAATGGCGTCATAGCTTGATTTTATTTCCGGGATTAATTCAAATCCATATTCCGCATTAAGTTCTTCTGAGGAAGCCAAAGGATCGGTAACATTAACATTAATACCATATGACCTTAACTCCCTGACCAAATCAGCTACTTTTGAATTTCGAATATCACTGACATCCTCCTTAAATGTCGCTCCCATTACAAGGACCCTGGAATTTAATATGTTTTTACCGGCCTTAATAATTTTTTTAACAAGCTCTGTCGCCAAATACTTACCCATTCCATCATTTACTTCCCTTCCTGAATTAATAACCTGAGCATGATGCCCTAATTCATTTGCTTTAAATGTTAAATAATAAGGATCTACTCCAATACAATGACCTCCAACCAGACCAGGGTAAAATTTTAAAAAATTCCATTTTGTACCTGCAGCTTCCAGAACTTCATATGTATTTATTTGCATTTTATTAAAAATCATTGAAAGTTCATTCATTAAGGCAATATTGACGTCACGTTGTGTGTTCTCAATAATTTTTGCAGCTTCAGCAACCTTAATAGATGAAGTTTTAAAAATTCCTGCTTCCACAACAATTTCATAAACAAGTGAAATTTGTTCCAGAGATTCATCATCACATGCGGAAACAACTTTTGTTATTGTTGAAAATGTATGGTCCTTATCTCCGGGATTTATTCTTTCCGGCGAATATCCTACTTTAAAATCCCTTCCGCATTTCAAACCTGAAAGTTCCTCAAGCAGGGGGATGCATTTTTCTTCAGTTGTCCCCGGATATACGGTTGATTCATAGACAGCATAGTCTCCCTTTTTCAGGATTGACCCAACTGTTCTTGTTGCTCCATAAAGGGGTGATAAATCCGGCAACTTATTCTTATCAATGGGAGTAGGTACTGCAATTATATGAAAGGAAGCTTTTTTTAAATCGTCTTTATTTGATGTGAATTTGATATCAACATTATCAAATGCATCTGGTTTGAGCTCTTCACTGGGATCTATTTTCTTCTTCATCAGCGCCACCCTCTGATTACTTATGTCAAAGCCTATAACTGAAACCTTCTTTGCAAAACCCAGAGCAATTGGAAGTCCTACATATCCCAGCCCAATCAATGATAACTTTGTTCTTTTCTCTATCAAATTGCGGTAAATACTCATAATCACTTAAAATTTATATAATTATTCTTTAAATGTAAAACACAAATGTAAAAATTATTAGCCAATAACCTTCATCTTTCAGCTAAATTGATTTTTATAATATTTCAAAAAAAGGCTTGGTTCCTGCCCGACAGGTAGTTCAAGTTTTACTCTAGTCATTGCTGAAAATATCTAATACAGTAAGAGGTTCTTTTAACTGATATGTAATTATCCCGAGCTGCCCCGCAGATTCAATATTTTCATTAAAATCATCAATCAGGAGGGTTTCTTCTGGCTTCAGGTCGTTGTCTTTCAGGACAAACTCAAATATTCTTATATCAGGCTTACGCATCTTCAATTCATATGAGAAGTAAGTCTTTTCAAACAAATGTCTGTACCCATATACACCATAACTTTCATATATCCTCTGAAAATATCTCTCTACATGAATTTTGTTAGTATTGCTTAAAAGAAATGTTCTAAAGTATTTTTTTACTTTATGCAGCAAATCCCATCTTTCTCTTGGCAATTCACATAGTAGTGCCGCCCATGCATTATCCAGCTCGCTGTCAGTGATCGGATTTGGTATAAGTTTCCTGAGCTCAGTCCTGAATTCCTCAGGAGAAATCATTCCCGTTTCCAGCCTGGTATAGAACTCTTTCTGAAAATTTATATTGTACTGTTCAATAAAACTATCCAGGCCATACTTTTTAAAAGCTTCAATGCTTGCATTGAAATCAAGATCTGTTATTACTCCGCCCCAGTCAAATATTATATTCTTAATTTGTGCTTTTGAAATTAATATTTCATCGGATAAATTCATTATTTTTATTTTAATTTACAAAGAAAGAATTTTCTATAATATTATTTCGAATTTAATCTGGTAAAAA
Source organism: uncultured Bacteroidales bacterium (assembly GCA_964521285.1). Taxonomy (GTDB): domain Bacteria; phylum Bacteroidota; class Bacteroidia; order Bacteroidales; family UBA10428. The sequence continues at coordinate 2,043 of CAZFQS010000020.1, read as the reverse complement.
TGAAGGTCGCCGGTAAACATTATGATACAATATGGGTAAAAGAAAACGATAATTCTGTCGTACAGGTTATAGATCAGAGCTTCCTTCCTTTTGAATTTAAGATAAAAAGCTTATCGTCTTTTGAGGATGTTTATACAGCCATTAAAGACATGCATATAAGGGGAGCTCCTTTAATTGGTGCAGCAGCAGCCTTTGGAATTTATCTGGCTTTAGTAAAATACAATCAAAAAATTCCCCTTGATGAATACCTGCTTTCAGCAGCTGAAAAACTTAAATCTGCAAGACCTACTGCCATAAACCTGGTATATGCAGTTGACAAACAGCTGGAAGTTATTAAAAAATATGATTCACCTGATGAAAAAAGAACTGCTGCCTTTAAAAATGCACTGGAAATATTAGAAACTGAAAAAGAAAATTGCAGGAAGATTGGTGTACACGGCCTTCCACTTATCGAGAATATAAGCAGACAAAAAAATGGTGATCCTGTAAATATACTTACTCATTGTAATGCAGGATGGCTTGCCTGCATTGATTATGGCACGGCCACCGCACCCATATATATGGCTCATGACAGGGGCATTGATGTTCATGTATGGGTTGATGAAACAAGACCAAGAAATCAGGGAGCAAAATTAACAGCCTGGGAACTGGAACAGCACGGAGTTCCTTTTACAATCATAACGGATAATGCCGCGGGCCATGTGATGCAGCGCGGATTAGTAGATCTTGTAATTGTTGGCAGCGATCGTACTACAATAACAGGAGATGTGGCAAATAAAATAGGTACATATTTAAAGGCCCTGTCAGCAAAAGATAATAGTATTCCCTTTTATGTTGCACTTCCTTCATCATCAATTGACTGGAATATGGAAAATGGAATAAATGAAATTCCTATTGAACAAAGAGATCCGGATGAGATTACTTATATTCAGGGAATGATAGCAGGGAAAATCGAAAATGTTATGATAACTGGTGAAAAATTCCCTGTTAGAAATTTTGGATTCGATGTGACTCCTGCTAAATTTGTTAGTGGCTTAATTACAGAAAGAGGTATCTGTAAAGCAAAAAAAAGCAGTATATTTAGTTTATTTCCTGAAAAATTTAAAAATTCTGTTAAATGAATAAAATAGCTATAATAGGAGGAACAGGACTTGAAGACCTTAAATTTTTAGAAAAAACTAAAGAAACTAAAGTTAAAACTCCTTATGGCGATCCAAGCTCAGAGATTAAAACAGGTAAGTATAATGATGTGGATATTATACACTTATCACGTCATGGAAAGGAGCATTCAATACCATCAACACAAGTAAATTACCGTGCAAATATTTATGCGCTGAAAAAACTGGGATGCACACATATATTATCAACAAGTGCGTGTGGTAGTCTGCAGGAAGAAATATGTCCCGGGGAGCTTGTAGTTCTGGATCAGTTTATAGATCTTACAAAACAAATTACAACCACTATCAATGAAGAACATAAACATGGAGAATTAAAATATACACCTATGGCAAATCCCTTTTCCGATGAGTTGAGGGATCATTTGATTGAAGCAGCTGTATTATTGGGAATAACAATTCACACCAAGGGGACAATAATTACAATTGAAGGTCACAGGTTTTCAACAAGAGCAGAGTCAAATTTATACAGGGCCTGGGGAGCAGATATAATAAATATGTCAACTGCACCAGAAGCAATTCTCGCTAATGAATTAGGTATACCCTTCGCTGCTATCGCACTTTGCACAGATTATGATTCATGGAGAACAGACATTAAACCACCTTCACCGGATGAAATGCTTGATATACTTAAAAATAATGCGGGAAAAATGATTGAGCTTATCAAAAAGGCTCTCGCAAGGCTCTAATTTACAATATTTTAGCTCATAAAAACCGGGCCTACCTTAATTTAATTAATCAACAAATTAATTGTATATTTGTTTACAATTATTTATTATTGCAAACTTTTTCAGAATAGTATATCGGGACCCTTAGCTCAGCTGGTCAGAGCACCTGACTCATAATCAGGGGGTCGCTGGTTCGAGCC
>CAZFQS010000019.1:0-62654 GCA_964521285.1 uncultured Bacteroidales bacterium | reverse complement strand
AAAATAAAAAAGTGGGAGGGGACTAAAACTTTAAATAGTAATTTTGAATTCTCAAATAATGTACGTATATTTGTACGTCATTTATTAATAAATATTGTACATTATGCAAACAACTAATATGTCAGAATTTAGAAAATATCTAAAGAAATTTCTAAATATTGTTACTGATGATCATGAAACAGTAATTATTAACCGGGGTGAAAAAAAGGCAGCGGTTATTATTTCTTTAGATGAATATAATTCTTTCATAGAGACTAATTATCTTTTATCATCTAAAAAGAATGCTGAAAGATTAGAATCAGCTTTAAATAAAGCCAATAATGGAAAAACATTCACAAAAGATTTAATTGAAGAATGAAGAAATTATCTTTTGTAGATGAATCCTGGGAAGATTATTCATATTGGTTTAAAGTTGACAAGAAACTATTTAAAAGGTTGAATCAATTAATAAAAGAAACCTTAAGAAATCCTTTTGAGGGGTTAGGTAAACCTGAACCTTTAAAATATAAATACCAGGGTTGCTGGTCACGCAGAATAAATCAGGAACATCGACTTGTATATAAAGTATTAGATAATGAAATTATCATATTGAGTTGTAGGTTTCACTATGATTGATATATTTTATAATTGCCTTCCAAATCCCAATAATTATTGATAACTTCAAGCTATTTACATATAATGCTAATTATGAGATAAAATGTCTCATAATTAATATTATGTTAAATAGAGAATGTAAATATAAAAGGAGAAGCATTTTTGTACCTCCCCTTTTTTATTTGTTTATTTCTTTTACAGGACGCTGTCCCCTCTTAAATCCTAGTCCACTATACCTTTTTCCTTGAGTTTAATAATTACTTCATCATATTTATCATCCATCTGCAATCTGTAATAAAGCGTCTTTAAAGTTTTCAGGGATTCAACATCGTCGGGATTAATCTCATGCGCTCTTTCAATATACGGTAAAGCTTTGGCTATTTCTGCATCCGCAACTTCCTTGGCCTTTTCATATTCCTGAATGTCATTAATTAAATTAGCTTCATCGTATAACTTCACAGCATTGTTGTAATACAATACTCCCAGGTTATAATGTGCATTGAAATAATTCTCATCAAGCTCAAGACAATGTTCATATGATCGTTTTGCATCATCAAAACGTCCCAGTTTATCATATAATGTTCCCTCAGCAAAGTAAAACGATATGTTTTCAGAATCATCTTCTTTAGCTATTGCAAGATAGTCAAGGGCTTCATCAGCATGTCCCTTTAGCAAATAATAATTAATTAATTCAATTAGAATATTTTGGTTCTCCGGGAATTTCTTAAATCCTGTTTTAAGGACTTCAACCCCTGAAGCACTATCACCAATTGCATTATAGCTGCTACTCAAGAATATATAAATGAAGGGATTATTATAATCATATCCATCGACAATCTTAAAAAGTTCGATAGCTTCCTTATGTTTATTCAGTTCACGTGCAAGTCTTCCGGCATTATAAAATATTACTGTATCCACAACACCTTCCATAACTTCCAGTTCATTTATTTTAAGTATTTCTCTGAAATTATTATACGCGTCTTCATATTTTTTCTTACTATATGCATAAACTGCCTCACTTTCAAACTGTAATTTTAGCTGGTTCAGATATTCTTTAAGTTCTTCATTATACTTTCCTTCCGTATCCAGCTCAATAACTTTTTCAAATGCTTTTTTTGCCTCAGGAAGAGGATTTTCGTATATCTTACTTGTTTCAACCCAGTCGTCCAGTACACCATTTTTGAATATAATCGTTATCCTCTCATATATATATTCCTCAATCATATCTGCACCATCCTGGGTTTGCTTAATCTCATCAGGCTCCCTGAAAAATAATTTGGCTTCGCTAACAGACATACCCTTCCTGAGATATTGTAGATTTATAGAATATATTTCCATCATTAACTCACCTCTCTCTATCCATGTTTTTACCTTAATATTCTTTTTAGGATCTTCTATTGCTGAATTGCTCTTTTTTAATTTGTTTTCCAGAGCATTATAATTTATTATAGGCTGGACATCCTCTACCTGGGCCCTAATATAACTGGCTGAAACAATCACTAATACTAAAAAAGAAAAACTTAGCCGCTTCATAATTAATTAATTTTGAATTTATAATTCACAAATATATATTTTATATGAATTAGTTCAAATATTTTGCCAAAGGATGTTAAAAATAAATGTTTTTATATTTAAAATCAACGGAAGAAAAAATGTTATTATTTATCGGAATTGGAGTTGTTGGCCTCAGAAGTGATAACACTTGTTACTGCTGCAATAGCATCATTATTTCTCAGATTAATAAGTCTCACACCCTGGGTAGCCCTTCCCATAACACTTATATTTGCAACAGCAAGTCTGATTGTAATACCTGACCGGTTGATTATCATAAGATCATCAGTGTCAGTAACACCTTTTATAGCAATAAGCTTACCTGTTTTTTCCGTAATATTAATAGTCTTTATTCCTTTCCCTCCCCTGTTGGTAAACCTGTAGTTTTCCACATTTGTTCTTTTACCATATCCCCTTTCTGAAACAACCAGTATTGTAGTCTCTGCTATGTCCTGCACACATACCATACCAACAACTTCATCAGCCGGGTCAGCAGAAAGTTTAATTCCCCTCACTCCGGAAGCATTCCTGCCCATCGGTCTCACAGTATTTTCATGAAAACGAATGGCTTTGCCTGATTTAATAGCTAACAATATCTCATTATTTCCATTAGTCAGCTTTGCCTGAATAAGGTTATCCCCTTCCCTTACGTTAATTGCGTTAATTCCACTCTGTCTTGGTCTGGAATAAGCTTTGAGTGAGGTCTTTTTTATAACTCCCTGCTTTGTACATATTATTATAAAGTTGTTATTCAGATAATCCTCTTCAGTGAGGCTTTTCACATTAATATATGCTCTTACTTTTTCATCGGTCTGTATATTCAAAACATTTTGAATTGCTCTTCCTTTCGAAGTCTTTGCTCCTTCAGGAACTGCATAAACCTTCAGCCAGAAACACTTTCCCCTTTCAGTAAAAAGCAACAGGGTATTATGCATTGTTGCATGAAACATATGTTCAAGAAAATCTTCTTCCCTTGTTTCACTTCCTTTTGAACCAATACCCCCTCTTTGCTGGGTTCTGAATTCAGTAAGTGGGGTCCTCTTAATATATCCCAGATGAGATATAGTAATAATCATATCATCGTCAGAATAAAAATCTTCCGGATTAAACTCCTCTACAGTATGCACAACTTCAGTCCTGCGAGCATCTCCGAATTTGTCCCTTATTTCTATAAGCTCATCTTTAATTATGTTCATTCTCCTTTCTTCACTTTCCAGAATCTCATTCAGATCCTTTATCAGATGCCTTAGATCTTCAGCTTCCTGCCTGACCTTATCTCTCTCTAAACCAGTAAGTCTCTGCAACCTCATTTCAAGTATTGCTTTAGCCTGAATTTCTGTTAATTTGAAGCTCTTCATAAGACCTTCCTTTGCATCATCAGGAGTACTTGATGCTTTGATAAGTGCAATTACAGCATCGATATTATCCAGTGCTATTAATAACCCGTCAAGTATATGTGCTCTTTTTTCGGACTGTTCGAGCTCATAATTGGTTCGCCTGACTACTACTTCATGACGGTGATTAACAAAATATTTTATTGTCTGCTTTAGTGTCAATAATCTTGGACGTCCCTTCACTAATGCAATATTATTAACATTAAAGGTTGTCTGTAACTGGGTATATTTATACAGCTTGTTTAACACAACAGATGATGGCGTATCCTTCTTCAATATTATTACTATCCTGGTACCCTTTCTGTCTGATTCATCATTAATATAAGATATACCGCTAATCTTCTTATCATTAATCAATTCAGCGGTTTTGGCTATCATTTCAGCCTTGTTCACCTGGTATGGAATTTCAGTAACTATAATCTTTTCTCTTCCGCTGCTTGTGATTTCAATATCAGTTTTTGCCCTTATGACAATTCTTCCTTTACCTGTTTCAAATGCATCTACTACTCCCTGGTAACCATAAATAATTCCTCCTGTAGGGAAATCAGGTGCCTTAACATGTTGCAGTAACTCACCGGTTGTAATCTCGTTGTTATCTATATAAGCAACAATAGCATTGCATACTTCAGCGAGATTATGAGGAGGAATATTTGTAGCCATACCAACCGCTATTCCTGATGCCCCATTTATCAGCAGATTTGGAATCCTTGCCGGTAATACTGTTGGTTCCTGAAGAGAATCATCAAAATTCAACTGAAAATCAACTGTATTTTTATTAATGTCTGATAAAGTCTCTTCAGCAATTCTTTGCAGTCTTGCTTCGGTATAACGCATTGCAGCGGGACTGTCATTATCCATAGAGCCGAAGTTACCCTGTCCGTCTATGAGCGGGTACCTTAAGGACCAGTTCTGGGCCATTCTGACCATGGCATCATACACCGACGTATCACCATGGGGATGATATTTACCTAACACCTCCCCTACAATTCTGGCAGATTTTTTAAATGGCCTGTTTGATAACAGACCCAGCTCAAACATACCGTATAATACCCTGCGGTGTACCGGTTTCAATCCATCTCTAACATCAGGTAAAGCACGGGAAACAATAACCGACATCGAATAATCAATATATGCCGATTTCATTTCCTCTTCAATATTGATTTTAATAATCTTCTCTCCTTCAGCCATATCTTTCGTAGTAATAATTCCTGGTTGTTAAAAAATTGTAGTAAATTTAAGCATAATTAACTATGCTAAAGTAGGTATTTATTATATTTTTAGGCTTGGTTAATTATTATAATTATTAACACAAATATGTTTATAAATGGTTATTTTTATTTACTATATTTGTATTGATATGCTATATTAGAGCACACAATTTTTGAACGAAAAATTATACTTGTTTATGGATGCTAAATTTTCACAAAGAATCAAAGATGTACTGACTTATAGCAAGGAAGAAGCAATAAGACTTGGAAATAAAGAGATAGGTCCGGAACATCTTTTCTTAGGTATACTTCGTGAAGGTGAAGGTGTGGCTATAAACGTGTTGATTTCACTAAGAGTAAATCTTTATGAATTAAGAAAAGATATAGAGGCTACATTAGCTCCTGCTGGTCCGGTTAAAGTTACTGAAACAGATAATATACCTCTTTTAAAATCATCTGAACGGGTATTAAAACTTGTATATCTTGAAGCTAAATCATTAAAGAATACAACTATAGATACGGGCCATTTATTACTTGCCATTATTAAAGATGAAGACAGCATTATTTCAAGGGTTTTATATGAACATAATATAAGTTACGATAAGGTAAAAAAAGAGATTCTAAAAGAAAGAGAGGAAAATACAGAATCTGAAGAAATAAGTTCAGAATTTCCGCATGAGGAAGATGATACCGGTAGTTCTTTTGGACCGGGCAAAGGCGGGAGTTCCGAACAATCATCAAAATCAAGTTCAGATACTCCTGTCCTTGATAACTTTGGAATAGACCTCACAAAAGCAGCTGAAGAAGACAGGCTGGATCCTATTGTCGGAAGAGAGAGGGAAATTGAGAGACTGGCCCAGATTCTCAGCAGGCGAAAAAAGAATAACCCTATACTTATAGGTGAGCCCGGCGTTGGCAAATCAGCTATAGCTGAAGGTTTGGCAATGCGTATAATACAACGCAAAGTTTCCAGGGTTCTTTTCGGAAAGCGGGTGGTTACTCTTGATCTGGCTTCAATTGTTGCCGGCACAAAATACCGCGGACAGTTCGAAGAACGTATGAAAGCTATTCTTAATGAATTGTCCAAGACATCTGAGATCATATTATTTATTGACGAAGTCCATACTATTGTGGGAGCCGGTGGTGCTACAGGTTCGCTGGATGCAGCAAATATGTTAAAGCCGGCTTTGGCCAGAGGTGATATCCAGTGCATCGGAGCAACCACACTTGATGAATACAGACAGCACATAGAAAAAGACGGAGCTTTGGAACGCAGATTTCAGAAAGTTATGATAGAACCTACGACAACTGAGGAAACAGTTAACATTCTCAATAACATTAAGGAAAGATACGAGGACCATCATAATGTTACTTATACCCCTGAAGCTATAGAAGCCTGTGTTAAATTAACCAACAGGTATATAACTGACAGGCATCTGCCTGATAAGGCAATTGATGCACTTGATGAATCAGGTTCAAGAGTTCATATCTCAAACATTATTGTCCCTCAAAAAATACTTGACCTTGAACTTCAGTTTGAAGAAACAAAAAAAGAGAAAATAAAAGCCGTTAAGAATCAGAATTTTGAGAAAGCTGCCAGCTTCAGAGATAAAGAGAAAGAATATCTTGATCTGCTTGAAGAAGAGAAATTAAGATGGGAACAGGAACTTACAAAAAACAGGGAGGTTGTCGATGAAGAAAAGGTAGCTGAAGTTGTTGCTATGATGACTGGTGTACCTGTACAACGAATAGCACAGGCAGAAGGAGAAAGACTATTAAAAATGAAGGACGAACTCAAGGGAAGGGTTGTGGGTCAGGATGAGGCTATACAGAAAGTTGTCAGGTCTATTCAAAGAAACAGGGCCGGATTGAAAGATCCTAACAAACCTATCGGGACATTTATATTCCTCGGCCCCACAGGAGTTGGTAAAACACAGCTTGCAAAGGTTCTTGCACAGTATCTCTTTGAATCAACTGATAATCTGATAAGGCTTGATATGAGTGAATATATGGAAAAATTTACGGTATCGAGACTGGTAGGTGCTCCCCCTGGTTATATTGGTTATGAGGAGGGCGGACAACTGACAGAAAAAGTCAGAAGAAAACCCTATTCTGTTGTGCTGCTTGATGAACTTGAAAAGGCACATCCCGATGTCTTTCATATATTACTGCAGGTACTTGATGAAGGTCAGTTAACTGACAGCCTGGGCAGAAGAGTAGATTTCAGAAATACTATAGTAATTATGACATCCAATATAGGGACAAGACAATTAAAGGACTTTGGTCAGGGCGTTGGATTTACTACCAAAGCAAAGCAACAGGAAATAAATGAATATGCAAAGAGTGTTATTCAGAATGCACTAAAAAAACACTTTGCCCCGGAATTCTTAAACAGACTTGATGATGTTGTTGTATTTAATGCCCTGACTCAACAGGATATATTCGAAATAATTGATATTGAGCTAAAAGGACTATTTGATAGAATATATACCCTGGGGTATGAAATAAAACTTTCTACAGTTGCAAAAGAATTCATTGCCGAAAAAGGCTATGATGTTCAGTTCGGAGCCCGCCCGCTGAAACGCGCTATCCAAAAATACCTCGAGGATCCGATGGCAGAAATAATAATTAAATCAAATTTAAAGGAAGGTGATGTTATATCTGTCGGATTCAACAAGAAAAAAGAAGAAATTACTATGAAAGTGGTCAGTAAAGCCGCTGTAGCTAAAGAGTTGAATAAATAGTTGGTAAGGATTAAAGGGGTAAGGATTAAGGAAAACTTTTCAGGATAGCTTTATTTATTCTTTTTGCCAGGAATGGCCCTTCATAAATAAATCCGGTATATAACTGCACAAGTACAGCCCCGGCTTCTATTTTTTCAATAGCATCCTCAGGAGACATTATTCCGCCAACACCTATTACCGGCATTTTTCCTTTTGTTTTTTCATTTATATATCTGATTATTTGGGTAGACTTATCTTTCAGAGGTTTACCACTAAGACCTCCATTGCCAATTCTTTCAATCCTGTCCTTTTCAGTAGTAAGGCCCTCTCTTTTAATTGTAGTATTAGTAGCAACAATACCATTTATACCCATATTTTCACTTATCCTAATAATATCGTCAAGCTTTTTACTGTCCAAATCAGGAGAAATTTTCAGTAATACCGGCTTGTAAATGTTTTTCTCTTTCCTTATCTTCATTATTCTTTCAAGAATCACTTCAAGACTGCTCACATCCTGCAATTCAGTCAGGTTATCAATATTCGGGCAACTAACATTTATCACAAAGTAATCAACATAATCATATAGTTTTTCAAAGCAAGTTTTATAATCATCAACAGCATTCTCATTAGCAGTAAGACTGTTCTTTCCTATATTTCCTCCAACGATAACCTTGTTTCTTTTTCTTTTCAGTCTTTCAATTACCCTTTCAACACCTATATTATTGAATCCCATCCTGTTTATTAGTGCCTTATCCCTTATCAGTCTGAAAGATCTTGGTTTTTCATTACCTGTCTGAGGCTTGGGTGTTATGGTTCCAACTTCCACAAATGAAAATCCAAACGCTGATAGTTCATTATATAAAAATCCATTCTTATCAAATCCTGCAGCTAATCCTACAGGATTCTCAAAATCCAGTCCGAACACATTTTTGATTAATTTTTTGTTTTTTATTCTGAAAAAAATTGCCGATAACGCCCTGCTGCCAGGAATTATAAATATAAACTTAATTAGGATGTTTATTATGTTATGTATTGTTTCAGCGGGAATCAGAAATAAGACAGGACGCAGAATTGTTTTATACATCGCTTATTTTCTGGCAAATATAACCAAGATTTATTTATCACTTTAATCTGATTGTGAATATTCCTTAAATGTTCCGTTTGATAATAAAATTATGATTTTTTCAATATTGTTTACATTTGTAACCTTATCTTTAACAACAAATTTTTCATGTTTTTCACTATCTTCCATATCCACTGATCTTTTCATTTTATCATCTTTCTGTATATTCTCCTCCCCCTTCTTAGTATCACTACCAGTAAATAATTCAGGTTCTTTTTTCCTTTCTTCGTTATCCTTAATATCCTCCTTATACATATCACCTTTACCATTAATTAACCATTCTGCATTAATGTCCGGAAATTTTTCAAGAGTTTTTGATATGAAATCAAAACTTGGTTTGTTTCTTCCGCTAATAATATGCGAAATGCTTGATCTTTGAACTCCTATGATATCAGCAAATTTTGTTGCAGATAAACTTTCATTACTAAGTATTTTTAATATTCTGTTTTTCATTTTAATTTAATTTATACAAATGTAATATATAATGAATTTACATGTGTAACTTTTTAATGTAATTTTATTGTTTACATATGTAACTTACATCTTATTTTAAAGAATTCTTGAATACTGTTTTCAATACTCTTTCAATCTTTTTACTTAAATTTGTATATTAATAAAATATTCTGCTAAAACATCAATTATTTGGGGATTAGGAGCTGCTATACACTTTTTATTGTTGTTTTGAAAACTATCATTCCAGGCTATAATAAGTTGTTTTGGACATTAATTGAATTAATACTTAATATAAAATTTATAAAATACTGATATGTAACTATATATAATTGATTTTAGCTTATATATTATAAATATTTTGTTTAATCCTGATTAATATTTATATATTTACTTCATTTAAATTTAGTAAATAATTGATATTTGGTTATATAAGAATATTATTTTATTGATTATAAATTTGATTTCAATCCGTATAATAAATTTATATATGTAACCAAATATTAGAATAAACCTGCTATAATATGTAAACATATCATGTTTATATATGTAACATTTATAATATTTATGAAATAATTTATGCTGATTATTTCATTTTTTGTGCTTCTGATGCATAAATTAATCCTTGTTAGTTACCTTTTATTGATATTCTGGCCTTGTATTGAAGAAAATTTATTGGATGAAGGTTCGAAGATGCCGTTTAAAATATATTAAAAATTAGATATAAAATCTCTTATCGCCTATTATTACTGTGATACATGACGAATTTATAATTTTAACCTGCTGAGAATCGAATATTTATTCACTAAAATATAATGGTGTACGATCGATTATCTGGATTTTCATGTATTCTCCCCTGTTTTGTATAATATTTCAATTTTGATCCGGAATATCCATTTATTTAACGACGATATAATATAAAAGGCCTCTTTCACATTATTTAATTTTATTCATATTATGTTGCATAATATTGAATGTCATATATTATATTTGATTGTCATCGAAAAGTAAATTGTATGAGAAAGTTTAAGCTGCACTGGCAAATTCTTCTTGCACTGATACTTGCAATTATTTATGGAAGTATATTCAAAGAAAGTATAAATTATGTGAGCTGGTTAGGGGAGTTATTTATAAGAGCCTTAAGAATGATTGTTATTCCCCTGATTATCACATCACTTATTACCGGCATAACAAATGTGGGATCGAGTAAAAATCTTGGCAGGCTGAGCATTAAAACGTTTGTTTATTATATATCAACAAGCATACTAGCCATTATAACAGGATTAATACTGGTTAATATTATAAAACCTGGAGCAGGTTTTGAAATAACTGTTGCAAAGGACATTTCAGAATATGGCATAGTCCAGAAACCTTTAAAAGACACGCTGATAAATATTATTCCCAACAACATATTCAAAGCATTTACTTCTGAAAACATGCTCTCAATTATCTTCTTCTCTATTCTTTTTGGTTTTTTCATTATACAGATTCAAAAGAAACACAGGGAGCTGTTAACAGATTTCTTTTCTGCATCATTCAGGGTAATGATGAAAATTACCCTGTTCGTAATTAAGTTTGCACCACTGGGAATATTTGGAATAGTAGCTAAAGTCATTGCAGGCCAGGAAAACCTCCTCGATTTATTTAAGAGTATAGGACTATTTATGGCAGTGGTTATTGCAGGATTGTTATTTCATGCTTTGGTTACACTTCCGTCAATTCTGAAGTTTATTGGTAGGACAAATCCGATTAAATTCTTTAATTCGGTCTTAACCCCTCTTCTTACTGCCTTTTCCACCCAATCCTCCAATGCTACTTTACCACTGACTATTGAAGCTGTTGAAGATAATGCAGGCGTATCAAATAAGATATCTAGTTTTACCCTGCCTTTAGGGGCAACAATAAATATGGACGGAACAGCATTGTATGAACTGGCAGTTGCCGGCTTTGTTGCGCAAATTTATGGCATAGATCTCAGTATATCACAACAGGTTATAATGGTATTAACTGCATTACTGGCATCAATAGGCACTGCTGCCATTCCTATGGCAAGTCTTGTTACGATGACAATAATTTTTACTGCAGTCGGACTACCTTTAGAGGGAATTGCCATAGTTATGCCGGTTGAACGTATCCTGGATATGTTCAGGACTACCGTGAATGTCTGGAGTGATTGTTGCGGAGCTGCCACAATTGCCGTATCTGAAGGAGAGAAATTAAAAGTATGATTTTAAAACTAATAACAATTGTATGACTATATCTTTATTTTGTCGAAATATACTTTGCTCTCAGCCATGTTTTACTGTATTTCTAATAGTCGTTCGACAATACTTGCTGAATCTCTGACCATTGCAGGACAAATTGTAGCGAATTTACCTTCATCATGGGCTTTTTTTAATCCTTCCTTTGTACCCACATCTACTCCCAGTAAATCATTACATTTTATTGAACCGTTTTTAGCCTTAAACTCCTTTATAAATTTCTGTATTAGTTCATAAGTCTTCTCTTTTGCTTTTTCATCTTTAACCTTACTTCTTCCATATTTTAGCCCCAGAACCATAAAAGCTCCTGATACTGCACCACATATATCACCCGTATATGCAATACCTGCACCGAAGCCTGATGCCATCTTCAGGGCCTTTTCCTCTTCAATGCCTAAGTCAACTCCGTAAGTCGATAATACTGCCTGGCAACAGTTAAATCCTTTAATAAAACACGCTTCAGCGTCATTTACTTTGGTTTCCATAATAATTACTGTAGAATTTTGTATTAATTAAAATATTTATAAGTGCTTAACTTACTGGTTTCTCTTCATGATTTCTGTTTTTTATGACCATGGTATCTGCCAGCAATACAAATGTATTAATAAAAGCCTCTCGCTCCTTTACCGGAATTGCCGATAAAACCTCATTAAAATATGTATTATTCTCCAGATTAATATCATCATAAGTTTCTTTGCCTTTTTTACTAAGACTCATCAATAAAGTACGGCGATCTTCATGTGGGACATACCTGTCAACCAAATCCAGATTTGTTAGTCCGTCCACAGTTCTGCTAACTGTACTTTTGTCCAGCTTTAATGACTCAGCTAACTGCATTAAGGACGGCTGTTTCATATTTCCAATTTCCAGCAATGCATGACATTTTGCCAGAGTTAATCCTTTGCAACAATTCGAACGCTGAAACAATTCCTGTTCCCTTTCAAATTTTCTTAATGCATGTCTGAATCTGCTAATTATTTTAATATCAGCATTTTTCATAGTTATTGTTATTTCAATTATTCGTTGCAATATACAACTATTGCATTAAACAATAAAATAATTTGTGACTTTTTTTGATACTTTAAGCAGAATAAAATAATAGATATAACTATTCCGGAAAAATATAAAAGGATGATTTTATACTACTTTTTTAAGGCCCTGTATAATACTTCAACTGGATGCAATGCCTTCACCCCTGTTCCGTCTGCTATTTGCTGCCTGCAACTTGTACCCGGAGCTGATATTATAATATCATCCGGAGATTTTCTTATTTCAGGAAAAAGTACCAGCTCCCCTATTTTCATTGATAAATCATAGTGTTCCTTTTCATATCCAAATGAACCTGCCATCCCGCAGCAACCGGACTTTATTTCTTCCACCTGGAAGTTTTCAGGAATTGATAACATCCCCACAGATGCCTCTGTTGAAGCTATTGATTTTTGCTGGCAGTGTCCGTGAAATTTTATTTTTGCCTGTGATTCAGTAAACAACTCTTTTTTAATATTACCAGCTTTATATTCTTTATATATAAATTCATCAATAGTATAAACAGATTTTGCCAGTAACCGGGAAGCATATTTCAAATCTTTTTTTACGAGATCAGGATATTCATCCCTGAATGTTAATATTGATGAAGGTTCTACTCCAATTAAGGGTTTTGATTCACTTATTATATCTTTGAATATTTGAACGTTTTTATTTGCAATAATTATGGCTTTCTTTAAGAATCCTTTAGAAATATAGGTTCTGCCGCTTTCTTTATGCTTTATTATTCTGACTTTATAGCCAAGCCTGTTCAACAATTTTATGGTACTAATACCTGTTTCAACATCATTATAATTAGTAAATTCATCTACAAACAGAATAACTTCATTATCGGTATGTCCCAGCCTTCGATTAATACTATTCAGGTTAATATATGTCCATCTTCGCAGGGTAGTTTTGTAGATTTTTGGCATACTTCTTTTTGCTGCAATTCCCAGGACTTTTTTGATTATTGAAGACAATGGTCTGCCCGAAACAATCAGATTATATAAACCCGGAAATAATGCCCCAATTCTATTTATTGCTGATATATTTGCCACCAACCGTGTTCGTAACGGAATACCATTAGAATTGTAATAGTGTTGAAGAAATTCGGCTTTCAGTTTTGCCATATCAACATTTGAAGGGCACTCGGATTTGCATCCTTTGCATGACAGACATAAGTCCAGTATTTCATAAATTTCCTTATGATTAAAAGGATTCTTCTTTGGCGAATGTGTCAGGAATTCACGCAATATATTAGCCCTCGCCCTTGTTGTAGTGTTTTCATCCTTTGTTGCCATATAGCTGGGGCACATCACCCCTCCTGCCATTTCAGATTTTCGGCAATCAGCGGAGCCGTTGCAATTCTCAATCATTCTTAAAATTCCCTGAGTATCAGAGAAATCAAAATATGTATCTATATCACGGGTTTTTTGATCAGCTTTATACCGCAAATGAGTGTTCATTCTCGGCGTATCAATAATTTTGCCGGCATTGAAAATATTGCCAGGGTCCCATGTTTTCTTGATCTGCCTTAGTAACTGATAATTCTTTTCTCCTATAATCAAATGTATGAATTCTCCTCTTACACGACCATCACCATGTTCTCCGCTAAGTGAACCATTATATTTTTTCACTAAATGTGCTACCTCTTCAGTCATTGATCGCAGCAGTTCAACATCCTTACTGTCCTTCAAATTAAGAACAGGCCTTATGTGCAACTCTCCTGTGGAAATATGGGCATGGAAAACACATTCTAAATTGTGCTTTTCCAGAATTTTTTTAAAATCATTAATATAATCCGGAAGAGATTCAGGATTTACTGCAGTATCTTCCATAACAGATACCGGTTTTGCATCGCCAGGCAGGTTTGATAATACACCCAGGCCTGCCTTTCTCAGGTCCCAGACTTTTTGAACGTCGGATCCTGTAATTAACGGAAAATGATATCCGTATCCTGATGCCCTGAATTCAGACTCAAGCTTTTTCTTTGTCACTTCTATTGCATCATATGAATCTCCTGTTAATTCAATAATTAGTATAGCTCCTGGATCCCCTTTTAAAAAGAACCTGTTTTTCTTTTGTTCGATATTAGCACTGGAACATTCAAGAATGGTTCTGTCCATCAATTCAATTGCCGCCGGATTATGACTGAGAGCTATGCTGTTGGCATTCAATGCCTCTTCCAGCTTATTAAAATGAACACATAACAATGCTTTCTCCCGGTCAGGCAGGGGAATAAGATTAAGTTTTGCTTCGGTGATAAATGCAAGAGTACCTTCAGAACCAGCAATAAGTTTACAGAAATTTAAAAAAGAACCTTTTGAAGAAAAGGGTTCTGAATCCAGCAATAAATCAATCGCATAACCTGAGTTTCTTCTTCTTATTTTTGGATCAGGATATTCCTTTTTGATTTCTGCCTGGTTATTTTTATCGGATAGAATATCATATATATGTTTATATATCTTATTTTCAAGAGAATTGCCCTTTGTTTTTAAAAGAAATTCCTCTTTTTTTAAAGGACCGAATTCTACTTCCGAACCATCACTTAAAATAGTCTTTACGCTCAGTAAATGATCCCTGGTACTGCCATAAATAAGTGAATGTAATCCGCATGCGTT
Organism: uncultured Bacteroidales bacterium; assembly: GCA_964521285.1. GTDB lineage: Bacteria > Bacteroidota > Bacteroidia > Bacteroidales > UBA10428. The sequence goes on along the minus strand of CAZFQS010000019.1, from coordinate 47,703 downwards.
GTTGCCAATCATTCCACCTATAGTACAACGATTGGATGTTGATGTCTCAGGGGCAAAGAACAGGCTGTATTTTTTAAGATATATGTTTAACTCATCCAGAACAACACCTGGCTGAACCCTAACCCATTTTTCATCCGCATTTAATTCCAGGATCCCGGTTAAATATTTAGTAATATCCACAACAATACCATTACCTACAACCTGGCCTGCCAGGGATGTACCGGCTGCACGCGGGATAATGGTTGTTTTGTTATGATTTGCAAAATATATTATCTTTTGTATATCCCCTGCAGTCTTTGGTCTTACAACCGCCAGAGGGATCTCTCTGTATATTGAAGCATCAGTTGCATATTGAATTTTAGTGGAGTCATCAACAAATACTTCACCTTCAATTTCATTATCAAGTAACTTAAGTTTAATTAATATCTCATTATCAATCCTCATACAACATAAAATTAAGGGATATTATCTGCTATTTAAGAAAATACCACACAACAAAACATAATTTTACAAATCTAATCCTTAAATAATTTTTAATATTAACTATTATAAACTAATTTTAAAATGAATAAGATTTTCTGCAGATATTAAATTAAATATTAAGTATTATAACCTAATTATTATTATAAATGAAAACAAAACTACTCACCCCATTATTAATTATTACTATTATGACTTTATTATCATGTACTGAACGATTTCAAAGAGTGCCAACAATTCCTCTTGAGGATTTTTTCAAAAATCCTGAAAAGACAAATTATGAAATTTCGCCTGATGGAGAATATCTTTCTTTTATGGCACCTTATAAAAACCGTATGAATATTCATGTTCAGAGAATGGGCAGTGATTCAGTAGTACAATTAACTGCTGAAACAGACAGGGACATTCCGGGGTATATATGGGCTAATGAAGGCAGGATTTTATATTTAAAAGATGAAGGAGGCAATGAGAATTACAAATTATATGGTGTAGATATCGATGGGAGCAATCTTAAATGTCTGACCGACTTTGAAGGCGTACGTACTACAATTATTGATGATTTGAAAGATATTCCGGACTATATGATTATAGGTCTGAATAATAGAGACGCAACAGTTTTTGATCCCTACAGAATAAATATCAACACAGGCGACATGGAAATGTTAGCTGAAAATCCTGGAAATATCGTGGGCTGGATGACTGACCATGATGGCAAACTCAGAATAGCATATGCAATAACAGGTGGCATTAATAAGACAATTCTTTACAGGGAAACAGAACAGGAAGATTTTAGGCCGGTACTGACTACCTCATATAAAGATGAATTTGACCCGCAATTCTTTACATTTGATAATAGAAACATATATGTTTCATCCAATATTGGCAGGGATAAAATGTTTATTATTGAGTATGATCCGAGAACCGGACAGGAAGTTGATACTTTATTTTCTCATGATGAAGTAGATGTAACCGGACTGCATTTTTCACGAAAAAGGAAGGTTGTAACTACAGCAACTTATTATACTACCAAACTTCAGAGACATTTTTTTGATGAAAGGACAAAGAACATGTTTGATAAACTTAATGAAGAACTTGGTATGTATGAAGTAGGTATTGCAGGAAATGACAAGGAGGAACAAAAGTTCATAGTTAGAACATATAGTGACCGTTCAAGAGGAGCTTACTACTTTTTTGACTATGAGAATAATATTCTGGAAAAGATTCATGATATAAGTCCATGGCTTGAAGAAGAAAATATTGCAGAAATGGTTCCGGTTGAATATAAATCAAGAGACGGGCTTACAATACATGGCTACCTAACCCTGCCCGTAGGTATTAAGCCGAAAAATCTCCCGGTTGTCATTCACCCGCATGGAGGGCCCTGGGCCAGGGACAGATGGGGTTTTAATCCTGAAGTTCAATTCCTTGCAAATCGCGGATATGCCGTACTTCAAATGAACTTCAGAGGTTCAACAGGTTATGGAAAGGAATTCTGGCTTAAATCCATGAAACAGTGGGGTAAGACAATGCAGGATGATATCACGGACGGAGCAAAATGGATCATTCAGCAAGGTATAGCTGACAGAGATAGAATAGCTATTTATGGAGGCAGTTACGGAGGATATGCAACCCTTGCAGGTTTAGCTTATACTCCGAACCTTTATGCCTGTGGCGTAGACTATGTGGGAGTATCCAACATGTTTACTTTTATGAAAACAATACCACCATACTGGGAACCAATGCGACAAATGTGGTATGAGATGGTTGGAGATCCCGTGAAAGACAGTACAATGTTGGCTGAAGTATCACCAGTAATGCATGCCGATAAAATTATTGCACCTCTTTTCGTTGCCCAGGGAGCTAATGATCCCAGGGTTAACAAGGCTGAATCTGACCAGATGGTTGAAGCAATACGGGCAAGGGGAATTGAAGTTGAATATATGGTTAAGGACAATGAAGGTCACGGCTTCAGGAATGAAGAAAACAGATTTGACTTTTACCATGCTATGGAAAAATTTCTTGCCATTCATATAGGTGATTCAATTCAATAAATCAACCTGTTAATTACCGGGAAAAGCCGGTAAATAGTTTATTATCATCTTAACTCATATCTATCGCTTACTACGTGTGAGAGAGGATTTATATTATATTATTCGATAAACATTTGATAAGAATTGAAAAAAATTAACTTTCATTTGAACTAATTTAATTAACTTTATAAGGAGATTAAAATTAATTCTAAATTATTGATTAACAATGGATTTGATAAAACAAGTTAAAGAAAATGCTAAAAGAAACAAGCAAAGAATCATATTACCTGAGAGTTATGATAAACGAATATTAAAAGCAGCAGATATAATAATTAAGGAAGATATAGCATATATTACACTGATAGGTAAAAAACCGGATATTGAAAGAGACAGTTATGAACTAAATCTTTCAAATATAGATAAGGCAAACATAGTTGATCCCGCAACCAATAATAAAAAAGATATTTATGCAGATTTGATGGTAGAATTAAGAAAATCAAAAGGTCTGACAAAAGATCAAGCTTATAAACTGCTTGATAATCCGTTATACCTGTCAACAATAATGATAAAGAATGGGGATGCGGACGGAGAAGTCGCCGGGGCTGCCAATGCCACAGCAGATGTTTTAAAACCTGCTCTTCAGTTTGTGAGAACCAAACCGGGCATAAACGTTGTTTCAGGAGCGTTTATGATGATACTTAAAGACAGAGAATTTGGCCATGATGGATTAATGGTTTTTGCAGATTGTGCTGTTTATCCTGATCCTGATGCACAGGAACTTGCAGAGATTGCAGTTACAACAGCCAGTACAGCAAGGGCAATAGCTAAAATAGAACCGCGGGTAGCAATGATAAGTTTCTCAACAAAAGGAAGTGCGCAGCATGAAATGGTGGATAAAGTCAGACTTGCCACTGAAATAGCCAGACAAATGGATAGCAGCCTGAAAATTGATGGCGAACTTCAGGTAGATGCTGCATTAATAAAAGATATTGGTGAAAAAAAAGCACCTGGAAGTGAAATAGCGGGAAACGCAAATGTATTGATCTTTCCGAATCTGGACTCCGGCAACATTGCTTATAAACTTGTACAAAGGTTAGCTCATGCCGAAGCAATAGGACCAATATTACAGGGAATGTCATCACCTATTAACGATTTGTCCAGGGGATGCTCTGTAGATGATATTGTTAATCTCGTGGCTATTACAGCCAATCAGGCTATGGCAAAGTAAAATTGTTCTATTGTTCTATTGTTCTATTGTTCTATTGTTCTATTATTATATTGTTCTATTGCTAAATAATTAAATAACTAAATAATAAAATAATCAAATAATTAAACATGGCAAACATCATTGTCGAACCTATTGAAAAGTTTGGCCTCAGTCATAAAGACAGACCAAAAACTTTATTCTCTAAAGTAGGTGTAGTTGGCTGCGGTACTGTCGGACAGAATATTGCAATAATGATCAGTGCGCAGGAACTTGAGGTTGTGTTTATCGAGTTATCTGAGGAAAAAATCGATCATGCTTTTGAATCTATGGAAACAGAGATTGACAGCATGATTGATCACTGGGGAATGACACCTACAGAAAAAAGGGCAATATTATCACGAATTCACGGATATGTTGGATATCAGTATCTTAAAGGCTGCGACCTGGTAATTGAAGCCATACGTTCTAAAATTCGTGAACAAAGAGTATCTGCCAGAAAAGAAGTGTTTAAAAATGTTGAAAAATATGTTTCAGCTGATGCTATAATAGCAACAAACTCAACAACCATAGTTATTACTGAATTATCAAGCGAACTGGAGCATAAAGAAAGGTGTGTCAGTCTCCATTTTCTGACTAATGCCCCGGGTTCGAAAATGATTGAGGTTGTACGTGGTCTTTATACTTCTGATGATGTTTATGACAGAGTAGGCAAATTTGTTAGAATGTTAGGAAAGACTGTTATTCCTGTTGAGGAATCTCCGGGTCTCATTAGTGTGAGACTTTTTGTAGCTCTTGTTAATGAAGCCTGTGAAGTATTAATGGAAGGAGTTGGTACTAAGGAAGACATAGACAGAACCATGAAAATAGGATTTGGCCTTTCATTAGGGCCTTTTGAAATGGCCGATAAAATAGGTCTTGAAAAAGTATTAAGATGGATGGATAACCTGTACAGCGAGTTTGGCGATATTAAGTATAAAGCATCACCTATGATCAAGAAACTTGTCAGGGCCCAGCAGACAGGCAGAGCAATAGGCAAAGGATTTTACACTTATAGCCAGGGACTCAAAGTGTGAATAAAAATAAAACGATATGAAAATATTAATTCTTAATTGCGGAAGTTCTTCAATAAAATACCAGCTCTTTGATATGAATAAAAAGTCTGTCCTTGCCAAAGGGGTAGCCGAAAAAGTTGGATTAAAAGGTTCTTTCGTCAGTCTTGAAAAAGAGAATGGTGAAAAAGTTATTTTTGAAGGGGAGATTATAGACCATTTAGTTGGTATTGAATATATATTGGGAATAATAATAAGCAAAAAGCATGGCTGCATAACAAGTCTTGATGAAATTAATGCTGTAGGGCACAGGGTAGTAAATGGAGGTGAAAAATTTAGTGCCAGTGTATTTATTAACGATGAAGTTCAGGAAGAGATAGAAAAGTTCAGTCAGCTTGCTCCATTGCATAATCCGGCCAACTTAAAGGGAATTTATGCAATAAAATTATTAATCCCCGGCATACCACAGGTCGCAGTTTTTGATACTGCATTTCATCAGACCTTACCGGAATATGCATATATGTATGCTATTCCCTATTCCCTTTACAAAAAGTATGGAATCCGAAGATATGGTTTTCATGGCACCAGCCACTATTACATAAGCCGCAGAGCATGTGAAATTTTAAATAAGGATATCTCAAAGCTTAAGATTATTACATGTCATATGGGAAACGGCTCATCAATGACAGCAATAAAAAATGGAAAATCAATTGATACATCTATGGGATTTACTCCTCTTGAAGGTTTAATTATGGGTACCCGCTCAGGAGATACGGATATCGGAATATTAACATTCATTATGGATAAGGAAGAAATAGGACTTGCAGCTGCCAATACTCTTATTAATAAACAAAGCGGTATGCTTGGAATAACCGGGATATCTTCAGATATGAGAGAAATTGAAGAAGCAGCAACGAAAGATAAAAATCACAGGGCACAATTAGGTTTGGATATGTTTATATACAGGGCAAAAAAATATATCGGGGCCTACATTGCGGCGATGTGTGGTGTTGATTTGGTAATTTTTAGCGGGGGAATTGGTGAAAATAGTCCGATGATCAGGGCAGCAATTTGCGGATGTTTTGATTTCATCGGACTGGAGTTTGACTCTAAAAAGAATGAGGGATTAAAATCCAAAGAGGCGGTCATTTCAAAACCAGGATCGAAGATTACAGTGATGGTTATTCCTACAAATGAGGAACTTATAATTGCAGAGGATACCGTGAGAATAGTTGCCGAAATATCCGGAAAAACTTAAACCTCAGTGCTATAGTTTCATTCAGCCTTGTTTTTGAATTAGCTATTTATAATTAAAAATAAAAAGTGTATTTACTATAAGATGGTAATAAGAAATTTATCAGGGCTGCTCGAAATTGCCAGAAAAAAGTCTGTACAAAAACTTGTTGTTGCTGCAGCAGAGGGAGAACATGTTTTTAAAGCTGCCATTAAGGCTAAAAATGAAAACATTATTACACCAATATTTATTGGAAATAAAGAAAGGATTATTGAGTTGGCTGATAAACTCAAAATCAATACATCAGAAATTGAAATAATAAATAATAAAGATAAGGCAGGGGCCTGTTATGAGGCATTTCAGCTTGTAAGTGAAGGGAAAGCCGATATTGTTATGAAAGGACTTGTAAATACCTCCACATTCCTTAAAGCATTACTGGATAAAAAGTTTGGCCTTGTTAAAGATTCGATATTAAGTCATCTGGCAATTTTTGAAACCGCCTTTTACCACAAAATAATCGGAGTGACAGATGCTGCGATTAATATTGCCCCGGGCCTGAAAGATAAGGCTGAAATTATTAAAAATGCCGTTGATGCCTTTATTAAGCTTGGAGTTGATACTCCCAGAGTAGGAGTTCTGGCTGCAATTGAGAAAATAAATCCAAAAATGAAGGCAACCGTACATGCTTCAAAACTAAAAATAATGTGTGAAACCAGGCAGTTAAAGAATTGTATTATTGACGGCCCCCTGGCTCTGGATAATGCCGTCTCACAATCCGCTGCCAGACATAAAGGAATAGAAAGCAATGTTGCCGGGGAGGTTGATATTCTCGTCACTCCTGATATAAACAGCGGTAATATTTTGTATAAGTCCTTAAATTTCCTCGGAGGAGCGGTATCTGCAGCGTTGGTATTGGGCGCATCTGTTCCTGTTATTCTAACCTCAAGGGCTGATTCTGATCAAAGCAAATTTATGTCTATTGTATTTGCTGTTGCAATTAAATAATTAACTAAATTTCATATAATATAAAATACTTATTATGGAATACAGGATTCTGGCAATAAACCCCGGTTCCACCTCAACAAAAATAGCTGTTTACAGCAATAACAAACCGGTATTTCTCAAAGATATAAGACACAATGTCAAAAAACTTAATGAATTTAAAAGAATAAGTGATCAGTTCAAATTCAGGAAAGAAATAATTCTTGAAGAGCTTAAAGACTCGCACATAAACATTGATACAATTAATGCAATTGTCGGAAGAGGCGGACTTATCCGGCCCATTGAATCAGGGGTGTACAGAATAAATGAAACACTTAAAAAAGATTTGCAGGAAGCTACACTGGGAGAACATGCAAGCAATCTTGGCGGACTTATTGCAGACGATATTGCCAGAAACCTCCCGGGCTGTGATGCATATATAGCTGACCCTGTTGTTGTTGATGAACTGGAGGATGTGGCAAGAATTTCCGGTCATCCCGAATTCAAGCGTATGTCAATTTTCCATGCATTAAACCAGAAAGCAACAGCCCGCTCATACGCAAGATTAATGAATAAAAGATACGAGGAACTTAACCTGGTTATTGCACATATGGGGGGAGGAATATCTATTGGAGCCCACAGGCACGGACGCGTAATAGATGTTAACCAGGCACTGGATGGTGAAGGCCCCTTTTCCCCGGAAAGGTCAGGTACCCTGCCTGCCGGTGCTCTGGCAAAATTATGTTTCGAAGGAAAACATAATCTGGACGAAATAAAAAAAATGATTACCGGCCGTGGAGGTTATATGGCATACCTTAAAACAAACAATGCATATGAAGTTGAGCTGATGGCTGAGGAAGGTGATGAGAAAGCCAGATTAATACAGGATGCTATGTCATATCAGATTGGGAAAGAAATCTCAGCAATGTGTGCTGTTTTGCACGGTGAGGTTGATGCAATAATACTAACTGGCGGAATATCACATAATCCTATGGTTGTTGAATATGTTAAGAAAATGGTGTCATTTATCGCTCCTGTTGTAATTTATCCGGGAGAGGATGAAATGCATGCACTTGCTATGAACGGACTCCTGGTTCTTAAAGGCGAAATAGAGGCTAAGGATTATGACGAGACAACGATAATCAATAAGTAAATATTAAGGATTTGATGTGGATACAGGGATTATCTTCCCCCTGATATATTTATAACCATTTAAAGCAAAATCCACAATAAAACGGGCTATCTCCTCAGGTTTTAATTGAGCTTTATAGCCGGGGAATGCCCTGGCAAACATATCTGTGTGAACAGACCCGAGGGCCAGGCAGTTAAAATAAATGCCGGTATCCTTGTACTCACTGGCAAGACATTCAGTAATACTGGCCAGTGCGGCCTTACTTGAACTGTAATATGATAATCCGGGATACTTTGAACTTCCCTGAAAACCACCCATACTGCTAATATTTATAACATGAGACGTATTTTTCTTTCCCATATATGGTAATAATTCCTTGATGAGCAAGGCAGGAACAAATAAATTCATATCATATGTTTTTCTTGCTTCCTGTAAGGAAGTATCACTAAAAGGTTTATTGATTAATAATCCTGCATTATTTATTAATATATCAATATGGTTGACATGCTGCAAGACAATATCAGTAATGCTAGCTGACTGATCTAAGATTTTCTCCAGATCAAAAGCAACCGGGACTACCCTGGAATCAGGATTCCTGTTTGAACATTCATTCTGAAGTTGCTTTAGTTTCTTTTCATTCCGCGCTATAGCAAGTATTATGCTTTCAGGTATTTCAGCAAACAGTCCGGTTACCTCATATCCGATACCCTGACTGGCACCGGTGATTACTATATTCATACTTCTAATATTTTTTAAAATTAAATATTGAAAATTGTTTTATATAAAGCATGAAATTTAATATTTTCAACGTTATATATTTGCAATATGAAAAAAAAATTTATGCAGATGAAGAGATATGCATTGAAATTATTTATTTTATTGAATATATTACTTATAAGCATAAGTGCTGCAGGGCAATATAAGAAAAAAAACACTTTTAAAAGATTTTTCTTTGGCGGTGATTTCTGGCTAAGCTTTGGCACAAATGCATATATCAATGTATCCCCCCTGGCAGGCTACAGAATAACCCAAAATCTGTCAGCCGGAGTCGGACCCATATATATTTTTGAAAAAAACACATTTAATTATCTTGATACTACTATTAACAATGTTGGCTATTACAGATCTTATAAAATCAGGACCAGCACTTACGGAGGAAGGGTATTTCTGACTTATGATCTGATAAGAAACCTTCATCAGTATATTCCTATAGGATTGGGGAATATCATCGTTCATTGTGAAAATGAACTGCTGAACCTGGAAACTTTTTACCTTAATCCAAATAATCTGAGATTCTACTCATCAGGTAGCAGAATATGGATAGATAATTTTCTGATGGGCGGAGGATTAAGGCAGCCTATAGGTGAAAATGCTTCTATTAATTTATTAATATTATGGGATGTAACAGAAAATAAATACTCACCTCATTCAAATCCCATAATAAGGATTGGGTTTACTTTTTAAGAAGGCTGCAAAAAAAACCCGGCAGATTATTACCGGGTTTGACCATATATACAGGAGTTATTATCTGAAACTTATTCCCACTCCGGCTGTTACGTTCGAATAATACGCATAAGTGTAATCACCATGAATGGTTACGGGGCCAAGCTTTAATCGCATGCCGACATTAATTCTCGGCTTGGTGGGTTTACCTTCATTATTTTCAATTTCCAGACTAACAGGGTCTTTTGTGGCGCTTTCATCAGTGACTACAGGTGATGTTGATGGCAATTCAATTGTTGGTACAGGATAATAACCAGCAAGTGCCAGCTCAGTATTAGTGTTGGCAATTCCCAGTCCGCCATAAAAACATACTACCGGCAAATTTGCTGATACCAGCACGTTTATTGTAAAGCTCTTGACCGTTAAATCAAGAGTCTGATTATCAAAAGATATTGCATCTGTTGTTCTATCAAATGCCGGTCTGCTGTCAATATCTTCCGGAGTAACCGATAAATTAAAACTTGAACTGAACTTTGTATATCCTGCCATCAATGAAAGATTCAGGACCGGAATCTTGTCCAGTCCGGGTATCCATTGCTTTATACTGTGCTTCCCTCCTATTCCCCATAATCCTAATTTACCATACTGTCCAATTTCAACATTTGGAAAGAACCTGAAATTAAGCTCAGTACCTTTAATCAGGCCTAATCCCAGCTGCACCATCGGAGTTGCCATAATACCCACACCTGTACCCTGGGGTGTACGTAAAGAGGCCACTTTATAATCCTGAATTAAATATGTCAGTTCAGGCCCTGAAGTAGTTTCTCCTGCAATAGTCGGCGCAATGGTATTTCCTGACGAATAATCGACGTTAGTTGAAAGGCCCAGACCATCTAAATCAAATGATTTCGCATCTTCGGGAACAAAAGAAATATTGGTTGTAATAGTTATGTCAAATCCTCCCAACTTATGCGGTTTAGCTGTATTATACCAGCCACCGGACAGACTAGTTCCTATGGAGTTAGCCCATGGAGTAATATATGCCTCGAATAATTTCCCGGCATCTGAGACACCTCCTGCAAAAAACTCGCCCAGAGTTTTAATTTGAGCAGTTAACGGGATTGAAAAGCAAAAAAATAAAATTATTAAGAAGAAGTTTTTGCTTAAGAATTTAACTCTTTTCATAATTTATTAATTTGGTTAGTAATTTCTGAATTGTTTAATTTTAATATTCAAATTACAAAAACAAATTTCGAAATATCAGTTTCTGATACGTAATTATTGCCGTAAAGTTATAAACATTATGAATAATTTATTGATTATCAGCAATTAAAATCCATGTATTGTAATTTGATGAAATTAATATATTAAATCTTTTTATAAAGTATAATAAGATACTATATTTGCAACGCTTTTTAAAAAAGACTGATTCTGTAGCTCAGCAGGTAGAGCACATCCCTTTTAAGGATGGGGTCCTGGGTTCGAGCCCCAGCAGGATCACTAATACTTTGTTATGAGATTACTCATTTGTTTTTGCACAATTTTATTTTCCCCTGCCTTAGTTATATCTGCTCAAAACTGGATTCCCGATTTAGGAAACGGTAATTATAAAAATCCGGTGCTCTTTGCGGATTATTCCGATCCTGATGTTATTCGGGTGGATGATGACTTTTATTTGGTAGCTTCAAGCTTTAACTGCATGCCTGGTATACCTGTATTGCATTCCAGAGATTTGGTGAACTGGAGGATAATCGGACATGTATATGACAGCCTGCCATTTGGTAAATATGATAAACCTGCTCACGGGCAAGGATCCTGGGCTCCATCAATTCGTTACTATAACGGATTTTTCTATGTGTATTTTTGTACCCCCCATGAAGGCCTTTTCATGGCTAGTACAACTGATCCTGCAGAAGACTGGGAGTTGCACCATATTGTTAATGTTGAAATGTGGGAAGATCCCTGTCCATTCCGGGATGATGACGGGAAGGCCTATCTTGTAAGAAGCAAATTGAGGGGAGCTGTTCTTTATCTGCACAGAATGAGCTTAGACGGTAAAAAACTGCTGGATAACGGGACTGTCATATTTCAAAATACAAAGGACCAGCCTACTATTGAAGGTCCCAAGTTTTTGAAAAAAGACGGGTATTACTATATTTTTGCACCTGCCGGGGGTGTTTCCAAAGGGTGGCAGACTGCTCTCCGCTCAAAAAACATATACGGACCTTATGAAGACAAAATCGTACTGCATACAGGTAATACTGGTATTAACGGTCCGCACCAGGGGGGAATATTAAATTTAAAATCCGGGCAATGGTGGTTTCTGCACTTCCAGAGCAAGGGAGCATACGGGCGGATTGTTCATCTCCAGCCGGTAGAATGGAAAGATGACTGGCCCTTAATTGGAGCTGATATCAACAATGATGGAATAGGTGAACCGGTAATGGAATATATAAAACCTGATGTCGGCCAGTCGTATGAAATTTCTGTTCCACAGACATCAGATGAATTTGCTGCAAATGAGCTGGGTTTGCAGTGGCAATGGCATGCCAATCCGGGACAGGAATGGTTTTCATTAACAGATAATCCCGGTCATATACGTTTATATGCCGTACAAAACATCTCCCAGAACGGTAATCTCTGGTTTGTGCCTAACCTGCTCCTTCAGAAATTCCCTGCCCCATCCTTTACAGTAACCACAAAAATTACCTTTGAGCCGGAACTGTTAAATGAAAAAGGCGGGCTTGTTGTTATGGGTAAAGAGTGGGCATATGTTGCCCTGGAAAAGACAGACACCGGCATTCAACTGGGAATGTTTAAGGGTACATATTTTGAAGGTTATGACAAAACACAAAATATAGAATCGACCATCATTAATGACAATACCTGTTACTTAAGAGTCAATGTAACCGAAGAGGGAATATGTGATTTTTCATATAGTCCGGACGGAAAGGACTATCAGCCAATTGGTGAAGAATTCGCTGCAAAGCAAGGAGTATGGATAGGTGCTAAAATAGGATTATTCTGCATTAATCCGAATATAAAAGAAAGCAAAGGATTTGCTGATTTTGACTGGTTCAGGTTTTAGGATCACTATTAAATATTTTTATTACCTTTAGGACTTTTCAAAGAATGCCTGTTAAAAGCCTGTTATAAATTACAGAACAAAAGTATTTAATTAATCCCGGAAGATAAAATGATTTCACAGGTACCACTAAATGCCGGAAAGCTAAAAAAAGTTATTTCGTCCATCAGTATATTCATCATTTATCTGGTTCTGATTTCAGGTTTTACAGACACCCTGTGCCAGAATTATTTTATCAACTCCAGGACAACGCCTTTTAAATATTTTCCTGCAACGGAAGAGCCTGACTCAAACTGGTATATGCCGGATTTTGTCGATTCTCTGTGGATCCAGGACACAGGATCAATTGGATACGGAAATTTTAACGAGGATGTAATTATTGATGAGGGAACAGTTTCGCTTTACCTCAGATACAGGTTCAATATTGAAGATAAATCAAATGTAAGTGAAATTAATCTCTCATGCAACTTCGATGACGGATACATAGCATACCTTAATGGTAAAGAATTATTAAGGATAAATATAAACGATTCTATAGAAACACCTGCATTCAATGATGTCACAGTAAGATCGCACGAACGGGAAACACAACAATTTCCAGTTTTGGGTTATTACTTTGATTTGCCCGGGCTGGATTCCTTTCTGGTTGACGGTCAGAATATTCTGGCTGTGCATGTTCTTAATGATACTATCGGCGGTTCTGATCTTTATTTTAAAGCGACTTTACACAATTTAACAGACAGACAATATAGTTTTTATTCTGATGTATTCAGGTATAAAAGACAATTTATGCTTGATTCCACTGATTTTCCCATTGTATTTATCAATACCGATGAATATGGTATACCTTACAGAAAAATTCGAAGAAAAGCATTTATGGGTGTTATTGACAGCGGGCCCGGTGCATATAACTTACCTTCCGATTCATTTAATATATATTCAGGAGAAATCTCTATTGAAGTAAGAGGCCAATCTTCAGCTGAATATCCCAAGCGATCCTACAGGTTCGAAACCATTTATACTACTGATGCAATAGAGATAGATACTAATGTCACGCTGCTTGGCATGCCCGCAGATGATGACTGGATCCTGTTTGGCCCGTTTCATGATAAGAGTCTGTTCCGCAACAAAATGATCCTTGATTTAGGAAGCAGACTTGGAAGCTATCAACCCCGCAGTCAATTTTGCGAGTTAATTATGAACGGTGAATATCTCGGGTTGTACAGGCTTTCTGAGACCATAAAAAGAAATGCCGACAGGGTTAATATAGCCAGACTTCGCGAAGAGGAAATTACAGGAATAAATGTTACCGGAGGTTATATTATGCGCCTTGATAAGGATTATAGTGATGTAGAGGTTGTATATCCTAAGGCAGACATGATACAGCCGGAGCAGACAGAATATATTTATTCGTTCCTGGATACATGTATGTCTGTTCTGTTTAGTGATGATTTTATGGATCCCGATGCAGGATTCAGAAAATATATGAGTGATTCTTCCCTTGTTGATAATTTAGTAATCAATGAGTTAACTAAAAATGCCGATGCTTATTTATATAGTACATATTTTTATAAAGACAGGGCAGACAGGGATAACAGGATAAAGTTCGGCCCGTTATGGGACTATGATCTTGCTTTCGGGAATACTATCTTCCAGGAAGGAGGTTTAACATATGGCTGGCAATTTGACATCAATACAAGGCTGCCTGTTACACGTATATTACAGGATGCAGAATTCGTGGAATTGTTTAAGGATCGCTGGCATGAACTGAGACAGGGAATGCTGAATAATGATTCTTTATTTGCATTAATAGATTCCATGGTTAATTACATCCAGGAGCCAAGGGAACGTAATTACGAGGTATGGCCTGTTATTAGTGAAAGTCTGTTCTTTCCTAACTATATATCACAAACATATGAGGAGGAGATCCAGAACATTAAAAACTGGCTTACTGGCCGCATTCAATGGATCGATGATAATATAGACAATATATATTACCCTGTAGTTATTTATTCTTCCTTTGAAAATAAAACAGGACTGGAATATGTTGGATTTGAAGCTTATCCAAATCCCTTTACCGATCAGTTATCACTTACAATAACAAGCTCATATTCAGGGGATTTAAAGATTACACTCTTAAATCTTTTAGGCCAGTCCACGCTTGAACTATCAGGTAGAATAACCCAGGGATACAAAGAGATAATATTAAATGATGTTGCAAACTTACCTGCCGGTGTATATATAATGCATATTACTCTGGATTCAAAATTAGTTGGCATAAGGAAATTGATTAAGAGATAAGTTTATTCTCCGTTCTCCCTGAGCTCCCCCTTACTATTTATAATTTGGATAAATGATGGTGTTTATTATCCTGTTAATAACATTTACAGGATGATATTTGATCCCGTATTAAATGATAAATATCATTTTAAAATGATGATTTATATCATCTTGTAATGCTTGACTTCAAGGGGCAATTTATATTAGTTTTAGAATTTGAAATTAAAATCCAAAAATATGGGACCAACTGTTCAAATCCCGACACTTAAGCTTAAAAGAAACATATGTCTCAATGGTGATGAACTCGAAAGCATGGGTATATTCCCTACTAATCTGTATTGTTTTACATATTACCACTATGTCTTATATCAAAAGGGAAATAAGCGAATAATCTTAAAACCTCTGCCTTATAATCTCTTTAAGGTCATCAGAATATATGATTTCATAAGTGCTTAATTTGTTCAGATACCTGCCATATATTTTTGCTGTCTTAAGAATACCAGGGATAATATCATTGGTTTAGTGTCCCGCATATATCCAATCAATTATTAATTATGTCAGACAAAAAAGTCAGAAAGTACCAAAGAATGACAGAACAAATAAAAAGTCTATTTAAAGCCACTGATGATCCCATTGCCCGTATGGCAACAATAAGTGCTATATTGTATCATAAAATGCCGGACTTTTTTTGGGTGGGATTTTACCTGCTAAAAAATGACAGATTGATTGTAGGGCCTTACCAAGGCCCCTTAGCATGCCAGGAACTGGAAAAAGACAAGGGAGTATGCTGGACAGCGATTCGCAGAAAGGTAACAATTATTGTGACTGATGTTAATAAGTTTCCGGGACATATAGCATGTAATCAAAAAACAAAATCTGAAATTGTGATCCCTGTTAAGAATTCAAATAATAAAATCATAGGAGCTTTCGATATTGACAGTATATTGTATAATAACTTTGATGAAACTGATGCTATTGAATTAGGGAAAATTGTAGATAATTTAAATATGAAATAGTCAATAATTCTAAAGGACTTTACTATTCTCCTTGCTAATAGTATCTAACAAATTCATAATTTTCTGCGCTGAATATGGTTTTGTCATTAACTGATCAAAACCTATATCCTTAAAATCCTCGAAAAATATTTTTGGATTATGCGCTGTTAGTGCAATTATAGTTATACCATTCTTTGGAGGGGGCAACTTCTGCCTTATATGTTTTGTAGCCTCAAGGCCATTCATGACAGGCATTTCAATATCCATTAAAACTACGTTAATATCATCATTTAATATTAAAGACTCGATTGCCATTTTACCATTTTCAGCTTCCAGATATTCATGGCCCAAATCCTTGATAATTTCTGATAACAATAACCGGTTAGTAAAAATATCATCCGTAATAAGTATTTTCATTTTTAGATCTATATTGATGAATAACGAATTATCCCAGCTGACTTAAAGTTCTAACAATATTCATACTATTAATTGTAACTTTTGCGCCTTCAAGATTAATAATCTTGTCATGTTTAAATTCAGCCAGTGTTCTGATAAAACTTTCCTTTGTTGTTCCTGCCAGTTCAGCAAGTTCTCTTCTGGTAAAGGGGAATTCAAACTCATTACTTTTAAATAAGACTTCTGAAAAATATAATATAACATCTGCAATACGGCCAGGTAATTGTTTGTGAGACTGACTCATAAGTCTGTTAAAAATGAACAGCCCGTCATTACTTATTAAATTAATAATATAAAGAGTAAACTCCCCATTCGTTTGCAATATCTTATTAAAAATATCTTTATCAATAAAACAAATTTCCGAGGTCTGAATGGCTGAAGCCGAATATTGATAGGTATCACTGCCATATATAGACATTAAGCCGAGAAAATCATTTGGTACGGCGATCTTTAGAATTATATATTTATTGTTTCTTCCCTCTTTAAAAATCTTGATTAACCCCGATTTTACAAACATGATATGAGAAGTACGGGTATTTTGCCTGAATATGACTTCTCTCTTATCGTACTTCACAATATTGCTATGTTTCTGAATTTCTTCAATTTGATCTTCTCTAAGGTAATTGCTGAAAGGAGAAATACAATCAATGGCAATATTTTTATTAATATCCATATTTCAGATAACTTTTTACCAGAATAAATATAAGAAAAATTGTCGAGTGTTTAAAATATTTGGCTATAAAAAGGTGATATATATCACCTGTTATTTATGATTTAGCTCATTGAATACATAATAAAAATTTCTCGAATTAACGGTTAATTTGATTATCTTTACATTAGCTTTCGAAATTCCAGGATTTTTTGGTTAATACCGGCTTGGTATATCAGTATTTTATAATTGTAATTATGTATTGTTGAAAGTTAGCAAGGATGAAATTAAAAAAAGACGTTTGTATTCTTGTCGTTGACGATTCTACCACCAACGTAGTCTTATTGGAAGCCATTTTCTTCGAGCGGGGATATAAGATTGAGACAGCATATAACGCAAAGGAAGCATATGCAGTTATTGAAAAACGAACTCCTGATTTAATTCTATTGGATTTATTAATGCCCCAGATTAATGGATTTGATTTATTTAAACAGTTAAGAAAGAACAGGAACACAAAAGATACCCCGGTGATTGTGGTATCAGCTGCTACTGATGAAGAGAATGTTGATAAAATAATGAAAATGGGGGCTGTTGATTTTATTAAAAAGCCTATTGATTTAGAGTATCTTGTTGATAAAGTCGAATTTGTATTACATAAAGAATTTAACTAATTGCCTTTATTTACCCCACTCAATATCCGTGTTAATAAACTATAGGGAATACTCTTCTTAATATTTCCATTCATCTTTTTAATATTAAATTTAATCATTACCTTTGGTTAATTCCCCCAATTATTACAACTAATTATCATCTGTATCGTTTTAAGATTAAAGTAAACAGGGATGTAATGAAAAGAATCTTAATAGTCGATGATAACTTGATGATGCGCAGGTTAATAAGAAATGTTTTCAGAAATGACAAGATGGATATTTTGGAAGCTAAGAATGGAATAGAGGGTTTGCAGTTAGTTAAAGAAAATTCCTTTGACCTGGTGATTACAGATATAGTAATGCCGGAGATGGAGGGCCTCGAATTTATAATCCAGCTCAGAAAAATGTTGCCTAAAATAAAAATAATAGCTATATCAGGAGGGAAACCATACTATCTTTATGTGGCCAAAAAACTCGGGATTGAAGCTATTTTCACGAAACCTTTAAATCATTCCGAATTCGAAGATACAGTTAAGAAAGTCATTGATTACCAATAGGGGGATAAAGGGACAGCGCCCTTTGGACGCTGTCCCCTAAAAAAAAATATTATATTAAAAAAATATTATTTATTTTTAAATATAGTATTTAAGGTTATAAAATTTTGCTAAATATTATCCTCATGGAAAACAAAAGAGAATTTATCGTTCAAATAACAATTCTGGCAGCTGTTATTTCCTTAATTTTTCCTGTCACTGCTTTATTTATTGATATAAAAATACATGATAGTTTTTCTTATACATTCAGTGATTTTGCAGGTTTATATTCAGAAAATTCCTTGAATTGGATTACTTTATCACTTATAATAATAATCCCGGGCGCAACCTATTTTATTACAAAATATTTTTCTAATGTCATAGATAAAAATAGAAAGAACCTTGCATACGAAAGAAATAAAACCAGAATAATACAGGAATTTACAAAAAAGTTAATACAGGAAGATTTTTCTCATGATTTAGAAGTCAGTGAAGATGATAGTCTCGGTAAATCATTACTTAACCTCAGGGATAAGCTAAATTCCAATAAAGAAAATGAAATAATACGAAGAAAGGAAGATGAACAGAGAAACTGGAATGCTGAAGGTCTTGCCAGGTTTGGCGATATTCTGAGAAACGACATAGACAATATCGAGTTACTGTCATTTAATGTAATTAAAGAACTTACAAAATATATAAATGCAACTCAGGGGTGTTTCTATCTTCTTAAAGATGGGGAGGGACGGGATAAATATTTCGACATGTCTGCCTTTTTTGCTTATGATCGAAAAAAATTTGCAGATAAGCAAATTAAATGGGGTGATGGATTAATAGGAACAAGCGCCCTGGAAAAAAAATCGATCTACATAACTGATGTTCCTGATGATTATGTAAGCGTAACTTCAGGATTAGGATATACGAATCCCAAATCAATATTAATAGTTCCACTGATAAAGGAAGAAGAATTATTTGGTGCAATTGAATTTGCATCCTTAAATAAAATTGAATCCTATCAGCTTGATTTTGTAGAAAAAGTAGCTGAAAATATTGCATCTACATTATCCCTGGCTAATATAAATATAAAAACTTCGATATTACTTGAAGAGACCAAAGCCCAGGCAGAAGCCCTGGCCTCACAGGAAGAAGAAATGCGACAAAATATGGAAGAGCTTCAATCCACACAGGAAGAAGCAACCAGACAGGCAGAACGATTTATATTACTTGAAAATACCATAAATCATACTATGATTCGTGCTGAATACGATAAAGAGGGTTACCTGGTTTATGCAAATTCAAATTTTCTTAAAAAACTTGACTATACCATGACCGAAGAAGTTGACGGGAAGCATGTATCAGAATTTATTGATAAAAAAGACAGGGAATGGTTTTCTGACATATGGAATAGCCTTGCCAAAGGTGGTAAACATTTTGAAGGATACATGAGACACCTGACAAAAACCGGAAAAGACCTTTGGACAATGGCGACCTACACTTGTATAAGACATGAAGACAATGAAGTTGACAGAATACTTTTCCTTGCTTTTGATACCTCTGAACATAAGAATCTGAGCTTAAAAGTGAAAGGTATTATGGAATCTGTGAACCACTCGGGACTTAAAGTTGAAATAGATATAAACGGTAATATAGTTGATTTTAATGAAGAATTTCTCCAGGTTTTTGACTATACAAGCAAAGAAATAACCTCTATTTCAATATTTGATTTAATGGATAACCTGGAACTGGATAACTTTAACAAAAAATGGGATACTGTTATTAAAGGTATGGGATTTCATGGCCAGTTCAAGGTCAGAAATAAAAAGGATAAAGAAAAGTGGATCAGAGGCGCCTTTGGTGCAATATACGACATGTATGGTGATGTTGAAAGGATATTTTTTACTGGTCAGGATATTACACATGAAAAGGACATGGAGATTAGCTTGAGAGAACAGACAGAAATCCTTAAGAATCAGGAGAGATTATTACGAGATTCCAGGAAAGAATTAAGCAAAAAATTGCAGGAAGCTAAACTTGAAATGAAGCATCAGTATGAAAGAATAGAAAAAATCAAAAACAGGAACGAACAAACTCTTGAATTATCTTCAGATGCAATCTTTACTATAGCAAGTGACAATAAAATAATATTCTTTAATGATGCTGCAGAAAAAATGTGGGGGCATAAAAGGGAAAAAGTGCTGAACAATGATATTGGTATCCTCTTCTCTATTAAAGTTATAGATGAAGATGAATTTGTCGCGGCATTAGTAGGGCCGGGTGATAATAAAATAATAAATACCAGAAAAAAAATTAAGATAGTCACCAGAGACAGAAAAGAAAAAGAGGTATTAATTCTTCTGGTAAAAGCAAAGGCTGATGAAGAAATTACATATACTGCATTTATTCAAAATACTTAGGCTGAATTATCTTTAGATAATGCTTAAAGATATTACTTCAGAATAATGCAAATTGAAGATGAAGCTCAGAAAACATAAAAAAAACCTAACTGATTTAATAAATAAAACCAGGCAATCAGACAATAATAATTTAACTCCTGACAGGTTTTTACAGGAATTACCAGACCGTATCAATCAACAATTAAATAAAGTACTGGAACTCGAGAATATTGGTTTCTGGATAAAAATCCCGGGCAGTGATATAATGTGGTTTTCTAATATAGCAGCTAACATTATTGGAATTAAAAATACTGAACCAACATTAACCGTGGATGACTTTTTGACCAATATTTATCATGAAGACAGAAATAATCTTGAACAATACTTGAAAGAACTACCTGATAAAAGAGAATTTATCGGGAACAAATTCAGAATGATAAAATTTAATTCAGATGCTAAAGAAACAATTGATATCTCATCAAGTATTACTGGTATTAAAGATCATTCAACAAAGCAGGTGATTATAATCGGAACAATATGTGATATAACAAAACAGGAAAAATTCAAAAGAGAAATAACCAGATTAAAAGAAAAAGCTGAAGAATCAACCATTGAGAAGAATATTTTTCTGGCAAATATATCGCATGAAATAAGAACTCCTTTAAATTCTATCATAGGTTTTTCAGAACTATTGAATATTGGTAACCTGGATGCAAAAACCCGGACAGAATACTTTAAAATAATAATTAATCAGGGACATCAGTTACAAAAACTTGTGGATGATATTTCTGAGCTATCAAAATATGAAGCCGGGGATCTGAAAATAAATAAATCACCCTGCAATTTTAACCTGTTGCTCAATGAACTATTAATAAGAGTTAATCAACAGAAGGAGCAACTTAATAAGGAAAATATTGAAATAAAAATTAATTTGCCTGACAGCGAGGAAATAATTGGCTATACAGATTCAGGAAGAATAACACAAATACTATCAAATCTCACAAATACTTCATTGTATTATACTGACCGTGGTTATATTGAAATTGGCTATTATAAAACCGAAGACCAGAAGCTTGAATTTTATGTTAAAGATACCGGGATTGGATTTACCAAGGAGGAACAAAAATATATGTTTGACAGATTATTGCAGGCACAGGAAACAACTATCAAAAAATTTGAAGGTCTGGGATTAAGCCTTACAATTTCAAGAGGACTTGTTAAACTGATGGGCGGCAGAATATGGGTAGAATCAGAACCAGGTTCAGGCTCAACATATTATTTTCAGATACCATTTGAAGAACTGCCACATACAGATTCTGCTGAAGAAGCTGAAGATGTATCCGGTATAAAACAATATAACTGGAAGGATAAATTAATCCTGATTGTTGAAGATGATGAAGTTAATTACAAATTTCTTGAGGCTGTTCTTCATAACGCTGAGGCTCAGGTAATAAAAGCTGATAACGGTTATCAGGCCATTGACCTGTGTAAATCAATTAATAAAATTGATTTAGTATTAATGGATATTAAACTTCCTGATATCAGTGGTTTTGAAGCCACGCGTCAAATCAGAAAGTTAAATAAAACAATACCGATTATAGCTCAGACAGCATTGGTACTGGAAAGTGAAAAAGAAAAATGTATTAAAGCAGGCTGCAATGACCATATAACTAAACCCATTGAAATCGAGAAACTTCTAAAGATAATAAGTAAATACCTCAATGAATAGATCTTTGCCTCACTTTAGTCTTATAATCCCTTATATTCAAATAAGTCGAAATTGCCAGTGCGATAAAGAATAAGATCAGGGTGGCATTATCAACTAATTCAGGATTAAAATCAAGACCAGTGAGTCTGTCTGCTAAATATTTTACATATGAATTTGGTAAATTCGTATGGCCCATTTTTTCTAAAATATTAAAATGCCAGTCTGTAAGGGGGCAATAGCCCATTCCGTAAAATATCCCTAATATAAACCACGAGGCTCCTGTAAGAGTAAGAATTATTAAATTAAGTTTTCTGGTTTTCCTGAAAATCCATGCAAAAAGATTAAAAAATATTAATATTGTGTGAAATATCAGAAAAAATAAATCAAGCAGCCTTAACATAATTATAATCTGGTTTTATATTCTATTTTAAAATTAGCCAAATTATATAATTATGATACATAAAAACATTCAAATATTCGGCAGAGTGCAGGGAGTAGGCTTTAGATACTCAGCAAGACTTGCTGCAAGAAATTATGGAATAAAAGGTTATGTCAGGAATATGTCGGACGGAAGTGTTTATCTTGAAGCTGAAGGAACAGAAGATAATGTTACGAAATTTGTAAACTGGTGCAGAGTGGGCCCTGATTTTGCATATATTGATCACATTAATATTGTAGATGCCAGCTTGAGAAACTTTGAATCTTTTGAAGTAAGATTTTAATATTTTTAATCAATACAGGTTATTTGTTTCTCTTAATTAATAGAGAGCCTGTTCCACTTAATAGCATCCAGCCAGTAAGAATCAGTATCAATACAGCTATTATCAGGAGAAGTGTATTCCCTGACTCATAATAACTAACAACATTTTTAACCATTGCCCATAAAGTAATAGTAAGAACAAACAACATTGGTATGAAGGATACAAGATAGTTTTTCCCTTTATGATATAAGTAAATACTGACTATTCCTAATCCTAATGCAGCAAGCAGCTGATTTAATGCCCCAAACATGCGCCAAAGTGCGAGTGCACCTTCAATCCTCAATTGATAAAATGTAATTAAGGCTGCAAGTGTTACTACAATGAATGTTGCGATATACCTGTTATCAAAAGGTCTGATAGCAGCTCCTTTTTTTGTTTTAAATATCTCCTGGAAAGAAAGCCGCTGAATTCTTGTGGCTGAATCCAGGGTAGTATTTGCAAAGCTAACTATAAACACAGCAATCAATGTAGTTCCAATCTGTGAAGGTATACCCAGTCTGGATAGCAAATTTGATGCTCCGACAACAAAAGCTTCTATTTTCGGACTTATATCTATACCGGCTGCTATCCCTTTCCATGTTGAATATTGAGTATTAAACGCATTTATTCCGGTATAGGTAATGTTACCTTTCTCCAATCCCAGTCCGAGCCCTCCCACAACAGCAACAATTACAAGTATTGCAAGAAATCCTTCAAGTATCATTCCCCCGTATCCTATAAATAATGAATCATTCTCTTTATTAACCTGCTTAACTGTAGTACCTGAGCTTGCCAGTGAATGGAAACCTGAAATAGCGCCACAGGCAATCGTGATAAATAATAATGGCATTAAAGCAGGAATATCTGATCCGGGTTTATGTAAGGCAGGATTAAAAGCAGGTGCTGTAATCAGGGGATGTGCTATTAATATAGCTAAGACTAATAAAACCATGGCTATTAAAAGCTGGTGAGAGTTTATATAATCCCTTGGCTGTAATAATTTTTGAACAGGGACCGTTGAAGCAAAGAAAACATAAACAAATATTATCAAACTCCAGGCTAATTCCTTATAATCTTTTAAGGGAATCTCAACAGGGAAATAAGTTCCCAGAATAATAGTAATATACATTAAAAATACTGCTATGATAGAATAGACTAATTCATTCCTGCCATTTTTTATTTGCCATCCAAGCCAGACAGCGATAGGTATCTGGAGCCAGACTGGTAAGACTGCTTCAGGATGCCTTACAAACAATGTGGAAACAATAATTGTAAAAAGTGATAATACCATCCATAACAAAAACTGTATTAAAAACTGAAATGCATAACGAGTTGAATTATTAACAATATTTCCTGTTAAATCACCAATTGATTTTCCCTGATTTCTTGCAGAAATTACAAGTGTAGCAAAATCATGAACTGCACCCATAAATATAGAGCCGATGAATACCCATAAAAATGCAGGTAGCCAGCCCCATATGACTCCTATAGCAGGACCCACAATCGGACCAATACCGGCAATTGTAGTAAAATGATGTCCAAAAACTATACTTTTCCTTGTTGGTACATAATCAATTCCGTCTTTTAACTCATGAGCCGGCATTAAGTTTTTATCCGAAATAACAAGTATTTTTCTTGCTATATATCTCCCGTATAATCTGTATGCAATTATATAGCCCACAAAGGATACGACAATAAGTATAATAGTATTCATATGATATTTGTTTTTCTAAAGACAATTAAACATGTTTACTGGCAATATATTATACAGAATAAAAATTTATTTTGATATTAGTTATTGCTGGCAAATTAAAAATACTAACTTTATTAATAATAACAATGAATTATATATTTCTGATAAAGATTATTATAATGATAATAAAATTATCCGAAAATACAGTATTTTGTAGTTTTTTAATATCCCCTCCCAAAAAACTTATTGGATAATTATAAAATTAAATAATTATATTAATTACAAAGATTATCAAGCACTTAGCACAAAATATTAATTAATATTTATATTGACTATTGATATTTAACTGCCGATCTATTAATTTTACATACATACTGATTAAGCTATATTATTGTTTTTCAATTAATAATTCTAGCTATGGATGAAATAAAAAGAACCATACTCCTCCCGTATGACTTTACTGACCTTTCAGATTATGCGCTTCAACACGGAGTACAGTTTGCCAAAATGCTGGATAGCGATCTTACATTGCTGAACATAATAAAAAACCTTGATGATGAAGTTGTTGTTACTGAGAAGTTAACCAGGATAGCTGAAGAGACACAAAAAGAATATAATATCCTTCCTAAAGTAATGGTCAGGCCAGGCAAAGTATCAGAAGCTATTAAAAGAATAGCCACCAACCTTGATGCACTTCTGGTAATAATGAAAACCAGCGGTACAAAAGGGATCAGGAAATTTACAGGCAGCAGGGCAATTAAAGTAATGTTCGGTTCAAAGATTCCCTTTATTGTTATTCAGGCTCCGCCCAAAAGAAATATCATTAATCATGTGATTGTCCCTATTGATTTTAGATATGAAAATAAGGAAAAGCTGAAATGGATTAATTTTCTGGTAAAAATATACAAACCGAATGTGTCCCTTTTTAGACCAGCTACCACTGATTACAGGATTAGAAATAACTTAAAGTTTGCTATACGTTTTCTTGAAGGAAGAAATATTGATTTTGAGCTTGTTCATGCCAGAGGGAAAAAATCCTTTGTGGAAGAAACTATTGAATTTTCAGATTTCATAGGTGCAGATTTGATCATAATCATGCTCAGCCGTCGGATAACAATTGATAAAATACTTTTTGGTTTAAGAGACCAGAAATTCATATCCAATAGCTATAAGATTCCCATAATGTGTTTAAATCCACGAACAGATTTAAGAAAATACGCGGGATTCAGATAAACTTAACCATAAAGCAGTCTTATTATAATATATATACGGGAATTTAAATTTTAACCAAATCAGACTTACTTATCCAGCCTCTTTTACCATCACTTATTTTTATTTCATTCCATACATTAATACTGTCTACAATTATTACCCTTGTACCCTCATGAATTACAAACAAATCCACACCCCATTCAGCAGGTGAGCTCTTGGCTGTAACAGTTGGAGATATAATTATTGCTGTGTTTTTTAATGTTAAAAATTGCTTCCGTTTTAATGAAGAATATAATGATGTTACTGATATAAGAAATATCAAAATCCCCAGCCAGAATGCTAATTTTTTTATCCCAATCCGAGCGGAATATAAGTAAATTAAAAACAACACTAAAAACAAAATAAAAGAAGTGATGCTTATAATGGCCCAATTATCTGAACTGGTTATATTAACAATATTAGTAATCCAGTTTTTCAAAAAAAGCTCGGGTATTACATCAATTTTATCAACTATATGGGCATTGGCAATAGCAAGATTATGTTTTATATCTTTATCCCAGGGATTCATTTTTTTTGCTCTCTCATAATTTAAAATTGCCAAAGAAATAATATTTACTTTATAATAAGCATTACCCAGATTAAAGTATAATTCAGCAGATTCATAACCTGAATCAACAATCTGCTCATAGACATTAATAGCATGATAATATTGCCCCTTCGCATATAGATCATTTCCGGTTCTTACAAGCGAATCAGGTTGAAAACCGAATAAGCAAGACATAGAAAAACTTAATAATATACCAATCATTAATGATCTCATTATTTTAGTTTTTGCTGAAGTTTGATAATAGTCTTAATAGCCTTATTATATAATTTATGCATCTCTTCTGATTCATGTTCAGGTGAATATCTTGCGTATTCACAATTGTCAATTATATAATAAAATGTATTCAATAATTCTTCATTAATATTATTTCTGATCAGGGCTTCTTTTGATGTATCTTTTGATAAGTCGGCAACCGGAATATTAAGTTTATCACTCAGATATCCCCACATTGCTCTTAAAACTTCCTCATAAAATGCTTCAGAATTATTATTCTTCAACATTCTCAAAGCCTTTCTTAACCGTCTTCGTGCATATTTATTTGCCCTTCTGTTTTTAACCAGACCAGCATCGGCACTGCGTTTAATTCTCTTCCTTCTTATTATAATAAATAAAACAAATAACATTATTGATATTATATATATTGCATAAAATTCTATGGAAACGATTATAAACCGGTTCATTTTAAACAGCTTAAATGGCTGGTTTTTTATAAAAAGTATATCACTACCCAGCAATTTCACATCTTCCTTAGACAAACCGGTAATTATAACACTGGTTGTATCTTCTTTGCCTTTTGCTACAGAAATATTAAATTCCTGAGTAGTCAGTGTTTTATATAATTTTGATGAGGGATCAAAATATGAGAATTCAATCGGTGATATTTTATAATCACCCGCATGTCTCGGTATAATAGTATATTCAAATAACTGGCTGCCTGATATAGCATTATCCTGAACAGTCCTTACAACAGGTTTAAATGTTTCCAGCGAAGGTGGAAAACTTATATTTAAATCATCTATTAATTTTATATTACCCTTGCCTGAAATATTAACTTTAAGAGTGATAGCATCATTAGTAGTTACTTCAGTTTTATTTATTGAGGCATTAAGTTTAAAACTTCCCACTGCACCGGTATATGAGCCGGGTTTATTTGGCGGCAGAGGTTTAACGTTTATTCTAACCTTTTTGCTTGTCAGTGTGACCGGCACATTTTGAACTGAAGGGCCAAAGAAATCATCGAATATACTTCTGGATCTTCTTCTTACTTGTTTTTGATAGGCAACATCTATATTAAAAGGCTGGATTATAATTTCACCTGTTGTCTGAGGATAGAGTACAACCTTTCTAAGAATTCCCGTACCATATATTTCTCCGTTAATATTTTCTCTTTCCAATGCTCTTAAAGGAGGGATTTCCACAGACTGCTGATAAAAACCCTTAAAATCAGGCCCTTTATAATTCGGATCTACCTGAGACAGATTTACCCTGGAATATATTTTTATCCATGCTATAATCTGTTCACCTATATAGGCACTGGTTTTATCGACATGCAATCTTACAAACAAATCTTCATCTGACTGGATATCGGCATCAGCTTCTGACTTCCCGGCAGGTTCACCGGAGGGTGCAGTTGGTTGTCCGGTTCCAGCCTTTTCTTTTACAACCTCTATTTGCACCGAATTAGATTTGTAAGTATCTTTTTTTATTTTGGCCGTTGCAGGAGGTATTGTAAATGTTCCTTCCCTGACAGCCTGTAGATAGTAAGTATAAGTGTATTCTACAGACCGTGTTGTCTTACCATTTATAATCTGTATACTTGAACTTGAGCCTGTGCTTGGTCCCCCCAGCAGCTGGAAATCGTTTAGTTCGGGTATCTGCAACTCTGAAGCGCTGGCATTTAGCTCATAGATTAACTGAAACTGCTCCCCTACCCTGAGAACTTTAGGCATAGCAGTGGCAGTAAACTTAGTATCCTGAGCCTGAATATTATACAAACCAAATAAAACTGATAATATTATAATAATAATTTTCTTCATTATTAATAACTAAATTTATCTCATATTAAATATTTTATAATTACCAGTTCTTGTCTACAGGCACTTGTCTTACCTGCTTTTGTAATTTCTTCATAACATCGTCTTCTTCCCTTTCCAACGCATCTAAAAGTCTTTCCGCATCTTCCTTGGAAATTTCATCTTGCTTCAGGGGTTTTTGCTGTTGCTGCTGTTGCTGTTGTTGCTGCTGTTGCTGCTGCTGTTGCTGCTGTTCTTGTTGTTGCTGTTGTTGTTGCTGTTGCTGCTGCTGTTGTTGCATTTCCAGCATACTCTTTGCAAGCTGAAGATTATGCTTGGCATCCATATCATCCGGTTTATTTCTTAATGAGCTTTTGTAAGCCTTGATACTTTCTCCAAAATTGTTATCCTTAAATAACGAGTTACCTAAATTATAATAGTATCTGGCCAGTTCGTTCTTTTCTTTTTCCTTACCTGCCAAATCCAGGTATTTTGTTCCCGCAGCTTCGAATTTTTCCTGTTTATACAGTGTATTGGCAAGGTTATAATCAGCTTTTTTTGAATCAGGAGATTTCTCGAGTGCCTTACGATACTGTACTTCAGCCTCGTCATACTTCTCATTATTATACTGCTTGTTTCCCTGTCTTATATATTTTCTTTCAACCTGGGAAAATCCCTGAAATGAAATAAGAATAATCAATAAAAATAATATGGATCTCATATGTTAAATATTTTAATATCTTTCAGCCATTTATTTTTTCTCTCAAGAATTATAAAATCCAGAATAATTAGTCCAAGAGCTAACCATACTAATGCAGGAAATTGTTCTTCATATTCAGAATATACTTTGGCTTCAATTGCAACCTTATCAAGTTTATTTAAATCATCAAATAACTTGTTCAAACCTACATTAGTACTTGTTGCATAATAGTATTTGCCCCCCCCTGCCATTGCAATCTGACTTAACATTTGTGTATTTAGTTTACTTGTTACTACATTACCCTGCCTGTCCTTCAGAAATTCTTTCTGGTTATAAGATCCTTTAAAAGGGATGGGTGATCCGTCCGGCGATCCCATACCTATGGAATAAACCTTTATACCTTTCTCATGAGCTTGTTCAGCTTCCTGAATTGCATCTCCTTCATGATTTTCACCATCAGATATTATTATAATAGCTTTATTTGACTCTGCATCCTGTGTAAACGAGTTACTGGCGAGTCTTATAGCTTTACCAATTGCAGTACCCTGCCGGGAGACAATATCGGTATTAATATTGCTTAAAAACATTCTTGTCCCGGCATAATCAGATGTTATTGGCACCTGTGTATAGGCATCACCGGCAAAGACTATGAGGCCTATACGGTCATTTTCCAGTTTATCGAGTAACCGTAAAATTGCCTGTTTTGCCCTTTCCAGTCTGCTTGGCTTAATATCTTCGGCCAGCATACTGTTTGAAATATCAAGTGCAATAATTATCTCAATTCCCTTTCTTTTAACCTCCTTGAGTTTAGAGCCAAACTGCGGACCAGCTATTGCCAAAATCAGAATGATTAATGCAAAGGTCAGGATAATAAATTTTAAATGTGGTCTTATATAAGATACATCAGGCATCAACTGGGATATAACAGACAGATTGCCGAATTTCCTGATTGCCTTTTTCTTAAATTGGTATGCAACTATATATATTAGTATTAATACAGGGATACCAAATAAAAGATATAAAAATTCATTATAAGCAAATCTGAACATAATACTACGGTATATTTTTTAATATTGTATTTTTCAATAATATTTCACTGAATAATAATAAAGCTGCTGCACATGCAAATCCCAGGTACTTTTCCTGCTTTTTGCTGTATTCCTTAACATCTATCCTTGATTTTTCAAGTTTATCAATTCTCATGTATATTTCTCTGAGTTTTTCATTGTCTGTCGCACGAAAGTATTTTCCATTTGTTATATCAGCAATTTCCTGTAACACTTCTTCATCGATTTCAACAGGAACATCCTGATATATTATATTACCGGTAAAGGGATGCTGTACCGGATAAGGAGCAGTGCCCATACTTCCGACTCCAATTGTATAAACCCTTATCCCAAAAGTCTTTGCAATTTCAGCTGCTGTCAATGGATCGATAGAGCCCCTGTTATTTACACCATCTGTTAAAAGAATTATTACTTTGCTTATTGCATCACTGTCTTTCAATCTCTGAACCGCGTTCCCCAGTCCGACTCCTATTGCCGTTCCGTCTTCAATCATTCCACTCTTAATATCTTTGAATAGATTTATTAATACTTTGTGATCAGTAGTTAAAGGACACTGTGTAAAGCTTTCACCACTAAAAACGACCAGGCCCATTCTGTCATTTCTCCTGCCTGAGATAAATTCAATAGCAATATCCTTTGAAGCTTCCAGTCGATCGGGCCTGAAATCACGTGCAAGCATACTCCCGGAAATATCCAGGGCTATGATGATATCTATACCTTCAGTAATACTTTGTTCCCAGCTTTCGGTTGACTGGGGCCGTGCAAGTACAATTACAAGAAGAATAACTGCAAATAATCTAATAATAAATAATATGTGCCTTAAATAATTTTTGACAGATTTCTTTGCATTCAATAAGGGTTGAACGGTAGATACCTGAATTGTAGCATGAAGTTGCCTTTCCTTCCAGACATACCATGCAATAACAGGTATTAATAATAAAAGCAAATAAAAATATTGCGGATGTGCAAATTCAAATTGACTCATAGCTTAAGCAATTAATTCTTTTTCCTTGTTATCATTTTCAGTATTTTCAATAACAGCTTGCTCAGCAGGCTGATATTTTGTATTCTTCACAAATGTATAAGCATTCTCTATATGAGTAATATTTTCATCAGGCAGGGGTTCAGCTTTGGCAAATTTTACCAGATCAGCAAGATTCAATAATTGCTCCAGAATATTATAATTTATATTTTCAATTCCCCTGTTCTGAAACTCATTTAAGATCTCGTTTGTAGTCTCCTCCATTGCAATAATGTCAAATCTTCTTTCAATATACATACGTATAATCTCTGTTAACCTGGTATAATACAACTTGGCCTTATTCTGCTGCCACAACTTCTCGGCCTTAAGTTTGTCCAGCTCACGCAAAGCAATTACATGAGGCATTTCAGGAGGTCTGGTTCTTCTCAAAATTGGTTCATCTTTCTTTTTCTTTTCCAGGTAATAGATTATAAACCATACAAGCAATCCGATAAAAATAAGTGTCAGGATATACGGATACAATTCACCAAGACTGTATGGAGCTCTGTATAACCCTTTTATATCCCTAATTGTACCCGTTGTATCAATTTTTACAGGGAAGACTTCAAGATAATTTGCTGATGAACTTATTGAGTCGGCAAATCCATCTGTCTTATAAAAAAAACTCAAGGGCGGAATATACAGGAGGCCACTGTCAAAAGCAGTAATAGTTAAGTTCTGGTATAACCTGATTTTATTATTATCTGATTCTGCAGAATCTATAGATGATTTATTTACTATTTCGATTTCATCAGTGAGGTTTTCTTTAAATTCCGGAAAACTTAATGATGAATTCTTCGACTTTATTACCTCAATCAACATGTTTACCTGATCCCCAATCAGTATCTGGTTGGTATCAAGTTCAACATTAATTGTAACCAGCTGGGATAATGTACTTTGTGAAATTAATATTACTGCTGTAAATATAAATATTTGCGTTATTCTTTTAACAACCTTTTTATCCATCCTTTATATGTCTGTTCAAACTTCTGAATTTAAATACTAAATATTTTAAATAATTTACCGTGCTCTTCTCTTAAAAAGATTTATTAAGGGCTTAACATAGTCTTCATTTGTTGATATCTGTGCATGATCCACACCAAGTTTCGATAACATATCATTTAAATCCTCGTTATATTTTCTCCATGAATGCCTGTATAAGTCACGTATATAATTACTGGACGTATCAATCCAGATATCTTCACCACTCTCTGCATCCAACAGTTTAATCAACCCTATGGATGGTAACTCTGTTTCTCTCAAATCATATATTTTCAGGCCGACAATATCATGTTTTTTACTGGCAATTTTAAGGGCATCTTCAAAATTATTATCCAGAAAGTCAGATATTAAAAAAGCAGTGCTGCGCTTTTTAATAGCATTTGTTAAAAATCGAAGTGCCTCTGTGATTGCTGTACCTTTATTTTCCGGTTTAAAATTAATTAGCTCTCTGATAATTCTTAATATATGCTGTCTTCCTTTCTTAGGTGGTATAAACTTCTCAACTCTGTCACTGAACATTATTACACCGACTTTATCATTGTTTTGAATGGCAGAAAATGATAATATAGCTGATATTTCTGTTATGATACTCTTTTTTAATAAAGACTGGGTACCAAATTCACGTGACCCGCTAACATCAACAATAAGCATTACTGTCAGCTCTCTTTCTTCCTCATAAATTTTGATATAAGGATGATTAAACCTGGCAGTAACATTCCAGTCTATATTTCTGATATCATCTCCGTATTGATACTCCCTTACCTCGCTGAAAGCCATTCCTTTTCCTTTAAATGCGGAATGATATTCCCCGGCAAATATATGTTTTGACAGACCTCTGGTCTTTATTTCTATTTTTCTTACCTTTTTTAGTAATTCAGTTGCTTCCATGGCTCATCTCAGTTTTAGAATTTTCCTTCTTCTTTTTTTTTTGTATTAATTGTAAAAAACCACTCTTCCTTTTCCAGATATACTATATATTTTTTACCCTCATCAATAAAAGTCCATGTATTCTCATTTTTTCGGGTATATTTATTGTTTAATTCGTTTATAGCACTATTATAATTAGAATAGTCTGATATAAGCCTCACATAAGTGCAATAATCATCTTTGTTAAGAAAATAAAGTATAGTCTGCTCATTGATTTTATCCTCATATTTGAGATAGTTGTATTTTTTATTTACTACATCGGTATTCAATTTAAATTCTTTCTGTGTTTCTTTCATCAGGGTTGCTATCTCATTCTTATGCAGTCCAATAAAATTCTGGGCATTAACCTGTAATGATATGACAAATACCATTAGTGTTATATATATACTTATTTTCATTCGTTTCTTATCAATATATTGTTAAGGAACTTCAATATTATTAAGTATATCTGTAATAATATCCTCAGTTGTAATATTTTCAGCTTCGGCTTCATAGGTCAAACCAATACGGTGCCTTAACACATCGTGGCATACTGCCCTTACATCCTCAGGAATAACATATCCTCTTCTTTTAATAAAAGCAAATGCTTTTGAGGCTGCGGCAAGATATATGCTTGCCCTGGGTGACCCCCCGTAGCTTATCATATTTGTATACTGTCCAAGGTTGAACTCGCCGGGATAACGTGTGGCAAATACAATATTTAATATATATTGTTCAATTTTCTCATCCATATAAACCTCTTTGACAACATCTCTTGCTCTTAATATGTCTTCAGGTTTGAGTACAGGGCTTGCAGTGGGAAATACTTTTCCCAGATTTTCTCTCATTATCAATCTCTCATCATCCTGATTGGGATAGTCTATTACCACCTTCAGCATAAAGCGGTCAACCTGTGCTTCGGGTAAAGGATAAGTGCCTTCCTGCTCAATTGGATTTTGGGTTGCAAGGACTAAAAAAGGGTTTGGCAGTATATAGGATTCACTTCCTATTGTAACCTGCTTCTCCTGCATGGCTTCCAAAAGGGCGCTCTGGACTTTTGCAGGAGATCTGTTAACTTCATCTGCCAGAATAAAATTACCAAATACCGGACCCTTCTTTACAATAAAATCTTCTTTTTTCTGGCTATAGATCATAGTACCAATTAGATCTGCCGGAAGCAAGTCAGGTGTAAACTGTATTCTGCTGAATTTTGCATCAATAGTTCTGGCCAGGGTATTAACAGCCAAAGTCTTTGCCAAACCGGGCACACCTTCAAGAAGTAAATGACCATCCGAGAGGAGGCCAATTAATAAACTGTCAATTAAATGTTTCTGCCCAATAATAACCTTTTTGATTTCAATATTAATCATATCCACAAAAGAGCTTTCCTTTTGTATTTTTTCGCTTAATTCTTTTATGTTTACTGCTATTTCACCCATATTAGTATTTAATTTAACTTTATTAATTATTTTTTAAAAAAACAGTGTCGAAGGTAACAAATTTTATTCCAATTGATTTGTTAATTTATGCAAATTGAATATAAAGTACTGAATTACAACTAATTAATCTATGTTAAAAAATGTTAAATAGCCTGCAAAATTGATTTTGTTATAATTTTTAACTAATAATATGCCAATAGTTTGCAATTTTGGCAGAATTATCGTTTTGTTTTTTGTAACAGATATTTCTTCGCATTAAAGTGAAACAAAGATATTTTATCCAGATTTCATTTAAAGGAACTAATTTCCACGGCTGGCAAATTCAGCCTGGTGCTATTACAGTACAGGGCACTTTAAATAAAGTCCTGTCTACCGTCATCAGAGAAAAAATTGTGACAACAGGGGCTGGCCGGACTGATACAGGAGTTCATGCAAAATTTTTTATAGCTCATTTTGATAGTAACAACAAACGGTTAGATAATGATTCAACCATTATTTACAGGTTAAATAGTCTTCTACCTCCGGACATTTCAGTTAATAAAATATTTAAAGTAAAAAAAGATGTCCATGCAAGGTATAATGCAATTTCCAGAACTTATGAGTATCATATATCAAGAATTGAAGACCCTTTTGAGAAAGACTTTAGCTGGTACATATACGGGCCATTGAACATTGAAAAGATGAATAAAGCAGCCGTATTAATTGAAAATTTTAATGACTTCACGAGCTTCTGTAAAACACATACAAACGTTAAAACAAACATTTGTAAAATCTTTTACGCAAAATGGAACGATTACGGGGATAAATTAATATTTAGTATTAAAGCAGATCGATTCCTGAGAAATATGGTAAGGGCTATTGTGGGAACGATGATTAATATTGGCCGGAACAAAATTGAAATAACTGATTTTAAAAATACTGTTGATAAAAAAAATAAAATGAGCTATACTGCTCCTGCAAAGGGATTAATTTTAACAAATATAGAGTATAATGTTAATATAAATTAATATTTGCTATTGGTATTAAGATTTAAAATGGCTTTCTTTACTATATTGAATAAATTGCTAATTTTAATTTTTTATAACATTTTTTAGTATTAAACGTAGAAAATTGCGGAAACAATAAAATTTCTTATGAAAAAAATTATCATTAAAGTTATATTATTGTTTATCATATTTCCTGGCGTGTTATTTGCACAAACCGGTATACCCAGGGCACAGGCTATGTTTATTTATAATTTTTCAAGATTGATTGAATGGCCTCCAACCTACAAATCAGGTTCCTTTGTTATTGGAATATTTGGATCATCTGCTATCGCAAATGAATTAAGCAGTTATACAGCAGGGAAAAAAGTAGGTACACAAACCATAACTGTTCAGGAATTAAGATCAATTGATGAAATATCTAAATGCCATATACTTTTTGTACCTTTCAGCCGTACGAAACAGCTCGGACAAATAGTTACTAAAATAGACAACATGAGCACCCTGGTAATTACTGAAAAGAACGGGGCAATTGATCTGGGATCGGCAATTAATTTCTTAATTATAGGAGATAAATTGAAATTTGAGATTAAGCAAACAAATGCTTCCAGATACGGAATAAAAGTAAGCTCCAAACTTCAGGAAATGGCGTTTAAAAGTTACTAATCTTTACTGTTCCATATTTCCCAGGCTTTCTCTGCCTGAAGAAGCAACATCAACAGACCATTTATTGTTTTAGCACCTTTTTCTGATCCTCTCTCAAGAAATTTACTCATCTCAGGGTTATATACCAGATCATACAGCAAATGATCACCGGTTATGCAGTCATAAGGTATATCAGGGTATTTTTCAATGTCAGGATACATACCCAGAGGTGAAGTATTTACAATGATTTTAAAATTATTAATTAAATCTCCTGTTAAGTCATTATACGAAATATGATTATCCTTTCTTGGATTTCGCGATACAAAAATATAATCAACACCCAGCTGGTTAAATACGTGGGCAATTGCTTTTGAAGCTCCTCCTGTTCCTAAAATGAGGGCTTTATTATGTATCTTTTCCAGCTGAGTCACTATAGATGAATAGAATCCATAAGCATCAGTATTATAACCTGTTAATATAATCTTATCCTTTAACCTCTTAATTTTAATTGTATTTACTGCCCCGATTTCCCTGGCTGTCTCATCAATTTTATCAAGATATTCAATGACTTGCTCTTTATAAGGGATTGTTACGTTCAGTCCTATTAAATCATTATTTTGTGATATCAGAGAAGGTAATTCTTTAATTGTCTCAATCGGGAAATTAAGGTACTGACAATCTTCAATATTTTCATTCCTGAACTTAGCGGTAAAGTATTTCATCGAAAAGGAATGGCTTAAAGGATAGCCAATAAGTCCGAATTGTCTCATAATCCAAAAGTTTTAATGATCAGAGTGCTGTGCCAGTCTTTCAATTATCATAATTGTAGCAAAACCTATTAATACAAGAACCATAACAAAAATAACTTCCTGGTTAAATTCCCCGGGAATAAATTTTTTATAGCCACTAATTATTTGCTCGCCATCCTTTAAGATTGGAGTGCCGTTAACATCAGCCAGCATAACTGGCCTTTGCCACGGCCATAATATGATTAATGACCCTAGAATGAATCCTGTAAGTAATGCAAC
The DNA here is from genome assembly GCA_964521285.1 of uncultured Bacteroidales bacterium. Classification (GTDB taxonomy): domain Bacteria; phylum Bacteroidota; class Bacteroidia; order Bacteroidales; family UBA10428. The sequence goes on along the minus strand of CAZFQS010000019.1, from coordinate 10,346 downwards.
AGTCTGATTCCTGAACTTCCTGTAAATCCATGAAAGAAAACGTGAAAATGCAAGCAATCCGAATACTGCTCCCAGAAATACAGGAATTAATATTTCCAGCCGAAAGTTGGAAACGGCATTGATCATCACCAGTTTATAATTCCCCATAAGTACAAGCACAAACGAACCTGATAAGCCCGGAAGTATCATGCTGCATATGGCAACTATGCCGCACAAAACAAGATATATAAAACTATCATTTTCAACAGCAGGACTTAATACAGATATTAATACTGCTAATGCAGTTCCTGTTGCCATGCTCAGTATTACGCTATAATTCCAGTTTGAAATTGTCTTGCCAACAAAGTATATGGATGCCAGTATTAATCCGAAAAAATAAGCCCATATGTAAACAGGATAATTATTAAAAAGGTAGTCAAGCAATTTTGCCAGGGAAATTATACTAACAGCAATGCCGGCAAATACAGCTATAAGAAAATCGAGATTCACATGATTTGAAAACATTTTGAACTTCCCGGCAAATAATAATCTTACTGCATTAAGATCAAAGGATTTTATAGAATGAATCAGTTTTTCAAAAATTCCTGTTATAAGAGCTACTGTGCCACCTGACACCCCGGGAATAACATTTGCGGCTCCCATGCCAGCCCCTTTAAAAAATAAGGACAGGTATTTATTTACAGAGAAATTCATCAGGATACATGTTCCGGTATTAAACCTGAATGTTTTTATCAGGAGGATTATTTGAGGGTTGTTGCTTCCCGGTTTTCAAATCATCCGGCAAAAAATCAAAAAACGTATCCCCTCTGAGGCCTAATCTTAAAGTTTCAAGAGGTATTACTTCGTTACAGGCTATATTTCCCAGGTTAACGTTGCATCCAAATAGTTTGATAAACCATACCTGTTGTGCTTTAAGGGGTGCTTCCCATATTATGCTGTTTGCGTCAATATGCTGTGATATATTTTCTATCAGGTTTTTATCAGCTGTACCATCACTATGATAGATGCCGATAGTACCGCTCTCTCTTGCTTCAGCAATTACTTTCCACGAACCTGCCTCCAGCTCTTTTTTCATCATGTTGATCCATTTATCTGCGGGTATATTAACTCCTTTTTGCTTTGAACCGACTTCAGACAGTACAGTGACTTTCCCTGACAGCTGTTGAATATATTGTAATTTAAGTTCATGCGGCATAAACATTGAGCCATCCGATACTTCAGCAAATTCTAATCTGTACCTGTCAATAAATTTTATGTATTCTTTAAACATGTCCCGGATGACAAATGCTTCGAATAAAGTACCCCCCAAATATAATTTTAAATCTGCCTTTTGATACAGTTTAATTTTTTCCTGTAATTTATTCGTTATTACGGATGTTCCAAAGCCAAGCTTAACCAAATCTATAAATTCACCACTTGACTCTATTAAATTCTCAGCTTCCTTAATACTTAATCCCTTATCCATAACCATTGTTAATCCAGTTTCACGAGGTTTTTTTGACCTGTCAGGTACGTGAGGTAATGACACATTCATTTTCTGTTCTACTTTAAATTTTTATATTTTAGAATGAGCCTGTTTATTTTATCATTTTCCCTGGTTTTAGGAAAATTAAACAAAACTTCATTATGTTCTTTATAATTTAACAACAGGCCTTTTTCAAAGTACTTGCATGATAAGGCAGTCTGTTCATTATAAATATAATAAGCTGCCAGGTGATAATTTATAATGGAAATATTATAGTTATGCTGATATGATTCTTCCAGTATCCTGATAGCATTGACAATCTTATTATTATTATAATATATATTAGCACAGGCAAGCCACGCTTCATAGTTATAAGGATCAAGTTCAACAGTATGATTATATGCCTTAACAGCCCTGTTAACATATTTATTTTCAGCATATACTTTACCAAGCATAAACCAGTATTCTGATATATTAGGTTTTATTTTAATTGCTTTTTTCAGATTAACTATGCTTCTATTATATTTCATTAAAGTGTAATAGACTACTCCAATTTTATACCAGGCATCTGAATAATCATTATCAATTTTTATTGCTTTGTTATAATTTGCTATCGCTGTCTCAAAATTTCCGAGTTTTTCGTAACAATCCCCTGTATTGCAAAATAACTGTGCATTTTTATTATCAATTTCCATCAATTCCTTGTATACTTCTATTGCCCCGTAATAATTATTATTATTTATATGTGTGTCAGCTTTGCTCATGTAAGCTGAAGTAAATTCAGGACATATTGCAATTGCAAAATCATAAGCCCTCAGTGCATTTTTATATTTATTAACAGATGAATATAACAATCCTAAATTATACCAGATATTTTCGGAGTATGGATCAATATCTAAATATTTTTCAAGGAAAAATATACTCTTTTCTAAATTATCAAGCCGCTCATAACATATAGCCAAATCATATATAACCAGCAAATTTGAATCATTTATTTCATAAGCAAGCAGTAAATAATTGATTGCTGTTTTTATTCTGTCAATTTGTATAAATGACAGGGCTATTTCATAAATAACATCATCCTTATCTTCCTGTGACAACTTTATTGCTTTCTCAAATGCTCCTGTGGCTTCTTCAGTTCTTTTTAAGGAATTTAAAGCTTTTCCTTTTATTAAATGAAATTCAAAATTATGTGAGTCAACCTTTTCAATTTCATTTAATATCTCCAAGGCTGTTTTTGATTTCTTATCTTCAATTAAAACCTGTGCATACTTAAGCTTAAGTGATATTGAATAAGGATGTTGATTGAGGCCTGTTTTGACTGATTTTAGTGCTGATTTATAATCATTATTCAGTATATAATAGTCAATAATATTTTCAAATTCATATATATCAAAAAAACAGGACCTGTTTTTTCTTAACATGTCCTTATATCTATTTATTATATCAGAGTATTCTTCCTCTTCAAAAAAACTGTTTTGATCTGGATCCATGAGCGATTCACCTATACTTATATTGAGAGAAAAAAATTCTTCCTGCTGTAAATTATTGAAATTACTACTGTACTATTCTAAAGTTAATGTTTTATATTAAAACTATATATGAAATTTAAATAAAAAACAAATCTAGTCCATATTTTCAATACTTTGCGATTTTTCCTGATTAAAATTTAACTGGCTGTTTAACTCATTATACTCCCTTGTAATATGTTCGATTTTATTTCCCAATTCACCAGTTAAGGGATGAGATTCCCCAATTATAGAAGTAAGTTTTTTCAGGCCAGTATTTAGATTATTGATTATACTTTCTCCTCTTTTTATAAGTTTTGGGGCAAGCCCTTCAGAATTTAGTTTTAAAATTGTCTCTTTAAGACTAAAATATTCGTCATTAATGAATATCAGGAGCTTAGCTGCTCCAAGACCGTATCTTGACAGAAGAATTTTCCATAAAGATAAATCAGGATCATATGTTTTGGTGTTCCATGAAAAATCAGCTATCGTGGCGAATTTTATAAGATCAAGTTCTGAATTTACCGTACTATTAAAAAATATCTGCTCTTTATCTATATTTTCAATAATAACTTCAATATTATTATCATTATAAGGTTCAAATATATTATATAACCTTACTTTCCCGGGATAATGAGAGTAATACCCGGGCATATTCATATTCCTGCTTAAGGTCAAAACAGAGTTATCCCAGTAAACCGGTATTTTTTTTAAATAATATTTCATTCTTTCCAGGTCAGCGTTATCGCTTTTTAATGAATAGCTGGAGTTGCCAGTCCAGAAGTAAAATATTTTATCAGGAAATCCGGACATTATTCTTTCAAGTAACACTTCTGCATTACCTCTGCTATCATCAATTAAATTGTTATTGTACCAGGGCAGGAGTATTCCAAAATCCTTGCCGGCATATTCATCATCTGCAATATTGCTTATAGTTATAACATTCCTGGAAAGAGCATTGGAAATATTAAAATAATTATCAGGGCTTTTCACCTGGCATAGATTTATCTGGGAAGGGATTATAAACCAGGGAACATATACAATTCCTGATGCCCCGTTATTAAATCCTGTATTACATATGTTTTTTAATTTATCCTGATTTATATTTATTATACTGATCTGTTCATCTTGAGTATTCAGACCACTTTTATAAGTTATATAATCAAAAAATATTTCAGGAGCCAACAATATTTTAAAATCAAAAATATCGCTGTTTGCATATCTTGAGCTGATACCTTCTGTGATTTGTTTATATTTTATGCTATCCACGGACAGGTCAACTGATAAATAAGCCCCATTTATTTTATAGTAAGTAAGTTCATCAATGTATGATATATTTTTTAAAACATCATAAATTCCATCCTTCGCAGAAAGGTTATAATATCTGTTTACAAAATCAGGATAGTCAATCACTTTAGCATTATGAAAAATAAACTTTTTACTGTCAAATAGCTGAATTGCGGTTGTGGCAGCATAAAAATCACCTATAGGACGGTTTCCTGCCAGAAATATCAGATTATTGATATCGCTGTTTGTATATATGAAGTAAGCCTGAGGAATGTTTTTAATATCGTTAACCGGAAGTATTTCCCTGAATCTGCGGTAAAGTACATTTTTCCCGACACTAAATATTAATCTGGATGAGTTTAGATCGCTGGCTGATAGTCTGGTTACAATCCTGATTTTAAAATAATTTTCACTGTCGTTCGACAGACTCTTATAAAGACTTTCCAGTTTGGATTTTAATAATTGAGCTGCATTCCTTGTTTCAATTGTAATTTTTTCAGGCACTAATATTTTTGGCAGACTTTTGTAATCATCTCCGGGTTCATAATAAATTATTGATTCATATTTTTCAATTTCTTTGGGTGAAGGTATAATAACATTATGTTTCGAAAATATTGTATCAGTTAAATATTTCATTCTTTCAAGTGCCGTAAAATTTGATTTTGTATACCGGAAATCAACATTGTCAAGCCACATTGTACCGACACCTTTCATGCCGAAATATATTTTCACATATCTTGTTTCATCAGGTATATCACCTTCAGGATAATTAAAATTATGAGACTTCCCAGTCACCCTGGCCCAGTCAAATTTCTCAATTTGCCAGTAATTTGAGAATGATAATCCTTTAAAAGAGTTATCTATATACATATCTTTATGGGGCAGGTATAATTTTGAACTGATTGGTATTTTGTTTTTATCGTAATAATAGATTATTATATTAATAGCATCATACAGTTTGGTTCCCAGCCTTTCTTTGCTGGAACAAACATTTTCAAGTTTAATATAATATGATAATGAATAATTACCGGGAATAACCTTAATAAAATCACTGATAATACCTTCTCCCCTTTCATCAGTCTCGTCAATACCTGTTCTGTGTATTTTAATTGAGTGTAATGAATCGATAGCTTCATCAGCTTTATAAAGTGAATCTATCATAACATTCACCCATTCAACACTATTTCCAACTTTCTTCCATCCGTCTATTCTGAAAGTGGTACCTGCTGTATCAATAATTAATTCCTTGCCGGATTCGAAAGAACTGTTTCTGATGAGATTAGCATGCTGATATTTCTGAATTCTTATTCTGAATGGTATGGATAAAGGTTCATTAGTTGACCAGCTGACAGTAACAGGAATATCCTTTTCGGATTGTTTACATGAAAATAACAGGCAAAAAATTACTAATCCAAATAATATAACCAGATTCAGAGTCTTCATACTAAATCTAAAATTAAAACTAATCATTCAAATATCAAGCAAGGTATAAAAAAAACTATTATGATTTTTAAAGCAGGTATTTATAAGATTTAAAATAAGTTGATATAGAAATACTCTAACCATAAATTTTCTTCCCTGCAGCTAAAAGTGTATTTCTGAGTAACGATACTATTGTCATTGGTCCTACACCGCCTGGCACCGGTGTTATGTAACTGCATTTAGGTGCAACTTCATCAAAACTGACATCTCCCTTTAATTTCCATCCTGATTTAGTCTTGTCCGATTTCACTCTTGATGTTCCGACATCAATTACTACTGCACCTTCTTTTACCATATCTGCTTTTAGAAACCCAGGTGAACCGAGTGCAACAATTATTATATCAGCTTTGGTACAAATTTCTTTCAGGTTCCTGGTTTTTGTATGACAAACTGTAACTGTTGCATTTCCCTGAGACCGTTTCTGGGACAATAAAATACTCAGGGGCCGTCCAACAATGTTGCTTCGGCCAATGATAACACAGTTTTTTTCAGAAGGATTGATATTGTACCTTTTCAACAGTTCCAGAATACCGGCAGGTGTAGCTGAAATAAATGCAGGTAGTCCAATTACCATTCGGCCAACATTTACAGGATGGAATCCATCAACATCCTTCCCGGGATCAATTGATTCAATTATTTTTTGCGCTGATATATGTTCAGGAAGCGGTAGCTGAACAATAAAACCGTCAATATCATTATCATTATTTAATTCTTCTACTTTAACAAGCAATTCTTCCTGTGTAACTGTATCTTCGAATCTTATAAGAGTAGATTTTACCCCGACCTGCTCACAGGCTTTAATCTTGTTTGCAACATAAGTTTCACTGGCCCCGTCGTGGCCAACCAGAACAGCCGCTAAATGCGGAATTTTACCCCCATTTTGTTTAATTTCTTCAACTTCATTTGCAATTTCAAGTTTAATATCACTGGCTATTTTTTTACCATCAATTAATTCCATTTATTTACAGTTTTAGCATTTATAAATTTTTTTCAATTTTGCATTCTATTTTTCGTAGCTGACATATTACCCATCACACGTGCTAAATTTTTTCCTCCCGACATCATTTTCATCATTTTGCGGGTATCATCAAATTGCTTAATTAACCTGTTAACATCCTGAACGCTGGTGCCACTGCCAGTTGCAATTCTTTTTCTCCTTGAGCCATTTATAAGGGCGGGATTTTCACGCTCCTGAGGTGTCATAGAATATATTATTGATTCAATGCTTTTAAACGCATCATCATCGACATCAAGATTTTTTATAGCCTTACCTGCACCTGGAATCATGCCGGCAAGATCTTTCATATTACCCATTTTCTTTATCTGCTGGATTTGCTGCAAAAAGTCGTTAAAATTAAATTGATTTTTAGCAATTTTTTTCTTAAGCTTTCTTGCCTGATCAATATCAAATTGTTCCTGTGCTTTTTCAACCAGTGATACAATATCACCCATGCCAAGTATCCTGTCCGCCATTCTTTCAGGATAAAATAATTCTATTGCATCAAGTTTCTCCCCGGCGCTTATAAATTTAATAGGCTTATTTACTACTTCTCTTATTGACAGAGCTGCACCACCTCGTGTATCACCATCAAGTTTTGTTAATACAACACCATCAAAGTCAAGCCTGTCATTAAATTCCTTTGCTGTGTTTACGGCATCCTGACCAGTCATGGAATCGACAACAAATAATGTTTCTTCGGGAGATATAGCTTTTTTTATTGATTCAATTTCATTCATCATTGCCTCGTCAATTGCTAATCGCCCTGCAGTATCAATAATAACTAAATCGTTACCCATTCTTTTGGCCTCTTTTATTCCGGCTTTTGCTATTTTTACAGGATTCTTGTTACCCTCTTCCGTATAAACAGGTATATTGATCTGCTCTCCCAGTACTTTAAGCTGTTCAATTGCAGCGGGACGATAAACATCGCCTGCTATAAGCATGGGCGTCTTACCCCTTTTACTGCTTAAATGATTTGCCAGTTTAGCTGCAAAGGTTGTCTTACCTGAACCCTGTAAGCCAGCAACCAAAACCACAGCAGGATTACCTTTTATGTTTATATCTTCATTGGCACTGCCCATAAGTTCCGCAAGTTCATCATGAACTATCTTTACCATCATCTGCCCGGGCTTCACAGCGCTTATAATTTTCTGTCCGATTGCACTTTCCTTTACTCTATCTGTAAAGTTCTTGGCAATTTTATAGTTTACATCAGCATCGAGTAAAGCACGGCGCACCTCTTTAAGTGTTTCGGCAACATTTATTTCAGTAATCCTCCCCTGCCCTTTTAAAATCCTAAAAGATTGTTCAAGCCTTTCTGTTAAATTATCAAACATTATTTTGTTTTTTTAATTCTGCGAAAGTACAAAAATAAGCATATCTGACTAAAATTTATAACTCCCCCCTTTATCCTTTATCCTTTATCCTTTATCCTTAATTTTACATTCTCTCCGGTAGCTCAATACCCAGAAGTTCCGATGATAACGTAATAATTTTTGCTATCATTTGTGAAAGAACCAGCCTGAAATCTCTTACTTTATTATCTCCTGCTTTAAGAATAGAGAAATCGTGGTAAAACTGATTATATTCTTTTACAAGCTCATAAGTGAAATTAGCTATTACTGCGGGATTATAGTTTTCTCCGGCATCCCTCACTACTTCGGGAAAATCATAAATGTATTTGAGAAGTGATTTTTCTTTAGGTTCAAGCTTAACTGACACATCAAATTTATCAGGAATGTTAATATTACCTTCTTCGGCTTTTCTTAAAACCGACTTGATTCTTGCAAATGTATACTGAATAAATGGACCTGTATTTCCATTAAAATCAATAGATTCTGAAGGATCAAAAGTCATATTTTTAACAGGATCAACTTTTAATATAAAATACTTCAATGCTCCGAGACCTATTATTCTGAATACATTTTCCTTTTCTTCGTCAGTTAATCCCTCCAGTTTTCCAAGTTCTTCAGCCATACCGCGTGCAATATTTATCATTTCATCAATAAGATCATCTGCATCAACCACTTTACCTTCACGGGATTTCATTTTACCTTCAGGCAATTCTACCATTCCATATGATAAATGATACAGATCTTTTGCCCACCTGAATCCCAGTTTATTCAGTATTAATGCAAGGACCTGGAAATGATAATTTTGCTCATTACCAACAACATAAATATGTTTATCAAATTTATAATCTTCCTGCCTCATGCGGGCTGTGCCAATATCCTGTGTAATATAAACCGATGTGCCATCGGAACGGAGGAGAATTTTCTCATCCAGCCCGTCATCTGACAAATCAACGCATACTGATTCATCATCTTTTTTAATAAAAATTCCCTTCTTAAGTCCATCCAGGACTGTCTCCCTGCCTACCAGGAATGTATCAGACTCATAGTAAATCTTGTCAAAATCAACTCCAAGTCTTTTATAAGTGTCATTAAATCCATCCAGTACCCATCCATTCATTTTATTCCATAACTCCATTACCTCAGGCTCTTTTGCTTCCCACTTTCTCAGCATTTCCTGCGCTTCCAGAATTAACGGGGCGTTCTTTACTGCATAGTCTTCAGACTTCCCGTAACCCATTAGTTCTTTTATTTGCTTTTTATATTCAGCCTCAAACTTTATATAATAATCACCAACAAGATGATCTCCCTTCTTTCCTGAAGATTCGGGGGTTTCGCCCCCACTCCATTTTTGCCAGGAAAGCATCGATTTACAAATATGTATTCCTCTGTCATTGACAATGTTTGTTTTTATCACCTTCTTTCCATTGGCTTCAAGAATATTGCAAATCGAGAAACCAATAAGATTATTGCGAATATGGCCAAGATGCAAAGGTTTATTTGTATTGGGTGAAGAATACTCGATTATATAAGTTTCAGACTTATCTGCGTTATCACTGTATCCATAGTTTGCTTGAGAAATACAGTAATTTAAATATTCAAGGTAAAAACCATCACTTACAGTAAGATTTAAAAATCCTTTAATAACATTGTATTTTAGTACCCAGGATAAGTTTGAAGTGAAATACTTTCCTAATTCACCACCTGTCAGCTCAGGATTTTTTTTAGATATTTTCAATAAAGGAAATACAACCAGTGTGATATCACCTTCAAATTCTTTCCTGGTGTGCTGGATTTGAATTAGCTTATCATCCGGCTCTTGCCCGTACAGCAATTTTACTGCTTGTTTAAGACTTTCGCTAAGTAGCTTGTATATGTTCATTTTATAAATTTTCCCCTATTACAACACGGACACAAAAATAACATTTGAAAAGGAAATCTAAAGAAAAAACTTTAATTAGATATAATGATAAGGTAATTAAAAAAAGTTAAGATGAAGAAGCAAGGCTAATCCGGAGGAGTAGAAGAGAATAGAAAGGAATAGGGTAAAAATGAGGAGTATGGAAATGTGTAAAGGATGAGAGCAGTAATTAATTAATTGAACATAAGTAGCCCAGTTTGTAAAGATCGAAGAAAAATATAAATGGCCTGTTATTTATAAGATAGTTATATAGTTTTTTCTCTGTTTTCCTGAATAGAAATCTTAAGAGTCTTGTTATTCCTATTTTTCGTAAAAAGTTGAAATAATGAAG
>CAZFQS010000018.1:0-72766 GCA_964521285.1 uncultured Bacteroidales bacterium | reverse complement strand
GGCAGTTGCAAAGTAACAGTCAATGAACTGCTTGATGCAGTTATCACGGGTACAGGGTGTGTTTACTACAGGGGATACCCTGAGATAATTTCACATATTACAGGTTTAGGGAGGTTGATAAGTTCAAACTGAAATGAATTCCCGGTTTTTCATTCAGATAAAACAGATATAGACTAATTTTACAGGCTTCATAAATTCAAAATCCAGACAATACATTTACAGCGATATATCTTGTTATTTCTTCAATAACAATTATAAGAGAATATTTAAATAAATTTGTAATAAGATATATCAAGTACCAGTCCGATTGCCATTAACAAATCGGTTGTTAAAACAGTAATAACATTGCTCATAAGTGCCGGGATAAATTTATTCAGGTCTCCATCAAATTTAAAAGCACTAATACTGGCCTTTATTGCCATAGGTAATGGCAATAATGCTATATATAACCACAATGAAGAATATCCTAAAATCGGCAACAATACAATGGTACCAAAAGTTATTATTAAACCAATTGTATAAATGACAGCTGAAGTTTTGTATCCAAACTTAACTACCAGATGTTTCCTGCCTCCTTTTTTATCAGCTTCAACATCAGGAAACTCATTTAATAGTAATAATAATGATGTTAATATACCTGGTGGTAATGATATTATTAATACTCCTATTGGAAGTAGCCCGTTAAGTTTATATTCTGGTGAAACATTCATTGCCAGATATGTTCCAATGACCACTAAAGATCCTAGTGTTAATCCTGCCATAAGCTCGCCTAAAAAAAAGCGTGCTAAAATTTTTGTATAATAGACTATGGTAAATGCGCCTAATAATGAAATAACTAAAATTGTCCAGTGAGAAGTAATAGAAAAATAAATCCCTGCTGCCAGGGCTAAAATCAGAGAAACGATAGCAACCCGCAAAACTTTTTTTGAAGATATGAGTCCTCCAGTCAGAATACCGCTTCCTCCGCTAAAAGGAGTCCTTTTTGTATTAAAATCTATTTTAGTTTTAAAATCGGAATATTCATTAAATAAATTCACGGAAATATGTGCAGAAACAACACCTGCTAAAACAATAACAGCATTCAGCCAGTTAAAGTTTGCTTCAGGTGGTTGATATTTATAGGAAACAGCCAGACCTATTGCTACTAACAATACTGCTAACAGTAAAAAATTAGCCCTTACCTGAGCCAGCCATAATACAACCGAATTCTTTTTCTGCATAGTGACAATATTTATTTACAAAAATTCAGTTACTAAATGCTACAATATTATTAAAATTTATATAAAATACTAAATATTTTAACTAATAAAACAGCTGAATTTAATTTTTAACATTGCAGTTTATTAAACAGATCATTATTTCAAGCCTTATGTTAACAAAGACATTTGATTAGTATTAAAAAATATTTATCTTTATCAGACCAATATATATTTATTAAGTAGATTATAAGTTTAACATTTAGCTTTCGTTTTAAGCTAATAATAGCTTTGCGGTATGATGAACATAGGTACAATAAAAAAGAGAAATCAAAAAAAATATAGTTTGCCCGTTATTGGGTATTTTGCTGATAAAAGTGTGAGATTTAACTCAATTATTGAAGCAGAAAGAATTACAGGAATAAATTATACATTAATATTTGAAGCCTGCGTTGGTAAAATTTATAAAGCAGGAAATGTATACTGGGAGTTCGAAAAAGGGACCCATTATATCAAATATAAAGCTTACTATATCAGAGCATTAGAGAAAAACAGAGGGAAAAGTCCTCGTCGCAAGTAAGATCTCTCCCCTTTTATCTAAAAAAGCATATTATATCAAAATCATTGCTTTAACATAACCATTGAGAAAACTTCTGAAATTTCATCCGGTTTTTTTGCCTTTCTTAACTCATCTTCAAATGATTCTGTATTCTCGATGAAAACCGAAATAGCTATATCAAGATACTGGCCAAGTTTCATCCTTGCTTCCTCTTCTGTCATATCTCCGTCTTTTACCTGTTTCTTATAGTATCTGTTGAGTTTTTGCAATGAGTTATATATACTCGGCTTGGTAATTATAGTTTTTTCACCGGGTGATGTTGGTGTAGGATGTTCAATATATGTATAAGTTTCCTTAAGTAAATATAATTTCCGCGCAATATTATCCCCTAACGGATGGTCTGTTAACTCTTCATCATTTATTGAACAAAGAGATTCTTCATCAACACAGTACCTGAAACAAAACTTATAAACTTTTGTAGAATCTGCCTTATTCCCATTATTGGATATCTCCTGAGCATATGAAATTAAAGAATATGCAATTAATAATACTAAATAAAATGACCTTTTCATATATATATGTTAATAAAATGCAGGTGCAAATTTAATAATAATTTTACAACTCTTAAATATTAGCTTAAATACAGTTTAACATTTATATTTTTAGGGAGCTTTGATTATTGCCAATATAAATGTGAATTACGCAATAAGATCTTAAAAGGATTAACTCCATAATTCAATATAGAAACAACCGGATGAATAAATTGTTTAATGATTGTTAAGGGTTAAGGGAGAATTGTACAGCGCCCTTGTCCCCGGGCGCTTTCCCCTCTCCCAATCAAAAATTTATCCTGTACAAGCCCATTGGGAAGAATTTTTGCTGGTATTCTACTTCCACTTCATTTATGGTACTATTATAATACCTGTCGTACTCATTTAAATGATTTGTAATGTTAGTAAGATCTATTGCAAACTCATGAGTTGATCTCTTCTTATGTTGAATAATACTTATTCGGCCGTCAATTCTGAAATAATCCGGCACCTGTTCTTCATAAGCACGGCTATAATCACGTCTTTCATCATTAATGGTAATTGAGGGATCAACAGGAATTACACGCCTGCCACCTGCCCAGACAACCTTAAAGTTAAAATCCAGGGATCTGTTTTTCCCAAGCGGCACTTCATACCCGGCAAGAGCATTGACAATAAAATTACCATTATATGCTGTATTTCGCTTTACCCCGTCTATTTGCTTATATGTAGAATTAAATAATGAAGTGGTAACTAAAAAATAGTAATTATTACTCAGGAATTTTTCCAGTGTAAATTCAATTCCATAATTTTCCCCGGTTCCCTTATTTACCAGTAAATCCATATCTGGAAAATAAAATCCGGCGCCAACATTTACCATTGAAAAATACTTATCCTGTTTATCTACAGGTATGTTAAATAAATACTGATAATATGCTTCAGATTTAAATCTTAAATTAGTACTGATAGACCAGTCATATCCTGCCACCAACTGATGACTTTTGGTAAAATCCAGAAAACGCTTTGTCTCTTTATATATATCCTGCCCTGAACTTTCAGTTCTTGTAACATTATAATAATAAAATAATGGCTGCAGCTGGCTATGCAATCCATAACCCATACTCACTGAATGCCCTGTTGAAATTTGCCATTTCAGGCTTAGCCTGGGTTCAATAGATGTGGTGTTATTATAGGTAAAGTTCTGATAATGTAATCCTGTATTGGCAGTAAGATTGTTTGTAAACCTGTGCTGCCAGCTAACAAAAGCCTGTAACAAAATCATATTACCTATATCAATTTCATACGGATCTCGCAAAGCAATGCTGTCTCTTAATGTTAAATTCTCTTCATTTCTTATCTGGTAGGTATCATATTCATCCATTTTCCGGTAAAGAGAATAATTCTGAAAACTGATACCAAAGATTGCTGTATTCTTTGTATTGAATTTTCTGATGAGTTTTGATGATAACAAATACTTATTCTCAACACTTTCATACTTGCCCAGCTGTAATGATTCTTCATCATTTTCCAGCGAATCTACCTCCATTCCGGGACGTCTTGTAGTAAATGCTATACTATTTATAATCCGTGTCTTTTCACCAAAAAAATGAACATGGTTCAGTCCGATTATTCCTGTAGTAGATGAAGATCTTCCTTTGAACTCACGTTTTATTTCTGTTGTTGAATTTATAGTATCCTCTTCAATAAAATCAATATAGCTTGTCCCTCCAAGTCCGAATACAGAGATTCTACCTGACTTTGTTGGAAAATTAAGCTTAAAGGATAAATCCTGGTAATGAGGAAGTGCTTCCACCCATAATAGCTTATCCAGAAGACCTAACATTGAATACCTGTAGTTAACCAGATATGAAGCTTTGCCAGTTCTCGAAAACGGGCCTTCCGCTCCAAGTTCGAAGCCACCAAAGCTAAGCTGTGCCAGATATTCACGTTTCTGGTTATTCCCATTTCTCATATTCAGATCAAAAACTCCGGATATTCCGTTTCCATATTCGGCAGGAAAGGCACTCGTAAAAAAATCAGATCTTGCAAGCAGGTTGTTATTTAAAATACTTACCGGACCGCCTGTTGATCCCAGCACATCAAAATGGTTGGGGTTGGGAACAGGAATACCTTCCAGCATCCATATTAATCCGATTGGCGAATTGCCTCTTATAATGATATCATTTCGTTGATCTCCGGCAGTAAATATACCGGCATAGTTGGCAGCCATCCTGGCCGGGTCACCCCAGCTGCCGGCATATTTTTCTGTCTCTTCGACAGTAAAAGAACGGGCGCTAATAGCTGCCATATCATTGAGAGGATCCTCTTTCCCTGCAAAAGCCTTTATTACTACCTCATCCATCCACTGTATGTTCTCTTCCAATACAATATCCAGAATTAATTCTTTCCCTGATCTTAGTATTAAATTATTGAATGTCTCAGGTTTGTAACCAATATATGATACTGAGATCCCGCACCTGCCAACCGGGACATTCTCAAGCTTATAATATCCTTCGACATCTGTTATTGTTCCTTTATTTAGCGTTGAATCCAGCAATACTATGGTTGCACCTATTAAGGGCATATGTGAGTCTTTATCAAGAACGCAGCCACGGATTGTCTGGGTATAATCAGATTCCGCAAATGATATTTGTACTGTTAATAACAGACAAATATGAAATAAAATAGTAACCCTAACCATATTAAGTAGTTTTAGTTTTTAATCAGTTTTCTTCTGCCCTATTCCATTTCTTCCCGGCTGTTTAGTTCTTCCATCTTTTTCTGTATTTTCTCCTGAAACTCCGGTATATGCTTATTCATCATTATGGTCATTATATCTTTCTGAATATCCGGCATAGTGGTTATCATTTTTTTGCCGGTAGGGGTTTTGTAAAACTTTATTAGATTCTTTATTTCTTCATGCGTAAAATACTTGTCATATATATTCAACATGTGCTCATTTATCAGATTGTCAGTCATTGCTTTAACTTCTTTAGTCAGATAAGAAGTAAATTCTTCCTGGTCTTCATGGCTGATTTGTGTATTACCATGATGTTTAAACACATCTATCATGTTTTCAAAAATTTTGTCTATCATCTGGCCCGGGTCAAGAAGCGTAAATAATTCCCTGATATCATCTTTTTTAGTCTGAGCAGATATAATCCCGCCAAAAAGTAAACAGGATATGACTATAATAAAGACTTTTTTCATGATTTTGGTTTTTAGATTCGTGATTTATGATTCTAATAAAGACAAATTTAGAAATTTTAAAATGCGGATCAATTAATTAATTCTTAAATAAGGCGTTATTTGTTGTTATAGTTTTTGCATACTTTAATTTAATATCCTCATTTTAGTATAATATTGGCATAATTTTAGGTTCATCCAATAAAACTTCAGGCTTGTTTTTTCTAATCTCCCCAATGGCTTTCTCAATCTGCTGAAGTGTACAGGGCATTGTAGCAACAGAGAATAAGGCTCTGTCCTTAATATGTCTGTTATGGCCTACAGTATCTATATTAATATCCTGATTTCCTATGGAAGTTGTAACTAATCCTGTTATACCGGGAATATCTACAGTATTAAAAATAACAATATAGGGAAATACAAAATGTTTGGCGCTCATAAAATCAGAACCTGATTTTTTAAAATCATTTCGAATGTTCTGAGCATACCTGGCAATAAAAACAATATCTGCAACGATTGAACTGGCTGTTTCCAAAGAGCCGGCTCCACTTCCCAGAAGAATGTGCCTTCCTGAGTATTTATTTATAACTCTGACAGCATTAGTGGCTCCATTGACTTCAGAAAGAAAATTACTCTTCTTAACCATCATTGGACAGACAGTTGCATAAATTTTACCATCAACCTTTTTAGCATAACAAATAAGTTTTATTTTACTTTCAATTTCAGCAGCAAAACCAATATCTTCCTTATTAATATTATCAATCCCTTTAACTGATAATTCATCCATTGAAATATCAATTCCAAAAGCAAGTTTGGTTAATATAATAAGCTTATGGCCAGCATCATAACCATTAACATCAAGGGTAGGATCGGCTTCGGCATAGCCCTCTTCCTGCGCCAGCCTTAATGCTTCTTTAAATTCCAGATTTTCATTCTGCATCATTGACAGTATATAATTGCATGTACCGTTCATAATACCGGATATTGATATAATACTGTCCCCGGTAAAACTTTCTTTTAATGTTTTAACAATTGGAATTGCAGCACATACCGAAGCTTCATAACCAACTATCACCTTATTATCCCTTGCTGCATCGAATATTCCCTTCCCACGTTCTGCCAGTAAAGCTTTATTGGCAGTAACAAGATGTTTTTTGGATTTACATATGCTGATAGCAGTATTGTATATAAAATCATCACTGCCTCCGATTGTCTCCACAACAAGATCAATTTCATCCGAGCCTGTTATTTCATCTATATATTTAACTGCTTCCTGTCTTGTTAAATTTTTTCCTCCACCACAAAATAAATTTAATGGCAGGTCAAATTTTTTTAATGTGCTTTCCGGATTAAGCTCAACAATTTTTTTTAGTTCTATATTGCATGATGCCCTTGCTGATAATTCTTCTTTAAGTTCTGTCAGGATTTGGGCTACTCCTCCCCCGACTTTACCACAACCTAATATTGCAATATTTAAAGATTTCATAACCGTAACCAAGAATATATTATTATTAAAGTTCCTGCGGCAATTTAATAAAAAAAATGTTCACAAATTTTTTAAATATACTATCATTGTATATTTTTTAATTATAAACCGAAATTAAAGAATAAATAGACTTTAAACAATAATCCTGGAAAAAGTCAAACAATAAAAATATAATCGTCCCCATGAATAAAAAAAGACTTAAATTACTGGAACGTCAATTTGAAGCTTTAATAAAAAGGAAAAATGAGAAACAAAAGGATTATAACGGAATATATGAAAGATATAAATATCCGGTTCTTACCGCCGGTCATGTTCCCCTGCACTGGAGATATGACTTAAATCCGGAAACAAATCCCTATTGCATGGAGCGTATAGGAGTAAATTCAACTTTCAATGCCGGAGCCATCAAATTAAAAAACAAATATATTCTTATAGTGAGAGTTGAAGGCTGGGACAGGAAGTCTTATTTTGCCGTTGCTGAAAGTCCGAATGCTACAGATAATTTCCGTTTCTGGGAGAGGCCCATAACGATGCCTGAAACTGAAGATCCCGATATTAATGTATATGACATGAGACTAACCATGCATGAAGACGGATATATATACGGTATATTTTGTACGGAAAGGAAGGATCCTGAAGCTCCTGAGGGAGATACAAGTTCAGCCATTGCAAAGGCAGGAATAGTAAGGACAAGGGATCTTAAGAAATGGGAAAGGCTGCCCGATCTTGTTTCTGCTACCGGGCAACAAAGAAATGTTGTACTTCATCCTGAATTTATCAATAAAAAATATGCTATATATACAAGGCCCCAGGAAGGATTTATAAATGTAGGTAGCGGAGGGGGGATCGGACTGGGGTATATAGAAAATATGGAAAATCCTGTAGTTAAAAATGAAGTTATTATTAACGAAAAAGCCTATCATACTGTCTATGAGCTTAAAAATGGTTTGGGCCCTCCACCCGTAAAAACAAATGAGGGATGGCTTCATCTGGCTCACGGAGTTAGAAATACTGCTGCAGGATTAAGGTATGTCTTGTATATGTTTATGACCGGTTTAAAAGACATTTCAAAAATAATTTATTTTCCGGCAGGATATTTTATGGCTCCCGTTGATGAAGAGCGTGTCGGTGATGTATCAAATGTACTTTTCTCAAATGGATGGATCAGGGATGATAATGGTACAGTTTATATTTATTATGCTTCATCAGATACAAGGATGCACGTTGCAGAATCCAGTATTGAACGGCTTGTCGATTATGTTGAAAACACCCCGCCTGACGGCTTTCGGACAGGGAAATCTGTTGAAAATATCAATAATCTGATAGATAAAAATATAAACCTGTATAAAAAAAATTAAAATACTCTCTCAAATAGAAACCTGTAGTTAATGTTAGCAGATACCAATATTGAATCATTAAAAAACGATTTGCTGAAAGTCCTTAAAGAAAATATCCTTGAGTACTGGATAAAGAATGCTGTTGATGTTGAATATGGAGGATTTGCAGGTTATATCAGCTCAAATAACAAAGTAAATAAAAAAGCCAGCAAGGGCATAATCCTTAACACAAGAATATTATGGACCTTTTCTGCAGCAGCCAGATTTCTTAAAGACCCCTGGTACAGTAAATTAGCAGACCTGGCTTATAGCTACCTTAAAGAAAAATTTATTGATTACCAATATGGAGGTGTATTCTGGGAACTTGATTACAAAGGAACACCTTTAGTAAAGAAAAAACAGGTATATGCACAGGCTTTTGCGATATATGCATTGGCAGAATACTACATGATGAACAGAAAAACTGAAGTACTGGACCTGGCAAAAGAAATCTATTATCTTATAGAAAAGTACAGTTACGATTCACAATACGACGGGTATATTGAAGCTTTCAGTGAGGACTGGGATGATCTGGATGATGTTCGTCTGAGTGAAAAAGACAGAAATGCAAAAAAGACAATGAACACTCACCTGCATGTTCTCGAAGCATATACAAATTTATACAGGATATGGCCGGAAAAACAGCTATACAACTCATTGAAGAAAATAATTAATGTATTTATCAGCCATTTTGTTAATGACCATTATCACCTCAATCTTTTTTTTAATGAAAAATGGGAATTAACAGACAACATTATCTCATTTGGACATGATATTGAATTCTCCTGGCTTTTCACTGAAGCGGCTGAAGTTATTAGTGATCCCGGGCTTATTAATGAAACGAGGAATATCGCTGTGAAAATGACAGACACAGTGATTAATGAAGGTTTTGATCCTGACGGAGGAATTTTTTGTGAAAGAAACCCTGACTCATATGACCTGGATGCTGATAAACACTGGTGGGTGCAGGCAGAAGGTATGGTTGGGCTTGTCAATGCATATCAAATCACTAATAACAATTATTATCTTGAGAAGGCACTGGAACTATGGAAATTTATAAATTCCTTTATCATCGATCATAAACACGGAGAATGGTTCTGGAAAGTAAATATTAAGGGTATGCCTTACAGGGAAGATGAAAAAGCAGGCTTCTGGAAATGCCCTTACCATAATTCAAGAACATGCATAGAGGTAATAAACCGGTTGAAAGGTTAATTAATATGAAGTTATGGATTTAGTATAGGATCAGCCTTTATTTTATATTGATGCGTTCCGGTATTCTTATAAAAGAAAGGCTGTCCTTTTGAGACAGCCTTTCTTTAAAAACTAGCTGTTAAGGTATTTTCCGACATATGGGGATTTAACATCAGCAGGTCTCTGCAAGTGACCGGAAGGGCCTTCTCCCAGAAACTCAGAGAACCACGCCTCGTGCTGTATTTCTTCATTAAGAATAGCCAGAGCCAGTTCATAAGTCCTGTGGTCTTTGCCATGTGTCATATTACATATTTCATTGTACCCCCTGACAGCACAACGTTCAGCATCCACCAGTACTTTTAGTATTTCCTGAACATTGGTTGGATCACCAGGAAGATGAGCAGGCGGACATGCTGAAATATCGTGAAATTCATTCATGCTTTTGGGTAATTCACCTCCCAGCTCATATATTCGTGGGACCAGGGCCTCAAAGTGATTACGGTCTTCAATTCTTGCATCTTCTGCAATTGTTTTAAGACCTTCACCTTCCAATCCTATCAGGTTAACCCTCAGGATAGTATAATAATAGTATGTTGTCAATTCTGCAGATGCATTCTTGACCAGTAATTTAATCAGCTTATCTAAATCGACACCTGATTTTTCAACAATTTGACGAGCTACTTTTGCCATATTTTTATTTTTAAGATTAATACTGATTTTCTCATTCAAAAATATTTTATATATTTGTATAAATCAAATCAATATATTTTATATTTATATTGATTTTATCTATATATAATATTTATTATTATGACTATCAATCAATTAGAATATGTAATAGCAGTAGATAACTACCGGCACTTTGTTACTGCTGCTGAAAAATGTTATGTCACTCAGCCTACTTTAAGTATGCAGATTCAAAAACTTGAAGAAGAACTGGGAATATCAATTTTTAACAGGAGGATACAACCTGTTATTCCGACTAATACAGGTAAGGAAGTAATTGAACAGGCCAGAATTGTAATCAGGGAGTTTAATAAGATTAATGAAAAAGTAAAAATGTTAAAAAATGAGATAAAAGGACAACTGAAAGTTGGAATTATTCCTACACTTGCATCCTACCTCCTGCCCTTATTTGTGAAAAAATTCACAAAAAGTTATCCTGAAATCGAATTAATTGTCGATGAGTTTGTTTCAGAAGAAATTGTTCAGCTTCTCAGAAAGGATATGCTGGATGTCGGGATTTTATCCACTCCATTAAAAGAAACTGATATTATTGAAATACCTCTTTTCTATGAAAAGATTTTAATATTTATTGACAACCAGCATCAATTATCAACTAAGGAAAATATTAAGGTAAAAGAAATTCCGGTAAATGATTTATGGACTTTAAGCAATAAACATTGTTTCAATACTCAGGTTATTAACCTTTGTAAGAAAAATAAAAGCAGGGGGAAAAAACTAAATTTCACATACCAGAGCGGCTCATTTGAAAACTTAATGAAATTCTCTGAAATAACTCATCAGCTCACTCTTATACCGGAATTATTACTAACCAGTATTAATGAAGACAAAAGAAAAATGGTGAAAGAAATTATCGAACCTATACCAGCCAGAGAAATAGGCATTGTCGTGCACAAAAGTTTTGTTAAGGAACATATTATCAATATACTGAGAGAAGAAATTTTGCTTGGTATTCCTGATAAAATGAAAAATAAACAAGGACTGGAAATCATTGAATGGAGATAAATAATGTATAAAATCCTGAACCTTACTATGGGAATCATTGTTTATTATTGTAATTTTATATAGTACATTAAAGTAAATAAAATGAATTCAAAAACCAGTAAAAACATAGATCGCCGGATATTTCTAAAGACGTCTGCAACTGCTGCAGCCGGAATAAGTATACTTCCTTCTTTTTACAATTACAGATCAGCACCAAAAATAATGACCAGAGCTTTTGGACGGTTAAATCATGAAGTTACAACATTCGGACTTGGCGGGCAGGCATCTATTCAATGGACGCCAGATGATGTAGATCCTGTAGCCATAATATTAAAAGCTTTTAACAAAGGAGTAAATTATTTCGACACTTCAAATTTATATGGGCCCAGCCAGACTAATTATGGCAAAGCTTTTAAACATTTAAGTCTGATACCGGGCTTTGCCGGTTATAATGAGAATTTAAGGAAATCGATATTTCTTACTTCAAAAACGCATTTGAGAATTGCAAAAGGGAGTCCGGTAGCCGAAGGAGTAAATAACTGGTCAAACGGGCCAGAGGGGTCCCATACCGTTGATGATTTAAAACGCAGTTTATCTCAGATTTTTGGTGATGGTAAAGGTAACTATCCAAAGGGTGCATATCTTGATATGGTTTTAATTCACAGCGTTACCAGCCAGGCTGATGTGGATGCTGTATTTGAAGGGCTTGAAGATACAGATCCCAAATCTGAAAGAATAGGTGCTTTAGCTGCTTTGCGTGATTACAGGGACGGAACAAATTATACAGGTCTAAATCCCGGAGAAGAAAAGCTAATCAATCATATTGGTTTTTCAGGACATTATAATGCCGGGGTTATGATGGATATGATCCGCCGTGATAAATATGGTATACTGGATGGTTTGCTGGTCGCTATAAATGCCAACGACAAGTTGAATTTTAACATGCAAAATAATGTTATCCCTGTTGCAGCAGCAAAGAATATGGGAATTATTGGCATGAAGGTTTTTGCTGACGGAGCTATGTATTCAAAAGGTGCACACTGGTCAGGACAACCTTCTCATGTTGTAAGGCAAATCGGGAGTAAGGAGATGCCTTTTAAACCATTGATTGAATATTCTCTGACAACACCCGGAATCAGCACCTCCATAATAGGTATAGGCCAAATTTCTGATGATCCCTCTCAATGCCAGTTAAGTCAGAATATTGCTGCTTCACAGATTAAGCCAAATGGTTTAAGTGAATCAGAAAGGCTTGATATAGAAAGATTAGCTAATCGTATAAAAGAAGGGAAGACAAATTATTTCCAGATGGAAGAAGGTGGTTTAACTGCTCCGCAAAATATTAAAATAAAAATACTGAACAGCCAGGAAGTACTGGTAACCTGGAATACGGCATATGCAGGAGATAATCCTATTGATCATTATGAAGTATGGAGAAAAAATAATAAAATAGGCCAGGTGGAACACCAACCCCAGATATCTTCAGAACCGTTTCAATTTATAGATAATGTTAAAGAAATAACCAAACATGAGTATAAAATTGTTACGGTAGACAAAAAAGGCAGAAAGGTGGAGGGGGGTAGTGTCCTTATTTGATTTATGATTGAATATTAATGACTTACGATTTAAGGGAGCTGTCCCCTTTTATGTCCCTTTATATATAATTATTTTATAAGGATAGGTTGAGTTATATAAGTATGATTAGAATATATAATATTAATGTAATATATGCCTTTATATAAGTTTAACAAATTCAATTTTAGTACAGAATTATGATTATTATGTAAGTCGTTCATTTTAAAAACAATCAGACCTGACAGATTTATTATTTCAATAGCTTCTATGCGGGATTCGGCATCAACATATATAAATAACTCGCCATTGGATGGATTAGGATAGATTATAAGTTGTTTTTTTGTCCTAAAACTTTGATTAAGATTTGCTGTATTTTTTAATATATCCACGGGAACATAGTCTATTGAATTACTTTCATCATTGGATCTGGCTATAACAATTACTATACCTTCAGAAATTGCCAATAAATTGCCAAGTGAGTCAATTATTGCTTCACCTGTAAAATTTGAAATACGCCATGTAATAATTGTGTCTGATGCGTCTTCCGGATATATATTAACTGCCAATTGTAATGTATTGTCTTCATAGACTGTTAATAATCCTGTAGGACTGTATATAGACACACTGTCCACGTGAATAACTGATTCGATAATTCTTATTAAAACTGAGTCTCTAGCGTTTGGATTATCTTCAGATATTACTTTAATCCGGACATCACCTTGTGCAATTGCACTTACTAAACCAGAAAAATCAACAATTGCTTGACCTGTTATATTTTCTGCTTTCCATTCAACTTTTTTGTCGGTAGCATCTTGCGGTAAAACATTAACATCTAATTGTAATGTGCTATCTTCATAAACCGTTAATAATTCTGTAGGATTGTATATAGATATACTGTCTACGTGAATAACTGATTCGATAATTCTTATTAAAACTGAGTCTCTAGCGTTTGGATTATCTTCAGATATTACCTTAATCCGCACATCACCCTGTGCAATTGCACTTACCAAACCAGAAAAATCAACAATTGCCTGACCTGTTATATTTTCTGCTTTCCACTCAACTTTTTTGTTGGTAGCATTTTGCGGTAAAACATTAACATCTAATTGTAATGAGTTGTTTTCTGTAAGAACCATTGTATCATTTTCATTGACAATTGAAATTTGAGAAACAGGAATGATATCATTATTCCATCCAGCAAGCTTTGCCCACAAATACCAGCATGCAATACCTTTCTTCACACAATTCAGGCTTATGGAATGAGCACAGGATCCGCAAATCTGGGAAATTTGAGTAAGTTCATGATCAGGATTATTTGCCAGCCAGTTATTTGCCCAGTTCATTATGTCTCCGTCAGGATTGACATAATCACAATGATCATCACAATAATATTCCTGATAATTTGTATCGCAATTAGGACTATATTTTTCAATATCCGCAAAATCAAAAAGTATTTTATTGTATGTATCACAATGCTCTCTTATCTGCTGATTTGCCTCAAATAAACTGCCGGTAGGACCCCCGCCTTCCAGGTGCCCTGTCATATATACAAACTTCACATCAGGATATTCATCTTCAAGCTGTTCCATTGGCAATAAATAATGCTCTAAAAGATCAACATCATTTACCTGCCCGCACCATGACCACATAATTACATTACATTCCGGGAACGAGTCAAGATATACCCTTGTTTTATCATCCCATCCGCTATAACCAACATCATGGTCAAGATAACCTTCATCATAACTAGATCCTTCAAACAAGTGTAATTCACCATCACCACCAGTGTGACTCCAGTTAAATGTGCCATCAGAATAATAAGATTCAATAGCATTCATTCCTGAAGTAAGCTGACTCCCATGTGAAGTATGGCCATAACCAATAAATAATTTGGCCTTTGCACTTTCAATCCACTCAATTGGAATTTCTGAAAGATCAATACAGTTATGATCAATAATAATGGGCTTCTGGGCTCTTAATAAAATTGATGAACCAATAATTAAAAACATGAAAATTTTTCTCATTTTACTGAATTTCTAGAGGCAACAGCGGCCTTTTCAGGGCGCTGTCGCCTTATGAATTATTATACAGTACAGTATAATAATAATTCCCTGGAAAAGTTTGCCAATAGCAGCCTTGCCTGACTGCTTAATTTCCCAGTCCTGTTATAAACTTTTTACAAGATATAAAATATTATTTTATTTCTACTGATAATAAATAAGTTTACAGAAAAAACTTTATCCGAGACTTTTTTTTACTTTGATGGTATTATTTACAGATGCTTAATCTTTTTGCTGTGAAAGAATTATCAGATGAAATTTTAATGTATAAAGTTAAGTTAGATAATCTTGATTGTATGACACAGCTTTTTAATAAATATAATAATCAGATTCTCAACTATTTTTTTTATTTAACCGGCAAAATGGAGGATAGTAAGGACCTTACCCAGGAAGTGTTTTTACGTTTAATAAAATACAGGAAATCATTTAACCAGCAAAAAAGTTTTAAACCGTGGTTATATCAAATAGCAAAGAATACTCTTATTAATTACTCCAATTCAAATCAACACAATGTTATAGACTTTGATAACATTAATTATCAGGAAATAATACAATTGGAAAATGACAACAATAATAGTAAAAAAGATAATTTACTATATGAATCTATTTCAAAACTTCCGTTTGAATATAAGGAAATAATAGTCCTTAGTAAATTCCAGGGATTAAAGTACAAGCAAATAGCGGAACTTTTTTCAACAACAGAAGCCGCAATAAAGAATAAAATACTAAGGGCAATGTATAAGCTTAGAGAAATTTATTTTAAAACTGAAAAAAATATTTAACTATGAATTGCGCTGATATAAAAGCTATGTTTATAGATTACATAGATAATAATCTGGACAATACATCAAAACTTGAGCTTGAAAAGCATATTAAAAAATGTAAAGAATGTTCAGGAAAACTTTCACAAATAAAACTCCTGAACGAAAAAGTATTGAAAGTCAGGAAGGTTGGAACACCTGCCTCATTATTTGAAAATTTTATGTTTAATCTTGAAAATGAAAAGAATAAACTTAATAACCGGATGTTCGGGTCTTTTAATATGTCATGGCTAAAAATTGCTGCCAGCATATTAATTTTTATTATTGGTTCCCTTTTCGGTGTCTTACTTACAAAAAGTTACCTGGTAAATACTAAAGTTAAAGATCTGGAGAATGAGATTGGAAAGCTCAAACAAGTTGTTGCCGTAACAATGTTTGGTGAGCATACTACCAGTGAAAAGATTAAAGCTTTGAATTATTCGGGTGAAAACAGGCAGGCTAATCAAAATTTTGTAAAAGCACTTGCATATGCACTCCATAACGATGACAATGTCAATGTCAGGCTTGCAGCTGCTAAAGCCTTATTCAGATATAAAGATGTTGAAGAGGTAAATGAATTACTTATACAATCACTTAATGAACAAAACGAGCCGATGGTTCAGATTGTTCTAATTAAGTTTCTGGTCGATAATAAAGAAAAAGAAGCAGTCGAAAGTCTGAAGTATTTGATCGACAATGATGAGACGAACATTGTTGTAAAACAATATGCTGAAAAGGGCCTGCAAATACTGCTATAAACCAGTATAATTATTTGCTGGCTAAATTTCTGTCAAATTTTAAAAGTATAAGAAATGAAACCAAAATATTTAGTTATTCTAGTACTGCTTATTCCATTATATTCTTCATCACAAAGGCTGGAAAAAGAAATTGCCGGAACTGAAAAAGTAAGTATTAATGATATATATGGCGACCTGGTAATATCCGGGAATAGCACACAGCAAATTAAAATTGCCATTACAGGACATAAAATTATTCCGGAAACAACCAATAGCTATCAGCCGGAGCAATATAAAAATGATAATACTCAATTAGGATTACATTTTGAGAATAAGAATGGTGAATTAAAAATATTTGCTGCCAATAAACAAGCGCAATTTAATAACTACAGGATAAGTATCCCCAAACAGGTAAGGATTGAAATAAGAAATAAATTTCTATCAAAAGCTACTGATCTCTCATATGAAGAAAATGACAGCCTCTATGATGAATTTATGAACAATATCAACATCAGAGATTTCAAAAATGAAATTGATATTAATGTTTTCGCGTCCAATATCAAGATAAATAATGTTACCGGTCCATTAATTATGGGAACATTTTTCGGCAACTATGATATTGAATTTTCTAAATTAAATCAGGACAATCCAAGCTCACTTGAATTATTTTACGGTACAGCAAGAGTGACTCTTCCTTACGACACAAAATGCGTGGTGTCATTAACTGCCGAATCGGGTAATATTCAAACGGACTTTACTATAAAAAAAGCATCGGTCAAATCAGCAAATTTAAAAATTGAAAAAAACAGGATTCATGGTATTATTTTTAAGAAATACTACAATGCTGAAATAGAAGGAATAATTAATAAAAAAGGGACACAGCTGAATATTACTGTATATAATGGGAGTATAAAATTGATAAGAAAAGACTATACCAGCCTACCGGTTTATTTGTATACAGACTAAAAATTTATACCTGCTGGTTTTGAAGGCTATGCCGTTGTTATAAATTACTCTTCTATCACAGTATTGCTTATGAATGCAATTTTTTTACTGTCAGGTGACCAGCTTGGCACGTTAATGGTACCCTGTCCGCCATAAACATATGCAATTATCTTTGGTTTGCCACCATCTGCAGGCATCAAACGTATATAAACATGTTTGTAAAAGGGATGATCATCTGATTTCACTTCTGAGGAAAATGATAAAAGGACAATCCATTTCCCATCAGGTGAAATATGCGGGAACCAGTCATTCAGTTCATCAAAAGTCACCTGCTCCTGCTCATTGCCGTCAGGATACATTCTCCAGATTTGCATTGTTCCTGTACGGTCGGAGTTAAAATAAATGTATTTTCCGTCAGGACTGTATTCCGAGCCATCATCCAGTCCGGTTGCTGTGGTAAGACGAATTTCCTGTTTTTCGGTTCTCGAAATTTTATAAATATCGTAATTACCATTTCTTCCTCCGGTATATAGTAAATATTCGCCATCAGGGGACCAACCATGCAGATAAGAAGGTCCTGATATTGTGATCCTTTCAGGTTTTCCTCCCTCTAAAGGCAATGTGTAGACAATTGAGTTATTTGCGTCTTCCTTGCTATGATGACTAATTCCCAATAATTTACCATCAAATGATAAAACATGATCATTATTATTGTTATTTGCGAAATCAGTATTTATTTGCTGTATTGTTTTGTTTTGAATATCAAAACTAAAAAGCAGCCCTTTGCTGTTATAAATCAATCTTTTCCCGTCATTTGTCCAGTTGGGTGCCTGCAGAGAAAAGGGTGAGCTATATAATACTTTTCTCAATCCGGTCTCTATATCCATAATTTCGATATTACTTCCAATATAATCCGTGTAAGGTATAAAATCTTCATCTGCGGGAATAATAAGTCTGACATTATTAAACACAGCCTCTTCGAGCACATCTGCATTATGAGAACAGATGAATAATCCGGCAAATACTTCATCATTAAGTTTTATACTGGTAATCTGAATAGTCTCAAATGGTTCTCCAAAGGTTGCTACAGACATTACAAAGGTGTCTCCTTTTCTTTCAATCTGAATAATATCAGGATATGCAGACTTTGATTTTGTTTCTTCAGTAATATTCCCGGTTGTTTTCCGGTACTGAAGTGAGGTCAGACCGTCACCATGAACCACAGCACTTATATGTGCAGCATTGGTTGTCAGACTGTCGCGAATCATCAGCCCTATCTTTCTGTGCTCATGCACACCTTCTCCGATAAACCTCACCCTGGCGCGCATAATAAAATTACCTTTTATACTTTTCCATAAAAAATGAAATTCATCTTTATCGAACCATACATTTGAACCTGAACCCTGCAACCTGTATTCCTGTCTTTCCTGATTGTAATCCACACTACCTGACAATTGGGGATTACCAATATCGGTGTTGCCTTCAAAAATACCTGGTGTTGAACCTTTAGAATATTTTATGCCTGCAATTAAGGCCAAAAAGATAAAAGATATAATTAATACATTTATGAGTTTGTCTGTTTCTCTTGTCATTTTTGATGTGAGTTGTTATAAAGCTGGTAATAAAATATTATTTTTAGTCTAAAATAAAAAACTTCCAAATCATAATTCAGAATATCATATTCTTTAGCTTAGATTCTATTGTAATACTCAACAAATATTAAAATAATAAATAAAACAAAATAATATTTTATTGTAATTATTAATATTGATTTGTTTATTAAATGAATTAATTATATTCGCACGAATTTAACAGGTGTAGTCATGAACAGTACAGAATATAATAATATCAAACTGAAAAAAATATATGATGTTGCTGCTGAGTTAGGTCTGGACAGTGATTCTATCCTGCCCCATGGTCATTATATAGCAAAAGTACCTATAAGTCATCTTCAAAGCCGGATAAACCAGGATGACGGCAAACTGATTTTAGTAACTGCAATGACTCCTACCCCACAGGGGGAAGGAAAGACTACCACTACTATAGGTCTGGGTGATGCATTACGCCAGCTGGGCAATAAGACTTCAATTTGCTTAAGGGAACCTTCATTAGGACCTTATTTCGGCATTAAGGGGGGGGGTACAGGTGCCGGAGCTTCCCAGGTGATGCCTGCTGAAGATATAAACCTGCATTTTGTTGGTGATATGTATTCAGTCAGCAAAGCAAATAATTTGTTGTCTGCGATGATAGACAATCATTTACAACACGGAAATGAACTGGGAATTGATCCGAGAAGAATTATTTGGAGACGGGTTATTGATTTGAATGACAGAGCATTGAGAGAAATATTTATCGGTCTGGGAGGAGTAAAGCATGGTGTCCCCAGGCAGGACGGATTTAATATAACACCTGCCTCTGAAGTTATGGCAATGCTATGCCTTGCCAAGGATTTTAAAGATTTAGGCCAAAGATTAGCAAGAACGGTTGTTGCTTTCACATTTAAAGGTGAACCTGTATATGCAAAAGATATTCAGGCTGAAGGAGCAATGCAGATTTTATTGCGTGACACAATTCACCCTAATATTGTTCAGACAATTGAAGGCACACCCGCATTTGTCCATGCCGGTCCGTTTGCAAACATAGCCCAAGGAACAAACAGTGCAATTGCAACAAGAATGGCCCTTAAATTTAGTGACTATGTTGTTACTGAAGCAGGTTTTGGGTCTGATCTGGGCGCTGAAAAATTTTTTCATATAAAATGCCGGGTGACGGGGATTAATACCAATGCAGTTGTAATTGTTGCCACGATAAAAGCACTTAAGCATCATGGCGGATTAACAAAAGACACAGGGTTCGGCAATCTGGATAAGCATGTTGAAAATATAAGACTATTCGGACTGGAGCCGGTTATTGCCATAAACCGGTTTACTGATGATACTGATGATGAACTTAAAACCGTTGTTAACTATTACGAAAAACAGGGTATAAAAGCTGTAGTTGCCGAGCATTATGAAAAAGGCGGAAAAGGTGCGATAGAATTGGCAAAAGCTGTAATTCATTCTATTGAATTGAATAAGGGCAAAAAGATCAATTACCTGTATCCTCTTGAGGCCCCGGTGAAAGAAAAAATAGAAACAATCGCCAAATCCATATATGGTGCTGATGGTGTGGATTATAATATGAAAGCAGAAACAGACATGGACCTTATTTTAAAACACGGATATGACAACTTACCTATATGTATTGCCAAGACGCCCAAGTCATTATCAGATAATGCTAAATTGCTTGGCAGGCCAAAAGGATTTAGGATCACTGTTAATGAAGCCCGTATTTCAGCTGGTGCAGGATTTATTGTAATAATTTGCGGAAATATCATGACCATGCCAGGCTTACCCAAATTTCCGGCAGCAATAAGGATAAAGGTATTGCCAGATGGCAAGGCTGTAGGTCTATCCTAGTACATGCCGATCTGATACCTTAATCAACCTTCTGTTCCTTTAAGATTATTAAAACCCAAAATAATTTCTGGCGTTGTAATAGCAAATATTTTCGACCATCTGACCTAACAGTTTCGGCTCGTATGGAAGGAATCCTTCTTCCACATCATTTCCTATAAGGTTGCATAATATTCTTCTGAAATATTCATGACGCGGATAGGAAAGGAAGCTTCTTGAATCTGTTAGCATTCCAACGAACCTGCTTAACAGTCCGAGATTTGAAAGTGAATTCATTTGCTTTTCCATACCATCTTTCTGATCAAGAAACCACCAGCCGGAACCAAACTGCATCTTGCCAGGTATACTGCCATCCTGAAAATTCCCTATCATTGTTGCAATAAGGTCGTTATCTCTGGGATTAAGGTTATATATGATGGTCTTTGTCAGTTTATTTACAGTATCTAATTTGTCAAAAAATTTTGACATAGCTGTGCCGACCTTATAATCTCCTATGGAATCAAATCCGGTATCGGGGCCAAGCTGTTTGAATAGCCGTGTATTATTATTACGCATTGCACCGTAATGAAATTGCTGCACCCAGCCTTTTTCATGATCCATAACTCCAGATTCATAAAGCATTGCGGATTTGAACTTAAGGATTTCTTCCATGGAGAGAGACTTGCCGCCTCTTACTTTATCAAATATTGCACTAATTTCATGTTCTGTATATTCCTCGGCATAGAGGGTTTCAACGCCGTGATCGGACAGTCTACAACCGTTTTCTGCAAAGAAATCATGTCGTTTTCTCAGGGCCATAAGCAGCCGATCATAGTTTGATATATCAGTATCAGATGCTTCTGCCAGCTTATTTATGTAATTGTTATAAGAATCCGGATTATCAACCATCATTGCTTTATCAGGCCGCCATGCCGGTAATACTTTAATCTCAAAACCATCATCCCTGATTTTATTATGGTATTCCAGACTATCAGCCGGATCATCAGTAGTGCATACCACCTCAACCTTCATCATTCGCATAAGATTTCTCACCGAGTAATTATCTGACTTAAGCTTATCGGCAGTCTCCTCATAAATCTGTCTGGCAGTTGCAGGGCTAAGAATTTTATGGATCCCGAAGTACCTTTGTAACTCCATGTGTGTCCAGTGATACAAAGGATTTCTCAAAGTATAGGGAACCGTTTCCGCCCATTTTTCAAATTTTTCCCGGTCAGATGCATCACCTGTGCAAAATCTCTCATCAACACCATTTGTACGCATTGCACGCCATTTGTAATGATCTCCGTATAGCCATATCTGTGTGATATTATCATATTTTTTGTCTTCTGCTATTTCCCGGGGAATAAGATGACAATGGTAGTCAATTATAGGTAACTCTTCAGCATGGTTATGAAATAAATCCTTAGCAGTTTTTGTCTGCAATACAAAATCCTTATCCATAAACTTTTTCATATTCTGCATTTTTTATGTTAGGAAATTATAAACCGAATAATATTTTGATATGTCTGTCATATATATTTTCTGTTACCTGCTGACCTACTATATCAGCATATTTTTTCAGCATACCTGTATATTCGACGCCAAATTCTGCGGCTATTTTATAGCCAACATGGATTAGCTGCCTGAAATTAGGATTATAGTCATGGTGCCCCTTTACATGTCTGAGTGTACCGGCAAATTTTTGTCCATCCCACCCCTGAACATCACCAGGAGCTGGTAAGCCTGCTATTTTAATATCTATAACTGTTGCATAGGGTCCGCATAATTCATCCATTCTGCCGAATCCTTTTGCATATATGGATTTTGCAAGCTTCAGAGCATCACCACCTGCAAGAGCTAATCCTATTACTTCTTCGAGCCATGTTGTACCTGCGGTTTTTACATGAATTCCTTTGTTATATTTCTTAATGAGCTTGCCCATTACGGGATAAATGGCAAATTTATCACTTCCTGAGTGAACACTTAGTTTAAGGTTCTCAGGTAAGTTAAACTCTTTAATTGAAAAATCAATAACCAGCAAATCTTCTTCAAATTCTTTTGCAAACTGGTTAATATCACCGACATAATCGACACCTTTGTTAAATCTGCCCGTAAATTTAGGGGCAATGGTTTGTGCAGGGACACCATGCTGGGCCAACGCACTAAGTATAAAAAACATTTCAACAGGTGATTGTGCTTCTTCGACCTCATCCATTGAAACCTCAGGTACAAAATTATCAGCACCCTTCTTTTCCGCTATATAATTATAGATTTTACTTGCTTCCTTTGCAGCAAATAAAAATTTATTGCCAATTTCCTTCAGGGTATTTTCACTAACATCAAAGGGATGGTCAATTCCAGGGATATTTAATTTGCCCAGGTATTTTTTATTATTTTCGATAAATTCTGAAATTTCTTCACCTGTAGATGTTTTTCCGATATAATCGGCCACATCAAGAGTAAAAAAATCCGAGCTGTCAAGAAATCTGTCAACAGTAGACAGATTGATATGGTCAGCATCAACAAAATAATCATCTTTCCATCCAAGCGCCTTAACTGCATTATCGGCTTCAGCCCTTGTATCAGAAGGCTCTGAATGGATAATTGTATGCTCACGGTTTGATTTATTCCATACCGGCGTTATATCTATACCGGCATCTTTTGCTTTTATTATGGCTTTTAGCTGTGCTTCACCCTGGTTTGCAAAGCGATCGCCAATTCCGAACGAGTACTTTTTGATTTTCATAGATTTATATATTTTTTAGATTATAATTATTATTCAATATTGGTTTATACCTGAAAAGAAAAAAAAACTCCCATTCAGGGAGTTTTTTATATTAACAAATATTTTAAATATCAACTCTTTTCATACCCGGGGCAATTATTCCATACATTATCCATGCAACAATATATGCTAAACCGCAAATTGAAAATAGAATGAGATATCCTGTCTGTATACTACCCTGCTTTTCCCAGAAATCTAAAATATTACCTGCGAATGATGCAATTAATGCTCCTCCAACAGCGCCTGCCATGCCGCCAATGCCGGTAACCGAACCAACAGCCTTCTTGGGAAACATATCGGAAACAGTGGTAAATATGTTTGCTGACCACGCCTGGTGTGCTGATGCTGCAAGGCTGATTAATGCAATTGCAACCCAGAAGTTGATACCCTTTACCTGTACAAATATAATTGGCACTACCAGAAGTGCAAATATAAGCATGGTTGTTGAACGCGCTTTATTAGCTTTCCAGCCAATCTTCATAAAATTACCTGAAACCCAGCCTCCGAATATGCTTCCGAAGGTTGATGCCGTGTATATAATTGCTATTGGTAAGCCGAATCTACTAAATTGTCCCATACCTACACCTTTCACCTTTTCAAGCCAGTTTGGTATCCAGTATAAATAAAACCACCAGACAGGATCAGTCAAAAATTTTCCAACAAAGAAAGCCCATGTTTGTCTGTATCTTAATAATTTAAACCATGATATCTGTGTTTTTTCTTCCGGTTCACTATCACTTAATATGTATTCATGTTCCTTTTTGGATAATTTCTTATGTTTCTCGGGAATTTCATAAATCGTTAACCAGAAAATCAACCATATTAAACCTATGGCTCCTGTAAGTATGAAAGCCCACTGCCATCCCCATTTTATAGCTATCACAGGGACAGCCAGCGGTGCTATAACTGCTCCCACGTTAGCTCCTGAATTAAATATTCCGGTTGCCAGTGCCCTTTCTCTTTTAGGAAACCATTCTGCAGTTGTTTTAATTGCTGCGGGAAAGTTACCGGCCTCAGTAATCCCTAAGGCTCCCCTGGCTATGCCAAATCCCAGTGGGCCTGTTGCAAGCGCATGACCAATTGCAGCGAAACTCCATCCGAACAATGCTATAGCATAACCGATTTTAGTACCCAGCCAGTCCATTACTCTTCCGGCAATAAGCATGCCTATTGCGTAAAACATGGTAAAAGCCATAATAATATAACCATACTGCAGTTCACCAATACCTAATTTTGTTTCCAGTTCGCCTTTCAGTATTCCAATTACCTGACGGTCAAGATAATTGATTGTTGTAGCAAAGAAAATTAATGCACAAATTGTCCATCGATATCTGCCAATTTTTTGCATTACCTGATTCATAATTTTGATTTTTAAAGTTGTTAGTATTAATTATTTATTTTATGCTTTTTATAATCCGGATTGCCTGATTTACTTTTTCTTCAAGCTTTTTAAAGTCTTTTTCCTTAATAATTTCTTTAGTGATTAATTTCGAACCCATACCTACGCAACATGCTCCTGCCTTGAACCATGCCGAAAGACTTTCTTCAGTTGGTTCAACGCCGCCTGTAGGCATTAAGTCTGTCCACGGGCAAGGTCCTTTAACTGCTGAAACAAAACCAGGCCCTCCTACTTCCTTTCCCGGAAATATTTTAATTATTTCAGCTCCAAGCTCTTCAGCTTTTGAGATCTCTGAAACGGACCCGCAACCGGGAGACCATGATATTTTTCGCCTGTTACAGATTTTTGCCATCTCCTCGTTTAATACAGGAGACACAATAAAGTTGGCCCCAAGCTGGATATATAATGAGGCAGTGGCAGGATCTATTATTGAACCAACACCCATTATTAAACCAGGAATTTCCTTAATAACATATTTATTTAAGACTGAAAAAACTTCATGTGCAAAATCACCCCTGTTAGTGAATTCAAAAACTCTTGCTCCCCCGCTGTAACATGCCTTAACAACTTTCTTGCATATTTCAACATCAGAATTATAAAAGACAGGTACTAGTCCTGTTTCTTTCATTTTAAGTACTACATCAATTCTGGAGAAATTTGCCATTATTTATAGTTTTTTGGTTATTTATTATTATCAGGCTTATATGATTTTTTATCATCTTGACACCCTTCCTGATGCATCACCTGCCATTAGTTTTTCAACTTCACCAACAGTTACTAAATTATAATCACCTTCGATTGTGTGTTTCAGACAGGATGCAGCAACTGCGAAATTTAATGCTCTTTGATCATCTCCTGTATATGTCATTAATCCGTATATCAGGCCTCCCATAAAAGAATCACCCCCTCCTACCCTGTCAACGATATGTGTTATATCGTACTGCGGTGCTTCAAAAAGGGTTTCTCCATCGTATAATACACCTGACCATGTATTATGGCTTGCACTTATTGAGCCCCTTAATGTTATGATAACTTTTTTTGCTCTGGGAAATCTATCCATTAATTGCTGACAAACAGATTTATAGGCCTGAGCAGTGACATTGCCTTTTGTAACATCTATACCTTCCGGTTTAATATTAAAAACCATCTCTGCATCTTCTTCATTACCTAAAATAATATCACAACCTTCAACCAGATTCTTCATTATTTCCGAAGGTTTTTTCCCGTATTTCCATAGTTTTTTTCTGTAGTTCAGATCACATGAAACTGTTAATCCGAGTTTATTCGCTGTCTGTATAGCCTCAAGACATACATCGGCAGTACCTTGTGCTATGGCTGGTGTTATGCCTGTCCAGTGAAACCATCCTGCATCCTTAAACACCTCTTCCCATTTGATAATTCCTGGTTCTATCCGTGAAATTGCTGAATTGGAGCGATCATATATGACTTTACTGGCACGACTAATTGCACCTGTTTCCAAAAAATATATTCCAAGTCTTTCGCCTCCAAAAATAATATGCCTTGTGCCAACGTTGTGTTTTCTTAAGGTCATCAATGCACAGTTCCCGATATCATTCTCCGGCAGGAGAGTAATAAATTCAACCGGTATTCCATAATTGGCAAGTGATATGGCTACATTTGCTTCGCCGCCGCCATAAATAACATTAAAGCTATCACATTGTGAAAATCTTTTAAATCCAGGTGTTGATAACCTGAGCATTATCTCTCCAAATGTGATAATTTTTTTATGCATTAGTTAAAAATAATTTTATAGAGCCAAATAAACTCAGAAGAATTTATTTCAAATATAAAAAACTTGTGCAATCGATTGAAATATTTTTGGAATATTTTTAACTTTATCATGTTAAAAATTATAAAACCCGGCAATTAAAATAATGATATTTATTGGTTTTATAAAGGAAAAACACCAATAAATATTTTAATACCTACTCTCATAAATGAAAAGTACGCATGTTACAATACATGATATTGCGAGAATACTAAAGATATCAGCATCAACTGTTTCAAGAGCCTTAAGTGACCATCCCCGGATAAGTATTGATACGAAAAAAAGGGTTAGGGCACTGGCAAAAAAAATAAATTATCAGCCTAACATTGTTGCATCGAATTTAAGGATCGGCAAAACAAATACTGTTGGTATTGTAGTTCCAAGGATAAACAGAAATTTCTTCTCCAATGTTATTGGAGGTTTTGAGGTTATCGTCAGCAATGCAGGCTACAGAATGATGATTACGCAGACTAACGAAGACTATAATAAAGAAGTTGAAAATATTAAAGCCTTAATAAATGCCCGGGTTGACGGTATAATAATATCGTTATCTGCTGATACAAAAAATTATAATCATCTTAAGCTGGTGCAAAGGAATGGAATAGCTTTAATATTTTTCGACAGGGTTACTGATAATATAGAGTCCAGCAAAGTTATTATAGATGATCTGGGAGGATCCTATAATGCAGTCAACCATCTTATTTCACAGGGATGTAAAAAAATTGCGCATTT
Organism: uncultured Bacteroidales bacterium; assembly: GCA_964521285.1. Classification (GTDB taxonomy): domain Bacteria; phylum Bacteroidota; class Bacteroidia; order Bacteroidales; family UBA10428. The sequence goes on along the minus strand of CAZFQS010000018.1, from coordinate 45,255 downwards.
TTCTGGTCCTGAACATATTAACATTTACTCAAACAGGATGAAGGGATATTTAAATGCTTTGAAAGACAATAACATTGATATTAAAGATTATTTAATAATTAATAATGTTCTTACAAAAGACAAGGGATTTTCTGCATGCAAACATCTAATGAATCTTAAAAATAAGCCCGATGCCATTTTTGCTGCCAGTGATTACTCTGCATTGGGCGCAATGATGTATCTTAAGGAAAATAATTATAAAATACCTGAAGATGTTGCTCTTGTCGGATTTGCAAATGAACCATTTACCGGATTGCTTGAACCGGGATTAACTTCTGTGGATCAACACAGTAATGAAATAGGTATTGAAGTTGCAAAACTTTTTCTGGACGAAGTGCAACATGGCGAAGTCGGCACTATATGCAGGGATGTTATAATAAAACCTGATTTGATAATCAGAAAATCTTCATTAAAAAAGATATAATTCTGGATTATGTTTATTAAAAGTATTAATTTTATACAATCGATTGCATTAAAAAATTCATTTTAATAAAATAATAACACTAACACTAAAAAATAAATATTATGGCTATTAAATTCGAAGAGCGATTTGCAGTTCATTTTGAAGACTTTAAAGCTTATGATACCACAAAAATCAGGGATAATTTTCTGATTAGCAATATAATGGAACCCGGCTCCATAAATTTAACCTATTCACATTATGACAGGCTGATAGTCGGAGGAGCAGTCCCTGTAAAAAATAGTCTGAAGCTTGAAACTATTGATGCTTTAAAATCTGATTTCTTTCTTTTCAGAAGGGAGTTAGGAATAATAAATGTGGGAGGTGAAGGAACAGTTGTAGCTGATGGTACTGAATATACATTAAAATATAAGGAGGCTTTATATCTGGGGAAAGGCACAAAAGACGTTAAGTTTAAAAGTAAAAACTCTGAAAAACCTGCACATTTTTATCTCAACTCTGCTCCTGCACATAAAGAATATCCTGCCAGGCATATAACACTGGCAAAAGCCGAAATAGTTGATCTGGGTTCATTGCAGGCATCAAATGAAAGGAGAATTAATAAATTACTGGTAAACAGTAACCTGGATATTTGCCAGCTTCAAATGGGAATGACGGAGCTTAAAACAGGCAGTGTATGGAATACCATGCCCGTACATACACACTCAAGAAGAATGGAGGCTTATTTTTATTTTGAAGTTCCTGAAAATCAAGCAATATGTCATTTCATGGGACAGCCTAATGAAACACGTCATATATGGCTTACCAACGAACAGGCAGTATTATCACCTCCATGGTCAATTCATGCAGCAGCCGGAACCTCCAATTATGTATTTATCTGGGGGATGGCAGGCGAAAATCTTGATTATGGAGATATGGACGTTCGTCAACCCAATGAATTAATGTAATTTGAGTGTTCTATTGTTCTATTGCTTTACTGTTAATAACTCAATAAACAAATAAATAATGTCTGTAAAATTATTCGATCTCTCAGGTAAAATTGCTCTTGTTACAGGAGGCACGCATGGTCTGGGAATGGCTATTGCGACCGGACTTGCAAATGCCGGGGCTGAAATTGTTATAAATGATATTTTCCCTGAAAAGCTGGAAAATGCAAAAAAGGAATATGCTGCAAAAGGTATTGATGTAGCAACCTATCTGTTTGATGTCACTGATGAAAAAGCAGTGGATAAATACATCGGGAGGATTGAAAAAGAGGTTGGGCCAATAGATATCCTGGTAAACAATGCAGGAATAATTAAAAGGACTCCTCTGCTTGAAATGGAAGTAAATGACTTTGAGCAGGTATTAAAAATTGATGTTACCGGACCGTTCATTATGTCTAAAAGAGTTGTAAAAAGTATGGTCGCCCGGAAATCAGGCGGGAAAGTTATAAATATGTGCTCTATGATGAGTGAAGTCGGGAGGCATAGTGTGGGGGCTTATGCTGCAGCCAAAGGAGGCCTTAAAATGTTAACAAAAAATATGGCTACTGAATGGGCAAAATATAACATTCAGGTAAATGGCATTGGACCGGGTTACTTTGCTACAGCACAAACCGCACCTATCAGGGAAGGAGGACACCCCTTTAATGAGCTTATTATGACCCGTACCCCGGCAAACCGCTGGGGAGACCCTGATGAGCTGCAGGGAACAGCAATCTATTTAGCATCAAAAGCATCGGATTTTGTTACCGGAATTGTTGTTTATGTTGACGGAGGTATCCTTGCTACTTTAGGTAAAACAAAACTGGAGCAGTAATATCTATAAAATGAACAGCATCTCTCTTGTTAAATTACAATCTTCACATGAAAGGTTAGCTTAGCTTACTATAAGTCTGGCTAAGATTCTTTTTCATTATCAGGTATTTGTCATAATAATCCTGGTATATCTTGCTGTCAGCTGAGGGTTCAATTAACTGTTCATTATAATTAACAACATCTCTTACTTCATATGGATTGTTATACTCTCCTATTCCGTATAATGCAAATAAGGCGGCACCTAAAACAGTAGTTTCTTTTTGACCGATAAGCTTAACAGGAATCCCCATAACGTCTGCCCTTATCTGGTTCCATAATTTATTCTTAGAACCTCCTCCAACACAAATAATACTACCTGCTTTAAATTTCCCTGCTTCCTCCAGTAGTTCCAGGCTTTGCCTGGCTCTAAAGGATAGTGATTCAATGCAGGCCCTGAATATCTGTTCTCTTGTTGTATCCATAGAAATTCCCAGGATTGACCCCCTTCCTGAACCTGTCTCTGAAAAAAAATCAGGAAATAACATTGTTTCTTTACTACCTGCCGGAACTTTCAGCGCATCATTTGTCATAGTATCATAAACGTTATCATCCTGATCTGGACAATAAAACATTTTTTTTATCCACTCTACAATTCCGGATGAAACATACATAATACCTATGTTGTAAAGACCTTGTACTGCATCAAATTCTGTGGTTATGCCGCTGTTAAATGTTTTATTATCAGTACTGTATTCTTTTGAGCGTACCATTAATATTTCCCATGTCCCTGAGCTTAGTACAGGCTGGTTCTCCCTGGCACCGGACCCGAATATGGCAAATTGTGTATCGTGTCCTGCCAGCAATACCGGTGTCTTCACAGGAATGCCAGTCTCTTCCGAAGCTTTACCGGTTACCTTTCCGGCAATCTCTCCTGGTTTTGCCATCGGGCATAATTTACCAGGATCCACTCCTATACTGTTAAAAATAGCCTTTGAATAATTCTGTGAGTTCAAATCTGTCAGCATAGAGGTACCTGCCATTGTTGTATCATTTACCATCTCACCACTCAGGAAATAAATAAAAATGGACGGAATAAACAGGAATTTATGCATCGATTCAATTAGTTCAGGTTTATTTTCCTTAAACCATATAAGTTTATTAATGGTATTAAAACTATAAGGCTGAAGTCCGGTTATATTAAATAAATTCTCCAGAGGTATGTATTTACCTATATTATCCATCACTGGTTTTGTACGCTCACATTGCCATGAAATAACCGGATACAGAAGCTTACCTTCTTTTGATAAGGGAGCTCCGTCAACTCCAAAAGCAGTTACAGTTACTCCTGCGATTTTCTTTTTATCCACTTTCTTCAGAACTTCTCTTGTGGTATTTATAAGTTTTGACCAAATCTCATATACGTCCCAGATACAATAATTTTCATAAAGGGGATCTTTACTGGTATTGTTTGGAAGAGAATGCTGCGCCAGTATTATTCCCTTGTCACTTATAGCTACTGTCCGCACATTTGTAGCGCCACAGTCCATTACAAGAATTATTCTTTCAGTCATGCTACACTTTTAAAACCTGGTTTAATTGATTCGTTATTTGTAAAGTGGCCCAAAATTTTTGCAGGATCTGTAATCAGAGCCTTCGGGGTCCATTCCGAAAGCACTCCATGCACTGGGCCTGAATATTTTGTCTTTTTTCACATTGTGCATACAAACGGGAATGCGAAGCATTGAAGCCAGTGTGATCAGGTCTGCTCCAATATGCCCGTAGCTTATGGCTCCATGATTAGCTCCCCAGTTGGCCATCACCGAATATACATCTTTAAATGCTCCTTCACCTTTTAAATTAGGCACAAACCAGGTAGTAGGCCAGGTCATGTTAGTACGTTCGTCCAGTATGTCATGAATATTTTTTGGTATATCCACGCTATGTCCTTCAGCTATCTGAAGTACGGGACCCAGGCCTTTTATCAGATTAATTCTTGACATTGTTAAAGGCATACCTCCTGCAGTCAGGTATCTGGTTGAAAAACCTCCTCCCCTGAAATATTCTCTTATAGCTGGGCACCATTCTGTGGAATCGAGACATTTCTGTTTTTCTTCTTCAGTTATTTCCCAGTATGGTTTCATTACCGGATTTCCGAAGCTGTCTTTTTGTTGTCCTGTTCCATCCAGGGCAGCCGGTCCTGAATTAATAAGATGTATGATACCTTCTCCGGCTGAATCGGTGAGCTTTTTACCTGTGACCCTTTCAATGGCATCCGGACTCCAGTATGTTCTGACATCGGCAAATATCTGTGATGTATTTGTCAGCAGGTGTCCGAATAGCATAGCTGCTCCATTTAATGAATCATTTTCTGTAGCAACAATGAATGATTGTCTTATGCCATTCCAGTCAAATGACGAGTTAAGAATGGCCTCTGTAAAATCACCGTTTGGAAAATGGTCTGTCCACTGCCTCTGGCCCTGGAAACCGGATACAATAGCATTATGTCCCATTGCTTCTTCCCCGAATCCCAGGTCAGCGAGCTTTGGATTGCCGATCATAAGATCGCGTGCGATTATTGTCATTTTAACAACAAACTCCCACTCCCTGTCTTTTTCTGCCCTTGACACCTGATCTTTTGCAGGATTCTTATCAATACCTTCCTTGCAGTTTTCTTTCACCCACTTTAATGCCCGGTTATATTCATCCTTATCATAAATACCTTCATTTGTCCTTCTGATAAACTCGCTCATATCAACATATTCATTTCTCATTCCCAGGTAATCCTGAAAAAACTCTTCATTAACAATAGAGCCGGCAATACCCATAGACACAGATCCCATAGAAAGGTATGATTTTCCTTTCATGGCTGCTACGGCAAGTCCGGCCCTGGCAAATCTTAACAGTTTTTCCTGTACATCATAAGGAATTGTATTGTTATCACTGTCCTGGACATCCTTTCCGTAGATGCCGAATGCAGGAATTCCTTTCTGGTTATGTCCGGCCAGTGCAGCCGCAAGGTACACTGCCCCGGGCCGCTCAGTACCGTTAAAACCCCATATTGCTTTTGGTATATAAGGATTCATATCTATAGTTTCGCTGCCGTAACACCAGCAGGGGGTAACAGTTATTGAAACGCCAACGCCTTCCTTTTCAAATTTATCGGTTGCTGCAGCTGCCTCAGCCACCCCTCCAATACACGAATCAGCAATAATACATTCTACTATACTGCCATCAGCGTGCTTCAGACTTTTACTTATAAGTTTTTCAACATTAACGGCCATTCTCATTGTCTGATCTTCCAGGCTTTCTCTTACCCCGCCAAGCCTTCCGTCAATAGTCGGGCGAATACCTATTTTTGGTAGCCTGCCTTTTAACCTGTATGCATTTTTATTTAAGTTCATCATATTTTGTTTATTAGTTCTAATTAGGGCTAAATAATAAGTACATATATTGTTTAAAAAGTACCGTATATCGCATCTGACTCTGTATTACAATAAAATGACGAAAAAAAGTAAAATCCAACCCTGTTTGTATCCAGCTTTCGTTCGAGGTGCAATACCGGATGACCTTTTTTTACCTTTAAATATTTGCTGATACGATCATCTGCAGTAATTGCCCTTATTTTTTGTTCACCACCCTTAACTTTTATCTTATAATATTTTCTAAGTATATCAAAAAGTGATTTATTTTCAAAATTCCTTGATGTAAAACGGGGCAGGTTAATGTTTGGTATGTAATTAATATCATAAGAACGTGGTATTTCATTAATATAACGCAACCTTTCCATATATATGCATCCGACTTCCATAATTTCTTCTGAAAGTTCAAACATAAAAGTATCCTCCCATTTAATAATCCTTGGTTTTACTATAATTTTTGTCTGTAAATTCTTCTCACCTACAGCAGAAGTAAATCCTTTAAGTGATAATATCCCGATTCCTTTTGGCATCGGACTTACAATACTTCCCTTCCCCTGCTGCTTTTTTATATATCCGTCATTTACCAACTCCTGTAAAGCTTGTCTTACAGTAGGCCTGGTTAAATTATGAGTAATACACAATTCATTTTCAGAAGGTAACAAATCTCCAGGTTTATAAACACCGTTATATATATGCCTGCGTAAAAGTTCGTACAGCTTTTTATACTGAGGAGTGTTTATTTTAATTTGCTCGGCCATTTAAAACATCAGGTGTTGGGTGTTATAAATAATGAAATCATTAATTATTAAATGTAAATATAAATAATATAACATATTATTACAAATTAGAATTAAATATTTTTTCACAATAATTTATTAAATGCTTAAAACTGATATTAATATATGATTATATTATTTATATTCAATACTTTTACATTATTAATATAATTTTATAATTGAATTTTTTAGTCAAATAAATATAAAATTAACTTAAACTTGTATATACAAGTTTTGGATTTTATCGAAACATATATTATCTTTGATCCCCGGTAATATTACCATTACTAATACTTAAAATTACTTACGCCATGGCAGTACCTGTATTAATGCCCAAGCAAGGACAGTCAGTCGAAACATGCATAATTACAAAATGGTATAAAAAATCAGGGGAAAATGTTAAGAAAGGTGAAGAAATATTCTCCTATGAGACAGATAAAGCATCCTTTGAACAGGAAGCCCCTGCAGATGGTATCCTGCTGGAAATATTTTATAATGAAGGAGATGAAGTGCCTGTTTTAACAAATGTTGCTGTTATAGGGGATAAAGGTGAAAACATTGATATGTTCAAGCCCGGTGCAAGTGTAAGCAGCGAACAAGAAAAAATCCCTGATAAAAAAGAGGAAGAAATCAAAGAGAAGGAAATTTCAGTTGCTGATGTTGAAAAAATTGAGATTGAACAGGATGATAATCGCAGCATTTTCATTACTCCCCGGGCAAAAAAGTTAGCAGAAAAGCTGGGCGTTTATTACAAAAACATAAAAGGTTCAGGACCCAATAACAGGATTATAGAAAAAGATATCAAGGCAGCCTCAGCTGCACTGCCCCGAATGACATCCCTGGCAGCAGAAAAAGCAAGCGATACATCTCTTGCTCCCTCAGGCAAAGCCACCGGAATTGGAGGAAGGGTTCTGGCTGATGATCTTGGTGCAGCGCAAAAAGTAAGCAAGGATTTTGTTGACGAAAATATAACCAATATCAGACGTATTATAGCTGCAAATATGCTTAAGTCAGTCCGGAACAGCGCACAGCTCACACACCACATGAGTGCTGATGCCCGGAACATACTCAATATGAGGAAAAACATAAAAAAGGACCTGGATGATAACAAAAAGGTTCAAAATATTACTATAAACGATATGGTATGTTTTGCCTTAATCAAAGCACTAATGAAGCATCCTGCCATAAATTGCCACTTTATGGGTGAAAAAATCCGTATGTTTAACAAGGTTCATCTTGGATTTGCTGTTGACACACCACGCGGATTAATGGTTCCTGTGGTAAGGAACGCTGACGATTTAACAATAAGTGACCTGTCGACACAGATGAAAAATCTTGCCGAACTATGTAAAAAAGGCAACATTGATCCCGAGTTACTGAAAAGCACCGCAGGATCTTTTACAGTATCAAATTTAGGTGCTTACGATGTTGAAATGTTTACCCCGGTATTAAATTTACCGCAGGCAGGAATACTGGGTGTAAACACAATTATTCGAAGACCGGCAGATCTGGGTGACGGTGTTATCGGAATAATACCTTATATAGGCATATCGCTAACTTATGACCACAGGGCAATTGACGGAGGCCCTGCCTCTGCATTTTTAAAATCCATAAAAGAAGAAATAGAGAATATCAGTTTTGAATATTAACAAACATAATTATTAATAATATAAATATGGTATATGATCTGGGTATTATAGGTGCCGGCCCGGCCGGATACATAGCTGCAGAAAGAGCCGGTCAACAGGGTTTAAAAGTTGTTTTATTTGAAAAAGACAATCTTGGCGGTGTATGTTTAAACGAAGGATGCATACCAACAAAAACCCTTCTCTATGTTGCCAAGCTTTATGAAAATGCAAAGAACAGTGAATTATACGGATTAAAGTGTAATGATATTACATTCGACTTTCATCAGATTATGAAAAGAAAGGACAGGGTGGTTAAAAAACTGGTAGGCGGTGTTAGCGTTAAGATGAAAACAAATAACGTGGATGTAGTTAAAGAACATGTTACAATACAAGGAAAAGAAAAGGGCCTGGTTAAACTAAGTGCACGTGATAGCGCATGGACGTGCCGAAACATCCTTATATCGACAGGTTCACTGCCAATTATGCCTCCCATAAAAGGTCTGAAAAGGGAAGAAATTTATACCAACAAAGAAATACTGGAAATTGAAGAACTGCCTGAAAGCTTAATTATAATCGGGGGCGGTGCAGTAGGAATGGAATTTGCCGGATTTTTTAGTTCAATGGGGACTAAAGTATCTGTGTTTGAAATTATGCCGGAGATTCTCCCGGGAACAGATAAAGAAATAGCCGGACTGCTAAAAAATGAACTGGAAAAGAAAGGCGTAGACTTTTATTTGAATGCCAGGGTGAAAGAAATTAAGCCAGGTAAAGATGCCATGATTGCCCTTGCTGAGAGCGAGGGAAAACAAATTGAAGTTTCTGCTGAAAAACTTCTTGTATCTGCAGGACGGGAGCCGGTTATAAAAGGATTCGGACTTGAAAATATTGGTGTAACAACTGAAAAGGGCAGAATATTGATAGATGACAGGTGCCTTACGAACATCCCGAATGTATATGCTGCAGGCGATGTGACGGGAAAATCATTTCTGGCACATACTGCCAGCAGGCAGGGTGAAGTAGTGGTTAATAACATATCAGGAACCAAAGATTTAATGCGTTATAATGCTATACCCTCGATAATTTATACAAATCCTGAAATAGCCAGTGTCGGAATTACTGAGGAAGAGGCACAAAAAAGAAATATCAGTTACAAAATCCGCAGTCTGCCAATGGCTTACTCCGGAAGGTTTGTAGCTGAAAATGAAGGTAAAAACGGACTCATAAAAATTATTGCCGGTGAGAAATACGGGGAGATACTTGGAGTGCATATGATAGGAAATCCGTCCTCTGAAATTATATATGGTGCCTCAGCGATGATTGAAACAGAGCTTCGCATAAAAGATATCAGGGAAATTGTATTTCCTCATCCTACTGTTTCGGAAATTTTTAAGGAAGCTGCCTTTTCATTTTAAATAAATATAATATACAGATAAACTAAATTCTTATTACAATGCCAAAAGTACAAATTATAGATCCCAAAAAAATTAGAAAAAAAGGTGAAATCAAATTCGGCACAATCCCGGTAAATATGTATAATAAGACTATTGAAGATGAAAAGTCCAATTATACCGGTAATGATCTGAAGTGTATTTATCATGATATGTATGTGATTAGGGAATTTGAAACTATGCTGAATACAATCAAAACAACAGGTCAGTATGAAGAGATTCAATATGATCATCCGGGCCCTGCACATTTATCAATCGGACAGGAAGCTTCTGCTGTAGGAATGGCATATTCTTTAACAGTGGATGATTATATTTTCGGCTCACACCGGAGTCATGGTGAAATTCTGGCCAAGGGCCTTTCTGCTGTTCACCAGCTGGACAATTCAGCACTAATGAGTATAATGAAGAATTTTTTCCAGGGTAACATATTAAGAATAGTTGAGAAGGATTTCAAAGGAACGGAAAAGGAACTGGCCATTGACTTTTTATTATATGGCACTCTGGCTGAGATATTTGCAAGAGAAACAGGATTTAACAAAGGGCTTGGAGGGTCAATGCATGCTTTTTTCACCCCCTTCGGCGTATATCCCAATAATGCTGTTGTGGGAGGTTCAGGTGACATAGCTGTTGGCGCTGCATTATTTAAAAAAATCAATAGGAAACCCGGTATAGTTGTTGCCAATATAGGAGATGCATCTGCATCCTGCGGTCCGGTTTGGGAAGGAATATGCTTTGCTACAATGGACCAGTTTAAGAAACTGTGGAACAGTGAATTTAAAGGCGGGTTACCTCTTATATTCAACTTTATGAATAATTTGTACGGAATGGGCGGTCAAACAAAAGGTGAGACTATGGGATTCGATATCCTGGCCCGGTTAGGGGCCGGTGTGAATCCCGAAATGATGCATGCAGAAAGAGTTGATGGTTATAATCCACTGGCAGTTATAAATGCCATGAAGCGAAAAAAGAAGATCATTGAAGAAAAAAATGGCCCTGTCCTTTTAGACACTCTCACTTACAGAATCAGCGGGCATTCACCTTCAGACGCATCATCATATCGTTCAAAAGAAGAAATTGAAATGTGGATGAAAGAAGATTCAATTGTTAATTTCGGGAATAAACTGGTTGAAGCAAAAGTAGCTGCCGAAAGTGACCTGGAAACCATAAAAAAAGATGTTAAATCACAAATTATTAAAATATTAAAATTAGTTATCGATGATTCTGTTTCCCCGAGGATGGACCTTGTAAGTAATCCTGAAATAATAGGAGGTATGATGTTCTCAAACCAGTCCGTTAACAAGATGGAGGACCGCGAGCCTGAGGTGCTGATGTCAGTAAATGAAAATCCCAGAGTACAGCAAATTACCAATAAGGAACGATTCGGACTTGACCAGGATGGCAAGCCATTCTCCAAGGTTAAAACATTCCAGCTCAGGGATGCAATCTTTGAGGCTATACTGGACAGGTTTTACAAAGATCCGACTCTTATTGCCTATGGTGAGGAAAACAGGGACTGGGGAGGAGCATTTGCTGTTTACCGCGGATTAACAGAAGCTTTGCCGTATCACAGGTTATTCAACTCACCCATTGCAGAGGGCGCTATTGCTGGCACTGCAGTAGGATATGGAATGGCCGGAGGCAGGGTGATAGCTGAAATTATGTATTGCGACTTTCTGGGCCGCGCCGGTGACGAGGTATTTAACCAGCTACCCAAATGGCAGTCTATGAGCGGAAACATGATTAAAATGCCTGTAGTAATAAGGGTTTCTGTAGGTTCAAAATACGGAGCACAGCACTCCCAGGACTGGTCGTCACTTGTTACCCACATACCCGGGTTAAAAGTGGTATTTCCGGCTACTCCTTACGATGCCAAGGGACTTATGAATTCTGCGCTGCAGGGCACTGACCCTGTCATCTTTTTTGAAAGTCAGAGACTATACGATATAGGTGAACTGTTTAGAAAAGAAGGTGTGCCGGAAGAATACTATGAAATTCCCATTGGCGAACCTGATATAAAACGTGAGGGTGAAGATATTACAATCCTTACCATAGGATCAACATTGTACAATGCTATAGAGGCTGCTGATACCCTGAAAACAAAATATAACATATCAGCAGAAGTTATTGATGCCCGGAGCCTTGTTCCATTTAATTACAAGCTGGTTATAAATTCTGTTAAAAAGACAGGTAAAATACTGCTGGCAAGTGATGCCTGTTCGCGTGGTTCTTATTTAAAAGACGTCGCACAGACAATTACCGAACTTGCTTTTGACTATCTGGATGCCCCACCTGTTGTTGTGGGATCAAGAAACTGGATTGTCCCGGCCTATGAGCTTGAACAATACTTTTTCCCGCAACCTGAATGGATACTGGATGCAATACATGAAAAAATATTGCCACTTGAAGGACATGCTGTAACCAACAATTTTACGGAACTTGAACAGATAAGAAGAAATAAAGAAGGCGTATAACTCATCATGCCCATTTGTAAAATATAATAATAAATATGACATTTGTGCACCGGCACCCAATTGTTAATTGCTTATGAGTTTTCTGACAAATTTTCCTGAGAAAAAGAAATTACTTAGCTGGTTTGAAAAAAATAGTAAGTCAGTAACCTGGGATGTTAACGGGCATATACATTCGCCCTACTCATTCAGTGCCTTTAAGAGCATTGAAAGTATGTTTCAGGCTGCTGAAAAGGAGAACATCAAAGTACTTGGCATAAATGATTTTAACGTCACAGATGGTTATAAAGAATTTTATGAATTATCTCTTGTGTATAAGATTTACCCTCTTTTTAATATTGAGTTCATTTCGCTGTCAAAAGATTTCCAGCAGAGAGGTATACTTGTAAACGACCCTAATAATCCGGGCAGGATATATTTCAGCGGTAAAGGATTGTGGTATCCCTTATTGCAAAGCAATCGGCATTATGATATTCTTACAAAGCTGAAAAATAGCAGTCAGGAACATGTTCAGAAGATGACAGTGAAGTTGGATAATCTGTTAATTGAAAAAAAGGCCGGCATATCATTAAGTTTCGGCGATGTTCAAAAATATTCAAAATCTCTTGTGCGCGAACGGCATATTGCCATGGCCCTGCGGGAAAAGGTATATAAAAAATATTCCGAATCCGCTGACAGAAAAAAGTTGCTCGAACACATATATGGCAGGGAGTGTAAAGCGGACTTAAATAACGATGCAAATGTTGAAAACGAAATAAGAAGTAACCTGCTCAAAGCAGGTGGACAGGCTTTTGTTCCTGAAGATGAAAATTCGTTTATAGAATTATCTGTACTAAAGGAATTCATAATAAATGCCGGTGGTATTCCCTGTTATCCAGTGTTGTTGGACTACGGGGATAAGAATTTTACTAACTTTGAAAAAAGCATGGAAAAGATGCTAAAGCAATTGCTGGACGAAAATGTATATTGCATAGAATTTATACCTGGCAGGAACACTTTTGACATTTTAAAAGAGTATGTAAGGTATTTCAGGCAGCACGGATTTCTGGTTATGTTTGGAACTGAACATAATACGCCCGCCATGGCACCTTTAAGCATAAAGTGTAAAGATAAACCTCTTGACAATGAACTTAAGCAGGTTTCTTATGAAGGAGCCTGTGTAACAGCGGCCCATCAATACCTGGCTGCCAATAATGAAAAGGCTTATATTGATAAAGAAGGAAATGCTGATATTTCAAATTACAAAGAATTTGTAAAACTGGGCGATGCTGTTATTAATTACTTTTTAAACTTATAGTACTGATTAATGGAAAACTTAAAACTAAAGAACCGTATTATCGAGGTTATCCCGGCTATACGGATGTTATTAACAGATGATGTCCCTATAACTGTTAAGTATAAAGATATATCAGCCTTCCCGGGTATATCAGATAAAAAAGAATTACTGGCAGGCTTGAAACCATTGTTTATTAAATCACAGGAAAATTCTGAAAAAATCATTGAAGAATTTAAGTCAGGTCTTAATAAATATTCACAAAATTATAACACCCCTCCTGGCATAATAATTATTGAAAGATTTGGAGTGCTTTTCACAGCTGATTCACCTGCTGAAGCAGAAACCCTGATGATTAAGGCAGAAACATTGCTTAATAAAAAGGACATATCTGCAAAGGACGTACCCGGTAAAAATCTGAAAGGAAGAGTTCATTCAAAGATTTTTATTGTCACCGGGGCAGCGCAGGGGTTCGGTTGCGGTATTGTCGAAAACCTTTTTGGTGAAGGTGCAAATATAGTTATTGCTGATATTAACACAGAGAAAGGAAAACAGGCTAGTGATAAACTAAATAAACTCAACCGCAAGAACAAAGCAATATTCATAAAAACAGATGTTACAAATCCCGGCTCTGTAAAAAACATGATATTCTCCACTGTAGCAGAATTTGGAGGACTGGATGGGATAATCAGCAATGCGGGAATACTCATGGCAGGCAGCCTTGATGATATGGAACCTGCCGTGTTTGAAAAGGTTACAAAGGTCAATTATATTGGTTATTACCACTGTGCCAAGTATGCTTCAAGAGTACTCAAGGTTCAGAATAAGTATAAAAAGGACTATTTTACTGATATAATACAGATAAATTCAAAATCAGGCCTTAAGGGAAGCAATAAAAATTTTGCCTATGCAGGCGGCAAATTCGGAGGTATCGGGCTAACCCAGTCTTTTGCCCTTGAACTGATGGAGTATAATATCAAAGTCAACTCAATATGTCCTGGTAACTATTTTGAGGGTCCGCTCTGGTCAGATCCGCAAACCGGATTGTTTGTCCAGTATTTAAAGGCAGGAAAAGTAGCCGGGGCCAAAACCATCGAAGATGTGAAAAAATATTATGAAAAACAGGTGCCTGCAGGAAGGGGCTGCAGAATAGAAGATATAATGAAGGCTATATATTATGCTATTGAACAGGAATACGAAACAGGCCAGGCCATACCTGTTACAGGCGGACAGATAATGATCAGGTAATAGCCTTTACTCTCTTAAGTGCCAGATCAACTTCACCCTTTTTTTTTGCCGGATTAACTACCATAGCTGCTCCAAGGGCTGTTGCATTATGCAATTCTGTTGTATATACATTTTTGCCGGGAAAAGATGTGGCCAACAAAGAAGTAAAAATATCATTCCTGGCAAATCCACCTGTTATATAAATATTTTCAGTCGTATCTTCTTTGTCCAGTGCAAGTCGAATAGCCTCAGCTTCAAACATCGACAGTTCGAACATTAACTGATGGTAAGCAGACATAAAATCCGGGTATTCTTTCAGACAACCCAGATCAGCATAGTAATCAGAAGGTATGGAATCCGGGAAAAAGACAAACCTGTTTTCAGAAATAAGTTTCTTTAATAGTCCCTGGTCAGCCTTCACATTCTTAAATTCATTGCATGACACTCCATAAAAGTCACTAATTTTCACACAATTTATTTCGTGGATATGCCCCAGGAACAGCCTTGATGATTTTACCTGCTTCTGGTTAACACTGATATAGCAGAGACAGTCCTTTCTCAGCTCATCTGCGGTAAGTTTATCATTACTGAATGGATTCATGTTAATAGCCCATGTTCCTGACGATATAAGTATGAACTCTTTATCACCGCCTGCCTCCAGATAAGGGACCAGTGAGGCTGAACTGTCATGAATGCCAATACCAACATTTATTTGCTTCCCGTTCGCTATATATTTGAAAGCCCGGCTATTACTAACAGGTTCAGGTAATGTTATATTTTCATCTGCCAGCCATTTGTGGTACTTCCAGTTGTCAAAATCCCAAAGTGCAGTATGACAACCTATAGATGTATAATCCGATACTATCTGTCCGGTTAAAATGTAACTTAAATATTGCGGAAAATGCAGAATATATTTTGTTTTTCCCCAGTAATGGGGTTTCTTACACTTTAACCAGTATATTTGAAGTCCCGAGTTCAGCATATCCAATGCAGGAGAGGCTGTTTTTCTTGAAAATTCCTCAACACCACCGTATTTCTCATAAAAGCCTTTTAATGTATCCCCGGGCATGGGCTTTAAATAGTTATATACCGGAGCAGTACGGTTACCGTCTTTATCAAGATATACTATTGTGGCCCCGTAAGTTGAAAAGTTAATTGCCTTTATTTCATAATCTTCCCCGGAGACAATCCTGGCAAGGGAATCTTTTATCCATATTAAGAGTCTGTCAATATCATCACATTCAAATCCGTCATCATCTGCTTTCCCTTTAAAAACTTTTTCATCCTGAAATACAATGTTTAAGGATTCATCAAAGAGGAGCAGTTTTTTATTGGTTTTTCCAACATCAAATACTGCTATAACATCTTTTTTCATTTGTTAGTCATTTTACAATTTTAATTCTCATTTTTCATCATTTGTTTGCGGTAGTTTTCAGCTTCCCAGCTTTCAATAAATTCAATATGCCTGTCACTTAACGGTTTGGAACCGCCAAAATACCGGGCATAGAAACTTATTTTCATCATATTCAAAATCAATTCCTTTACCACATGAAGTGCAATTTCGTTTTCTTCAATAATAAGCAGTCCTTTGTTTTTAACAGCTATTATTTTGGGATAGTAGCCATATTTTTTATTGAATTCCATTATTTCATTCAAAGCTTTCATTTCTTCACTATCGTCAACAAAAAGGTAACGGGATTTGCAGTAAACAATATGATCAGGAGTAAATGCTTTTTCTATTTCCCTGAAAGATTCTATGGCCCTTACAAATTCACTGACAAGGTCAGAAGATATTGTACCGGTACAATAAGTTTTGTTGTTATTGACAAGCTCAACAGCTATTTTCTCAATATTAGTGTAAAAGGACTGGCAGATATTTGAAGGCAGCTCGAGTTTAATTTCATTTAGAATTGTGTTTTCGATTTTCTGGTAAATGCTCTTAATTTCCCTTGTGCTCTCACCACTGACAAAAATACCATGGTTCTCAATTAGAATAATTTTCGGGTCACAACTTCTCAATCTTCTGTAAATCACCAGCTCATCCGATATTTTCCTGAAAAGAATATATCCCGGATCAACATATTCGATAAACAAGGCATCATACCCAAACAATTTTTCTGATAAAGACCTGGCATTTTTAGAGCATAATAATGAATTCACCAGTGTCGGATGGGTATGCACAACAAAGGGATAATTTATTATATCATGCAGTGAACTTTCTACCGAAGGTCTTTTCCCCCTACCTGACACTATTGCATTGTTAAGATCGTTTTTGACTTCAGTTTCTCTCTTTTGAGGATTTGTGCTGTATTTCTTATCGTAGATTATTTTTAGTTTATCCCTGGATAAACAAACAAAACCATCCTGATTAATACTGCAAAGATAAACACCACTGGCTTTTATCCACAAATAATCATTATTCTTAAATGATGTATTTCCTCCTCCGGCAATGACATATTCCTTATTCGCCCCGTAAAGACGTGATAATTCAACCAGGTCTTTAATCTTTGTATCCATTAAATATTATCTCTTTAATAATATTTCTTTTTCATACATCTGCACCTCAGCTATATAGTCTTTTCCAACAGGTACATTACAGGTATAACAATAATAATCCCACACTGCCCCGAACAGCCTTGTTTTCATTACCTCAAGCATTGCCAGGCGTTCAAAATATTTTCCCTTTTCTTCATATTCTTTAAGTATTTTTGCCGGTTCCAGCAATGCAAAAAGGAAAGCCTGCTGTGCGGCGCGTGTTCCAACTACATAGGCACCTATGCGGTTAATACTGGCATCAAAATAATCGAGTCCGATATTTACACGGTTCAATGCATTTGCCCTCACTATCTCATGGGCAATCAGTAATATCTCGTCATTAAAGGTTACCACATGGTCGCTGTCCCATCTTACTCCGCGTGTTACGTGTAAAAGCAGTTCATCCACATATTGTAATATAGAGGATATTTTATCACCTACCTGTTCTGTCGGATGAAAATGGCCATTGTCAAGACACAGTAATGTGTTGTTCTTAATTGCATAGCCCATATAAAATTCGTGGGAACCTACCACCATTGATTCAGAAGCTATACCAAATAGTTTACATTCAATGGAGTCTTTTAAATGTTCCTTTGGGTATTTATCGGCTAATATCTCATCCAGCGATTTTTTCAATATTGCCCTGTGTGTGTACCTATCGACCGGTGTATCTTTCATTCCGTCAGGGATCCAGAGGTTGTGGATACATGCTGTACCAAGTTGCTTTCCCATCTCGGCAGCTATCTTCCTGCAAAGCTTTACATGTTTAACCCAGAATTTTCTTATATCCTCATTTTTGCTTGAAAGCGTAAATCCGTCATCTGCTTTTGGATGGGAAAAACAAGTAGCATTAAAGTCCAGTCCGATTCCCCTTTCCTTTGCCCAGTTAATCCATCCCTGGAAATGTTCAACACCTATCTCATCCCGGTCTACCAGCTTTCCGCCAAATTCGCCATAAATAGCATGTAAATTCAGGCGCTGTTTCCCTGGCAGTAAAGACATTACCTTATCCAGGTCCTGGCGCATCTGCTGAATAGTTCCGGCTTTTCCCGGATAATTTCCTGTTACCTGTATACCTCCTCCCCCAAGTTCGGCCTCAGGTGTTTCAAAGCCGCCTACATCATCGGTCTGCCAGCAATGCAGGCTTATCACAACATCTTTTAATTTTTCCAATACTGAATCAGTATTGACTCCAAGTTGTGCATACTGGTCTTTTGCCAGCTTGTATGCACTTTCAACAAAATCTTTATCTGTCATTTTATTAATTTTTTTTGATTAATTATTCCATATAAAACACTTCTTCAAGTGCTATTGTTACCGGTGAATTATCGGGATTAGTATCCATGATATCTGCCATATATGCCCACCATTTCTGCACTATGGCGGTCTTGCCCAGGTCCTGTGAAGACTCTTGACCTGACTGTTTTTGCACTGCAAAAAGTATATTTGTTTCTTCATCAAGAAAAATAGAGTAATCAGATATACCTGACTTTTTCAGAAGTTCTTTTAGTTCAGGCCAGATTTCAGAATGTCTTTTTCTATATTCTTCTTTGAACCCCGGTTTTAGTTTCATTTTAAATCCAAATCTTTTCATTTTGTTATGTGATTAATGGTTATTATTTACTTTAATAAATTTCAATTATCATTTAAGATTAACAACAAAGGTTGACAATATCAGTATAACTATACCAATTATCAGTATTACTATTGTCTTTGTTCCGGTGCCTTTCCATTCCTTCAGAAATATTCCCCATATATTACTGAATGCTATATTTAAAGCCATAAGAATACTCCACGCAAAAACCGACATGCTTAACGGCAACTGGCTTTTGCCCATCCCAAAAAACTGGAATTGCATGAACCATAAAAAACCCGCAAGAAATGTAAACAGAAGGTTATTGAAAAAAATGCCGCCCCCTCCTGATATATAATCTTTAGCTGTTCCGTTTTTAATGTTCAGAAAGACACAATAAACGAAATTAGTGAAGAATCCTCCAAGCAAAATAAATATTAGTACAGGATTAGTCTGATAAAGCGGATTTGTCCCCAGATTCTTTGCTGCATCTGCTATTGGTTTACCCAACTCAATCCCGTAACTGAAACAGGCACTCATAATGCCGGCAAATACGGCTATTATCAGTCCTTTCTTCAGTGCAAATTCTTTTACTGCTTTTCTTCTTTCTTCTTCACTCAGATTCTTATTTTTTAATGCTCCTGCATAGCCGATAATTGCAATACCAGCAACACAGATAGCCACTCCAACAAGCATTAATATACCCGAAGCAGAACTGAAAAGATTTTCACCTGCTACTACAGGCGGAATCAAAGTTCCAAAAGCTGCGCAGAATCCAAGTGCAACACTTTGCCCCAGCGCAACTCCTAAATATCGGATACTTAATCCGAATGTCAGTCCCCCTACTCCCCAGAGTACTCCAAAGAATATAGCCCACCATTTTGAAGAAGACGGGGCATCAGAAATGATCTGCATGAGTGTTCCATCCGGCACTGTTAATAATGCAAACAGCCATGGTGCAATTATCCAGGCTGCAAGTCCCTGTGTAATCCAGTAAGACTCCCATGCCCATTTTTTTACTTTTTTAAAAGGAACATAGAAGCTTGCTGCTCCTATGCTTCCAACAGCAATCAGTAAAATTCCCAGTAAAGGTTTCGGTTCCATATTTAATCAGGTTTAATGTTATGTTCTTTTTAACAACTTAGATTATCAGATATTTATACTATTTGATAATTAGTTCCTTATATAATAAATAATTGAAATTATGATAATAGAAGCTAATTTATATTATTTTTATAATGAATATTTGTAAAAAATGATAAATGATTTATAAGAAATGGGAAAAAATGAGTTTTTTAAATATTTCGTAAATTCAAAGAACGACATAGACTCAGGATTTTACATTGAAAATGTCGGAAATTCTGTCGTGCCTGCAGGTACTGAATATCCCTACAAACATCATCCTGCATCACACTATTTTAAGTGGGAAAAAGGACGCTTCCTTAAGGAATACCAGTTGCTTTTTATTTCAAAAGGAAAAGGCATTTTTGAGTCCAGGCACGGGGGAAAATACGAGCTAATTCCAGGCACATTATACTTATTGTATCCTCATGAATGGCATCGCTACCGGCCCTTAACAAGCACAGGCTGGGAAGAGTATTGGATTGGATTTAACGGCAAGTTTGCAGACAATATAATTTCCGGCAGTTTTTTCAGCCTTGAAGAGCCTGTGGTTTATCTTAAGAATATCCTTCCTATACAGTCCTTGTTTGAAGAAATTATCTCTTTTGGCAAAGAAGAAAAACCCGGATACCAGCAGATTATAACCGGACTTGTACTCCAGGTACTGGGACAGATTCAATTTTCATTCAGGAGCAGAAACTTTTTAGGGAAACCTATTGAGGAAAAAATTAATAAAGCACGTGCACTTCTGAATGAAAATATAAACTCACCTGTAAACTTTAAAGAAATTGCCATGAGACTTAATATCAGCTATTCACTGTTCCGCAAAAGATTTAAGGAATATACAGGAATTTCACCCAAGCAATACTACCTTCAGCTCAAAACAAAGCGGGCACAGGATCTGCTGCTGAACACATCATCTTCAATACAGAACATTGCTTTTGAAACAGGTTTTGAAAATATATATTACTTTTCAAAGTCTTTTAAGGAAAAAACAGGGCATTCACCATCTGATTTCAGAAAATCCCGCATATACGCATCAAAAGAATAATTCCGGAAGGATGGATTGAAGCCAAAATACCAGTATCGCTGTCTATATGCCACTCGGCCCATGTACTGAAACCTGTTCCTCCACCCTTATGTCCGATACAATCACCCAGGCAATTCCACCACAGATATGATAAACCGGAAGACAGATTTTGGATCTCAAGCATCTTTTCAATTGTGCTTGGCTGGAGAATTCTTTTCTCATTGAATTCTCCATAATTCAGATCAGGCTTATCCCTACGATGAGACTTACTACCAGGCAGGTATTAAACTGCCTGAGAAATACATTATCAATATTGACGGCCCTGAAAGAGAATTCAGGTATTCTTTATCTAATATGTATTTCAAACCCAGGAATAACAGAGCACCTTATGATATAATACTGAGCAATAACCGGGCAGATGAGAATCTACCGTAAGGTACTGAAGTGGGTATTATTTCAGCGCTGGATTATGATTTGGGTGACAATCACACATTCTACCTGGTATCAGGGCAAGGCGACACTGATAATAACAATTTTCAAATCATCAATAATAAATTAACCGCTGATGTTTCTTTTGATTTTGAGAATACTGCTGAAAATAGTATCCGGATTAGGGCAGTGGATGACGGTCCGGCTAACCTTTTTTACGAGAAAATATTTAAAATATACATAAATGATTTAATCGAATCAGGCATCATAAAGCACAATTATAGTGATGAAATTCTTGTAATGCCTAATCCCGTTAAACAGACAGCATTTATAGAATTTCCAAATGAAGAGAATGAAAGCTATACACTGTATCTTAAAGATATAACCGGAAATGTTATAATTATATACGGAGACATAACTTCCGGATTCTATGAATTGAAAAGGGGAGATCTGCCACCAGGTTTATATTTCCTGGAGTTATCAAATGAGAATATAATTTACCGGACCAGGATAATATTTGACTGGTTAGAAATAAAAAAATCCTGGACTCAAGGTGTTTATAAGTTTTTATTTAGGATAGTCGGGTATGAACTTAAATTTGTAAAAGACCCTGTTCAGAAATAGTATTTCAGTAATTGCAATTTTTATTGTCAATGATTTTAATACGTTCATCTACAATATCAGGCAGTTAATAAAATATGGCCCGAAAATGAGTATGAAATTTGTTAACTTATTTTGAATGTTACTGGTAACTTAAAATACTGAAATGATGAGCCTGAAAATTAGACTACGGAAAAACTGTATTATTTTTCTTATTGCCCCAATATTTTTAAATCTTTTCCTTTCAATAATTTCGGGTCAGTCAACAATTTATATTCAGGGGCCTATTCCCGGAGATACAACCTGGAGCGCCGATACAGTAAAAGTAACGGGCGATATAACTGTAAATGGCACACTTACAATTGAACCCGGAACATATGTTGAATTCCAGGGGTATTACAGTATTTTAGCAGATTCAATATATGCAGTAGGTACAAAAACCGATTCCATATTGTTTACCATTAATGATACCACAGGCCTTCATGATTTATCCACTACTGATGGCGGATGGGATTTTGCAGAGTCTGGTTTCGGTAGTTGTGATGAAATGCAGAAACGTAAATTTGAATATTGTATTTTTGAATACGGCAAGCAGGTATTTGATCATAAATATGAACACGATTGCTTTGGGGAACCAGTAGTAGTTGAAAGATGTACGTATAGATATAATTATATAAAAGACCATTTAATATTTAATAGAGCAAGAAATTGCAATTTTATTGGAAATAATTGTGGATCAATAAGTGGTGCAGTTGATTATTATCATTTTTTTGATAGTTGTACAATTGAATACAATACCTACTATTCTTGTATTCCAAGATATAGTAGTTCTGCTAGAATTGAAAACTGTAACATACACCATAATAAAGGAAATTGGTTTATATCTGTTTTTTATGATGGGATTATTAAAAACAGTATAATTCACCATAATCAAGGAGATTGTATTATATCTTCATCTTATCTAGGCGGTGTAAGTGTTTATAACAGTATAATTCACCATAATAAAGCAGTTTCTGTTATTACTACAGGTGAAGGTAGTCTCTCTGTGGTTAACAGTATAATTCATGATAATGAAGGCACTGCCATATGTGCGTCAACGGATTACTTCATTGATATAATAAACAATCAGATATTCAATAATAAAGGAGATGGAATACAATTAGGATTTACAAGTTTTAAGAGACCTTCCACTGTTACGAATAACCTGATATATAATAATGATGGCTCAGGTATTTCACTTTCTTATTCATCAGGAGTTATTATAAGCAATAATACTGTTGTTAATAATAAAGCAGACGTTGGCGGAGGTATTAAGTTAGGCCCTAGTATAGTACAAATGTATAATAATATTGTCAGAAATAACGGAAATAATAATATTGGATTTGTAGATGTTAACAAGGGTAAGAGTTCTTTAACAATACAAAATTGCAATATAGAAGGATTGAATGATTTAGAAGGATCAAATCTTTTTAATAATAATGGTATAAACAATAGTTTTAATTTCGATCCTTATTTTATTGATACTTCCAATTTTAATTTCCGGCTTTCCGATAGTTCTCTTTGTATAAATGCAGGAATAATTAAACCAGCAGAATTCGATATATCAGAATTTGATTTGGATGGGAATCCAAGAATTTATGATGGTTTGGATAAAAGAATCGATATTGGGGCTTACGAGTTTCAGGGAGAACCAAGGGGAAGAGCTCCTTTATTAACACCAACTTCTGATCAATATCTTTTAAAATCTTCGATGGAAGAATTGCAGGTCTGGTATATAGGGAATGATCCGGATGAATTGCATACTTTAAGTATTGCAAGTAGTGATTCAAATGTCATCATATCAGAGCTTTCTGGAAATAATCCCGGTTCAACATATTTATTAATCCCTGAAGAAGGATGGGAAGGTAACTCTACTGTTATTGTAAAAATTGAAGATGGACAGGGGTATTTTGATATTGATACATTCATGGTATATGTTGGAAATGTCCAATGCGGAATTATTAAAAATGATAGGGTATGGAACTTAGATACCATTATTGTTGCATGTGACGTTCTTGTTGATGAAAATGCTCAATTAACTGTAAATCCAGGAACTGTTGTTTTATTTGAAGACTATACTGTGCTTGAAATATTTGGGAAAATAGAAGCAATTGGAACAAATTCAGATCGAATATTATTTACTGCAAAAGACACATCTGGATTTTACAATAACACATTTGAAGGCTGGAAAGGCATAAAATTTAGAAAGTACGGAGAGTCTTCCAGTTCCCGGTTATCTGATTGTATTGTTGAATATTGTAATTCAACTCCTGGCGCTATTAGTATAGAGGATGAACATATAGTAATATCAAAGAGTATAGTAAGGAATAATAATCTAAAAGGTTCCAATACAGGGGCTATCTCAATAACTGGTGCTAATAATACATTAGCAGGTAATATAATATACAATAACCGTGCAAGAGATGGCGGAGGAGTTTATGTACGCGAAAACAATTTAATTATTAATAATTTTATAACCAATAATATATCTATTGGTTATGCTGCAGGTATTTGTAATATCGGCAATTCTTTAATAGTCAATAATATTATTAGTAACAATAGTTGCACTGGACATGGCAGTGGAGGTTTTTATACAAATGTTGGTACTACGATATTGCTTAATAATACAATAACAAATAATTATTCAAATAATAATGGAGGGGGATTACATTTAAATGGTAATTCTGTTTTAAAAAATTGTATTATCTGGAATAATCAATCTGAAAATTCGGGGAATCAAATTTTTATGGAAAGCATGTTTCATGAATTTTCGATTGAATATTGTCTGATCAGGAATAGCGAAAATGATATAGTAAGTGACGATGATTTCAGTTTATCAGGCACAAATAAAGTAACTGATCCGATATTTATTGCTCCATCTTCTGGCGTTGGTGCTGATTATAACGGATTGGAGGCTGATTGGTCTTTATCCTTAGAATCACCCTGCATTAATTCAGGTACTATTGATACTACAGGATTAAATTTACCACCTTATGATATTGAAGGCTATCCAAGAGTTTTTCATGGAAGGATAGATATAGGAGCATATGAGTTTATCTCGGATACAATAGCAATAGTTGAACAACCTGAAAATAGCATAGCCTGTTATGGCGATAGTGTAAGTTTAAAAATAGATGGGATAGACCTGTTTGCTATTCAGTGGCAAAAGAATGAAATAAATATACCAAATGCCAACACTAAAGAATTAAAAATTAATCCTGTAACATTAGAAGACGAAGGTGAATACAAATGCATTGTTTCAAATATTGTTGATACACTGTTTAGCCAGACAGCAACGGTAACAGTTCATGAAGAACCACAGATAATAAGTAATGAAGCTGATATTGATGTTTGCGAATATGAAGATACTGTAATATTAGTTCAGGCATATGGATCATCACCTTTCACTTATCAATGGTATAAAAATAATGATATTCTTGGTGGTTATACCGATTCTGTTTTAGTATTGAGCCCTGTTACAAATGACGATGAAGCTGTCTATAAATATGTTATTATAAATCATTGTGGTAGTGATTCGGCAAATTTCCGGGTATATGTAAATCCATTACCCGCTATTGATTTGGGAGAAAATATTTTATTAAATGAAGGATATACAACAGTTCTGGATGCGGGAGAATGGTATTCTTATTTATGGAATGACAATTCAACTGAACGATTCCTGGAAGTAAACCAGCAGGGGACATACTGGGCAGAAGTTATCGATGAAAACGGTTGTAAAAACAGCGATACGGTAAATGTTACCATTAATCCGATTGAAAATATAAATGATGCATACTCTGAAGCAAGCATACTGTTATATCCTGTTCCATTCCGTGAAAAAATGATCATTTCTTTTCCTGAAACAGAAAAAATATATACGATAAAAATTATTGATATAACAGGTAATGTTATAAGAATAATGAATCCGATTTCAAAAACTCCTGTTGAAATTCATAGGGGTGATATAAGTCCGGGTGTTTATCTTCTGGAGTTAACTACTGATAAAGGTATCTGGATGAGGAAAGTAGTTGTGGAGTAATAATCTTTCTGGGCGGCAGGCAACCAGGTAATAACCAAATCAATGGCATTAGTAAAATAAAGAATGTCTTTCACTCAAATAGCTTTATTTAATGACTATTACTTTCTTGATCAAGTATAACAGATTTCTGTTTTCTACTAACAACACCCGCATAATATGAGATTACCAGAAATGCAACAGTGGGTACCCAGTAAGCAAATTTAATGCTGCCGGACTGGTCTGAGACTATGCCCTGTAATTGCGTCAGGAATGCTGCACCTGCAATTGCCACTATCATTCCGGCACCCCCAATTTTTGTGTCATCCTTCAGCCCGGCAATCCCCAGACTATAAATGGTTGGAAACATCAGGGACATACACCCTGAAACAGCTACCAGTGTGTATACTCCTATGAATCCCTGTGCGTAGATGGATGTCAGACAGCATGCGACTGCAATCAAGGCAAGGGCTGTCAATAGATTCCGGGGTTTCACTATTTTCATCAGACCAGTGCATATAAACCTTCCCAACACAAAATCAATCAGTGACATGATATAATAGGTAGCTCCGGCCTGCTCAGATGTTCTGGGAAGCAGGACATCAAGTCCGATCCATTCACAAACATTATAAAATCCCGCGGCAATGGGTTCAACCTTTCTTAGTGCAGATATAATCTCTTCTGATGTGACCGGGTTCCCCAGTTGTGCAACTATGGCATCGAACTGAAGTTGCTGCATGGTGTATCTGATTATGAATGACCAGACTGCAATCTGGGCTCCCACATAAAAAAACTGAGCGGTAACAGCCCATACATAGTTTTTGTTTTTAATTAACCTGCGAAATGTCCCTGAAAAATCAAGTTTTTTATCATCCTCTTTCAGGTTGGGCATTCTGGTAAAAAATATCGCAAGCAGAAGAACAACCATTACCAAACCCAGAGCCATATAGGTTATTGTGACCGCATTTAACTCAGCGCCCTGAATCCGGGTCAATTCTTCTGCGGGGATAGCAGCCCTTTCCGCAGCTGTCATGGTATTCAAATGGGAAAGGATAAATACCTGGCTGATCACCACTCCTGTAATAGCACCAAAAGGATTGAATGACTGGGAAAGGTTCAGACGCCGCGTGGCAGTTTGCTCCGCACCGATAGCACAAACATATGAGTTAGCTGAAGTCTCAAGAACAGAAAGTCCCGCAAAAAGGATCAATATGGCGGACAGGTACATCATGAAACTAAGGTTTATGCTTCCTTCAGAAGTCAGCATGGCAGGATAGAACAAAAATGCGCCCAGTGCATACAACCCAAGACCCAGCATCACTCCCGATTTATAGGTATACTTCTTTATGAACAATGCGCCCGGTATGGCAAAGCATCCATATCCGAGCAGGTAGCAGACTACCTGTATCCATGCTGTTTTGGTATCGGATAAACTCATGATCCTTTTAAAAGCAGCAAGCATGGTATCCGTAAGATTATTGGGTATGCCCCAGGCAAAAAACAATGATGTAAGAAGAATAAAAGGCAACGCTATGCCTTTAGGAATTAAGCGATGTTTTTCCATGTGTAATTTATTATGAGAAATAATCAATCAAATATAATTTTAAAACTTTGAAGATAATTAATTTGTTTTTTTAAAAAAGTCAAAATTCATCTCTTTACTAAAATTCATATAGTTAATATAATTAGAGTAGCGTTTATCGATTGTATATAATTAAGCTATTTTTGTGTTAGTTGTGTGCACAAGGAGAAAAAAAGGGAGTGACAATCACTCCCTTTTTATCAAATTATGATTAATCCGCGATAAGCAGTTTTCCGTTAAGTTTCAGATTGTCACTTCTATCACTGACAGTCAAATCGTATACATAATATCCCGGTTTTACCCTTTTTCCATGAATATTTGTCCTTTCCCAGACAATTTGCTGCTGACCTGCCTCCAACCGACCATTATACAAATTCGCTATTTTTCTACCCAACAAATCATTTATACTAAGCTGAACATCGGCAGACTTTTCAAGCATAAATGAGAATGTAACCGATTCATTAAAAGGATTGGGATAAACGGAAACCGTATTATCAGGTTTTGTAAGTTCTATAATACCAGTTCCGCAATTATCGTCATATACATTTCCGTCTGAACGGTAAATTTCGATTTCATATACGGAATAACCATAATAGCTTCCACCGACTGATATTTTTTGCTGGCAATCTATTTTTACATACTTTGCACTGGTTCCTGTAAAATATATAGTATCTTCCAAACCATTTCCTGCATTTTCACAATATACTCTATTCCACTTTAAATCATCCAGTGATGTCTGAATCTCATATTTTCTGGCATAGGCAGGTTCCCAATGAATAATAACTTTACCGATTTCGTACACAGAATCCAGCTCGACTTTTAACCATGAAGTGGATTCAGTATGTTCGCTTCCCCATCGTGTCAATAATTCTCCGTCTATAGCATATTGGGCTAAAAAGACATGTCTTTCAGATGATGAAGATGTTGCAGTACCCCATCGTGCTAAATTTTCTGTACTGCTACTCGGATAAATTCGTATGCATTCTTTTTTAGTCATTGTTGCTGTATCAGCTCCATTGGATATAGTTAACGATACATCATATACCTCACCCTCGTTATTACTATAAACAAATATCGGATTTTGTTCATCGGAATCTTCATTGCCGTCGCCATTAAAGTCCCATGACCAGGAAGTAATTGGATATGCAGGATCAAACCTGCTGATATCTTTAAACTGTACAGTAAGTTCTCCTCGTCCAATAGTCGTATCAATAGCAAAGCTTGCTCTCAGGTAACCTGAAGGAATTTCTTCAATGATCGTTAAAACCTGGTTAACAGCAACGTTTGTCAGAAGCGTATCATGACCTGCAGGCCATCGTATAATAAGGGAATCAATAAGTGTAGCATGACCAAATCCGAAATGAGCATTTAAACCTTTCCATGACATACCAATATCACCCATTTGCCATACAGGTGATCCGCCTATGGTTGCTTTTACTATTACTCTTGCCCCGATTGCACTTTTATTCGACACAGTACCTATAAGTTTAATAGTGATCCAACTATTGAAGTTCCCGTCATTGCAATATATTAAATTTTCGTAGGGAGGAGAATTATCATACCCACGGACTTGGAACATATCAAGGAATCCATCATTATTCATATCGACAATACTTCCCCCAATATCAGTTTCTGTTTTAGTGAATGTGCCGTCACCATTATTTCTGATGTAATAATTCTTATCGTTTTCATTTGTAAATAAATCCAGATAGCCATCATTATCAAGATCGGCCCATTGGGCACCCCAGTTAATTGTTTGCTGATTTACAGGGACTACACCTTCGATTTTTTCAAATGTTCCGTCTCTCTTATTGTGATACAGTAAATCATAATCAGCTGTTCCACCTGTACTTATAGTTGGTGCAAACAGGTCCATGTAACCATCATTATCATAATCTCCCCAACAGGCGGACCACGTTGTGGTCGGATCATTTAACCAGTACCTTGATGTATCTGATGTAAAGTTTCCGTTTCCATCATTTATGAATAAACGTTTATATCCTACAGACTGACTATATTCTTTAGCTGTATGGAACATGTCCATATCACGATCGTTGTCAATATCTACCCATGTGGTGGCGAAAAGGTCGAGAGTAAAAACAAAGTTTACAATTTCTCCTTCAGTTATTTTTGTGAAGGTTCCGTCACCATTGTTGTGGTAAAGAAAATTTTTCTGTATTTCCTGGTTTACAACGTATAGATCCAGATACCCGTCATTATCAATATCTACCCAAATGGGAGGACCTGAATCACCTCCATCATTAACCAGGGCACCCTCGTTTATTTTTGTAAAAGAACCATCACCATTATTCATAAAGAGCAGATTATTCTCGTTTATTATACTGGCAATAAACAGATCAAGGTTACCATCGTTGTTATAATCACCCCAGCATGACCCGTGTGAACCATATTCAGAAATATAATTTACGATGTCCCCTTCATTAACTGGAATAAAATTCCAGTTGCCCTCATTCAGAAACAGAAAATGACTGCATGGTCCGGAGGTCTGGCATGCATTATCAATTATGAGATCTTCAAGACCATCATTATTGAAGTCCCCAAAGGCTGAAGCATCTGAGTAGCCGCCTATTGTACATACAATACTTGTATCGATCAGGGAAAAAGTGGGAATCTGTGCTTTAGTGAATCTTGCTGTTATAAGCATTACAGCAAGCAAAGTAAAAAAAGCTGTTGTTTTGGTCATCATTTTTGTTTTCATATTAACAAAGTTAAGACAGGTTAAAAAGAGTTTGGAAAGGTTAACGTTAATAATTAGACTAAGCAATTTCCAATAATCAAATATACAACATAATAAGCCTTAAGTCAACTAGTTGCATCTTTAGTTGAAAGAGAGCGTATTTATAGCTGATGTTATGATCTGAAAACCTTTTAAGGTTTCATCTCTTCTACATCATATCTTTTTAAAACCTTGTCAGATGTATCAAATAGAGTATCAGAGATAAGCGGATTAAATTTTATATCATAGAAATTGTGGTCTGTAAAGAGTAGTCTGTCCGGATTACTATTATTAACATATTCCATGCGCATTTTCTGTGGATAATAATCAAGCCCGGAGAAGTATAAATATGCTGTTGAAACAGAACCTGAATCCTGTGTAAATTCAAGATTCATTCCGGGTCTGGCATTCTTATCAGTCAGTATTACCTTAATAGTATAACATTCCCGGTCATTTATAGTAGTATCACTTAAAAAACTCAGATTGTAATCTGACTGATGTTTTATTATAAATTTTAACATTGCCTGCATTGTATAAGGTGTGTTTTTACCCCAGAAAAATTGTTTTAAAAAAAAAGGGTATTTTATCAAATCATATCTTAATGCTGTACTATCCCTGTTATTTTTGCGGATCAGTGTTTCTCCATTATAGATATCCTCATATAAGATAAAACCATTATCAAAATAATAAATATGAGCTTTTGCTCCAATTAAGGAATCTGAATGGAGTTTTTTATAATAAAATTTTCTCTCGCTTTGGCTGACTTCTTCAGGATTACGCGGATTGGTTCTAACCAGTGTTTGTTTATATATTATCGTTTCTATAGTATCAATTGCTGAAATTGCACTTGTGATTATTTCAACCGATTCTTTTACTTTGTTGCATGATGTCTAAAAAACAATTAACGTTAGAAAATAAATTATTATCCTATACATATATATTCAGTTTACATTTTGCACATCTAACGTTTCGCAAATAAATGTTATCCTTAATTCAACTTAATAACCTTTTGTTTTCCTGTATATATTATTGTCTTATTTACTTTTTCAGAAGGTTTTATTCCGCAGCCCTGATTGGGACCAACAAGAACAATATCAAACCTGAGTTGTCCGGCCATTCCCGGGAAACTACCTTTCCGTTCTCCAATCGTTAAAGTCTGTTCTTTATCATCCCACGTAAAATTAATGGTAGCATATATTCCCTTTTCATAATTGTAATTGTCTCTCTCATCGTCATACAAAACAAATTTTCCATCTGTACCGGGGTAAATACGTATTTCTACCGGATCAATTTTTTCATTTGCATATTGAACCAGTGGTCCCATTGGCACTATAGACCCGGCTTTTACATACAGTGGCATAATATCAATGAGAGTTGACTTTTCAACCTTCTGCCCTCCGTTCAGTTTTTCACCTGTCCAGAAGTCATACCACAAAGTTCCTGCAGGAAGATATGATGTAGTGGTTTTCGTAGTGCTGAAATCTTCTGTTGATCCCTGCGGATTTTTGCTGGTATATAAAGCTTCGGTAACCGGACAAACCAGGAATGACTTGCCAAACATGTACTGATCGTTAATATCCAGTGCATCTTTATCCGAAGCAAAATCCATCATAAGGGCACGCATCATGCTGGAAGAGTTTGCAGTTACATCCCATGAGGTTGAATAGATATATGGTAACAGGCGGTAGCGAAGGTTAATAAATTTTTCTATGGCATCATAAGCCCAGTCCCCTTTTTTCCCGAACTGGTAAATTTCACGTGGCGTATGTGTTCCGTGCGAACGCATCATCGGACAGAATGCGCCAAATTGCAGCCAGCGCACGTAGAGTTCATGATAGGTAATATCATTCACACCTTCAGGATAATTCACATGCGGAAAGAAACCGCCTATATCACTGTTCCAGTAAGGAATACCGCATAATGAGAAATTTGTTCCGGCAGACACCTGGTTACGAAGGACTTTCCAGGATGAATGAACGTCACCTGACCATGAATTGGCACCGTATCGTTGCTGACCGGCAAAAGCGGAACGGGTTAAAATGAATACCCGTTTACCGGATGTGACTTCGCGCTGGTGGTCGTATACTCCGCCGACAGTCATTAACGGATATGCATTCAGAACTTTACGGAAGGAGCCCAGGTAAGTTTTATTATCAAAATCCTTTTCTTTAATGTCAAAGTGATCCGGCTCTGTGGAATCGAGCCACCAGCCGTCCATTCCCAGAGAGAAAATTCCTTTGTTCAGATATTTCCAGTAAATATCGCGGGCCTCGGGATTAAAAGCATCATATACTCTTACGCCTGAGTTCAGGGGCCAGGTGGTAAAATCCAGCAACATATTTTTTTCTTCCAAATCTGCATATTGTTTAGTTTTTGGTCCGAAAGATGCCCAGACAGAAATTATGATATGAGCATTGAGCTTATGCACTTCATCAATCATGGCTTTGGGATCGGGAAACCCGGGGTTGCCGAATTCCATTGCATTCCAGTAAGCATTATCTTCACTCCAGTACTGCCAGTCCTGTATAATACCGTCAAACGGTACACCTAATTCCCTGTATTTTTTAACCACACCTACTGTTTCTTCCTGTGATTTGTAGCGTTCACGGCTTTGCCAATAGCCATAAGTCCAGTAAGGAAACATTGGTACCTGACCTGTTAAATCACGCATTTGAGCAATCACTCCATCAGCATTTCCTCCATACATAAAATAATAATCCGCGCAATCACCAACTTCCGATTCAAAAGAAGTCTCCTGAAGGTTATCGACAAATGTTGTTGGCGAATAGTTATCCCAGAATATACCATATCCTTTTACGGACTGGAAAAAGGGAATGACTGTCACATTAATGTTTTGCCTCATATAAAGCTTTTGCATGCGTTGCACCATTTTACCATGCTCAAACTGACCCAGCCCGTAAATGGCCTCATCCTGATCAAGCATAAAAGCCTGCCGGACAATGTATGTGTCATCTTCAACGTCTTTAACAGGAGTGAACTGAATCCCGTAGTCCTTTTCAGTGAACAGGGGAATCTCTTCCCTGGGTAAAAAGTAAGTAACTTTCCCGGTTTTAGTATTGAGTTGTACTTCAATGGCTTTGGATGCTAATCTTACCTGGTCGTCCACGATTGATATTACAAAATTAAATTTTTCAGGTTGCTTAATAACCGACAGACTTTCTTTATTATAGCTGATTCCTTTCGGAGATTTCAGTATCCGGACAATTTCCGGTGAATAAAATTGTATTGCTACATCAATATTATTGATTTCTGTTTTAATACCATTATCAGTTTTATAATATTCCTGAGCTTCTGCTTTTAATATCAATAAGCATAGAGCAACAGAAATTAAATAAAAAGATTTTCTCATAAGTTGTTTTTTATGTAAATTAACTTTAATCTGCAAATATATTACATATTATAGCAAGTATGTTTTTTTGACTTTCTGTATTATATGTTGTATATTGCCTGTAATAAAGATATTGCCAGTAAAATATATGTTATTGCGTTATAGATAAACTTGGTATTTTATAAAATAATTAACAACGCTCTAGATCATAATGATCGGCAAGACCATATTTCATTACAAAATTATCGAAAAACTTGGCGCTGGTGGGATGGGTACAGTCTACAAAGCTGAAGATACAAAACTGCATCGCATTGTCGCGCTTAAATTTTTATCTTCCCGTCTCACTTATGACGTTGAAGCCAAGGAGCGATTTATCAGAGAAGCTCAAGCTGCCGCTGCTCTCAACCATCCTAATATCTGCACCATTCATGATATTGGTGAATGGGAAGATCAGCTCTTTATCGTCATGGAATATATCGAAGGACAAAGTCTGGATAACAAATTGAAATCTGGTCCCTTTCCTGTCGATCAAGCCATCCGGATTGGGATTCAGATATGTCAGGGATTGCAGGAAGCCCATAAGCATGGAATTGTACACCGGGATATCAAGAGCTCCAACATTATGATCACTGAGAACGGCCATGTAAAGATCATGGATTTTGGACTGGCCCGATCATTAAAACAAACCCGGCTTACGAAAGAGGGGTCCAGTCTTGGAACTGTCTCTTACATGTCATTCGAAAAGGCAAGTGGTCAGGAAGTTGATCACCGCACAGATATCTGGTCATTAGGTGTGGTTATGTATGAGATGATCACTGGAAAATTAGCATTTCCGGGTGATGTAGACCAGGTTGTGATTTATTCCATTTTAAATAAAGAACCGGAACCTATGACAGATTTCAGAGCTGAGATTCCCAGAATACTTGAACAGATCGTTAAGCGGATGCTTCACAAAGAGATTCATAACCGATATCAGAATGTATCGGAAATAACTAGTGATTTGAAAAAATTAAAACCACCATTCGAATTGACAAAAGAAAATGCTGATAAGTTTCCACGAATGATTAGACTGGTCAATAAAATGAAATGGCAACATAAGGTAAGCCTTGGCATTGTCGCTTTATTCATTGTATTGGTAATTTTTTCTTTGATCCGGTTTGTATATCGAAATCAAATATCCTATCCTCCAAAACCTATTGCTGTCATCAGCTTTGAAAATCAAACAGGCGATGAAAGTTACAACTATCTTCAAAAAGCGATTCCAAATCTCCTCATCACAAATCTGGAACAATCCCCATATTTCAATGTCACAACTTGGGAACGAATGCATGATCTGTTGAAACAGATGGGTAAGGAAAATCTAGAATTGATTGATAAAAATACAGGATTTGAACTGTGCACTATGGATGGCATTGAAACCATTGTGCTTGGCAGCTTCATCAAAGCCGATGATATTTTTGTTACAGATATAAAAGTACTGGATGTTCAATCCAAACAATTATTAACAAGTACCAGTTCCCGGGGTAAAGGGGTGGGCAGCATTCTTGAAACACAAATTGATGAACTGAGCAAAAGTATTTCCCGCAGTATAGGACTTTCCAAAAAATTCATCGAAGCGACGCCAAGCAGAATAGTAGATGTGACCACAACATCGATGGAAGCTTACAAGCACTTCCTCACCGGCCAGGAATACTATTTTAAAAACTATTTCAATGACTCACGGCAATATTTTGAAAAGGCTATTGAAATTGATACTACTTTTGCTGTAGCCTACCTCTATTTAGGGTTTACATATGATCGCTTAAGAAATTATGATAAAATACAACCTGCCTATAAAAAGGCAAAATTCTATTCATCAAACGCAACTGAAAAAGAACGATTGTTAATTGACGCTACCTATGCAGGATCTGTAGAGAATCGTTGGGAAGAGCGACTTCAAATACTTCAGGAACTAGTTCATAAGTATCCCCATGAAAAACAAATCCACATTTGCCTGGCATATGCCTATAAATGGGATAAGAAATATGATGAAGCGGTGCAAGGATTTAAAACCGCTTTGCGATTTCATCCGCAATATGCACCTGCGATCAATGGCCTGGCGCTTACCTATGCGGAAATGAGAGAATATGATAAGGCCATTGAGTATTTCAGACAATATGCTGATCTATCACCGGGAGATGCCGATCCGCTTGCTTCGCTGGGAGAACTATATTTTTTAATGGGACGGCTGGATGAGGCGATAACACAATACAACGAAGCATTGGTAATTAAGCCGGATATAGACGTGTACCAATGGCTTGCCTATATCTATGCACTTCAGGAGAATTATCCTGCAACAATTAAAGTGCTTGATCAATTTATTTCCAATGCTCCTTCAATTGGATTAAAGGGAATTGGATATTGGTGGAAGGGAATATATCAATCCCGATGTGGACGATTTCATCAGGGCATAAAGGATTTTGATAAAGCGAAGCAACATTTTAAATCGACAGGAAACAAATATGGAGTAGCTTTTACTGATATGACAAGAGCTTTTATTCATTTTGAAAGAAATAATTTCGAGCTGAACAAACAGGATTTTGAGAGCTGGTCAAACTATTGTAAAAGAGAGAGACATTTTTTGGGTGATCCTTCTATAAGTATACTTGGTTTAGGACTTATTTATATCAAAAAAGGAGATATAAACGCGGCAAAATCGAAATTGAAGGAGGCCCGTGTACGTTTAGCCCGCCTAAAAGAAAATCAGGATCCTGATTATACACAGACTCTGTTTACATTCAATCTCTTTCAAATGGAGTTGCTGTTAGCGGAAGGGGCTTTTAAGGAAGCGATTTCTATTGGTGAGAAAAATACGAATATTGAATTTCGTCTGGCATGGCGAATAATCATATGGAATCTACCTTTCCAGCAGGACGCGCTTGCCAGAGCATATGTTGCAACTGGGGAATCCGATAAAGCAATTCAAGTTTATGAAAATCTCGTTACTTTTACTCCGGGTAAAACGGATTTGCGACTGATCAATCCAATATATCACTATCGGTTGGCCAAATTATACGAAGAGAAAGGCTGGCCGGGCAAGGCGATCGAACAGTATCAAAAACTTCTTGAGATTTGGAAACACGCAGATAGTGGATTGCCTGAAATGGTGGATACAAAAGCAAGGTTGGCAGCACTGATTGAAAATTGAATTAATTCACAAGTTTTATTTATTAGAAAAGGAAAACAAAGACAAATGCATGACTATAAATTGGAATCACTGATCGAGCTTGCGGCACTTCTGGGAGAGCAGACTGAATTTCAGGAAGTATTACGCCTTGTGACTCAAAAAGCCGCAGATATAATGCATGCCGAAATGGCTTTAATTATGCTGATCAATCCGCAAACACGCCATACAATTAAAACAGTTTACAAAGAAGGACAATCAGTTGAAGATAAAAAGTATCGTTTTATTCATACAAATATCAGTGGATGGGTGATTGATAATAATGCTTCTTTCCTTACCTCCAATCTTATAAAGGATAAAAGGTTCCGTGAAAATCTTTTCAAGGATTATCCCGTTAAATCGGTTGCCTGTGTACCATTACGAACTGAGTGTGTCGTCATCGGAACATTAATGCTTTTATGCATGGGTCAAAAGTCACATTTTTCAGAAGATGACCTGACATTCCTGGAAAAGCTGTCTGTGATTGCCTCGCCATTTTTAAGAAACGTACAGCGTGTTGAACAGTACTTCACTTCACCAAAAACAAAAGAAAGCCTGCGGAGTAAATATGAAGTCCATGGCTTACTGGGAAAGAGCAAGGAATTTATCGAACTTCTTCATAGTATCGAGGCTGCGGCACACTGCGATGTGCGTGTTTTGCTAATGGGTAAAAGCGGCACAGGAAAAGAACTTATTGCCAAAGCGATCCATCATGCCAGCGCCAGAAGTGAATCCCCCTTTATTGCCATCGATTGCGGTGCCATTCCCGAACATTTGATGGAAAGTGAATTATTTGGGCATATGAAAGGTGCATTCACAGGTGCAACCTTAACGCGAAAAGGATTGTTTGAAGAAGCCAATCATGGCACATTATTTATGGATGAAATCACCAATCTGCCCATGGATTTACAGGCCAAGCTACTCCGGGTACTTCAGGAAGGAGAAATCCGTCCGCTTGGCAGCAATACGACACACAAAGTAAATGTCCGTATCATTTCTTCTGCCAGCGCTTCGTTAAAGGAAATGGTCCATGAAAAGCAGTTCAGGGAAGATTTGTTTTATCGCCTTATGGTATATCCCATTCATGTGCCCGCATTAGAAGAAAGAAAAGAGGATATTCCGCTGCTAGCCAATCATTTCATGCAGATATTTTCCAAACAGCAGAATAAAGA
This sequence comes from uncultured Bacteroidales bacterium, assembly GCA_964521285.1. GTDB lineage: Bacteria > Bacteroidota > Bacteroidia > Bacteroidales > UBA10428. The sequence goes on along the minus strand of CAZFQS010000018.1, from coordinate 7,393 downwards.
AATCGAAAATTTCCATGAAGAGGTTGTCGATCTAATGAAATCCCACTCCTGGCAGGGAAATATCCGTGAACTGGAAAATTTTGTGGAACGTTTGGTGACATTGACACCAGCGGATAGAAATCAAATCGACATAAAATTTATTCAAACTGAATATCGAAAAGAGCTGGACAATTTGAGACACTATCCCCAATTGAATAAATCATTGACCGAAAGTCTGGCTGATTATGAAGAAAAACTCATACGACAGGCTTTAATTGAGAGCAACTGGAATCAGTCCGGAGCCGCGCGTGCGCTGGGAATTTCAGAACAGACCATCCGATACAAGATGCAAAAACTAGGTATTTCAAAACACTGAAAATTTTAGCGACCTTAACTTCCTTAAAAACAATACTTTAAAAATAACTCGCTAATATTTATTATTTTTTTTAGTCAAAAACCGGTTTCTTATAAATCCGGAAGCCCTCTTTATCACCTTGTTAATAAAACAGTTAAGCCCTGTAATATTCCTTTGGCATTTTTATTGCCTATGCCTCAAATAATTAATCCAAGCAAATAACTAAATAAAAAGGAGGTCATCATGAACTATTTTACTCTTATCAGATGTTTTATCTGCAATACTGCTCTTAGTGTTATGTTAGCCGTTTTTGGAATATTGTGCATGACTTCAATCAGTTTTGCGCAAGATAATATCTGGACATCCAAAACCGACATGCCAACGGCAAGGCAAGGTCATTCCAGCTGCGTGGTAAATGGGAAGATTTATGTCATTGGGGGTGTGAAAGATGCAAACGACTCAATTATTACGACAATTGAAGAATACGATCCCGCGACGGACATCTGGACGACCAAAACCAACATGCAAACACCAAGAAGCTGGTTCGGCATCTGCACAGTGAATGGTAAGATTTATGCCATTGGGGGTGGAAAAAATGTTCTGGGAGTTGGTCTTTCGACAGTTGATGAGTACGATCCTGTGGCGGACACCTGGACAAGAAAAACCGACATGCCAACTACAAGGTATGTTCTTTCCGCCAGCGTGGTGAATGGAAAAATCTATGCCATTGGGGGAAAACCGGCGCATGAGGTAACACCTCTTACAACTGTGGAAGAGTACGACCCAGCGACGGACACCTGGGCAACAAAAGCAAATATGGAAACGCTAAGATTTGGTCTTACTACATGTGTGGTGAATGGGAAGATCTATGCCATTGGGGGAACACCAGCTGTCACTGCTCCTTATCCGGCACTCGCAACTGTGGAAGAATATGACCCGGCTACTGATACCTGGACAACCAAAACCGACATGCTAGCCAGAAGAGCATTTTTTTCCGCCAGCGTAGTGAATGGAAAAATTTATGCCATTGGGGGTGGAAGAGATTTGAATACCTCAGGTCTTTCGACTGTTGAAGAGTACGATCCTGCGGCGGATAGATGGACAACCAAAACCAACATGCCAACCGCAAGATTTCTTTTGTCTACCAGCGCAGTTAATGATAAAATCTATGCCATTGGGGGAGCGGTGTCATCTTGGTCATCTTCGACTCAGTGGCAGGGTTGTTCAATGCTGGAAGAATATGATCCTTCGTTTGATCAGCCAACAAGTATATATGAAACGCTAAATCAACTCCCGCAGCCATGTACACTCATGCAAAATTTTCCCAATCCGTTTAATAATGTTACTCATATAAAATATCAACTTTATAAAAACACAGGAGTTTGCATAAAAATATTGAACGCATTAGGTCAGGAGGTCGAGACGATCATTGATGAAAAGAAAAAGGCGGGGAATTATATTATAACATGGGATGCATCAAATAATGCATCAGGGCTTTATTTTATATCATTACAAACTGATGAAAATTATAAAATCAGAAAAATGTTATTAATTCGATAAAACAAGGCAAAGTATTTACAATAGTCAATATTGGCATAATAATAATTCATTTTCAAAGTGGGCGTTATTTTAAATAACGTCCACTTATTAATAAAAAGGTGATATCATGAAAAAGATTTGAAGAAATTAAAATAAATCTATAAGATAAGCAGCAATTAACAATTTATCAATAATCTCTTTTATCCGTTTCAACAATTGCATAGTGATAATTATCCTTCCATTCTCCTCTTATTGGCAGTATTTGTCTTCTTAATCCTTCCCTTGTCATACCAGCCTTCTCAAGCACTTTTATTGATTTTAAATTTTCAGTCGCTACTCCAGCTTCAATCTTATGCAACTCAAGTTTATCAAATCCGAATTTTATTAGTGCCTGTGCTATTTCTGTTCCGTATCCTCTGCTCCAAAATTCAGGTATCAGGTTAAAATAAATTTCTCCAAGTTTGAATCTGTTTGCAGATAAATTTATCCCTGCTTCCCCAATAAAATCATTGGAATCCTTAGTATTTATTGTCCATGCAATTGTATTGCGGTTTGAATTTTGTTTGTCATCAATTGCTTTTTTTATAGTTTCTTTTGTATCATCCAATGATTTTGGAATCCCGAGAGTATTATATTTGTCAACCTCTTTAAATGAATGAAGTCGATGTATATTTTCTAAATCATTCCAGGTTATCTCTTTTAGAAACTATCTGTCAGATTCAATATCAAATGATGATTGTTCGAAAATCTTATCCCAATTGCTTGACTGCTTACCAGTGATTGTATCTATTTTTAATTTTAAAATTACTACTGAATCAACTTGTTTTGCTTCAAAGTCAGTTGAATCAAGGGCTCCGTTATGAGACATTATAATTTCAAGTCCTCGTTGTTTTTGAGCAAAATCTCTGATAATTTCAATATTGCCATATCCAACTACTGAACGATATATTGCCTCCCATTTACATGCTTTGTTATTCTTTACAATATCTGCTTTTTGCTCAATCTCGAAACAAACTCTCGGATTTTTAGTCAGTAAATCAATCTTTTTACCAACTGGTGCAGAATGAATATAAATGTACTTATTCTCGTATCCGTAATTAAAAGGTAAAATATACGGTAATGCATTATCAATCATTGCAATCCTGCAAATCTTGGATTGAATCATTATATCTTCAAGAATCTTTTTATCAGTTATTTCTTGGTTTATTTTTCTCATAATTCATTTTCAATTGTACAGAATGTGTGTATTTCTGCAATTTTATCTATCGGACAACAAAATTAGATTTTAAGGTACAGTAATAGAATAATTTTGCCAGCCACTGAAGCTTCCACCAAAAGGTACAACAATTGCCTGGAAATGCACATCCATTGGATAATAACCGTCTATGTTTTCTATATTTTCTCCGAATCCCCACCTGTCATCTATCTGCTGAAAATTTTCATCCCATACTACCACCAGCAATCTTGTCATGCGTTTTGTCCAGTCTATGGGATCACTTTCCTGGCAGGACGGTTCCCAGAAAGTTTCTATGGATTGAGATGCCTGGTAAATTCCCGGTTCTGAGATCTTCATTGACCTGTTATCCGGAAACTTCTCCTTGAAGGGATGTCCGTTACATCCGCCTTCCCATTGAAAGCCCATCTGATAGTAAATAATACGGTTATCTGGCTTTGTCAGAATAGAAACCCTGAAGTGTAGTTCGCCATCTTTATAGTTAACAGGTGATTTCCAGTTGGAAGGAACATTTTCAGGCAGTGAAAATGCAGAAAAACCCATTTTTTTGTCCTCAGCATCAGTGTTTTCATGGGTAAATACCTCATTAATCAGCATCAGTTCATGATTCGCTTCATCATCTTGATCTTTGGAATTGTCACATGATAATAACAAGATAACAATCAATAGAAAGTCTATTGTATGTCTCATAAAGTCAACTATTAATAATGAAAATGAGTTTTGCTTTTTTGCAATATGGCCTGAAATTGTAACAAATGCAATTAATTTTATATCTTTAAGTTAAAAATAACTCATGAAACATAAAACAATAATAAATGTTTTGGAGTTGTTGAAGTGGATTAAAGGCTGTCAATCTATTCTGTTAGGCAGCAGAGCGCCGCCATTACCTGAGTTTTCTGAATTCTTCTGCTATAATATTTTTGTTGTTTTAGAATCTTAACGAAAGGAGTAATAAAAATGAAAAATCTACTATCTTTCTTTATATTTAAATTAGTAATTCTCGTCTTCTTTGTTTCAATATCAGGTAAATCTGCAAAGGCACAGTTTGATGATGATGCATTGTTTGTTGTCGCTGATGCTGAGAACTTAAATGTTGCTGAGACTAAAATTGATTCCGTGCTCCAGGAAATGGGTTTTTATATGACTATTATAGGACAGGATGTGGTAACTGATGCAGAAACAGATGGTATGTCACTTGTTTTAATATCGGCAACAGTTAGTTCAGGGACTATTACAACCAATATGCCGGGACTTCCCGATATGGCAGTTCCTCTTATAAACTGGGAACCCTTTATTGATGATTTAATTGGATATTCGGAACTTGACGGAGGAGAATTTAGCACTACTGAAATAGAAATTGTACTTGAAGAACATCAAATAGCAGCCGGGTTACCTAATGGTTTAACCACAATCTCTACTGTTGAAAAAGCCGTAAGTTATGGCGCTCCACAAGGAGATGCTGATATTATTGCCGTTAATCCAATCGACAGCAGTCAGGCAGTTCTTTTTGCCTATGAAGAAGGTGCAGCAATGTTCGCAGGGAATGCGCCGGCTCGAAGAGTAGGTATTTTTTTACTGAATGATGTTGCTGATGCTATGACCACAGAAGGATGGGCAATTTTCGATGCATCGGTCAAATGGGCAATGAATTATGAGGAACCGTCTGCTGTTGACAATGATTTGAAGCTGGATATTCCCGGAAAGTTCATCCTTCATAATAACTACCCGAATCCGTTCAATAGGATAACAAATATAAAATTTTCGATCCCGGCACAAGCTAATGTTCAGTTAAGTATTTTTAATGCCCTGGGAGAAAATATTGCATCATTGGTTGATGAAATCAGACCTGCAGGAAATTACAAGGTAACTTTTGATGCTTCCGAAATGTCGAGCGGATTATATTTCTACAGACTTGTAAGCGGGGCCAATACTAATACAAAGACAATGCTACTTTTAAAGTAGTGGCATATGACCGGATGAAAGTATAATTATTAATCTTTATAAGATAACACCTGATACCTATACTTATTTCAGGCTGTACAGGGGCAGAATTTACAGGTAGTCACGTTTGACACTTTGTTAATGTTTTATTTTCTAAATCAATGTTCACAAGATTTAACCCTTGTACAGCTTATGTTAACATTTTTCTTACTCACATAGTAAAAGCAATTGAGCACTAAGGTTACACGTCAGGCATATTTTTTACGTACTGTCCTTAGCAGTTTTACTCAATTCTTTTATATTCTAATCCGGGCCCATCGCATGCTGACCAGGTGCCAAGCATTCTGGTATTAGATTTTACCATCAATACTTCCTTTAGATCTGAAGTACAATTTCCTATTAGACTATTGTCGCTCTCATAGGTTAGCACCAAATATTTTCCATCAGACAAATCCTCAAATGAAAAGTTTCCGGTTTCCTCTGTTAATATACCATCCCGTTCCCGGGATTTAGTAAAAGTACCATTTGAATTTAGCAGATAGAATTCCTGCCATTCCATGTCAATTCCTGTTGTTTCGGAGTTGGGTATTTGCCCGGTCATTTTTATTAGCTGCCACTTTTGGGGGTATTGTTCAAGATCAAATTCATTTTCCTTTGTGCAAGACAAAAGAGTGCAAACTAAAAGAGAGATAAATATCAAATTCTTCATTTTATTATATTTTGGTTTAACCCTTAGATGCCGCATTATAAAAAAAGGTTGCTTCAGTTTCTAAGGTATAGTAATAGAATAATTCTGCCAGCCACTAAAGTTTCCTCCCAAGGGTACAATGACAGCCTGGAAATGCACATCCATTGGATAATAACCGTCTATATTTTCAATATTTTCTCCGAATCCCCAACGGTCATCTATCTGCTGAAAATTTTCATCCCATACTACCACCAGCAGTCTTGTCATTCGTTTTGTCTAGTCTATGGGATCACTTTCCTAGCAGGACGGTTCCCAGAACGTATCTATGGATTGAGACGCCTGGCATATTCCCGGTTCTGAGATCTCCATTAATCGATTATCCGGAAACTTCTCCTTGAAGGGATATCCGTTACATCCGCCTTCCCACTGAAAGCCCATCTGGTAGTAGATAATCCGGTTATCAGGTTTGGTCAGAATAGATACCCTGAAGTGTACTTCGCCATCCTTATAGTTAACAGGTGATTTCCAGTTAGTAGGAACATTTTCAGGCAGTGAAAATGCAGAAAAACCCATTTTTTTGTCCTCAGCATCAGTATTTTTCATAATATCAGACAATTAATAATCAAGGCAAAATCCGGTATGAAAAGTGCTGGCTAATGTTATTTTTACAATACACTATCTGACCAGAGCTATTATATATTATTAGGTTTGAGCCTGCTGCATTTCTAACATTAATTAAACTAGAAGTAGGATTAGGATAAATATCTATACCCTCAGAAATAGTATTAACTGGGACACTACTTGTAATAATTGAAGTATTACCATATGTTATGAATGTATTCGATTGTTCATTTTCATTAGAATCATCTTTATGCCCAGTATTTTATTCATAATCTATAATTTAAGCCTAATCCCAAATTTATAAAACTGTAAGGTAAGGACTTATTTTTATTTGTAAATTTATACATCCAAGAACCACCTAGTTTTATGCTAAATTTGAGTTTTTGTCCACCTATTCTCAAAAATGCATTTGGTTCTATTAGAAAACTATTGTCAATATATTTTGATTTTATACCATCTGCAGGGTAATAATAATCATTATCAATTAAATTTGAATTTAATAATCCTGTTTTTAAACCTATTCCATAGTCCATATTAGCAAATTTACAATCCAACTTACCATAATTAAATTGTGTAAAAGCTATTTTATAGGCCCCGTATAATCCACCTCCCGTAGTACTTTCATAAGCATCACCATAACCTAGGCCAACTCCTCCATACACTTCAAAAACATTATTTGTCTTAAATTCTTTAAAATATCCAAATGCTACTTGTAAATAATATCTTTCATCAGGACCAATACTCCCAAATGTCTGAATCGAAACCTTATCTGCAAGTCCGTATGATATTGTTGCATGAGCTGATGGTACAATAGAAATCCCAGCATCAAGTCTTAGGTCATTTCTTTTGTGAATTAATGGGATATCAGAAGTCTGAGGATGATATACAATGCAACTTGTCAGTAACATTAGTGAGATGAGGAATCCATATGTTAAAAATTTGTACTTCAGGTAAATATGTGTTTTTATATATATTGGGCACAAACGGCAGTTTGTCTAAAAACTCCCGTTAATGTTCATTTTATTACTTAAATATA
>CAZFQS010000017.1:0-77045 GCA_964521285.1 uncultured Bacteroidales bacterium | reverse complement strand
AAACAGTGGTGATGAGATACTTATTACTGAAATGGAGCATCATTCCAATATTGTCCCGTGGCAAATGCTTTGTGAACGAAAAAAAGCCCTTCTTAAAATAATACCGTTTACTGATGAAGGAGAATTAATGACAGATGAATTTGAGCATCTGCTAACTCCCAGAACTAAAATTGTAGGGATTATCCATGTTTCAAATTCACTGGGGACTATTAATCCGGTAGAAGATATTATTAAAAAGGCACACCAGAGGAACATTCCTGTATTGATTGATGGAGCACAGTCAATTCAGCATTTGGAGGTGGATGTTCAAAAACTGGATTGTGATTTTTTTGTTTTTTCAGGCCATAAGATATACGGACCAACAGGAATAGGTGTATTATACGGCAAGGAGAAATGGCTGGAAGATATGGAACCATTCCAGGGAGGCGGAGAAATGGTTGAGACAGTTACATTTGAAAAAACAACTTATAATGAGCTTCCTTTTAAATTTGAGGCCGGAACGACCAATTATATTGCAGCTATAGCACTTGGAGAAGCCCTTAAATACGTTAGTAGTATAGGTAAAGAAAATATTGCGGAACACGAATCAGTACTTCTTGAATATGCAACAAAAAAAATTGAAGATTTAGGTGACATAAAAATATATGGTACTGCAAAAAACAAGATCTCTATTTTATCATTTATCATCGGTGACATTAATCCCTATGATGCCGGAATGATTTTTGATAAGATGGGAGTGGCTGTCAGAACCGGAACTCATTGCGCACAACCTGTTATGCAGAGATATAATATTGATGGTACGATTAGAGCATCCTTTGCTTTATATAACACCAGGCAGGAAATTGATATCCTTTGTGATGCTATTGAGAAAGTAAAATCAATGTTAACATAAAAGCACATTATTTTTATTATATAAAAGAGTTAGCCTGAATAAATAAGGAGTATTACATATAAAAGAATAAGTTGAAAAATATTAATGAAATACAGGAAGAAATTATTGAAGAATTTGAAGTATTTGATGACTGGATGGATAAATATAACTATTTAATTGAACTCAGCAGAAATCTTCCTGTAATTGATCCGAAATATAAAACCAATGACTATATGATAAGCGGATGCCAGTCGAAAGTATGGCTGCATGCTGAATATAAAAACGGGATAATCAATTTTACAGCTGACAGCAATGCCATTATTACAAAAGGAATAATAGCATTGCTAATACGTGTCCTTTCAGGAAGAAACCCGGAAGAAATTATGAATGTAGATTTGTATTTTATTGATAAGATAGGATTAAGGCAGAACCTCTCACCAACCCGTTCCAATGGTCTTATTGCTTTTATTAAACAAATGAAGCTTTATGCTGTTGCATATAATGTGAAATATAAAAAGAATGACTAAATAATAAACAGGTTATCTTAACGTTAATTACTATTATGAAAGAAAATAATGCTTTATTACAGCTTGAAGCAGAGATAGTCCGTGTGATGAAAAATATATATGATCCCGAGATACCGGTTAATATTTATGATCTTGGATTAATATATAATATTAATGTGGATGAAAAGAGTAATGTTGAAATTACCATGACATTAACTGCTCCCAACTGTCCAATTGCAGACCAGCTCCTTGTGGATGTCAAAAGACACATTACTTTAATAGATGATATAAATGATGTAAATATTAAACTTGTATTTGATCCTCCCTGGGATAAATCGATGATGTCTGATGAAGCATTACTTGAGTTAGGAATGTTATGAGATGAAAAAAACATGTTTATTAAGATGAATCAGGTACGATTTTTGTAGCATAATCAGAACTAGTAAAAAACTTAAAATCAATTAAAATGAAAAGAGTTTTATTACTATTAAGCATAGTTATCGTATTCAGTTCGGTTTTAATAAAATCAAGTGCTTCCTTAACAGCAGATAATATCTGCGATAATAATTATATAGCAGGATTATTTAATAATAACAATCCTGAGAAGGTTACAATATTTCCTAATCCCGTTATTGAAGATGAACTCACTATTACTGCAGAGAATTCTATTATAATGATTGAAATACTAGATATTGTTGGCAGTTCGGTTTTTATACAAAAATATGATACAGGAACCAATAAGGTTGTTTTGAGTCTTGAGAATTTAAATAAAGGATTATATATTATAAAAGTAAAATTAAGCAGCAAATCTATTTTTACTGAAAAGATAATGATTAAATAAATTAAACAGTTATTTTAAGTTTATATTAAAATGTCCGGTATTTACCAATGTACCGGACATTTTTTTATTATTCCGGTCTGTTTTCATCAGAACATATTGATAAAAATATTGAAACGTTTTTACCAGCCAAACGTATAAATAACCGGTAATCGATGATAAATTTAATATAATTAACTGGTATTAAATAAATTACTAACACCCTTGCCCTAAAGAATTTACCCCTAGAAGAAACAATTATTAAGTGCTTTCAATTAAAAAAAAGTTCTAAAAAAGTCTGTTCGGCAATAATTATAAGACTTTAATGGAATATTAAATTTTTTTTCATGAACTGTAAACTAACAAAGCTACTAACTGTACTATTAATATTAATGCTGTTGTCAACTATAAGAAGTTACAACCAGTGTGCATTAATTACTGACAACTATAGTGGTCAGATTCCCAGCAGTGTATGCGCCCCTGTAAATATGACAATGGATGTTCGTTATAAGTTCCTTCTTCCGGTTAATCCTTCATTGATTGAAATACTATACGTGTGGAATGACGGTACCGGTGCCACAACACTGGTCCCTGCCATATCTCAGGGTGATACCATCTTCACTGCTTCGGCCGCACATAATTATCCCCCTTCAGATGAGTGTTCATATACTGCCGAGGCTTATGTTATATTTAACGGTGAGCAATGTACCAGCAGTAGCCGCCAGGAACAAACTTTTAGTGCCTGGGCGCGTGATAATGAAAATGGCGGTATAATTATTACAGATCCGGTAATAGCCCAATTTTGTGAAGGTGACGACATTGTAGACGTTATATTTGCAGACAATTCAACTTTTAACTGTAATGTTAATATTGAACCTGATAAGCCTAACAGGCTGACAAGATGGGTACAGTTTATTTATGGTACCTCAACAACTCCGGGTGAAAGGATTCCCAATGTTACTGTAGATGATGGTTTGGGAAATACTTACCAGCTTACCGATGCATCAGGAAATTCGTTGGGTACTGTATCGGGACCTGTTGTAGAGGTTCCTATGCCCGCAGATGGCCCTAATCAGGTGTCATGGTCCATTAGTGCACCTGCAGGTGGTGTTGCAGGAGATATATTTGAGATTACAATGCGTAACTGGAATATTTGTAACGCATATGATAACAATCCATTTGACAGCAGTCCGCCCAGTGATACTATTGATGGTGATAATCCACCGATTACTACCGTTGCATTAATTGAGATTATTGCAACTCCCCCTGTAATAATAAATCCGGCATTTGAATTTTGTGTAAATGATCCTATAGTTCTTACACTCCCAACCTCCGGAGGAGAAGTAAGATGGTTCACGGATTCATTATTAACCAATCTTATCTTTACAGGTAATCCGTTTGTTCCGACCAACCCTCCTACATCTTTTAACAATTCAGTAAGCGGCAGATATTCCTACTATGTTACAGAAAGTTTTGGAGCATGCGAAAGTGCACCCAGTGAAATAACATTAGAAATTTTTGATAATCCATTTCCCCCTGCCGATGCAGGAAATGATACCGCAGTATGTGTTGACATATTTCAATTAAATGGGAACAATCCTGTTATCGGAACCGGTATATGGTCTACTACAGGGGGTGCAACTATTGATGACCCGGCAGATCCTGCAACGACGGTAAGTAATTTGGATTTTGGTCAGAATGTGTTTAGATGGACTGTAGAAAACGGACCCTGTTTATCATTGGACGAGGTCATAATAACAAAAGATTTGCAGCCCGATCCGGCAAATGCAGGGGCAGACCAGTCTTTTTGTGATAATTCCTCAGCTGGCTTGAATGCAGCCATCCCCTCAAACAGCGGAACAGGTGAATGGTCCATAATTGCAGGCAACGCTCAATTTTCTGATATTAACGATCCTCAGGCAAGTATCACAAATATTGACGGAGGAGAAAATTTATTTGTATGGACAGTCACAAGTCAATATGGAGCTTGTATTACTACTTCAGATACTGCAGTTATTCTAAGAGATGTTACTCCTGAGCCGGCAAATGCCGGTGAAGACCGGGGCGTATGTGATTCGGCTGATATATTGCTGCATGGGAATACCGTATCAGCAGGAGGTTCGGGTTTCTGGTCAGTACTCACAGGGAGCGCAGTTATAACGGATCCAAATAATCCTGAAACCAGCGTAAACGGATTAACTTACGGTATAAATCAGTTTCGCTGGGAAATAACAAGCCAGTATGGAATCTGTAGCGGTTCATCAGATATTATTAATATAACAAGGGATGAAGCTCCGGATCCTTCAAATGCGGGAACAGACCAGAGTCTTTGTAATACTATATCATTGCCATTAGGAGCCAATCCCGCTTCAGTAGGTGTTGGTGTCTGGTCTGTTGTTACCAATCCTTCGGGCGTTCCTCCTGTTTTCAATCCGTCACTAAACGATGAGAATGCTACAGTACAAATAATGCCGGGCAATGAAGGTATTTATGAGTTGAGCTGGACTATTACCAATGAGAGTTGTGTCACTTCAGATAGGGTCATGATAGATTTTGGAGCGACACCACCGCCTGCTGATGCCGGATTAAATGACTCTGTATGTGGCATTACGGCAAGTTTAAATGGTAACGATCCTCCGGTTGGAACTGGAAGCTGGAGTAAAGTAAGCGGACCGGGAGATGTTATTTTTCTGCCCGGATTGAATTCTCCTTCTGTACTCGCAAGGATTAATGAGGGTGATGAAGGACTTTATGAATTTGAATGGAGAATAACCAGCGGATCATGTCCGCCGTCAGCAGACACAGTCTCTGTATTATATAAACCCATACCCGGGATGCCTTATGCAGATGGGACCGAACAATGCGGCGCAGGATCGGTCACACTTTCATCAACAATAGGAGTAAACGGAAACAGTAACCGGTGGTATGAATCAGGATTTGGAGGTAGTATAATTTCGTCATCAACAAGTTTTACTACTCCTGTACTTGATACAAGTAAATCATACTGGGTAGCTACATATAATGATACTACATATTGTGAAAGTAACCGCCGCAGGGTAGATGTTATTATTCATCCGGTTCCTGAAGAGCCGGCTGCCAATGATATTGAACATTGTGGGGAGGGTTCCTTGTTGATAGTAGCGAGCATTGGGAATAACGGCACTACTAACCGCTGGTATGATGCTTCAACAGGAGGTAATCTTTTAGGAACCTCAAAGGATTTTACAACGCCATTCCTCACAGCATCAACCTCTTTCTGGGTTAGCAGCTATAATGAGCTGACTGCCTGTGAGAGTGAAAGAATAAGGGTCGATATTACTATTAATCCTGTTCCTGAAGAGCCTGCTGTAAATGATGAGAGTATTTGCGGGCCAGGAATTCTATCATTAACCTCCACAGTCGGCTTAAACGGTAATATAAATAACTGGTATGATTCTCAGTATAATGGGAACCTTCTGGATACAGGTACAGTATTTACTACTCCTTACTTATCAAATACTGCTTCATACTGGGTTGCCAGCCTTGATAATACTACTGGCTGTGAAAGTGAAAGAATTGAAGCCCGTGCTATTATTAATCCTATTCCTGCTTTACCTTTAGCAAATGATGTGTATAACTGCGGCCCCGATTCTTTGGAGATAACTTCAGTTACAGGTTTAAACGGTACTGTTAACAGATGGTATGACAGCATAGTAGAAGGAAACCTGCTTGCTGAGACAGACATATTTACAACTCCATATTTAACTGACACAAAAAGTTTTTATGTATCCAGTTATAACGATGTTACAGGTTGTATTAGCAGCAGAATTCAGGTACAGGCAGTAATTCTTCCCGTTCCTGGAATAAACCCCATACAGGGAGCCGGTGAAGTAGGCCAGGGACAGTCCAATGCAATTTATTCGGTAAATTATAATCCTGGTTCTACTTATAACTGGACTATTCCTAACGGGATTACTGTTATTCTGGAAAATGATAATTTTGTAATCCTTGAATTTCCTAATCTGGGATTATATAATATTTCAGTAACAGAAATCAATAACATAGGATGTCCGGGTCCTGTATCAACAAAACAAATAAATGTAAGAGAAGATTTGCTATATGTTAATCTGAACATAATAGAGGGTAGTGTATGTGCTTATGAATCCCAGCAGATCATTGCAATGCCTTCAGGAGGTACACCGTCTTATACATTCAACTGGACAGGAGCCACAGAATATCTGTCTGCAACAAATATATCGAATCCTGTTTTTATGTCCGGTAACCCGGGTATTTATAAATTATATATTAATGTTACCGATATAAATCTGAATTCGGCATCAGACAGCCTGACAATAACTGTAAATCCAAATCCGTACACCAGTATTAATATTTCAGATACTATAGTATGTGCAGGTGAAAGTCTTCAGCTGAATACTGCTATTAGCGGGGGATCAGGAAATTATGAAACATACGAGTGGACCGGACAGGTAATTCCTTTGTCTGATACTTATATTCGTAATCCTGTTTTCAATACAACAATAAAAGACACTTACTTTTTAAGATTTACTGTAGTGGATGATAATGGTTGCAGCGCTTCTGATGCGATACATATTATTAATGATATCCCAAAATCTGCTTTTATTTCTGACGCTGTTCCGGGTTGCAGTCCTGTTACATTTAATTTCTTAAACCAGTCTGAAGATGCAGTTTCCTATAATTGGAATTTTGGCGATAATGACATCAGCAATATTGAAAATCCTTCACACGAATTCAGGAATATATCGACCTCTGTAGAATACTATAATGTTAAACTTACTGTATATAGTAAATATGGTTGCAGTCATACATCAAATGAGTATGTCACGGTATTTCCCAATCCTGAGACATCGATTGAGGTTTTCCCTGATAAAGCATGTCATCCTGCCGATATACTTTTAGTTGCAACGCCCGGGGGATATAAGTATAACTGGAATTACGGGGACAATCAAGAGGAAGAAACAGGGTATAACACTATGCATACTTATTATAATAATTCTGTATCAGACACAGTATACCATGTACAACTTGTAACGACCTCATTTTTTAATTGTTTAGATACTTCATTTTCCGATATTATTGTATATCCTTCTCCGGAGGCTTTATTTACAGCATCTCCGGTACAACAGATGTATCCTGACAGAACTGTCAGTCTGGTTAATGGAACAGAGGACAGAAAATGGAACTACAAATGGCACTTTGGCGACGGAACAATATCATATGGCAGAAATCCGGGATCACATATGTATCCTGAGGCGGATAAATATTCAATATCTTTGGTGGTGTCAGGAGAGCATTGTTCTGACAGTGCTTCAACAAACATTGAGATTGTCCCGCATCCGCCTGTGGCACAATTCAAACCGGTGGAACCAGGTTGTATGCCTCTTACCATTCATTTTGAAAATACATCTTCCTATTCCCATTCGTTCCTGTGGGAGTTTGGTGACGGAGCTGTTTCCAACAAACCTAATCCTGTATACACTTATTATGAGGCGGGAAGGTATAAAATAAAATTAACAGCAAAAGGAGATGGGGGCGAAGATACATATAATACAGTAAATGATGTTTATATCCTTCCTAATTCCTATTTTAATCTGGCCCCGAGATACGTATACATAAACGATGAAGCTGTACATTATTTCAATTTATCTGACAATGGGGACGTATTTGAGTGGGACTTTGGAGATGGTACTACCTCAACGGAATTTAATCCTACCCATGTTTATGCCGAGGAAGGTGTTTATGATGTTACCTTATGTGTATGGACAGATAAGGATTGTTTTGATTTGTATGTAATGGAGAATGCTGTTTTTGTTGAGCCCAGCGGTAAAATTGTTTATCCGAATGCTTTCAGACCGGAATCCGTGCTCGAAGAAAACAGGGTGTTTAAACCCGCAGTGATTGATCATGTAGATACATACCATTTAATGGTTTTTAATCGCTGGGGCGAGTTAATATTTGAAAGCCATAATAAAGATATGGGATGGGATGGCCATATAAACGGGAAATTGGCAAAACAGGATGTTTATGTATGGAAGGTTGAGGGTAAGTATGCCAGCGGAGAAAGTTTTGTGGATAGCGGGGATGTAACGCTACTAAGATAAATTATTAATTATTTATGTTTTTATGAACAGAATCTGTTTAAAACCTGATACGAATTGAAAAAACTGTTTTCTATATTATTGCTGTCATTACTGTTACGACCTTTATTCGGGCAGGATCCGCAATTCTCTCAATTCTACTCTAATTATTTATATCTTGCGCCTTCCTTCTCCGGTTTAATTGAGAATAACCGCGTGGCAGTTAATTACCGCAAGCAATGGCCTCAGATTGCCCATGGTTACGACACTTACTCATTTTCATTCGACAGATACTTTGAAAAATTCAGAAGTGGGATGGGGATACTTATTTTGCGGGACGAAGCAGGAAGTGGCAGATTACGTTCAACGAATATAGGACTTCAATACTCTTATGATTTTAAACTGGGTACATTGTGGCATATAAGGCCGGGAATGCACTTTTTATATACTGAAAGAGCGATAAATTTTGAGGACCTGTTATGGGCAGACCAGATATCGGTTAATGAGAACGCCCCTGCAACAGCAGAAGTGCTGCCCATGAATCGTGTTGGTGCCCTTGATTTTTCTACCTCAGCATTAACTTATTCAGATAAGTTCTGGTTTGGAGTTTGTGTCGACCATCTCCTCAAACCAAATCATTCATTTTATTTTTATGATGAGGAGGACGGAAATCCTGCTCATGTACCCATTAAGTACTCTGTTTTCGGAGGGATAAAATTTATAAGGCATGAACATTTGCTAAGACCTATACCTACTAGCCTGCAGATAGCATTTCTGTTCAAATCGCAGAAGCAATATAACCAACTGGACCTGGGAGTTTACTGGTACAGAAGTCCGATTGTCATCGGATTCTGGTACAGGGGAATACCGTTTTACAATTCTAATTATAACAGGGATGCATTTACAATATTAACAGGCTACAAAATAAAGGATATTAATATAGGATACAGTTACGACTTCACAATTTCAAAACTTATAGCAAGAACAGGGGGGTCGCATGAAATATCCCTCTCGTATAATTTCAAAACAAAAGTGAGAAAAAGAAAGCCCAAAATGCTGCCATGCCCTGATTTTTAAAGGGCGCTGTCCCAGGGCGCTGTCCCCTTTTATTGTCCCCTTTTATCTTTCCAGAATAACGGTTACACAATCGACTTTACCACCTATTGGCGGATTGATTTTTGAAATTCTTACGGTGGCAGAATCAATTTCAGGGAAACCGGCATATAATGCATCAAGTATTCTGGAAGCTATGTTCTCGAGTAAATGTGATTTCTTACTCATCTCTTCTTTTACAACCTGGTATGCTTTGTGATAGTTTAAAGTATCTTTAAGATTATCTGTTTTTGCTGGTTTCTCTAAATTTGTTTTCAAAGTAAGGGTCACAAGGAATTTGCTCCCAACTATCTGTTCTTCCTTATAATGCCCATGATAAGAATAAAACTCCATATTTTCAAGCTGTATCAATCCCATGCAATAATATATTTAACAAATTAGCAACTAATATATTCAATTAATTCATATTAGGAACCATCTATATTAAAAATAGTTACTTTGACATTTTAACATGTACTGGAATTAAAACTTGCTATTAAGGAGGATGAATTTTCTGAATAGATAACCAAGAAAATCACAGGAAAATAAAAAGAATTTTCTTATTTTTAATTAACGGAACTAAAAAGGCATTTGAGAGAATATACAAGTTTTGTCCATAGCTCTCTGACGACTAATAATTTTTTAATCCACCGGAGACCAACAATAATTCAATCTAAACTAACTAACTATGAAAACTACTGTTACTTTATTATTACTTACATTTTTTACTATTTGGGTAAGTGCCCAGTATGAGCTACCTGTTACATTTGAAAATATTGATGAGGATACTGCCTGGACCCAGTTTGCCAATGGAGAGAGTGATCCGGAGAACTTTGTTCTGGTAGATAATCCGGATATTAGCGGTATTAATACGTCAGATTTTTGCATTATGTTCATCGTCGTTGAAAATGCCGATCCATGGGCAGGGGCCTTTTCAGATTATTATGGTCCGATAGACATTACAGAGGAAAACCACATGATGCAAATGATGGTTTATAAGGATGTTATAACTGACTGTTATTTGAAACTCGAACTGACGCAGCAGGAATATGTTCAGGATATTGTCCCTAATACTGTGACCGATGAATGGGAATTATTGATATTTGACTTTACGGACGCTATAGGTACTTCCTGGCCCCGATTAGTTTTCTTCCCGGATTTTCCCGATCCCAGGGAATCTGGATCAACATGTTATGTTGACAACATTGGTTTTTTCTCTACCAGCTCGGTGAGAGAGGTAAACAATGTCTTCCTGAGTGTTTATCCAAATCCGGCTAATGACGTGATTACGATACAATATCCGGAAATGCGACAGGTTACAATTTCAAACATAGTCGGACAAAGGATCAGATCACTGGAATTCATGCATACCGGTCACAAGGTTGTAGATGTTTCTTCCCTTGAATCCGGAGTTTATTTCATAACTCTTGATACTGCTGACGGAATTGTAAGTACCAAATTTGTCAAACAATAGAAATCCTTACAGAAGAAATCCCGGTCGAGAGCGATCGGGATTTTTTTTAGCACTCTAATGCCGGGTGATCCGAAGGAAATCTTTCTTTTCATATTTGGAATCAACTATATTAAAATGGTTACCTAAAATCTTGACCTTAAATTGAAAGGATAAAGTCAGTTAGATTTTCTTCTGTTTTCAGCTTAAGCTTTTTCCTTAGTTTGTACCGGTGATTTTCCACACCCCTGAAAGAAATTCGTAACAACGGGGCAATTTCTTTTGAAGATAAGTTCATCCTCAGGTAAGCACATAACCTCAGATCGCTATGAGTTAACTGTGGGTATCTGTTCATCATTTTCTGTAGAAATTTCTCGTGTGCCCTTTCAAAATGGATCTCAAAGACATTCCAGTCATCCATACTGGAAATATTGTTATCAATTTTCTTAATTAAAAGGGAATGATATTTATCCTGAATGTGGTCACCCAGTTCCTCTTTCTGCTTCATAATAGTCTCTTTCAATTCAAGAAGAAATTCATTTTTCTTTAGAATTGATATTGTTGAGGTTGCAAGTTCCTGGCTTTTAAATGACAATTCGGCATCTAACTTTTCGTTTCTTAAAGTGATAAGTTCTTTTTCCTTGGATTCCCTGATTTTTCTTTCCCTGCTTCTGATCCTCTGAACGATAATTTGTCGTGCAATAAATACCATGAGCAGGAATACAAACCCATAAATAATGAAACTAAAAGTCTCGAGGTACCAGGGCGGGGAAACATGGAGAATAATCCGTTCATTTATACTTTCTTTTTTCCATTTATTAAATGCTTTTATATGAACTATATACTCTCCGGCAGGTATACGGGCAAAGTTGAAAACCGGTTTATCCAGGGACTCGCTCCATTCCTTATCGAGGCCCTCAATATAAGATTGGAACTCAACAGGCTCATTTGAGTATATTGGGAAAGCAAAGCAAAGGGTTAGGCTGTTTTTATTAAAGGGGATATTTATTATCCTGCTATCCAGTGGCAGTGTTTCACTTTTCCCGGTTCGTCCGCTTATCACAATCCTATTCAATATCAATTTCTTATCCTCTATCAGGAGTGAAAAATCCGGTTGTCCCGCCCGCAGAACCGCGTAACCGTTGTCAAGACACAGCAGGCCTTCCTTTTCATCAAGCGGAAAGATATTCTCATATCCGGAAATAAAATGCTCCCTGAACAGGTCTGACGGATATTCTTTAATCTTTTTAACACCGGAATTAAAAATTTCGAAAAGAGCAATACCTGTTTTGCTGATAAACCAGTAGTAGTGATCCGGACCGGGAACGACACGGTGAGATTCTGCATATCTTCCCAGTTCATTGTTCAGCTGAATGTATGGTATTATACTGTCATTTAAATCGTCAAATGTATATACCTGTTGCCCTGTTGTAAATATTATCCTGTTTTCGATTTTAAATACCTGTATATCATAATCCTTCCCGAATACTGAATCTCCGAAATATTGTATCTGTATTATAGAATCCTGTCTGTCATTGAGTTGCAGCCGGTAGATTCCCCGGTGCATATGGCTGGCCCAAAGATTATTAAGATGATCCAGTTCGATATACCTGATCAGGTCACTGAACCCGGGGAGATGATATTTATACTGCCAGTTTCCATTGAGATATTCATAGAAGACAATAGTTGAATAGGTTGATTGCACCAGAACATTATTTTTTAAGGTGTTTCTGATTACACTGAATCCCCCTGTTACATCTGAGATTCTCCTGGCAATATGATTATCGATCCTGAAAGTCCCGTTATTATGACTGACAATCAACTGATCGTTATATACATCACAACTCCAGGCCTGTCCCTGTGTCCCTGGTATGATTCGGAATTCCTGCCCGTCATTTTTCAGGTTACGATAGAATACACCCTGGTTGGAACACAGGTATAAATCTCCTTTATAAACTGCAGCAGAATATATCGCACCGACTTCTTCATGCCTGTATAGGTTATATGAAGGATCCACAAGGAATGATATAAAATCCACTCCCTGATCCAGCGAAATCCAGATATTATTATCAAGGTCACTATGTATACCCAGAACTGTGTTATTCTGCAATCCTCTGGTATTATTTATGTGATGCAAAAAATTACCCTTATTATCAAAAATGATAATCCCCTCAAGCAGGGTTCCTATTATAATGTTACCATTTTCTGCCACCTCGCCCCGGTTAATCTTATTCTCAGAAAAAAAGTCCTTCCACTCTTTCAGATAAGGGAAGAATCTGTTGTCTTTATAGAGGAATAATCCCTCTGATGCTGTGCCTATCAGCAGGCTTGAATCCTTAAGGGGAGTGCAAAAATAAACTATGTCATTTTTCAGCTCCGGGTAAACAAGGAAAGGCACAAGAAGGGTATCTTCGAGCAAATACAAACCCTTAAGAGATATATGTGCGCATAATTTCCCGTTAATAACGCTTATTGAGTTAACAGGTGCATCTGTTCTGACTGCGATGAATTTTTCAAAATCATAAATGAAGATTGAGGAGAAAGAATGAAAGTATACCCTGCTACCAATAATCACTGTATTCCAGAATTCCTCATTCTGGCTGAAAAGCGGTTCTGCTATTTGATTCAGTGATTTATATGCCAGTTCTCCAGTCTGGTTTCTCTCCCAGTACCCAATTTCTCTGTATCCACTTGTGAATATCCTGTTATGATGGTCAACTGCAACTGAGCGTATTACAGTTCCGTTTGGAGCCGGATAGAATTTCCATTCAACTCCGTCAAACTCAAGTAATCCGATATTGTTAGCAACATAGATATAACCATTCTGATCCCTGGTGATTGACCAGTTCTGACTTTCAGCTCTGTACTCTTTTTTCGTGAAGTTGCGGATAGTGTATGGATCATGTTGTTGACTGTTAATGATAATTTCAGCTGCTAAAAGGCAGGTGATAATGGAGATAGTTTTCTGAAAAAAAATCTTTTGCATAGAACAACCTCCGGTCGGATTTTAATTGAATATTTAGTAAAAAAGTACTATTTTTCATAAAAAAACACTACAATAATACACTAAAAACTTCAATAAATATAAAAATAAATATTACAAAAACTTAAATAATGATGATAATTTAAATTATTGTCTATCATATACTTAATTAAACGTATATCCGGAGAAGGTGAGTTAAAAATGAGTCCTGTGGATACCTACATTCTCAAGCAAGCATTAAAGGTGTAATCATTTACTTTGTTATCAGAATGAATTTATAGAACTTGTTTTATAAATTCTCTGAAAAACCAACAATAATTCATTCTAAACTATAAACTATGAAAAAACTATTCTTGCTAATTTTCTTCACCCTTCCTGCAATGCTTGTTATTGCCCAGCAGGCCATAGAAGTAACCGGCAGGGTGACAGACCTGAATGATAAGGGGATACCAGGGGCTACAGTTATGGTGAAGGGTACCATGCAGGGTACAATAACCGATCTCAACGGTGTATATGCGATTTCTGTCCCTGGTGACGCCGTGCTTGTATTCAGTTTCATAGGATACCAGACCGAGGAAATTGATGTTTCCGGACAGACTACCATTAATGTCCAGCTCAATGAGACCGCCTTTGACATGGACGAGGTTGTGGTGGTTGGTTATGGTACTGCTGCAGTCAAAGATGTTACAGGTACGATTTCAGTTATCAGGTCAGACGAGATTACCAGGCAAGCCGTACCCAATGTCGGACAGGCTTTACAGGGAAAGGTTGCAGGTTTGCAGGTTTCCAATGATGGAAACCCGGGAAGACCAGCAACCATTCGTATCAGGGGCCTGGGTACGGTTCGCTCCGATGCCAGTCCGCTTTATGTAGTTGATAATGTATTTGTTGATGATATCAGCTTTTTGTCTCCACAGCAGATTGAAACCATCACTGTTCTTAAAGATGCTTCTTCTGCAGCTATATATGGCGTCAGGGCAGCCAATGGCGTGATCATCATAACTACGAAAGCAGGGAAGTATCAAAACGCGAAATTCAACTACTCCGGTTACATAGGCATCCAGCAGGTTTCCAACCTTCTGTATCTTGCTGATAAAGACCAGTATATTACACTGGTAAATGAAAAACTAGCCGTAGGCGAAGACAGGGGAACAATCTCCACTCCATTTGATCCAAACACATATACTGATAATACAGACTGGTTTGAGGAAATTCTGAATCCGGCCCTGATACACAATCACAATATCGATATCACAGGAGGCAGTGAGATGTCAAATTACTATTTTGGTGTCGGGCTTACAAGCCAGGAGGGACTTGTAAAGAACGATGACTATAACCGTGTCAATCTGAGGGGGACTTCCGACATAAAGGTAAACAAAATATTAAAAGCCGGTTTCGGGATTACCGTCAGCGGCTGGAGAATCGACAGCACAGCAAATGTGCTTAGACAGGCCTTTATTGCACCGCCTGCGTTCAAACCAAAGGTTGATGAAGACACCTATAGTGATCCGGTTTTACTTGGGTTTGGCAACTTCTCAAATCCCGCGGCCACTATTGAATATCACAACAATGTTACCCAGGGGTTGAAAACATTGGCAAATATTTATGCTGAAATCATGCCCCTGAAGAACCTGTCAGTAAGGAGCTCCTTTACACTTGACGGAAACTATACTCAGAAAAGAGAATACACTCCAGTGCACTGGGTTTCAGTTACACAGAATGATACTCTTTCCCATTTGACCAAATCCAGCACACAGGACATTAATTACACATTTGATAATACAGCCACGTATAAACTGGTTTTTGGTGATCACCGCCTAAATACGATGGTTGGATTGTCTTTAATACAATTTAAGAGTCAGGGCCTGCATGGATCCACCAGTCAGGTTCCCTTCTTTACCGAATCAACCCTCTATCTGAGTAACGGATCAATTGATGACCTGAGTGCAGACGACTGGGGATCACTGATAAGAAGTACATCCTATTTCGGAAGGTTGTTTTATTCTTATAAAGATCGTTATCTTTTGACAGCAACATTCAGGCGTGACGGTTCATCAACTTTTCCCAGGGAAGAGCGTTGGGGAACCTTCCCCTCGGTTGGCCTGGGCTGGGTGATATCGGAAGAGAGTTTTTTCGATAACATTAACTTCATCGACTTCCTTAAAGCTAAAGCAAGCTGGGGCGTCCTGGGTAATAACCAGATCCCTCAGAACGAGTTTACAGTTACAGTCAACAACTGGGGTGGATACTCCATTGTATATGGCCCGTTCGGGAGTTCAACAGTTTCCACGGGTGCATCCATCACTTCGCTTGTGGAACCTCTCCTGCGCTGGGAGACTGTGAAAGAACTGGATGCGGGTATAGAGGTACTAATGCTGGATAACAGGCTAAACATGGAGCTGGGTTATTATCACAGAATGACAGATGCAGCAATTTTCCCGGTTCCTTTGATTGGAACATCCGGAACATCTGGCAGGAGCTATCTTGATAATAATGCTGATATCCTGAATACAGGCTTTGAACTTGTCCTAAACTGGAACGAGAAAGTGACAGACAGGTTTTCCTATTATTTTGGAGGTAATTTCTCATTTAACCATAATGAAATTTTACGGCTTGAGCCGGGCACCCTTCCTTTTTACGATGCTGATGCTTTTAATGGTGCACTTGCAACCTATACACAGGAGGGACACCCCGTCGGTGAGTTTTATGTTCTGGAGGTGGACGGAGTTTTCCAGAATTTCAACGAGGTTAATAATTATACGGATGGCAGCGGAAATTTGATCATGCCTGATGCCGTACCCGGTGACTTTCGCTTTGTGGATCAAAACAGTGACGGCATTATTGACGATAATGACAGGATCCCCTATGGAAGCTATACTCCAAAAGTATTATATGCTTTTAACATAGGCATCACTTATGCACAATTCGATTTTTCTGTAGAAATGCATGGTGTCGGCGGCAATAAGATTTACAATGCTAAAAGGGTAAACCGCTTTGGTAATGAGAATTATGATGCAGATTTTGCTGAAAACAGGTGGCACGGAGAAGGAACGAGTGATACCTACCCGTCAGCTGATGTGGCCGGTGGGAAAAATGCATTTCCAAGTACTTTCTTTGTTGAAACAGGAGCTTATTTCAGGATACGTAACATACAGATGGGTTACACTATTCCCAAAAGTATTACAGACCGTATTTCATTCGAATCGCTCAGGATATACGTAAGTGCGCAGAATCCTCTTACTGTATTCTCATATAATGGGTTTAGCCCGGAAGTTCCGGGAGGGAAACCGACAACAGCAGGTATGGATTACGGGGTTTATCCCCTGTCCAGGATCATCTCAGTAGGCTTAACCCTGAATTTTTAATTTATGAACCATAATTTAAAAACAGAAGTCATGAAAAAATATATTGTTTTATTGATAATAGGACTTGGATTGCTGATATCCTGCGAGGATTACCTGGAATTCCCGCCAGAAGGTAAAATACCCGAGGAGAAATTCTTTGAAACCCAGGAGGATGCTCAGCAAGCTGTAAATGCAATGTATGGCTACCTGAGATCCTGGGATATCTCGGCATTCAACTATCTCATTCTCGGATCCCTTCCTTCAGACGAAATAATTAAAGGAAGCAGTCCCGGGGATGGTTCATGGGCAAATGATTATGTGAATTTTCAGCATACCAAGACTCAGATCCAGATCAGTGATTTCTGGGCCGGCCGGTATGAAGGTATTAACCTTTCCAACCAGGTTATTACAAATATTCCGGATATTGAAATGAGTGCATCTGTTAAAAGCAGGATGATTGCCGAAGCCAAATACATGCGTGCTTTCCATTATTATTACCTTGTCAGGGCATTCGGAGGGGTTCCCCTTATTAAAGAGGTTCCTGCGGGACCTGAAGGTTTAATAAGGACAACACTTGAAGATACCTGGAACTTCATTGAGACAGATCTGAGGGAGGCCATTCCCGATCTGCCGGAAACAGTACCTTCAAGTGAATTCGGGCGTGCAACAAGGTGGACTGCAAAGGGATTGCTGGCAAAAGTTCTTATGTACCGGGAAGACTGGTCAGAGTGTAAATCGGTATCGGATGATATCATAAATAATGGGCCCTTTGATCTTCACCCGGATTTCTATCAGCTGTTCAGGCCTGAACAGGAATTCAATGAGGAATCACTATTTGAAATTGTAGCCACCCAGGTACCTGGTGAAAATGAACTCTCCAACAGCCAGTTTGCTGATTGCCAGGCCGTAAGAGGCCAGTTTGGCTGGGGATGGTTCGTCCCCACAGATGAACTTGCCGATGCATTTGACACAGCGGGTGATACTATAAGGAAAAAAGTAACTATTATTTATAAAGGAAATGTTACCGAGGATGGTGATACAATTAAAGGAGTTGACTTGATAGAAGGAATTGATGGTATTCCCCGGTATAATGGCAAAGCGTATGTACCAACAAGGATTCCAAAGGTAACAATATGGTATGGCTGCGATCAGAACGTAAGGATCCTCCGATTTGCTGATATTCTTCTGATAAATGCGGAAGCGGCTCTTCATACAGGCGGCGATGCTGCAACTCCGCTTAACAGGGTGAGAGCCCGTGCCAAGCTTTCGCCAATAAGCAATCCCACTATCGAAGAAATCTGGGAAGAACGTCGCCTGGAACTTGCAGGTGAGCAGGACAGGTACTGGGACCTTCTCAGAACAGGACGGGCGGCAACGGTGCTTGCAAAATACGGATTCAAGGTTGGAAAACATGAATGGTATCCCATACCGCAATCCGAGGTTGACCTGAGCGGTGGCCTCCTGGAACAGAATCCGGGCTGGTAAACCGGATATTATTGCAAGAATTAGTATCTGATATATGATCGGATCAAAAAATATGAGGATGAATCCTATGGTGAATATACTAATATCCGTAGTAATACTATTCTCCTGTACCAGGCCGATCCCAGGCAAAAAAAACGATATGGTTCAGGGTGAAATGCCGGCACTGACCGATGAGCAGCTTCTTGATACCATTCAGTATAAGACATTCCAGTATTTCTGGGATGGTGCTGAGCCCGTGTCAGGTATGGCAAGGGAGAGGTTCCATGCAGACGGGATATATCCCCAGAACGATAAGAACATTGTTACTTCAGGCGGATCAGGCTTTGGTCTTATGGCTATTATAGTTGGTATTGAAAGGGGATTTATTTCCAGAGACAAGGGGATAAGACAGCTGACAAAGATTATCAGTTTCCTGGAGAAGTGTGATCGCTTCCATGGAGCATGGCCACACTGGATTAACGGAGAGACCGGGAAAGTAAAACCATTCAGCCCCAAGGATAATGGAGGGGACATTGTTGAGACTTCGTATCTTGTTCAGGGATTACTTACTGTAAGGCAATATTTAAATGATGAATCTGCTCTGGAGAATGAATTAAAGAAGCGCATTATCTCACTTATCGAGGGTGTTGAATGGGACTGGTACCAGAAGGATGGTGAACCAGTACTTTACTGGCACTGGTCATCCCAATACGGCTGGGAAATGAATTTTCAGATCAGGGGCTATAACGAATGCCTGATTACATATGTCCTTGGTGCTTCCTCCCAGGCACATCCAATAACTGCGCAGGCATACCACTCCGGTTGGGCACGAGGGGGAAAGATCAATGGGAATAATTATGCCTATGATTTGCTCCTTGATATGAATCATAATGGTTGTAAGGAATACGGAGGTCCGCTTTTCTGGTCTCATTTTTCATACCTGGGATTGGATCCTCGTAATTTGAAGGATTCTTACTCGGACTACTGGCAACATAATTTGAATCATGTGAAAATTAATTACCTGTATTGTGTTGAAAATCCAAAAGGATATAAGGGATATGGTAAGAATTGCTGGGGATTGACAGCCAGTTACTCAGTTGATAACAGTGTTATTGAAGCCGATGCTGACAGGAAGAAGGAAGTGGCTGAGAAGGCTCCTGTACGGTATTCAGCACATGCTCCATCGAGGGATATTGGAGTGATATCACCTACTGCCGCCCTCTCATCGTTTCCGTATTTACCGGAAGAGTCTATGATGGCAGCACGGTATTTCTATGATTCACTGGGAGCAAGGTTAATGGGGCCCTTTGGTTTCTATGATGCATTCAGCCTTGAATATGACTGGTTTCCAAAAAGATACCTGGCTATTGACCAGGGGCCGGTTGTTGTTATGATCGAAAATTACAGGAGCGGATTGCTCTGGGATCTGTTTATGAAAAATGAAGAAGTGCAGAATGGACTGGATAAACTGGGATTTAGCTATAAATAGGAAATACTATATAAATATGAACAAACCTTTTACTACTGTTTCCGGGATTATACTGGCGGCCTTTATTTTTTCCGGTTGCGGGACAAAAAAAAATGATCGCAGTGCTGATGTCCTGCTTAACCGGAAAGTAGACTCAGTCTTATCGCTGATGACACTTGAGGAAAAACTTGGACAGCTCACTATGTATACAAGCAGCTGGGATGTAACAGGTCCTGTAATGAACCCGAAGTACAGGGAGGATATACGTAAAGGGAAATGCGGAAATATTTTCAACGCCCATACTGTTGAATATAACAGGGAACTTCAGAAAATCGCCGTTGAAGAAGCCCGTCTGGGAATTCCATTGTTGTTCGGATACGACGTGGTCCACGGACACAGGACTATTTTCCCCATTCCACTGGCAGAAGCCTGTTCCTGGAATCTTGAGCTGATGCAGAGAAGTGCGGAACTTTCAGCAAAAGAAGCAGCGGCATCCGGGTTGAACTGGACTTTTGCACCTGTGGTTGATATTTCAAGGGATCCAAGATGGGGCAGGGTTGCTGAAGGTTTTGGTGAGGACACGTATTTATCAGGTTGTATAGCGGAAGCACGTGTAAAGGGTTTTCAGGGCAGTGATCTGGCAGATTCCAATACTCTGGCAGCATGTGTCAAGCATTTTGCCGCCTACGGCGCTCCTGTTGCAGGAAAGGACTACAATTCGGTCGATATGTCAGAAATATCCTTCCGGCAGGACTACCTGCCTCCATACCAGAAGGGTGTGAAAGCAGGTGCAGCAACTGTAATGGCTTCTTTCAATGACCTCTTTGGGGTTCCGGCAACAGCAAGCAAATATTTAATGACTGACATCTTGAGGGGAGAGTGGGGCTTCACAGGTTTGGTTGTTTCTGACTACGATGGTATTAACCAGCTGCAGAACCATGGGGTAGCAGAGGATGCACAGCATGCAGGAGAACTTGCCCTTACTGCAGGAGTTGATATGGATATGCAGTCCGGGATCTACTCTGGCTATATGTCACGTTCCCTTGAGGAAGGGAAAATTAATATTGCAGCAATTGATGTTGCAGTAAGACGGGTCCTAAGGCTGAAATTCCGGCTTGGACTGTTTGATGATCCATATCGTTATCTCGATAAGGCCCGTGAGGATAATATTGTTTATTCTGATGAAATTATGGAACATGCACTGATTTCGGCCCGGGAATCAGTTGTTTTGCTGAAAAATGAAAATAAAAACGGCAGGAAAATCCTGCCCCTCTCCAACCCTGCAATAATAGCTGTAATCGGACCCCTGGCGGACAACCAGCTGGATATGCTTGGAAGCTGGCATGCCGCCGGAGATCATGCCAGGGTTATAACCCTGCTTGAGGGGCTGAAAAGGAAGTTTA
Organism: uncultured Bacteroidales bacterium; assembly: GCA_964521285.1. Taxonomy (GTDB): domain Bacteria; phylum Bacteroidota; class Bacteroidia; order Bacteroidales; family UBA10428. Next base: position 55,552 of record CAZFQS010000017.1, on the reverse strand, counting down.
CAAACTCTGAAATAAGGTATGCAAAAGGGTGTGATTTGTATTCCGATGACAGATCGGGATTCAAAGAAGCACTTGACCTTGCGAAAAAATCTGATGTTGTTATTCTTGCCATAGGTGAAGACCAGGAACACAGCGGGGAGGCCGCCAGCCGCTCTATTATTGATATTCCGGGAATCCAGGAGGATCTGGCAATGGCACTTATTGAGACCGGCAAGCCGGTTGTTGTACTGATCATGGCTGAACGTCCCTTAACTTTCCCTGAATTGAATGAAAAGGCCCGGGCTGTTATTTATGCCTGGCATTTAGGCACCCGTAGCGGAGAGGCCCTTGCCGATATTCTTTCAGGAACATGTAATCCGTCCGGGAAGCTGGTGATGAGTATACCCAGGAATATTGGGCAGGTACCGGTGTATTACAATACAAAATCCACCGGAAGGCCATTTGATCAATTCTATAAGTATACAACTAAATATATTGATGTTCCCAATGGACCTCTTTACCCTTTTGGATACGGGCTGAGCTATACAAGCTTTGATTATGGGAATATAGAGCTAAGCGATACAATTATGGGAAAGAATGATACGATTAAAGTATCAATATCCCTCAGGAACACAGGCAATTTTGACGGAGCGGAGATTGTTCAGCTCTATATACAAGATATGGTTGCAAGCCTTACCCGTCCGGTAAAGGAATTAAAAGCCTTTAAAAAGATTTTGCTGGCAAAAGGTGATGAGGTAACAGTAAAATTTACAATTACCATTGAAGCTCTGAAGTTCATTAACGGGAACCTTGATTATATAGCTGAACCCGGGGACTTTAAAGTACTGATCGGCCCTGACTCGCAAAGACTGAAAGAAGCAGGTTTCACATTTAGATATAATTAGCTATGAAATTCAATTTAAGAAACAATGTGTTATTTATCGTTTTCCTGATCCTTGTGGGAGCAGGAGGAGCACTTGCACAGACATATTTATATTTCCAGGATAGTCCGAATTCAGACTATTACGATTACAGCTGGATGGAATTGACTGCTCCTAGTGAACTGGAAAGAAAGCTTGAACCCGACCTGCGCAAATTTCCTGTCGAATCGGTAATACCTGCACAGCAGGGAGTAAATTCACTCAGGCTGAAGTGGCGCTCCGTTTCAGGTGGAAACTGGTATGCCATCGCCGCAGGTGATCAATGGAAAGAGAAGGATATCAGTGATACTGATACACTGGCCTTCCGGGTTTACAGCATTGAAGGGATCAGCGCACAGGATCTGCCTTCAGTATTCATGGAGGATATTACTAACAGGAAAAGCGTCTTTCTATCCATATCGGATTGGACAGAAGATATTTCCGCCGGTGCCTGGACGCGAATAACGATACCCATGTCATATTTTCTGGAGTCGGGTGACGGGGTTGACTACACAATAATAAAAACCATAGGATTTGCCCAGAACGCCAGCGATGGTGTTGAACATACATTGCTGGTAGACAATATGAGGGTTAACAAGGGAGACGGAACCTACCCCCCGTTAGCACCCCCGCAGGTGGTTAGTGCAACAGCTTACGAATGCCATATCGAAGTTTCATGGGATCATAATGAGGAATCATACCGGTTCGGTTACGAGATCGAGCGCTCTCTTAACGGAGGCTCAAATTACTCGACTCTGGAACAGGTGGACAAAGATACACGCATTTATGTGGACTGGGTAAAGGATCTCGGGGATACGGTGGCGGCAACCTACAGGGTGATAGCCCTGGGTGAAGCAGATAAGCCTTCCGATCCGTCCGTGGCTGTAAGTGACACAACTCATGCCATGACAGATGAGGAGCTACTGGATATGGTGCAGAGATATACCTTCCGCTATTTCTGGGATTTTGCACAGGAAGCGTCCGGAATGGCCCGTGAAAGGAATACTTCGGGCAACACCGTTACCTCGGGAGGTTCAGGATTCGGACTAATGACTATTCCGGTTGGGATTGAAAGAGGATTTATCAGCCGCCAGGAAGGGGTGGAAAGGATCCTGAAGATTCTGGACTTCCTTTCTAATGCAGATCGCTTTCATGGTGCATGGTCCCACTGGATAAACGGAAATACAGGCGATGTCATCCCCTTTAGTACCTATGACAATGGTGGGGATATTGTTGAGACTTCCTATGTTGCCCAGGGATTATTGACAATAAGAGAATATTTCGATGGTGCAAGTGCAGAGGAGCAGCAGATCGTTCAGCTGGCCACTGAATTGTGGGAAGAGATCGAATGGGACTGGTACAGGAGAGACGGTTCCTCTGCCATCTACTGGCACTGGTCCCCTAACTACGACTGGACGATGAATATGAAGGTAACGGGATGGAATGAAGCTGCTATAGTCTATCTCCTTGCCATTGCCTCACCCACGTATGGCGTTCCGGCAAGCCTCTGGAATACCGGATGGGAGGCAAGTTCAAGCTACGTGAACGGGAAAAGTTTTTATGGCCATAAGCTCTATGTTGGCTGGGATTATGGGGGACCACTGTTTTTCTCTCACTACTCTTTCCTGGGATTTGATCCACGGGATAAAAAGGATGATCATGTATACTACTTTGTGCAGAACCGGAATCATTCCCTGATAAACCAGGCATATTGTGAAGACAATCCAAAGGGCTTTACAGGATACAGCGCCGACTGCTGGGGGCTGACCGCCAGTGATGATCCTGATGGATACCGTGCCCATGAACCATATTCCTCCAATGACAACGGTACCATTACACCTACTGCTGCACTTTCCTCCATTCCCTATACCCCGGAAGAATCAATGCTGGCGCTGAAGCATTTTTACAGAAATCTGGGGGCCAAGATATGGGGATGGATGGGCTTTACAGATGCCTTCAATCAGCAGCGGAACTGGTTCGCAGATTCATACCTTGCTATTGACCAGGGACCTATAATACTGATGATTGAAAATTACAGGAGCCAGTTATTATGGGATCTTTTTATGTCAAACCCTGAAATCCAGCCTATGATGGATGCAATTGGGATTACCTATTATCCTTATTCAGTTAAGGAAATATACTCGGATGATGATATTTCAGTATTTCCAAATCCTTCTGCTTCAGGCTTTATTATTAAATTTAAAACTGGCATGGCATCCCAGGTTCAATTAGATATTTATAACTTAGTTGGTAAAAAAATTAAATATACCCTAATCCATGATAAAGTTAATCCCGGATGGTATAGTTGTAAGATCGATGAAGAAAACATGGAACCTGGTATTTACCTTGCCAGGCTAACACTAAATAATAAGGAAATTAAAACAATTAAGCTAGTCAAGCAATAATTATATAAAATTAAAATAAGAAAGGAGGCAACAACTAACAACATGTTTATTAAATCATTAACTTTCTAATTATTAACTTAAATTATAAACTATGAAAACAACCATTACTTTATTATTACTTGCGTTATTTACAATCGGAGTTACAGCCCAGTATGCGCTGCCCGTGGACTTTGAAACGCCGGAAGAGGATACAAACTGGATCTCTTTTGCCAATAACCCGGATGCTCCTGAAGATCTCACCCTTGTAGATAATCCGGATGAAGGCGGGATTAACACTTCGGATTACTGCGCTAAGCACATTGTTAATGAAACTGCTGACCAATGGGCAGGAGCAGTCTCAACAGCTTATGGTGTTATGGAATTTACAGCTGATCAACATACCATGCAAATGATGGTGTATAAGGAAATTATAAGTCCCTGTGGCATGAAAGTAGAACAAAGCACTGATGGAGGTCCTGCTGTAGAGGTGAAGGTCTCAAATACTGTGACCGGCGAATGGGAGTTATTGACATTTGACTTATCAGACGCTATCGGGTACACATATCCAGCTTTGGTTTTCTTCACTGATTTTCCTGACGAGGCAAGGACTGCAGGATCAATAAATCACGTTGATAACCTTGGCTGGGCTACTGCCAGCTCGGTAAGAAAGGTAAACGATGTCTTTATGAGTGTTTTTCCAAATCCGGCTAATGACATGATTACAATACAATATCCGGAAATACGACAGGTTACAATTACAAACATAATCGGACAAAGGATCAGATCACTGGAATTCCTGCATACCGGTCACAAGGTTGTAGATGTTTCTTCCCTTGAATCAGGAGTTTATTTCATAACTCTTGATACTGCTGACGGAATTGTAAGTACCAAATTTGTCAAACAATAGAAATCCTCACAGAAGAAATCCCGGTCTGGAGCGATCGGGATTTTTTTTAGCACTCTAATTCCGGGCAATAAGAAGGAAATCTTTCTGTTAATATTCAGAATCATCTAACTTAAAAATAGTTACTTTTGCATTTTGAAATATTTACAGGAATTAAGCTTATTATTAATTTTTGTTATAATGGGGAAAGAAGAGAACAACAAATCACTGAATTTCATTGAAGAAATTATTGAGAATGACATAAGAACAGGCAAACATAACGGCCGGGTTCATACAAGGTTCCCGCCCGAACCTAACGGGTATTTGCACATAGGGCATGCAAAGGCTATATGTTTAAATTTCGGACTGGCAGAGAAATATAATGGAAAGTGCAATCTGCGCTTTGATGATACCAATCCCTTAACAGAAGAGGTCGAATATGTTGAATCCATTAAGGAGGACATTAGATGGCTGGGTTTTGACTGGGAAGACAGAGAATATTATGCTTCAGATTATTTTGATCAGTTATACCAGTGGGCAGTTAAACTTATTAAAAAGGGGATCGCCTATGTTGACGAGAGCAGCGCTGAAAAAGTGGCAGCTACAAGAGGTACGCCCACACGTGCAGGAGAACAGAGTCCGTTTAAGAATCGTTCGGTAGAAGAGAACATGGACTTATTTGAGAGAATGAAAAATGGTGAGTTTCCTGACGGATCGAAAGTTCTCAGGGCAAAAATAGATATGGCCTCTCCTAATATGCATATGCGTGATCCTGTAATTTACAGAATTAAACATGCTTCACACCACCGCACAGGTGATAAGTGGTGTATTTACCCGATGTATGACTGGGCACACGGGCAGTCAGACTATATTGAGGGTATTACACACTCCTTATGCACCCTGGAATTTGAGGTACACAGGCCATTATACGACTGGTGCCTGGACAATATTCTGGATGATCCGTCCGGTTACAGACCCAGACAATATGAATTTGCAAGGCTTAATCTTAACTATACGGTTATGAGCAAGAGAATGCTTTTGTCACTGGTCAGGGAAGGTTACGTAAATGGATGGGATGATCCCAGAATGCCTACCATATCGGGACTAAGAAGAAGAGGATATACTCCCGAATCAATTAAGAATTTTGCTGAGCGTGTTGGTGTTGCAAAGCGTGAAAATGTAATTGATATCGGACTACTGGAATACTGCCTGAGAGAAGATCTGAATAAAAGGGCCCAGAGAATTTTAGGCGTCATCAATCCTTTAAAAGTCGTTATTGAAAATTATCCTGAAGGTGAAACTGATGAGTTAGAGGCGGTGAATAATCCTGAGGACGTAAGTATGGGAAACAGAAAAATTCCTTTTTCACGTGTAATATATATTGAAAAGGATGATTTTATGGAGGATCCCCCTAAGAAGTTCTTTCGCTTATCTCCGGGCAATGAAGTAAGGTTAAGATATGCTTATTTTATTAAATGCAAGGATGTTATTAAAAACAAGAAAGGGGAAATAACAGAATTAGTATGCACTTATGATCCTGAATCAAAGGGAGGTCAGTCTCCTGACGGTAGAAAGGTTAAGGGGACATTACACTGGGTGTCAGCCGGGCATGCTGTTAAAGCAGAAATAAGATTATATGATCGCTTATTTAAAAAGGAAGATCCATATGATTTTGAGCCAGGCAAGGATTTTACATCCAACCTGAATCCTGATTCATTAAAAACCATTACAGGATACATTGAACCATTTATCAAAGATTTTAAACCAGAAGATAAATTTCAATTTGAACGCCTGGGTTATTTTTGTATTGATCCTGATTCGGAAGAGGACAAGCTTTTTATTAACAGGACGGTAACATTAAAGGATACCTGGGCCAGGATTTCTGAGAGACAGGGATGATGAAACTATATAGCTGTTACAGATGAGCAATAATATAACCAGATTAGTTGTAATACGGCACGGGGAGACAGAATGGAATATTCAAAACAGGTTTCAGGGACACCTGGACAGCAAACTAACACTTCCCGGGATAAAACAGGCTGAAGCAATTGCTGATATACTAAAAGGCGAAGCTTATGATGTGATTTATAGCAGCAATCTTGAAAGAGCAAAACATACTGCTGAGATTATTGCCCGCAAGTTAAATATGAGAGTATACACGGAAAAAGACCTGAGAGAGATAAATTTAGGTGTAATGCAGGGATTAAAGAAGGATGAATTTATAATAAAATATCCTGAAGTCATTTCAAACTATCATGCTGATCCTGAATATGTAATACCCGGTGGCGAAAGCAAGCTACAATTATATAACAGAGTTAAAGGAATACTTGCAAAGATTATCAGAAAGCATAAAGGTCACAACATATTACTGGTTGCACACGGAGGTGTCCTGGATTGTATCATAAGACATACATTTGGTATACCGCTAAATAAAAAAAGGAACTTTTCACTATTTAATGCAAGTATAAACAGGTTTACTGTCGGTAATGGAGAATGGAAACTGGAGTCATGGGGTGAAACATCACATATAAGTGATATACCTGTTACAGATGACTTTTAGTTATTTTTTGTTTATGTTGTCAATAATTTTTTGTTGTAGTTCTTCAGCCAGCTCAGGATTATCTGCCAGAAGTGCTTTAACAGCCTCCCTTCCCTGTCCCAGTTTGGTATCACCGTAACTGAACCATGAACCGCTTTTTGTAATAATCTGGGCATCAACTCCCATGTCAATTATTTCACCCAGCCTGGATATTCCCTCACCGTAAATGATATCGAATTCTGCTTTGCGGAAAGGAGGAGCTAATTTATTTTTCACGATTTTCACCCTTGCGCGGTTCCCTAATACATCTTCTCCTTCCTTTATCTGGGTTATTCTCCTTATATCTACTCTAACCGTGGCATAGAATTTTAATGCATTTCCACCTGTTGTAGTTTCAGGATTACCGAATAGTACACCTATTTTTTCCCGCAGCTGGTTTATAAAAATGCAGCACGTCTTGGTTTTATTAATATTTGCAGTAAGTTTTCTTAAGGCTTGCGACATTAATCTTGCCTGGAGGCCCATCCTGGAATCACCCATCTCTCCTTCTATCTCGGCCCGTGGTGTAAGCGCTGCAACCGAGTCGATAACTATTATATCTATAGCTCCGGAACGAATAAGATGATCGGTAATCTCTAATGCCTGTTCGCCGTCATCGGGTTGGGATATCAAAAGATTTTCCACATCAACACCCAGTTTTTGTGCATACATACGGTCAAATGCATGTTCGGCATCAATAAATGCTGCTATTCCCCCTACCTTTTGTGCTTCGGCTATTGCATGTATGGCTAATGTTGTTTTGCCTGATGCTTCGGGTCCATAAATCTCAATAACTCTTCCCCTGGGATAACCGCCAATACCCAGTGCTATGTTAAGTGCAATGGAGCCTGAGGATATAGTAGATACATCTTCAACGGCATGATCTCCCAGCTTCATTATGCTTCCTTTACCGAAATCTTTTTCGATTTTTCCTAAAGTAAGTTCCAGTGCTTTGAGTTTTTGCTGTTTAATTTCATCAACAGTTTGTTCTTTTGCCATTATTAAAGTTTTTAGGTTAAGGATAATAATTAGTATGTTAGAATTTACTTCTCACTCCCTGCTGTTCCCTCGTACCTTAATAATAGCAATTCTCCGGGAGTGAAATGTTAATTTTCACCCAGCCCTTCTAAAATCTGCTGTGCATGGTCTTTTGTATTGACTTTTGTGAAGACCTTTTCTATAACTCCTTCTTCATTAATAATAAAGGTTGTACGCAAAACACCTTCGACAATTTTACCATACATATTTTTTTCACCCCATGCACTGTATTCTTTTAGAATTTTTTTCTCCGTATCGGAAATAAGGTTGTACGGCAGACCGTATTTACTTTTAAATTTGATATGAGATTTCTCGTTATCAGGACTAACGCCTATTACTTCGAAACCCCTTTCAGCCAGTTCTGCATAGTTATCCCTCAAACTGCAGGCTTCCGCTGTACATCCTGGTGTGTCATCCTTAGGGTAAAAATATAAAATAACTTTTTTCCCTCTTAAATCATTGAGCCTGATGGCATTACCATCCTGGTTTATGCCTTCAAAGGCAGGAGCTTTATCACCTTCTTTTAATTGTTTCATAGTTTTCTTGCTTTAGTAAAAATACAAATTATGATCAGAATAGAAATAAAATGATTGAAATTCTTTCATGAATGAATATTAACATTTAAATGTTAATATATGTTCAAAGTTTTTACGAAAATTATGTGATTCTGAATCCCGGGGAGACAGATTAATTCATAAATAATAACCTGGTATTTATGATTTATGAGCCCTGATAATTTCTCTTTTTCCCCGGGGACCCGGGATACTTTCAACCCGGTATCCCAGTAACATAAGTATTCGTTTTACTCCGCCCTTTGCACAATAGGTGGTTAGTATGCCTTTAGGGTTCAGGTTGTTATAAATTTTCTGAAAAACCATTCTGCTCCACATTTCCGGCTGTTTATCAGGAGCAAAAGCATCAAAATATACTATGTCATATGAAAAAGATATACTAAATTCAGTTATATCATTTTTTATTTTAGTAAGGCTGAAATTTTTGTTAAACTCATTCTTTGTGTCCCATGCGGTTTTATGTATTTTATAAAAAAGTTCTTTCTCCTGCTCATTTAATTTTAATAGTTCAGGGTAATTTAACTGATATATTGTTTTAATATCCAGAGGATATTTTTCAATTGCATAATAATCTATCCGGAAATTATTATGAATGGTTTCCATTAAGGTTAACATTGCATTTAAACCGGTTCCTAATCCTACTTCAAAGATTGAAATACTTTTTTTGTCAATGTAACTCAATCCTTCTTTAATAAATACATGCTTTGATTCCTGTATTGCCCCGAATATTGAGTGATAATGTTCATTCAACTCCGGCACAAAAAGTGTATGCGAACCATCCTTTGTTATGACTAATTCTTTGTTCATAGTCCAAAAATATGAATAATTGTATTTATTACAATCCAACACCTTTTTTCAACAGTTCAGCAACTTAATTTTTTCAGGGCGCCAATAATCATTGATATTTGTCACGGAATTTAAAAACTATGCCGTGAAAATTTTTCTAATATATATTATGCTTTTTTTGTTTCTGACAGGAATAAAAGCCCAGTCTTTTATTTCAGGAACGGTCACAAACAGAAAAGGTGAACCCCTGACCGGGGCAAATATTTATTTCAAAAATACCTATGAGGGCTGTACTTCAGGCAAAGAAGGCCAATTCATGCTTAAAACAAATCTTAGCGGCAGCAGGATATTAATAATAAGCTTTATGGGTTATACAAATTTTGAAAAAGAATTAATTCTCAATAACTCTAAACTGGATTTAGATATCATACTAAAGGAAAGCAGCAATTCCATAAATGCTGCTGTAATAAATGCCGGTTTTTTTGAAGCCAGTGACAAAAAGAAGTCAGTTTTGCTTAAACCACTTGATATTGTTACTACAGCAAGTGCGGAGGGTGATATTTACGGAGCTGTTAATACTTTACCGGGTACGCAAACAGTTGGAGAAACAGGACGGTTATTTGTAAGGGGTGGTGCCAGTTATGAAACAAAGACATTTATGGATGGTATGCTGGTGCAAACACCCTATACCTCAAGAATGCCCGATATTCCGGTTAGAGGACGATTCTCTCCCTTTCTGTTTAACGGAATGGTATTTAGTACAGGTGGTTACTCTGCTGAATACGGACAGGCGTTATCCTCTGCATTAATACTAAATACAAATGCACTGGCCGAAGAAGACGTTACGAGCATTTCATTATTGTCAGTAGGATGCGGAGTTTCTCATACAAAAAGATGGGATAACTCGTCAATTACAGGTTCGCTGGATTACACTAACCTGACACCCTATTTTAAGATTCTCAAACATAACCTAAACTGGGAAAAGGAACCTGAAAGTATCGGCGGGACAGTGGTATTCAGACAAAAAGTAAGGGAAGAAGGCATAATTAGGGTTTTTAGTTCTGTGAGCCATTCTCATAGTAGTTTATATTACCCTAATTACAGTTCAAACACCAATGATTTGATACAGTTACTAAATAATAATTACTATCTCAATACTACATATAATGATATGCTCAATGATAAATGGATGGTAAAAGGAGGAGTTACCTATAACTATGACAGGGAAAATATGGATATCGATAATAGTTATATAAAAGACAATATAAGGGCTTTTCAGGCAAAGTTATCATTAATAAATTACCTGACTGAAAGTTTGTCAGTCAAATTTGGCGGTGAGATATTAAGCAAAAAATTTAACCAGATTTATAATATGGTACAGGACAGCATTGGATACGATTTAAATTTTAACAATAGTATTTCTTCAGTTTTCATTGAAAGCGATTTAAAAGGAGGGAGCAAAGTAGCTGCCCGTATAGGAGGCAGAATAGAGCATTCTTCGCTGCTAAATGAAAATACGCTGGCACCAAGATTATCAATTGCATATAAGACTACTAAAAGGAGCCAGGTATCGTTTGCTTATGGAATATTTTACCAGACGCCTCAGGATGACTATCTGAAATTTAATAATAAACTGCGTTCTGAAAAGGCAAATCATTATATTATGAATTTTCAGTATCAGCAAGAAAACCGTACTTTCAGAATTGAAGCGTATTATAAAGATTATGAGAAATTAGTCAAATACGATTATCTGAATTCACCTGAAACAGACAGTTACAATAATGGAGGTCATGGCATGGCCAGGGGGATTGATATCTTCTGGAGAGATAAAAAGACCTTTAAGAATTCTGATTACTGGATATCATATTCTTTTATTGATACAAAAAGAAATTATGAAAATTATGAAGAACCGGCTACTCCAACATTTGTTTCAACCCACAATTTATCTGCTGTTTTTAAATATTGGATTTCAAAACTTAACACCCAGGTATGTATTACATACAAATATGCCAGTGGCAGGCCATATTATAATCCTAACAATGATAACTTTCTGAGTGACAGAACAAAACCATACCAGAATTTAAGCATTAACGGCAGTTATATTACACAGCTGTTCGGGAAATTTACAATAATACATTTTTCAGTAAATAATTTACCGGGTTTTAATAATGTCTTTGGTTATACATATAGCAGCGAACCGGGTACAGATAATATTTTTGAAGCACATCCAATTGAACCCTATGCAAAAAGAACATTTGTATTGGCAATGTTTATTTCAATTAAATAGAATATTAACTTTTTTAAAATTTTGAATCATGAAAAAAATAGTAGTAAACACGATTATTTTTTTATCTTTAAGTATTTACGGGCAGGACAGCCTTTATTATAATAGCATGAAAGATGCTGTTGATTCAATGAATAATATAAAATCACTGGAGGATTTTAATAATATAGCCAACATTTTTCAACGTATAGCAAAGGCTGAAAAAGATAAATGGCTTCCTTATTATTACACAGGTTATATTTATGTTATACTTGGATTTAAACAACAGGGAAGCGGGAATATTGATGAATATCTTGATATTGCCCAGGAAAATATTGATATGGCAATGGAGTTAATACAGGATGAATCAGAATTGTATACATTACAGGGATTATTATACCAGGCGAGAATAATGGCTGATCCTCAGACAAGGGGACAGATCTATTCACCAAAGGCAGCACAGTCTTTGGAAAAGGCAATAGAACTGAATGAAAATAATCCCAGGCCCTATTATTTATTGGGAACTAATTTATTCTATACACCTGAAGCTTATGGAGGTGGACTGGATGCAGCATGCCCTTTGTTGAGAACTGCAAAAGAGAAATATGAAAACTTTATACCGGCTGACTCAATTTCTCCCAACTGGGGTGAAGATTACAATTTACAATTAGTGGAAAAATGCCAGAACTTATATTGATATATAATGAAGAGTGTCATTATCTTACATAGAAAAAAAATTATAAATCATATATTAGGTTTCATAGTAGTTTTTTTGATATCATTTTTAATATCTTATTCATTTGTAGGATCAAGATTATTAAGATCAGGACATACTTTTCTCATTAACATAACATTTGGAGTAATAATAGGCATTTCATTCTGGAAAGGAAATGAATACATCGGCAAATATACAGGAAGAAAATTTGAATGGTCTGAGAATCCTAAAAAAGCATTTTTAAAATCAATGATATTGTATTTAGGATACGGATTGCTTGTATGTACTATATATCCTGCTTTATTCTATAAATTTATTCTTAAATTGTCAATCATTAAACATATTCATATTTTAATTTCAATAGCATTACTCAGTGCTATAGCAGATTACATAGTTATTTCAGTTTTCTATATTAATAGAATTCTGAACTATTGGCAGAAATCCATAGAAAATGAAGAGAGACTAAAGCGGGAAAGTGTTATAGCACAATATGAAACTTTAAAAAACCAGGTAAATCCCCATTTTCTGTTCAACAGCCTGAATACTATATCTACCCTGGTATCAAAGAACGTGGAAGTTGCCCAAAAGTTTATTAAACAGCTTTCGGAAGTATACAGATATGTTCTGGAATTTAAAGATAAGGAGGTAGTTGATATTATAACAGAGTTAAAGTTTATAGATTCGTATTTGTATTTGCAGAAAATCAGATTTGGTGACAATCTTGATATAAAAAACAGAATAAAGGCCGGAGACTTTTATGTTGCTCCCCTTACTGTCCAGATATTAGTAGAAAATGCAATTAAACACAATATAATATCTGATGATAAGCCGTTGACAATAGAGTTATATAATGAAGAATCTTTTTTGGTAGTTGAGAACAATTTACAAAAGAAGAAAATAATAGAAAGCAAGGAAAAGATTGGGCTGAATAATATTAAGTCACGCTATGAAGTATTAAGTAACAAACCTGTAATTATAGAAGAATCGGACAAAAAATTTAAAGTTAAGGTACCTTTCATATATTCGTCAAAATATGATCACATTAATAATAGAGGATGAAAAACTGGCGGCTGAAAGGCTTATTGAGCTTATAAGCAAATATGACAGCAGTATAGAGGTTAGAAAAGTGCTTGATTCTGTTGAAAAGAGTGTTGAATGGTTTAATTCCAATCCTCACCCCGATTTGATTTTTATGGATATTCAGCTTGCTGACGGACTGAGTTTTGAGATATTTGAACAAACACAGGTTAAAAGTCCGGTTATTTTTACAACTGCTTATGATGAATATACAATCAGGGCTTTTAAAGTAAACAGTGTAGACTATTTGCTTAAACCCATAGACTATAAGGAGCTGGCTGCCGCAATAGAAAAGTTCAGGTTAAATTTTGGACCAAAAACAAAGAAAGAATTTAGGCCGGATGATGAAATATATGACAGATTAATTAGTCAGCTGGTTCATCAACACAAGAACAGGTTTGTTATAAAGGTGGGGGTGCATATCAGATCAATACCAGCAGATGAGATTGATTATTTCTTCATTTGTGAAAAAAGCACATTTATATGTACAGAGGAAGGAAAAAATTATGCAATAGACTATTATTTGGACCAGTTAGAGAAAATTATTGATCCTCAATTATTTTTCCGCATTAGCAGAAAGTTTATTATTAATATAAATGCAGTTAAGGATATTATCGCTTATTCAAACAGTCGTTTGAAGATAATTCTTAAAAACCCGCCTGATGAAGATGCAATTGTAAGCAGGGAGAAAGTCAGGGATTTTAAAGAGTGGCTTGACAGGTAATAATAAACAAAACACAGATTGTTATTATGATATTGCTAGAATGTACTCAGGAATTTCCCTACATTTTTCATTAACCACATAGGTGTTGAAGTTGCACCGCATATACCGACACTATCATTTTTTTCAAACCATGCTTTTTTAATTTCCTTTACTGAACTTATGAAATAGCTGTGAGAATTGATCTTTTTGCATTCATTATACAGTACTTTTCCGTTAGACGAGTTCTTACCGGCAACAAGTATTATTTTATCGTGATTTTCTGCAAAGTCCATTAAGTCTTTTTGCCTGTGATAAACTTTTTTACAAATAGTATTCTGAACTTTTACATCTATCCCTTTCTGTTTTAAGAAATCTACAATTTCATAAAATCTATTAATATCTTTTGTGGTCTGGCTGAAAAGAGTAAGCTTTGGAGGTAATTTGCTTAATTTAAGTTCATTAATATCTTCAAATACGACTGCTTTATTATTAACCTGGCCCGTTAAACCGATAATCTCGGGATGGTTATGCTTACCGTAAATGAATATGTTCTCATTATTTTGATATGCTTCTTTTATCAGCTTTTGAATTTTTAAAATTGTAGGACATGAAGCATCAATAATTTCATTATTATTCTTTTTTGCCAGTTTATAGCTTTCAGGAGGTTCACCATGTGCCCTGAATAATACCTTTGTATTTTTAATATTTATCAATTCATCATTATGGATAATTTTCAAACCCTGGTACTGAAGCCTTTTAATTTCTTCTTCATTATGTACAAGCTCACCCAGGCAAAACAGTTCATGATTCTGCCGGAGTATATTTTCGGCTTTGTTAATTGCATTTGTTACTCCGAAGCAGAAGCCGGAATTTATATCTATTTCTATTTTAAGATTTAACTTGTTCATAACAAAACTTCAGATAAGATTCAGTTTATGTTTAATAAAACATTTAAATAATAATATTGTTTTTCTGAAGTTGTTTATCCTGATTCGTTTTTGTATCAGATCCTCTGCATTTGTTTTTTCAATTTTTCTGAAAAGGGCCATGAAGTAGTTGTAGGCCAGGTAAACGCCGAACCTGACTTCCTTTCTAAGATTTTTTATCCCTGATATCGAATTACTAAAATCGTTACGTATTTCATTTTCAATCCTTTGTTTATCCTGTGAAGTAAAATTGTTAAAATCTATATCAGGGAAATATACCCTGCCCCTGTCTTTATAATCTTCTTTAATATCACGTAAAAAATTTACTTTCTGAAACGCATCTCCAAGTTTCTGTGCATAGTATTTCAGGTTTTTATATTCTTTTTCATTGTCCTTATAAAATACCTTCAGACACATTAATCCGACCACCTCAGCCGAACCGGCAACATATTTATTAAACTGGGATTTATCATAATGATGTTTATGCAGATCCATTTCCATGCTTGTGAGAAAAGAATCTACAAGTTCTTTTTCTATACCATATTCGTTAACCACATATTGAAAACTATGCAGTATAGGATTGCTGCTGATTTTTTTATCTATAGCCTCGTATGTATCTTTTTTGAAATTTTCAAATAATTCATGCCTGTTAAAATCATAAAAGCTGTCTACAATCTCGTCGGCAAACCTTACAAATCCGTATATTGCATATATTTGGTTTCTGTATTTTCTATTTAATACTCTTATACCTGCAGAAAACGAAGTACTGTAATTGTTAGCAGTAATTTTGCTGCACTTTAGTGCATTTTCAAGATAAAGGTCCATATTTATTTATTATGCGTTCGAAAACAAGTTTTGAACTGATAATTGCCATTGGTAAGCCAGTCCCCGGTATGGTTGATGAGCCCACATAAAAGGTATTATCATAGACTTCATCATAATTCTTCGGACGAAAAGCTCCTATTTGTTTAAAATTATGAGCCAGTCCCAGTCCGCTACCCATATACAAATTAAACATATTTCGCCAGTCAAGGGGTGTAAGTATGGCTTTTGCAATAGTTTTTGATTTTATATCAAAGTCAATGCGTCTTGAGAGGTCAGTGACTATATTATCTGCAATCTCTTCTTTATCGTCCCAGTGCGCTTTAAATCTGAGATCGGCAACCGGACACAGTATAAAAAGACTTTCACAACCTTCAGGAGCCGAATTCTTATTTATATGTGACAGCAGATTAACATAATAATAGGGCCTTTCAAGATTTATAGCATTTTTAAAAACCTTCCTTGAATATTCTTCAAAGTTATCTCCTAAAAAATAGTGATGAAAGTAAATATTGCTGATTTTAGTATTAAGCCCAAGGTAAATGGTAAATGGCGCCATTGACCATTTCATCCCTGCCAGTTTCTTATCATTATATTTATTTCTTTTGAATATTTTATTTCTGAACAGTGCAGCATCTGCATTAATAACATAAATATCAGATTCCCACATATTTCCATCCTGGGCAATAAATCCTGATAATTTATTGTTCTTTGCTTTATAATCAATAATTTCAGTATTATAAGAAATTCTGACTCCTTTGTCTTCCAGTATTTTTATCATACTTTCAACTATTCTGTACATGCCACCTTCAACAATATGATATCCGTCATGCACCAGCTTGGTATAATTCAGAATATTGTACACAGACATTGTTTCAAAGGGTGAACTGCCCAGAAAGAATGCAACAAGCGACATTATTGTTCTTACTTCATAGGATTTGAAATACTTGCATACTTCCTGCCACATATTATAAAAAAGTTTTGGAGCAAATATAACCGGTACTTTGGTTAATTTAAAAAGGAAGTCCGCTGCTGAATTAAAATTGGAATGCATTACAGGCTGGTTAATGCTTTTATAAAACTTTTCTGTGGAAGCAAGGTACTTTTTAATATTGTTTTTAAATCCGGGCTCAATGTCACTGAACTGCTCTGATAATTTGTTTAAATCTTTATATATATAATATGATTTTTTATTACCGGTAAAATTAACAGCATACAGCGGCTCCAGTTCCTTAAGGGTAAAGGGTAGTTTTATATCACAGTCTTTTATCAATTCATCAAACTCATAGCTCATGCTAAAAAAGGTAGGCCCCATATCAAACCTGAAGCCGTCAATATTAAGCTCATTCAAACGGCCTCCTGCCTGTTTATTCTTTTCGACCATACGGATTTTATAGCCTCTTTTCACCAATCTTAAAGCAGTTGCTATTCCTCCCAGTCCGGTTCCCACTATCAGAACACTTTTACCCATTTTATATTTTATTGTGTTATACTTTGATATTGAGTAACTTACAAATATCTTACTGTTATAAAATAAGGATCCCTGTAAATTTTATTCAGACATAAAAATACGTTATAAAATTATTTGAAATAAATTTAAAGCTGATTTATTTAAAAAGTGCAAATCTGGAAATTTTATATATTGTCAATTAATATTTAATTAAGGTTTCTTCATTTATGGATAACGATGTTATAATAATTGGCGCTGGCTTATCAGGAATAGCTTGTGCCTTGAGACTTTCAGCTTCGGGTTATAAGGTGATTGTATTTGAAAAAAATGACAGTCCGGGCGGGAAGATATACGAAAAGAAAATAGGAGGTTACAGATTTGATACCGGCCCTTCACTATTAACAATGCCAGAATTAATAGATGATTTATTGGCTGCAGCTAAGATTGGAGACAAGCTGAGGTTTATACAACTTGACATAATCTGTAAATATTTTTACGGCGACGGGACAAAAATAAATGCATATAAAAATCCGGTTGATTTTGCTGCAGAAGTTGAGAAAAAGACTGGAGAGGAGAGAAAAAACGTTTTGAACTTTTTAAGGAAAAGCAAGTACTTATTTGATCTGACAAAGGAGACTTTCATTTTTAGTCCGTTTAGAACTTTTGAAAATATGTTTTCATGGGCGGCAATAAAAGTATTCCTCAACTTTCATGCCCTTGATGCTTTTAAAAGCATGGTCGAAAAAAACAGACAATGGTTTACAGATAAAAGAGTAGAACAATTATTTAACCGTTATGCGACATATAACGGTTCAAATCCCTATAAAGCCCCGGCTACATTAAATCTTATTGCCCACCTGGAGCATAATCTTGGTGCTTATATACCTGAAAAAGGCATGTATGGTCTTATTGAAATATTATATAAGTCAGCTTTGAGCAAAGGAGTAAAATTCAGTTTTAACAGGCAGGTAAACGAGATTATTACAGAAAAAAATACCATTAAGGGTGTTAAAGTAAGTGGTGAGACCTTTAAAAGTAAAATTGTTATAAGTGATGCTGATATTTTCTCAGTCTATAATAAGTTGTTAAGTGAAAAAAGGGTTCCCGGATATCTTTTAAGACAGGAATTATCCTCATCGGCAATTATTTTCTTCTGGGGTATTAAAAATAAATACCCGGACCTGGAAGTGCATAACATATTGTTTTCCAGAGATTATAACACTGAATTTGATTATATTTTCACCAGGAAATTAATATATGATGATCCCACAGTATATATTCATATCAGTTCAAAATACATTTCAGCTGATGCTCCTGCCGGATGTGAAAACTGGTTTGTAATGATTAATGTTCCCAATAATACGGGACAGGACTGGGATAAGCTGGTGGAAAAAGCAAGAAAAAACATAATATTAAAGATTAATAATATACTGGATACAAACATCGAATCATATATTGAATACGAAGATTATGCCGATCCGCCTGCTATTGAAAGAAACAGCGGATCATATAAAGGTGCATTATATGGGAACAGTTCAAATAATAAACTGGCTGCTTTTTTTCGTCATCCGAATTTTATACGTAGATTTAAAGGGTTATATTTTGCAGGGGGAAGTGTTCATCCGGGAGGAGGTATTCCTCTTTGCCTTGCCTCAGCAAAAATAGTAGCCGAAAGAATAGTTAAATCCCATAAGCCGATTGTATGAAGAACTTTTTAAACCTGACTGGTTATTCGGTAAAAAAATTTATTATCATTTATTATGCCATAGGATTAATAGGCTTAAGTATACCTCTTACTGCCAAATATTTTATATACCTGACTCCCTTTACCATACTTATTAATTTGTTTTTTGTTCTGTATTTTAACCTTAACTGGGGTGCCAGGTTTATATTCTTTGGGCTGTTAATATATATAATGAGCATTATAGCAGAGATAATAGGAGTTAATACAGGAGTGATCTTTGGCAGTTATACTTATGATAATAGTATTCTGGGGCCCAGGTTGCTCAACACCCCTTTAATTATCGGAATAAACTGGTTTGTACTAATATATTGCACTTTTGTTTTAATTAAAAGATTTAAATTCCCGGTGATAATAAGGATATTATTCGGGGGACTAATAATGCTGATTTTTGATATTTTACTTGAACCTGTCGCAGGGAAAATGTTAATGTGGAACTGGCTAAGCGGAGAGGTACCGTTACTGAATTATGCATCCTGGTTTGTATTGTCGTGCGTGTTTATAAGTATAATCTATCTGGGAAAGATAAATATTCAAAATGTGATTTCAATACATTTGCTACTGGTGCAATTTATATTTTTTTCGGGATTAAACCTGTTTTTATAATTAAGTATATAGGCTAAAGAATGATAAAAGCAAGACATAAACCTTTTTATGTCTGGTTATTTAATCAGTATACCAGGAAAATGCTCAAAAAACATTTTCATGAAATCAATATTAATTCAGATGTAAATCTCAGGAATATACCTGCAGTCATTATTGCAAATCATTTCAGCTGGTGGGATGGTTTTTTTGTTGTTTATCTTAATTACAGAATGTTTCATAAAAAATTTCATGTAATGATGCTGGAAGAGCAGCTGAAAAAGCACAGGATCCTGAGCAAGGCAGGCGCTTTTTCAGTTACCAAAAAGAAAAAATCAGTACTTGAATCAATAAATTATTGCATTTCCCTGCTAGATGATCCGGAGAATCTTCTGTTATTTTATCCCCAGGGAGAAATTCAGTCATCATACCATTTCCCGGTAAAATTTGAGAAAGGGTTGTTAAAGATTCTGGATGGGACGAATAGGGAATTCCAGCTGATATTTCTGGTTGTGCTGACTGACTATTTTTCAAACAAGCGGCCTGTACTAAATCTTAATTTGACTGAATTCTCAGGTCCGTTTAGTCAAAGTGAGATAGAAAAGGCATATAACAATTTTATGATGGAATGTATTAAAAGCCAGAAAGAATAAACAATGATAATCATTTCATATATAATCTTTGGCTTTATAATCCTGAGACTATTAATTGCCCTTATTAATCTTCTGACGAAACAGTGGTTGTCAGTCAGGGAGATCCCCGGTGAGCATCTGGTCTCAATATTAATTCCGGCCAGAAATGAGGATGAAAATATAGGAAAACTGCTTGATAATATCATTAATCACGATTATCAGAATTATGAAGTTATAGTCTATGACGATATGTCGGAGGATACAACTCTTGAAATTGTGAAGAGTTATGCTGAGAAAAATAAGAAGATCAGCTATGTCAGGGGAATTGAGCTTCCTGAAGGATGGCTTGGCAAAAATTATGCATGCCACCAGTTATCCCTCAAAGCTAAAGGTTCATATTTTTTATTTCTGGATGCCGATGTGATCATTGAAAAAGGATTAATCAGGAATTCTTTAGGGTATCTTAAAAAAGACAGGATTGCCCTTCTTTCAATATTTCCACAGCAAGTGATGGTTACCTGGGGTGAGAAATTAACAGTCCCTCTAATGAACTGGATACTGGTTTCATTGTTACCATTAATACTCATAGAATATACGTCTAATACCTCACTGTCCGCCGCAAACGGACAATTCATGCTTTTTAATGCTGATATTTACAGGAAGAATCAATGGCATGAAAAAGTAAAGGGACATAAAGTTGAAGATATTGAAATAGTTAAATCAATTAAAAAAAAGGGATATATTGCCAAAACGCTTTTGAGTAATGGGCAGATAAAGTGCCGTATGTACAATAATTACAAAGAGGGTATTGAAGGATTTTCAAAAAATGTTACTGCATTTTTTGGGAACAGTATCTTTTTAACAATATTGTTTGCTATTGTAACTTCATTTGGCATTTTTGTTATCCTTTTTACATTTAATTATTTATTTGCCATAACTTATATAATCCTCTCTGTCATACTGAGAATAATCGTTTCCATCCTTAGCAGACAATCTGTATTAACACACATATTATTAGGTATACCTCAACAAATTGCTTTTATTATTGTTGTATTTAAAGCTGTTTATAATAAATCCGTAAAATATGGAAACTGGAAAGGGCGGCCAATCAGATATTAAAAATTATTCATTTAAAAAATTATTATTGATTTTTATCCTGCCGGCAATATCAATATTATATTTATACGGACAAACATCTTATAATGAACATATATACAATGCATTTATAAGCGGACGAATGGATTTGTGGGAGTATAATATGAATAAGATGGAAGAAGAATATGTAAGGGATAAAAATATCCAGGGCCTCTATGATTTAACTTATGCATTATATGGATATATAGCCTATTGCATTGTAACCGGTGATAAGAATAAAGGGCGTTATTATCTCAATAAAGCCAGAAAAAATGTTAATATATTGTTAAAATACCATTCGTCGAAGGCGGAAATTTATTCACTTAAAGGAGCGATGTACGGTTTTGAAATCGGATTAAATCCTTTAAAGGCTCTTGATTATGGCATTAAAAGTGTTAAATGCATTAATAAGGCTGTGGAACTGGATAAAAACAATGCCAAAGTACTGATGGAATTAGGTAATATGAAGTATTACACCCCGAAAATTCTGGGCGGCGGCTTAAAAAAAGCAATATATTATCATGAAAAAGCTGTGAGTATGTTTGAGTCAGGTGAGGATGAGCTTAAAAGTAACTGGCTGTATCTTCTCATTTTAACAAATCTGGGACGCTGGTACAGTGAAGATCAAAATTTAAGTGAGGCAAGAGAGGTTTACAGGAAAATACTTGATATTGAGCCCGATTATATGTGGGTAAAAAATTATTTATATCCTGATCTGGCAAATCAAAGATAAATATGATAAGAAGTTAACGGACTGGATTGCTCCAATTTATTTTTTCCGGCATAATTTAAATCCGATTATAATTTTTCACTAAATTAACACCGGGAAATTACTTAATGCTAAATCGGCAAGAGATGAAAATTATAAAACACATTTTTTTTGCAGCAATATTAATCTGGTCATCCTGTGGCAATGATGAAAGTGAAGACAATGTTTACTTTAAGCAGGAGATGAGGAATTTTGTACAGAACCTTAGTTATTATGCCAAAGGATTTAATGCTGATTTTATAATTATCCCTCAGAATGGCCAGGAGCTTGTAACAGATAATGGCGATACTGATGGTAATCCGGTGACATCCTATTTAAATTCTATTGACGGAGCAGGCCGTGAAGATTTGTTTTTTGGTTACGATAATGATAATGAAGCTACACCAAAAATAGAAAAAGACTATATGCTGGTATTTCTTGATGTATGCGAGGAGAACGATGTGGAGGTACTGGTAACTGACTATTGCTTTTCACATGAAAAAATGGAGGAATCCTATACCAGGAATAATGCAAAGGGTTATATATCATTTGCTGCACCTGAAAGAGAATTAAATGTTATTCCTGATTATCCGCCAGCCCCTTACAATGTTAATACAAGTGACATTAATTCACTTGCTGATGCCAGGAATTTTCTGTATTTACTGAATCCTGAAAACTTTGCATCAAAGCAGGATTTTATTTCTGCAATATCAGAAACAAATTATGATGTTATAATAATGGACTTCTTTTTTGATGAAGAAGAATTTACGTTTTCTGAAATTGAAACATTAAAAACCAAGAAAAATGGGGGCAAACGGCTCGTGATTTCATACATGAGTATAGGAGAGGCAGAAGATTACCGTTATTACTGGCAAATTACATGGCAGAGCAATCCTCCAAACTGGATTGCAGGTGAGAACCCTGACTGGGAAGGTAATTATAAGGTCAGATACTGGGCAAAAGAATGGCAGAATATTATTTATGGCAATGAAAGTTCATACATTTACAAGATTATTATGGCTGGATTTGACGGAGTTTATCTGGATATTATTGATGCATTTGAATATTTTGAATAAGAAACAAGTAAGTAAAAATTATTAAAATCAGCTTTCAGAATTCTGCACTTCACTCAATTTCTTCCTGATCCAGTCGATTGCATCAATTTCCTTTTCGAATGCTTTGGTAGGAATAGCTGGTATGCTAACATCCAAATATAAATTCACCAGTGCATTATGAAATAATGATTTCATTAAAATTGCTATGGCAATAACATTAGACTTGTCTTGTTCTGCAAAATATGCCCTTGCATCCCTTGACATAAAAACCATTTCCCTGATATCAACTATATTTCCGTGCACAGAGGATCCTGATATTTCTTCTGCAGCTTCAACTATTGCTTTAGCTACATCCAAATCTATAGACGCATGCTGCAGAATTTTAATTTTTAAAATATTTTCTTCCTCATAATCTATTGTGGCCTTGCCGAGAACATTTCTTGGGAGCTCCATTTGACTTTTATATGTTAGAGTATCATAAATAAAATTACTAAAAATTTATAAGTATCATCTTCCTGCTATCTGCAAACTCATTGTCCAAATACAATCTGTATGTATAAACTCCGCCCGGTAGTTCTTCTGCATGGAAATTTACATAATAGTCACCAGGCTGCTGTAATTTATTTACCAATGTCTTAACTTCTCTTCCAAAAATGTCGTAAATTTTTATAGTTACAAATGCTGCCCGGGACAATAAGTATGATATTCTCGTATCTTCATTAAAAGGATTTGGATAGTTTTGTTTAAGCTTATATTCAGGCTTTATGGAGATTCTCTGTCTTTCCCGGACAGAGGTGTATTCTCCTTCAACGATCGAAGCAGAATAAGAATGTGTTTTCAGTCCCTGTCCACCTCTCCATATTTCAAAACCGGCTTCCATATTATGAATATACCAGTCTTCCTCAAGGTAACCGCGGTTCACGGCATCCTGAATAAAAATCCTTAAATCGAGGCTTACACTATCGGTAACAGTTTTAATTTTGTAAGCAATATAGTTCACCCACCATGCAGCAAAATATACATCCCAGTCATGGCCACCAATGGTAACAGTTCCTACCTTCGATCCCCCGGGTCCGGCACCGCCCCCATAGTTAATCCAGATCATTAATTCACCATTGTAATCCGATTCGGAAGCGGCTGAATCAAACCAGGCTTCAAAAGAGGAATTCCATGTTCCGGAAACACCCTCTGTGCTTATAACCCAGCTAAAAGGGGCACTTGCTATTTCATTTATTTTTTTAGGAAAGGGATTATCCCTGGAAGTACACCAGCCCCAGTGACAGCCCTTGTAAATAAAAGGATAGGAACATACCTGGGCGTCATCGTGGGTGGATAAAAACACTTCAAACATTGATGTATCCCTGTCTATATTAAGGCACTGTTCTCCACATCCTGTACCGGAGCCCCAGGTATTGTTTGACACATGATATTCACCGTCCATTACAGAGGTTGAATTTGGGTCACACAATTCCTGTACCTGACCGTTAATATTAGCAGAAAGTAATAATATTCCCAGGCAAATTATATAGCTTTTATTCATTGTATTTTTAGTATTTTAAGTTTTGAAGAAAATGTTATTATTATATTGAAAGAGTTAATATATACTATTAAGTTGGGAAAAAAAAGCCGAACTTTTTAACAGTAAAATAAATTATCTGGCAATAATTAGGATTATATAATCGATTCGGATATCTTTAGCGCCCTGAACCTGAAACAGGCAATATAGCTCAACTATTTAGTAATTAGAAGAATTACACATGCAGTTAATAAATACAAACAGTAAATTATGAAATTCGGTTATTTTAACGACAAGGAAAGGGAATACATTATTACTGATCCGAAAACTCCATGGCCCTGGATAAATTATCTTGGTAACGAAGATTTTTTTTCATTAATATCAAATACAGCCGGTGGATACAGTTTTTATAAAGATGCTCGTTTGAGAAGGATTACACGCTACAGATATAATAACGTGCCAATGGATGCCGGAGGTAAGTATTTTTATATAAATGAAAACGGCGATGTCTGGTCTCAGGGGTGGAAACCGGTGAAAGCTAAATTAGACAGTTACGAATGCCGTCACGGTTTGGGATACACTGTAATTAAAGGTGAGAGGAATGGACTGGAAGCCGAAATATTATATATGGTGCCATTAAAATACTGGGGTGAAGTCCAGAAGGTTAAACTAACCAACAGAACCGGTAAAACGAAAAAGTTTAAGCTCTTCTCATTGGTTGAATGGTGTCTTTGGGATGCAAATGATGATAATACAAATTTTCAGAGGAACTTTTCAACCGGTCAGGTTGAAATAAACGGGTCAACTTTGTATCACAAAACAGAATACAGGGAGAGAAGGAATCATTATGCATTTTATACAGTAAACAGGAAAATTTCTGGATATGATACGGACAGGGAAACATTTATCGGGTTATACAATGGTTTTGATGCTCCTGATGCGGTTATGGAAGGAAAGCCCCGGAATACGGAAGCTCATGGCTGGTCGCCTATTGCTTCGCACTGTATTGATATGGAACTGAAAGCGGGGGAGGAAACCGAATTAATATTTATTCTGGGTTATGTGGAGAATCCCGTGAAAAAGAAGTTTTCAGGTAAACAGGTGATCAATAAAACTCCTGCTGAAGAGATGATAGCAAAATACAATACTGTTAAAGCTGTAAATATTGCTTTTGATGGATTAAGGAAATTTTGGGACAGTTTACTTTCTGCATATAACCTGGAGCATCCTGATGAGAGACTAAACAGGATGGTGAATATCTGGAACCAGTACCAGTGCATGGTAACCTTTAACTTTAGCCGTAGTGCTTCATACTTCGAATCAGGCATAGGACGGGGAATGGGATTTCGGGATTCGAACCAGGACCTGATTGGTTTTGTACATCAGATTCCTGAAAGAGCAAGGGAAAGAATTATCGATATTGCTTCAACACAGTTTGATGACGGTGGTGCCTATCATCAGTACCAGCCATTGACAAAACGTGGAAATAATGAGATCGGTAGCAATTTTAATGACGATCCGCTGTGGCTTATTCTTTCTGCAAGCGCTTACATCAAAGAAACAGGTGACTGGAATATACTTGATGAACTGGTCCCTTTTGATAATGATGAATCCAATAAGGCTACCTTGTTCGAACATCTGAAACGTTCATTCTACAACGTGGTTAATAACCTGGGCCAGCATAATCTTCCTTTAATTGGCAGAGCAGACTGGAACGATTGCCTGAATCTTAATTGTTTTTCTGATACTCCCGGTGAATCCTTTCAGACAACCGAAAATAAAGAAGGGGGAGTTGCCGAATCAGTATTTATTGCAGGGATGTTTGTCTTATATGGCAATGATTTTGTTGAGATTTGCAGGAGATTAAATAAGGAAGATGAGGCAAAGAAAGCCGGAATACATATTGAAAATATGAAAAAAGCAATAAATGATAATGGATGGGATGGTGAATGGTTTATCAGGGCATATGATCATTTTGGAGAGAAGGTTGGCAGTAAAGAACAGAAGGAAGGCAAAATATTCATTGAATCACAGGGAATTTGTGTCATGGCAGGCATAGGCATAGAGGATGGCCGCGCCCGGCAGGCCCTGGATTCAGTGAAAAAATATCTTGATTGCGATTATGGGATAGTATTAAATAATCCTGCTTTTACCGAATATATTGTCAAATATGGTGAAATATCTTCTTATCCCCAGGGTTACAAAGAAAATGCAGGTGTTTTTTGCCATAATAATCCATGGATAATGATTGCTGAAACATTAACAGGCAATGGGGACAGGGCATGGGATTATTACAGAAAGATATGCCCCTCTTATCTTGAAGATATTCATGTTTTACATAAAACCGAACCTTATGTATATTCACAAATGATTGCAGGTAAAGATGCATTTAAGCCCGGTGAGGCAAAAAATTCATGGTTAACAGGAACCGCTGCCTGGAATTATTTTGCCATTACTCAATATATTCTGGGTATATTCCCTGATTATGAAGGGTTAAAAGTTGATCCGTGTATCCCTGAAAGCTGGAATGGATATATTGTTAACAGGGTATTCAGGGGGGCGAAGTACAGGATAGAGATAAAAAATCCGGACCATGTTTCAAAAGGAATTAAACAATTAATAATTGACGGTAAGGAGATTAAGGGGAATATAATTCCGGTATTTGATTCAGGAACCATCCATGCGGTTGAGGTAATTATGGGTTAGAAACCAGAAGTATTGGCTCCGGTTATGTCTGATTTTATATTAATCAATCCGGTATAAGCCCGGATACGATGTTAGAATCATAAAAATCCGTTGTCCAGAGCATTAATTTAATCAATGATTTTTCTCTTTTAATCAAAAGCAGAGAAATATATAAATCATTTTGTATAAGAAAACCGTATGATAAGTGAAACTGGTTTAAACAATTTATTTTAACTATTTGTTTACAGAATAAATTAATCCACAATTAAACATCATGAAAGAACTCTTTATAGAACCAACACCTGAATCACTCGGAGTTAGACTAAAAAGCGGGCTGTTAGAATTTTCAGGAAGATCGATCCCTGAAGATCCTATGAAACTTTTTACTCCAATCCTTGAATGGATAGAAGAGTACATAAAGAATCCACCTGCCAGCACATCTATAAATCTCAAATTTGAATACATAAATACAAGCTCCTCAAAGCACTTACTGAACATTCTTGAGACTCTTAACAAAGCATATGACAAGAAAGAGAATAATATGAGCATTACCTGGTCCTATGAAGTTGGTGATGACGATATGTATGAGCTTGGCAAGTTTATAGAATCAATGATTGAGATTCCTATGAATTATATCGAGGTTGAGGAATCAGTTGAGTACTAATGTGTATTTTCATGTTCTTTTGAATATCTTATAGTTCCCTGCAGTAAACATATATAAAAGGGGACAGCGACAAGGGCGCTGTCCCCTTTTTTTTATCAACTTAGGGACTGCGCCCTTTAAGGGCGCTATCCCCTCTCACAGCGCTGTACCCTTTTTTGCGCCTTTTTCCCCCTTTTTTAACATTATATAATGTATTATTTATCATAATAATCCGTTGAGATTTATAAAAAGATCATATATTTCTGGGATTCCTATAAATTAACTAAATTAGCTGTAACCATTAAACTTAATATTTATGAAAATAAGATTAAAACAGAATTGGCATTATTATTTGATAATGCATAGCATTATGGTTTTGCTTTTTTTTATACTGAGCAGTCATAATGTAAATGCCCAGGAAATAACTATTTCCGGAACTGTTACCGATAAAGTCAGCGGGGAACCTTTAGCAGGAGCCAGTGTTTTGATCAAAGGCACTATGATAGGTACTGCTACAAATGCTGACGGAACCTATACACTTAATATATATGATTCGGGGGTGACACTGGTTTTCTCATATATTGGCTACCAGCCACAGGAAATACTTGTAACTGATCAAACAGTTATAGATGTCGGACTTGCATTTATAGCTGAAGATATGGAAGAGATAGTGGTGGTTGGGTATGGTGTACAGAAAAAAAAGCTGGTTACGGGTGCAACCAGTCAGGTCAGGAACGAAGACCTGGTGAAGAACAATGCTAACCGCCTGGAATCATCATTACAGGGGCTTACTCCTGGTATGATAATTGTAAAACAATCGGGCCAGCCTGGCTCTGATTATAATATAAGTATACGCGGACTATCGTCACCAAATGATAACAATCCGCTGGTTCTGATTGATGGTGTACCCGGTAACCTTAACACCCTGAATCCTTCGGACATTGAAACAGTAGATGTTTTGAAAGATGCTGCTTCTGCGGCGATATATGGATCACGGGCTGCAAATGGTGTTATACTTATTACTACAAAGAAAGGAAAAGCTGGAGAACCTCAAATTACCTATGATGCATATTATGGGATCTCAAATGCGTCAAAAAAGGTTGATATGCTAAACGCAAAAGAATATGCAATGATAATGAACGAGGCCAGCACTAATGTGGGAAATGATCCTTTTTTCACCCAGGATTATATAGATAATCTGGGTGAGGGAACGGACTGGCAGGAGGAAGCCTACAACAAAAATGCGCCTGTTCAAAGCCATTATTTAGGAATTACAGGAGGTACTGAAATATCAACATATTCAATATCATTATCATACAATAATGAGGAAGGCATCTTTAATTACGAGGATAAATCGAGGTATGAACGCATAGGTGTGCGTATTAACTCGGAACATAAGATAAAGGAATACCTTAAAGTAGGTGAGAACCTGACTTATACAAACAGACGTGTACATGGACTTGGCGTTGGCAATCAGTATAATAACTTCCTGAGATCTCTTATTGAAGCCAGCCCTCTTATTGATGTTTATGATCCTGATGTTTACGATGGCTTTGGTAGATCCTCATTTAATGATCAGCAGATTAATCCAATCGCTTCCATGCATTATAACTTTAACGAAGTAAAGAAGTATGATGATATAATCGGAGATATTTATGCCGAACTGGAAATAGTACCTGGACTGAGGTTAAGGTCCGATTTTGGCGGATCTCTCAGCTTTAATCATATATCAAACGCTACAGATTCATTCATATTAACACCTGCTACATACAATGCTATCCCCATATACGAGCAGGATATGGAGCGCAAATTCTATTATAATATTGATAATACACTTACTTATGAGACAATCTTCGGGGATCACAATATTCTGGCAATGGCAGGTATGAACATTCAGGATAACAGGTTTTTTAAAGTTGAAGGAAGAATAGAGGGATATTTATCAAATATTGAACCGGTTCTGACAAATGTTACAACTATAGATACTGCAATACTAAAAGGTGATTATGGAAAAGGTGACAGCCGGTTTTCATATTTCGGACGTATAAGTTACAATTACAAGGAGAAGTACATGACCACCATATCACTGCGAAGGGATGCTTCCTCAAGATTCGGTCAGAATAACCGGGTTGGTTATTTTCCTGCAGTATCAGCCGGCTGGGCAATCTCTGAGGAGAAATTTCTTGAATCTGTTAACTGGTTAAATTACATGAAAATACGTGCAAGCTGGGGACAAAATGGTAAAGAACCCAGTCAGCCATATAGATTCCTGGCAACTGTTGGAAGTCTGGACAGAATATATTCTTTTGGAAGCGGCAGGCAGGTTGGCATATCTCCTGATATACTCCCCAATCAGAATTTAAAATGGGAAGCATCAACACAGACCAACATTGGATTTGATTCACGGTTCCTGAATAATTTCAGGTTTACATTCGACTGGTACAGGAAGAACAGCAAAGACTGGATTGTCCCATCAACAGTTCCGGGTATTTCGGGTATTGCCGGTATAAGTACTACTAATCCTTATATCAATGGAGGCAATGTAATAAATACCGGAGTCGAATTTGAGTTGGGATATATTAAAAACTTCGGAGACCTAATGATTGATATTAGGGCTAATATGGCTCATAATAAAAACGAGGTTACTGAAGTACCCGGTGAAGTTATTAACGGATCAGAAAGTGTATTATACAATGGCTCAGAAGAGTTTTATCGTGTGGAGGAAGGGTATCCTTTAGGATATTTCTGGGGATTTATAACCAATGGTATTTTTCAGACACAGGAAGAAATTGATAGCTATATAGGTCTGAATAACAGATCAATGCAACGTACTGCCGATCCCGGTGATGTAAGACGAGTTGATTTTAATGGAGATAGCGTAATTAATAACGATGATAAGACTATGATAGGGGATCCGAATCCCGATTTCATTTACGGATTTAACGTTGCCCTTTCCTGGAGAGGTTTTGATTTCTCCATGAATATTCAGGGTCAGGCCGGAAATCAGATAGTCAGAGCATATAGAATGGAAGAACGCTTCTATGGTAACTATATGACTGATATACTGGACCGCTGGCATTGGATCGATGTGAATGAAAATGGAATAATTGACGAAGGTGAAGGTACATCTAATACAATGCCCCGTGTTACACTTAGTAGTGAATCTAACCAAAACTGGCGCAAATTTGGTGATTTGTCTGTGCATGATGCGGACTTCCTGAGGGTTAAAAGCATTAACATTGGCTACGATTTCAAGTCACTGCTCAGGAATGCACCTTTTCAGCGATTCAGGATATATATATCGGCCACTAACCTGCTGACCATTACAAAATATGATGGTTTGGATCCTGAAGTGGGTTACGGATCCTATTACGATGATGAAGGGCTTTTACAGGATGCATATGCTTCTGGTATTGACATAGGTTTCCATCCTGCTGCCCGCACTTATCTGATTGGTGTTAATGTAACATTTTAAAAGCGAAGAATCATGAAAAAAATAATATTGTTAGTGATCATTATATTGTTGGTACTTAGCTGTACTGAAGATTTTACTGAAAGACTACCAACAACTTCATCGATTGTTGAAAATTTTTATAGAACACCAGCAGATGCAACCCAGGCCATTACATCAGTATATAATATGTTACTGCATGATGACTGGTGGTGTTCTATGATTTACTCCGAAATTGCTTCAGATAACTGTACCGGAGGAGCTGGAACAGGAGATGGCGGTGGTTTTACATCAATTGACAGGGGCATGCAGTTACCGGGACCCAGTGTTAACCAGGAGGCCTGGACCTTCTATTATGGCGGTATTTACCGTGCCAATGTTTACCTTGAAAATGAAGAACTTATTGACTGGACAGGGAATGAGGCATTAAGATTGCAATATCAGGCTGAAGCCAGGTTCCTCAGGGCATATTTCCATTTTTATCTTACCAGGATGTTTGGCGAAATACCTGCCCTCGACCATACTATCACCCCGGATGACATACCTGGCAGGACACCCGCTGAAGAGCTGTTTACATTAATAATGGACGACCTTATATTTTGTGCTGAAAACGGACTCTCTGCAAGTTATGATGCAATGAAGCCTGAAAATTGGGGCCGTGCAACAAAGTGGGCTGCAGAAGCTATGATAGCAAGGGTTTATATGTATTACAGCGGTTATTATAATGACACGGATTTAAATGGATTTACTTTACAGGATACACGTAGTTATATTGATGACATCATCATTAATAGCGGACACGATTTGGTCCCGGAATTTGCCAGTCTCTGGAGGGTGCCTACCTATTCCGAACTGGGAGGTGATACAAGCATTGACGCGTATGCAGGTGAAGTTAATCGAGAAGTTATCTGGTCGGTCAGGTATAATCCTTCTGGCAATCCGTATAACTTTCCGTTTTTACGTATGATTGGTCCGCGTAATACAAATATTGAACCCTACGGGCAAGGCTGGGGTGCGATACCGGTACTGCCTTCATTATGGAATGCATATGATACCAGCGATACAAGACGGACAGCTACTATCCTTTCATGGGATGATGAAGGTTTAGTCGATACATTATTGGTCTATAATCATGTAGCTAACCAGCAAGCCCAGTATTCAGGCTATAATACTAAAAAATATATGCTTGCTTATGTGAATGGCCAGCGTGAAGCAACCCCTGACTGGCAACGTGATGGTTTTGAAGATTATATAATAATCCGTTTTGCAGATGTTCTTCTCATGGCGGCTGAACTGCATTTTATTACCGGCGACGAAGGTACAGCGCTTGGTCATATTAACAAGGTACGTGAAAGGGCTTTTGGGGATGATTCCCATAATTATAATAGCATTTCACTCGATGATATATTTGCCGAACGAAAACTGGAATTGGCTTGTGAGGGTATACGATACTGGGATATCCTCCGCTCTTGTAAGGGCGATTTCACTAAGCTGGTTGATATACTTACGTATATTGATGATACAGATGATGGAGATTATTCCAATTCCGTTAATTTACAAAGCCTAGATGCGGATGGAAGTAACTTTGTAGCTAAAAAAGGTTTATTCCCGATTCCGGAGAGTGAACTCGAACTTATGGAAGGTGTTATTGAACAGAATTCCGGATATGAATAATATAGAAGAGGGGACAGCGCCAGGGGACAGCAACCTTTAGGGCGCAGCCTCCTCTTAAAATTCACACTATGATTGCCGCAAACTCCAGACTTGCCAAAGATACAAAAGCTATTGCCCGGGAAGGAATAGAGCCAGGTAAAGACAGAATTAAGGCAGAATCATCTTCTTTCTGGTCAAATCTTAAAAAAACAGGAACCGAACTCTGGTTAGATACCGGTGATATTGAGAGTGCTTCAGAAATATGGTCATTAGACATGACCGGACTTACAACTAATAATACTCTCCTGAATACGGAGATACAGAAGGGTATATATGACACATTTATTGCTAAAACAAATCATCTTTTAAAAAACCTTGACCTTCAGAGCCGTATCATGGAGATTGCATTTATTTTAAATGCAAGGCATGGGCTGAGGCTTGTAAGTATATTCGGAGGCAGGGTGAGTGTTGAGCTGCATACAAATTTAGCTCACGATATAGATGGAATGGTTGAATACGGATTAAGGTTTCATGATATTCATCCCGGCAATTTTTTAATAAAGGTGCCGTACACAGCTGCAGGTATAATAGGGGCAAAAAAGCTAAGAGACCTGGGAGTTCCTGTTAACTTTACCCTGGAATTCAGTGCGAGGCAAAATGCTTTAGTAGCAGCCATTGCCAGACCAAATTATCAGAATGTATTTCTGGGAAGAATTGGAGCTTATTTCAAAAGTAATGAACTGGGGGACGGAAGATATGCTGGTGAAAAGGCTACCCTTAGCTCACAGAGGATAATAAATAAACTTACAGGCACTGATTCCAATAAAACCAGGTTAATAGCTGCCAGCTTACGAAGTGCGGATCAACTGCCATTGCTGGCCGGATTAGATGTATTTACTATGCCGGTAAATGTCGCAAAATCAGCATCAGAAGATTTGGATGGAAATTTTCGCAGCAGGATTGAAGAGGATTACAATATTAGTTTGTTTGATAATATAAGTACGAAAGAATTATTTATTAATAAACTCTGGGATGTAAGTGAAAAAGAAATGGAGCTGGCAAAAGAGCTGGGTAAAAATACGCCAGGGACTGGGGAGGAATTAATAAAGCTGACAAAAGAAGCAGGGTGCAATGACCTTTTTCCTGAATTGTCAGATAATGATTTAAATACCATTTCCGTTGACGGAAAGATTCCTGTACACAAAAAATGGGCTGTCCGCATTGCAAGTAGCGAGTTGGCGATTGATACCCTGTTAAATCTTGCCGGATTAGCCTCATTTACCAGTGACCAGGCACAACTGGATGAAAGAATAAAGTCTATTATTAGTTGAGAAGGGACAGTGACCGTAACTTTAAGAGAAACAGCGTATTACAGGCGTCATTCCTTCCTTATATATAATTGATCTTCAGTCAATTAAGGGCGCTGTCACTATATTAACTTTATTTTTATAAATTTGATTAAAAGTCTGTTTAAACAGGTAGTAAAAAGTGTTAAATGAAAGCACTGGTAAAAAAATATAAAAAAGAAGGATTGTGGATGGAAGATGTCCCTGTTCCGGAACCAGGTATTAATGATGTAAGAATAAAAATTCATAAAACAGCCATCTGTGGTACCGATATCCATATATATAAATGGGATTCCTGGGCACAGAAAACAATTCCTGTTCCAATGGTAATTGGACATGAGTTTGTTGGAGAAGTTGAAAGTTTTGGAAGCAATGTTAAAGGCTTTAAAGTTGGTGATCTGGTAAGCGGAGAAGGACATATTGTTTGCGGCCAGTGCCGGAATTGTCTTGCAGGCAGGCTCCATTTATGCAGGGATACAATGAGTGTTGGAGTAACCAGGGATGGTTCATTTGCCGAATACGTTTGTATACCCGCAACCAATGTCTGGCATTGTGATCCAAATATTCCCGAAGATGTTCTTGCTATCTTTGATCCTATTGGTAACGCCACTCATACGACTCTGTCATTTGATCTTATTGGTGAAGATGTTCTGATAACAGGTGCGGGTCCGATTGGGATTATGGCTGCTGCAATTGCAAGGCATGCGGGAGCAAGATATGTTATAATAACAGACGTCAATCCTTACAGATTAGAGCTGGCAAAAAAAATGGGCGCTACGAGGGTAGTTGATGTAAGCAAAGAAGATTTAAAAGATATTCAAAAAGAACTGGGAATGATCGAAGGGTTTGATGTCGGACTGGAAATGTCGGGAAACGGACAGGCATTTGAAAATATGCTGGAGAATATGGTACACGGGGGTAAGATTGCTCTCCTGGGGATACTCCAACCGGAGACAAAGATTAACTGGGACCTTATCGTTTTTAACGGATTAACTATAAAAGGGATATATGGCCGTAAAATGTTTGAGACCTGGTATAAGATGACAGTTATGGTGCAGGGCGGACTGGATTTAATGCCCGTGATCACCCATCGTTTCCATTATACTGAATTTGAGGAGGGCTTTGAACTGATGAGTTCCGGTTTATCCGGAAAAATTATCCTGAATTGGATGTAACCTGAAAAACAAATCAATCAAATAAAGAAAGGGAATAGTATGTTCAGCAAAATGAAATCATATCTGCAGCAAGAGATAAATACTATAAAAGATGATGGTCTTTTCAAAGATGAAAGAATAATCGTTAGTCCGCAGGATGCAAATATCGAAGTTCTTGGCGGCAAAAAAGTATTAAATCTTTGTGCAAACAATTATCTGGGGCTTGCATCTCATCCTGAGATCATTGAAGCTGCACGTTCCAGTTATGACGATTGGGGTTATGGGTTGTCTTCTGTAAGATTTATTTGTGGGACCCAGCAAATTCATAAAACTCTTGAAAATAAGATTACAGAGTTTTTAAAGACAGAAGATACGATTTTATATACCTCATGCTTTGACGCTAATGGAGGTCTTTTTGAAACTTTACTTTCGGCTGAAGATGCAGTGATTAGCGATGAATTAAATCATGCCAGCATAATTGATGGTATCCGCCTCTGTAAGGCACAGCGGTTCCGCTATAAGAATAATGATATGGCCGATTTGGAAGAAAAGTTGAGGCAGGCAGCAAATGCCCGTTTCAAATTAATTGCCACCGATGGTGTTTTTTCTATGGACGGTTATATAGCCAATTTAAAGGGAATATGTGATTTGGCTGAAAAATATGATGCACTTGTAATGGTTGACGACTCTCATGCTGTGGGATTTATGGGTAAGAACGGACGCGGAACACATGAATACAACGATGTTATCGGAAGGGTTGATATTATTACCGGAACGCTGGGGAAAGCGCTGGGTGGTGCCAGTGGCGGTTATACAAGCGGACGTAAAGAAATAGTAGATATGCTAAGACAACGGTCACGGCCCTACCTGTTTTCCAATACAGTTGCACCAAGCATTATAAAAGCTTCGATTAAGGTTATTGATTTATTAAGTGAATCGGATGATTTAAGAGTAAAACTAAATGAAAATACAACTTTCTTCAGGGAAGAAATGTCAAAACTCGGCTTTAATATTCTACCGGGGACCCACCCCATTGTACCGGTAATGCTTGGGGACGCCAAGCTTGCACAAAAAATGGCAGCAAGGTTGCTTGAGAAAGGGGTATATGTTATAGGCTTTTTCTATCCTGTGGTTCCACAGGGAAAAGCCCGGATACGCACACAGATATCGGCAGCACATTCCAGGGAGGATCTGGAATTTGCCATAAAAATGTTTGCTGAAGTAAAAAAGGAACTTGGTATATAGAAGGGTACAGCGCCCTTGAAAGGGCGCTGTACCCTTTTCTCCCCTTTCCTATTTGAAAATAATCGTGATTTTTTTTTCTCTTGTTTAGTAAATTTTGTTAATTTATGTGATTATTTTTTTCTGGGTGAATCTACCGTTTTTTACAGAAATGCATGTAAAGATTAATAAGTTATAATAGCATAAACACATGGGAAAGAATATTTTCTTTAACACAAGAAGTTTATTACATCTGGCAAGGAATTTTTTTCTGATATTATTGCTTTTTTACGGTTGCAACAAGGAATTTGGCGGATACTATGACACTCCTGAAGGCCTGGCAGGTCCTATTTATGAGCAATTAAAAAACGAACCTGACTTCAGCGAATTCACCAAGGCTATTGATAAAATACCGGTTTTAAAAAGGGCAATTAATACCTCAGGGCTTTATACTGTATTTGCTCCGACCAATGAAGCTATAGCGGAATATTTAACAAGCCAGGGAAAATTATCAATAGATGATTATGACATGAGTAATGCTGATGATTCACTTGCCATATATAAGCTTGTTAACGGTCATATACTTTTTAATATGTATTTTAAAATTGACTTTGACAAGTATATTGATGAAAAAGAAGAATTAATTAATGTGAATTATCAGTCTAATGATGTGTACCGCTTCGGCTCCAGATATAGAGAACCCGATTACTGGTATTATGACAGGAATTTTAAATTAGATAGAAAAGTCCGTCCCGGTTATAAGGTTTTAAGTGTGTATACCCAGGAGTATATTGATAAGTACAAGATGAGCCAGGATTACCAGGATATATACGGAGTAGCTCCCGGTGATTTTAATATCGAAGGAGCTCAAATATCTTTAGATAAAAGGGATATTCCTGCAAAAAACGGGGTTATACATGGGATTAACAAGGTTCTGGAAGTCAGGCCCGCCATAGATAAGATTCTGGCAGAGAAAAATCCCTATTATTCCAATCTTCTTGAAAAATTCGTGTTACTGCAATTGAGAGAAATAGAAGGAACTGATTCTATTTTTTATAAGGATTATATGTATAGTTTTAATTTTGCATCAGACAATAATGTGGGCACTATTTTATGTCCGGCAATAGGGACCTTTGATGATTTTGTTCAGAACACAGTGCTTACAAGTTTTTATAATTCATTCGATTCTGTTCCGGATGTTACGGCTGTGTATTTATTATCCGAATACATCATATTTGGCAGGAAGTGGCTATCCGATATTCAATCAGGAGTAATAAACATTTTAGGGGATACCATAGTTAATCCCGATATTTCCGAGAAAGTATTTGCAAGCAACGGCATTGTATATGTGATTAATAATCTTCTTTTATCATCGGCTTTTACAACAGTTGTTAAAGTACCGATGCTGGATATAAAATTCTCATGGTTTCTCGAAATGTTATATGAAAGTAATTCCGATTTTATCGATTATCTAAAGTATAAAGATGCCAGGTTTACTTTTTTTGTACCTACTAATACGGCCCTGGAAAATTATGGTATTGAACGCCGCCTGAGTGCAGCGGGAGAAATGAGTTATTATAAGGACGGATTCAGGATGCTGTCAAAGCAGATAGATTCACTGCTGAATTATATGATTATTCCTAATTATATTATCAGGCCTGAAGATATGAATACTTATAAATGGTACCCTACACGCTCGGGGAATTTCCTGATGTTTGACAATGGCGCAATAAATAGTGATATTACATGCTTTGATCCCCAGGAGACGGAAAATGGTTATGCTTATACACTGGAGCAAATGCCGGTTCAACCGAAAATGACTGTTTCCAATTACCTGGCTAATACTGAGGAAACCAGTAATTTCAGGCTTATTTTGGAAACATGGGCATGGAACGAGACTACTGATGAGAATCTGGATTATTTGTTGAGACGCAGTGACGGTAATAACAGTTTTACAGTGTTTGTTCCGACTGATCAGGCATTACAGGACTATAAAGATGCCAATGCTTTGGAGGATTATGATTCTGTTTCTGTATGGCAGGATATAGGCCAGTACCATATTGTCAAAACAAGGCTTTATTCGGAAGGAAGTTTTCAAAGAAAAGCTGATAATCCTCTGCCGGAAGATAGCAGTAAATTTGTGACAGTGTATAAAGATATTGTTTATTCTCCTGACAATATCTTTGATAAAGACCATTATGCATGGTTACAATTTGATAGAAACGAGATGACAATAGCAAACCAGGAAGGTGATAAGGCCAATATTATTTCTACTTATGATATTGAAACCATGAACGGGGTAATTCATCATATTGATAAGGTATTGACGCCCCCTGTAAAGCAATATCCTGATAATGAATAATAAATTATAGTAAAACATTATTAAAAGTTTCGCCTGTTCGCTTAAAAAGCTCTTTGGAAAGCCTGTAAAAACAATAGAATAAAAACTATTAGCTCATGAAAATATATAGAAATTCAAAATATTTAGTGTTTGTTTTGCTTCTGGCATTTTCAAACATTATTTATTCCCAGAAAATTATTAAAGGTGTTGTTACAGATAAGTCTGACAATTCATCTTTGCCCGGAGCTAATATTATTTTAAAAAATGTAAATAATCGTATTTTATTAGGGACAGTTACTGATCCTAATGGCCGCTATACTATTCAGGTGCCTGAAGAAAATACAATTTTACATGTGACATTTCTGGGTTATACAAAACAGGAAATACCTGTTGGGGATAAGTCGGTAATTAATGTTGCGCTTGAAAGGGAAACAACCAAAATAGATGAAGTTGTTGTTGTTGGGCAAAAGAAGGTTTCAGATGGTTATATGAATATTGATCAGCGAAACTTAGCCAGTGCGGTAGTTAATTTAGACCTGGAAGAAGTAGTTAACTCATCGGCAACTTCAGTAACGGAAATGATACAGGGACGCGCTCCCGGAGTCCAGATAACTGCCAATTCGGGTAATCCCGGTGCCGGATATACCATTAAAATCAGGGGTAATACTTCTTTAAACTCATCAAATGAACCTTTGATTGTTATTGATAATGTTCCTTATGAAGGAAAATTAGGTCTTACCAATGTTTCAGATCTTACAAGTGCCCATAGTCCGTTATCCGATGTTAATCCCGCGGATATTGAATCAATAGTTGTTCTGAAAGATGCTGCTTCAACTGCTATTTATGGTTCGAAAGGGGCTAATGGCGTTGTTCTTATAAAGACAAAGAGAGGAAAAACAAACAGGACAGATGTTACTTTTACCGGTAATGTTTCAATTCAGAATGCCCCTAAAAATGTACCTCTTTTAAGTGGGGATGATATGAAAATTTTGATTCTTGAAGGGGAGCAAAACAGAGGGAATCTTGTTGAAGACCCTGATGATCCCTCCTATCCTGAATTGAGAGATGATCCAACGAGACAGGACTATTATAATTATAACAATAACACAGACTGGCTGAAGGAAATTCAGAGAACAGGCTATACTTTTGATAATAATTTTTCATTAAGAGGAGGAGGAAATACAACCAGGTATAGTTTTAGTGTGGGAAGTACCAATCAAACAGGGACTACCAGCGGAACAAGGTATGATCGCCTGACTACAGGTTTTAACCTTGATTACACTATATCAGATAAATTGAGTTTTAAATCTTCCACGGGCTATACTCGATCAAAAACTGTAACCAGTGAGATCTGGGAAAAGTGGGTTGATGAAAAACAAAATCCCACAGCAACTGCAGGCATGTACCCGTCTTTTTTGCCGGTTTATAAAAGGGATGTTGACGGGAATGTACTGGATGATTATTATATTCCCAATCCTAATCTTGAGAATAACCTTTTTGACAGGACCAAGTACAATCCTTATGCATGGACAGAATTGGTTTCCTACAATAAACACAATAGCAGTTTCAGGACAAATCTCCAGTTGATATTAGATATTTTTAAGAGATTTAACTTTACTAGCAGAATTTCTGTTGATTTTTCAGATAATAACAGTGATTATTTTATTCCAAGTGTAGCCACAAACCGGAACTGGAACGATAATATGGTAAATCGTTCAAAAATCAGCGATTGGAACACACAGAATGTTATACAGGAAAACCTTCTTTCTTATCAGCATAATATTAAAGATATTCATTTGATAACAATTATGGGTGTCACAAAAATGAGCTGGTGGAAGGAAAAAAGCTTTACTGAAGAGAGTTCAAACTCCGGTTCTTTTGCTCTGGAAGGAATGGATGCAACAAACCGCTGGCTTAGCTTAAGTTCAGGATCCGGTGAATACAAAACTAATTCCTTTATGGGAAACTTTCATTATGTTTTACTCGACCGCTATATTCTTCAGGGTACTCTTAATTATGAAGGTTCTTCGAAATTCGGATATTCTAATCGCTATGCTACATTCCCGACTCTGGCTGTTTCATGGAGAATTTCCGACGAGCCTTTTATGAGTGCCTTTGAATTTATTAATGATTTAAAGTTCAGGTATTCCTGGGGCTATGCAGGAAATGATCCTAAAGACAAGTATTTATTTTTCAGCAGGTATAGTGCCAATGTCAGATATCTTGATAAGATCGGGGTTACACCTGATAATATCCAGCTAAATACATTGAGATGGGAAACTACAAAAACCAATAATCTGGGTATGGATGTTTATTTATTTAGTAACAGATGGTCATTTACACTTGAAGTATATGAAAAATATACAGAAGATCTTTTAATGGAAAGAAATTTACCTGCTTCAACAGGTATTGAAAAATACTGGACAAACTTCGGCGATGTCCGTAACAGGGGTATTGAATTTTCAACTGACATCAGGATATTGGATAAAGCTGTTAAATGGAGCTTTAATTTTAATATTTCTACCAATAGAAATCAAATTGTATATCTTCCGGAAGATAATAATATGTCTGTAACCTGGGAAGAAGGCTACCCTATAAAAGCAATTATGGGAGATCCTATAGGTACTTTTTACGGACTAAAATACGAAGGGGTTTATCCCACAGATGAAGATGCAGTAGTAAAAGACGCTAATGGTAATATCGTTTATGAACTTGACGGTGAACCAAAAGAAATAAGGTACAATGACAGGAATGGTTATGTCTTTGTCGGAGGCGATGCTATATATTCTGATCTGAATCATGACGGACTGATTAATGACCTTGACCGTGTAAAAATAGGAGATGCCAACCCGGACTTTTTTGGGGGTTTTGGGACCAGGCTTGCATGGAAAGCATGGATACTGGATTGTTTTTTCCAGTATCAGGTAGGCAATGATGTTATTAACGTAGCCCGGAAGAACCTGGAAGCCATGCCAGGTGGAGCTAATAAAAACGCCAATCAGGCCACATCCGTATTGGGCAGATGGAGAAAATCAGGTGAT
The DNA here is from genome assembly GCA_964521285.1 of uncultured Bacteroidales bacterium. Classification (GTDB taxonomy): domain Bacteria; phylum Bacteroidota; class Bacteroidia; order Bacteroidales; family UBA10428. The sequence goes on along the minus strand of CAZFQS010000017.1, from coordinate 13,513 downwards.
ATTACCGATATACCAAGGGTTACCTTTGATGAAAATGCACACAATAACGAAGGAAGCGACAGGTATGTTGAGGACGGATCTTATATGCGCTTAAAGACTTTATCCCTTACATATAATCTTCCTCAGGAATTACTGGAAAAATTTAAGCTGCAGAATCTCAGTGTTTTTCTAAATGGATACAACCTTTTAACATTTACAAATTACAAAGGCCAGGATCCTGAAATATCTATCGCAAGTACCAATCCCTGGGCAGTAGGTATGGATAAATACCAGACCGCACGTTCAATATCATATACCCTGGGTTTAAAGTTAACCTTTTAATGATGAAAATTATGGATATGAAATTTAACATAGCTAACTATAAATATTTGCTGTCAATAATAATAATGTTTGTCCTTTCTACCTGCGAGTCTATGCTGGATACTTTTCCTGAAGATTCCAAAATAAGGGAGGAATACTGGAAGATGCAGGATGATGTTGAATCTGCAATAATAGGTTCTTATAACTCCATACAGGATTGTGTGCTTAAGTTTTTTGTGTGGGGTGAACTTCGTGGCGAACTGGTAAAAGTTTCAATTGATCCGGGCGGACTGGAAGATATCAATGAACATCTTATTAACGAGCATAACTGGTATTGCAGATGGCATGAGATATATTCTGCTATTAACAAAGTTAATACGGTGCTGAAATTTGCCCCATTAGCGCAGAAAAACGATGATACGTTTTCAGAAGAAGAGCTGGATGAGTATATCGGGGAATGTCTCACTTTAAGGGCACTTCTTTATTTTTATCTTGTCAGAACATTTTTTGAATTTCCATATATTACAAATCCCTCTGATAACGATCAGCAGGAATTTTCAATTCCGGCTAGCAGCGGTGACCAGGTACTCGACTCAATTGTTTCCGATTTATTAAGAGCAAAAGATATTGTAAGGACGGATTTTGATGATTTAACATTTGAAAATGAGGCAATTAAATTAGCTTATGAGAAAGGCAGGGTTACAAAACCAGTGGTTTGGGCAATATTAACTGATGTCTATCTTACCAAAGGGGAATATGAAAACGCAGTAGTGTATGCCGATTCGATTATTTATGATACGCGTTTTCAATTGGTTGGCGGCAGTCAATGGATGTTGAATTTCTTCCCGGGGAACACGACCGAAAGTATATTCGAGCTCCAGTTCAGCAAAACATACTATGATGAAGGTAAATTGGCCTCATGGTTCACTACTGATTTTGGAGATGACAATATTCTTTTCACAAACAGGAGAAACAGAAATACAAGGACATATAAGTATTGGGAAGGTGATGATTATGCAAATCCTTCTGTAAAAGACTTTAGAGGTCCGAATGGCACATTTAGTGCTGAGAATAAGGAGATAATATGGAAATGGGCCGGTAAGGACAGGAGCGGAGGAAGTACTTATGCACGTGATCTTTTTTCAAATGATGCTAATTGGATATTTTACAGGCTTGCAGATATTATACTTATGAAAGCCGAGGCTCTTAATCGTCTGCAGCAACCTGATCAGGCAATTGATTTACTCCTGGAGATAAGGGAAAGAGCAGGCTATACAAATGAAACAATAGAGACGGGCTATGAGAACTCACTTGAAGAATTGATACTCGATGAGAGAGCCAGGGAATTCGCTGCCGAAGGGAAAAGATGGTTTGATTTAGTACGAATTGCAAAAAGGCAGGACAATTATGAAATAATAGCTGACAGGATTGCTGATGCAATAGCCTATCCAAGCGAGCAAGGCATTTGGAAAGCAAGGGTTTTTAAACCTTTATCCTGGTACTTCCCGATACACAGGGATGAGCTTGACTTAAACAGAATGTTGACGCAAAATCCTTATTATGAAGAAAAGTAAAGTATCAAAAGTATATATAATGAAAAATATGACAGGAAGAATTCTTGCGGCGTTCCTGGGTATGTTGTTAATTATCATGGGATGTAAAGAAGATGAGACTGAAATAAGGTTCACTGATAAATCGTCATTACTTATAACTGCTTATGTAAATTCTGAGGATGACCTGGAGCATATGGCAAAATTACTGGAAAAGGGTGGGCTGGACGTACTTCTTAACACTTACGGATCATATACTGTTTTAGCACCCAGTGATTCTGCCTTTGAAGAATATTTCTCATCTTTAGGTATAGAAGATATAGATGGATTGGACACTAACCAGGTAAAAGAGCTTTTGGATTTTCACATTATCTTCAATTCAGTAATTTTAAAAGCCCAGAATACCGGTCTGTTAGGCCATGGTGATACAACAGTCAGCGGGATACGTCATTTTGTTGATTTATCGCAGGGAATAGACCATGTTGTGTTGAATAAAACTGCTTTGGTTTATAACACAGCGGAGGTTTCTAACGGGATTGTCTATAGCATAGATGCAGTACTGGTACCGCATCCTGACAATATCTACGATTATCTTACTGCAACAGGAGAGTTTACAATAATGGCTGAAGCTTTTGCTGCGGCCGGTTTAATGGATACATTACAGAAGATAACACAACCTTATTTGTTATCTGATATTCCGGGAGCCTCTTTTATTCCGGATATTACTTTGTTTGTTGAGCCGGATGAAGTACTAATTAATAATGGCATTACATCCTTGCAGGAGCTGGAAAATTCTGCATGGAATAATAATAAAGGGCAGGCTGCAGATAAAAATGAAGCCATGGTTGATTTTATGAAATACCATTTAATCGCCGGCCGTAAAACAACTTTTAACATGTATAAAAATGAAAATCTTAATACATTTGCCAGGAATGGCTCTGCTATTATACATGTTGATGAATCTTCAGATCCGCGGCAACCGATACCTGTCTTAAATTCAGCATCAGGTGGTATCACATTAAATTATTCCAGGTCCGATGTGTCATTCATTAATGGTTTGGTGCACCAGTTAGAAGGAGTATTGTATATTGATACAAATTACATACAGGCAGAAATAATATGCGAATGTGAGGATGGAATATCTGTTGTCCCTACAAGTAGCTTTTATGGTTATTTAATAGTCTATGAGGATGTAAATATTGGTGGTCGTGGAGAAATAACTAATATGACCACAAATCAACAATTTTCCTCTTCAACATATGATAATCAGGGTATGGCAATTACATTTACGCCGGTTGAAGAAGGTGACTGGATCGAGTTCATAATCAGAAATGTAGTTTCAGGCACATATAATGTACTATTAAACTATCAGAGGGATAAATTAAACTCAAGTCAGAATATTAATGTTTATTTCAGGAATTTAAAAGATGAGTTTTCGTGGAAAACGCAGTTATTTATGGCAGGTTTGGATATGGCTGACAGGGATGATGTTGTGAATTATCCTGATTACAGGCAGAATCAATATCTTGGAACAATAGATGTTAGTGAGTTTGGCGATTATGTATTCAGATTTGCACATGTGGATGTATACAGTGGTATTTATGATAATATAATATTAGAACCGGTTTTTTAGGAGTTAAAAATGACTAATAATTAAATATATTTCAATGGAAGTAATAAAAGTATTTTTCCGGATACTATCAATTGTTTTATTTATTCAATTGTTGAGCAATAATATAGTGGCACAGGAAAATATTATTGTTTCCGGAACAATCCTGTCTATTGAAGATAATAATCCGTTATCAGATATAAATATAGAAGTAGAGGGAATAGTTGGTTTGTATGAAACTGCAGATAAAGAAGGCAGGTTCAGTATTGAAGTTCCTTCACGTGATGTTACTTTGCTGTTTTCATATCCGGGTTATAAGGATTTTTCATTTTACCTGAATGGGAAAACGGAATTGGTTATTAAGATGATTCCTGAAGGATATCCTTCGACACTGGACGATGTTGTTCTTGCTTCAGGTAAAAAGCAAAAAAGATTTATTGCACAATCCTGCGAAGGATTTAGTGATAAAGATTTCAGGGAGAGGCCTTATTCAACTGCTGAAAAGCTACTTGCAGGGCAGGTTGCAGGATTAAATGTTACTGCTTTCAATGGAGCGACTGGTGCCGGTGCATTTTTAAATATCAGGGGATTGAATTCCATATATGCAGGGAACCAACCCTTATATATAGTAGATGGAATAGAAATAAGTGATATTTCACCCGGCATTGTATCTGTCGGAGTAATTAACAGTCAGTTACTGAACCTTAATCCTGAAGATATTGAGAGAATTACTGTTTTAAAGGATGCCTCCGCCAAGGCACTTTACGGGGCCAGGGGTGCTAATGGAGTAATAATGATTGAAACATATAAAGGCAAAAAGGGAAGTTCCGAAATTGATTTTACAATGAGTATGGGCAGGAACAAAATTGATAATATTATTCCTTTACAGAATAGTGAAGAAAACAGGGCCTACCTGATAGAAATGGCCGGTTTTCAATTACAGGATTCTCTCCTCATTAATAATATATATGGAGATTACCTGTTTAATGATACAGCATCTTCAGTATATCAGAAGTACAACAATTCAACAAATTGGCCTGAATTAATCAAAAGAAATGGCTATTGCGGCAACTATCATTTTAGAATCAGAGGAGGAGATGAAGTTTCGAAATATGCATTTAGTGTGGGTTTTAATGATCAGAAGGGTGTTATAATAAACACCGGGATGCAAAGATTGTCAGCCAGGTTTAATCTGGATTATATCCTTTCAGACAAATTACGTATAGGAAACAATCTGTCATTCACCCGTGTAACCCAGGATCACCAGATGCAGGCAGATTCAAGGTACAATCCTTTATTGCTTTCTTTGAAAAAGCCTCCTATTACCACACCATTTATACAAAATGATGAAGGAGTAAATACCCCTTCCTATGAAGATTATGACATCTTTGGATTAAGCAATCCGTTAGCTATAGGTGATAATATCAGAAACGAATATTTATCCACTTCAATTAATGGTATCCTGTTTGGAGAATACAGACTTTTTAATGATATACTTATTTACGGATCAGTCGGTCTGGACAATTTTACGCAACAGGAAAGGGTTTTTATCCCGGCCACGGGAGTTGCTCCATATAAAGATATGGAAAGGACTTCTGAACAGACATATAACGCAAATACACTGATTGATGCAAAACTGGAAGCTAAATATCATAAAAAACTGAATTATATACACAATATATCAGCACTTATCGGAGGGCAGCTAATAAACCATCAGTTAAAGACCAGACTTGGAAGATCTTATAACTCACCGGGCGATGATTTTATTAGCCTGGGACAGGGAAGTATACTTGATTCATTAGCTAATAATACTTTTGAAAGCAGAATGTTATCTGTTTATGGAAATATAGATTATGCGTTTAAAGAAAGGTATTTAATTAATGCTACAGTAAGAGTAGACGGATCATCCCGTTTTGGCATCAGTAACAGGTTTATTGTTTTTCCTGTTATTGGCGTAGGATGGAGAATTAACAATGAAGAATTTATGGAGCAAACGGACTGGATTGATGAATTAAAATTAAGGGTAAGTTACGGAATGACAGGGAATGATAATATTGGAAATTATACCTCCAGATTACTTTACCTGCCGGCCAATTATAAAAATCTTGGAGGAGTTGTTTATAGCCAGTTAGCAAATGAAAAACTTAAACCGGAAATTACCAGTGAATTGAATGCAGGTATTGATTTAAGTATTTTTAGTCAGAAAGTTAATCTTACGGTTGATGTTTACGACAATACCAATACCAATATGCTGGTATTTAACAATCTCCCTCTGGAAGTCGGATTCACCAATGCATTTATAAACAATGGCAAAATAAATAATAAGGGCATAGAAGTCGGTTTGGACCTTAATTTTTCCATTAGAAACATTGACTGGAATTTTGGTGCTAATATATGTTATAACAGGAATAAAATAACAGAGATGCCTTTAAAAACTCCTGAAATAGAGGTTGAATACAGTGGATTTACAGCTTTGGCAATAGAAGGACAGCCTCTTGGGGTATATTATGGTTATAAAACTAATGGTGTTTTTGCAACTGATGAGGAAGCTTCAGCATTAATAAATGGCGATATGTTTTCATATACATATGAACCATTTAAGGGAGGTGACATTAAGTTTTCTGATTTAAACGATGATGGAATAATTGATGCAAATGATAAAACTTACCTGGGAAAAGCAATGCCTGATCTTTTTGGAGGGATTCATACGACAATCGGATTTAAAGGATTTGAGCTCAGCGCCCTTGTCGATATGCAACTGGGCAGGGAAGTGATTAATGCTGTACGTTATGAACTGGAATCCATGTCAGGTTACAGCAATCAGGGTGCGGCAGTCAGCAGGAGATGGATGCAGGAAGGAGATATTACAGATATGCCCAGGTTAGCTTATGATGATCCAACAGGAAATAACAGGTTTTCCGACAGATGGATTGAAGACGGCTCATTCGTAAGGCTCAGAAATATTAGAATAAGTTATGATTTCTCAAGAAAAATATTAAAGAATATTTTTCTTAAAAAACTAAGGATATTTGTAGGGGCAGAAAATCTGCTTACAATATCAAATTACTCGGGCTATGATCCGGAGTTCTATAATTTATATAATGATTTCTTATCAGTGGACTATGCATCGATTCCTGTATCAAGCTTTTACAACGCCGGAATAACAATAGGATTATAAAATATAATAAACTTAAAAACATATATATTAAGATTTAATATCTGAGAACATTAACAACAATTATTGATTATATCATCACAGTTCATATATAATGTAAAATTTGAGAAAGATGAGAAAAAGTAAAATAACAAAAAATACAAGGTTAACGATTATATTCCTGTTCGTAATCTTTGGTTCTGGTTGTTCTAAGTTACTTGATATTGAGCCTAATAATGGAATTATAAGAACCGACATGTATGAGAACAAAATGGACCAGTTTGCAATAAAAACCGGATTATATAATACTCTGCAGGAGCTTGTTGAAGAGCGTTTTATCCTGGGTGAACTCAGGGGAGATCTTGTTGTTGCAGGTCCCGGAGCAAAAAATAAAAAAGATTACATGGAATTTTTCGACCATAATATTTCTGAGGATAATAAACTTCTTGACTGGAGCGGCTATTATAAACTTATTAATCAGTGTAATGATGCACTGGTTTCTTTACCGTTGGTAAAGCCGGATAAGGCCCATGAAAATGTTGAAGGTGGGGATACAAACAAAATAAATTTGTTAACCTACTATCATATTGTAGGTGAAGTTCTATGGTTACGGTCATGGGCTTATTTTTCCCTGGTCTTAAACTGGGGTGATGTGCCTTTTATCACAACACCCATTTATAGCATAGATCAGATTATGGAATATGAGCCTGTAAGCGAAGATTCAATACTTGACCAGCTTGAGAATGATCTTGCCTGGGCTGTCAAACATATATTTGTAAACTGGACATGGGGTATGGGTACTCAAATAGATGCAATGTGGAATCACGAAACAGTTAATAAATGTGCGGCAGTCAATCTACTGGCAGATGTTTTGATTTACAGGGATAAGTTTCAGGAAGCATGGTCACAGGATGTATTGTTAAAAATAATGACACCGCAACAAAGAATACCTGGCAATCCTGAATACCAGGAAAATTGGAATAGTAGCTTTAATATTGATGGAGGTTGTCTGGATGGCGGAAAAGAATGGTTTAATGTAATGTTTCGTTATGCAAACGAACGATACAGAGGATCCTGGGAAGAACAGGGTCTGGTTCTTGCGTTCGATACCGAAGATTGGGGCGGTGGTGGTGGTATCTATAACGAGAAACACGGCTTTACTCAATTAACTTCAAATTTAGAAGAAGAGGGAGGTGAATATATTGTTAAGCCCAGTCAGTCTGCTGTAATAAACTGGAAACATAATGGTGATCTTTACCGGGGACTTGGGTACTCTTACTATATTGACACTATAGATAGAGGTGATACACTGATTATTGATACCCTGATTTGGAAATATATAGGCATTAGTCCGGATGGTCTTCGCAGGGAACCTTTCAGAACTGTAGGAAATATTCATATTAAAAGAACTTGCGATTTATACCTGAAAGGTGCAGAAGTAGCCATCAGATTGGGTATGTCGGGTAAGGCTCTTGAGATTCTTAATAAAAGCAGGGGCAGAATAGGATTGCCCCCGGCACCTATCACACCCGATGCTACAATAGAAGAAATAGAAGATGCAATAATGGAAGAAAGAGCTCTTGAGCTTGCATTTGAAGGTGAACGATGGTACGACCTTGTGCGGATAGCGAAAAGAAGAAATGATCCTAACTACCTTATTGATAAAGTTGTAGCAAATGCGCCGGATAATAAGAAGGACGCTTTAAGAGCAAGGCTTGAACTTCAATGGATTGAAAATCAGTGGAGGTTACCATATAGTAAAACTGCTACGGTATACAATCCTAAACTTAATCAATAGTAAATTTAAGTGCCATGAAAAGAAATTCTGTTTGTAAATTAATATTGGGCTTTGGCATAACCGGCTGTTTTATACTTATACTCTCAGCCTATAGTTATTCTCAAATGTCCGATCCCCTGCCTGAAGGATGGAAAAACACCGATATAGGAGAGCCTGAACTTCTTTCAAAAACGTTTTATGATGCTGAAAACGATTTTTATACTTTATCAGGAGGAGGATATGATACCTGGGGAAATGCTGACGAATGCAATTTCGTATATTTTGAGACAGAAGAAGATAAAGAAGTGGTGGTGAGGATGTTGAGCTTTGTAGGAACTGGCTGGAATAGTAAAGGTTTTATAATGATAAGGGGCAGTCTGGAACCTGAAGCCTCCATGTGCTTTCTGGAAGTGACTCCCCATACTGACAGAAACGCTTGTTTCCTTTCAGGCAGACCACTAGATGGAGGGGGATGTGATATTTTCGGTGTTCTGGATGGCCTGACACCTTTATATCCCCGCTGGATAAAATTTGTCCGCCAGGGTAAATATATTACAGGGTATCATAAAGATGATACAGATGATGCACAATGGCAAAGGGTCGCAACTGTTGAGCTTACATTAAAAGGTAAGGCCTATCTTGGTATAGGTGTTTGCGGGGGTGGTAGCGGAACAGGTTATGTTACTGTTTCTTTTGATCAGCTTGAGGTAAGAGATATCGAAATACCTTATCAGCTTAATAATCCAACAAAGGATAAGTTATTAGGAGAGGGAGGGGAAGTTTCTGTTGATGTTACCAATGTTTTCGGGCATTATATTGGTGACTACTGGACAGTGGAGGCTGAATCTTCAGATGAGGGGATTGCCATAGCAAGCTTTTATGAAACAAAGGTAAATAATCCCGAGGATGGTGAAGAGTATAGAAAATACATTAAAGTTACCGGTGTAAAGGATGGAGTAGCAGCTATTAAACTTTCTACCAATATAAATGGATTTAAGATGTATGATGAATTTGTTGTTGATGTTGTTGGAATTAATCCGACGATTGAAAGCGTTGAAGCCATGACTCCTCCAGTCCCCTGGATTTTTAATGAAATATCTGATACCAGCGAGATGGAATTTACTGGTGATATAAGCAACAGGGTTAAAATTCTGACATTACTGTCTAATGAAGAGGGACCTGAGGATAATGTGTCTTTTTTATACCAGGAATTCAGTAATGACGATTCCATTCAGATGATTGCTTATATTGATACATTAAAAAATACGGGGAGAGGATCGTTTGCAGGATTTATGATTCGCGAATCGTTTGATAATGCTCTGACGGACAGATCTCCATTTACTGCGTTCAGCATAGGAGCATACCAGGGACTAAAATTCAACTTTCGCTGGGACCTAGGAGTTGAAATTAGTTCGCTTGACAATGAGAATGTGTCATTGCCCTGCTGGCTCCGCTTGGATAAATACAGAGAAAATGGGAACGATTATATTCAGACATATTATTCTTATGATAGTCTTTACTGGCAGCAGTTTTTGAAATATCCGTTTTACGTTCAATTCTTTAATGATGAAATTGTTGGAGGATTAGTAGTATCGGGCGGTAATTATACATCGGACAGACGCAGGGAAATGGTTGTAGTTAATAATCTGAGAATAAAAGTAAATCAACAGTTTGATCCGGTTATACCTATGGAAGATATAGAAAACCTGAAAGAACCGCTGGAAATTTCTCCTAATCCGGTCTCCACTTCTGCAACAATAACATACAAAATAATCAAGCCTGGCAGAGTTATACTTTCAGTTTATGATTCATACGGAATATTAAGAGATGTAATTGTAAATGAGATTCAGAATATTGGCGTCTATTCTGTTATTTACGATCCGTCAGTACTCGGACAGTTTGGAGTTTATCTTCTTAAATTGATATCTGAAGGTGATTATCAGTTTATAAGGTTTATTTATACTAATAATTAATTGTATATTTTTCCTATGAAAACAAATAGTATTATATATATCTTACTGATTATAACAGTAATTTTAGCCTGTGAAAAGGAAACTGATATTGACTCCGGAATCCCGGGATTAAACCGGATACCTGCCGATTCACTTGAAATTACAATGGATACGGTAGGAATTCATCCTTTTCTGGGCGAAAAATACCTTGTGATTATCAGCAAAGAACAAAGAATGCTTTACTATGCAAAGGAAAGTAATATTTATACGGTAGAAGCTATTGCTTTGCCTGAGAGTGACAATACTTCCAAGGATATTTTACCTCCTGAAATTCAACTGGTATTATTCGATTGCGATCAGACAAACTATTTCTTTGGTTATGCTTCAGCTATTGATATAAATGGTAATACGCTTGTTGTTGCTGAAAGAAGGGCTTCTGAAAAATTTGTAAACAGTTACAGCGATAACTTCTTTTTAACAAAGGGCACAGCCGAAATCTGGGAGCAGACAGACTTTTTTAAGTACGCCCCTTATGGAAATGAATTTGTTGATTCCCGGCCAATGATTGGTAAAACAGCAACAGGTAAAATAGTAGTTAAAGGAAAAGGATTGCTGGTTTCTGACGGTGACGTGCAGAGCTGGACTCATTATCCTCATGCATTTGACAGTTTACTTAATAAAAAATATGAAGATTGCGGACCTGTTTTTACATATAGTTCAAAATTTGGTATGTTTTTTGGCACAGGCCAATACATAGATAAGACAGATACTATATATGGAGCTATTATATCAGTTGATCCGGATCAGGGTATTGCAAAAGAAGTTAATAGTAAGTGGGTGGCTCAAATTCAAAAATTTGATGGTTCTTATAAGGATTTGTCTCAATTAAATACTCCTGTATTTTATTCGGTTGAACATGATGATTTAATTGCAAACAGGGGAGATATTATCGGAATTGGTATAAGTAAAGACAAGGTTTATCAGTTTGTTTACAACTACAAAGAAGGTGATAATTTTGATAGCCTGGCATTTAAAATCGGATTAACAAATATTACAGGTTCCACTGTTCGTCATTCACCTGTAGGAATTGATTACAATCCGGTTACAAAAAGGTTTGAAATGATTCACTCCAGTCCCTATTACCTTGAAATTTATAGTATGGCAACCGAAGATTTATTGAATAACAAACTTAACATTTATGGATCTGCTGAATGGAAAAAAGAAGCCATTATAATCGATAGAAATGTATCTGTGAGAGGACAGGGAATGTATCCTGTTGGAAATATAATTGATGTTGAAAATGGTGTACAGAGGATTTATATCTATGCCGGTGATGAATACCCCGGAAGAGCCGGAATTTTTGAAATAACACGAACGCTGAATACTGATGAGCTATCCGATTTTGTAACTAACCGGCGAAAAATTTTAGCATCGCAACAATATTAATTTTAAATATAAAAAAATGAGAAAAAAAGTTGTACTGTTGGTTTTTATTTCGGGTATAATAGCCCATTTAAGCGCCCAGGTTAATGGGCCTGAGAGATTAGTCGGCACCTATACAGGTGATCTTAAAAAAAGTGTTGCTCACGGTGATGGAAAGGCTGTAGGGAAAGATACTTATGAAGGTGAATTTAAAAAAGGCTTCCCTAACGGAGAAGGGGTTTATACATTTGGAGAAGACGTAATACTTGAGGGAGTTGAATATTCAAAAGGTGATACTTATGAGGGTTCATTTGATGATGGTCTTTTTGAGGGCAAAGGGAAAATGACTTATAGTAATACTGAAAAGGAAATTCTGGAAGGATACTGGATCGCTGGTAAATATTCCGGAATAACAAAAGAAGGTTATGAAGTCCTGGAAAAACAAAACATTGTTAGAGTTGTATGCCAGAATAATGGCAGTTCTCAGAATAATATCACTATTTCAGGATTGGACGATATTGTGGAAGTTGATAATGTAAATATTGAATTTGATGGTATATCTAAATACATTAACCTCCCATCATCAAAATTTCCTTTTATCTTAAATATTAAAGGTACCGTACCTTCAACAGGAGCTAAGGCAAAACTTAAAATATTAATTGAAAGACCGGGTATCTGGTCGATTGATGTTGAAACTAACTAGAAAAGGGATCAAAAAAGGGGACAGCGCCCGAGCGCTGTCCCCTTTTGTAGTAAGTTCAGTTGAGTATTTACACTAAAAAAATAAATTTTTGAGTTTTAATTTAGGTAATACAATATTATATGCTTTATATTTTCTGAATTCATATTTTGACCATATTATATTTGTTATCCAATCAATAAATATTAGATTCATATTCTTTTTACTATCTGTTGGTAAATCTTCAATTTTTGTTTTTACTTTATTATTAAACCATAATTCAGTTTGCAGATAATTCTGTAGGGTATTGCCAGATTTAATTTTAACAGATTTTTCATCTCTAATGAGCTTAACACTTTCATATGCAGAAATATAATCAATAAATCCCAGTCTCATCATATAATTATATAACAAATTTGGGTCTTCTCTAATATGATTTTCGACATTCTCTTTTTTAACTGTTATTGCACCTAAATGGATTGTTGAGTCTTTGTTAAGAAGGTGAATCACTTCATTGGCAAAGTACTTTTTCTGTAGCTCAGAAAGTCTGCTTCCTTTAATTTCGCTATTTACATTAAAATGAAACTTAAAATATACATCTTTTGAAATCCTTTTTGGTAAATGTATTTTATTTTCAGGGAGGATAAGGTATGATATAGTTAAATAACGGCTTGAACCACCATGATTATAAGGAGCGCTAAATTTAAATCCTAAATCGCCGCTCTCATCAATGTATGCTTTAACGTTCATAAATAAAAAAAGGCAGACCCTGAAGGCGGTGTATTCAAAATACACTTATGACAACAAAATTGTTATCACGCTTATTTCAGGATTTATCTGCCAATTTATTTAAAGATACACAAAATTTTTGTGATATTATAGCCGTTTAATTAAATAATCAATTTAAATAATATTAATTGCAATTTTGTTACCCATAAAAAAATAAAGCCCTCTAAGACAATAACTTAAAGGGCTTTATTTGTACCCGGAGCGGGACTTGAACCCGCACAGCCAAAAATGGCCACTGGATTTTAAGTCCAGCGCGTCTACCAATTCCGCCACCCGGGCAG
>CAZFQS010000016.1:0-77736 GCA_964521285.1 uncultured Bacteroidales bacterium | reverse complement strand
CCAGTATCCACCAGATATTATTATTGGCTATACTGGCAGGATTTGCCGGATCATGCAAATAGTGTACGAATTTTACATCATCTTTCTTAGTTACCTCTATTTTGTTTAATCCATTAGTAGTGCCAATCCATAGTGTTCCTGATTTATCCTGGTAAATTCTCATAATTGCATTAGTACTTATACTATAAGGATCTTCAGGATTATGCCTAAAAAAACTAAATTCTTTCTTTACCGGATCATACCTTTTCAGGCCATCTCCAGGGGTACCTATCCAGATATATCCCTCTAAATCTTCATATGCCCCCATAGTTCGATTAAAGATTTGTCTGGTGGGATCGTCTGTTTCCTGCTTAATACATTCAAAATTTTTTCTTTTAACGGTTAGTATATTTATTCCTTCCCCGGGGTAAGCAAACCAGATGATATCCTCACTTTCAATGTACAATGTATTTGCTAACTCCCACCACACTTCCTGCGGATATTCAGAATGTATATATATTCTAAATTGCTTTTCATTCAAATCATAATTATATAACCCATCTGTTGTTCTAAACCATAATTTCCCGGAATTATCTTCTTTTATACTGCATATTACAGTCTTTTTCAATCTTGTTTTCTCCCGCGATTCCGGAAACCGCAGGATAAATTCCTGTTTATTTTTATCAAAGTTGTATAATCCATTGCCGGTGCCTACCCATAAAATTCCCGATTTATCAACATGAACCGATGAAATACTATTACTCCAGTTTTCAATATCCGTGGGTTCAGGTCTGTAGCTATAAAAAATTTCTTTTTCACGGTCGAACTTATTTAATCCTACTGTTGTACCAATCCATAAAGTTCCTCCCCTGTCTTCAGTAATTGAACAAACATAACCAGCTACATTTTTGTCCGGTATAGATTTAATATAACTTGAAATATTACCATCAACATTTCCTGGAACATCAGTATTGATTTTATAATATCTGAATTTTTCATTTTCCCTGTCAAATGAAAATACACCATGCGAACCTCCCCCAATCCATAATTTTCCCGTACTATCCTCAAAAATTGCACTGACTATACTTCCACCTCTTATATTTGTTGGTGAATACCTGTAGCATTTAAATATTTGCCCGGATTCATCAGGGGAAAACTTATTTAGTCCATCCCATGTACCTATCCATAGAATGCCATTCTTGTCTTCATATATTGTGCAAATTTCATTTGATGATATAGAATTAGTATCATTCGGATTGTGCTTGTAAACAACAAAAGAATATCCATCGTACCTGTTCAGTCCTCCCCAGGCAGTACCCACCCAGATAAATCCTTTGCTATCCTTAAAAATCGATAACACATAATTTTGAGAAAGTCCGTCTGCCACCCTTAGCTTACTAAGGTCCATGGTACTTGACTGGGAAAATATTGTTGGAGAGATGAAGACAAGAAATAAACAGAGACACAGTATTTTTTTCATGTAAGTATGAATTTATTAAAATTAAAACTCAGCCAATGGTTTTAGCCATCTGCCTGATTATTATGTAAATCTATGAAAAATTAGTGCCTGAAATCATATATTCGTGTAACATAATTTAATAAATATAGGGGACAGCGCCCTTGTCTAATCTTCTCAGAGATAACAGCTCTTTGAAAGACAAGAACGCTGTCCCTTATGTTGTCCCCTATTTTTCTGCTACAATTCTTATTACAGATTGAAATTGGTCTAAATCCAGCATCCAGTCTTCTACTTCCTGTTTCTCCTCTGCTATATAATAATTATCATTCAGGATTTCATTGTGAAAATTAAGCATCCATGGTTCCAGTTCTAATTCCGGTTCAATATCTTCCTTTACAACTAACCTGTAATATTTTTTCTCAATTTCACTTGAAACGTTTTCCCAAAAAGCAGGATCTATCATCCAGTCTTCTATTTCCATCTCATCTTCATGATCTGCTGCCAATATACTATTTAATCGTTCTTCAGCCAACTCTGAATTTAAATATACTGAACTTGCAAGATATACAACCTGAGCACGGGCTGAATTAAATACTCCCAAAACGGCTGCCAAAAAAATGCTTATAATTAATTGTTTGTTAACGACTCTGTAGCTGTTGGATTTTTTTGTTGTTTTCATTTTTTAGTCCTCCTGATTATATTTTTGGTTTTTTTATTTCAATTGATTAAAATTTCTATAACAAATATACAATACAGGAAGGCCTTAAATCTAACCCTTTTGTAACAATGTATACCAGAAATGTAACATCTATACAGTACAAAAATATTTTTAACATAATTAATGCATAACTGTTGGAAAAGAAGCGGTAATCTTGTAAATTGTGTGATTTATTAACGTTATGTCAAACTAAAACTAACTAAAAATGAACCTACAAGAATGCATAAAATTCGCAAATGAGAATCCTGTATGTTATATTGCTACAACCGATGGCGATCAACCAAGAGTAAGAGCCGTTTTAATGTGGTTTGCTGACGAGAACGGTTTCTATTTTGAAACTCTTTCTCCAAAAGATATGAGCAAACAATTACATCAGAATCCTAAAGTGGAAATATGTTTTTACAATAATCCACCAGAATTGGGAGATGGAAAATCAATGCGCCTTACCGGGAAGATTGAATTTATTGATGATCCCGTTATAAAGAAAAAAGCTTACGAAGATAGAAAATTCATGGATGATATAGTTGGTAAATCAGTTGAACCTTACCTGGAAATCTTTCGAATGAGATCCGGTGATGCGCATTTCTGGACATTGGCTGATATACTAAAAGAAAAGGAACTTGAACATTTAAAGTTTTAAAGTGCTTTAAGGTTTAAAACAACCTGTATTGGAAAGAATTAGTTATTTCATAAATCTGAAAATACTACTCATGTCCAGTCAATTACATAATGAAAATTTTTACCGTTTTAAAATAGGTAAATTTAAGTGTATTTCTGTTAGTGATGGTAGCTATGATTATGATCCCTTCCATCTTTTTACTAATATAGCAAAGGATCAAATTATAAAAATTCTTCATAAATATAATTTACCTCCGAATAAGATTACCTCTCCGTACACATTTCTATTTGTGAACACCGGCGAGAATAAGGTGCTTGTCGATATGGGAGCAGGTAATCTGGGTCCTAAAACCGGGAAACTGGTTAAAAATCTGAAATCAGCCGGTATTACGCCGGAAGATATTGATACGGTGTTTATAACCCATGCGCATCCCGATCATATAGGTGGTACGCTGGATGATGAAGGCAAGCCCAACTATCCCAATGCCCGTTATTATATTTGCAAAGATGAATGGGATTTCTGGTTCTCTGATGAGGCATTCAGGAAAGTTACAGAGCATTACTCCCAGATACTTCACCCTGATATTTTTATGAAAGTAGCACGCGGACAACTTGGCCCGATAAAAGACCGCATTGAATTTATAAATAAGGAATCCGAAGTTGTGCCGGGTATTTTTGTTCACATGGCACCCGGTCATACACCTGGACATATGGTAGTTTCTTTTTCTTCCGAAGGGGAGGAATTATTTTTTACCAGTGATACAGTAGTTTTTCCCTTTTTACTGGAAGAGCTTGATTTAATACCTGTCTTTGATATTATACCTGATATGGCTGACAAAAGCAAGCGCCGGATTTTTGATCTCATAGCTGAAATGAAAGCAATGGTACTTGCCCAACATTTTGCACCTTTCCCAGGTCTGGGTCATGTTGTAAAGAAAGGTAAGGGATGGTTATGGCAGCCTGTTGAAATCAGGTAAAAAAAGATCTTAATAGCTTTATATGAAGTTGTCCTTTGCAGGGGTCTGACTAAAATATTCTGTTGCTATACTCAAACATAGAGATAAAGTAAGTAGATTATAAAGAAATTGTGAAGTCAACGGATTTATTTTTTTGCAAAATTTATCTGTTGAATAAATTCATCTACATCAAGCATCCATTCTTCCAGTTGCATTTCAGGTTCCGGAACTTCCTGAAGAGCTGTTAATGTTGTGTATTCTGACAAACTACTGCTAATCTCAGTATCAGGTTTAGTATTGTCACTATTTGAAACGACAACAGATTTTTCTTTAATAAGGACATCCCAGTATGACAGATCAACCATCCAGTCCTCAATTTCCATTTCAGGTTCAGGTTCTTCTTCTAAAGCTATTTGCAACCTGTATTCAAGTAAATTTAATTTATAATTAACCGGTATTCCTTTGTATTCCTTAAAAACATCAAAGTCTGCTATAATAAATGTATCTTCTGAGTTAGCAGTTCTTTTTGTTCCGGTATTGCTTAAATAATTAGTTACATAACCGGATCTTTCAATTACTTTATTTTCAGGATCGCCAGCCTTAAGTACATTGAGAGCGGCAACGCCTGACAAGGCAACCAGTACAAATCTTCTGATAATTGAATTGATTCTGGTATTTTCATTTTTAGTGTTTTTATTAGTTTTCATTTTAAAGCCCTCCCATATTTTGATTTGGTTTTTTAATTTCTTATACAAATGTACAATATGGAACAGGCTGAATGCTAACAGGTTTGTAACAAAGAATAATACTCTTGTATCAAAAAGGGGACAGTTCCTTCAGGGAGCTGTCCCTATGTTTAAAAGGGGCTAGCTCTCTACTTACTTATAACACCTACAGACTGTGCAACTATTATTTCCTGATTTTCTTTTAAATTTAATTTTACCGCCAGCGCTTCCTTGTCCATATAACCCCTGACGACACAACCCAGGCCTTGTGAGGCAGAATACAGATATACATTCTGAGCAATAAATCCCGTATTAATATGAGATGTTTTTGATCTGCCCACAGGATCATCTGATTTTGATTTTGAATGATCTGCAATATAAACAAGGTTTACTGCAGCATTCTCAACAAAATCCTGTTTGCCGGTGTATTTACGTAAATCCTCATTCATTATTCTTATCATAGCATGATTTACTGCATCATAAACAAAGACTCCGTCCTTAGTAAATACATAGACATCAATTTCCTGCTGGTTTCGTGATGAAGGAGCAGTTCTTTTCATTTCTTCCGGTCTGTTTATACCAAATGCTGACCATAAAAGATCTGATAATTGCTGATCTGTATGACTTTCTCCCGAATAGCTTCTTGTAGATTTTCTTTTTTGCAGTGCTTCTGTCAAAGACATTTCACCTTCTTGTGAAGGTGGCATCAGGAGTATAGTATCCTGAGCAAAAAGTGAATTACAATAGCTAATAACTAAAGTTGTTATTACAATAAAAATTTGTTTCTTCATATTGGTTATAATTTAATATTCTTTAAATATATAAATAAAAGGGCACAGCGACCTTATTTTTGAAAAAGCTGTTATATTTAACAGATAAAAAATAAACAAATAATACAATATACAAATAATATGGGAGCTGTCTCCTCTCAGGGGGTACCATCCCACTAATAATTCAAACCATGAAAAAAATAATCAAATCATTTCCGGTCATTTTTATTTGCTCATATTTTATTTTATCAAACTTATGGGCATTACAGGAAGATGAAACAATCCTGCAGGAAATTAAAGGTTATTCCGAAGCTACTTATAAAGGACTTAACGAGAATGAATTTTTAAAAAACTGGCTCATCCTTGGTCCTGTTAAGATTACTGAAGATACCATTAAACCCGAGGAATCGGAACAAAAGGAAGCTTTTGACAAAGATTATTTCAGCAGTGTGGATATCCATAAAAACAAATATCCTGAGAAAATTATAATCGGAGAAAAGGAATTTTCATGGAAAATGGTAAAGAATACCGAGGATGAAATTGATTTGAACCAGGTACTTGGAGAGAACAATTTTGCTATTGCTTATGCCCTGGCTGAAATTAAAATGGAATCGCCTGCTAAAATACTAATGGGTGTTGGTAGTGACGATGGTATTAAAATATTTTTAAATGGTAAGCTTGTTCATGAGAACTGGATACCACGCGGGGTGAATAAAGATGATGATATTATACTTCTGAACTTAATACAGGGAAGTAACCAGATCCTTCTTAAGGTTCAAAATATGGAATATGGATGGGGATTTATCATACGCCCCTTAGGTAAAGATATATTAAATGATAAGTTATTGGAATCTTCGGGTAATGGTGATCTTGACAACGTCAGGATGCTGGTTGAAAATGGAGTTGACGTCAATGCGTCAAACGAAATTGGATTGTCAGCTTTTCAAAATGCTTTAATCAGGGGAAGGGAAGATATTACTAAATATTTAAAAGAAAAGGGAGCCGATACACTTTCAGCCTTACCTGAATTTAAAAGCCTGGTAGATAATATCTTTAAAAGTGCTACAAAGGAACGATGTCCGGGTGCAGCAGTATTAGTATCACGTGATGGTGAAATTATTTACGAAAATGCATTTGGATATGCTGACGTTGGTAACGAAGTACCAGTTACAACGGAAACAAAATTCAGAATAGGGTCAATTACCAAACAGTTCACAGCAGCCGCAATTCTTAAGCTGCAGGAAGAGGGAAAGATAAATGTAAATGATAGTTTATCAGCATTTATCCCTGATTTTCCCAGGGGCAACGAAGTTACAATTCATCATCTGCTTACTCATACTTCGGGAATTCATAGTTTTACAAACAGGCCGGATTTTATGAAATATGCTACTATGCATATCAGTCCGGAAGATATGATAGATACAATTAAGAATCTTGAATATGATTTTGACCCTGGCGAAAGTTATTTGTACAATAATTCAGGATATTATATTCTGGGCTATATAATTGAAAAAGTGAGCGGTAAAGAATATGGAGAATATTTAAAAGAAACATTTTTTGATCCCCTGGGCATGAAAAACACAGGTGTGCATGGTCCGCTGCTGTTATTAGATAATGAAGCTACGGGATATTCATACGAAGCAGGGACTTTGAAAAAAGCTATTAACTGGGATATGACCAATGCAGGAGGTGCCGGTGCTTTATATTCAACAGTTAAGGACCTGTATATATGGAATGAAGCATTATTTAACGGGAAAGTGCTTACTGATGCAAGTTTAGAAGCTGCTTTCACTCCGGTAGTCCTGAATAACAATAAAAAACCGGAAGGAATGGAATATGGCTATGGCTGGATGTTTTATAAAATAAGAGGTTCTAATTTTACCGCACATGGTGGTGGATTACATGGATTTCTATCTTTTTTATCACGCCAGCCGGAAAATAATATTACCATCGCCGTACTTTGTAATTCAACACCCCCGCCTGAAGGTATCAATCCTGGAAGCAATGCCAACCTGATTGCAGAATATTTTATGTGGAAGGACATGGAAAAACAGTCCAGTTACTCCACAGATACATCTGTTAAAGCAAGTATACTTAAAGACTATACAGGAAGGTATAATTATGGCAGAGGTGCTGTTTTAATTGTTACTTTGGAGAATAACAGTTTGTATGCCCAATTGACCGGTCAGTCCAAATATCAGATATTTCCCTCTTCAGAAAACGAATTTCACTGGAAAGTTGTAGAAGCCTGTATAAAATTTATAAGGGATGAAAATGGAAAAGTTACACATGCTATACATAGTCAGGGAGGCCAGCAATTTGAAGTTAAAAAACTGGAAGAAGAAATGCCGGTTGAAGTTGATCCTCAAATATTCGATAAATACACTGGCAAGTATGATTATGGAAATTACTTTTTTATTACTATTTTAAAAGAAGAAGATAAATTGTATTTTCAGGGTACAAACTTGCCAAAATACCAGCTATTACCAGCTTCTGAAACCGAATATTTCCTTAAAGAAATGAATGTTAGAATAGTCTTTCAGAAAAATGAGGAGGGCTATACAGACTCAATTTTAGTAACCATTGACGGAATAGAGAAACAGGCATTGAGGGTTAAGGAATAATAGAAGAGGGGACAGCGCCCTTCGGGTGCTGTCCCCTCTTCTATCCCCTTTTCTGTCCCCTATTCTACTTTCTCTGCAATTTGCTCGTATGTGAAATTAAACCTGGGTAGCAAATCTTCATAAATTTCACCTGACTCCTGCATTTCATCATCACCCTCTTCATAAAGCCACTTTACATTAATGACTCTATTATTGGGATTTCCGTCAAAAGTCCTGAATAAATCCAATAATTGTTTTGATACGCTGGTGTTAAAATATTCCAGATTAATTTCAATATTTAATTCATCACCCTTAAATTCTTTTGCCCAGGTGATAAGAGGCTGAAAAAATTTAAATGCATCTTCAACTAATGCTCTTCCCTCTAATTTTATCTCCCCATTTGTTTTAAATGAGACCATAGGAACCGATTCAGTGCCTTTGATAAAGAGGTCCTCCATACAATTAGAATAAAAATTTCAGGTTTAATGATATAAAATTAGTTTAATACTAAACAAAATTCCAACTATATTGATAAACGTCCAATTTTGTTTGACTAATTTTAATAAATGTAGGACTAAATAAAAATTAATATCTGATTTTATTATCAACAATCATTAATAGTTTTGAACTAATTCAATAAGTAATGCACAAGCTTCATCAATATTACCAGCTATATGAACCTTTTCATTACACAGTTTTTTAAAATAGTCCTTAGCCGTTTCATCATCATTAAGAAGTATTACATTTTTCCTGGCTTTTATAGCCAGTGCAATTTCTGAAATAGTCCCGGGGCCAATACCGCAGGCCACTATTACTATACTTGAAAGTATATTTATATTATTTCTCGCATTTCCCAGTCCGGTTATAACCGGAATATCAACATATTCTGATAACGATGAATAGTCATCTCCGGGCAGGATTCCTATAGTTATTCCTTTATTTTCTTTTGCGCCTTTACTGGCCGAATGCATTACACCTGCGTTACGCCCCCCTGTTAATAGTACCCAGTCTTGTTTTGCAATGAATTTTCCTAAAAGATAGGCATTTTTAAAATCATCACTTGTTGCCTCTTCGCCAGGACCCATCACACCAATAATTATTTTCATTTCTTTAAAGACAATTTTTTATATAAAAAAGACAGGAATATACTGTTAACATGCAGTTTATTAAATACCCGGTCTTATTATTTCAGATAAGGTTTCTTACTTCGGCAGCTTTAAGTATAATGTTAACAATTTCATTTATCGATAACGTCATGCAGTTAAATGTCAGATCAAATCTTGTATAGTCTGTATTCTTTCCTTCAAAGTAATCTCTGAATTGCGTTCTTTTTCTATCAACATCTAATGTGTATTTTTCAGCTTCTTCAAGTTCCATATTAAATTTAGCACTCGCTCGTAAAACCCTCCATTCTAAGGGAGCTTCAAGATGAATATGTAATGATTTTGGTATATCCCTGGTTATTGCGACCCCCCCTCTGCCTACTATTACAACATACCCCTCACAACTCATATTTCTCACTACTCTGCCTATTGTATTCCTTATTTTCCTGTCACTTTTATAATATTTGGTGGATTGTGCAGCTATTATATCATCTATAAGCCCTTTTTGTTCATATTCAAACACATATTGAATTTTTGAAGGATCCAGGCCAAGTTCCTTGGCAGATTCACTCATAATCTCTTTTGTAATATATTTCCATTCAATATTCGTCCCTTTTACATACATTTTTCTTGTTAGACTTTCTACAAGTTTTTGAGCTATTCTTTTAGCAGGACAACCAAATTCACGGGATATAGTAATTACCGGACCGGGTTCTTTTTCCCTAATAGCATCTTTTTTAAGCCGCTCAGACATATATTTTATTAGATCTACTTTCATATAACATATATTATTAAAAGTGAATCTTTATAAAGTTAATATTTTAATAAAAATAATTCAAGTATTTTTGAATATTGAAACTTAATAATAAAATAAAAATTAGGGTATTATTCCCTGATATTTTTACCATACAGGTCATGTAAGCAGCTTGTTACCGGGGAAAAATTAAATTCAGTACCTCATTAGGAAGGCGGTTTATATGTTTATTATTAATTAAGGATAATTTTTTATTATTTGTTATATTTAGAAACCCAAAAGCAGATTTTATCTATTATCATTAGCTAAAAGATGAATAAATCAGAAAATCTTAAGATACTTGAAGAATCAATAAGAAACGTTCCTGATTTCCCTAAAAAAGGTATACAGTTTAAAGATATTACCACAGCCCTCAAAGTCCCTGCTATTTTCAAATTCACAGTTGAACAAATAGTTGATTATTACAAAACAAAAGGCATTACTAAGGTTGTTGCCATTGAATCCAGGGGCTTTATTATAGGCGGGGCACTGGCAGCAAAGCTCGAAACCGGATTCGTCCCTGTCAGGAAGAAAGGGAAACTGCCAGCTGAAAAATTCTCCAGGACATATGCTCTTGAATACGGAGAAGATACTCTTGAAGTTCATAAAGATGCTCTTGAAAAAGATGATATTGTTTTGCTGCACGATGACCTGCTTGCAACTGGCGGTACTACATTAGCCTCAATTGAATTGATAAAGAATTTTCATATAAAGGATATATATATAAATTTTATTGTTGAACTCGACTTTCTAAACGGTAGAAATACAATCGGGAAAGAATATGACATATATTCACTTATTCATTTTTGATATTTTAACAATAAGGCAGATTTATTAAGATGTATATATAATTACTGTAAACTCAGACTAACAATTCTTAAAAAATTTCTTTAATTTTTATTCTATTAAGCTTTGACCTTCCATTTCTTCAGGAATCTCCATTCCCATAATTGTTAACAAAGTCGGTGCCACATCAGCCAGAATTCCGCTTTTTATTTTATTATACTGGTCACTGACCAGAACACATGGAACAGGATTTAAAGAATGTGCTGTATTAGGTGTCTCGTCCTCATTAAGGGCATTATCAGCGTTACCGTGATCCGCAATAATCATAGGGACATATCCATTTTGTTTAGCCGCATTAACGACCTCTCCAAGGCAGCTATCAACAGTTTCCACAGCCTTCCATATAGCATTATAGACTCCTGTATGCCCTACCATATCACAGTTTGCAAAATTGAGGCAAATAAAATCGTATTTCTGTTTCTTCAATTCAGCAACAATTGCATTTTTCACTTTAGGAGCACTCATTTCAGGTTGCAAATCATAAGTGGCAACTTTTGGAGAAGGTATTAAAATTCTCTCCTCATTATCAAAAACTTCCTCTCTTCCCCCGGAAAAGAAAAAAGTCACATGAGCATATTTTTCAGTCTCGGCAATACGAAGTTGCTTTAATCCTGCCCTGGATATCACTTCACCCATTGACATATGAACATTTTCTTTATCGAACACTATTCCAATTCCTTTAAAAGAATCATCATACCTTGTCATGGTAAAGTAGTGCAAATTCAATTTTTTCATTCCATAATCGGGAAAATCTTCCTGGGTTAATGCCCTGGTGATTTGCCTTAACCTGTCAGTCCGAAAGTTAAAACAAATCACAACAGCTCCCTCCTTGATGGTACCAAGTGGTTCATTATTTTCATCAATAATAACTACTGGCTTAATAAATTCATCGGTAACTCCTTCATTATAAGATTCCTTAATAGCCTGGAGAACATCTTTTGATTTTTTGCCAATACCGTGAACCATTAGATCATACCCCTGTTTGATCCTTTCCCATCTCTTATCACGATCCATTGTATAATAACGCCCTGTTAAGGAAGCAATTATACCATTTGAATTTTTCAAATGGTCTTGTAATTCTTTAACAAATCCCAGTCCGCTTCTCGGATCCGTATCCCTTCCATCTGTTAAGGCATGGATATATACCTTTTTTAAGCCATACTCCCCTGTAATATCACAAAGTTTATATAAGTGTTTACTCATTGCATGAACCCCGCCATGACCTACCAGTCCGATTAAATGCACACTCCTGTTATTTTCTCTGGCATATGTGAATGCTTTGATGAGTTCACTTTTTTCCTTAATACTATTACTGTCACATGCTTTATTTATCCTTACCAAATCCTGATAAACGATCCTGCCTGCCCCGATATTTAAATGCCCTACTTCAGAATTTCCCATTTGTCCATTTGGCAACCCGACATTTTCTCCATCTGTAAACAACTGAGAATTTGAATAATTCTTCGTAAGGTTATCCATATTAGGAGTATTTGCCTGGTAAATAACATCTCCTTTTGATTTATTTCCAATACCCCATCCGTCAAGTATAATTAGTATTACCCTATTAGTCATTTAAAAAAATATGAAGTTTTATTAAAAATTCTTTGAAAATGTTAATAATTAAATAAAGCTGTAAATATAATTTAAATAATCATTCCTGAAGGTTCCTTTGGTGAATGAAAAAAAGCTTAAGCTGTTAATTTTTATGTCAAGTTATTTTATCAACATTATTTTTTTATTCCCTTATAATTATAGCCTATCTTTTCAACTGCTGATTTTACCTTATCCAAGTAAATATCCTCTGCAATTAATGTTACTTCCCCATTTCTAATATTAGCAATGACGTTTTTAATTCCTGTTGTTTTGTGGTTGCTATGCTACCATATATTTTAAGCAGGAACCAGGTTAATTAACTGATAGTTTTGTATAACGGGTATAGTAAATTTATAGCCCGGGATTCATTCATCACAATTTATGTATCATATTCTTATTATCACAACTATTAAATTCACATTGTATAGTAACATGATTAATGTTAAATTTGTTCATTAGGATAGCATGAATTTTATTTATTATTTCACTGGTCTCACTAATTTTTGCATCCCTGGTCAAATCAATATGACATTCAAAATGAATTTCCCTGTCATTTAAGCTCCATGCATGTATATGGTGTATGTTGTCCACCTCCGGTAATTGCTCAACCGAAATTTTTACTTCATTTAAATCCAGGTTTTCCGGAGCACCCTGCATCAAAATATCTACTGTCCGTTTAAGTATTAAATATGTCCCTCTCAACAAATACAAACCTATTAAGATAGTAATCACGGGGTCTATCCAGTAAATTTTAAAAAAGTAAATAGCCCCTGCTCCAATTATTACTGCAACTGAAGAAAAAGTATCGCCCAGCAAATGAAGGTATGCGGCTTTTATATTAATATTTTCCCCGGAATCTTTTCTAAGCAGCAGAACGCTATATAAATTTGCCAGAAGTCCGGTTAAAGCGACAAAGAACATTATTAACCCCTTTACAGGTTGAGGATCATTAATTCTTTTAATTGCTTCAAGAAAAAGATAGATTACTATTACGATAAGGATAATCGCATTAAATAATGCGGCAATTATCTCAACACGCTTATACCCGAATGTTTTTTTATCAGTATAATCTCTTTTACTAATAAGATGAGCAATATATGCAATAAAGACAGCAAAAGTATCTCCAAGATTATGCAAAGCATCAGAAATCAAAGCCAGGCTATTTGAAATCAATCCCCCAATAATTTCAACAATAGTTATTGAGAGGTTAAGTAAAGTTGCGAACATCAGTCTGCCCGAACTTAAATCATTCCTGCTGTTACTATCTTTATTATGATATCCAGGTGTCATAATAGGATATTATAAAGTCAAAATTAACAGTTAATCTTTTACTATATAATAACAAAAAACACTTATTAAGGTTTCAGGGTGAAAAATCTTAAAAATGGAAGGTAAGATTAAGCAAATTTTAGTTATGATTCAGTTTTTGTAGTTCTTTTATTAATAATAAATATAATTCCAATAATTATAAAGGGAATACTGAGTATTTGTCCCATATTTAAAGGAAGAGAACTTTCAAATTCTTCCTGGTTTTCCTTGAGAAATTCAATTATGAATCGGACAATAAATATTGTAAACATAAATACTCCGAACAGGAATCCCTCTTTAAATTTTAGTCTCTTACTCTGATAAAGATAAATAAGTAACAAAAAAATTAAAAAATAAGAAATAGCTTCGTAGATTTGTGTGGGATGTCTCGGTACACCATAAAGCGTGCTTGTAATGTGATATCTCCTTTTACTTTTTTCAATTTTATATTCCAATTCATCGATCTCAGGGTGTACAACATTATTCTGGTACTTTATTCTTAGTATTGCATCTCTTAATTTATATTCGGCAAAGTTCCTAACGTATTCTTCACTTTTAACTCTGCCGGAAAATTCTATGTCTACTTTTAAAGGTGCGTATCCCTTAATAAAATTTTTATCATTCAGGATCTTTGAATATTTAATATGACTTATATTATCCTTTTCTATTCTGAATAAGAAATCTGTAAAATCTCTTACATAAACATATCCCGAACTCTTATTTGTTGGTATTCCATAAATTTCTGAATTCATAAGATTACCCGTTCTGATAAATACACCTGCCAGTGCGACGAGGATTGCCAATTTGTCGAGTGTCCATAAATATGACTTTTTTGACTTTCTCGTAAAAAGATATATTCCAAAGAGAATCCCTATTGCAGCTCCATGACTTGCCAGTCCCTGGTACCCTGTAAACTGAAAATCTTCTCCCAGCTTCCCCCTCCAGGGCAGTATTATTTCTAAAGGATGCTGGATATAATAACTAAATTCATAAAATAAACAATGTCCTAATCTTGCTCCTATTATTGTACTTATTACAACATAAATGGTTAATTTGTCAGCGAGTTCCATTGGTAACCCTTCTTTCCTGAACATCTTTCCCAGAATTATATAACCCAGAATAAATGCAATGACAAATAATAATGAATAGTATCTTAATTCAAAACTGCCAAAATCAATAATTTGGGGTCTAACATTCCAAATTACAAAATTTGTGATCATTATTTTAGGATTAAGTCATTACAAAACTAATAAACAAAATAGAATAGAAAAATTTATATTTCCATTAACGCAATCTTAAAATAATTTTAAAGTTTGTAAGTTTGTGTTATCATGAATAAATGAAAAACTGGTTTTGATTAAGGCTATTACCAAATACATTTTTGCAGGCGCGCTTGTTATCACTTACGGATGTGCCAGGATAGGTTCTCCAACCGGGGGGCCAAAGGATGAAACGCCTCCGGAGATAGTTTCAAGTGATCCGGTTAACTATTCAACTGGATTTGATGGCAAAAAAATAGAAATAAAATTTGATGAATTCATACAGCTTAAGAATATTTATAAAGAATTAATAATATCTCCCCCACTAAAAGAAAGGCCGGTAACAAAGCTTAAGGGTAAAAGTCTTGTTATTGACTTAAATAATGAATTAAGAGATAGTACAACTTATACATTAAACTTTGGTAATGCCATTGCAGATAATAATGAGGGAAATGTTCTCCCTAATTTTGAATTTGTAATATCAACAGGAAATTACGTAGATTCAATGTCAGTAACCGGTAAACTTTTTAATGCTTTTAATCTGAAGCCTGAAGATGAACCGGTTAATATTATGCTTTATGAGAACTTAAATGATTCTGCACCATATCTTGAGATTCCTTCGTTTATCGGCAAAACAAATAAAGACGGGACATTCGCGGTAAATAACATAAAATCAGATACATTTAAAATCTTTGCGCTGCAAGATGCTAACTCAAATTTATTATTTGATATTACCAGTGAAAAAATTGCATTTATTGATACTTCATTTGTAATCAATCCTGAACTGATCGAAACAACCTATTACTATCTGGCCGATTCTTTACTTTCCAGGGATAGCATTGCCAGTGACTTAAAACAAACCGGATTTGTAATAGACTCATTAACAGGAGATACAATACAGGTTGAAGAGAAATTAATATATGCACTGCATGTTAATATGTATCTTTTTCAGGAAGAAAGTGAGTTTCAATATCTTACTGCAAGAGAAAGGGAAACAAGAGAAAAATTATTTTTTACATTTAAAAGGCCGTTATATGACAGTCTGTATATAAAACCCCTCAACTTTTCTTATAGCAATGACTGGTATATTAAAGAAAAATCTGTAAACAATGATACTGTAATATATTGGATAAAAGATTCTTTAATAAGCAAGATGGATACAATTTTATTGCAATTGAAATATACAATAATTGATACATTAAAGAATTTTACTACACAAATTGATACGATTATTCTAAAATATCGTGAACAAAAGGCAAAAACACCATCTCTCAGAAGAAGTAAAGAGACAGATAATATTATTGCGAAAGAAAAATATTTAAATCTTGATTTTAACATTAAAAACAGGGCTACTGTTGATTTAAACAAATCTATCCGTATAAGTACTGAAAAACCAGTTAGTAATTATGACCCCTCTCTTATAAAACTTTATAAAATTGAAGATAGTCTCGAAATAATTCAGCCCTTTATATTTACAAAGGATACTTTAAAACTTAGAAGGTTTAAGATCGCCACGCAATGGGAGGAAAGAATGAACTATAAACTTTTAATTGAACCAGGGGCATTTACAGACATTTATGGTTTCTCTAATGACACGATATTAATGAATTTTATAACACAAAAAGCTGATTATTACGGAAACATAATAATAACAGCAGAAAACGTCACCACTCCTTTAATAGTGCAGCTACTTACCGAGAAGGAAGACCTTGTAAAAGAAAAATTTATTTCGCAAAACGATATCATTACATTTGATTTTCTCCAGCCTAAAAAATACATGCTAAAGGTTATTTATGATAATAATGATAACCGCAAATGGGATACAGGTATTTATTTAAAAAAGATCCAGCCAGAGAAAGTCTTATATTATAAAGGAGATATTAATGTACGATCAAACTGGGATGTTGAGATAACATGGAAAATTGAATGATCAGTTTAATAACCTGATAATCCAACTAACCATACTTTGCAAATACCAATGTAGCAATACTGACTTTTGTGCTATCCAATTTTAAAATTTCGCCGGCACATGCCTCCAAAGTTGACCCGGTTGTAAGCACGTCATCAACAAGTAGTATATGCTTGTTTTCCAGCTTATTAACTTTCCTAATTTTAAAAACATCTTTAATATTCTCCCATCTTTCATACCTGCTTTTTATTGTCTGTGTTTCAACATCTGTTGCCCTGTACACAGCATCTGTAATAACCGGTTTATTCAGGCTTTCTGAAATTCCTCTGGCTATATATTCACTTTGATTATATCCTCTTCTTTTCAATTTTTTGTAGTGAAGAGGAACAGGATGAATTATTTCAATTTCAGAAAAAAGAGTATTTTTTAAATCAGCACCAAATAATCGTCCCAAATTAAATCCTATATGTTTTTGACCCTTGTATTTAAACTGATGAATAATATTTTGAAACTTACTGCCTTTGTAATAAAAGTAATACGATGTAGCAGCTTCCAGCTTAATTCTTCCCCAGAATAAGCGGGCAACTTCGTTGTCCTTATTCAAATGAAAATTTGTTTTAGGAAGCTCGTATAGACATTTTGTGCAGATTGAATTCTCCTGAATATAAAGAGTGTTTCCACAAGCCGGGCATACTTGTGGAAATATTAAAGAAAAAAGATCGTAGAATATATTAAAAAGACTATTCAATTAGCGTTAATTGTATATCATACAAGCCTTATTTCATAGGTTAATTTCATAGCTTTCCTGTAGGATTCGCTAACCCCGCAATATTTATTCTGTGACAACTCAACTGCTTTTTTAATCTTATCCAGAGGCAAATCTCTTCCTTTGAATTCGTATATAATATGCATAGCTGAAAAATGTTTGGGATGCTCTTCAGTAATATCACCTTCAACTCTTACATTAAATTGTTCGACTTCTATTCTCATTTTTTTTAACAGTGAAGCAACATCGATTCCTGTGCAACCACCTATTGCAACCATCATTAAAGGTTTAGGAGACGGACCTTTATCAGTTCCCCCTACTTCGGGTTTAGCATCCACGATCATTTTATGCCCGTCAATAATTGCTTCAAATGCCAGATTATTAATCCATTTTAGATCTATAGTATCTTTCATAATATTAAAAAAATTTAAGACATTTATATTTTATCTAAACTCTGCCCTATAAATTTACAAAAGAAATTAAATGGACACCCGGTTTTCGCAAGGAATGATATTGAATGACATTATTGAATTTAATACACTTAAAATAACAATTGTTGAGATTAAAACATAATCCGGAAGTTTTGATACTTGTCTTTTAATTATTTATTTAATTTATATTTATGATATTAAAAAAAACTTCTTTGCTATCATTAATATAATCATTGTTTTATAATTTTATATTATATTCAAATTTGTTTATCCAATGTCCAGATGGAACACAGGATTAAAGAAATTAAAAAGGCATCATTGATAGCCATTATTGGTAATGCCTTCCTGGCAGTTTTAAAAGTAGTATTCGGACTATTAGCAGGAAGTCTTGCCGTTGTTGCAGATGGTATCGATTCTATGGAAGACATAATAACTTCATTAATCACCTTAATTACAGCGAACGTATTATCAAAACCCCCTAATAAAAAATATCCATACGGTTATGGCAGAGCAGAAACTATTGCTACCAGATTATTATCCCTGATAATCTTTGCAGCAGGAATTCAGCTGGCGATACTATCTATACAAAAGATGATTAAAGGTACCTATGCGGAGATTCCCCTGAAAATTGCGATATATGTGACAGTGATATCAATAATAGGTAAGGTTTTTTTATCATATCACCAGTTTAAAATTGGCAACCGCACAAATAGTGATATGTTAAGGGCTAATGCAAAGAATATGCAAAATGATGTATTAATTTCTTTATCAGTTTTAATCGGACTGATTTTTACTCATTTGCTGAAAATGCCGGTTATCGACTCTATGGCCGCCTTAATAGTCAGTGCCTGGATCATCAAAGTTGCAGTTCAGATTTTTCTTAAAACAAACATCGAATTAATGGACGGGATAAAAGATAATAAAATTTACGATATCATATTTAAAGCTATCGATTCTGTGGAAGGTGTTAAAAATCCCCACCGGGTTGTAGTTAGAAATGTTGGCCATAAATTAAAAATTGGCGCTGATATTGAGGTTGACGGCAGTCTATCCTTAAATGCAGCCCATGAGCTTTCACATCAAGTTGAGCAAAGTATCAGGTCAAAAATAGATAATCTGTTTGATGTAACTATACATGTTGAACCAATAGGTGACAAAACAATTGAAAAGGAATATGGTATATCAAGGGAAAACTTATAGGTACATTACTGTTAGTTACTAAAAACAAAAAATCGCCAGGCAGAACATTGTAGTTTCTCACCCGGCGATTTATAAGAATAATTATGAATTTTACTCTTCTTCCTTTTTCCTCACATACTCATTAAATGCTTCTTCTCCTTCCTCCCTCCAGTAATCATCATAATATTTCCATTTCTTATCAAAAGGATGTCCCGGAAAAATTCTTTTCTTTCTGCTCATAAATCTATCTCTCGGGCGATCACCGGGTGAATGTTTAAATCCTCCGAATATTATCCTGGCTAATATAATCATCACGACTGCCTGCCAGAAAGTAATGGTCGTGAGTCCAAAAAGTTCAGGCATTAGCCAGTTCCATAACCATACAACAACATAACCAAGAAGTAATGCTATTGCTACTGCTCCTATTAAACCAAGGATGGCCAATCCTATTATCCTTAAAATATAGACAATCTTTGATTCGCCGTTTCTCTGAAAAATATGTGCTACCATTTTATTATAGTTTTAAAGATTATACTTCTTTTTTTCGTTTTGTAATATTTTCTGCAATTTGCTTAAAGCCCTGTGTTTACGTGCCAGCAAAGTCCCAACAGGAGTATTCCATTCTATTGACAGTTCATTAAATGACCTTCCGTTAAATTCCGTCTCAATAATAATGTCCCTTTCCTGTGATTTTAATATATCCATGGCTTCCATCATTTTTCTATATACATTTTCATCTTTATAAAAGTCTTCTTCCTCATCCACGGATACTGTTTCCGATAAAATGTTTTCATTTTTTTTATTATTGAAATCTTCAATTGACATGTTTTCCCTTTTTTTCCTTCTGATATCAATTATCTTGTTTTTTATAGACCTGTATGCATATGCTGCTAAATTTTCAATAGGTGCGTTAATATCAGCTTTGGAATATATATTAAGTGCCACATCCTGAATAATATCCTCTGCATCAACCGAATAACTGAGTTCATTAAGGTAAACATTTACATAATTAACCAGTTTATTGTATTCTTTTACAAAAAAATCTCTTATTGCAGTCCGTATGTTTTTTTCCTCCTTCATTATATTATTGACGGATAAATTTTTATTTATTGCAATTTACTTTATAATAAAGTATTAATAAATTATGTTTTGAAATAAAATATTTATTAAATTGAATTCCTGAAATTTTTACTGGTAATATAGTCTCAATAAATCCTTTTTTCAAAGAATTTATTAATTTGAGAACCTTTCTCAAAAACATAATAATATGATCATCCTAAAATAATTATCTAAACATAAGGTTATGAAAAAATTTGCATTTCTTTTAATTTTCCTGTCATTTGCCGTAATTAGCGGCAGTTATGCTAACAGGCATTATGTACACTGGATGGCTTCCGGAAATAATGATGGTACCAGCTGGACCGATGCTTTTACAAGTATAAAAACTGCAATTGAATTAGCCTCAGAAGGAGATACAATATTTGTGGCTACTGGTTTTTATCTTGCATCTACCGGAGATAAGAATGAATATATTTCCCTTAAACAGGGAGTTGCAGTTTTTGGAAGTTTTATAGGAAATGAGGATCCTATAACACAGGCTGTTATCAATAACAGGGATTATGAAAATAATCCTTCTTTATTACTGGGTGATTTATTTCTTAATGATGCCAGCGGAGGTAACATGGAAGAAAACACATATCATGTAGTTGTTGCAAAGGGGACTCAGGAAGAATCAATAGATTCTGCTACCCTGCTGGACGGCTTTTTTATATATGGAGGTAATGCAACCGGCCACACTGACAGTACATCAGTCGGGGGAGGAGTATATTTATCTGCTACTGGCGGAGGAAAATGCAATCCGACGTTAAAGAGACTTATAATATTTGGAAATTATGCAAAAGCGGGCGGAGGAATGATGTTATATGCAGGGACTAACAGTGAATGCAGTCCCGTTCTCGATAGTGTCCTGTTCAGAGGTAATTATGCTGACGGCGGAGCCGGATTATATTGCAAAGCTATGGGGGGACTCTGCAATCCGGTACTTGATATTGTTGATTTCAATTTAAATATTTTATCAGGTGTTTATCCGGGTAAGGGAGCAGCTATGTTTAATTATGCCGAAAACACTACATCCGCTGCAGAATGCAGTCCGATTATTAAAACATCGGAAATATCACATCATGAAGGTCACATTGATGGTGGTGCTGTGTATAACCTGGCGGGCGGAATAAATGAAGGTGCATGTAATCCCAGATTTATAAATATGAGTTTGTATAAAAACGGATCTTACGGAATTATTAATGAGATCAAAAACGGAACATGTATACCAGAATTAACCAATGTTATACTATGGAATGAAAGTATAAACAATATAGGAGGAGCCGTTCCTGAAATTGATCACTGTCTTATTGAAGGTTCAAATGGCTCGGGTGCAGGATGGAATAGTGATTTAGGAGATGACGAGGGAGGCAACATAGATGCCGATCCGTTATGGGCAGATCCTGACGGAAGAGCCTTCGGACTCCTGGCAGGATCACCGGCATTAAATGCCGGCGATATGAGCGAAGGAATTAATATTGGAAGCTACCAGGGATCAGCGGTAGGAGAACCGGCAAAAATTATTATTATCGGATCACTTGAAGCTTTCGGAAATGTAGCATTGGGAGAGACTTCTGCTGAACAGAGTTATGCTGTCAAGGGTACGAATCTTACCAGTGATATTGATATTGAAGCTCCTGAAGGTTTTGCCATAACCACAACCAGCGGTGACTATAGCGGGGATACGACATCAATAACTTTAACCCAAAGCGGGGGAACTGTCGATTCGACACAGATTTATGTGAGGTTCTCTCCTTCTACAGAAAAAAATTACTTTACTGTATTAATGCATACCAGCACCGGGGCAGCTGACAAATTTCTCATACTTGAAGGTAACTGCTATGATGGTCCTGAATTATCAGTTACGGGCATTCTCGAAGATTTTGACTCGGTATTTATTTATGAAAATTCAACTGAACAAAGCTTTACAGTTGAAGGTTATTCGTTATCGTCAGATATTATGGTAACTGCTCCCGAAGGTTTTGAAATATCACTTGTAAGCGGTGATTATTCCGGTAATACTGAAACAATCAATCTGACACCTGTAAATAATAATGTGCCTCCAACTCTGGTTTATGTAAGATTTGCACCTGATAATGCTATGCATTACTCAGATAATGTAATGGTAACAAGCACAGGCGCTGAAGAAAAGCCTGTATTTGTTCAGGGAACAGGTTATGGAGCATCAAAGCCTGAATTATCTGCGATCGATGATGTATCTGGTTGCGACGGGGGAGCTATTAATGAAATTATAGTAAATATCAGTGATAACGATGTAAACACTGTAACCCTCGAAGCCCTGTCCTCTAATACAGATCTTTTGCCTTTGGCCGGAATAAATATCACGGGAACAGGCGGCACCAGGACCGTATCTCTGGATCCTAACGAAGGACAGACAGGCGAATCTGAAATTACAATAATTGCAACTAATAACCAGGGCATGAAGGATAGCATGACATTCCTTTTAATAGTTAATCCGAATCCTGTAATAGAGGATATTTCAGTAACAGATGCGATATTTGAATATGACGGAGAAATTACTATTACAGCCACTTCGGCAGCAGGAGGACTGCAATATGCTCTGGATGCAGGAGACTACCAGTCAGGTTCAACATTCAGTGGATTATCATCGGGAACTTATGATATAAATGTAATGGATGCAAATGGATGTATGGCCACAGATGTCGCAATAGTTAATATAGTAATCGATAATATTGAAGATCTTAGTAATTTAGGTCTGAATTTATATCCTGTACCTTCAGACGGTATTCTCTATATCAGTAATCTTGACAAGCTTGGCAATTCATACAGGATTACAATTTACAGTAATACAGGTGAACTGGTTTACATGACCAATAACAGTAATATTAAATCTATTGATCTGACAGGATTTTCAAAGGGCTTATATATCTTCAAATTATATTTTGAAGATAAAATCTATGTTGAAAAATTCTCTGTAGAATAAAAAAGGGGAATAAGGGAACAGCGCTAATGGAGAGCGATTGAAGAGGGGACAGCATCCTGAAGAAGGCGCTGTCCTCTTTTTTTGGCATCATATTTGTACGAAGTTATATAACAGTTCTTCGAAGCTATATAATATACCTGAAAATATTTTCAGGGCAAGTCCCGGCAGATGGCGGGACTTTTTATTTTTAATAAGTTATGTTTACATTATCAAATATTAATCATAGACAGGTAATCCTACAAGAGACCTCACATCTCTGATTGTTTTGGCTGCTATATCCCTTGCCTTTTCAGACATTGTCTTAGCTATATTTTTAACATATGTTTCATCTCCGGCGATTTCATCTCTTCTTGTTATAAATCCTTTGGTCAGTTCAACCAATGCATCTGCCGTGACTTCTTTTAAATCTTTATATTTTAGAATCCCTGACTTATATTGCTTTAAAAGTTCATTATATTCTTTATCCTTACCGCATGCTTTTATTATATTGAATAGATTCTCAACTCCGGGGCTCATTATATTTCCCTGCTGTTCCCCTGTATCAGTTACAGCAGATTTTACTTTTTTTCTGATCGAGTTTTCTTCCTCGAATAATCCTATATAATGTTTTTCATCCAGGCTTTTACTCATTTTTTTCGTTGGATCTGCCAGTGAAACGAGCTTTGGAATATCAGTCAGTAATGGTTTGGGCTCAGGAAAATATGTGCCATACTGATTATTAAACCTCACAGCTATATTTCTCGAAAGTTCAAGATGCTGAACCTGATCTATGCCAACAGGAACATAGTCTGCTTTATAGATTAATATATCGGCAGCCTGCAAAATAGGATATGTAAAAAGTCCGGCTGAAATGAACTTCCCTTTGACATTGCTTTCGCTCTGTTCAGATTTATCTTTAAACTGGGTCATTCTTGTCAATTCACCATAAGATGTAATACAATTAAAAATCCATGTTAATTCCGTATGTTGAGGGACAAGAGATTGAATAAACAATATTGATTTATCCGGATCAATTCCGCATATCAATAAATCCATCACCATTTTGAGTGTATTGCCCTCCAGTTCATTTGGTTTATATGGCATAGTCATTGCATGTAAATCTACCACACCATATATGCAATCGTACTGGTCCTGAATATTAACCCAGTTTTTAATTGCACCGAAATAATTTCCCAGATGGACCTCGCCGGTCGGCTGTATGCACGATAAAACTCTTTTCTTTGACATTATTTAATTCTTTTTATAAATACTATTATATATTCTAATTATTGAAATGTAACTTGGCACAAAACTATAAAATGTTATCTAAAAATTGTACTTTTACTTCTATACAGCAAACAATTTAATTTTGGTGGTATAACAAAGTGGATCCAGTAAGGCAGAATAAAATAGCCAGATTATTACAAAAAGAACTTGCCGAAATCTTTCAAAAAGAGAGTAAAAATCTTTTTAAGGGTAAAATAATTACTGTAACAGTAGTAAGAATTACTGCTGATTTAAACATTGCCAGAGTATATCTAAGCATATTTCCTTTAAAAGAAAATGAAGACTTTGATTTAATTGTAAATAAGAATCTCAGGACTATTAGAAATTATTTAGGAAAGAGGATACGGCATCAATTGAGAAACGTGCCTGAACTGGTATTCTATCATGACGATTCCCTTGATTATATTGACAATATAAATAAACTTCTGAAATCATAACTTTAATTTACCTTTGAATTTCCCGTTCTACATAGCAAAAAGATACCTGTTTGCCAGGAAATCACATAATGCAATAAATCTGATTTCCGGCATTTCAATTCTGGGAGTTGCTGTTGGTACAATGGCATTAATTGTTGTTTTATCAGTATTTAATGGTTTTGATGACCTTATCCGTTCATTGTTCAATTCGTTTAGCCCCGATATACAGATAACAGTTATAGAGGGCAAAACCTTTGACCCCGAAGCTGAAAAGTTTAATGAAATAAAAAATCTCGAAGGAGTTGCTGATTTTGCTGAAGTACTGGAAGACAAGGCACTGCTTCGATATAACCAAAAACAAACCATAGCCACGGTAAAAGGAGTTAGTGAAAATTTTGAAGATATATCAGGGGTTGACAGTATGATAGTTGCCGGAGATTTTATTCTGACCGGAGAAGGAGAAAATTATACAATTATTGGCCAGGGTATAGCATATTTTCTCAATGTAAATATTAATATGGATATTAATTATCAATTCCCCATAGCAGTTTATGTACCACGAAGAACTAAACAAGTCACCCTGAATCCTGAGCAGTCTATACACAAAAAATATATCTTCCCTTCAGGCATATTTTCAATAGAGCAGAATTATGATTCAAAATATATTATAGTCCCATTAAACTTTGCCCGGGAATTGTTCGAATATAGCGATGAAGTCAGTGCAATTGAGGTTAAACTTAAAAATAACGCTAACTTAAAGACTATTCAAAATAAGATTAAAAACATATTAGGAGCTGAATTTGAAGTAAAGAATCGTTATGAACAGAATGAACTTTTCTATAAGACTATGCAATCTGAAAAATATGTTATTTTCCTGATTCTTGTATTTATACTTGTAGTAGCCTCATTTAATGTTATTGGCTCATTAACAATGTTGATCCTGGAGAAAAAATTCGATATTTCAACCTTAAGAAGTCTTGGCACTGATCTGTCTGTTATAAAAAAGGTGTTCTTATTCGAAGGTTGTTTAATATCCTTAATAGGCGCAGTTATTGGTCTTTTTGCCGGACTCCTGATATGCTGGCTGCAAATTAAATATAAACTGGTAGGATTAGAGGGAAGCGGAACTTTTATAATTGATGCATATCCCGTAAGTATTGAATTATACGATATAATAGCTGTTCTGTTTATTGTATTTTTCATTGGACTAATTGCCGCATGGTACCCTATTAGATACATTACAAAAAGATTTATAGTTCAAAGTGACCGTTTATAATTAATCTGCATGTTGTCTGTAAAAATGTTTAGGAAGAATCATTGTTAAGTTTAAGATCTTATTAATAACAGTGTTGAATGGAACCATTTTACAGATAAATGCATTGCATCGCCTGATTATCAAATAATTATCAACAATATTTATGCCTATACCTGCTCATCCAAAAAATTATAAATCAATAACTTAATGTAGGAAAATACAGAATATAACAACATAATGTTAAAATGTTATTTTTTACGCCGAATTATTAAATTCTACATTTATTAAAATTATAACTATAATGTTACTAAATTCAATATTGAAGCAGGTTCAGGTATTGAAACTAATTTAGTAACAATTCGTAATATTTAATTGATCAATTATTATACATTACATCTTAAGATAATTTTAGATCATTAATTATGCAGAAGACAATATTTATATTGGTTTGTATTTGTTTTATATATAATATTGTATTATCTGCAGATCTGGAATTCGTCGTTAAATCTGATTCCGCTGAATGCTTTGGTGAATCGACGGGGAAAATTACTTTAAATATTACTTCAGGCAATCCTGTATTTACTATTAAATTATATGATAAAAAACCAGCTATTAAACAGAAGTACGTAGCTCAGATAATTACAGGAGAATTTACTTATATTTTTAGTGAACTGCCTGTTAACAAATATTATGTCACAGTAGAAGATTCAAAAGGAGATTATTTGGAAAAAACCGTTGAAATATATCAGCCAGATAAATTAAAAGCTGATCCGATAACAATAGAAAAATGTTTTTCAAACTCTGAGAATAATGATGCAATATTAAAGGCTAATTGCAGTGGAGGTACAAGTCCTTACAGTTATTTGTGGAGTGAGAATACCGGTAATCAGACTACACAATTAGCTAAAAATATTACACGCGGGACTTATCGCTGCATAATTAATGATAAAAACAACTGCGGCCCTGTATCATCAACAATATTCTTTAATGAAAAGGTTCATAAGGAATGTTTTTCAAATTTCGAATAATACAAATTATTATGAAAAAAATAATTCTGACAGCATGCATATTGATATTCATAACAATGAATACAAAAGTTTATGGACAGGATTTAATTATTCAGGTAAATTCAGAGCCTGTTTCCACAGAAGCAGGGTCAGACGGCAAAATTGAAGTTATTATTGAAACAGGAGAACCTGACTATACATACTTCCTTTATGATAACGAACCCTGGCAAAATGCCAATCAAATAGAAAAGAGTGCTCCTACATTTAACTCCAGATATATTTTTGAAGGCTTACCTGCAGGCAGGTACTTTGCCGGAGTAATTGATAATTCGGGAAAGAGTACATTTAAAGAAATATTTATTGATGAACCTGATGAATAATTTCAATTCTGTTATTAATTATTATGAAAAGAAAAATTAAAAGACAAAAGCTCTTTATAATGGACAGTAAAATAAAAAAGTATATATGCTTTTTAAATTTAATATTATTACTGCTCATCAGTAAGCTAACATTTGCTTTAAATTATACAACTGATACTAACCATGTATCCTGTAACGGAGGATCAGATGGTTCAATACTTGTAAGACTGACAGAAGCTGGTGTAACTCCCTATACATATCAATTATGGAATAATTTACCTCCTTTCCTTGGTGGTTCAGGATCAATATTACAACAAATAGTACACAATGCGGATACAGCTTTTTTTAGCGGCCTGAGCCCCAGTTCAAATTATTATTTATGGGTTTATGATAATGTAGGGTCCAATAAAGGACAGTTCAATCCTGTAAATCAGCCGGCGCCGATGGTTGTTGCTACAATTACTGTAGTTAAGGGACTCTCATGCTTTGATGGGAGTGATGCTCAGCTAAGGGCAAATATGAGCGGAGGATCAACACCATACGACTATATCTGGAGTCCGAATACCGGGAGCCAGACAACTCAGATTGCTGTAAATCTGGGTACAGGGATTTACTCGGTTACTGTTGACGATGCAAATAATTGCGGAGGTGCAGGCCAAATAGCAACA
Source organism: uncultured Bacteroidales bacterium (assembly GCA_964521285.1). Lineage (GTDB taxonomy): Bacteria > Bacteroidota > Bacteroidia > Bacteroidales > UBA10428. The sequence continues at coordinate 49,687 of CAZFQS010000016.1, read as the reverse complement.
ATTTTCTTTGTTCCTCCCCACGATAGTATACCTTCTCAAATTAATATAACATCCATAGATACAACACCCACATGCCAGGGAACCAGTAATGGTACTATACAGATTAATGCTAACGGAGGTACTCCTGATCTGGATTATGCTATTGTTAATATTTCAACAACGGATTCAACCTTTCAGGAAGGTAACCTTTTTACATCTCTTGCAGCAGGTACTTATCGAACATGGGTAATTGATAATAATGACTGTACAAAACAAGGCAGTAATGCAGTGGTTAGGGCAGCTCCCCTGCCGGTGGCCAATGCAGGCTCAGATATAGTTACATGCACGGGGACAGCGCCTATACCAATGACCGGTGCTACAGCGACAGGTACATATAGCGGCCTTCCTACCTGGAGCGGCGGAGGAGGATTAGGCACATGGACTCAGAATGCCAATCCCGCACTTGCTACATTCACTCCAACCTCGGCATCAGGATCATTTACAGCAACATTAACATTAACAGGTGCTCTCGGTTGCTCAGATGATACAGACACACGACAAATAACATGGGGGACTCAGCCTGTGGCTAATGCTGGTTCGGATATAGTTACATGTACGGGGACAACGCCCATAGCAATGACCGGTGCCACGGCCACCGGAACATATAGCGGTCTTCCAAACTGGAGCGGTGGAGGAGGATTGGGTACATGGACCCAAAATGCCAACCCTGCCCTTGCCACATTTACTCCAACCTCAGCATCAGGATCATTTACAGCAACATTAACGTTAACAGGAGCAAATGGATGCTCTGATGCTACAGATACAAGGCAAATAACATGGGGTACGCAGCCTGTTGCCAATGCAGGTTCGGATATAGTTACATGCACTGGGACAGCCCCCATAGCAATGACCGGCGCTACAGCCACTGGAACATATAGTGGCCTTCCTGACTGGAGCGGCGGCGGCGGATTAGGAACATGGACCCAGAATGCCAATCCTGCCCTTGCTACATTTACTCCCACAGCAGCATCGGGTTCTTTTACGGCAACATTAACACTAACAGGTGCTAACGGCTGTTCAAATTCAACAGATACAAGGCAAATAACATGGGGCACACAACCTGTTGCCAATGCAGGCTCAGATATATCAACCTGCACAGGGACAGTAGTTATCATGATGACAGGGGCCACTGCCAGCGGGACATATAGCGGCAATCCTGACTGGAGCGGTGGCGTCGGATTGGGTACATGGACCCAGAATGCCAATCCTGCTCTTGCTACATTTACTCCAACTGCAGCATCGGGCTCCTTTATCGCAACACTAACTTTAACAGGTGCGAATGGTTGCTCAGATGATACAGATACACGTGTAATTACCTGGTATGATCCGCCAGTGGCTAATGCAGGTTCAGATATAGTAACATGTACCGGAACCGCAGCTATACAAATGACAGGAGCTACAGCAAGTGGAAATTATAGTGGTAATCCAACCTGGAGCGGCGGGGGTGGATTGGGTACGTGGACTCAAAATGCCAATCCTGCACTTTCTACATTTACTCCAACAGCAGCATCGGGTTCCTTTACGGCAACATTAACTTTAACAGGGGCTAACGGATGCCCGGATGATACAGATACCAGGCAAATAACCTGGGGTACACAGCCCATAGCTAACGCCGGCTCAGACATAGTAACCTGTACAGGTACGGCAGCCATACCAATGACCGGTGCCACTGCCAGCGGGACATACAGTGGTACTCCCACCTGGAGTGGCGGGGGCGGACTAGGAACATGGGCGCAAAATGTCGATCCTGCACTTGCTACATTTACTCCAAGCACAGCATCAGGCTCCTTTACAGCAACATTAACTTTAACAGGAGCTAACGGATGCCCGGATGATACAGATACAAGACTTATCACATGGGGCACACAGCCCATAGCCAACGCCGGCCCGGACATAGTTACATGCACAGGTACTGCAGTCATACCAATGACCGGCGCCACTGCCAGCGGGACATACAGTGGTACTCCCACCTGGAGCGGTGGTGGCGGATCAGGTACATGGACCCAAAATGCCGATCCTGCACTTGCTGCATTCACACCAACAGCAGCATCGGGCTCCTTTACAGCAACACTAACTTTAACAGGAGCCAATGGGTGCTCAGATGCAACTGATACAAAGCAAATAACATGGGGCACACAGCCCGTAGCCAACGCCGGCCCGGACATAGTTACATGCACAGGTACTGCAGCTATACCAATGACCGGTGCCACTGCCAGCGGGACATACAGTGGTACTCCCACCTGGAGCGGTGGTGGCGTACTGGGGACATGGACCCAAAATGCCGATCCTGCACTTGCTACATTTACTCCAACAGCAGCCTCAGGTACATTTACGGCAACACTAACTTTAACAGGAGCCAATGGATGCTCAGATGCAACTGATACAAGGCAAATAACATGGGGTACTCAACCTGTGGCCAATGCAGGTTCAGATATATCAACATGTACCGGAACAGCAGCCATACCGATGACCGGCGCAACTGCCAGCGGAACATATAGTGGTACTCCTGTATGGAGCGGTGGTGGCGGATCAGGTACATGGACCCAAAATGCCGATCCTGCACTTGCTACATTCACTCCATCCACACCTTCAGGATCATTTATAGCAACACTGACATTAACAGGGACTAATGGGTGCTCAGACGCAACTGATACAAGAGTAGTCACATGGTATGATCCACCGGTGGCTAACGCAGGTTCCGACATATCAACATGCACCGGAACTGCAGCCATACCGATGACCGGTGCTACTGCAAGTGGTAATTACAGTGGTAATCCCACATGGAGCGGCGGTGGCGGATTAGGTACATGGACTCAAAATGCCGATCCTGCCCTTGCTACATTTACTCCAACTACACCTTCGGGATCATTTACGGCAACATTAACTTTAACAGGAGCCAGCGGCTGCCCCGATGATACAGATACAAGAATAATTACCTGGTATGACCCGCCGGCTGCTAATGCAGGATCAGATATATCGGCCTGCACGGGAACAGCAGCTATACCAATGACCGGCGCTACAGCAAGTGGTAATTACAGTGGTAATCCCTCATGGAGTGGAGGTGCCGGATTAGGAACATGGACTCAAAATGCCGATCCTGCACTTGCTACATTTACTCCATCTACACCTTCGGGATTATTTACGGCAACATTGACTTTAACAGGAGCCAACGGTTGTCCGGATGATACAGATACAAGGCTTTTAACATGGTCTACCCCTCCCGTGGCTGATGCCGGATCAGATATAACAACATGTACAGGAACAGCACCCATACTTATGACCGGTGCTACGGCAACTGGAAACTATAGCGGTAATCCCTCATGGAGTGGAGGCGGGGGATCAGGAACGTGGACTCAAAATGCAGATCCTTCACTGGCAACATTCACACCAACAGCACCTTCGGGATCATTTACAGCAACATTGACTTTAACAGGAGCCGGCGTCTGTCCGGATGACACAGATACAAGGCTTATAACCTGGGGTACACAACCTGTTGCCGATGCCGGAACAGATATCACAACATGTACAGGAATGGCTGCAATACCTATGATTGGGGCTACTGCCAGCGGAACATACAGCGGTAACCCGACCTGGAGTGGCGGCGGCGGATTAGGTACGTGGACTCAGAATGCCGATCCTGCACTTGCCACATTTACTCCAACAACACCATCGGGATCATTTACAGCAACATTAACACTGACTGGCACTAACGGCTGTTCGGATGCTTCGGACTCAAGACTTATAACCTGGGGTACACAACCAGTGGCTAATGCAGGATCTGATATATCATCCTGTTCAGGGACAGCGCCCATACCAATGACCGGCGCTACTGTCAGCGGAACATATAGTGGTAATCCTTCCTGGAGCGGAGGAGCAGGATTGGGGACATGGACTCAAAATGCTGATCCCGCTCTGGCAACATTTACACCATCTGTACAATCAGGCTCATTTATCGCAACACTTACATTAACAGGAACTAACGGATGCATAGATGCAACAGACACAAGATTAATCTCCTGGTCATCACCACCGGCAGCTGAAGCTGGTCCGGATGCCTCAATATGTTTTGATTCTACTTATACAATCAGCGGAGCTGATACAACCAATAGCAGCGGACTGATATGGACTAGCTCCGGTGATGGCTCCTTTGATGATGATCAAATCTTAGGGCCCGAATACACTCCAGGAGTTATTGACAGAAGTAATGGTTCTGTAACCCTTTATCTTGAAGCATTTGGATATGGATCTTGCGCCAGTGCGGTTGATTCAATGGTCCTGACAATACCTCCTCAGCTGCAAGCAGCAATAGGTGCTCCTGCCCCATTTCTGATCGGTCCGTATACAGAGATTGAGGTATGTCTTTCTACTAATGACCATCAGGTTATCCAGGATCTGGGTTATTATCTTGTAGCTCCTGACGGTATAACAACAATGGCTCTTAAAAGGGCCCCGATGGAATATGACTTCTATGGATTCTGTAATTTCGGAAGCGACGTAAACAATCTTTGTTTCACTACTGAACTACCAATAGAAGATACGCTTGATGTATGTTCAGAACCCACTCCATTGTCCGGTGATTTTGCTGCAACAGGAGACTGGAGTATATTATTTGGAATGAATCCTGCAGAAGGAGGGTGGGCAGTTCAGGTTAAAGATACTGCAAATAACAGGGGCGGAATAGATGGTTCAATAATACATGCAAGTATCTCCTTTACAGATACTGCTTATACCGGACAGATTCGTACCATTCTTTTTGATTCAGACATAATTGATATTCCTATTCTTGAACCAGTCAAAACTTCATATTTAATACCACTTGGATTGCGTACCAGCTGTTACGGGGAATGTGATGCCCTGGCCATAGTTAATGTGGTTGGCGGGACACCTCCATATATGAATTATAGTTGGGCTCCTGCTCCTTATGGAGGAAACGGAAAGGATACCGTTCTGCTCTGTGAAGGGAATTATTCAGTGACTGTGACAGATGCTATGGGATGTGAAGCAGTTGCCACTGTCGAGGTTACATCTCCACCTGAAATAATAATAAGTAGTGTTTTATATACTGATTCAATTTCCTGCTACGGAGACAATAATGCCATAATAGCTGCCAAGGCATCAGGCGGAACAGGGATACTTACATATACTTTGCAGCCAGGTGATATTCCCTCCTTACTTGCTGATTCAGGACGCTGGGAAAATCTGTCAGGTGGAACATATACTATTCATATCGAAGATGCCAGAGGTTGCTCCCCAAATGATTCAACAGTATTTATTTTTGAGCCTGAAGCTCTTGCTCTTGACAGCCTCATTGTCGACAGCATATCCTGCAGCGGATTTTCTGATGGTTCAATTACAGTAACAGCTACTGGAGGAACACCTCAGTATACATACTGGATAATACCGGGAACAGAGGTCAATAATGATGGTTTATTCGAAAATTTATCAGAAGGAATATATGGTATAAGATTTACTGATTCAAAATCCTGTGATACGATTGGAATTGATAATATTATAATTGCTGCCCCACTTGTACTAAACATAGATACGGTTTACAAAACTGAAATTGTCTGTAACGGAGGTGCCGGGGGCCTTAGTATCCAGGTATCAGGAGGTTCGTCCCCGTTTGAAAGTTCGTTAAACGGAGGGCCCTACACACAGACTCTTGATTATATTGGCTTATCACCAAATTCATATAATATTTCTGTAAGGGATAATAATGGATGCGAAGTCCCTTATAGTTATAATCCTGTTAATTTAATAAATCCGCCTCCGATTATTGTTGATAGCCTCTCTGTAACTAATGTGGCCGGATGCTTTGGTGATAACACAGGCTCAATATATATTGAAGCCTCGGGGGGCTGGAATAATTTCACATATGCACTTAAAGACTCAGTTTATCAACCAGGAAATCTATTTAGTAACCTGTACGGAGGTAATGATACTATCTATATAAGGGATTCTTTAGGCTGTATTCTTGTTCTGGATACGATCACTATCGATCAGCCGTCACAAATTACATTAATAACTTTTGCAACGCCTGTTATCGGAGACACCCCGGGAACAATAACTCTGGAAGCTGCGGGCGGAACCCCGGGCTATACTTACTCTATAGTATTAACTGGCGATACTACTACTAATAAAACAGGATTCTTTGACAGTCTTGATGTGGGAATTTATGAAATTATCGTCGAGGATACGGCAGGATGTTTTATTACTGATGTCATCGAAATTACTGAGAGAGAATTGTTTGTAATAATAAGCAATGTTGAAGATGTATCATGTAACGGTTATAATGACGGAGGTTTTGATTTCTTCATTGATCCGTCAGGGGCTAATCCTCCGTTTACTGTGACATTTATTACGTCAACAGATACATCTACTTATATGTTAAATAATTACACTTACAGCTATTCTAACACGTTACCTGCTGATACCTATACACTGCATATTGAAGATCCTGCCGGAACTGAATTTGACACTACAATAACAATAAATGAACCTCCTCCAATTGTTGTATTATCAACTCGTGCAGATGCATCCTGTACTAAATATATACTGGATGGTTCAATAGAATTATCTGTATCCGGAGGTACTGGTGGATTCAGTTATCAATGGTATAAAAACTCTATTCCCGTATCTACTGATACCAGCTTATATGATATAGGTTATGGTTATTATGAAGTAGTAATTACTGACAATTCCCTATGCCAGGTAACCAGGGGATTTAATATACTGGCACTGGATTCTGTGGATGCAGATGCAGGATCAGACGCATTTATTTGTTCTGGCGAGACCTATCAATTAAGCGGGTTCAGCGAAAGAGGTATAAATTATATCTGGACTCCGGTCGAATTTCTTGATGATTCTACAATACTTGATCCGGTTGCTGTTATTGAAAATACAACTTCATTTATACTTACAGCATACAGGGGAGTTTGCTGGGAAACAGATGATGTCATTGTTACTGTTTATCCGCCTGACAGTATAAAAATATATGATCCGTCCGGAAAATTAGATTTGGATACGGCTTTATATCTTGTTGAAGGGGAAACATATTTAATAGCGGCCACTCCGGACTTCTCATCATATTTATGGACTCCTTCAACAGGGTTGAGTGATATCAATACACAAGGTACTTATATAACACCTCAGACTGTAGCTGAGAAATATATAGTATACGGAACTAATATTCATGGCTGTGTTTCAACTGACACATTAAATGTATATATGGCCCGTGAAATAGACATAATATATACAGGATTTACTCCAAATGAGGATGGCTATAACGATACATGGCATATACCATATGCAGCAGATTATGGAGATAAATTCGAAGTTGAAATATTTAACCGCTGGGGAGAAAGAGTATTTCACTCCAGAGGATATGGAGCAGACCAGGAATGGGATGGGAAATTCAAAGGAAAGTATTTACCTATTGGGACATATTACTATATTATAAAAATTCATGATACTAAATATGAGCCTATAACAGGAGCTGTAACAATAATAAGATAATATGAAAAAATTTACACCGCTTTTAATAATATTATTGTTTTCGATGAATATTAAGGGTCAGCAAAAGCCCTTAACATCGCTATTTATGACTAATCCATTTGCTATTAATCCGGCACTGGCAGGAACGCATAATTATTTTCAAATAATATCGAATAACAGATTTCAATGGGTTGGATTTAAAGATGCTCCCATAACAAATACCCTCAGTATTTTCGGCCCGCTGGTCAAATATCCCATGGGCTGGGGTGGTACCATAACTTATGATGTTGCCGGAGCAATTAGTATAGGTAGTATGCATGGTTCATACGCATACTACTATACAGTAAACGAAGATATAAAAGTATCGATGGGACTAAATCTTGGTTTTATGCAGTATAAGATTGACCTTGCTAATATTACTGTTGAGGATGTAAATGACCCTATTTATTATAATGCTCAGGAAACGTATTATCCCCTGGATGCCACAGTCGGTATATATTGTTATTCGTCAACATACCATGTAGGATTTGTTGCTACCAATTTAATAAACAATAAATTTAAGATTGGCGACCAGCCAACGGGTTTAAGCAAGTTAAAGAGTCATTTCTATTTAATTGCGGGATATAAATATTTCATTAACAGGGAATGGGCAGTTGAACCATCATTAATTCTGAAAAAGGTTTCTCCCGCTCCCTATCAACTTGACTTTAATGCAAGAGGCTGGTATAGAAACATGGTATGGATGGGTATCTCATACCGTACTCAGGAGGCACTATCTATACTGGCAGGATATGTTTATAATAAAAAAATTCAGATATGCTATTCATATGACATAGTTTTAAATCAGATGAGAGCCTATAATTTTGGTTCCCATGAATTTACTTTAAGTTACAGATTTGACGATATTAAGAAATAATGATAATACCGTGGAACTATATAAATAAACATTTTATCTGGTTTCTTCTGATTATTATCCTATTCTCCTGTTCCCATACAAAAAAGAAATATCTCATCCCTGAAAAAAAAATGGTCCCCCTCCTTGTAGATATGCATATCGCTGATGCTATAGGATTAGACTATACACTAGTTCAGAAGCAGCTAAGAATTGATTCGGCAGCTTTATACGGCTGGATTTTTGAAAAACATGGTGTTACCAGAATACAGTTTGATTCAAGCATATCTTACTATGCCAAACGCCCTGACCGTCTCAATAAAATATACGAAAAAGTTATTTCCAGTTTAAGTAAACTTGAAAGTGAAATTAAAGAAGCCGAAGAAGATGAGGCATTAAAGAAAAGAATTACAATATGGCAGGATAAAAATGATTATATGTTGCCTAACGATGGCAGAACAAATCGCATAAGCTTCAGTGTGCCCATTTCTGATTTGGGCGAGTATACGATTACTGCTCAAATAAAAGTATTTAGAGATGACGAAGCCCTGGCCCCCAGAATAAATGCATTTTTCTGGTATGATAACCAGACTGAAGAAGGCTACAGAGATTACTTTAAAAGTGCTCCGATAAAAAAGAATGAAGTATTAAATACTTATACAATAACAAAACAGTTAAGAAACGAAGAGGTGACACATATAAAAGGTTATATTTATAATCATTCGAACCAGGATACCATGTTCTTAAAACACGCTTTTATTACTGGTATAAAAATTATTTATGAGAATATTTAATAATGTTATGTAAAAATTAAAATCATGTTAAACATAAAATTTAAATCCGCATTATTTTTAACTCTTATATTAATATTTATCGTTACGTGTAAAAAGGATGATAATGATAAACAAAATAGTTTTATTGTTAATGAAACGGAATATCTGACTCCAAATGGTTACCTGAAGATCTATTCTCCTGAAGAAGATGGAGGTGATTTTTATATTGTACTTACAGACGGGGAATATATAACTGATTCCGCATTTTATTATAACTGGAATACTTTAGTCTATTTTGATTTTAAATCTCCTTCTACTGCAGAACTTTCTCCGGGTGAATATGTTTTTGATGCTGACTGGCCCCCAAATTCATTTGATTACGGTTTTGTTGTGATGTACGGGTTATCCGGAGTATCCTTCGATATTACTGACGGCTCGGTTTATATAGAAAAAATCGGAGAGTCTTACCAGATTTCATACGACATAACTATCGGAAGCAGTACACCGTTAACCGGATATTATAAAGGGCCCCTTACAGAGGTAGATCTGACACAGTAATAAATCTTGTTACAGGATTATAGCTTCAAAATCAGGACAAATTAAAAAGATAAAGTAATTGCCAGGCAGAATTATTAATTTTGCCCTGATTAATTTTATTTCTAATTTTTTAAGATGGCAACATTTTTGTTTGACAGTACGATATTTGGTCCGGTAATTAGCAGGAGACTGGGCGAATCTCTGGGAATAAACTTATTGCCTAATAACAGGAAAATATGCAATTTTAATTGTATATACTGTGAATGTGGGCCAACCTACAGTTCCAACATAAGGAACTTTAATATACCTTCCAGGGCTGAGGTTAAAGAAAAACTGGAATCCCGCCTCAAGCACATAAAAAATAAAGGTTTATTTATTGATACTATTACTTTTGCAGGCAACGGAGAGCCTACATTGCATCCCGAATTCGCTGAAATTATTGATGATACTATTGAATTACGTGATAACTATTTACCGCGTACAAATATTGCTATCCTGTCTAATTCAACACTTACCGGTAATGATAAAATATTTAGTGCTCTTAATAAAGCTGACCTTAATATTTTAAAGCTTGATTCCGGTTACGAAGAAACAAACAGGACAATAAACTGTCCTTTACGTCCATTTAATCTGAAAAAAACAATAGATAATCTGAAAAAATTTAATGGCAATCTTATTATTCAGACTCTTTTTTTCAAAGGTATATATAACGGAAAAGAAGTAAATAATGCAACCAGAAAAGAGGTAACAAAATGGTTGCAGATCATAAATGATATCAAGCCTGAAAGTGTAATGATCTATACAATTGCCAGGGATACACCTAACAAAGGACTTAGAAAGATATCTTCTGATGATTTGATGAAAATTTCTGAAAAAGTAGAAAGACTGGGAATAAAAACCCATATATCACCGTAGAATATTATTTTAGTTTGGAGAAAACAAAAAAAGTTCTGGTTTGCCCTTTAAACTGGGGGCTGGGCCATGCAAGCCGGGTTATTCCGATTGTATATGAACTTATGCGATGTAAATACGATGTATATATCGGAGCTGAAGGATATGCGCTACAATTTCTTAAGCAGGAGTTCCCGGAGTTAACTTTCATAATATTTCCTTCATTTACAGTTTCCTATGGTAAAAGAAATTCTCTGGTCCTTCCAATAATTCTGCAATTCCCTAAAATTATCCATGGAATAATAAAAGAACATATTTTTTTAAAAAGGCTGGTAGTAAAACATTCAATAGATTTAATTATATCTGACAACAGGTTTGGCCTTTGGAGTAAAAAAGCATATTCTATTTACATCACGCATCAAATAAATATATTATTGCCGGGATGGTTATGGTTTTTTAACCCTCTAATTAATAAGATAAACAGATTAATTATTTCAAAATATAATCAATGCTGGATCCCGGACTTTGAGCATAATAAAAGTAATCTGACAGGTGTATTGTCACATAAGTTTAAAATCCCGGCCAATGCTAAATTTATTGGTCCTTTATCGAGGTTTAACGAGTATTCTGAAAACAACAGACACACAAAAAAAATAAAATATGATCTGCTTGTGATTATGTCAGGTCCCGAACCACAGCGAACCATGCTTGAAGATATACTTACCAGAGAAATTAAAAAATCAAACTATAGAGTATTAATTATAAAGGGCACCCCAGGACAAAAACAGATCAATAAAATTACAGAAAATATAACTACTGTATCACATTTATCAACACATGAATTCCTGAACGTGATAGACCAGTCTCGTTACATCATTTGCCGTTCCGGCTATTCAACGATAATGGACCTGGTATCATTAAACCGAACCGCAATTTTAGTTCCAACGCCTGGTCAGACAGAGCAGGAATATCTTGCCAGATATCTGTCAGGATCTTTCTGCAGTATAGAACAGAATAAAATCAAACTGGAGTACTTAATAAAAAAAATGAACAAATATGAACCTGTAATATTTAATTCAACAAACTCGGAACTAAAAAATAACATTCAAAACCTTGATTTTTTAAAAAAAAAGGCAAAAGAATGTAATAGTAAAAAATCCTAATCCGAATCCTGAATAAACCTGTGAAGGGCTGTGTGAATTTAACTCTAATCTTGAATATCCTATTATACCTGCAAGTATAATTGCAATTATTAATATGCCCATTAAATTTGTGGCCATCCTAAAAGAAAGACTTATAACCAGGCCAATAAAACCTCCTATACCGACCATATGGGTACTAATTTTCCAGAAATATGAGATAATTATTACGATTAATACTGAAATGGCAGATGCAAACATGTATATGGAGAAAAAATAATTCAGTGGCAATTTCTTAATAATAACATGTGCTACATAAAAGAATACAAAGGTTAAAAAATAGGGGACCAGTCTTTCTTTTGTACTACTCATTTCAACCTTTCGAATTAATCGGGTATAAAAATAAAAAGGTATTATGCTTAAAGGCAGAACAACTGTAAGTATAAATACTATCAATAAAGTAATATTCATTAAACGGGGATCTACTACAGAAATATATGTACCTGACCTGAATATGGTAATTATGCCCAGAAAGGGCATTAGCAAAGGATGAAGCAAAATTGATATAAAACTGGCTATTTTTTTTTGCATTTCTATTTACTATTATCCCCGGCTTAAATATGAAGTTGAATTAAGCATCAAAGTTCTTTTCTCATCCTGGCTACAGGTATATTCAACTGCTCTCTGTATTTTGCAACGGTACGGCGGGCAACAGGATATCCTTTATCATTCAGTATTGCAGCTAACTTCTCATCTGTTAAGGGCTTCCTTTTGTTTTCGTTATCTATGCAGTCCTTTAAGATCTTTTTAATTTCTCTTGTTGACACCTCCTCCCCTGTATCGGTCTGCATTCCTTCAGAAAAGAAATATCTGAGTGGAAAAATTCCAAAATTAGTCTGTATATATTTACTGTTTGCAACCCTTGAAATTGTGGATATATCAAGACCTGTTTTATCAGCTATATCTTTCAGAATCATTGGTTTCAGCTTTGCCTCATCGCCCTCCACGAAATACTCTGTCTGAAAATCAATTATTGCATGCATGGTAAGCAAAAGTGTGTTCTGACGTTGCCTGATAGCATCGATAAACCATTTTGCAGAGTCAAGTTTCTGCCTGACAAAACTCATAGCTTCCTTTTGTTTTACTGAGGCACCTGACTTATTAGAATGATAGGATTTGAGCATATCACTATATGCTTTGCTAACCCTTAGATCAGGGACATTTTTGGAATTGAGACTTAACTGTAATTCACCGTTATTATTTTCGAAGATAAAATCCGGAACAATATGGCTGAATGTTTTATTCTGAGGATCACTATAAGAACTGCCAGGTTTAGGATTTAGCTTTAATATTTCCTCTAACGCCTTTTTAAGTTCTTCTTCAGCTATATTTAATCGATTAATAATCTTATCATAGTGCTTTTTAGTGAACTCATTAAAATAATTCTTCAGTATTTGTTCTGCCAAAGCTATTTCGGGGACCATCTGATCTTTCCTTTCAATCTGAAGTAATAAGCATTCCTGCAAACTCTCAGCTCCAACACCTGCAGGATCAAAATCCTGGATAATCTTAAGAATTTCTGACAATTCTTCTTTAGTTGTTGTTATATTCTGGGAAAAAGCCACATCATCGACTATTGATTCAATATTTCTTCTTAAATACCCGTCATCATCAATATTGCCAATAATATATTTAGATAAAACCTGCTGATTTTCAGTTAAAGATCTGAGCCCCAGCTGGCTTTCGAGATAATCATGAAAAGTTATTCCAACAGAAAATGGTATTTCCTCCCTTGAGTCATCTTTCGAATAATTCCTGGTAACCAGTTTGTAAGATGGTATATCTTCCTCATTAAGATAATCTTCAAATGAAAATTCATCCTGTTCATTATCATTCATATTATCCTGATCTTCCTCCTCTCTCACAATAACCTCCTCATCAGGTCCTTCTTCCAATATCGGATTTTCTTCAAGTTCCTTCTTAATCCTCTGTTCAAGTTGCATAGTTGGAATTTCCAGCAACTTAATCATTTGTATCTGCTGAGGAGATAACTTTTGTAATAATTTCTGTTGTAATCTCTGCTTTAACATTAAAATTCAGCATTTTTTGGTGTCCTGGGAAATGGTATAACATCACGAATATTACTCATGCCCGTAATAAACAGCAATACTCTCTCCAGTCCCATTCCAAATCCACTATGTTGTACTGTTCCAAATTTTCTTGTTTCAAGGTACCACCATAAATCAGTCTCAGGCAAATTTAACTCTTTTATTCTATTATAAAGCTTCTGGTAGTCTTCTTCACGTTGTGAGCCTCCGATTATTTCACCTATCCTGGGGAATAATACATCCAGGGCTCTGACAGTTCTGCCATCATCGTTCTGCTTCATATAAAAAGCTTTAATATCTTTCGGATAGTCAATTACCATTACTGGTTTATTGTAATATTTTTCAACCAGGTAGCGTTCATGTTCCGTTTGTAAATCCAAGCCCCACTTTACCGGATATTCAAAATTTTCTCCTGACTTATCCAGTATTTCTATTGCCCTGGTATATGATATACGTTCAAAATCATTTTTTGTAACGGAATTCAGGCGATTTAATAGTTCTTTATCATACATTTTGTTTAAAAACTCCAGATCATCCTTACATTCATCCAGTACGTAGTTTACCAGATATTTGAGAAAGTCTTCTGCCAAATCCATATTATCATTGATATCGTAAAACGCGACTTCAGGTTCAATCATCCAGAATTCAGCAAGATGACGCGGTGTGTTTGAATTTTCGGCACGGAATGTCGGGCCAAAAGTATATATCTGTGATAATGCCATTGCTCCAAGTTCTCCTTCCAGCTGTCCTGAGACCGTTAAATTTGTCTCCTTACCAAAAAAATCTTCACCATAATTAACTGTTCCGTTCTCCTGTAAGGGGGGTTCCTTTGGATCCAGAGTTGTTACCCTGAACATTTCACCTGCGCCCTCGCAATCAGAACCCGTTATGATAGGAGTATGCAAATAACAGAATCCTCTGTCATTAAAATATTTATGGATTGCAAATGATAGAGCATGCCGTATTCTGAATACCGAGCCGAAAGTATTTGTACGGGGTCTTAAATGAGCTATTTCTCTTAGAAACTCAAGTGTATGCCCCTTCTTCTGCAACGGATAAAAATTAGGATCAGCTGTTCCATATATCTCAACTTCACTGGCCTGTATTTCTATACTTTGATCCTTACCAACAGATTTTACAAAATTACCTGTGACTCCAATACATGAACCTGTTGTTATTTGTTTTATCTTTTCATCATTAAAATTTGAATTATCTATTACGATCTGCAAATTATGTATTATTGAACCATCATTGAGCGCAATAAATGTAATACCTTTACCTTCTCTTTTTGTTCTTACCCATCCCTTAATATGTGTCTCTTTGTTAAAATCTTTTGCATTCAACAAATCCTTAATTTTTGTTCTTTGCTTTTTTATCATATTTCTTTATTTAATAATTCATTAAAATCTCCCTGCAAAAATAAGATTTTGCATCCAAATAACAGCTCCATTTGGGCAAATTAAAGCCAGCAGATCAATATAGGAAATATAATCCATATTTTAGCCTGAATATGTTAATACAAAAAAGGCTGCCTGAATCCGGGCAGCCTTTCTCAAGTAAATTATCTTAAATAAATCTATTCGCATTCCAATACATATTTTATCTGGTATTCAGCTGCCTCTTTATATGCTCCATAGGCTGCTTTCCTGTATGCATCACATGCTTTACCGTTCTCTCCCTTTTCCTTAAGTGCATTTGCTAATTCATAATAAATTCTTGCTTTCCCTTCAGGGACATCATCCTCATAAGTGAGAGCTTTATTTGCAGCCTCAATAGCATTATCATAATTATTAAGCTGATTGTCAACTAACGCGAGTAGATAGTATGCAACCGAACTTTCACTGTCAAATTCAATGGCCAGATTTATATATTCTTTAGCTTCAGCATATTTTTGGGCTGATTTAGCTTCGTCACCCTTCATCAGAAAATATTTGCTTCCTGATTCTTTTGCTTTACCAACTACTGATTCATTATTGTTATTCCCGGCAGATTCAATGGCTCTTCTCGTTGATTCCAGGAATCCTTCTTCATCATCAAGCTTTTTACAAACCAGACTTTTCATATAAAAAGCCTTATCATATTCAGGGTTAAGCTCAATTGCCTTATTATAATCTTCCAGTGCTCCCTTAAAGTCGTCATTATCATATTTGTTCCCTGCTCTCTGATAATAAAGCTGGGGGACCACCTTTGAAGCTCTTTCTGATGTAGACTGATCATTATATTTATTTGCAACTTCACTGGTCTCTACAAATTTTTCAATCGCCTCATCAAGCTTCTTATCCTTATATAGATCCATAGCTACCTGATAATATAATGCCGGCAGTTTTGATTCTATCTGAACTACCATCTCTTCAGCTTCTATAGACTCTTCCTCATCAAGTTCCGGATATATTTCCATGCACTTGTTAAATTGTGCAATAGCTTCATCGAAATTATTTGACTGAATAGCACTTACCCCTTCGTTAAATGCTTCCTTTGCCTCATTAAGAGTTTGTCCTGAAGAAATACCTGTAAAAATAATAAGTGATAAAAAAGTTATTAATCCGTTCAATATCAAATTCTTTAATTTCATTTTTATTAAAATTTTAGTTAGAAAAATAAAAATAATCTGCAAATATAGTTAGATCATTTAATTATTAAAATCATTTATTTTTTCTTTAACAAATAAAATGCCAATATGTTAAGAAGATAAGCTATTAAGTAACAAAAGAATATAATTCAGATTCAGGTTCCTTCCTGCAGATTACTCCATATTTTGTATATTGATTTATGTATTTTTCAATAATTTCCTTTCCCGGCAGAATATTATCAAAAAGTTGTTTCAAATCAGAAAGGGTGAAATATTTTGGCAACAACTTCCGGCCAAAAGATTTCAATTGTATAAGTTCTTTAAGTCTCCCCAAAGCAATATGAATAATCTCACCATGATCAAATGCTAATGAAGGAAGCTTATCCGCAGGAAACCACTGAGCTTTTTTTGCGTCATCACCAGCCTGAATATCAGCACTGGCATAATTGATAAATCCATAAAAAAACACACTAACTGTTCTTCCTCTTGGATCTCTTCCCAGAGTGCTGACAGTTACCAGTTGAGAGAGATCCTTTATTTCCAGTCCGGTTTCTTCTTTAAGTTCACGATAAGCACATTCTTCAGCTGTTTCATCCATATCCACAAATCCACCGGGGAAAGCCCACTTTCCTTTAAACGGAAAATATTTTCTTTCAATTAATAAAACCAATAGCTTCCCTTTATAATAAGAGAACATAATTATATCTGTTGTTAATGCAGGTCGTGGATAATCATAACTATACTTTGCCATATAGAATTAAAAATTTTATAAATGAAAATGTTAAATAACAAATTTAACCGGATTAATAAAAAAAAATATAATAATTTTCGGTTAATATCAGTTTTACAACATAGATTTTAGAATATTAAAATATGCATCCCCTGTTATGATAAATTTTAGTAACTATTAATTGGTAATGGTATGCTTATCACCTGAAATCATATTTTATTAAATTTGTGCTTTCATAATTAATTAATAAGACTCCGGATGTCCATAGTTGTTGAAAACGTATCAAAGAAATACGGTTCACTTTTAGCACTTAATAATATCTCCTTTAATATTAAGTCAGGGGAAATAGTAGGCTTTATCGGCCCAAACGGAGCAGGTAAAACTACAGCAATGAGGATTATATGTGGTATTATATCACCGGATGAAGGAAAAGTAAAAATTAAAGATTATGATGTTATTGATAATTCTGTCGATGTTAAAAGACTAATAGGATACCTGCCGGAAAATAATCCTTTATATAGCGATTTATTTATAGGTGAATATTTACACTATCTGGCTGGCGTATACAGACTAGGAAGAGATGCTGGGTCACGAATTAATGAAACAATAAAATTAACTGGACTTAAAAGCGAGATTAATAAAAGAATAGGGGAATTGTCAAAGGGGTTCAGGCAGCGTGTCGGACTGGCACAGGCAATACTTCATAATCCAGATGTTCTGATACTGGATGAACCTACCTCAGGTCTTGACCCCAATCAGATAATTGAAATTCGAAATTTGATTTATGGGCTGGGTAAAAAGAAGACTATTATGCTTTCAACACATATTATGCAGGAAGTAGAGGCAATTTGTAACAGGGTACTTATTATTAATAACGGTGAAATTATAGCTGACGACAAGGCTAAAAATATTCAATCATACGGGAAAAAGTCATCTTGCACAATACATGTGGAATTTAACAATCCTGTTGATGAATCGGTATTGCTAAAAATAAGCGGTGTTGAAAAAATCAAATTCGTTAATAATTGTAGCTGTTTAATTGAGACTGCACAAAACAAAGATATAAGACCTGAAATATTCAAATTTGCAGTAGATAATAATTTAACAGTATTATCTCTTCATAAGAAAGACAAGAGTCTTGAAGAGGTTTTTCACGAATTGACAAAATAGGCAATATAACAGTATTATAACAAATGAATATTTGTTAAATCTGAAAATATAAATATATTTACGGGTTTTTAATACAAAGTCAAAGATATTCGCACAAAACACAGATAAAATATTATGGGATATTTATTCACGTCTGAATCAGTTTCCGAAGGGCATCCTGATAAAATAGCAGATCAAATCTCCGATGCACTCTTGGATGAGTTTTTAAGATATGATCCTGAATCTAAAGTTGCATGTGAAACATTGGTGACAACTGGATTGGTTGTATTAAGCGGTGAAGTAAAAACAGGTGCATATATTGATGTTCAGCAATTAGCGCGCAATGTTATAAAAAAAATAGGATATACAGAATCTGAATATATGTTTGAAGCAGATTCATGCGGAGTTATATCTACTATTCATGAACAGTCGCAGGACATATCCCGGGGAGTGAACAGAGGATCTGAAGAAGAACAGGGAGCAGGGGACCAGGGTATGATGTTTGGTTATGCATCACGGGAAACGGATAATTATATGCCTCTTTCCCTGGAGTTGTCACACCTGCTGCTAAAAGAACTTGCTGCAATACGGAGGGAACGTAAAGTAATGACTTATATACGCCCGGATTCGAAATCACAGGTTACTATTGAATACGGGAATGATAACCAGCCGGAACGTATTCATACTATAGTTATTTCCACACAGCATGATGATTTTGACACTGATGAAAAAATGCTTCATCAGATAAAGGTCGATATTAAAAATATTCTAATCCCCAGAATTATTTCAAAACTTCCTCCCCGTGTGCAAACTTTATTTGGGAACGATTATATATTACATGTTAATCCTACAGGAAAGTTTGTTATTGGCGGGCCTCACGGGGATACCGGACTAACAGGCAGAAAGGTGATAGTCGACACCTATGGGGGCAAAGGAGCACACGGTGGTGGAGCTTTTTCAGGAAAGGATTGTTCAAAAGTAGACCGATCAGCAGCATATGCTACACGTCATATAGCTAAGAATCTTGTGGCAGCAGGCATGGCTGATGAAGTTCTTGTTCAAATTGCCTACGCAATTGGTATAGCAGAGCCCGTTGGTCTATATATAAATACCTTTAACACATCCAAAGTAAATCATACTGATGCAGAGATTGCTGAAAAAATAAGACAAATATTTGATTTAAGGCCAAGTGCCATAATCAAAAGACTTGGATTAAAAAACCCGATTTTCCTGCCTTCTGCTGCATACGGACACATGGGAAGAACCCCTTATACTGATGATGTTATAATATATAGAAATAATATTCCGGAAACCAGAAAAGTAGAATTCTTTACATGGGAAAAGACCGATTATGTATATAAAATAAAGGAAGTATTTAACCTTTAGATTGAATTAGTTTAATAAAACTTTTTATTAAACGAATAAATTTACTAATTTGCTCATTATAAAAGAATTATTAATTAATAGAACAAATAAAAAATGAAACCTACAGCTTTACCCCTTGTTTTATTTGTCTTTTGTACAATTTCCTTGTCCTCGCAAGATACTCAGCCTGCACTGATAAAATTGAAAGACGGCAAAACTGTTGATGTATATCATTTTGGACCGCTCGAATGTAATAAATCCAGGTATTTCGACAGTTACATCATGCTAAAAGGAAGATATGAAAACATCCCGACAGAGATTAAAGATTATAAGACTATTAGCAAAATGATTCTGATTGACTTCGATGATCCTCCTGTTGCATCGGTAGGAAGTGAAAAAGCCCGAATTACTGTTTACAAAAGAAACGGAGTAGTTGTCGACCTGGTTGAGGCTGAGCTGGAATTGTCCTGTTACGGTGCAGATGAAAAATATAACCAGATTAAAGTCCAGATTTTAAATCCCCTGACTGAAAAAGTCGTTGAGAGAGCAGTAGATGTGAAAGATATTGAATCTATAGTCTTTAAGGAATAAAATTAATTTTTACGATTTACAATTATATTTCCGGTAACTCCAGCCAGTCATTGTTTTCTTTTATCAATAAAATTAATTCATCAACTGCCTCATCTTCGGGTATATTTTTTTTAACGGCCATCCTGGCTTTATAAAGTGTTACCTTATTCTTGCCCACTCCTATATACCCGTAATCAGCATCAGCCATCTCCCCCGGCCCGTTTACTATACATCCCATTACAGCAATTTTTAATCCTTTCAAATGTGATGTTCTTTCACGAATCTTAATGACTACCTCCTGAATATTAAAATTAGTTCTTCCGCAGGACGGGCATGATATATATTCTGTTTTTGAAATTCTGGCACGGCACGCCTGCAATATACCAAATGCAGTTGAAGTTATGTCTCTCAATTCAACATTTCCTTTATTTGTAAGCCATATTCCATCACCCAGACCATCCAAAAATAATCCCCCGCTATCAGCGGCACTTTTAAGCTGAAAATCTTCCCTGTCATTTTCGCTATAATTTCTTTTTATAACTACCGGAGTATTACAACCTGCATTTATTAACTCACAAAATAAAGCTCTCTGTTCTGCAAATCCGTTTATATTATCAGTCTCCGACACCAGCACTATTGTAGAATCACTGCAAAGGCTTTTGATTGCAGTATCATTTAAATCATTATAGAAAATTTTTACAAAATTTATTTTTCCTGATTTTTCTGGCTCCTTAAAATAATCAGCTAAGATGAAAAGAGGGAAACATTTATTCTTATTACCCCTAAATTCTTTCCATTTATTATAATCCATTATTATTCCTTTATCTCCGGGAATTTCAAATTCATTGTCAATATCCTTAAGGTATAAATAATCTGCTGCTATATCACCAAATGCCCAGTTTTTATAGGATTTGTCATATCGCCATCCTGACTTAGACAGAGCTTCAGATGAAAATCCTGCATCACTCAAATCCGATATAACAACAGGATGATATTTACCGCCTATATTAAAAACAGAATGCGTTTCTCTTTTTTTATATTGAAAAGGATTTAATTTATAATCTGATATTTCTCTTATTGCTTTGTGCTTTCCCCGGCCCGAGAAATAATCAACTAATTTTTTTGCTACAGGAATCTCTTTTTCTGGATTTTCTGTAAGTGATATCCTGATAGTATCTCCGATGCCATCTGCCAGCAGAGCCCCAATCCCTGCAGCTGACTTTATTCTTCCATCATCACCCTCCCCTGCTTCAGTTACTCCTGTATGTAAGGGATAATGCATATTCTCTTTTAACATCCTGTTCACCAGAAGCCTGGTTGACTGAACCATAATCCGTGTATTACTGGCTTTCATCGATACTACCACATTATTAAAATGCTCTTCTTTACAAATTCTTAAATATTCCATTGCCGATTCTGCCATACCTTCGGGAGTATCTCCATAGCGGTTCATAATCCTGTCAGATAGTGACCCGTGATTTGTTCCGATACGCAATGCAGTATTATTATCCTTACAGACATTAAGAAGAGGAATAAATTTTTCTTTTAAATGTTCAGCATCTTCATTAAATTCCTTTTCAGTGTAATCAGGCTTGCTCAATTTCTTACTGTCTGCAAAATTTCCCGGATTTATTCTTATCTTTTCCGCAATTGCTGCTGCACGTCTGGCAATTTCCGGATTAAAATGAATATCAGCAATTATCGGTGAATTGTATCCCTTTTTTCTAAGCTCAGAGATAATGCCTGATAAACATTCTACTTCTTTAATTGATGGTACAGTAATTCTTACATAGTCGGCCCCTGCTTTAATTATTTTTATACATTGGTCAACTGTAGCTTTAATATCCTTGGTACTTGTGCTGGTCATAGACTGAACTCTTAACGGATTATCACCGCCAAGTGGCACATCTCCGACTTTTACTTCAGCTGTTTTTCTGCGGAGATATTGTGTAAGACTGTCACAATACCTGTAATCAGTCTTTTCGTTCTTATAATGCCGGTATGTCATAAAATTGAGTAATAAAACTACCCCGAATAAATTTCCCTTTTATTAAGAGGGATGGTAGTGTTTTTATTATTGTACTTTCAAACTAATTATCACTTCAAAAATAGTAATTCAATGTTAAATATTTTATAATTATATTAACTTGCAGCAATATTAGCAGAGGAGACATGGGGACAGCGCCCGGGAAGGGGCGCTGTCCCCTCTCCGAAAACAGGAATTAATATGAAAAAAATTTTTGTATCCGGATGTTATGATATTTTGCATGCAGGGCATGTACAATTTTTTAATGACGCCAAGGCCCTGGGGGATCACTTGACAGTATGCTTTGCTTCAGACGACGTATTATGGAAACACAAAATGCGTCGCCCTTCAGTACCTCAGGAACATAAAAAAGTCCTTATTCAGGCACTTGAGATGGTTGATGATGTAGTTGTCGGAACAAATATGGAGATAGGAATGGATTTTAAAGATCATTTTTTACGTATCAAGCCTGATATTCTGGCAGTTACTGGGGATGATCAATATACTGAAAAAAAGATCGAATTATGTGAACAAACAGGAACTCAATACTACGTGCTGCCCAAAACTCCACCCAAATTTGAGCCGGTTTCTACTACTAAATTAGTAAAATGGATACGTGCTCCACAGGAGGCTCCTTTAAGGATTGATTTTGCGGGCGGGTGGCTGGACGTACCCCGTTTTGCCAAAAAAGGCGGCTTTATTGTTAACTGCGCTATATCTCCTCTTGTTTCACTGAAAAAATGGGAATATGAAAAGCGCTCCGGTGTTGGAGGCAGTGGTGCATGGGCACTTCTTACCGGGGAAGATGGGGTAAACAGTGAACTGGATCTGGGTGTCGGCTGGCAGGACCCTGCTGTTATTCAGGAAACCGGACTCTGTGTCTGGGAAAGCGGAATGCGACCCGTGTTGCACTTCAAGAGAAATGGTGATATGCTTAAAGACCTTATTGCCCTGTATTTTACCGATATTGAACATGACACTCCCGGTATAGCCGAAAAAAAACGTAACTACGACCTGATTTATAAGGCCGGGCTCGTTGCGGCTGGGGCTGTACTGCAAGCTGACCTTAAAAAACTGGCAGAGGCTGTGAAGATGAGCTATAGGGCCCAGACAGAAGAAGGAATGGAGCCTCTCATTGATGCTGAAAAATGCCTTGCCCGCAAATATTGTGGTGGAGGATGGGGTGGCTATGCCTTGTATCTGTTTGCGTCTCAAAAAGACCGGGATAGATTTGTTGCCAAACATAACCAGGCTAAAGCAATAGAACCATATACGAGATAGGGACAGCGCCCTTATAAATTAACCAAAAATAAGGTAGCCTCAATAAGAGATCGCCTTTTTCATTTGGTTATTTCACCGATTTATTTTAATTTACATCCGGCAATTATAAATTAATATTTCTAAACAATAGCGCAATACGGTTATTTTATTTTAGCCTTATCAGGAAGACTTCACTACTGTAATGAGAATTTTCTTGCATCTGATTTGGATACCTATATGGCCAAATAACTTTAACTATTTAATTAACCAGATCAAAAAAGGAGGACATTATGAAAAAATTTACTTAGAACATTATACTATTTATTAGTATGTTCCTGTTAGCCGGACTATCGGGTATAAATACTGTAAGCCTGGCACAAGTTAATCCCTGGACTTTTAAAAATCCCATACCTACAGGCCGGGGATTTACCGGGGGCGCTGTTGTGGATGGAAAAATATATGTTATAGGTGGATTCCCTTCCCACTATGATGTGACAGGTGTTAATGAAATGTACGATCCTGTTTTGGATACCTGGACAGAGATGGATTCTCTGCCGGTAAAACGTTGTGCACATGCAACCTGCACCTTTAATGGCAAAATCTATGTGTTTGGAGGACTGTATCCCGATCCTTATGCTGATGCTCAGAATAACGTCCATGAGTATGATCCGCAAACCAATACATGGACTCAGAAAGCCAATATGCCCTATGAAATTGCATTTCCCGGAATAGCTGTATTAAACGACACAATTTATCTTATCGGAGGCACGATTAATGCTTATACACCCCCGATTTCAACTGTAATGACCTATGAACCTGTTACTGAAACATGGTCAGAGAAAGCCCCGCTGTCGTCACCCAGGGCCTTAGTGACAGCCTGTGTGGTGGATGGTAAAATTTATATTTTCGGAGGAGGGGATGAGAACTTGCATGACTATGCCTTTGATTATGTTGAAGTCTATGATCCGGCAACAAACAGCTGGACTGCAAAAACTGACATGCCGACGAGCCGTATGGCTTTGGGAATATGCGCCATGGATGGAAAAGTATATGCAGTCGGTGGTTTTACTAATGGAGTACGAGTTGTTCCCACAAATGAATTGTATGATCCCGTTACGGATACATGGACCAGAAAATCTCCCATGCAGCAAAAAAGGCTTATGTTTTTCTTTGGTTCGGTAGGAAATAAAATGTATGCCATAGGGGGATCATATCCTGTTGGTTCAGAACCTTTTCTCGTTACTTCGGTGGAAGAATATGATCCGGCAGCTGATACAGTATTAATAACGTCTGTTGAAAACCATCCAAACAGAAGCCTTGCTTTTGCCGGTCTTTACCAGGTTTATCCCAATCCGTTTAATGGGCAGATAGAAATAAAATACGAACTTCCGGGTCAGGCCCGTGTGGTGTTGCGGGTTATAAACCTGCTGGGACAGGAAGTATGTACGCTTGTGGATGATAATATGCCTGCGGGATTCCACGAAGTGACATGGGATGGAAGGAATAAATACGGAAAACAAATTAAAAGCGGGATATACTTCTGCACTCTTATCATTGATAATAAGTTATCAGGAACAAGGAAACTGATTCTGCAAAAGTAAAGAACCAGCAGGGCAAATCCCCGGCCTAATCATATAGATAACATTTTTTACAGCAAGCATGTACCGGTAACTTTATACCGGTATATGTTTGCTGTTTTTTGCACTCTGTGCTTAACATATTATAAATCAGTAAACTCCAGTGGCATTCAATCAGGATAATAGAAAATTATTAACTTGCATCACATAATAAATAAGTTAATGAAATATAATTAGTTCGATTTTATACTTTTATGATATAATTTAATCAGTATGTTTAAGCGGTTAATTCCAAAAGTTAATGCATGGATAACGCGTTCAATACAATATCAGGGAGACAGTGAAGATCTATACCTGTTAAAACGGATTCACTGGGTTTCATTACATCTGGCAATTTTTCTCGTTTTTCCATTAGTTCCATTATCCCTGATCCTGTCCATCCCAAGATGGACCATGCTGGGGACTGTATATGTGGGATTTCAAATTATTCAGTTGATCATATTTTATAAGGTCCGGCGCGGGGTAGAATGGTTTGGACTTACAACTCAAGTGTTTCACGTAATCTTCTCTTTCACAGGTGTCCTGATTACAGGAGGAATTTTTCATTCTGCGGGTATTGTATTTGTTGGATTGTTGGGCCCTTTGTATGCGCTGATTTTCCCCAATGGAAGACGGGCAATTATGATTCTGATTTTTTATATTCTGACTGTAATTGCTGAGGCTTTTCTTCAACCTTTTATCCCTCCCTATCCTCCAATAACTCCTTCAATTAACATATTTATGTTTATTGTTCAATTCTTGATTGTAGTTGTTGTTAATTTTTTCACTCTGAGGTTTTATGCGGGCCAGACAATTAAAATAAAACAATATGAAGCATTACGGTTAAAAGAGATTGATGAAGTAAAAACAAAGATATATACTAATATAACACATGAGTTCCGTACTCCTTTAACTATTATACTGGGTATGGCAGATCAGATTGTGAAAAATCCACACGAAAGACTGGATGAGTCTCTGGAAATGATAAAGCGTAACGGTAAAAACCTGTTGCATCTTATTAATCAAATTCTGGATCTGTCAAAAATCGAAGCTAAAGCCATGCATGTAAATTATTACCAGGGAGAAATAATCAGCTACCTCCGGTATATTTTTTACACTTTTAGTTCGCTTGCTGAAAGCAAAAACATTAATTTAAACTTCAATTCTCATATCAATAAATTAGTTCTGGACATTGATTCGGAAAAGATGATGCAAATTATATCGAACCTTCTGTCAAATGCTATTAAATATACGCATGAAGGAGGAGAAATTCATATGATCATTGATACAAATAAGGATAAAGAGAATAATGAACTGGTAATTAAAATAAAGGATAACGGGATTGGCATTCCTCCGGACAAATTATCTTACATTTTTAACCGGTATTATAAAGTTGAAGAAGACTCTTCAGCCAGATCAGAGGGGCCAGGAATTGGATTGGCCCTGACAAAGGAACTGATAACCCTATTAAAAGGAAGGATTAGTGTGCAAAGTCATCCGGTGACTGGAACAGAATTCAGTGTTACCATACCCATAACAAATAATTCACCAGTAAGCCAAGATATTGACCTGGAAAGAGTGAAATCAGGTATTTCATTTTTCATTCCGGACAGTACACAAAGGCTTGAAAAAGAATATGAAGAAAAAGAAAAAACTAAAGATCTTCCTATACTTTTAATTGTGGAGGATAATACGGATGTTATACATTATCTTGAATCCATCTTATGCGCAGAATATAATATTAGAATAGCAAGCAACGGAAAGGAAGCGCTTGATACGGCATTTGAGATTATACCTGATATTGTTATAAGCGATGTGATGATGCCCGTAATGGACGGATTTATACTTTGTGAGAAACTTAAAACCGATGAACGGACCAGCCATATACCGGTAATACTTCTTACAGCCATGGCCACTGATACTAAAAAGCTGGAAGGTCTTGAAACCGGCGCAGATGATTACCTCGTAAAACCATTTAATGATAAAGAGCTAAAATTACGGACAAGAAACCTGATTGAGCAGCGTCGAAAGCTGCGTGAGCGTTTTTCCCGAAACATAACACTTTCTCCCAAAGAGATTGCAGTAACATCTGCTGATGAAAGGTTCATAATCCGCGCAATGGATATAATTGAAAAGAGTATGAGCAACCCGGGATTTGGGGTGAGCATTTTTGGAAAAGAAGTTGGAATGAGTCATTCCCAGTTATATCGAAAAGTTCATGCCCTTACCAACTTTACACCGGTAGAGCTTATTCGCATAATGCGCCTGAAACGCGCAGCCAGCTTATTAAAACAAAAATACGGCAACATTTCCGAGGTTGCCTATGAAACAGGATTCAACAGCCCTTCCTACTTCTCAGATTGCTTTCAGAAGCAATTCGGAAAATCACCTACGGAATTTATTGAAAGGGAATAATTACCAATATACATTCCGGCAGATATTTGTGGGACCTGATTATGGCTATTACACTCCCCGGTTTTTTAATATTGAAATATTTCTTAAAGCATTTGGTCTATTTCTGAATGCCTTAGGAATGATTGACCTCTATTTTTGAACTGACAAATCAATACAATTATTACTTATTAAAAAAAAGGAGGTCATCATGAAAAAATTTATTCTAAGTCCTGCATTATTAAATGGATTTGTATTGACCGGACTGCTATGCGTAATGTCCGCTACCATGGCACAGTTTAATCCCTGGACGGACAAGGCTGAGATGCTTAAAGCCAGGTTAAATTTAACTGCCTGCGAGGTAAACGGGAAAATATATTCCATAGGGGGAACGACCGGAAGTGGAATGCCAGGTCTTTCAACCGTTGAAGAATACGATCCGGTCACCAATTCATGGACGGATAAAGCGGAAATGCCAACAGCGAGAACTGGATTATCAGCAAGTGTAGTGAATGGCAAGATCTATGCTATTGGGGGAGCATTATCATGGGGTGGAACCGTACTTACTACTGTAGAGGAATATGATCCTTCGACGAATACGTGGACAACAAAAGCCGGTATGCCGACTGCAAGAGCGAATTTATCTACATGCGTGGTAAATGGAAAAATCTATGCGATAGGAGGAACCATGGGTCAGACCACCTTTAAGGCTGTTGAAGAATATGATCCTGCAACAGACTCGTGGACGACAAAAGCCGACATGCCTACAGCAAGAGGATTTCTTTCCGCAAGCACGGTGAATGGAAAGATATATGCCATTGGTGGTGCAGAAAGTCAACAGAAAATGTCTTCGGAAGTAGAGGAATATGACCCTGAGAGCGACAACTGGATATCAAAGTCTGATATGGCAACAGCAAAAGCACCTTTTTCAAGCAATGCTGTAAATGGGAAGATCTATGTTATCGGAGGATTGCTATCAAGTTATTCATTACCTGTTTCCATAGTTGAAGAGTACGATCCGGCAACAGACACATGGACAGAGAAAACCGATATGCCAACAGCAAGATCGTTTTTATCCGCCAGTACGGTTGGTGGTAAAGTCTATGTCATTGGCGGATCATTAACAGCAGCTCCTTCTGTTTTACCTACTGATGCAGTGCAAGAATATGACCCGGCAGCTGATACTGCAATTATTACCTCTGTTGAAAGCAATATTGACATGGATCCAATGCCATTTGTGCTTCACCAGAATTATCCCAACCCATTTCATGCAAGCACAAGCATTCATTATAAGTTGAATGAAAATGCATATGTAAAACTTACTGTATATGATTTGCTTGGCCATGAAATGCAGGTGCTTGTGAATGAAAAGCAATCACCGGGAGAATATAAAGTAACATTCAATGCAGTAAATCTGGCCAATGGTATTTATTACTATAAAATGGAAGCTAAGTCAGAAAGCGGACACAAATATGTTGGAATAAAGAAGCTTGTTTTGAGTAAATAAAAAATGGACAGAAAGGGTACAGCGCCCTAAAAGGACGCAGTCCCCGGGCGCTGTATCCTCTTTCTATTCCCTTATTATCTTAACTTCGCCTTTTAATCCCAGCTTAATTATTCCCGATGGCTTTGTTCTTTTCAAATCATCCTGCCTGTACTTTACTATATAATCCACGGAATTAATTATTTCCTTACTTATTTCAGAAAATATCCGAGGGCTTTTACCTCCACTAATATTAGCAGAGGTAGATACAATAGGTCTTTTAAATTGTCTAATTAGTCTTTCACAGAAACTGTCCTTTACTATCCTGATTCCAACAGATCCGTCACTGGCTAAAAGGTTGGCTGCAAGATTTTTAGCTCCGGGGTAAATTATTGTAAGAGGTTTATCAGCTATATCAATCAGGTCCCATGCCACATCAGGAATATCCACATACCGGTCCAAACGGTCCGATGAGCCTAATAATACTAGCGTTCCCTCTTTATCTTCTCTTTTTTTAATTTCATATATGCGCTCAACTGCCTTTTCATTTGTTGCGTCACACCCAATGCCCCATATAGTATCTGTGGGGTAGAGAATTGTGCCTCCTTTAAACAACACATTTAATGCAGCTTCAATATCTTTATCCACTTTGTATTATTTGTTTGTAAGCATTTATAATATTCTTTGCCACAATATCATCATTAAAGTTACAGGCATAATTATAACCATCATTAATCATTTTTCGCCTTAGCTCTTGATCTTCAATTACTTTTTTTATCGTTTCTGCAAGTTCCCCGATATTATTTGGATCGACATAGACAGATGAAGGACCTCCGGCCTCAGGAAAACAACCATTCTTTGATGTTATTACAGGTGTTTTTGAATAAAGGGATTCAATTACAGGAATACCAAATCCTTCAAAAACCGAAGGATATACAAATACCTCAGCCTGCTGGTATATCGCCGGTAAATCCTCATTTAATATTGTTTCCAGAAAATATATATCTTTAACTTTATTCTTATCCATGTACTCCTTAACTTTTTTAAAATAGCTGGTCCTGCTTCCTATTACTACCAGGGGCAATTTAATTTTAGCAATATTTATTGCCTTAATTAACGATAACAGATTTTTCCGTTCTTCAATTGTCCCAACATATAAAATATAAGATTCAGGGAATCCGTATTTATTAATAATTTGGCTCCTCTCATTATTATTTAATTCTTTTCTGAAAACAGGATTACATCCCTGGTATATCACTTTTATTTTGGATTCGTCTATGCCAAAAAACTGCTTAATATCATTTGCCGTCTGTTTGCTGATAGCAATAATCAGGTCCGCAATTTCACAGGCATATTTAAATTTTTTCCGGTATATCTTTCTGTCAAATTTTTTGTACAAATCAGGGAACCTCAGGAAAATAAGATCATGAATGGTCACTACAGTCTTAATTCCTGTTTTTTGAATATTGTACGGAAGTTCATGACTCAATCCGTGATAGATGTCCAGTTTATCTTTTTCAACCTGCCTTGCCAGAGAAAAACTCCTCCAGTAGCTTTTGAACCTTTTGTTTAAAAATCCTTCGGGTTCCCTTACGATAAATCTCTGTTTTGAATAATCAAAAAGAGAAGAACTTGCTGATGGAGTATATAAAAAATATTCATTATCCGGATAATGGGAACTAAGGGCACGAAGAAGGTTTCTGCTATAATTTCCCAGTCCGCTTGCATTAAAAAATGCCCGCTTTGCGTCAAAGCCTATTCTCATTCTATCCATTTTTAAATAATTCTCCTTCTGGTAAGGGCCCAGAGTATTAATATTATAGTTCTTCAATAACTTACGAATATTTCCTAAAGCCGGATATTTTTTATCCTGTCCATGGCTTCAATAACATTTTCCCGCAGCGCAAAGGCTGAAAACCTCAAATAACCTTCTCCTGCTGGCCCGAATCCGGATCCTGGTGTAGCAACAACGTTTGCTTCAATTAAAAATTTATCAAAAAGCTGCCATGAATCAATATGCTTCTTTGTTTTTACCCATACATACGGAGCATTTAATCCTCCGAATACTTTAAATCCGAGTTTTAATAATCGTTCTCTTATTATCCTGGTGTTATTCATATAGTAGTCGATCACATCTCTTATTTCCTTCTTTCCCGATTCTGAGTATACAGCATATGCGGCTTTTTGTACCGGATAAGATACGCCGTTGAATTTTGTTGACTGTCTTCTGTACCATAATGAATGTAAAGGATATCTGTCGCCTTTTGATGTTAAAGCCATCAGTTCTTTTGGTATAACAGTGTATGCGCATCTCGTGCCGGTAAAACCCGCTGTTTTTGAAAAACTCCTGAATTCAATTGCTACTTTTTTTGCACCTTCTATTTCAAATATTGAATGCGGGATATTTTCTTCCTGTATATAGGCTTCATAAGCCGAATCATACAGAATAATTGAATTGTTGGAAGCAGCATAATCAACCCATCTTTTCAGATCCGCCTTTGAAGCTGTAGCCCCGGTAGGATTATTCGGAAAACATAAATAAATTAAATCTGCTTTTTCTGCAGGCAGGTCAGGGATGAAATTATTTTCTTCAGTACATGGCATATATATAATACCCTCGAAATAACCACTATCCTGCATTTTACCTGTACGACCTGCCATTACCGTAGTATCTACATACACAGGATACACAGGATCAGTAATAGCTATCTTGTTATCATTGCCAAATATTTCCTGTATATTTCCTGTATCACTCTTTGAACCGTCAGAAATAAAAATTTCATCTATATCTATTTGCACTCCCCTGCTATTATAATCATTTTTTGCTATCGCTTCCCTGAGAAACCTGTATCCTTCATAAGGACCATAACCTCTGAAAGTCGTAATTTTTGACATTTCATCAACTCCTTCCTGAAATCCTTTAATAACACTTGGGACCAACGGAAGAGAAACATCTCCAATGCCCATTTTTATTATCTTCTTTTCCCGATTAGCCTTTGAATATTCATTCATTCTCCTTTCGATCTCCGGGAACAAATAGCCTGCTTGTAATTTTAAATAATTTTCGTTTAACTTCGCCATAATTCTGATTTTAAAACGGGAGTAAATATACTCAACAAATTTAAAATAATTGAGAAGGAAACATGAATTACATCCATGCGGCAATAAGCAAGAAACTGAATTTCTATGGTAATAAAAACCCTTTTGAGCTTATTGGAAAATACGGCAGTCCCCTATATGTATATAATGAATCTGTTATAAGAAGCAAATGTAATGAATTAAAAGGCCTTATAGACTATCCTGACTTTACTGTTATATATTCACCAAAGGCAAACAGCAATATTGAGATATTAAAAATTGTAAAAAATGAAGGATTATTAGTTGATGCTGTGTCTTCAGGTGAAATATTTGTTAACCTGAAGGCAGGCTTCAGCCCTGAACAAATTCTTTATGTCTGCAATAATGTATCTGCTGAAGAATTATCTTATGCCATCAAGTCAGGAGTTAAAATAAGTGTTGACTCTTTATCTCAGTTAGAATTATTCGGAAGGTTAAATCCCGGTGGTCAAGTGGCTATAAGGATCAATCCTGGAATAGGAGCCGGGCATCATAAAAAGGTTATAACAGGCGGAGTGAGCACAAAATTTGGTATTGATATTAAGTTTATAGATGATGTAAAAGAGGTACTTGACAGGTACAATTTAGCACTTACAGGAATAAATCAGCATATCGGTTCCCTTTTTATGGACTCCGGGCCATACTTAAAAAGTGCTGAAATAATGTTAGATATTGCCGGGCAGTTTGAAAATATAAAATTCATTGATTTTGGAGGAGGGTTTGGTATTCCTTATAATAAGCAAAACCATGAGCCGCGGTTAGACCTTCGGAAACTAGGTGAAAAACTGGGCCAAATCATAAATAACTGGACTGAAAAATACGGCAGGCAGGTAACATTTATTATTGAGCCCGGAAGATATATTGTTGCTGAATCCGCTATTTTACTTGGCAGCGTTACTGCAATAAAGCTAAACTATAATTTAAAATATATAGGTACTGATATCGGATTCAATGTCATTCCCCGGCCAATGATTTATGATTCACATCACGATATTGAAATTTACAGGAATAATGCTGCGCAATCAGCAAAAACTGAAAATGTATGGATTGTTGGAAACATGTGTGAAACCGGAGATATAATTGCTAAAGACAGGACTCTTCCTGAAATATTTGAAAATGATATTATTGGTATTTTAGATTCAGGAGCTTATGCTTATTCAATGAGTTCTAACTATAATAACCGTTTAAGGCCGGCAGAGGTAATGATTGATAAAAATGGCAATGACAGGCTTATAAGGAAAAACGAAACATTTGAGGATTTAGTTGAAAATTTTATTTAGTTTTATAAATCCTCGAAAAGAACTTTGTTTTATCAGTTATATCCGGTAAATAACATTACAATATGGAAAAAAATTTCTTTGTAAAATCTCACGGACTGGGGAATGAATACATTGTCCTTGATAGTGAAAACATTGATTTCAATATTACTGGTAATGCTATAAAGCGCATCTGTAATGTTAATTTCGGTATCGGGACTGACGGCATCTTACTTAAAGTATTATCTGATAAAGCAGATTTCGGCTTAAAAATATATAACCCCGACGGTTCAGAAGCAGAGAAAAGCGGTAACGGATTAAGGATTTTCTGCAAATTCTTATACGACTTTAAGTTTACAAAAAGTGAAAATTTTTCAGTTGAAACACCTGGGGGCATTGTTAATGCAGAAATTGTAGAAGAAGAAAACGGGAGGGCCAAAACAATCAGGATTGATATGGGCAAGGCTATTTTTGAAAGCAGACAAATACCGGTAGATTCTGATGAGGGAGAATTCCTCGCCCGCAAAATAACTGCAGGGGACAAAAAATATGAGGTAAATTGTGTATCAGTAGGAAATCCTCATTGTGTTATTATAAAGGATAAATTAGATATAGACGAAATTAAAAAATACGGGCCCTTGCTGGAAAATCATAGTCTTTTCCCAAATCGGATAAATGTACAATTTGTAAAAATAATATCTGAGAATCTTGTTGAAATATTGATATGGGAAAGAGGTGCGGGCCATACACTTGCCTCAGGCAGCTCTTCATGCGCCGTTGCCAGTGTACTGGTAAAACGCGGGTTTGCAGACAGGCATCTTATTGTTAAAATGCTGGGGGGATTACTGACGATTGAAATTGATAAAAACTGGAATATACGAATGACCGGGGAGGTGAGGGAAATTGCAAGCGGTATACTGTCCGCTGAGCTGATAAATGATTTGGAACTCAAATCAGGAGAATAACCCGTGATAATAATTAAAATTAAAAGACATTTCGCTAATATTCATAATAATACTTCAACATAGTATTTTTAAATTATTTGTAATACATTCATTGATTCATTATTTTCGCCCAGAATTTATTCAGCTAAAAATATAAATTGAAACTTAAATCAATAAAATCCAGGTTGGCAGGAGAAATATTAATTCCTGCATCTAAATCACATACTATTCGTGCTGTGGCTATCGCTGGTATGGCCGAAGGAAAATCTGTACTGCGAAATCCCTTAATCTCTTCAGATACAATTTCATGTATTAATGGCATAAAAGAATTCGGGGCAACCGTTGATCAGAATAACAATTTGATTATAACCGGTATTCAGGGATTAATAAAACCTGACTGCAATAAGATTGATGTTGGAAACTCAGGTACTACTTTGCGTATTTTAACTGCATTGGCAGCATTGGCATCACACCCGGTTACTTTCGATGGAGATGAATCAATCAGGGAAAGGCCTATGATTCATTTATTATCTGCACTGGAAAACCTTGGCACAGAAGTTGATTCAACTGGAGGCAAATGCCCCTTTGTTATTAAAGGCCCGCTGAAAGGAGGAATGACTTCAGTAAATGGTATAAGTTCACAATTTGTTACAGCTTTGCTAATTGCCTGCCCTTTAGCTAAGGGCAATACGGAAATATATGTTGAAAATCTTCATGAAAGGCCATATCTTAAAATAACAATGGACTGGCTGAGAAAACAATCCATACATTTTGAAAATAAGGCTCTTGACTGGTTTAAAATATATGGCAGGCAGAAATATAAAGCCTTTGACCTGCCTGTTCCCGCAGATTTTTCTTCCGCAACCTTTTCTCTATGTGCTGCTGCTATTACTGGTTCAGAGCTATTAATAAAAGGGCTGGATTTTTCTGATCATCAGGGAGACAAAGAAGTGTTTAAATTTATTGAAAAGATGGGCGCTCAAATAAAACATACCAGTGAAGGAATTTTAGTCAGGGGTAAAAAACTGAGAGGAATTGAAATCGATATGAATGCAACGCCTGATGCTCTTCCGGCTCTCGCCGTGGCAGGTTGTTTTGCTGAAGGAAAAACAAGTTTGCTCAATGTTGCCCAGGCCCGGTTAAAGGAGTGTGACAGGATAAGTTGCATGGCAACTGAACTGAGAAAAATGAAAGCAGAAGTAGAAGAGCTGGAGGATGGACTGATTATCAGGCAAAGTGAGCTGGCTGGAACAAGTGTATGCGGCTATAACGACCATCGCATGGTTATGGCCCTCACTATTGCAGGAATGGCATCAGAAGGTGAAACAATTGTAGATAGCGCTGAATCAGTTAATATCACTTATCCTTCCTTTATTGAAGATATGAAAAAAATAGGCGCAAATATTGAACTAATAAACTAATTATTAAGATATAATTAAACAGGATTAATTAACCAAAAAAATAATAGCCATGTTAGGATGTTCATACGGAATTCTTTTTAAAACAACAGTTGCCGGTGGTTCTTATCAGGAAGGTCTGTCAATAAATATTCAGGGAGTGCCGCCAGGATACTATATTAAGGAAGAGGAAATATATACTGAATTAATGTTAAGGAAACCTGGTCAGGGAGAATTAACTTCTCCCAGGAGGGAACCGGATGTGCCAATTATTTACAGCGGTATAAATGCAGCAGATACGATGCCAGGCTTCTCAAATAAAGGATATACTAACGGTACACCTTTTGTAATCCTTATACCTAACCTTGACAGGCATTTTGAGCATATAGAGCAGTACCAGGTAACTAATCGTACTCCCCGGCCCGGACATGCCTCCTATGCATCATATCAGAAGTATGGAGAATGGGACGATTCAATAGGAGCAGGTTTTTTTAGCGGCCGGTATACATCATCTATTGTAGCCGCAGGCTGCATAGCTAAAAGAATACTGAAAGATCATGGAATAGAAGTAACAGCTTATGTTAAAGAAGCAGCTGGTGTGAAGATGAAGACTGTGCCTGTTGAAGAAATCAGAAAAAAGGCACTGGCATATCGCGAGATAAGGAAAAAGTACGACCCTATATATCAGTATTTATTTGCCTCAGAAAAATTTAACCAGAATTTGCACTTTTTGGAGAAAACAGCAATATTGGCCAGCCTGGAAGATAGAATCCCGGATATTCCAAAACCAGTATTTGATGAAGAAGAAATAAGAGAAAAATACGGAATTAATCCAAAGCTTTTTTGCCCTGATCTTGAAGCTGCTGATGCAATGAATAAAGAAATATTAAGAATTATGAATGAAGGCGATTCCTCAGGAGGAACTGTTGAAGTTGTTGTTACCGGAGTTCCTGCCGGTGTTGGTGAACCTGTGTTTAATAAACTGGATGGTGAACTTGGCAGGTTAATGAGTATAGGTACTGTTAAGGCAGTCGAAATAGGATGCGGAACAGAAGCAGCAAGAATGACAGGTTCTCAGTGCAATGATGCACTGAGAGTAAAAGACGGTAAAGTGACATTTTCCTCAAACAATGCAGGAGGTATAACAGGCGGTTTAACTACAGGACAGGATATTATAGCCAGGGTGACCATAAAGCCGACACCAACAATTGCAAAGCCCCAGCAAACTATTGACAAGGTAAGTCTGGAAAATAAAAAACTTGCTGCTGTAACTCGTCGCGATCCCACTATTGTAGCCCGCGTTTGGCCAGTTGTTGAAGCTTTTACAGCAATGGTAATACTTGATAGTTATGCCCAGCACCTGGGATATGAAGCATTGAAACCAGTCAAATAACTGGGACTCTTAAGGTTTATTATTTCTATATTCCTGAAGGGGATTAATATTCAAATACTTTGACAAGAACCTCACTCCTATATAAAATGGGATCGTATCCAATAAGGCTGCAACCATTTTAAAAATATAATTTGACAGAATTAACACGCCAAGACCGGAAATACTTTTTGCCCCTCTTCAATATAAATTTTTGACCTTTAATTTCTTTTTGCCCAAACATAATTCAATAAATATTTATAGTAACCGGCTAAATGTAACATAAAAATTTGCATTAAGTTTGGCCTGCAATAAAAAAAAATTACACGATTTATTAATTTCGCTCCACGAACTCATTTATACTTTACACAAGAAATACTGAATTACACAATATATTTCTTATTTTTATCTCGCTTTTAAGGAATAGATTATTAACTGGTTATATTTATATTTTTACTTAAAAGTCAAGTTGAAGCCATAACCACTATGTTTAATTATATACTAAGATTATTAAAGATTAGGCCTAAAGAGCTAATAATGGTAATTCTGACTTCTTTACAGGCTATCTGTATTGGTACATTCCTGGCTTCATTTGATATTGGATCACATGCTATATTTCTGGACACCTTTCAAACTGATCAAATTCCAATGGCATTTATAGTATCAGGATTATTTGGAGTAATAATAATGTCATTTTACACCTTTTTTTCAAGCCGGGTTTCATTCAGACTTTTTACCGTATTTAATTATTTAATAATTGGAATTACTACAATCTTTATATTCTATTATGCTGAATTTTATGAATTAATTAAGCTCAGTGCCTTCGGATACCCCCTTATGATACAGTTTACACTTATGTTTCCGATTAATATTATTGTATTATTAAGCTTTTGGCACTCAATAAACAGTATTTATATCAGCGGCCAGAATAAAAGGATATTACCATATATAAAACTGGCCCATATCGGTGGAATGGTGCTGGGAAGCTGGGGTATTATCCTTTTCCTTTTCAAATCATGGAATCTTGAATTAATAATTTTAGGTAGTGCTATTAGTATTTTCATTGCGCTTTTTTTGCAGTTTTTAATTAATCCAATTCATAAATATTCAAAAACATTCCTGCAACAGTCCAGAAAATTTGCTCCTATACGTTCAAAATTCTATGAGTTCTTTTATTCTAAATATACTTTTTTAGTTATACTTTTTGTTATTCTTTCCGCGTTAATTGGAATGATAATACATTATAACTTTATAGCAATGGTCCGGGACAGTTATCCGATGATTGTGGGATTTGCAAAATTTCTCGGACTGTTTGTCGGAACATTATTTATATTCATATATGGGGTTGACAGATTCCTCATAAGAAAAATTCTGTATTCGTACGATTCCCCTTATAGTATATTTCTTGTACCTGCCGGTATGATAGTTTTATTAATCATATCAACGGTAGCATATATTTTTATTGGCTATGCCACGGCTGTATTCAGATTCACTTTCTTTTTCCTGCTTGTCGCTGCTGTTAAAGCTGGCTATGAGACCATGAAAAACACTATTGAACTTCCGTCATTAAAAGTTTTATTTCAATCGCTGGATATAAGATTCCATCGTGCTGTAATTCCACGCCTGGAGGGTTCTTTCAGGCTATTCAGTATGATTTTTGCCGGACTTCTCCTGATTGGATTAATACAACTTAATTTTCATAAACCCAACCAATTACTATATGTAGTTATAATACTTTCTCTGCTATGGTTTTTTATAGCTATAAAATTAATTAAAGCATATCAGGCTGCTCTAAAGAATTGTATTAAGAAACTCAAGGCAAATGTTAAAGCAAAAATAAGTGATTTATCCAGTGTTGATACTAATTTTCATAGACTCCTGAATAGTGATATTGCAGGCAGGGTTATAAATGCATTATCAATATCAGAAAGTACGCAACCTCTATCATTTGAAAACCATCTTATAGATTTACTTAGCATCCCTTCATCTGAAGTACGAAAATATATTTTGTGGAAAATAAATAACTTATCGGTGCTTAGCTCATTGCCCAGGCTTAAAGCACTGAATATCGATGATAATGATACTGCTTCTGTTAATCTCAGGTCTAATATGGTTGCAGTTTTTGAAAAAAAACTATTAGCAGGAAAATCAGTTACATCTCTTGAGAAGCTCTCTAATTCCAAGAAAATCAGCGATAGAATACTGGCTTGTGATATACTTGGAGCTTCAGGTAAAAGAAAAGGACTAAGTGGTTTGTTAGTAAACCTGTCCAGAGATTTTGAGCCTGAAGTTAAATTTGCTGCAGTAAAGGCAATGACAAGAATAAAAGATCCTGAACATACGCATATCCTGATTGGATATTTATCTTCTCCTTTATTTTATTCATATGCATTCGAGGCACTGATAAGAATCGGCGATAATGCATTAGATCAGCTGGAACAGGTATTTCTCCTGCCAGATGCTGACAATATATTATTATCAAGAATTGTAAAAATATATGGAAAAATAGGAAGCCCTAAAGCTATAGACTTATTATTAAATAAACTTGAAAACCAGAACAGAATTATAGCGCGGCAGGCAATAATTGCACTTAGAGAGTCGGGATTCCAGGCAACTACCAACAATATAAACAGAATACTGAATGCCATTGTACGATTATTAAACATTATGTCATGGAATCTATCTGTAATATCGGCCATGGGTCTCACAAAAAAGTTTCCTCTTTTACGAAATGCTATAAATACTGAACTAGCTGATAACTACAGGGTTCTCTTCCATTTGTTATCCCTGGCATATAATTCAACTGCTATCGCTAATATCAGAAACCTGATTAATAATGGAAATGACCGGGACATTAGCTATGCTATTGAAATGCTTGACCAAATTGTAAATGAAGAAATTAAACAAGTTTTATTTCCTGTATTGGAAAATTTATCAGCTAAAGGAAGAGTAAAGCAACTTAGATACTTTTTCCCGGCAGAAAATATAACCCTGAATGAAATTATATCCGAGGTTATAACAAGAGATTATAATGTTATATCTTTGTATGCTAAAGCTTGTGCAATAATTAGCTGGTTAAAGTTAAAAAACCCGGATATTAATCAAATTCTTGTATCAAACCTTTTTCATCCAAGTAAGTTAATAAGAGAATCTGCTGCTTATGTAATTAACCAAATAGACAAAAATTATTTGGATACTATATATCCGAGAATTGAACCAGGAATAGTAAACGAAATAAAAACATCACTTGAAAATGCAAAGAATGGTTCTCCTTATCTGATATTTAATCGTATTGAGTTTTTGCGTAAATGCTTTAAATTGTCAAATACTCCTGAGTATGTTTTGCTGGAATTTGCCAAGTATCTTGAATTAAATAAATTTAAGAAAGAAAAAGAAATTACTGTTGACTTGCAGGAAAAAACCTATTCACTTATTATAGTAATAGAAGGTTCAATTGAAGCAATTGCCGATGGTTATGACAATATCGTTTTCAATAAATTTAGTATGATATATACCAATGCTATTGCAAATGCTGTTTGCGGTAAAATAATACTTAAGACTAAAACATACACGGAATTCTATAGTCTGGACAAAGAATCATTAAATATGCTGATATTTGATTATTTAGATATAAGAAGATCCATCTTGGAATGTATCGAGGAATTATAAAACGTATGTATAATATTGTAATTTTGGAAAAATTAACTTGTTGATATTATCTGATATATGAAATTTGAATATGACATATTTATAAGTTATGTAAACTCTATCAGACCGGAAGAAAAATGGATAAATCAATGGGCTGAAAAATTTTGTGAATATCTGGCTATATTAATAACCAGATTAACAGATCAAAAGCCTACAATACTTCTGCACGATGATCTCAGAGCCAGAAAAAAGCTATTAGGACATGACATAGCTAACATCTTCTCAAAAACAGCTGTGTTTGTGACAATAATCTCCCCAGAATATATAAATTCAAAAGAATATCTTTCAGAATTAGAAAAAATACACGAATTAGTATATTTAAATTCAGATGATACCGCAAGAAATATTAATCGGCTTTTTAAAGTACTTACATTTCCTGTTGATGATGAACTTCAGCCTGATTTCCTGAGAAATGAGTTAAGTTATGACTTTTTTGAAATTAACAGGTTCAGTAGAAAAGCAAAAACATTTGGTATAAACGAAGAAGATGAAACATACAATAAATTCTGGTCAACATTAGTTGATTTAGCGTACGATGTATATAATTCTTTGCTTTCGCAGACTTCAGATAAAAAAATTGATGATCCCCGGGAAGAAAAGAAATTTATTTATCTTGCTGAAACAACGATTGATCAAAAGGATAACAGGGATATCCTCAGAAGAGAATTGCATCATCTGGGCTATGGTATACTCCCTCTTACACAGTTGCCAGATGATGGGGATAAATTATCTTCTGTAATCCAGAGTTATTTAAAAAGGGCAGTTTTATCAATTCACATGATGGGTGCATATTACGGAGAGTATGTAAAGAATTCAAAATTTTCACTTATTGATCTTCAAAATCAATTAACGAAGTCTTTTATTGAAAAATCTGAGGAGAATGATAAATTATTGAGAATAATATGGATCCCAAACGATTTAAAACCTACAGATCAACGTCAGTCTTTGTATTTGAAAAGACTGAAAAGAGATGAAGCTCAAGAAAAAACAGAAATAGTTGAAGCCCCGCTTGAAGTATTTAAGTCAATTTTAAATAATAAACTTAAAGAACTAAATGAACCGACAAAAATTACAATAAAAGATAAATTAAACATTTATCTTATATATGAGAATAATGAAAGAAATAATATAAATAAATTAATAAACGAGATTAATAAAGATAACTATATTATAAAAGATAATAATTCTGATATAAGCAAAAATAACCTTATTACAAAGCATATAGAGAATTTAATAGAAGCTGATGCAGTTATAATCTATAAGGGGAATAGCGATATAGAATGGTTAAACAGTAAGATCAGAGATTTAATTAAAGCACCGGGATATGGAAAAACAAATCCTTTTTTATCAATAGGTATTATATCAGATCAAAAACCTGATGAGAATATTATGAGTTTTATAAACAGGTCCGAGATTATTTTAAAGAATGAGATTAATTCTTCTTTTCTAAAAAGTTTTTTAGAGGCTCTTAATAAAAGAAATGACAACAGAAGCTAAAATACAAACTATAAATAAGAAGATTACTATCAGGAATCCTTTCCCTGGCCTGCGACCATTTAGCACAGAAGAAAGTCATCTTTTCTTCGGCAGAGAAGGCCAGAGTGAGATTGTACTGGAGTATCTGGCAAAGAACAGATTTGCTGCAGTTACAGGGGCCTCAGGAAGTGGTAAATCATCACTAATTTATTGTGGATTAATCCCTGTTCTATACGGCGGCTTCATTCCTGAAGCCGGTTCAAAATGGAGAATTATGGCTGCCCGTCCGGGAAACAGTCCTGTTGAGAATCTTGCAGCTGTTCTGGCTAAAAATGAAAATGTGGAAAAATATAGTGAAGACGGGCATATTAAAAAATATATATTAAATACTGTACTGAGAAGAAGTTCATTCGGACTGGTAGATGCTGTAAAGCAGATGAAAATTCCCGGAAATGAAAATGTATTACTTATAATTGACCAGTTCGAAGAATTATTCAGGTATAAGGAAAGCAGAAAAGACAGTACAAGTGTTAATGAAACTGAAGCTTATATAAAACTGCTGGTTAATGCTATTAAGCAAAAAGAATTACCAATATATATAGTATTAACCATGAGATCGGACTTCATTGGAGATTGTTCTCAATTTCTGGAATTAACCAATCTTATTAATGAAAGTAATTTCCTTATCCCACAAATGTCCAGGGAAGATTTCAGGGAAGCTGTATTAGGCCCTATCGCTGTAGGTGGGGCCAAGATAGATCCGCAACTATTACAGCAAATACTCAATACTATTGAAGATAAAACCGACCAGTTACCGGTCCTTCAGCATGTCATGATGAGAACATGGGATTACTGGTTACAGTACAATGAAACCCCTGCACCGATTAAACTAAGGGATTATGAAGCAGCAGGAAAAATCGAAAATGCTTTATCCCGGCATGCTAATGAAGCTTATGATGAATTAACAGACGAAGGGAAAGAAATATGTAAGTGCATGTTTAGATGTCTGACTGAACAGGGAGCCAATAATCAAGGTATAAGGCATCCGGCAAGGATTAAATATATAGGAGAAATTGCACAGGTAAGTGATGAGAAAGTAATTGAAGTGGTAGAAAAATTCAGGGCCAAAGGAAGATCATTTCTTACGCCCGGAGAAAATGTACCTCTGGATAGTGATTCTGTTATAGATATATCTCATGAAAGTCTGATGCGTATTTGGGATAAATTGAAAGCATGGGTTGAAGAGGAATTTTCTTCGGTGCAAATGTATTTACGCCTGGCAGAAGCTTCATCTCTCTATCAGTTAGGGAAAACCGGACTATGGAGACCTCCTGATTTACACCTTGCAGTGAACTGGAAAAAAACACAGAAGCCTACCCTTGCGTGGGCAAGAAGATACAATCCTGCTTTTGAGAAAGTAATGGTTTTTCTTGATGCCAGTGAAAAGAAGTTTATACAGGAAGAGCAGAATAAGGTCAGGTTACAGAGAAGAGCTATTAACAGGACCAGAAGATTTGCTGCTGTTTCTGGTATTATCGC
Source organism: uncultured Bacteroidales bacterium (assembly GCA_964521285.1). Classification (GTDB taxonomy): domain Bacteria; phylum Bacteroidota; class Bacteroidia; order Bacteroidales; family UBA10428. Next base: position 5,849 of record CAZFQS010000016.1, on the reverse strand, counting down.
TGTTCTTGTTTTAGCTTTATTATTTGTAGTATATAATTCTTTACAGGATAATAAGAGATTAAACACAGATCTGGCAAATAAAAACCTGGACCTTGAAAGAATAACAAATGAGAATGTTAGATTACGTGAATTTGCTGAGCTAAGGGCTGATAAGGAAGCCTTTGAAAGAGTTATGGCACAAATTGCTGCAGATTCTGCCAGAATTGAAAAACTAAAGGCAGAAAGAGAAGCTCTGCAGGCATTTGAAGTTGTATCTGAAGTTACACAATATAGCCAGAAACTTGAAAAGACTACAGAGATTGCTGAGCAGGAAAAGCAGTTAGCATTAAAAACAGCAGAAAAAGACAGAGAAGACCGTACAGAAGCTGTAAAAGAGAAGGACATAGAGTTTATAAGAAGAATGCTGCAAATAGCACAAACTATGGCTTCAAAATCTCTTACTGTTACTGATAATAACTTAAAAGCCCTGCTTGCTTTTCAGTCTTATAAATTCAATAAACAATACAATGGTCCGGAAAATAATCCTGATGTATATACCGCACTTTATTCTGCATTGGTTGCATTTAACGGGACAGCCTATAACAGGATGGAAGGTCATGTGGGTGCAGTCAGATCATTATTGTTCATGCCTAATTCAGATATATTTTATAGTTCAGGAGGTGATGGAAGAATCTTGCGATGGGATTTGAATTCAAGTTCTAAAACCAGCACGACATTAATAGATAACAATTTCATTAATCGAAGTTTAGCTATTAGTAATAATAATAGATGGCTTGCATGTGGTACATCTGCTTCTGGAATTCAATTATTTAACCTTAATAATCCAAATACTCCGCCTCAGTATTTAGAGGGTCATAAGGGCTGGGTGGATGCTTTAGTATTTACACCTGACAATAAGGGATTATTTTCTGCAAGCACAGATAATTCAGTCATATATTGGAATTTAATTGAAGGAACAAAAACAGTTATTGTCACTTATGAGAATAAAATCAACAGTATAACTGTTTCTCCGGATAGTAAGTTTTTGGCAGGGGGGTCATCAGATGGTAAAATTACTTTATGGAATCTTGCCAGTAATAAATCGTCTGTAATTTTCCAGTCAGAAGATAATGCAATAACAGTATTAAAATATAATAACTCTGGGACTAAAATAGCCTTTGGCAATAAATCAGGTGCTTTAGGAATATTAAACCTCAGGACAAACAAAGTATCAAGAATAAATGGACATCTAGCCAGAGTAACTGATTTACAATTTAGTCCGGATGATAATTTATTAGCTACAGCAAGTTATGATGGAACAATAAAAATATGGGATGCTAATAATCTGAATATAAGACCTGTCACAATAAAAGCGCATGAAGCATGGGCACTTTCTCTGGCATTTAATAAAGACGGGAGATACTTGGTTACCGGAGATAATGCTGAAAAAATATTTGTGTGGCCTTCAAAAATTGAATATATGGCTGAAGATATTTGTTCTAAAATCAATAGAAATATGACAACAAGAGAATGGGAAAACTATGTTGCCTATGATATAAATTATCAAAAAACCTGTACAGATAAATAAAATTAATTTAAAATAATGTATTGAAAATAATAACACTTATATGATAAGCTATATTAAGAATATTTTACTCCTGATTTCTGCTTTCTTCTATATTTCAGCGTTTGCCCAGGAGGATTGCCTCAAATCATTTCAAACTGCAAAACAATTATTTGACCAGGGTATGATAGAAGAAATACACGGAATTTTAGCTCCCTGCATTGAAAGCGGTTTTACAAGAACCCAAAAAATTGAAGCTTATAAATTAATAATTCTGGCCTATTTATTTGATGATAATCAGTATGCAGCAGAAAGAAATATGGTGGAATTTTTAAAAAAATACCCTGAATATGAAATAATGCCCAGTGACCCTGTAGAGTTTGTATATCTTTTTGAATCATATAAAACAAAGGCTATTTTTTCTATGGGTGTTACATTCGGCCCGAATCTCGCCAATCCCAAAATAATTGAACCTTACAATGCCGGAGATGTTACATATAACTCGTCATCAAATTCCTCAGGAGCCGGATTTCAGGTCGGATTTAACATAAGCAGGTATATTACTGATAAATTATTCCTGAATGTTGGAATTAATTATACTAATAATCAGTATTCATTCCAGGATGATATAAAGTATTACTATAATGCCGATGAAATGCAATTTGCAGAAATCACATTTAAAGAAAAAATATCCATAATTGAGATGCCGGTAACTATAGCTTATGAGCTAAGCTCAAGAAACGTTAAATATTACTTATGCACAGGAATAAGTGCAGGTAAGGTAAATAAAGTAACCGGGATACCCAGCAGGGTATATGATGTTAACAGTCCTCCCATAACCGGAGCTGATATACCAATGACTGATTTCCGGGAAAGTAATGCCTTCTTTTATATCATTGGGGCAGGATTCAAATTCAAAGTACCCAGAGGTTATATAATGTCTGATATCCGACTTAATATTGGCTTAAATAATATTATTAATGATCAGAACAGATATAAAAGCTCAGAATTATGGTCAAAGTATTATTACGTTGATGATGATTATTCGATAAACTATTTCACATTAACTCTTGGTTATTATTTTTCTGTCTATAAACCTAAAAAACAAAAGTAAATTATTTTAAAGTTAAGTTTATTTAAATGAGATCAATTGCGTTTATTATATTTTCATTGATTGTTTTAATATATCTGTCATGTGATAAGGATGAGATAACTCTTAAACAGTCAGAATCATTTATTAAATTTTACGGAGGACCTTCCCTGGACTACGGAGTAGATGTCAAACAAACCCATGATGGAGGTTATGCTGTTTTAGGCACTATAAGTACTCCTGATAATGGGACTGATATGTGCCTTATTCTGACTGATAAATACGGTAACAGCCTTTCAAATTCAGAAACAAAATACTATGGCGGAAATTATGACGATAAAGGAACATGTTTGCGTATTCTTAATGATGGCGGATTAGTTCTTATGGGCTCATATCAGGATACAATCACAGGTACTTCAGATATATTCCTGGTTAAAACAAGCAGCTCAGGTAATTTAATATGGACCAAAATAATCCGCCAGACAGGGAATCAGGAAGCATATGACTTGCAGATTACCAGTTCAGGTGATTTTTTGATTGTAGGTTATACTGAAAATTATACTCAAAACAGTATAACGTCTGCTTCTGCTGCAGCTAATCAAAAGGATATTTTTCAATTATTGCTGAATTCCGACGGTGATATTATCTTGCAACCCCATCCTATAGGATTTGCTATTGATAATGATATCGGACACGGTATACAGTCCGAAAATGATGGATATATTATTGTAGGGAATACTAAAAGCCGGCCCGTAGGAACAACGCAATATCATTCATTTATAGTAAAAACTAATCTATTAGGGTCAATAAACAGCGAATTTAAGACCTTATTTGAAACAGAAATGGATTACAAAAATCACATTAGAGTCCTGCCTGATAATAATTATCTTATTTCAGGGACAGTGGTGAATAATAGCGGAACCAATATTTGCCTGATGAAAATAGATCATCAAAACCGTGAAATTATATGGGAAAAAACATTTGATAATTTACCAGATTCGTATTGTACAGGATTAGAAGTAGATAATAATGAAATTTTAATACTAGGCACCCGGAAAACTGCTGGAAATACAAGCAGCATAGTGTTTATTAAAACTGATCTGAATGGCGGTATTTTAAATTTAAGTGAGTATGGTTTGTCTGGTCAGATGGAAGGTTTAGGATTCGATATTACTGATGATAATGGATATATAATGACCGGTTCGAACGTAACCGGAGATAATAGTGTAATTATATTAATCAAGACCAGAAATAACGGTCAATTTTAGAATTTAACCTTACTTGCTTTATTAAGTTCCTCATCTTAATTAATCAGTTCAAACCTTGTAATACTCATTTTATCAAATAGTGAGGATTTTTGATTCGTTTAACAATATTTTTTAGAAAATTTGTACCTGGAGAAATAGGCTCAATTCGAAAATATATAAGCTATGAGAAGTAAAAAATTCTTCCCATTATTCATTATATTTATCCTGATTGTATTTTCAAATCTTACATACGGTCAGACTGAACCTGTACTTTCAGATATAGAAAGCAAACCACTGCATTATACAGAAGGAGATCTTCCTGTAATTATTACATCAGCAATTACTGTGACAGACCCGGATGATATAAATCTTGACTCCGCGATTATACGCATAGCAATAAACTATCAGGATAGTGAAGATGAATTAAGTTTTACCAATACTGCCTTTATTACAGGTACATGGGATCCTGTAACAGGTATTCTTAAATTAGAAGGCATTGCCACAATAGCAATATATCAGACAGCTTTGAGAAATGTCCGCTATGAGAATACGAACACAGATAATCCATCCACTGATACAAGAACAATTACTTTCAATGTCCATGACGGAGATAATTACAGCGATTCCGTGCAAAGAGATATCACTGTCACCAGGGAAAATGATGCCCCTGTACTTTCAGATATTGAAACAACCCCGCTGAGTTACACAGAAGATGGACCACCAGCTGTTATCACATCATCAATAGTTGTCACAGATGTCGATGACGATAATATGGCATCTGCTACCATACAGATAACATCCAATTATCATGATCGTGAAGATATTTTAACCTTTACCGATATTTACAATATCACCGGTTCATGGAGCTCAAGACATGGCAGGCTCACATTGTCAGGTGTTGACACAAAAGCACATTATCAGCAAGCACTGAGGAGTGTCAGGTATTCAAATACAGATACGGAGGGCCCGTCAACGCAGACAAGAACTGTAACCTTCAGGATAAATGACGGAACTGTTAATAGCAATACGCAAACAAGAGATATTACTATCAGCACTGATAATGATCCGCCGGTATTATCAGGAATAGAATCTACACCGGTTAGTTACACAGAAGGTAGTCCAGCTGTAAATCTTACATCATCAATTGTTGTTACAGATATTGATGACACTAATATCGAGTCTGCTACTGTACAATTAACGACTAACTACCTTAGTACAGAGGATCGGCTTAGTTTCAGCAGTACACCTGATATCACAGGTTTCTGGAATTCATTTACAGGTACTCTTTCGTTAACAGGTACAGATACAAAAGCAGACTACCAGGCAGCATTAAGAAGTATAACTTATGTAAATACAAATCTGGAAGAGCCTTCAACACTGCAAAGAACAGTAACATTTAGAGTGAATGACGGCGATGACAACAGCAATACTGTATCAAGAAATATTAATGTAACAGGCGTCAATGATGCACCCGAGCTGTCAGGTATTGAAACTACCCCTCTTGCTTACGTGGAGGACCAGGGTTCTTTGGATATTACAAATACGCTGGTGGTTACAGATATTGATGACGACAACATTGAATATGCTACAGTGCGTATAACCTCTGGTTATCTGGCTGCTGAAGACACCCTTGTATTTACCAATACAGCGTCAATAACAGGCTCCTGGAATGATACGTTTGGAAGGTTAACATTAACAGGGCCCGCTACAAAAGCAAGCTTCCAGTCAGCATTAAGAAATGTTGCATATATTAATACAAATAACGGCAATCCCTCATTAACTACGAGAACAGTAACATTCAGAGTTCATGACGGTACAGTTTTCAGCAACACAGAAACAAGAAACATAACCATTACAAGGCAAAATGATGCCCCTGAGCTCTCTGCTATTGAAACTACTCCTTTAAGCTACTCTGAAGGAAGCGGGGAAGTTCCCATAACTGCAACAATACTGGTTAGAGATCCCGATG